>NZ_JBFBFJ010000001.1:248568-1246645 GCF_040684155.1 Nocardioides sp. NPDC092400 | reverse complement strand
CGCGACGCTGTCGCGGGCGGTGTCAGTCACGGTCACTACGTCTGTCTTTCTGGGTCGGCGGGAGGGACGGTGGCCGGCGTCAGCCGACCGCGCCCTCCATCTGGAGCTCGATCAGGCGGTTGAGCTCGAGGGCGTACTCCATCGGCAGCTCCTTGGCGATCGGCTCCACGAAGCCGCGGACGATCATCGCCATCGCCTCGTCCTCCTCCATGCCTCGCGACATGAGGTAGAAGAGCTGGTCGTCGGAGACCTTCGAGACGCTCGCCTCGTGGCCCATGGACACGTCGTCCTCGCGGATGTCGACGTAGGGATAGGTGTCCGAGCGGCTGATCTGGTCGACCAGCAGCGCGTCGCACAGGACGTTGGACTTCGAGCCGTGCGCGCCCTCGTTGACCTGGATCAGGCCGCGGTACGACGTGCGGCCGCCGCCGCGCGCGACCGACTTGGAGAGGATCGAGCTGGAGGTGTTCGGCGCGGCGTGGACCATCTTGGCGCCGGCGTCCTGGTGCTGGCCCTCGCCGGCGAACGCGATCGACAGGGTCTCGCCCTTGGCGTGCTCGCCCATGAGGTAGACGGCCGGGTACTTCATCGTCACCTTGGAGCCGATGTTGCCGTCGACCCACTCCATGGTCGCGCCGGCCTCGCAGGTCGCGCGCTTGGTGACGAGGTTGTAGACGTTGTTCGACCAGTTCTGGATGGTCGTGTAGCGGACGCGGGCGCCCTTCTTCACGACGATCTCGACGACCGCGGAGTGCAGCGAGTCCGAGCTGTAGATCGGCGCCGTGCAGCCCTCGACGTAGTGCACGTAGGAGTCCTCGTCGGCGATGATCAGCGTCCGCTCGAACTGGCCCATGTTCTCGGTGTTGATCCGGAAGTAGGCCTGCAGCGGGATGTCGACGTGGACGCCCTTGGGCACGTAGATGAACGAGCCGCCGGACCACACCGCGGTGTTCAGCGCGGAGAACTTGTTGTCACCGACGGGGATGACGGTGCCGAAGTACTCCTTGAACAGCTCGGGCTGCTCCTTGAGCGCGGTGTCGGTGTCGAGGAAGAGCACGCCCTGCGCCTCGAGGTCCTCGCGGATCGAGTGGTAGACGACCTCGGACTCGTACTGCGCGGCGACACCGGAGACCAGGCGCTGCTTCTCCGCCTCGGGGATGCCGAGCTTGTCGTAGGTGTTCTTGATGTCCTCGGGGAGGTCGTCCCAGGTCGCGGCCTGCTTCTCGCTGGACCGGACGAAGTACTTGATGTTGTCGAAGTCGATCGCGCCGAGGTCGGAGCCCCAGGTCGGCATCGGCTTGCGGTCGAAGAGCTTCAGGCCCTTCAGGCGCAGGTCGAGCATCCACTGCGGCTCGCTCTTCTTCGCGGAGATGTCGCGGACGACGTCCTCGTTGAGACCGCGCTTGGCGGTCGCACCGGCGGTGTCCGGGTCGGCCCAGCCGAACTCGTAGCGGCCGATGCCCTTGAGCTCGGGGTTCAGCTCCTCGATGGAGGTCATGGGGTGACCTGCTCCTTCTCCTTGATGGACGTGCTCGGGGTGGTGCTGGTGCTGCTTGCGGTGGTGCTCGGGATGCAGGTCGTGCACACCCCGTCGCCGTGGGCGATGGTGGCCAGCCGCTGCACGTGGCTGCCGAGCACCGCGGCGATCGCCTCGGTCTCGGCCTCGCACAGCTGCGGGAACTCGTGGGCCACGTGGCTGACGGGGCAGTGCTGCTGGCACAGCTGCTCCCCCACTGGTACGTCGCGCACGCCGGCGGCGTAGCCCTCGTCGGTGAGGACTCGGGCGACGGCCTCCGCCGGGCTGAGCTCGGGGTGCTGCTCGACGACCTCGCCGAACCGCTCCTGGATGAACGCCACGCGCCGGCTCGCGAATTCCCGGACGGCCTGCTCGCCGCCGGTCTCCCGCAGGAAGCGCAGGGCCTGGACGGCCAGGTCGTCGTACTGCTGGTCGAAGCTGTCGCGGCCGACCTCGGTCAGCGCGAACACCTTCGCGGGGCGACCCCGCCCGCGGGTGGCGAGGGTGCGTGGCTCACGGGCCTCGACCGCACCCTCCTCGACCAGCTGGTCGAGGTGGCGGCGGACCGCGGCGGGCGTCAGCGCGAGGCGCTCGGCGAGCGCGGCGGCGGTCGAGGGACCGTCGACGAGGATCGACCGCGCGACGCGCTGGCGCGTCGGCTGGTCACCGCCCGGACGGGCTTCCTCGAATTCCACAACACCAGTGTGGCGTTATTGGTCGGGGCCCTTCAAGGAAGGCTCCCCTTACCTCGCAGCGAGCGGTGACGTGCGTCTCAGCCAGAGGATCCCGGCGAGCGGCAGCACCAGCGGCAGGAAGCCGTAGCCCTGCCCGAAGTGCGACCAGACCGTGCGGTCGGGGAAGAGGTCGGTGGCGACGTAGGACAGCGTACCGACGACCAGCACGCCGACCGCCTCGATGCCGACGGCCACGACGGCTGCCCACCAGCCGCGCCGCCCGCCGACGAGCAGGCACGTGGTCGCGGCGAGGTAGACGAGGGCGGCGAGCAGGGACAGGGAGTACGCCAGCGGCGCCCGGTCGGCCTGCGTGCCGAGCTGCACGAGCGAGCGACCGGTGGCGGCGACGGCGAAGACGGCGTACACCGCGACGAGGATGCGGCCCCAGCCGCTGGAGAGCTCAGCCACCGGCGGTCCAGATGGAGTGCAGCCGGACCTCGAGGGCCACCACGGTCAGCAGGGCGACCAGCAGCACCGCCGTCCCGGCGCGGGTGCGCTCGGCCAGCGACCAGAAGGCGCCGATGGGCAGCACCAGGGGCAGCGAGAGCAGGTAGCTCAGGAACGTCGCCGCGGGCACGTCGCGGTCGGTGCCCGCGAGGGCCACGCAGCCGACCACCGCCTGGACGACGAGGGCGAGCTCGACCAGGGCGAGCACGAGGAAGGTCGGGTCACCCGCCGTCTCGTCGCGCACCAGGTGCACCACGACCGCTGCCATCGCCACCACGGACAGGACGACCACCGCCCCCAGGACCACCGCGTTCACGCCCCTGACCCTAGGTCCTGCCCGCCCGGCCCCCTCCGGCGGACGTTTCCTAGACTGGCCTGGTGTCCGACGCCGCTCCAGCAGTCGCCGTCGACGGCCTGGTGATGCGGTACGGCGACAAGGTCGCCGTGGACGAGCTCTCCCTGACCGTCGAACGCGGCTCCATCACCGCGGTCCTCGGCCCCAACGGGGCCGGCAAGACCACCACCCTCGAGACCTGCGAGGGCTACCGGCGGCCCCAGCAGGGCACGGTGCGGGTGCTGGGGCTCGACCCGGTCCGCCAGCGCGCCGAGCTGCTCCCCCGCATCGGCGTGATGCTGCAGGGCAGCGGCGCGTGGAGCGGCGTGCGCGCGATGGAGATGCTGCGCCACGTCTCCCGGCTGCACGCGCACCCGATGGACGTCGACCTGCTGGCCGAGCGGCTGGGGCTCGGGGACTGCGGGCGCACGCCGTACCGCCGGCTCTCCGGGGGCCAGCAGCAGCGCCTCGGGCTGGCGATGGCGCTCGTCGGGCGTCCCGAGCTCGTCTTCGTCGACGAGCCGACGGCCGGCATGGACCCGCAGTCGCGCCGCACCACCTGGGAGCTGCTCACCGAGCTGCGCGCCGCCGGGGTGACCGTCGTGCTGACCACGCACTACATGGACGAGGCCGAGAAGCTCGCCGACCGGATCCACATCATCGACCACGGCCGGCTGATCGCCTCGGGCTCGCCGGTGCAGCTGACCCGGGGCGGCACCGCGGCGACGATCCGGCTCGTGGTGAGCCGGCCGTTCCCGCCGGGTGCCCCCGACTCGCTGCGCGTCGCCCTCGGGGACCAGATCGAGGTGACGCTGCTCGACGAGGTCAGCCTCCTGGTCACCGGCCCGGCCGACGCCAGCACCCTGGCCAGGGTGTCGGGCTGGTGCGAGCAGCAGGGCGTGCTCCCGGAGTCGCTGACGCTGGGCCAGCGCACCCTCGAGGACGTCTTCCTCGAGCTGACCGGACGGGAGCTCCAGCCGTGACGACCGAGCCGACCACCCCGCGCGCCGGCGCCACCGCGGACTGGACCCCCCGGCCCGGCGGCGCGCCCTGGCTGCAGCAGGTGCGCGCGCAGGCCTCGATGGAGGCCCGCCTGATGCTGCGCAACGGCGAGCAGCTGCTGCTCGCCGTCGTCATCCCGGTCATCGTCCTGGTCGGAGCCGTCCAGGGCGCCGACCGGATCGACCTCGACCTCACGGGCCGCGCGATCGACGTCTTCACCCCGGGGGTGCTGGCGCTGGCGGTGATGTCGACGGCGTTCACGTCGCTGGCGATCGCCACGGGCTTCGAGCGCCGGTACGGCGTGATCAAGCGGCTCGGCACGTCGCCGCTGCCCCGCTCCGGCCTCCTCGCCGGCAAGGTCGGTGCGCTGGTGGCCGTCGAGGCGCTGCAGGTGGCCGTGATCTCGGCGGTCGCCCTGGTCATGGGCTGGGAGCCGGCCGGCGGCCCGGCTGCGGTCGTCGGCGCGGTGCTGGCCGTGCTGCTCGCCACGGCCGCGTTCGCCGCTCTGGGGCTCTTCCTCGCGGGCTCGCTGCGGGCCGAGGCGACGCTGGCCGCCGCCAACCTGGTCTACCTGCTGCTCATGGCCGGCGGCGCCGTGGTGCTGCCCGCCTCGGCGTACGGCGCGTTCGGCGACGTCGTCCGGTGGCTGCCCTCCGGAGCCCTGGGCGGGGCCATGCGCGACGCGCTGATCGACGGCGTCGTCGCCCCCGTGGCGCTCCTCACCCTCGCCGGGTGGGCGGTGGTCGGCACGGTGCTGACCGCCCGTACGTTCAAGTGGGAGTGAGAGCAGTGCGACCGACCACCGAGGCCGCGACCCGATGGGTGCGTCCGATGGGCTGGGCGACCCTGGTCGCCAACATCGTCCTCGTCGTCACCGGCGGCGCCGTCCGGCTGACCGGCTCCGGGCTGGGCTGCCCCACCTGGCCGCGCTGCACCGACGAGTCCTACACCCCGCACGGCGCGCTGAACCTGCACTCGGCGATCGAGTTCGGCAACCGGATGCTGACCTTCGTCCTCGTCGCCATCGCGATCGCGACGTTCCTCGCCGCCTGGCGCAGCCGCCGCAGCGACCTGCTCCGGCTGGCCACGTTGCTGGCGCTGGGCATCCCCGCCCAGGCCGTCATCGGCGGCATCACGGTGCTGACCGACCTCAACCCGTGGATCGTGTCCCTCCACCTGGTCTGCTCGCTGGCGATCATCGGCCTGTCCGTGCGGTTCCTGCAGGTCGCCGACGCCCCGGTCGGCGCGCCGGTCCGCGGCGGGCTGGTCGGTCTCGCCTGGGCGACGTTCCTCGCCGGCTGGGCCGTGCTCTACATCGGCACGATCGTCACCGGCTCCGGTCCGCACGCCGGCGACGCGGACTCCAAGCGCACCGGCCTGGACCCGCTCCAGGTCAGCCAGCTGCACGCCGACGCGGTCTTCCTCCTCCTGGGCCTCACCGTCGGCCTGCTGCTCGCCCTGCGGGCCACCGGCGCCCCCGCCCAGGCGGTGCGGGCCGCGTGGATCCTGCTCGCCGTCGAGCTGGGCCAGGGCACCATCGGCTTCGTCCAGTACTTCACCGACCTCCCGGTCGTCCTCGTCGGCTTCCACCTCCTCGGCGCCGCCCTGACCTCCGCCGCCCTCACCTGGGCCCTGCTCACCGTCCGCCACCCGCGCGCCACCAGCCAGCGCGTGCTCGTGGCGCCGCTCGAGGCCGATTCCCGGCCTGACGTGCCGGGGGTGGACGCGCCGGAGGTGGACGAGCCTCGTCCCGTGCAGGGGTCCCCGGTGAACCGGTGACTCCTGCACCCGGCGCGCCCGCCCGGCGTCGCTAGGTTGTCGCCATGCCCGTGCGCCTGCGCCCCGTCACCGAGGCGGACCTGCCCCACCTGACCGGGAGCGACGCGCCGTACGAGGACTTCGGGCCCCGCAACCCGCGCACCGCGCCGTACGACCCCTCGCTGACGGCCGACCTCGGCGGCCTCGCCGTGGTCGAGGGCGAGGACGTCGTCGGCAGCCTCAGCTGGGCGCAGCTGCGCTGGGGCCCGAACGAGGCGTCCCGCAGCCCGATGATCGGCATCTGGCTCGCTGCGTCGGCCCGGGGCCGGGGCATCGGCACCGAGGCGCAGCGGCAGCTCGCCGACCTGTTCTTCCTGCACACGACGGTCAACCGCGTCGAGGCCCACACCGACCGGGAGAACCTCGCCGAGCAGCGGTCCCTCGAGAAGGCCGGCTTCCGCCAGGAGGGCGTCGCGCGGGGCGCGCAGTGGCGCGAGGGCGCCCACCACGACCTGTACGTCTACTCGGTGCTGCGCGAGGAGTGGGCGTCCGGCCGCTGAGCCCGTCCTGGAGCACGTCCGGCGCTTGCCGGGGCAGTCTGTCGCTTCCCGGGGCAGTCCGTTGCTCACCGGGGCAGATCTACCCCGGGAAGCGAGGGAGTCCCCGGTGGACCGGGGACTCCTGCAGCGGCCCCGCCGAGAACCGGCGCTCAGCGCGAGAGCAGCGGGTCGAGCGCGACCGCGACGAAGAGCAGCGAGAGGTAGAGGTTCGAGGAGTGGAACAGCCGCATCGGCTGGATCGCGGTGAGGTCCTCGGTGCCGCGGGTGCGGACGAGCATCCGGTGGGCCTCGAGGAGGAAGACCGCACCGAGGACGCCCGCGGCGACGGGGTACGCCGCGCCGGTCCCGGCCACCGGCCACAGCAGCAGCGAGGTGGCCACCATGACCCAGCTGTAGACCACGATCTGCCTGGCGACCTCGTGGGCCGGCTTGACGACCGGCAGCATCGGCACGTCGACGTTCGCGTAGTCCTCGCGGTAGCGCAGCGCGAGCGCCCAGGTGTGCGGCGGCGTCCAGAAGAAGACGACCATGAACAGCACGACCGGCACCCACGACAGCTCGCCGGTGACCGCGGTCCAGCCGATGAGCGCCGGGAAGCAGCCGGCGAGGCCGCCCCAGACGATGTTCTGGGTCGTGCGCCGCTTGAGCAGCATGGTGTAGACGAAGACGTAGAAGGCGTTGGCGCCCAGCGAGAGCGCCGCCGAGAGCGGGTTGACCCAGACGGCGAGGATCACGGTCGAGAGCACCGCGAGCACCGCGCCGAAGACCAGGGCGGCCGCGGGCGACACGATGTGCCGGGGCAGCGCGCGACGGCGGGTACGACGCATCTGCTCGTCGATGTCGCGGTCGTAGACGCAGTTGAAGACCGACGCCGAGCCCGCGGAGAAGGTCCCGCCGACGACCGTGGCGAGGACCAGGCCGAGCTCGGGGATGCCCCGGTCGGCGAAGAACATCACCGGCACGGTCGTGAGCAGGAGCAGCTCGATGACGCGGGGCTTGGTGAGCCCGACGTACGCCGCGACGACGTCGCGCACCGACGCCTTCGGGGTCGGCTCGCCGGACTCGTGCCGCTCGGAGGCGGTGGCCGACTGGCCGACGTAGGTCACGGGGTCCTCGGGGTGATCGGGAGCGTTGCCGAGCGGGTATCCGGCCGGGGCCGGGGTACCCGTTGGAGCGGGTGTGAGTCTAGCCCCCGACATCAGTAGGCTCGGAAACGCCCGAGCCCGATCGCTTCCCTGGTGTGAGCGGTCTCTCCCCATCCTTTGAAAGGTTCCTCGTGACGACTGTGCCCGACCTCGAGTGGAGCGACCTCGACGACAAGGCGGTGGACACCGCCCGGGTGCTCGCGATGGACGCCGTCCAGCGGGTCGGCAACGGCCACCCCGGGACCGCGATGAGCCTGGCGCCCGTCGCCTACCTGCTGTTCCAGAAGGTCATGCGGCACGACCCGGCGGACCCGACGTGGATCTCGCGGGACCGGTTCGTGCTCTCGTGCGGGCACTCCAGCATCACCCTCTACACCCAGCTCTTCCTCGGCGGCTTCGGCCTGGAGCTCGAGGACATCAAGGCGCTGCGCACCTGGGGCTCGAAGACCCCCGGCCACCCCGAGCTCGGCCACACCGCCGGCGTCGAGGTGACCACCGGCCCGCTGGGCCAGGGCGTCGCGAACGCCGTCGGCATGGCGATGTCCGCCCGCCGCGTGCACGGCCTGCTCGACCCCGACGCGGCCCCCGGCGAGAGCCTCTTCGACCACCACGTCTACGCGCTGTGCTCCGACGGCGACCTGCAGGAGGGCGTCAGCGGCGAGGCGTCCTCGATCGCGGGCACCCAGCAGCTCGGCAACCTCACCGTGGTCTACGACCGCAACCGGATCTCCATCGAGGGCGACACCGACGTCGCGTTCACCGAGGACGTCGCCAAGCGCTACGAGGCGTACGGCTGGCACGTGCAGACCGTCGACTGGACCAACGGCGGCGAGGAGTACCGCGAGGACGTCCCCGCCCTGCACCAGGCGATCGTCGAGGCCGGCGAGGTCACCGACCGCCCGTCGCTGATCGTGCTCGACACGGTCATCGCCTGGCCGGCGCCGAACGCCCAGGGCACCGAGAAGGCCCACGGCAGCGCGTTGGGCGACGAGGAGGTCGCGGCCACCAAGGAGATCCTGGGCTGGGACCCCGAGCAGCGCTTCCAGGTCCCGCCGGAGGTGCTCGAGCACACCCGCGCCCTGCGGACCCGAGGCTCCGGCTGGGGCCGGGAGTGGGACGAGCGGTACGCCGCGTGGGCGGCGGCCAACCCCGAGGGCGAGAAGCTGCTGCACCGGCTGCGTGCCCGCGAGCTGCCCGAGGGCCTGGCCGACGTGGTGCCGACCTTCGAGGCGGACGCCAAGGGCGTCGCGACCCGGTCGGCGTCGGGCAAGGTCATCAACGCCCTGGCGCCGGTGCTGCCCGAGCTGTGGGGCGGCTCGGCCGACCTCGCCGGCTCCAACAACACGACCATCGAGTCGGCACCGTCGTTCATCCCCGAGAGCCGCAGCACCCGCGACTGGACCGGCGACCCCTACCAGGGCCGCGTGCTGCACTTCGGCATCCGAGAGCACGGCATGGGCGCGATCATGAACGGCATCGCAGCCGACAAGCTGACCCGCGTCTTCGGCGGCACCTTCCTCACCTTCTCCGACTACATGCGGGGCTCGGTCCGGGTGGCGGCGCTCAGCCAGCTCCCCGTGACCTACGTCTGGACCCACGACTCCATCGGCCTCGGCGAGGACGGCCCGACCCACCAGCCGATCGAGCACCTCGCGGCCCTCCGCGCGATGCCGGGCCTCGACGTCGTCCGCCCGGCCGACGCGAACGAGACCGCCGCCGCCTGGCTCGAGATCCTGCGCCACGTCGACCGTCCGGCCGCCCTGGCACTCACCCGCCAGAACGTCCCGGTCTTCCCGCGCGGCACCGACGGCTTCGCCACCACCGACGACGTCGCCAAGGGCGGCTACGTCCTCGTCGACGCCGAGAGCGGCGACCCCGACGTGATCCTCATGGGCACCGGCTCGGAGGTGCAGCTGGCGGTCGAGGCGCGCGAGCTCCTCGCCGCGGACGGCATCGCCGCCCGCGTCGTCTCCTTCCCCTGCCTGGAGTGGTTCGAGGAGCAGTCCACCGCCTACCGCGAGACCGTCCTCCCGCCGACCGTGAAGGCGCGGGTCTCGGTCGAGGCGGGCGTCAAGCAGGGCTGGCGCGACTACGTCGGCGACCACGGCCGGATGGTCTCCATCGACCGCTACGGCGCGTCGGCCGACTACGCACGGATCTACGAGGAGTACGGCATCACCGCCCGCTCCGTCGCGGACGCCGCCCGGGACAGCCTGCGCGTCGCCACCGAGTGACGCCACGGCGCCCCGGGTACTGAGAGCAGTGACTTCCAGAAGGGACAACTTGTGAGTGATCGTCTGAAGGCCCTGGCGGACGCGGGGGTGTCGATCTGGCTCGACGACCTGTCGCGCGAGCGCATCGAGACCGGCAACCTCGCCGACCTCGTCACCACCCGGTCCGTCGTCGGCGTGACCACCAACCCCACGATCTTTGCCTCCGCGATCGCCGACGGCGAGCGGTACGACGAGCAGGTGCGCAAGCTCGTCGCCGACGGTCGCCCGGTCGACGAGGTGATCTTCGAGCTGACCACCGAGGACGTCCGGAACGCCTGCGACGTGCTGGCCCCCGTGGCCGAGCGCACCGCCGACGACGGACGCGTCTCCATCGAGGTCGAGCCCGACCTGGCCAACGACACCGAGGGCACGATCGCCTCGGCGCGAGCGCTGTGGCGGGCCGTCGACCGGCCGAACGCGCTGATCAAGATCCCGGCGACCCTCGAGGGCCTGCCCGCGATCACCACGGCGATCTCGGAGGGCATCAGCGTCAACGTCACGCTGATCTTCAGCGAGGAGCGCTACCGCGCCGTCATGGACGCCTACCTCACCGGCCTCGAGCAGGCCCGCGAGGCCGGCACCGACCTGTCGACCATCCGGTCGGTGGCGTCGTTCTTCGTCTCGCGCGTCGACTCCGAGGTCGACAAGCGGCTCGAGGCCGTCGGCGGTGACGTCGCGCTCGCGCTGCGCGGCAAGGCCGCGGTGGCCAACGCGCTCGTGGCGTACGACGCGTTCGCGGAGGTCGTCGCCTCCGACCGCTGGCGCGCGCTGGCCGACGCGGGCGCGAACATGCAGCGTCCGCTGTGGGCCTCGACCGGCGTCAAGAACCCCGACTACGACGACACGATGTACGTCAGCGGCCTGGTCGTCCCCGACAGCGTCAACACGATGCCGGAGAAGACCCTCGAGGCGTTCGCCGACCACGGCGAGGTGCGCGGTGACGTCGTCACCGGCAAGGGCGGCGAGGGCCGCGCGATCCTCGAGCGGCTGACCGAGGTCGGGGTCGACTTCGACGACGTCCTCCTGGTCCTCGAGCAGGAGGGTGTCGAGAAGTTCAAGAAGTCGTGGACCGAGCTCGTCGAGACCGTCCGCGGCCAGATGGAGAAGGCGGGCGCGTGACCGACGCGCCGGTGGATCCGACCGGCACGTCGGCCTGGGCGCGGCTGGCGTCGCTCGCGGAGGGATTCTCCCCCGACCTGCGGGAGTGGTTCGACCGGGACCCCGGCCGGACCGAGCGCCTGACGTTCACCGCCGGTGACCTGCTGGTCGACCTGTCGAAGTCGCTCGTCGACGACGACGTGCTCGCCGCGCTGCTGGACCTGGCCGACGAGGTCGGTCTGGCGGCGCGGCGGGAGGCGATGTTCGCCGGTGAGCGGATCAACGTCACCGAGGACCGCGCCGTCCTGCACACCGCCCTGCGGCTGCCCGCCGACGCCCCGGCCGACCGCCGGCCCCGCGTCGACGGCCAGGACGTCCTGGCCGACGTCCACGAGGTCCTCGGCCGCGTGTACGCCTTCGCCGAGCGGGTGCGCAGCGGCGAGTGGACCGGCGCCACCGGCGAGCGGGTCCGCACGGTCGTCAACATCGGCATCGGCGGCTCCGACCTGGGTCCGGTGATGGCGTACGAGGCGCTGGCGGCGTACCGCCAGGAGGGCCTCGCGTGCCGCTTCATCAGCAACATCGACCCCACCGACGCCGCCACCACGCTGGCCGGGCTCGACCCGGCCACGACGCTGTTCGTCGTCTCCAGCAAGACCTTCGGCACGCTGGAGACGCTCACGAACGCCCGGCTGTGCAAGCAGTGGCTGCTCGACGGGCTGCGCGGTCTCGACGGCGGCCTCGACGAGGACGCCGCGGTGGCGCGGCACTTCGTCGCGGTCTCGACCGCGCTGGACAAGGTCGCCGACTTCGGCATCGACCCCGAGAACGCCTTCGGGTTCTGGGACTGGGTCGGCGGCCGCTACTCCCTCGACTCCGCCATCGGGACCTCCCTGGTGGTCGCGATCGGCCCCGAGCGCTTCGCCGAGCTGCTCGCCGGCTTCCACGCGATGGACGAGCACTTCCGCACCGCCGAGACCGCACGCAACGTGCCGGTCCTGATGGGGCTGCTCAACGTCTGGTACACCGACCTCCTCGGCGCCCAGACCCACGCGGTCCTCCCCTACTCCCAGCTGCTGCACCGGTTCCCGGCGTACCTCCAGCAGCTGACCATGGAGTCCAACGGCAAGGGCGTCCGCTGGGACGGCACCCCGGTCACGACCGACACCGGCGAGGTGTTCTGGGGCGAGCCGGGCACCAACGGGCAGCACGCCTTCTACCAGCTCATCCACCAGGGGACCCGGCTCGTGCCGGCGGACTTCATCGCCTTCGCCAATCCGGCGTACCCGCTCCAGGACGGCGAGAACGACGTCCACGAGCTCTTCCTCGCCAACTTCCTGGCCCAGACCCGGGCGCTGGCCTTCGGCAAGACAGCCGACGAGGTGCGCGCCGAGGGCACCGAGGAGTCCGTGGTGCCGGCGCGCGTGTTCACCGGCAACCGGCCGACCGCCTCGATCATGGCGCCGGACCTCACGCCGGCCGTGCTGGGGCAGCTCGTCGCGCTCTACGAGCACATCACCTTCACCCAGGGCGTCGTGTGGGGCATCGACAGCTTCGACCAGTGGGGCGTCGAGCTCGGCAAGCAGCTGGCCCAGCAGGTGGGCCCGGCGATCGCCGGCGACGCCGACGCACTGGGTGAGCAGGACCCCTCCACGCGGTCGCTGATCGCCTACTACCGGGAGAACCGGCGCCGATGACCACTCCGCTCACCCCCCGCATCGAGGTCCACGACGACGACCAGGCGCTGGCCACGGCCGTCGCCGGCGAGCTGCTGAGCCGCCTCGCGGACGCCCAGGAGGCCGGTCGGGTCCCCCACGTCGCGCTCACCGGCGGCACCATCGCCGAGGTCGTGCACCGTGAGATCGCCCGCTTGGCACCGGCCTCGGAGGTCGACTGGACCCGCGTCGTCGTGTGGTGGGGCGACGAGCGGTACGTCGACCCCGGGTCGTCCGACCGCAACGCCGGTCAGGCGCGGGAGGCGTTCCTCTCCGTCGTCGGCGTCCCCGACGAGAACGTCCACGAGGTCCCGACGACCGCCGACTGCGGCAGCGTCGAGGACGCCGCCGCGGCGTACGCCGAGGCGCTGCGCGCCAGCGGAGCCGGCGGGTTCGAGGTGGTCATGCTCGGCCTGGGGCCCGACGCCCACGTCGCCAGCCTGTTCCCCGGCCACCCGGCGCTCGACGTCCGCGACGCGACGACCGTCGCGGTGCACGACTCCCCCAAGCCGCCGCCGGAGCGGGTGAGCCTGACCTTCGAGGCGCTCAACCGCAACCGGGCGCTGTGGTTCCTGGTCAGCGGCGAGGGCAAGGCCGAGGCCGTCGCCCGCGCCCTGGCCGGGCGGACCGGTGAGGGTGGCGAGGTGGCCGACGTGCACGAGGTCCCCGCCGTCGGCGTGGCCGGTCAGGAGGAGACCATCTGGTTCCTCGACCGGGCATCGGCCTCGCGTCTCTGACCGACGCCTCCGCCCTGCCACCCGGGGGGACGCCGGCGGAGGTCGACCGCTGGTCGAGCTGTGCCCCGCTGCCCGACCAGCCGTCGGCCTCAGAAGATCAGGTCGCCGGACTTCCGGCGGGAGCGCAGCAGCTGGAGCGCCTCGTCGAGGATGTCGGCGGCCTCCTTGTCGGAGCGCCGCTCCTTCACGTAGGCCAGGTGCGTCTTGTAGGGCTCGATCTTCGGCGCCGGCGGCGGGTTCTCGGAGTCCATGCTGGCCGGGAGGCCGCACTTGGGGCAGTCCCAGGACTCCGGGACGGTCGCCTCGACCGAGAACGTCACCACCGAGCGGTGCTCGTTGGAGCAGAAGTAGGTGATCGCCTGGCGCGGCGCGGCCTCGCCACGCTCCGCCTCGCCCATCGGGCCAGCGCCGACCCGACTACCGCGAATCGCGTTTCCTCCACCAGCCACGTGCTTACTCCCTTTCCGGAGCTTCTAGCCCTGGTAGGCCAGCAGGAGGCCCAGGGCGATGACGGTCGCGAACCAGATGACGCCGATGCCGACCGTGAGGCGGTCGAGGTTCCGCTCGGCGACCGAGGATCCGCCCAGCGAGCTGGAGACGCCACCACCGAACATGTCGGACAGACCGCCGCCGCGACCCTTGTGCAGCAGCACGAGGAGGATCATGAAGGCGCTCGTGATCATGAGGATGACGGTGAAGAGGAGTTCCACGGCTCGGATCCTACGTCAACGCAGGCCGGTCACAGGACCGGCATGTCGTAGTACCGGCAGATGCCGCTGAACTCGTCGGCCTGCAGGCTCGCGCCGCCGACCAGGCAGCCGTCGACGTCGGTCTGCGCCATGATCCCGGCGACGTTCGCCGCCTTGACCGACCCGCCGTACAGCACGCGCACGCCGTCGGCCGCCTCGTCGCCGTGGGACTCGCGGATGCATGCGCGGAGCGCCGCGCACACCTCCTGTGCGTCCTCGGGCGTGGCGACCTCACCGGTGCCGATGGCCCAGACGGGCTCGTAGGCCACCACGAGGCCGGCCACCTGCTCGGGCGTGAACCCGGCCAGCGAGCCCGTCACCTGCGTCACGCAGAAGTCCACGTGGCCGGCGGCCTGGCGCGTCTCGAGGCCCTCGCCCACGCAGACGATCGGGGTCATCCCCGCGGCGTGCGCGCGGTGGGCCTTGGCGTTGACGACCTCGTCGATCTCGCCGTGGTGCTCGCGGCGCTCGGAGTGCCCCACGACGACGTAGGAGCACCCGAGCTTGGCCAGCATGCCGGCCGAGATCTCACCGGTGTAGGCGCCGGACTCGTGGGTCGAGACGTCCTGCGCGCCGTACCTCACCTGCAGCCGGTCACCGTCGACCAGGGTCTGCACCGACCGGAGGTCGGTGAAGGGAGGGACGACGACGACCTCGGCCTTGGCGTAGTCGTGGCGCTTGTCCGACAGCGTCCAGGCCAGCTTCTGGACCAGCACCACCGCTTCCTGGTGGTTGAGGTTCATCTTCCAGTTGCCCGCCATGAGCGGGGTGCGGGTCGCTGCCATCAGTTGTCCTCCAGGACCTGGATGCCGGGCAGCACTTTGCCCTCGAGGTACTCGAGGCTGGCGCCACCACCGGTGGAGATGTGGCCGAACGCGTCCTCGGCGAAGCCGAGCGTCCGCACCGCTGCGGCGGAGTCGCCGCCGCCGACGACCGAGAGCCCGCCCTCGGCGGTCACCTCGGTGAGCGCCTGCGCGACCGCGCGGGTGCCCTCAGCGAACGCCTCGACCTCGAAGACGCCCATCGGGCCGTTCCAGAAGACCGTGCGCGCACCGGCGAGCGCACCGGCGAAGGCGCGCGCGGAGTCCGGGCCGATGTCCAGGCCGAGGCTGTCGGCCGGGATCCCGGAGGCGGGCACCACCTGCGGGGCAGGGGTGCTGTCGCCGGAGGGGAACGTCGTGTCGACCACGACGTCGGTCGGCAGGATCAGCTCCACCCCGCTGTCGACCGCGCGCTGGAGGTACTCCCGGCAGACCTCGACCTGGTCCTCCTCGAGCAGGCTCTTGCCGACCTCGTGGCCCTGGGCCTTGAGGAAGGTGAAGACCATGCCGCCGCCGATCAGCAGCTTGTCGGCCTTGCCGAGCAGGTTGTCGATGACGCCCAGCTTGTCCGAGACCTTCGAGCCGCCCAGCACGACCACGTAGGGCCGCTCCGGCTCGACGGTCAGCCGGCGCAGGACCTCGATCTCGGCCTGCACCAGTCCCCCGACGGCGTGCGGCAGCCGCTGCGCCACGTCGTACACCGAGGCCTGCTTGCGGTGCACGACGCCGAACCCGTCGGAGACGAAGGCGTCGGCCAGCGCGGCGAGACGGTCCGCGAACGCGCCGCGCTCACCGTCGTCCTTGCTGGTCTCGCCCGCGTTGAAGCGGACGTTCTCGAGGACGGCGACGCCGCCGTCCTCGAGCCGGTCGACGGTCTCGTGGGCCGACTCGCCGACGGTGTCGCCGGCGAAGGCGACCTCACGGCCGAGCAGCTCGCCGAGCCGCGCGGCCACCGGGCGCAGGGAGTACGCCGGGTCCGGCGCGCCCTTCGGCCGGCCGAGGTGGGCGGTCACGACCACCCGCGCGCCGGCCTCGGCCAGCGTGCGGATGGTCGGGACGCTGGCACGGATCCGGCCGTCGTCGGTGATGGTGGCGCCGTCGAGCGGGACGTTCAGGTCCGAGCGGACCAGGACGCGCTTGCCCGCGACTCCCTGGGCGACCAGGTCGTCGAGGGTGGTGAGGTCCCCCACGGTCAGAGGGTCTCGCCGATGTAGTCGATCAGGTCCGCGAGGCGGTTGGAGTAGCCCCACTCGTTGTCGTACCAGCCGACGACCTTGACCTGGTTGCCGATGACCTTGGTCAGCGGCGCGTCGAAGATGCACGACGCGGGGTCGGTGACGATGTCGGACGACACCAGCGGGTCGGTCGAGTAGCGCAGGAAGCGACCGTCGGCGGCCTTCTCGACCGCGGCGTTGACCTCCTCGACGCTGGTCTCGCGACCGGCCTCGAAGGTGAGGTCGGTGGCGGAGCCGGTCGGGACCGGGACACGCAGCGCGTAGCCGTCGAGCTTGCCCTTGAGCTCGGGCAGGACCAGGCCGATGGCCTTGGCCGCACCGGTCGAGGTCGGGACCACGTTGAGGGCCGCGGCGCGGGCGCGACGCAGGTCCTTGTGGATGTTGTCCTGCAGGTTCTGGTCCGCGGTGTAGGCGTGGACCGTCGTCATCAGGCCCTTGACGATGCCGAACTCGTCGTTGAGCGCCTTGGCCATCGGCGCGAGGCAGTTGGTGGTGCACGACGCGTTCGAGATGACGGTGTGGGCGCTGGGGTCGTAGGTCTGGTGGTTGACACCCATGACCACGGTGACGTCCTCGTTGGAGGCCGGCGCGGAGATGATGACCTTCTTGGCGCCGCCGTTGTCCACGTGCGCGCGGGCCTTGGTGGCGTCGGTGAAGAAGCCGGTCGACTCCACGACGACGTCGACACCGAGGTCGCCCCACTTGAGGTTCGCGGGGTCCCGCTCGGCGAAGGTCTTGATGACCTGGTCGCCGACGCGGATCTCGTCCGCGGTCGCCGTCACGTCGGCGTCCAGGCGGCCCAGGATCGAGTCGAACTTCAGCAGCGGGGCGAGCGACGTGTTGTCGGTCAGGTCGTTGACGGCGACGATCTCGATGTCGAGACCGGACGCCCGGACGGCGCGGAAGAAGTTGCGGCCGATCCGGCCGAACCCGTTGATGCCTACGCGAACAGTCACTGCGGTTGCTCCTGCTTCCCTCGGGTGTGCGGTGTCACGGACCCTACCGAAGCGCGGCGACGCAGCGGCGGCGGCGTCCGTCGTACGACGCGGACGCGAGCCGCCGGAGGGGCTCAGGCCTCCTCGGCGAGCATCTCCGGGGTGAGCGAGGCCTCGGTGTCGGGGATGCCCAGCTCCTCGGCGCGCTTGTCGGCCATCGCCAGCAGGCGGCGGATCCGGCCGGCGATGGCGTCCTTGGTCAGCACCGGCTCGTGGAGCTGGCCGAGCTCCTCGAGGGAGGCCTGCTTGTGCTCGAGCCGGAGCTCGCCGGCCATCTTGAGGTGGTCGGGGACCTCCTCGCCGAGGATCTCCATCGCCCGCTCGACGCGCGCGCCGGCCGCGACCGCGGCCCGCGCGGAGCGGCGCAGGTTGGCGTCGTCGAAGTTCGCGAGCCGGTTGGCCGTCGCCCGGACCTCGCGGCGCATGCGGCGCTCCTCCCAGGCCATCAGCGACTCGTGGGCGCCGAGGCGGGTGAGCAGCTGGCCGATCGCGTCGCCGTCGCGGATGACCACGCGGTCGACGCCGCGGACCTCGCGGGCCTTGGCCTGGATCCCGAGCCGGCGGGCGACGCCCACCAGGGCCAGGGCGGCCTCGGGCCCGGGGCAGGTGACCTCGAGGGAGGACGAGCGGCCCGGCTCGGTCAGCGAGCCGTGGGCCAGGAACGCCCCGCGCCAGGCGGCGACCGCGTCGCACCCACCGCCGGAGACGACGGCCGGCGGCAGGCCGCGCACCGGGCGGCCGCGCTGGTCGAGCAGCCCGGTCTGGCGCGCCAGCGCCTCGCCGTCGCGGACGATGCGCACCAGGTAGCGGCTGCCCTTGCGGATGCCGTTGCCCTGGACCATCACGACGTCGGACTGGTGGCCGTAGACCTCGGCGATGTCCTTGCGCAGCCGCCGCGCCGCGGCGCCGGTGTCGAGCTCGGCCTCCACCACGATCCGACCGCTCACGATGTGCAGGCCGCCGGCGAAGCGCAGCATCGAGGCCACCTCCGCCTTGCGGCAGCAGGTCTTCGTGATCTGGGTGCTCGCCAGCTCAGCCTTCACCTGTGCCGTCATCGCCATGCCGGGAATCCTCGCACGGGAGTCAACGACGCGGGACCGCAACGGCGACCCCGAGGTGCCGGCACGTGACCTAGCCCGCAGCCATGATCCGTTCGTACGCCGCGGCGAGCCTGGCGGGATCGTGGCGCGGGGTGCCGTCCCCCACCGCGACGTCGTCGACGACCAGCTTCGCGCCGTACGCCGCGACGACGTGCTCGAGCTCCTCGAGGCCGTCGCCGACGCTCTCCCGGTCGGCCAGGACGGTGTGCACGATCAGGTCCGGCGCGTGCTCGGCGAGGACGGCGAGGTGGTCGGCGGGTCCGAAGCCGCCGGTCTCCCCCGCCTGCTCGGCCAGGTTCAGGTTGACCACGACCCGGGCGTCGGTGCGCACGAGGGCGTCGCACAGCGCCGGCACCTTGAGGTGCGGGATCACCGAGGTGAACCACGAGCCCGGGCCCAGCAGCACCCAGTCGGCCCGCTCGACCGCCGTGATCGCCTCCGGGCACGCCTGCGGGTCGGCCGGGTCGAGGCTGATGGAGTCGATGACCCCGCCGGTGGTCGCGACCTCCACCTGCCCGCGGACGGTCGTCAGGGCGTCGGGGTCGTCGGCGCGCAACCCCCGGACCTCCGCGGTGATGTCCATCGGGGACAGCGCCATCGGCAGGACCCGGCCCTTCGCGCCGAGCAGCCGTCCGACCCAGTCGAGGGCGTCGACGTGGTCGCCGAGCAGCTCCCAGAGGCCGACGATGAGCAGGTTGCCGACGACGTGCCCGCGCATGTCGCCGTTGCCCTCGAACCGGTGCTGCAGCACCCGCGCCCAGGTGTCGCCCCACTGGTCGTCGCCGCACAGCGCCGCCAGCGCCATCCGCAGGTCGCCGGGAGGGAGCACGCCGAACTCGCCGCGGAGCCGGCCGGAGGATCCGCCGTTGTCCGCGACGGTCACCACCGCGGTCAGCTCGTCGACGGTCAGGTCGTCGACGAGCCGGCGCAGGGCGCTCAGCGACGCGTGGAGCCCGTGCCCGCCACCGAGGGCGACGACCGCCTGCGCCCGGGAGGCGCTGCTGGCGTCGACGGGCACGCCGGCCGGGGTGCTCACTCCCGCCCCAGGTCCCGGTGCACCGGGCGCGCGTCGTACCCCAGCTCGCAGAGTCGGCGGGTGATCTCCTCGGTCATCGCGACGCTGCGGTGCTTGCCGCCGGTGCACCCGATGGCGACCCGCATGAAGCGCTTGCCCTCGCGCAGGTAGCCCTCGGCGACCCCGGCGAGCACCGGGACGTAGCCGTCGAGGAACTCCTCGGCCCCCTCCCGGGTCATCACGTAGTCCGACACCTCGGCGTCGCGACCGGTGCCCGGCCGCAGCTCGGGGATCCAGTGCGGGTTGGGCAGGAAGCGCATGTCCGCGACGAAGTCGGCGTCGACCGGGATGCCGTACTTGAACCCGAAGCTGATGACGTTGACGTTGAGCCGGACCTGGTCGGCCTTGCCGAAGGCCGCCGCGATGGCCCGGGTGAGCTGGTGGACGTTCAGCGCGCTGGTGTCGATGACCAGGTCCGCGCCGCTGCGCAGCTCGGCCAGGACCTTGCGCTCCCGCTGCAGCCCGTCGAGCAGACGCCCCGTGCCCTGCAGCGGGTGGGGGCGGCGCACCGCCTCCTGGCGCCGGACGAGCACCTCGTCGGTGGCGTCGAGGAACAGCAGCGTCGCGCGGCGTCCGGTCGCGCCCTGGGCGAGGTTGGCCTGGAGGGTCTGGAAGAAGGAGCCGGAGCGGACGTCGACCACGACCGCGATCGGCTGGCCCGGGCCGGAGCTCTCGTCGACGAGCCGCACCACGTCCCGCAGCAAGCTCGGCGGCAGGTTGTCGACGACGTAGAAGCCGAGGTCCTCCAGCTCCTTGGCCGCCGTGCTGCGCCCGGCACCGGTCATGCCGGTGACGACGACCAGCTCGCCCGGGGGCGTCTGCTCGCTCATCCGTCCTCCTCGATGATCTCGCCGGTCGCGGTGTTGACCGTCATCCTGCCGCCTCCGGTCCGTCCGGCGGGCGACGACGCGGCCACGGCGTCCTTGATCGACGTCGCGGTCCGGGTGCCGATGCCCGGCACGGTGGCGATCTCCTCGACCGTCGCCTCGCGCAGCTTCTTGAGCGAGCCGAAGTGCTTCATCAGGGTCTTGCGGCGCACCTCGCCGAGGCCGGGGACGTCGTCCAGGGCGCTCTCGACCATGGACTTGGACCGGCGCGAGCGGTGGTGGTTGATCGCGAACCGGTGCGCCTCGTCGCGGATCCGCTGCAGCAGGTAGAGGCCCTCGGAGGAGCGGGCGAGGATGACCGGGTCCTCCTGCCCCGGCAGCCAGACCTCCTCCAGCCGCTTGGCCAGCCCGCAGACGGGGATGTCGTCGATGCCGAGCTCGTCGAGCGCCTTCTGCGCGGCCGCGACCTGCGGCGGGCCGCCGTCCACGACGACGAGGCCCGGCGCGTAGGCGAACTTCCGCGGACGGCCGGTCTCGGGGTCGACGAGCATCGGGCCGGTGGTGTCGTCCCCCGGCTTGAGCTGCGAGCGCGCCTGCTCGTCGAGCAGCCGGCGGAACCGCCGGGTGATCACCTCGTGCATCGAGGCGACGTCGTTCTGCCCCTCCACCCCGCGGATGACGAAGCGGCGGTACTCCCCCTTGCGGGCCAGGCCGTCCTCGAAGACGACCATCGACGCCACGACCTCGGTGCCCTGCAGGTTGGAGACGTCGTAGCACTCGATCCGCAGCGGCACCTCCTCCAGCTCGAGCGCCTCCTGGATCTCCTCCAGCGCCCGGTTGCGGGTGGTCAGGTCGCTGGCGCGCTTGGTCTTGTGCAGCGCGAGGGCCTGCGAGGCGTTGCGGGCGACCGTCTCCTGCAGCGTCTTCTTGTCGCCGCGCTGCGGGACGCGGATCGCCACCTTGCTGCCGCGCAGCTCGCTGAGCAGCTCCTCGAAGACCCCGACGTCCGCCGGGAGCGCCGGGACCAGGATCTCCCGCGGGACCGACTCCTGGCCGTGGTCGGGGTCGGTGCCGGCGTACAGCTGGAGCAGGAAGTCCGAGACGAGCTCGGGGGTGTCCCCCTCGTCGACGCGGTCGGCCACCCAGCCGCGCTGACCGCGGATCCGGCCCCCGCGGACGTAGAAGATCTGCACCGCGACCTCGAGCGGGTCCTCGGCCAGGGCGATCACGTCCGCGTCGGCCCCGTCGCCGAGCACGACCGCCTGCTTCTCCAGCGCCCGCTGCATCGCACCGAGGTCGTCGCGCAGGCGGGCGGCCTTCTCGAAGTCCATGGCGTCGGAGGCGGCGTACATCTCCTTCTCGATGCGCCGCATGAACGGCCGCGTCTGGCCGCCCATGAAGTCGCAGAAGTCGTCGACGATCTCGCGGTGCTCCTCGGCGCTGACGTTGCCGACGCAGGGCGCCGAGCACTTGTCGATGTAGCCCAGCAGGCAGGGCCGGCCGATCTGCGCGGAGCGCTTGAAGACGCCGTTGCTGCACGAGCGCATCGGGAACACGCGGAGCAGCACGTCCACGGTCTCGCGGATCGCCCACGCGTGGCTGTAGGGACCGAAGTAGCGGGTCCCCTTGCGCTTCGCGCCGCGCCCGACCATGACTCGCGGGAACTCCTCGCCGACCGTGACGGCCAGCCAGGGGTAGGACTTGTCGTCGCGGTACTTGACGTTGAACCGCGGGTCGTACTCCTTGATCCAGGAGTACTCCAGCTGCAGCGCCTCGACCTCGGTGTTGACCACCGTCCACTCCACGCTGGCCGCGGTGGTGACCATCGTGGCGGTGCGCTGGTGGAGGTTGCCGATGTCCTGGAAGTACGACGACAGGCGGGCCCGCAGGTTCTTCGCCTTGCCGACGTAGATCACCCGCCCGCGGGCGTCGCGGAAGCGGTAGACCCCCGGCTGGGTGGGGATCGAGCCGGGCTCGGGACGGTAGGACAGGGGCCCGCGGGCGGAGCGTCGGGATGGAGCGGCAGGCACCGGGCAAGCCTACGTTCCGGCACCGACAGGCCCGCGGTCGGCGCGTCGCCGCTAGGCATGGTTACTGCACTGGCTTACTCTGCTTTCATGCCGGTTCGCGACACCCACGGGCACGTGCTCACCACGTCCCCCCGCGCCGCGGACGCCTACGTCCGGGGCGTCGGCCGGGTGCTGCGCCTCCAGCCAGGCGCCGCCCCGGCCGTCGCCGAGGCCCTCGCCCACGACCCGACGTTCGCGCTCGCCCACGCCGCCCTGGCGCTCCTCGGCCACGAGCAGTGCGCCAACGTCGACATCGCGGCACGGGTCCGTGACGCCCGGCTGCACGCGGCCCGGGCCACCGAGCGCGAGCGCAGCCACGTGCACGCCGTGACCAGCCACGTGGCCGGTGACAGCGCCCCGCTGGTCCGGCACCTCGAGCAGTGGCCGACCGACGCGCTGCTGCTGGCCACCGCGGTCCCGACGATCGCCTTCGCGGGCGTGAGCGAGGTCCCCCAGGACGCCTGGCGCATCGTCGAGCGGGCGGCCCCGGCGTACGGCGTGGACTGGTGGGCGACCGGCCTGCTCGCCTTCGTCCGCCAGGAGCAGCACCGCTACGACGAGGCGATGGACCTGTCGTGCCGGGCGCTCGCGCTCGAGCCGTCGGCCGGGCACGCCGCCCACGCCCGCGCGCACGCCCACTACGAGACCGGCGACCACGCCGGCGGGCTCGGCTGGATGGACCAGTGGCTCGCCGGCGAAGGCCGCGGCAACGACGGTCGCAGCCACTTCGTGTGGCACGCGGCCCTGCACGAGCTCTCGCTGGGCGACCTCGACGCCGTGCGGACGCGCTACCTCACCCAGCTGCAGCCGGCGCCGGCGCCGGGTTGTCGCGCACTGGTGGACACCGGCTCCCTGCTCCACCGCTGGGCGCTCACCCCCGGGGCCGCGGACGTACCCACCCTCGACCCCGTGGTCGAGGTCGTCGGGCGCCCGGCGCTCGAGGAGCCCGCGACGCCGTTCGTGGCGCTGCACGCGGCCGTCGTGCTGCTCGCGACCGGCGACGGCGACGGGCTGCGCCGGCTGGAGGTGCGGTCGTCGCGGCACGACCACCCGACGCACCGCGAGGTCGTCGCCCCGCTCGCCGCCGCGCTCGGCCTCATGCACGCCGGTCGCTGCTCGGCGGCGGCCGACGCCCTCGCCGCGCTCGAGTCGTCCCTGTGGCGCCTCGGCGGCTCCGACGCCCAGCGCGAGGTCGTCGAGGAGACGCGGATCGCGGCCCTCCTCCGCGCCGGGCGGTACGACGAGGCGCGGGCGCTCCTCGACCGCCGGCTGGACCGGCGGCCGGCGGAGCGCGACCGGCGGTGGCGGGGCGCCGCCGCTCAGGCGAGCGTGATCTGACCGCCCTCGACGCTGATCGTCCGCTCCTCGAGCGGGGCCGTGGCCGGCCCGCTCTGCGGCGAGCCGTCGCTGATCGAGAAGATGCTGTTGTGGCAGGGGCACACGATGCCGTCCTCCGACACCTCCGAGACCGCGCACCCCTGGTGGGTGCACTCGATCGAGAAGGCTTTGAACTCCCCCTCGCTCGGCTGGGTCAGCACGACCTTCTCGTCGGGGTAGATCGCCCCGCCACCGACCTCGATGTCGGTGGTCGCCGCCAGCCCGCCGCCGGCACCGCCGGCGCCCTCGCTGCTGCCGCCGGAGGCCTCGCCGCCGCTGGTCGGGCCGCCCGCCGGGTCGGTCGCGGTCGGCTCGTCCTCGCCACCGCAGGCAGCGAGGACCGGGAGGGCGATGCCGACCCCCGCGACCCCGGTGAGGGCTCGGCGGCGGCTGAGGTGGTCGAGCGAGCGCTTCTCGGTCACGGTGGGGGTGTCCCTTCGAGGGTGCGGCCGGGGGGTGCTGGTTGAAGTTGACACTACTGAGGTGACACCTGCCCGGGCACCCCCGCCGGCTGTGGAGACGCTGAGAACCAGGCCTCGGGGCTCAGGCCCCGCCCGCAGCCGCCTTCCCCCCAGCGGCCTTCGCCGGCGCCTTCGCGGCAGCGGCCTTCTTCGCCGGCGCCTTCGCCGCCTTCCTGGCCGCCTTCTTCGCCTCCGCCCGCGCGAGCGTCGCGTCGGCCTTCGCCTTCGCGGCGGCCTCGGCCCGGCTCAGCGGCGCGGACGACGCCGGCGCCTTGCCCCGGGGCTGCTCGGCCTCCTTGCCCTCGAGGAGCGGCGCGAGGTAGCGGCCGGTGTGGCTCTCGGGAACGGCGGCGACCTGCTCCGGCGTGCCCTCCGCGACGACCGTGCCGCCCCGGGAACCACCCTCGGGGCCCATGTCGACGACCCAGTCCGCGGTCTTGATGACGTCGAGGTTGTGCTCGATGACCAGCACGCTGTTGCCCTGGTCGACCAGGCGGCCCAGCACCAGCAGGAGCTTGCGGATGTCCTCGAAGTGCAGACCCGTCGTCGGCTCGTCGAGCACGTAGAGCGTGCGGCCGGCGGAGCGCTTCTGCAGCTCGGCCGCGAGCTTGACGCGCTGCGCCTCGCCACCGGAGAGCGTCGTCGCCGGCTGCCCGAGCCGGACGTAGCCCAGGCCGACCTCGACCAGCGTCTTGAGGTGCCGGTTGATGGCCGGCACCGCGGCGAAGAAGTCGACGGCCTCCTCGATCGGCATGTCGAGGACCTCGGCGATGGTCTTGCCCTTGTAGTGCACCTCGAGGGTCTCGCGGTTGTACCGGGCGCCGTGGCAGACCTCGCACGGGACGTAGACGTCCGGGAGGAAGTTCATCTCGATCTTGATCGTGCCGTCGCCGGCGCACGCCTCGCAGCGGCCGCCCTTGACGTTGAAGGAGAACCGGCCCTGCAGGTAGCCGCGCATCTTCGCCTCGGGGGTCTGCGCGAACAGCTTGCGGACGTGGTCGAAGACGCCGGTGTACGTCGCCGGGTTGGACCGCGGCGTGCGACCGATCGGCGACTGGTCGACGTGGATCACCTTGTCGATGTGCTCGAGCCCGGTGATCTTGCGGTGCCGGCCCGGGACGGTCCGGGCGCGGTACAGGTGCTTGGCCAGCGACGTGTAGAGGATGTCGTTGACCAGCGTCGACTTGCCCGACCCGGAGACGCCGGTGACCGCCACGAACATGCCGAGCGGGAACGTCACGTCGACGTCGCGCAGGTTGTGCTCGCGGGCACCGACGACGGTGAGCTCGCGGCCCACGGTCCGCGGGCGGCGGACGGCGGGGACCGGGATCTCGCGCCGACCGGAGAGGTACTGCCCGGTCATCGAGTCCGGGTGGTCGTAGAGGTCCTGGACGGTGCCGGTGTGGACGACCTGGCCGCCGTGCTCGCCGGCCCCCGGGCCGATGTCGACGACCCAGTCGGCCACCTTGATGGTGTCCTCGTCGTGCTCGACGACGATGAGGGTGTTGCCCAGGTCCTTGAGCCGGATGAGGGTCTCGATCAGGCGCTGGTTGTCGCGCTGGTGCAGGCCGATCGACGGCTCGTCCAGGACGTAGAGCACCCCGACCAGCCCGGCACCGATCTGGGTGGCGAGCCGGATCCGCTGCGCCTCGCCGCCCGACAGCGAGCCCGAGGGCCGGTCCAGCGAGAGGTAGTCGAGCCCGACGTCGAGGAGGAACCGCAGCCGCTCCTGGATCTCCTTGAGCACCTGCTCGGCGATCTGCCGCTCGCGGGTCGACAGGTCGAGGTCGCGGAGGAACTCCGCGGACTCGTTGATCGGCAGCGCGCAGACCTCGGCGATGTTCTTGCCGCCGCCGTCGCGCGACCCGAGCGTGACCGCCATGGAGACCGGCTTGAGCCGGCTGCCGCCGCACGCGGGGCACGGCACCTCGCGCATGAAGCCCTCGAAGCGCTCCCGGCTCGTGTCGGTCTCGGCCTCGCGGTGGCGCCGCTCGACGTAGGTCCGCACGCCCTCGAACTCCGCGTAGTAGGCGCGCTCGCGGCCGTACCGGTTGCGGGTGACGACGTGGACCTTGGTCGAGTGCCCGTCGAGCAGCGACTTCTGCGCCTTGGGCGTCAGGTCGCGCCACGGCGTGTTGAGGTCGAAGCCGACCTCCTTGCCGAGCGCACCCATCAGCCGGAGGAAGTAGTCGGCGACGTGCGCCTGGCTCCAGGGCTGGATCGCGCCCTCGCCCAGGGTGGCGGTGTCGTCCGGGACGACCAGCTCGGGGTCGACCTCCATCCGGGTGCCGATGCCGTGGCACTTGGGGCACGCGCCGAACGGCGAGTTGAACGAGAACGAGCGCGGCTCGAGCTCGTCGACGTCGATGGGGTGGTCGTTGGGGCACGCCATCTTCTCGCTGAACCGCATCTCGCGGCCCGGGTCCTTGGCGTCGAGGTCCACGAAGTCGAGGAGCACCAGCCCGCCGGACAGGTTGAGCGCGGTCTCGACCGAGTCGGTCAGGCGTCGCTTGGAGGACTCCTTGACCGCGAGCCGGTCGACGACGACCTCGATGGTGTGCTTCTTCTGCTTGTCCAGCTTCGGGACGTCGTCCAGGCCGTGGGTCTCGCCGTCGACCCGGGCGCGGGAGAACCCCTGGGTCTGCAGCTGGCGGAAGAGCTCGACGTACTCGCCCTTGCGGGCACGGATGACCGGCGCGAGCACCTGGAACCGCCGGCCCTCCTCGAGGGCCAGCACGCGGTCGACGATCTGCTGCGGGGTCTGCCGCTCGATCGGGGCCCCGCAGGTCGGGCAGTGCGGCCGTCCCGCCCGCGCGTAGAGCAGCCGGAGGTAGTCGTAGACCTCGGTGATCGTGCCGACGGTCGAGCGCGGGTTCTTCGAGGTCGACTTCTGGTCGATGGAGACCGCGGGCGAGAGGCCCTCGATGAAGTCGACGTCGGGCTTGTCCATCTGCCCGAGGAACTGCCGGGCGTACGCCGAGAGCGACTCGACGTACCGGCGCTGGCCCTCGGCGAAGATGGTGTCGAACGCCAGCGAGGACTTGCCGGAGCCCGAGAGACCGGTGAACACGATCAGGGAGTCGCGCGGGAGGTCCAGCGAGACGTCCTTGAGGTTGTGCTCCCGGGCGCCCCGGATGATCAGCTGGTCAGCCACGGATGTTCCCTCGTCGTCGGTGGTGCGGGCGTTCGAACACGCGTTCGTCGATGCTACCGGCCGCGCGGTCACCGCCCCTGGTCGGAGCGGACGCCGGTGGCCGGGCCCGACGTTGCCACACGCCACCGACAGTGCCCCGACCGTGCACGGTCGGCGCCGTCTCGGCGGGGTGTGGCGCGGGTGCTGGCAGGCGGGCCGGTGACCGGCTTTGATGACAACCATGCCGGACCCACAGACCTTCCCCGCCGGGGCACGCGATCCGCGTCACGCGCTGGCCGACGCCGACGGGCGGCTCGTCCGCACCGTCGACGCGATGTCCCCCGACGAGTGGCGCGCCCCGAGCCTCCTCCCGGGGTGGAGCCGGGCGCACGTCGTCGCGCACGTCGTGCTCAACGCCGAGGCCCTCGCCGGCGTGCTCGACGCCGCCGCCCGGGGTGAGCAGGCCGCGATGTACCCCAGCCAGGAACGCCGCGACGGCGACATCGAGGCGCTGGCCGCGGCGACGCCGCAGGAGCTCCGCGACCGGCTGCTGGCCTCGACGACGGCGTTCGCGGACGCCCTGGCGGCGGTGTCGGACGAGGGGTGGCGGGGCACGTTCGACCGCACCCCCGGGGCGCGGCCGCGGCCGCTCGTCGACGTGCCGGACATGCGGTGGCGCGAGGTCGAGCTCCACCACCTCGACCTCGGGCTCGGCGCGACGCCAGAGGGCTGGCCCCCGGACTTCGCCGCGGCGCTGGTCGGCGCGATGGTCGCCCGCGGCCCGTCGACGACCCCGCTGCGGGTGCACGCCACCGACCTCGACCGGACCTGGGAGTCGGCGCCGGGCGCCACGACCACCGTCCGGGGCACCGCCGCGGACCTGGGATGGTGGCTCAGCGGCCGCCGCCCGGTCCCGGGCGCCGGCACCGGACCCACGAGCGACGACGGCGTGCTGCCGAGGATCGAGGAGCTGTGAACGACTACACGGGCGCGGTGTCGCCGGGTGGCCCGGCCGACGTGCGGGAGCTCGCCCAGCTGCGCATCGCGAAGGTCGCGGTCGACGAGCAGATGTCGAACAACTGCTACCTGCTGACCTGCCGGGAGTCCGGCGAGCAGCTGCTGGTCGACGCCGCTGCGGAGCCGAGCACCCTGCTCCCCCTCGTCGGCGGCGCCGGCCTGTCGACGGTCGTGACGACGCACCAGCACTGGGACCACCACCGGGCGCTCGCCGAGGTCGTCGCGGCGACCGGCGCCGAGGTGCTCGCCGGCGAGCCGGACGCGGCCGCGATCACCGAGCAGACCGGTGTCGAGGTCACGCGACCGCTCCGCCACGGCGACACCGTGACCGTCGGCCGCTGCGCGCTCGAGGTCATCGCCCTCGCCGGGCACACCCCCGGCTCGGTGGCGCTGCTGTACGACGACCCGGAGGGCCACCCGCACCTGTGGACCGGCGACAGCCTCTTCCCGGGCGGCGTGGGGAACACGTTCGGCGACGCCGACGCCTTCCGGCAGCTGGTCGACGAGGTCGGCACGAAGGTCTTCGACCGGCTGCCCGACGAGACCTGGTTCTACCCCGGTCACGGCGGCGACTCCACGCTCGGCGCCGAGCGGCCGCACCTGCCGGAGTGGCGCGAGCGCGGCTGGTAGCCGCCGGGGGCCTAGGCCGCGTCGGGGCGGCGGAGCCGCTCCTCGCGGGGTGCCGCCTGCGTGGTGCGGGAGGGGTACGGCGCGCGCGGCTCGACCGGGTCCGGGACGACCTCGCGCAGCACGTCCACGACCTCGTCGCCGGGCGACCAGCCCGCGAAGGGCCAGGACCCCGGACCGTCGATGCGCAGGCCGCTGCCCGGCTCCCGGCGCGGGGCCGCGACCGCCGGCGACCGGGTGGGGGCCGGCTCGACCGCGGTCGCCCCGCGGAAGCCGTTCAGGGCGGCGAAGACCGCCAGCTCCTCCAGGTCCGGGAGCGTGCCGTCGCCCAGGTGCCGGAGCAGCTGGGCGTGGGACAGGTCCGCGGCGACGACGATCGCGAGCGCGTGCACGCCGTACTGCTGGACCCAGCACCACATGGTGAACGGCCGGATGCCGGCGTCGCAGGCGCGACCGAGGACGAGCGCGACCTCCTCGGGCGGCAGCTCGTGGGCGCGCAGCAGGCGCTCGACGTCCGCAGTGGTCGCGGCCTGGGGGTTGCCGGCCACGTGGCGGAGCCGGCGCTCGGCCGCGGAGGGGCGCCCGGCCGGGCGTCCCGCACCGCAGGCGAGGGGCCAGGCGAGGACGAGGGCGACGAGGCAGACGAGGGTGGCGATCACGACCCCTCCTTCCAGGACGGACGGCCCTCGGTCGTCCGAGTGACGATCGAGTGGGGGGAGGCCGTGCGCCCAAGGGGTGTTGGGAGCAGATGGTGACCGACCCGGGGACCGGATCGTGAGGGCGGATCGGTCGGTCCGTCGTGGTCACTTCGGACCAGCGGATCCTGGGGTGGGCACGCCGTTTGGGTCGACGGCGGAACGGGTTCTGCACCGCTCCGACGACGCCGCCGAGCCGGGCTCAGCCGTGGGTCCACGCCCGGCTGAACCCGTCGAGGTACTGCCGCACGGTCTCCCGCTCGCTCACGACCAGGCTGACGCCGTCCCCGGCGAGGGCGCCGTCGGACCAGGCGGGCCCACCGACCCATGCCTTCTGCACGCCCTTCCGCTTGCCGTAGCGGCCGTCGACCACCAGCAGGTTGCCGCCGACCTTGGCGTCGCGGGTCTGGACCCCGCCGCGCTCCAGCGTGCGGCGGATGCCGCGCAGGACGTGGGGGCCGAGCACCGCTGCGACGTCGCAGCCGCGCTGACGCAGCGTGACCAGCCGCTCCGCGATCCGCTTGCCCCGGGCTCCTGCCCAGGACCGGACCGCGGCCCGGACGTTGGTGCGGCCGTCGCTGGTCCGCAGGCCGGCGGCGTTCTTGCAGCCGACGGCGGCCAGGCCCCGGAGCACCGGGTCGCGGCGGGCCACGTCGGGGACCGGGTAGAGCTGGGCGGTGTAGGAGCCCCAGGTGAGCACCCGGGTCCTGGTGGCGTCGGTGGTGTCGGCGGCGAGCCGACCGAAGATCGTGCCGTAGCCGGCGTACAGCGCGGGGTCGGAGGAGAGGTACGCGCTCGACCACCGGTTGCGGGCCGCCTGCACCGGCGCGCCCGCGCCGACCACCGTCAGGTCAGTGGTGCCGCCGGCTCGGCTGACGAGCAGCACGGCGAGGTCGGTGCGACCGGTCCCGCCGAGGCAGCTGCCGGAGCACCGCGCCACCCACGAGCCGGCCGAACGGTCGGTGCCGACGGCGGCCGCGAGCGCCCGCTCCTCGGCGGTCGACGACCCGGCACCCAGGACGACCTGCACGGCGACGCCCTCGGCGGCCGCGTCGACGAGGGCACCCGCGAGCGTCGGGTCGTCCAGGCGGGGGGTCGCCAGCCGGACGAGCGCGCCCGGCTCGGCGTCCATGACGGCGCGGGCCTGCCGGTCACCGATCCGCTTGCGGTCCTCGCCGGTGCCGCCGACCGGCCGGTTGTGCAGCGCCCCGGTCGCGAACAGGTCGTTGGTGCGGTAGGTGACGACCACGGCGTCGTGGTCGGAGTTGAACCCGCCGACGACGCGTGCGCTGGTCCGGCTGAAGCCGCTGCCCTTGCGCAGCGTCATCGCGTAGTCCAGCAGCGAGCCCGGACCGCGGGACCCGGTCAGCGGCATGTCGAAGCTGACCACCCCGCCGAGCGCGTCGGTCGGCAGCCCGGCGTTGCGCCGTCGCCTGTCGGCCAGGTAGTTGACGTTCAGGTCCCCGCCGGCGAAGACGTGCTCGGTGGTGCCGGCGAGCCGCCGGATCTCCTGGCGCAGCATCCCCAGGTGCTTGCGCAGCCGCGGGATCCGCTTCATGTTCGACAGCTGCGCGTCGCGCGAGGCCTGCGCGATCGTGTGGGTGTTGACGAAGCCGAACACCTTGCCGGTGGCGACCTCGCGCAGCCGCACGCTGTTGATGAACCGCGCCGGCGTCACGCCGTTCTGCGCGCCGTGGGTCATCACCGAGCGGCCCTCGATGAGCCGGAACCGCTGGCGGTTCCAGATGATCGGGATGGCGACGCCCGCACCGTTGGGCATGTACCAGCCCCAGTCCCTGGCCTGCAGGAGCGCGACGAGGTTCTGCCGGTCCTCGGCCTCGGAGAACTCCTGGAGGCCACCGGCGTCGCCGAGGGTGAGCGCCCTGCGGACGTCGGCCATCGCCTTCTCCGGTCGCAGGCAGTGGCAGACGTTCAGCGTGAAGCCGGTGTACGACGGGCTCGGCAGCGCCGCTGCTGCGGGCGCGAGCGCCGGGGCGACCGGCCCGCCGGGCGCGGCCGGCGGTCCCGCGAGGGTGAGGGCCAGCCCCAGGACGAGGACGGCCGTGAGCCCGGTCGCCAGGGCGCGGCGGACCAGCTGGACGGCCGCGGTGGGGGCTGGCACGGAACTCCTCCGGGACGGGTGCACGGGACGGCGCCGTGGACAGGCGCAGGTGGCATCACACCAGTCACACCAGCCCCACGCAACGCGTCTGGAACAACTACAGATCTGTAATTCCCAGCGCGCCCGCGAAGCCGCCCGCCTCGACGACGGGTCGGCCGTCAGTTGTACGTCGCGCGCACCGTGTCGGTCGTCGGCACCGACTGGCAGGCCAGCCGGATGCCGTCGGCGAGGTCCTCGTCGTCGAGCACGTCGTTGTGGAGCATGTCCACGTCGCCCTCGAGGAGCCGGACCGCACAGGCCGAGCACTCCCCGTCGCGGCAGGAGTACGGCGCCTTGACGCCCTTCGCCTCGAGGTGGTCGAGCATCTTGGTGCCCGGCGCCCAGTCGTCGAAGGAGTGCGTCTCCCCGTCGAGCTCGACCTCGAGCCGGACCGGCCCCGACGGGCCGCCGCCGTGGCTGGCGGGCTCCTGCGCGGCGTCGTCCTCGTCGTGCTCCGCGGCGTCGATCTCCTGCTCGGCCACCTCGACGTCGTGCAGGTCGCCGAACGGGTTGCCGCCGAGGGAGACGAACTTCTCCTGGTGGCGGCGCTCGCGCGGGAACTCGAGCTCCTTGAGGGCGGCCACCGTCATCTTCATGAAGGGCGTCGGACCGCACACGAACGCGTCGTACGTCGTGTAGCCGGCGGCGAACGCCTTGACCTGCTCGTGGGTGGGCAGCCCCTGGACCGACTCCAGCCAGTGGACGACGACGAGCCGGTCGGGGTGCGCGGCGGCCAGGCGGGCCAGCTCGCCGGCGAAGATCACCGAGGACTCGTCGCGGTTGGCGTAGAACAGGACGATCCGGCCGGTCCCCTGCTCCAGCGCCGTGCGGGTGATCGACATGACCGGCGTGATGCCGCTCCCGCCCGCGAACAGCAGCAGGTCCGCGCTGAGCGAGGCCGGGGTGAAGATGCCGCTCGGCGGGAGCACCCGCAGGCTGTCGCCGGGCGCGAGGTTGTCGCACATCCAGTTCGAGGCGTACCCGCCGTCGGTCCGCTTGACCGTGATCGTCAGCGGGCCGCCGCCGACCGGGCTGCTGCACAGCGAGTAGCACCGCGCCGCCACGCCCGTCTGGTCGCTCGGCACGGCGACGGTGAGGAACTGCCCCGGCTTGTAGGCGAAGTGCTCCTCGGCGCCGGCAGGCACCTCGAAGCTGATGGAACGGGCGTCGGGCGTCTCCTCGACGACGTCGAGGATCTTCAGCTCGAAGGAGTCGGTGTCCACGGGGTCTCTCTGGTCGGGGGGGTGATGGGGCCGGGCCGCCTCAGTATCCGTCCTCGGCACCGATCGGGACCTGTCCCTCCCGGACAGCGGTCTCGATGCTCGCGAGCATCCGCGGGCAGCCGACGTGGCTCTCGCGGACGCCGTCGCGCCGGGTCAGCTCCGGGCAGTGCGCCCGCGCCTCGGTCGTCCACTGGATCGAGGTGTGGTGCTCGCTGTTCTTCTTGACCCCGACCTGCGCGAGGCAGTCCAGGCAGGCGACCTGGGTCAGCCGGGCGGAGGTGTAGAGCCGCTGGTCCTCGACGGTCTCGGGACTCAGCGGGACGAACGACGGCACGCTCAGGTCCCCGTCATGACCTGGGGCTTGCCCTCGGCCTCCGGGTCGGCCACGCCGTCCGCCGGCGCGGAGTCCTCGGCCGCCTTCCTCGCGAGGTTCTCCGCGACCTCGGCCTGCCAGAACTCGTTGGCCTTGGTGGTGTCGACCTCGAACTCGAAGCGGTCGACCATCTCGGGGGCGATGTCGGCGACGTCGACGTAGAACTGCTCGTACCAGCGACGCAGCTGGTAGACCGGGCCGTCCTCCTCGCACAGGAGCGGGTTCTGCACCGGCACCTTGTTCTTCCAGATGTGCACGTCCTGGAGGAAACCCTCGCCGAACATCGTGGCGTACTTCTTCGCGATGTACTGCGCGGTCGCCTCGTCGAGGCCCTCGGGCTTCTTGACGGCGATGCCGTACTGCAGCGTGAACGAGTCCGGCCCCGTGGGCAGGTGGCAGTTGATGAGGACGACCTCGGTGACGAAGCCCTTGTAGTCGACCTCGAGCCAGTTGACCATGTACGACGGGCCGAAGTAGGTCGCCTCCGACTTCAGGAACATCTCGGCGTCGCCGTACCCGCCGCTCACGTCGGGGCGGCCCTTGGAACCCATGTACTGCGTGGCGCGGGTGCCCTCGAAGACGTTGCGGAAGCTCGTCGGGAAGGACAGGTGCACGTAGTAGAAGTGCGCCATGTCCACGACGTTGTCGATCAGCTCGCGGCAGTTCGAGCCCTCGATCGGCACGACCTCCCAGAACCAGTCGGTCCACTCGTCGGTGCCGATCCCCGGCAGCTCGGGAGGGAGGACGTCCAGGTCGGGGGCCGAGCCCTCGACGTCGTGCCAGACCAGCACCTGGCCGTTGCGGATGACCACGGGGTACTTCTGGGTGCGGGCGCGCAGCGGGACGCGGCGGGCGTAGGGGATCTGCTTGCACTTCCCGTCGCCGCCCCAGCGCCAGTCGTGGAAGGGACAGGCGACCTCGTCGCCCTTGACGCTGCCCTGGGTGAGGTCCCCGCCCATGTGGCGGCAGTAGCCGTCGAGGACGTTGGTGCCGCCCTGGCTGTCTCGCCACACGACCAGCTTGGTGCCGAACGCCTCGATGCCGTGCGGCCGGCCGTCGGCGAAGGCCGACTCCAGGCCGAGGCAGTGCCAGCCGCGCGCGAAGCGCTCCGGCGGCTTGCCCTGGTCCAGGTAGCGGGTGCTGGATCCGGTGTCGCTCATCGCGTGCCTCCCGATCGTTCGATGGCCGAACCGCGTGCCGGTGGACCAAAACGAGAACAGGTTATAGTTTTCTGCTCGGTGTTTCCACCATCCCGCACCGCCCGGTACCACTCGGCAGGAGTTCCGCATGCACCTGGCACTGACGGATGCGGAGCTGCGGCTCCGCGAGGAGCTGCACGAGTACTTCTCGGAGGTGGTCACCCCCGAGGTCCGGGCCGGCCTGGCGGCCTCGGCGGGCGAGGTCGGCGAGGCGGGCGTCTACAAGGACGTCATCCGCCGGCTGGGCAGGGACGGGTGGCTGGGGATCGGCTGGCCCGAGGAGTACGGCGGCCAGGCCCGCTCGATGGTGGAGCAGCTGATCTTCACCGACGTCGCGGCCGACCACGGGGTGCCCATCCCCTACCTGACGCTCAACACGGTCGGGCCGACGATCATGCGGTACGGCACGCCCGAGCAGAAGGACCACTTCCTGCCCCGGATCCTCGCCGGCGACTTGCACTTCTCGATCGGCTACTCCGAGCACGGGTCCGGCACCGACCTGGCGTCCCTGCGCACGCGGGCGGTCCGCGAGGGCGACGAGTGGGTGGTCAACGGGCAGAAGATGTGGACCTCGCTCATCCAGTACGCCGACTGGGTCTGGCTGGCCTGCCGCACCGATCCCGACCTGCCGCGCCACAAGGGCCTGTCGATGATCCTCGTCCCCACCGACGCACCCGGCTTCTCGTGGACGCCCGTCCACACCGTCGCCGGGGTCGGCACCAGCGCGACGTACTACGAGGACGTGCGCGTCCCGGTCGGGAACCTGGTCGGTGAGCTCAACGGCGGCTGGGCGCTGATGACCAACCAGCTCAACCACGAGCGCGTCGCCCTCACCTCCTCCGCGCCGCTGACCCAGTCGCTGCGGCTGGTGCGCGCCTGGGCGCAGGAGACCAAGAACGCCGCCGGCGACCGGGTGATCGACACCGAGTGGGTGCAGATCGCGCTGGGCCGCGCCCACGCCCGGATCACGATGCTGACCCAGCTGAACTGGAAGCTCGCCTCCGACGCCGACCACGGCGTGGACCTCTCACCCGCTGAGGCGTCGGCGACCAAGATCTACGGCTCGGAGCTGGCGACCGAGGTCTACCGGTCCCTGATGGAGGTCGTCGGCCCGAACGCCGCGCTACCCGCCTCCTCCGACGGGGCCGTGCTCGCCGGACGCCTGGAGCGGATGTACCGGTCCTCGCTCGTCATGACCTTCGGCGGCGGCACCAACGAGATCCAGCGCGACATCATCGGCTACGTGGGCCTCGGGCTGCCCGCGGCGAAGAGGTAGGCAGACCCATGGACTTCTCCTTCACCCCCGAGCAGGACGAGGCCGCCGAGCTGGCCGCGCGCATCCTCGCCGACCGCGCGACGCCCGAGCGGATGCGCGCGGTCGAGCAGGCCGGCGACCGCTTCGACCGCGAGCTGTGGCGCGACCTCGGCGACGCCGGCCTGCTCGGCCTCGCGCTCCCCGAGGCGCACGGCGGGGCCGGCCTCGGGCTCGTCGAGCTCTGCCGTGTCCTGGTCGAGGTGGGCCGCAGGGTCGCGCCGGTGCCGCTGGCCTTCCACGGGCCGGCCGCCCTCCTGCTCGCCGAGCACGGCTCGACCGAGCAGCAGGCGTCCTGGCTGCCGGGGGCCGCGTCGGGCTCCGCCGTCCTCACCGCCGCCGTCGCGGAGGACCGCTCCTTCGCACCCGAGCGGCCCACCACCGTGGCCGCGGGCGACGCCGCCGGCGGGTGGCGGCTGACCGGGGCCAAGGCCGTCGTCCCGGCCGGCGCGTACGCCGACCTGCTGCTCGTCCCGGCCGACACCCCCGAGGGGGTCGGCGTCTTCCTGGTCCGCCCCGACGACAGCGGCGTCACCCTCACCCCGCAGGACTTCACCGACGGTGATCGCGTCGCCCGGCTCGAGCTGGACGGGGCCGCGCTCGGTGCGGACCGCCTCGTGGGGCCCGCCGACGGTTCGGTGGACCGCCGGCTGCGGCAGCTGCTGGTGCTCGCCGCCGCCGCCGAGCAGCTCGGCGTCACCGAGGGCGCGCTCGCGCTGACCGCGGCGTACGCGGGGACGCGGGAGCAGTTCGGGCGACCGATCGGCACCTTCCAGGCCGTCTCCCAGCGGCTGGCCGACGGCTACATCGACGTCCTCGGCCAGCGGCTGACGCTGTGGCACGCCGCCTGGCGGCTCGCCGAGGGCCTGCCCGCGGAGAGCGAGGTGGCGGTGGCGAAGCTCTGGGCCGCCGACGCGGGCCACCGGCTGGCCCACACCACGATCCACGTCCACGGCGGTGTCGGCATCGACCTCGACGGCGAGGCGCACCGGTACTTCACCACCGCCAAGCGGTTCGAGTTCCTCCACGGCGGAGCCACCGAGCAGGCCCTGCTCATCGGCCGGCACCTCGCGGCCGAGCCGGCCTGACCTGCTCGGACCACGCCGCCTCGTCCGATCGGTCACACCTGGTCGATCACCCGGCGCGCCTGCTTGACGCTGCTCTAGCGTCGAGCGCATGTCCCCCCGGCTGCCGCTGCTGCCTGCCCTCGTGGTGGCGTTCCTGCTCCTCCTGGGACCGGCCACCGCCGCCGGCTCCCTCGCCGCTCCTCCCCCGGCCGCTCCGGCGGCAGTCGGCACCGGCTCCGACAACCCGCTCGCGGGTGGCACGTGGGGCGTCTACCGGGGCGGCGCGGAGATGGCCTGGGCGCCGTACGAGCGGGCGACCGGTCGCCAGCGCGAGCTGCTCGGGCAGATCGCGAACGCACCGAAGGCGAAGTGGTTCGGCGACTGGATCCCCGACCGCGACATCGCCGCGCGGGTCCGGGAGTACGTCGCCAACGCCCAGGGCGGCGACCCGGACGCGCTCGTCCAGCTGACGGTCTTCCGGATGGTGCCCTGGGAGCACGAGGCGTGCACCCGGCTGCCCACGAAGGCCGAGAAGGCGTCGTACAAGCGATGGGTCCGCAGCTTCGCCGGCGCGCTCGGCGACACGCGGGCCGCGGTGGTCCTGCAGCCCGACGGGCCGTTCGCGCTCTGCGCGCCGCGGGGGTCGACCCAGCTCTCCCGGCTGGTGGCCTACGCCACGCGGGCGCTGGCGGCGCTCCCCCGCACCTCGGTCTACATCGAGGTCGGCTCGGCCGGGTGGAACCACCTCGACCCGCAGCTGGCGGTGACCCAGCTGGTGCGCGCCGGTGTCCGCCACGTGCGCGGCTTCCACCTGAACACGACCCACTACGAGACGACCGCGCGCCAGGTCCGCTTCGGCGCGCGGGTGGTCGAGGCGCTGGCCGCCCGCGGCATCGCCGGCAAGCACTTCACCGTCGACACCGCGCAGAACGGGCGCGGCTTCACCTTCGAGTACAACCGCCGGCACCACGGCGGCCGGTTCGACAACGCCCCGACCTGCACCAGCCGCAAGCAGCGGCGCTGCGTCACGCTCGGCATCCCGCCGACCTGGCAGGTCGCCGACGAGCGCTGGGGCCTGCCCGACGACGTGCGTCGCCTGGCGGCCGCGCACGTCGACGGCTACCTGTGGGCCGGGCGGCCCTGGCTGGACCGCCAGGCCAAGCCGTTCGACCTGCGGCGGGCGCTCGCGGTCGCCCGGACCACGCCGTACCGCTAGACGCTGAGGCCGTCGAGCCGCTTGACCGTCTCGTCGAACTCCGCGACCAGGTCCGCGACCACGTCGGCGACCGGGCGGACCTCGTTCATCCGGCCGACGATCTGGCCGACCGGCATGGAGATCACGTCGGGGTCGTTGGACGCCACGATCCGGTTGTGCGCCTCGGAGACCAGCAGGTTCTGCAGCGGCATCGGCAGCGGCTGGGGCGCTTCCTCCTCGGCCCACGCCTCGACCCACTTGGTCTTCAGCAGGCGCGCGGGCTTGCCGGTGTAGACCCGGGTGCGGACGGTGTCGCTCGAGGTCGCGCGGGTGAACGCGGTCTCCCAGGCGGAGTGGTTGGCGGAGAGGTTGCGGTACTCCTCGGTGCCGAGCCAGATCGAGCCCGTCCAGACGCCCTGCGCACCGAGCGCCAGCGAGGCCGCGACCTGCCGACCGGACCCGATGCCGCCGGCGCCCAGCACCGGGACGTCCGGGCCGACCGCGTCGACGATGTCGGGGGTCAGCACCATGCTGGCCACCTCGCCGGTGTGGCCACCGGCCTCATAGCCCTGCGCGATGATGATGTCGACGCCGTTGGCGACGTGGCTGAGCGCGTGCTTGGCCGCACCGGCCAGCGCCGCCACCTTGACGCCGTGCTCGTGGCAGGTGTCGATGACGTCCTTCGGCGGCGAGCCGAGGGCGTTGGCGATGAGCACCGGACGGTGCTGGAGCGCCACGTCGAGGTGGCTGCGCGCCACCGAGTGCAACCAGCCGAGGACGCCGTCGCGGCCCTCGCCCTCGGGGAGCGGCGGCACGCCGAGCCTCTGCAGCGTGCGGTCGACGAAGGAGATGTGCTCCTCGGGGATCATCGCCTTGAGGTCGATTGAGGTGCCCTCGGTCGGGATCTTCATCGGCATGACGATGTCCACGCCGTACGGCTTGCCGTCGGTGTTGTCGTCGAGCCAGCTGAGCGTCTCCTCGAGCTCCTCGGTCTCGTTGAACCGCACGCAGCCGAGGACGCCCAGCCCGCCGGCGCGCGACACCGCGGCCGCGACGTGCTCGGAGGGGGTGAAGGCGAAGATCGGGTACTCGATGCCGAAGGCGTCGCAGAGGGGGGTACGCATCTGGTGCTCAGGCTCCCGTGGGTGCGGTGGACTGGTCGGCGGGCCGGCCGGTGACGGCCAGCGCCATCTCCTTGGCCTTGGGGTACTGCGCCTTGCCCGTGGCGTTGCGGGGCACGCGGTCGACGAGGGTGAGGGCGCGGGGCAGCTTGTAGCCCGAGAGGTGGGCGCGCAGGTAGCTGCGCAGGTCCTCGAGCTCGAGGGTGTGGCCCTCGCGCAGCTCGACCACGGCGGCGACCGCCTGGCCGAACTTCTCGTCGGGCACGCCGACCACGAGCACGTCGTACACCGCGGGGTGGCCTTTGATGGCCATCTCGACCTCCTCGGGGTAGACCTTCTCGCCACCCGTGTTGACGCAGTTCGAGCCGCGCCCGAGCAGCGTGACCTTGCCGCCCTCCTCGATCCGGGCGTTGTCCCCTGGGACCGAGTAGCGCTCGCCGTCGATGGTCAGGAAGGTCGCGGCCGACTTGACCTCGTCCTTGTAGTAGCCCACCGGCACGTGGCCGCCGCGGCCGAGCCGGCCGACCCGGCCGACGTCGGTGGCCACGTCGAGCAGGCGGTTGTCCTCGTCGATGACGACGCTGGCCGGTCCGAGCGCGACGACGGGGCCGTCGGCGCTGATGTTGTCCTTCTCCTGCATGCCCATGCCCTGGAAGCCGGTCTCGGAGGCCCCGATGGAATCGGTGAAGACGGCGTTCGGGAAGGCGTCCATCCACCGCTTCTTCACCGGCGGGCTGAAGATCGCCGCGCTGCTGGAGATCGCGAACAGGCTGGACCCGTCGAAGTCCCCGGCCTCGTAGGCCTCGATCAGCGGGCGCGCCATCGCGTCGCCGGTCATGAAGATCAGCTGGACCTTCTCGCGGTCGATGATCTCCCAGGTCCGGACGGGGTCGAACTTCGGCTCGAGGATCGTGAGGCGCCCGGCGAAGAGGTGCATGAGGAGACCGGCCTGGGCGCCGCCGTGCATGAGCGGGCTCAGTGGGAAGGTGACCATCCGCGGGTCGGTGGCCTGCTTGGACTGGTCGCGCTCGTCGAGCCGGTCACCGGTGTAGAAGTCGATCCCGCCGCCGAGGACCCGCCAGAAGTCCTCGTGGCGCCACATGACGCCCTTCGGGAAGCCGGTCGTGCCGCCGGTGTAGATGATGTGCAGGTCATCGGCGCTGCGCTCGCCGAAGTCGCGCTCGGCGGACTGGCCGGCCAGCGCGTCGTCCCACAGGACGCCGCCGTACGACGACACGTCGCTGGTGTCGTCGGGCTCGATGGCGTCCGGCATCACCACGGCCACCCGGAGCTTCTCGTGGCGGGGGAAGCACGCGGCGACGAGGTCCGCGTAGGGCCGCTCGTGGACCAGCGCGACCACGTCGGCGTTGTCGAAGAGGTAGTTCAGCTCTCCCTCGACGTACCGGTAGTTGACGTTGATGTTGACCGCGCGGATCTTGGTCACCGCCAGCACCGCCACGACGTGCTCGATGCTGTTCTTGGCGTAGATCCCGACGTGGTCGCCGGGGCCCACTCCCTGCGCCTGCAGGTAGTGCGCGAGCTTGTTCGACTCGGCCTCGAGGTCGGCGTAGGTGGCGACCCGATCACCCACCTTGACGGCGAGGTTGTCGGGCGCGGCGTCGACCGCGTGCTCGAAGAGGTCAGCGATGTTGTGAGCCACGCCGCGACACTAGAACACGTTCTCGTTCTTGGCTAGCATCCCCGCATGACCAGCACGGACGCCTCCCAGGCCCCCTCCAACAGCCCCTCCGACGCGCCCTCCGAGCCGCACTGCCTCGTCGAGCAGGAGGGCCACAAGCTGGTCGTCACGATGAACCGGCCGGAGTCGCGCAACGCGCTCTCCGGCGAGATGCTCGCGATCATGGAGGAGGCCTGGGACCGGGTGAATTCCGACCCCGAGATCCGGGTCTGCATCCTCACCGGCGCGGGCGGCTACTTCTGCGCCGGGGCCGACCTGAAGTCGATGTCGAAGCGGCCCCCGTCGGAGTCCTTCGAGTCCGGCGAGTACGACCCGACCGTCATCAAGGGCCTGCTCAAGGGCTTCCGGCTGACCAAGCCGCTCATCGCCGCGGTCGAGGGCCCCGCCATCGCCGGCGGCACCGAGATCCTGCAGGGCACCGACATCCGGGTGGCCGGCGAGTCCGCGAAGTTCGGCATCTCCGAGGCGCGCTGGAGCCTCTACCCGATGGGCGGCTCGGCCGTCCGCCTGGTCCGCCAGATCCCCTACACCGTCGCGGCCGACCTGCTGCTGACGGGCCGCCACGTGAAGGCGGCCGAGGCGAAGGAGATCGGCCTGATCGGGCACGTCGTCCCCGACGGCCAGGCCCTCGCCAAGGCCCACGAGATCGCCGACCTCATCGCCGCCAACGGCCCGGTCGCCGTCCAGGCCATCCTCCGCACGATGCGCGAGTCCGAGGGCAAGCACGAGGACGAGGCCTGGAAGGACGACGCCCGCGTGGGTGCCGCCGTCTTCGCCTCGAACGACGCCAAGGAGGGCCCGCGCGCCTTCGCCGAGAAGCGCGCCCCGCGCTTCACCGCCTCCTGAAGCGGTCGGCGCTGGCGCGCCTCCCTGCTCGACCCGCAGCACCCGGCGTACCGCTGGTCGAGCAGGCGAGCGCCAGCGAGCCGTCGTCGAGACCCCGTGACCGTCCCCACCTCCCTAGGTACCTCACCGCACCGCTGGTCGAGCAGGCGAGCCCTGGCGAGCCGTCGTCGAGACCGCGCGACCGTCCCCAGCGCCGCAGGCACCTCACCAGGTCTCGACGACGCTCGGCGCTAGCGCGCCTCCCTGCTCGACCAGCGGGTGCCCTGCGCTGGCGAGCCGTCGTCGAGGCCCCGCGACCGTCCCGACCGCCCTGGGCACTTCACCGGGTCTCGACGACGCTCGGCGCTGGCGCGCCTCCCTGCTCGACCAACCGAGCCCGCCCGCTGGTCGAGCAGGCGAGCCCTGGCGAGCCGTCGTCGAGACCCGGTGACCGTCCCCAGCGCCGTGGGCACCTCACCGGGTCTCGACGACGCTCGGCGCTGGCGCGCCTCCCTGCTCGACCAGCAGAGCCGTGGGCACCCCACCGGGTCTCGACGACGCTCGGCGCTGGCGCGCCTCCCTGCTCGACCAGCAGCACGTCCGCGCTGGCGCGCCTCCCTGCTCGACCAGCAGCACGCGGCGGAGAGGTTCCCCACAGGGCCGAGCGACGTTGTCCGGTGGTGACCCGGGTACCGCTCGGGCATGACCAGTGACACCGAGGCCACGACCGACGACCTGCACAACACCATCCGCGAGCTCTGGCAGCGTGCCCAGGGCGGCGGGGCGACGGGCGACGACCTCGCGCCGCCGTCGGGCTTCGGGCAGTCGGTGACCGCGATCCCCGACACCGACATCGCCGAGGCCACCGGGCTCGGGCTCGACCCCGTGCGCGAGTACCTCGACAACGCCGACGGCACCCTGTTCGTCGTCGGCCGCAGCGGCGACACCCGGACCGTCCAGGGCCTGCTCTGAGGGCTCGCGGGTCCTGACGGCTACGCGCCGTCGACCAGCGCCTGCACCGCCGCGCCGTACCAGCGGGCCACCCGCTCGGGCGGCGCGGCGGTGACGACGGGGTCCTCGAGGATCGCCAGGGCCTCGAGCAGCCCGCCCACCTGCGCGGCCACCAGCCGCGACCGCAGCTCGACGTCCTCGCCCTCGAGCCGCCCGGCGATCGGGGCGGCGAGCGTCGTCTCCATCGCCTCCAGCAGCCGGGTCCGGACCTGGTCGCTGTCGGTCGCGCGGATCATCGCCCGGTACGTCGTCCGGAACACGCGTCCGAGCCGGTCGTCGAGCACGAGCGTGACCAGTCGCTCCCCCAGTCGCTCCGGCGGGCCGTCCAGCGCCTGCTCGAAGGCGCCCTCGACGTCGATCGTCTCGAGGAACAGCTGCTCCTTGGAACCGAAGTGCCGCATCACCAGCGCGGCGTCGACGCCCGCCTCCGCGGCCACCGAGCGCACCGAGGTCGCGGCGTACCCGCCGGCCTGGAACTGCCGGCGTGCGGCCTCCGCGATCGCCGTCCGTGTGCTGCGCCCGGTCACCCGCGCAGGCTAGTGGCTGCGCGGGCGCACCGGCCGCTCACCCGACGGCGCGGTCCCCGGTCCAGTACTGCGCACGCAGCGCCTTCTTGTCCGGCTTGCCCAGGGCGGTCAGAGGGAGCGCGTCGGCCACGACGACCTGCTTGGGCGACTGCACCGACCCTTTGCGCTCCTTGACCATCTCCTGGATCTCCGCGGTCATCCGGGCCACCGACTCCTCGTCGCAGGCCGCGTCCTCCCGCAGGACGACGATGGCGGTGACCGCCTCGCCGAACTTCTCGTGCGGCGTGCCGATCACCCCGACCTGCGCGACCGCGGGGTGCTCGGCGACGACGTCCTCGACCTCGCGCGGGAAGACGTTGAAGCCGCCGGTGACGATCATGTCCTTGGTGCGGTCCACGATGTACCAGAAGCCGTCCTCGTCCTCGCGCGCCACGTCCCCGGTGTGCATCCAGCCGTCGCGGAACGTCTCGGCGGTCGCCTCGGGGAGCTTCCAGTAGCCGCCGGCGAGGAGCGGCCCGGCCACGCAGATCTCGCCGGGCTCGCCGGTCGGCACGGGCCGCCCGTCCTCGCCGAGCAGCGCGGTCCGCAGGAACGCCGAGGGGCGGCCGCAGGAGGCGAGGCGGCGGTCGTCGGCGGAGACGTGGTCCTGCTTGCCGAGGTAGCTGATCACCATCGGCGCCTCGGACTGGCCGTAGTACTGCGCGAAGATCGGCCCGAAGCGGTCGATCGCCTCGCGCAGGCGGACCGGGTTGATCGCCGAGGCGCCGTAGTAGACGGTCTCGAGCGAGGAGAGGTCCCGGGTCCTCGAATCGGGGTGGTCCATCAGCGCGTAGAGCATCGAGGGCACCAGCATGGTCGCGGTGATCCGCTGCTCCTCGATCGTGCGCAGCACCTCGCCGGGGTCGAACTTCGCCAGCACGTAGAGGCAGCCGCCCTTGAGCACGGTCGGCACGAAGAACGCCGCGCCGGCGTGGGAGAGCGGCGTGCACATGAGGAAGCGCGGGGACTCGGGCCACTCCCACTCCGACATCTGGACCTGGGTCATCGTGTTCATCTGCCGCGACGTGCCGATGACGCCCTTGGGCTTGCCGGTCGTCCCGCCGGTGTAGGTGATCGACACGACGTGGTCGTGCGGCAGCAGCGCGGCCTCGAGCGGCTGCGGCTCGAACTCGGCCGCCTTCGCGGTCAGGTCCGCGCCCACGGACGCGAGCGGCTCGGGCACGGGGCCGATCGTGAGCACGGTGTCCAGTCCCGGGCACCGCTCGAGCAGGCCGAGCGCGCGCTCGACGAACATCGGGTTCGGGTCGATGACCAGCGTGGTGATCTCGGCGTCGTTGATGACGTAGGCGTGGTCCTCCAGCGAGCCCAGCGGGTGCAGCGACGTGCGCCGGTAGCCCTGGGTCTGGCCGGCACCGAGGATGAACAGCACCTCGGGCCGGTTCAGCGCGAGCAGGGCGCCGGCCGTGCCGCGCCCGGCACCCAGCGCCTCGAACGCCTGGACGTACTGGCTGATCCGCTCGGCCACCTCGCCGCCGGTCAGCGTGACGTCGCCGAGGTGCATCACGGGCTTCGTGCGGTGCTTCCTGAGGGCGGCCACCATGAGGTGTCCGTTGTGGGTGCCGAGCCGTAGGAGCTCCTGGGTCGCCTGGGTCTCGGCGGGCTGCACCAGCGCGGGGGTGCTCATGCGAGCACCTCGGCGACGCGGCGGACCTCGTCCGCGGATCGGCAGCTGAGCAGCAAGGTGGTCACTCCGGTCTCCTCCCACTGGGCGACGCGCTCGCGCACCTCGCCGGCGGTTCCGATGATGTGCATGTCGTCGACCAGCTCGTCGGGGACCAGCGCCGCCGCCTTGTCCTTCTCGCCGGTCAGGTAGAGCTCCTGGACCTGCGCCGCCAGCTCGGCGTGGCCCATCCGCTCGAAGACCTGCTTGTGGAAGTTCTGGTCCTTGGCCCCCATGCCGCCCATGTAGAGCGCGACGAACGGCTTCATCGCGTCGATCACGGCCTGCTTGCCGGCGCCGTCCTCGACGATCTCGAGGTGGCAGGTGGCGGCGATCTCGAAGTCGGCCCGGGTACGCCGGGCGCCCGGGCGCGCGAAGCCCTCGTCGAGCCACGGCTGGTACATGCCGGCGGACCGGGGCGTGTAGAAGATCGGGATCCAGCCGTCGGCGATCTCGGCGGTCTGCGCGACGTTCCTCGGCCCCTCGGCGCCGAGCCAGATCGGGACGTCGGCGCGCAGCGGGTGGACGATGGGCTTGAGCGGCTTGCCGAGACCGGTCGCGCCCGGGCCGGCGTACGGCAGCGGGTGGTGCGGACCGTCGTTGGTCACGGGCGCCTCGCGGGCGAGGACCTGGCGGATGATGTCGACGACCTCGCGGGTGCGGGCCAGCGGCTTGGCGAAGGGCTCGCCGTACCACCCCTCCACGACCTGCGGACCGCTCACGCCCATGCCGAGGACGACGCGGCCGCCGCTGAGGTGGTCGAGCGTGAGCGCGTGCATCGCGATCGAGGTCGGCGTCCGGCCGGACATCTGGACGATGGAGGTGCCGAGCCGCAGGCGCGTCGTCGTGCGCCCCCACCAGGCGAGCGGGGTGAACGCGTCGGAGCCCCACGCCTCGGCGGTGAACACCGCGTCGAAGCCGGCCTCCTCGGCGGCCGCGACGAGCTCGGCGACACCCGTCGGGGGCTGCGCGCCCCAGTAGCCGAGCTGCAGTCCGAGTTTCATGGTCGTCACCCTGGCAGACCCTTGCCGCGATTTCTAGAACATGTTTCACTTCCCGACCATGTCCCGAACCTTGTCCGCACCGGTCACGGTCGCCTTCGACTACACGCGGTCCACCGGACCGGTCCTCGGTCGGTTCCTCACCGGCCTGCGCGAGGGCCGCGTCGTGGGTGGCCGGACCTCCGAGGGCCGCGTCGTCGTCCCCCCGCCCGAGTACGACCCGGTCACCCACCGGCAGCTCGACGACTTCGTCGAGGTCGCCGACACCGGCACGGTCACCTCGTGGAGCTGGGTCCCCGAGCCGGTGGCCGGCCAGCCGCTCGACCGCCCCTTCGCCTTCGTGCTGGTGACCCTCGACGGCGCCGACGCGCCGCTGGTGCACGCGCTCGACGTCGGCTCCCCCGCCGAGGTCCGCACGGGCATGCGCGTGCGGGTCCGCTGGGCCGAGGAGCGGGTCGGCGCGATCACCGACATCTCCTGCTTCGAGCCGGCCGAGGACGCAGCGACCGGCTCCGCGACCGAGCTCGGCGACCTGGGCGAGCCCGTCACGGGGGTCGTCACCCCCGTCGAGCTGGACTACCAGTACGCCGCGTCGCCGGAGGAGTCGTCCTTCTACCGCGCCATCGCCGAGGGCCGGATCATCGGCCAGCGGTGCCCCACCTGCGGCAAGGTCTACGTGCCGCCGCGCAGCGCGTGCCCGGCCGACGGCACACCGACCACCGACGAGGTGGAGCTCTCCCAGACCGGGACGGTGACGACGTTCTGCATCGTCAACGTGCCGTTCCTGGGCCAGCGGATCAAGCCGCCGTACGTCTCGGCGTACGTGCTGCTCGACGGTGCCGACATCGCCTTCCTGCACCTGATCCTCGACCTCCCGGCCGAGGAGGTCCGGATGGGCATGCGGGTCGAGGCGGTCTGGAAGCCCCGCGAGGAGTGGGGCACCACGATCGAGAACATCAGCCACTTCCGTCCCACCGGCGAGCCGGACGCGGACTACGACACCTACAAGCACCACCTCTGAGGCGGGAGAGACGATGAGAGACGTCGCCGTCGTCGGGTTCGCCCAGCGGCAGATGGAGGAGTTCGACGGGTCGCCCACGTGCGTGGAGCTGCTCGTCCCGCTCTTCGCGGAGTGCTACGAGCAGACCGGGTGGACCCGGCGCGACATCGGCTTCTGGTGCTCGGGGTCCTCCGACTACCTGGCCGGCCGGTCCTTCTCGTTCGTCCAGGCGGTCGACGCGATCGGCGTCATCCCGCCGGTCAACGAGTCGCACGTCGAGATGGACGCGGCCTGGGCGCTGTACGAGGCCTGGCTGAAGATCCAGACCGGGGAGGTCGACACCGCCCTGGTCTACGGGTTCGGCAAGAGCTCGGCGGGCGTGCTGCGCCGGACCCTGGCGCTGCAGCTCGACCCCTACACGATGACGCCGCTGTGGCCCGACACCGTGTCGCTCGCCGGCCTCCAGGCCCGCGCCGGCATCGACGCCGGGCTCTGGGACGAGCGGGCGATGGCCGAGGTGGCCAACCGCTCGCTGACCGACGCGGAGAAGAACGAGTACGCCGTGCGCAAGGGCGGCTCGTCGGTCGAGGAGCTCCTGGCCCGGCCGATGTACGCCGACCCGCTGCGCAAGCACGACTGCGCGCCGGTCACCGACGGCGCGGCCGCGATGGTCCTCGCCGCCGGCGACCGGGCCCGCGAGGTGCGCGACCGGCCGGCGTGGATCAGCGGCTTCAGCCACTACGTGGACGCGATCAGCATGGGCAGCCGCGACCTCACCCGCTCCCCCTCGGCCGAGCGCGCCGGCCGGGCCGCGGGCGTCGACGGCGTAGAGGTGGCCGAGCTGCACGCGCCGTTCAGCCACCAGGAGCTCGTGCTGCGCCGGGAGCTCGGCCTGGCCGAGGACGTGGCGGTCAACCCGTCGGGCGGTGCGCTGGCCGGCAACCCCATGTTCACCGGCGGCCTGATCCGCCTCGGCGAGGCCGCGCGCAAGGTGTGGGACGGCGAGGCAGGCAAGGTGCTCGGCCACGCCACCAGCGGCCCCGCGCTCCAGCAGAACATCGTGTGCACCATGGAGGGCAGGAACTGATGGCCAAGCAGCCAGCCGCGATCGTCGGCGTCGGCCAGACCCGCCACCGCGCGAAGCGTGAGGACGTCTCGATGGCCGGCCTCTGCCGGGAGGCCATCGACCGGGCCCTCGCCGACGCCGACATCTCCCTCGACGACATCGACGCGATCGTCGTCGGCAAGGCGCCGGACCTGTTCGAGGGCGTGATGATGCCCGAGCTGTTCCTCGCCGAGTCGCTCGGCGCGGCCGGGAAGCCCCTGCTGCGGGTGCACACCGCCGGCTCGGTGGGAGGCTCGACCGCCATCGTCGCCGCCTCGCTGGTCCAGGCGGGCGTGCACAAGCGGGTCCTGACCGTCGCCTACGAGAAGCAGTCGGAGTCCAACGCGATGTGGGCGCTCTCGGTGCCTGTGCCGTTCAACATGCCGGTGCACGCCGGCGCCGGCGGGTACTTCGCCCCGCACGTGCGCTCCTACATCCGCCGCTCCGGCGCGCCGACCCACGTCGGCGCCATCGTCGCGGCCAAGGACCGGCAGAACGCGCTGCGCAACCCCTACGCCCACCTGCGCAACCCCGACACCACCGTCGAGTCGGTGCTGGCCTCGCAGGTGCTGTGGGACCCGATCCGGTACGACGAGACCTGCCCCTCCTCCGACGGCGCCTGCGCGATGGTGATCGTCGACGAGGACACCGCGGCCGCGTCGCCGAACCCGGCCTGGATCCACGGCACGGTGATGCGCTCGGAGGCGACCACGGCCGCCGAGCGCGACCAGGTCAACCCGCAGGCGGGGCGCGACGCCGCGGCGTACCTCTGGCAGCAGGCGGGGATCACCGACCCGCTCCGAGAGATCGACGCGGCGGAGATCTACGTGCCGTTCTCGTGGTTCGAGCCGATGTGGTTGGAGAACCTCGGCTTCGCCGCGGAGGGCGAGGGCTGGCGGCTGACCGAGTCCGGCGGCACCGCGATGGACGGCGTCCTGCCGGTCAACTGCTCCGGCGGCGTCCTCTCCTCCAACCCGATCGGCGCCTCGGGGATGCTCCGGTTCGGCGAGGCCGCCCTGCAGGTGCGCGGAGCGGCCGGGGAGCACCAGGTCGACGGCGCCCGCAGGGCGCTGGGCCACGCGTACGGCGGCGGGTCCCAGTTCTTCGCGATGTGGGTCGTCGGCGCGGACAAGCCGGGCAACTAGCCGGGCGACCCGTCCACCGGCCACTGCCCGGGGCGACCGAGCGCCTCGGGCAGTGTCGTGCCCGCGTCCCCGTCCGCCGCGGCGACCTGCTGCTGGGTCAGGAAGAGCGCCCGTGCCAGGTCGGTGCCCCGCACGTCCGCACCGCGCAGGTCGGCGCCGGTGAGGTCGGTCCGCTCCAGCACGGCGCCGCGCAGGTCCGCGCCGATGAGCAGCGCGCCGCGGAGGTCCGCGCCGGCGAGGTCGGCGCCGCGCAGGTCCCGGCCGACGAGGTCCCGGGGCAGGTCGGGCGCCGCCGAGCCGGCGCGGGCCCGCTCGCTCGCGGCACGCAGCAGGGGCACGGCGCCGGCCCGCTCCTCGTCCACGTCGACCGCGGCGACGACGTCGGCGTCCGCACCGGCCAGCCCCTCGAGCCGGACCCGCACCGCCTCGAGCTCCGCGTGGAGCGGGCCGTCCACGAGCGAGGCCGCCTCCGCGACGTACCAGAGCAGCTCGTGGAGGCCGCGGACGACGTGGAAGACCGCGAACATCCGCCCGGCCGCCGCGGGGTCGGCGCGCCAGTCGGTCCCGGGCAGCACGTCCCCGACGACGCGCTGGCCCGCGCCGAAGCAGTCGTACGTCGTGCAGCCGCGGAACCCGCGCTCGGGGAGCCGGTCGTGGATCGAGCAGCGGGAGTCGCCGGCCAGGTGCGGGCACGGCGTGCCCGCGGGCTTGTCGATCGCGAAGTCCGCGGAGGGGGCGAAGGCGAGCGCGACGCAGCACAGGCCCGTGCAGCGGGCGCAGTCGGCCCGCAGGTGCGACCGATGGTCGATGTGGGCCACGGGGACGAACCTATCTAGGCTGGGGGCGTGATCGAGCTCCGCACCCCTGCCCAGGTCGAGGAGATGCGCGCCGCAGGCCGCTTCGTCGCCGACGTCCTCACCGCCCTGGCCGAGACCGCCGACGTGGGCATGAACCTGCTCGAGCTCGACGCCCTGGCGCACCGGATGATCCGCGAGCGCGGTGCGGAGTCCTGCTACATCGACTACCACCCGTCCTTCGGGGCCTCGCCGTTCGGCAAGGTGCTGTGCACCTCGGTCAACGACGCGGTGCTGCACGGGCTCCCCCGCGACTACGTCCTGCAGGACGGCGACCTGCTCAGCGTCGACTTCGCGGCGAGCGTCGACGGCTGGGTGGCCGACTCGGCGTACTCCCTGGTCGTCGGCACCGCCCGTCCCGAGGACCTCGCGCTGATCGCGACGACCCAGCGGGCGCTCGAGGCCGGCGTCTCGGCCGCGCAGCCGGGCGCGAAGATCGGCGACATCTCCCACGCCATCGCCTCGGTCGCCCGCGAGGCCGGCCTGAAGATCAACACGCAGTTCGGCGGCCACGGCGTCGGCCGGACCATGCACGGCGACCCGCACATCCCGAACGACGGGCGCCCCGGCCGTGGGTACACCCTCAAGCCCGGCCTGGTCATCGCGATCGAGCCGTGGTTCCTGCACACCACCGACGAGATCTTCACCGACGCCGACGGCTGGACGCTGCGCAGCCTCGACGGCTCCCGCGGCGCCCACATGGAGCACACCGTCGCCGTCACCGAGGACGGCCCCCTGGTGCTGACCGCGCGCCAGCACGAGCCCGTCCTCAAGGGCGGGCTCGTGCGGGCCTGAACCGCCGGCCGGGTCGTCGGGTCAGGCGTAGCGGACCGGCAGGTCCTTGAGCCCGTTGATCCAGGAGTGGCGGAGCCGCCGGGGCTCCCGCTCCTTGACGATCCCCGGGGCGTGGTCGGCCAGCGCGTCGAAGAGCACCCGGATCTCCTGGCGGGCGAGGTTCGCCCCCAGGCAGTAGTGCGCCCCGTGGCCACCGAACCCCAGCTGCGGGTTCGGTTCGCGGGTGATGTCGAAGCGGAACGGGTCGTCGAAGACCGTCTCGTCGAAGTTCGCGCTGGCGTAGAACAGCCCGGCCCGCTGGCCCTGGCGGACGGTGACGCCGCCGATCTCCACGTCGCGCACCGCGGTGCGCTGGAACACCGTGACCGGCGTTCCCCACCGGACGACCTCGTCGACCATCGTGGCCGGCCGCTCGGCCTTCCACAGCTCCCACTGCTCGGGGTTGTCGAGGAAGGCGTTCATCCCGTGCGAGATGGCGTTGCGGGTCGTCTCGTTGCCGGCGACGGCGAGCAGGATGACGAAGTAGCCGAACTCGTCGTCGGTCAGGCCGCGCTCGCCCTTGTGGGCGTTGAGCAGCCGGGTGATCAGGTCGTCGCGGGGGTTGGCCTGGCGCTCGGCGGCCATCGACATCGCGTAGCCCAGGATCTCCGCGGCGGCGACGTCCGGGTCGCCCGGGTAGTCGGGGTCGTCGGAGGCCAGCATCTGGTTGGACCAGTCGAACAGCTTGAACCGGTCCTCCTGCGGGACGCCGATCAGGTCGGCGATCGCCTGGAGCGGCAGCTCGGCGGCGACCTCCTCGACGAAGTCGCCCGTCCCGCGCTCGACGGCGGAGGTCACGATCGTCTCCGCCCGCTGGCGCATCAGGTCCTCGAGCTCGTTGATCGAGCGCGGGGTGAAGGCCCGGGAGACGATCTGGCGGGTGGTCGGGTGCTCGGGGGCGTCCTGGTTGAGCATGATCACCCGCTGCATCTCGACCTGCTCGCGCAGCATCCCCTCGGAGAACCGGATGATCGCGCCGTTCTCGGCGTTGGACCAGTCCTTGGAGTTCTTGGAGACGGCTGAGACGTCCGCGTGCCGGGTGACGGCCCAGTAGCCGCTCCCGGACTCGGGCGCCATGCCGTCGTACGTCCCGGGCGCCTGCTCGACCCAGGTCAGCGGGCCGGCCTGCCGCATCTCGCGGAAGCGGTCGTGCGGGACGGACTTCTCGTTCACGAAGGGGTCCGTGGGGTCGAACCCCTCGGCCCGGACGTCGGTGGCGGTCACTGCGTTCCTCCTTGTGCGTTTCCGAGCCGGCCCGAGCACGTCACCGGTAGGCGACGCGCAGCTCCTTGACCCCGTTGATCCACGAGCTGCGCAGCTTGCGCGGCTCGGACAGCTGCGTGACGGTGACGTCCCGGTCGGCCAGGGCGCGGAAGATCAGGTCGACCTCGAGCCGGGCCAGGTTGGCGCCGATGCAGTAGTGCGCGCCGTGGCCACCGAAGGCCTGGTGCGGGTTGTGGTCGCGCGTGACGTCGAAGCGGAACGGGTCCTCGAACACGTCCTCGTCGAAGTTGGCGCTGGCGTAGAGCAGCCCGACCCGGTCCCCCTTGCGGACCAGCTGGCCGCCGACCTCGACGTCGTTCGTCGCGGTGCGCTGGAAGACCGTCACGGGCGTCGCCCAGCGGATGATCTCGTCCACGGCGGTGGCCGGGCGCTCACGCTTGTAGAGCTCCCACTGGTCGGGGTTCTCGATGAAGGCGTGCATGCCCCAGGTGATCGCGTTGCGGGTCGTCTCGTTGCCGGCGACGGCGAGCAGGATCATGAAGAAGCCGAACTCGTCGTCGGTCAGCCCGCGGCCCTCCTCGCTGCCGACCTGGACGTCGGCGGTCACCAGGCGGGTGAGGATGTCGTCCTGGGGGTGGGTGCGGCGCTGGTCGGCGAGCGCCATCGAGTAGGCGAGGATCTCCATGAACGCCGTCATCTGGTCGCCCTCGACCTCGGGGTCGTCGTAGGACAGCATCTGGTTGGACCACTCGAAGAGCTTCCCGCGGTCCTCCTGCGGCACCCCGAGCAGCTCCGCGATGGCCTGCAGGGGCAGCTCGGCCGCGACGTCCTCGACGAAGTTGCCCTCGCCCTTGGCCAGGGCGTCGTCGACGATCTTCTCCGCGCGCGCCTTGAGCCCGTCCTGCAGGGCGTTGATCGCTCGCGGGGTGAACGCACGGGAGACGATCTGGCGCAGCTTGGTGTGGTCCGGCGCGTCGTGGTTGATGAGGAGGAAGCCGGTCTGCTCGACCTCCTCGCGGGTCATCCCCGGGGCGAAGCGGATGATCACGCCGTTCTCGCGGGTGGAGAAGTTGGCCTGGTCCTTGGAGACCGCCGCGACGTCGGCGTGCCGGCTCAGCGCCCAGTAGCCCTCGTGGTCGGGGAACCCGGCGCGGGCCGCCTCGTCCTGCGCGATCCATGCGACGGGCGACGTACGCCGCAGCGCGAGGAGCTCCTCGTGCGGCAGGCGCTGGGCCATGACGTCGGGATCGGTGGGGTCGAACACCGGCACGGCGGTAGAGGTCACGAGCAGCCCTTCGTCACTGGAACGTGTTCTAGTGGCCGAGGTTACATACTCTCGGTAGGTAAGGGAAGGACCCCGCGACCCCCTGACCGGGACGACCCTCTCGCGGAACGAGAACCTGTTCTAGTCTGCCCCCATGGGCACTCCCGTGATCGTCGACGCCGTCCGCACCCCCCTGGGGAAGAAGAAGGGGTGGCTCGCCGGCGTGCACCCCGCCGTCCTCCTCGGGTTCGCGCAGCGCGAGGTGCTCGCGCGCGCCGGGGTCGACCCCGAGCTCGTCGAGCAGGTCGTCGGCGGCTGCGTCACCCAGGCCGGTGAGCAGTCCAACGACATGGTGCGCCGCGCCTGGCTCCACGCCGGGCTCCCCCAGCACACCGGCGCGACCGCCGTCGACGCCCAGTGCGGCTCGGGCCAGCAGTCCGCGCACCTGGTGCACGACATGGTCGCCGCCGGCACCATCGACGTCGGCATCGCCTGCGGCGTCGAGTCGATGTCGCGGATCCCGCTGGGCGGCAACGTCCCCGCCGGCCTCGGCGACCCGCGGCCCGACGACTGGACGATCGACATGCCCAACCAGTTCGAGGCCGCCGACCGGATCGCGCGCAACCGCGGGCTGGGCCGCGCCGACCTCGACGCCTTCGGCCTCGCCTCCCAGCGCAAGGCGCGCGTCGCCGTGGACGAGGGCCGCTTCGAGCGCGAGATCGCCCCGATCGAGGCGCCCGTCCTCGGCGAGGACGGCTCCCCCACCGGCGAGACCCGCCTCGTCGACACCGACCAGGGCCTGCGCGACACCACCGCCGAGGGCCTCGCGGCGCTGCGTACCGTCCTGCCCGACGGCCTGCACACCGCCGGCACGTCCTCCCAGATCAGCGACGGCGCCTCGGCGGTCCTGATCATGGACGAGGACAAGGCCCGCTCGCTGGGCCTCACCCCCCGCGCGCGGATCGTCACGCACTGCCTGGTCGGCTCCGACCCGTACTACCACCTCGACGGCCCCGTCGAGGCGACCGCGCGGGTGCTCGCCCGGTCGGGCCGGTCGATCTCTGACATCGACCTGTTCGAGGTCAACGAGGCCTTCGCCTCCGTCGTCCTGTCCTGGGCCGGCCAGCACGGCGTCGACATGGACCGGGTCAACGTCAACGGGGGCGCCATCGCCCTGGGCCACCCCGTCGGCTCCACCGGCACCCGGCTGATCACCACCGCCCTGCACGAGCTCGAGCGGCGCGACGCCTCCACCGCCCTGATCTCCATGTGCGCCGGCGGTGCCATGGCCACCGGCACGCTGCTCGAGCGGATCTGAGCGGGTTCGTCCGGCTCGGGGCGGGTGGTGGCTGTTCATCAAGGGATGCAGCCGAACCGCCTCTTCCCTGGACGAGCTACACCTAGGAGGCGGCGCTCCATCAAGGGATGTAGCCGACTCATCACTCCCCGGGGCGAACTTCACCAGGGAAGCGGCGCGCCATCAAGGGATGCAGCCGAACGGTCACCCCGCGAGGCGCGACCCAGCGAGCCTGCGGTCAGCCGGACAGTCGGAGCCCCCGCCTGACCCGCGCGACCGTCAGGGTCGGGCGGTCGAAGTCCGACCAGACCAGGCGGACCATGCCCATGCCGCTGGCCTCGCGGGCACGATCTTCCCTCTGCTTCTCGGCGAAGACGACCGCCCCTGCTTCCTGGCCCGGCCGGAGCAGGCGTCCGTACTTCACGCGCCCGTCGAACTCCCCGAGCAGTCCGTGCTCCGGCCACCCCCAGTCCGAGGTGGCGACCAGCTGACCGCCCGTGTCGTGGACGGCGTACTGCAGCTGAGGTGCCGGCAGGCCGTGGCTCCAGAAGAGGTACCGGCCGCGGGACTCGCCCACCGACTCCGCACGCGCATCTGCCATCCGGACCATCAGGTGCAGGTGCTGCACGAACGGCCAGTGGCTCATGAGCTCGAAGCGCCCCATGAGGGCCTCGGGACTCACCAGGCCGCGGCGCAACAGGGAGTCCAGCATGACCAGCGCCTGCTCGTTCGTGGCCCGGGAGCCGGCTTCGAGCGCGCAACGCTCGGGCGGCAGCACCAGCCGACCGCCCGCGTCGAGCACCTCGTCGGCGGGCGCAGAAGCCTTCGTGGTGGACGACGTCACCCTCGATCCGGCCCGGGCCGCCGTCGAGCCGGGTGACGTGCACTCGCGAGAGGTCCACGCCCCAGGTGTCGATGCCGTGCTCGACGACTCCTGACACGTGGCTGAGCGCCACCCGGTCACCGAGCGAGTCGAGCACCGCGCCGCTCCGCACGCGGTGGCGCCCGAGGTCGTAGAGCGCCTGCCACAGCTCGGTGAAGGTGTAGTAGCCGCGGCGGATGCGGACCCAGACCCGGTGTCGGACGACCTTGGTGATGTCGCGGTCGGCGTACCCCGCACTGCGGGCGTCGCGCCGCGTGAAGAAGCCGTTCCGTTCGGCGAGCACGCGCATCGGGTCCATGGCAGGACGGTCGCGGGCCGACTGGACCCGACGGAGCAGCGTCGCCGACGGCTGTGGACAGGCCAGGCGTTCGCGCACCTGTGGACGCGGGACGGGCGGGCGCTCGTGGGCGACTGTTCATCTGCATCCCTTGATGAAGCGCCGCCTCCCGAGTGGAGCTCACCCAGGGAAGCAGCAAGTCATCTGCATCCCTTGATGAACCGCCCTCACCGACCCGCACACACGCCGCGGGCTCAGGCGCCGTACACCGGTTCCGGGGCAGGCGCGGAGGAGATCAGGTCGCGCAGGACGGCACCGAGCTCGGCAGCCTCCCAGCGGGAGCCCTTGTCGCGGGAGGGGCCGTGGGCCCAGGCGTTCTCGAGGGTGACCTTGCCGCCCTCGATCTCGATGACGCGGCCGGTGACGTCGCCGGCCTCCTCGGAGGCGAGCCAGGCGACGACCGGGGAGTTGTCCTCCGGCTCGGGCATGGCCGAGGTGTCGAAGGCGCCCTCGGTCATCCGGGTCCGGGCGACCGGCGCGATCGCGTTGACGGTGACGCCGTACCGCCCGAGCTCGGCGGCGGCGACGAGGGTGAGCCCGGCGATGCCCGCCTTCGCCGCGGAGTACGTCGCCTGGCCGATGGAGCCCTGCAGGCCGGCGCCGGAGGAGGTGTTGACGACGCGGGCGGCGCGGGTGCGGCCGGCCTTGGCCTCGTTGCGCCAGTAAGCACCGGCGTGCCGCAGCGGGGAGAAGTGGCCCTTGAGGTGGACCCGCACGACGGCGTCCCACTCCTCCTCGGAGGTGTTGACGAGCATCCGGTCCCGCACGAAACCGGCGTTGTTGACCAGGATGTCCAGGCCGCCGAAGGCGTCGATGGCCTGCTGCACCATCGCCTCGGCCGCGGCGAAGTCCGCCACGTCGGCGCCGTTGACGACGGCCTGGCCGCCCATCGCCTCGATCTCGGCGACGACGGACTCGGCCGGGGTCTCCCCCGTGCCCTCGCCGGAGATCGAGACGCCGTAGTCGTTGACGACGACGCGGGCGCCGTGCCGGGCCAGCTCGAGCGCGTGGGCGCGGCCGATGCCGCGGCCCGCGCCGGTGACGATGGCGACGCGGCCGTCGAGGAGGGTGCTCATCAAGATGCTCCTGGGATCAGGGTCGGGAGTCGGGAGGGGTTCGAAGCGGGTCAGCCGGTCACGGCGGAGAGGAACACCGGCGGCTCGCCGCCGCCGTGGCACTCCACGCGCGCCCCGGAGACGTACGACGCGAGGTCGCTGGCGAGGAAGGCCGCCACGTGGCCGACCTCCTCGGGCCGCGCCATCCGGCCGAGCGGGATGGTCCGCTCGATCGCGGCGACACCGTCGTCGCCGCCGTAGTGGTCGTCGGTGTTCTCGGTGCGGCACAGGCCGACGTCGACGGAGTTCACCCGCACGCGCGGCGCCCACTCGATCGCCAGGGACCGGGTGAGCGAGTCCAGGCCGGCCTTCGCCGCGCCGTACGCCGCGGTGCCCGGCGAGGGCCGGGTGGCCGACACCGAGCTGATGTTGACGATGGACCCGCCCGTGGGCTGGGCCTGCATCACCCGGTTCGCCGCCTGCGCGGCGACCAGCGGGGCCATCAGGTTGAGGCCGACCACCTTGTCGTGGAAGCGGGGCGAGGCGTCCGCCGCCATGGCGTACGGCGCGCCGCCGGCGTTGTTGACCAGCACGTCGAGCCGGCCGTGCTCACCGACGACGGCGTCGACCATGCCGGCGACCGCCTCGGCGTCGCGGACGTCGCAGACGTGGTGGGTCGTCCCGGCGACGGGCTCGACGTCGGAGCGCGAGCAGGTCGCGACCGTCGCCCCGGCGGCCAGGAAGACGCGGGTGATGCCGAGTCCGATGCCCTTGGTCCCGCCCGTCACGAGGACGACGCGGCCGGTGAGGTCGAGGGCGAGCGACATACTGCGACCATACCAAGCAAATGCTAGGTTGGCACACATGCCGACCACCTCGGAGCTCCGCGCGGACGGGATCCGCGTCATCACGATGGCCCACCCACCCGTCAACGCCCTGACCGTGCAGGGGTGGTTCGACGTCGCCGCCGCCCTCGGCGAGGCCGGCCGCGACCAGGCCACGCACGTCGTGGTGCTGCGCGCCGAGGGCCGCGGGTTCAACGCCGGCGTGGACATCAAGGAGATGCAGCACACCACCGGGTTCGACGCCCTGATCGGCGCCAACAAGGGCTGCTACGCGGCGTTCAAGGCGGTCTACGAGTGCGCGGTCCCGGTGATCGCCGCGGTCAACGGCTTCTGCCTCGGCGGCGGCGTCGGCCTGGTCGGCAACGCCGACTGCGTCGTCGCGAGCGACGACGCCTACTTCGGCGTCCCCGAGGTCAACCAGGGCGCCCTCGGCGCGGCGACGCACATGGCGCGGCTGGTGCCGCAGCACATGATGCGCAGCCTGTACTTCACCGCCCGCACGATCAAGGCCCAGGACCTCGTGCAGTTCGGCAGCGTCCTGGAGGTGGTCCCCCGCGACCGGCTCGACGACGCCGCGATGACGGTGGCCGCCGAGATCGCCGCCAAGGACACCCGGGTCGTCCGCGCCGCCAAGGAGGCGCTCAACGGCATCGACCCGACCGACGTGAACAAGAGCTACCGGTTCGAGCAGGGGTTCACCTTCGAGCTCAACCTCGCCGGCGTCAGCGACGAGCTGCGCGACGGGTTCGCCGGGACAGACAAGTCCGCCCAGAAGAAGGAACGAGCGTGACCAAGGGACCCCGCGACAAGCGGATGAGCATCGACGAGGTCGTCGGCGAGCTGCGCGACGGCATGACCATCGGGATCGGCGGCTGGGGCCCGCGGCGCAAGCCGATGGCACTGGTCCGCGCGATCCTGCGCAGCGACCTCCAGGACCTGACCGTCGTCAGCTGGGGCGGCGCCGACGTCGGCCTGCTCGCGCGCGCCGGCAAGATCCGCAAGCTGGTCTACGCCTTCGTCTCCCTCGACTCCGTGCCGCTGGAGCCGAACTTCCAGCGGGCGCGCCAGGCGGGCACCATCCCCGAGCTCGTCGAGCTCGACGAGGGCATGTTCCAGACCGGCCTCCAGGCCGCCGCCCAGCGGTTGCCGTTCCTGCCGATGCGCGCCGGCCTCGGCTCCGACGTGCTGGTCAACCAGCCGTGGATCAGGACCGTCACGAGCCCGTACGCCACCGCGGACGGCGCCCACGAGGAGCTGGTCGCCGTGCCGGCGCTGCACCTCGACGTGGCCCTCGTCCACATGAACCGCGCCGACGCGCACGGCAACGCGACGTACCTCGGGCCCGACCCGTACTTCGACGACCTCTTCTGCATGGCCGCCGACCGCGCGTTCGTCTCCTGCGAGCAGGTCGTCGACACCGCCGGCCTGACCGTCGACGCCCCGGTCCAGCGACTCCTGCTGAACCGGATGATGGTCAGCGGCGTGGTCGAGACCCCGAACGGCGCCCACTTCACGACCTGCACCCCCGACTACGAGCGCGACGAGCGGTTCCAGCGCGCGTACGCCGCCGCGGCCGGCGGGTCCGACGAGGACTGGTCGGCCTTCGAGCAGAGGTTCCTGTCCGGTGACGAGGTCGCCTACCAGGCGGCCGTCGCCGCGTTCGCCGAGGAGGGCAAGTGAGCAGCACCCAGGACATCGACGGAGCGGTCGGCGTGACCCGTGCCGACGTGTGCGCGGCGGCCATCGCCGACGCGTTCCGCGACGACGGTGAGATCTTCGCCAGCCCGATGGGGATGCTGCCGATGCTGGGCGTTCGCCTGGCCAAGCTGACGTCCAACCCAGACCTGGTCATCAGCGACGGCGAGTCGCTCTTCCTGGCCGGTGTCCCGCCGCTGTTCGCGAAGGCGGACGTCGTCGAGGGCTGGATCCCCTTCCGGAAGGTCTTCGACGTCGTCGCCTACGGCAAGCGGCACGTGATGATGGGTGCCACCCAGGTCGACCGCCACGGCAACCAGAACATCTCCGCCATCGGCGACTGGGCACGCCCCGAGCGCCAGCTGCTCGGCTCGCGTGGCGCACCGGGCAACACGGTCAACAACCGCACGTCGTACTGGGTCCCCAAGCACTCCCCCCGCGTCTTCGTCGAGGCCGTCGACATCGTCTCCGGCGTCGGGCCGAAGCGGGCCAAGGAGGCCGGCCCCGGCGCCTCGACCTACCACGACATCCACCGGATCGTCACCAACCTCGCGGTGCTCGACGTCCGCGGCGCCGACGACACCGTGCGGCTGCTGAGCGTCCACCCGGGCGTCGAGGTCGACGAGGTGCGCGCGGCGACCGGCTTCGACCTGGAGGTCCCCACCGACGTGCCCACCACGCGCGAGCCGTCCCTGGAGGAGCAGGTCATCATCCGCGAGGTGCTGGACCCCAAGGGGCTGCGCTTCAAGGAGGTCCCGGCGTGATCGAGCAGCTGATCCGCACCCCCTTCACCGACCTGACCGGGGTCCGCCACCCGGTCGTCCAGACCGGCATGGGCTGGGTCTCCGGCCCCCGCCTGGTCAGCGGCACCGCGAACGCCGGCGGCCTGGGCATCCTGGCCAGCGCGACCATGACCTTCGCCGAGCTCGAGCAGGCGATCATCGAGGTCAAGAGCCGCACCGACCGGCCCTTCGGCGTCAACCTCCGAGCCGACGCCGCCGACGCGCCCGACCGGTGCCGGCTGCTCATCGACCACGGCGTGAAGGTGGCGTCGTTCGCCCTCGCCCCGAAGCCCGAGCTGATCGCCACGCTCAAGGAGCACGGCATCGTCGTGATGCCCTCGATCGGAGCGGCCAAGCACGCGGTCAAGGTCGCCTCCTGGGGCGCCGACGCGGTGATGGTGCAGGGCGGCGAGGGCGGCGGCCACACCGGCCCGGTCCCCACGACGCTGCTGCTGCCCACGGTCCTGGACGCCGTCGACATCCCGGTCGTCGCGGCCGGCGGGTTCTTCGACGGCCGCGGCCTCGCCGCAGCGCTGTCGTACGGCGCCGCCGGGGTCGGCATGGGGACGCGGTTCCTCCTCACCCAGGACAGCGCGGTGCCGGACGCCGTCAAGCGGCTCTACCTCGAGCGCGGCCTCACCGACACCGTCGTGACCGCGAAGGTCGACGGCATGCCGCACCGGATGCTGCGCACCGACCTGGTCGAGGAGCTGGAGGAGACCGGCACCCTCAAGCGGCTCGCCCCGACCGTGCGCCGGACGCTGGAGTTCAAGCGCGACAGCGGCATGAGCTGGGCGGCACTGGCCAAGGACGGCCGGGCGATGCGCAAGGCCCAGGGCCGCACCCTCGGCCAGATGGCGCTCGCCGCCAACACCCCCACCATGCTCAAGGCCGGCCTCGTCGAGGGCGACACGAGCGCGGGGGTGCTCGCGAGCGGCCAGGTCGTCGGCGTCATCGACGACCTGCCGACCTGCGAGGAGCTCGTCGACCGGATCGTGACCCGGGCCGCCGACGAGCTTCGCCGCGCCGCGTCGTACGTCGTGTGAGGGTCGATCACGCCCCTACAGTGCGCCGGGTGACCCGGACCGTGCTGCTGTGGATGATCCCCCTCAACCTGCTGCTCGTGGGCTGGGTGTGGATCGGCCGGGTGCTCTTCGGCGTCGGCGGCTGGATGATCCTGGTCTACCTGATGAGCGTGGTCCCGGTGCTGCTCATCGCGCTGCTCGTGACCACGGTGCTGGCGCTGACCCAGGACGGCGAGCCCGGTCGCCCCCGGGAGCTCACCCGGCCCCAGGCGCAGGCGCAGCTCGGCACGTGGCTGGGGATGCTCGTCTTCGGCGCCTTCTCCTTCGACTTCGGCGACACCGAGGACAGCGACATGGCGCTGCTGACGCAGGTGTTCGGGGACCACGGCTGGGCGTGGACGGCGACGCTGACCATCATGGCGACCTCCGCCCTCGTCACGGTCGTCGCTTGGGTCGTGCTGCTGGTGACCCTGACGGCCGGCCGGCGGCGCACCGCCGTACCCTCGTGAGCATGAGCGCCCCGACGCCGTCGCCCCGCCGGTCCCGGCACCTGCTCGACCCCGACAACCCCCGGCCGACGCGTCCCTCCCGCCCCCGCAAGCAGGGTGCGATGAGCATCGAGACCGTCCAGCGCTACGTGATGTCGGTCCTGGCCGCGACGACGATCCTGCACCTCTCGGTCGGCCTGGTGATCGCCGGCCTGGTGATCGACGACGAGTTCCGGACCTCCCAGATCGGGCTGTGCGTGCTCGGTGGCGCGTTCGGCGTCCTGGCCGTCGTCGCCGCGCTGGCGATCCACCGGAAGAACCCGCTCTCCCCCTGGCTCCTGCTCGGCACGATCCCCGGCATCGTCGGCGTGTGGCTGGTGCTGAGGTAGGTCGGCCTCTGCGCACGCTTCAGCGGCTGGCCGCTGGAACTGTCGGTTGGCCGATGAAGCTTCAGCGGCCAACCGGGAGCTTCGTCAGCCGGCCGCTGAAACATCCCCGGCCCAGGGCGACCCGACAGCAGCCCAGCGCCAACAGCTCAGAGACGCTCGATGATCGTCACGTTCGCCTGGCCGCCGCCCTCGCACATTGTCTGCAGGCCGTAGCGGCCGCCGGTGCGCTCCAGCTCGTTGAGCAGCGTGGTCATCAGGCGGGTGCCGGTGGCGCCGATGGGGTGGCCGAGGGCGATCCCGCCGCCGTTGACGTTGACCTTCTCGTGCGGGAGGCCGATCTCCTCCATCCAGGCCAGGACGACCGGGGCGAACGCCTCGTTGCACTCGAACAGGTCGATGTCGTCGACCGAGAGGCCGGTCCGCTCCAGCGCGTGGCGGGTGGCGCGGATGGGACCGGTCAGCATCCACACCGGGTCGTCGCCGCGGACCGAGAGGTGGTGGACGCGCGCCCGCGGGGTGAGCCCGTGGTCGGCGACGGCCCGCTCGGAGGCGATGAGCACCGCCGAGGAGGCGTCGCAGATCTGCGAGGCGACGGCGGCGGTGATCCGGCCGCCGGGGGCCAGCGGCTCCAGTGAGGCCATCTTCTCCAGCGACGTCTGCCGCGGGCACTGGTCGACCTCGAACGTCGTGCCGTCGGGCAGCGCGACCGGCACGACCTCGTTCGCGAACCGGCCCTCGGCGATCGCCGCCAGCGCCCGCTCGTGCGAGGCGAGGGCGAAGGCCTCGAGCTGCTCGCGGGAGTGGCCCCACTTCTCGGCGATCATCTCGGCGGAGCGGAACTGGCTGACCTCCTGGTCGCCGAACCGCTTCTGCCAGCCCGGGGACTCCGCGAACGGCGTGGAGAAGCCGTACTGCTGACCGACGATCATCGCCGCGGAGATCGGGATGGCGCTCATGTTCTGCACGCCGCCGGCGACCACGAGGTCCTGGGTGCCGGACATGACGCCCTGGGCGGCGAAGTGGACCGCCTGCTGGGAGGACCCGCACTGGCGGTCGATGGTCACGCCCGGGACGTGGTCGGGCAGGCCGGCGACGAGCCAAGCCGTGCGCGCGACGTCGCCGGCCTGGGAGCCGATCGTGTCGCAGCAGCCCAGGATGACGTCGTCGACGGCGCCCGGGTCGACCCCGGTCCGGTCGACCAGCGCCGAGATCGAGTGGGCGGCGAGGTCGGCGGAGTGGACGCCGGCGAGCGCGCCGCCGCGCTTGCCGGTCGGCGTCCGCACCGCGTCGACGATGAATGCTTCAGGCATGGGCGATCCCGTCTAGGAGGATGGTGAGGTACTGGTCGGCGACGTCGGTGTGGGTGAGCTTCCCGCCGGGGCGGTACCACCGCACCGCCACCCAGACCGTGTCGCGGATGAAGCGGTAGGTGAGCTCGACGTCGAGGTCGGCGCGGAGCGCACCGGACCTCAGCCCGTCCTCGAGGAGGGTGATCCACACCTCTCGGGACTGGGCGTTGCGCTCGGCGAGGTAGTCGAAGCGCTCCTGCTGGCCGAGGAAGTCGGCCTCGTTCTGGAAGATCGCCACCTCGTGGCGGTGCCGGTCGATGGCCTCGAAGGAGAGGCGCACGGCCCGCTCGATCTTGGTGCGGGCGTCGTCGCCGCTGCGCAGGACCTCGTCGTACGCCGCGAACAGCTCGGCCTGGAAGGACGACAGGATCTCGTCGACCATCGACTCCTTGGAGTCGAAGTGGTGGTACAGGCTGCCGGAGAGGATGCCCGCGGCGTCGGCGATGTCGCGGACGGTGGTGTTCTTGAAGCCCTTGTCCGCGAACAGCTCGGCGGCGATCGACAGCAGCTGCCGCCGGCGGTCGGTGCCCTCGGGGCGTTCGGTGCGGGCCTGCGCGCTCATGGGGCCATCCTCTCCGACGCGGTGGTCAGGCCTGCTGGCTGCTGACCGCGACGACCTCGCCGGTCATGTACGACGCGTAGTCGCTGGCGAGGAAGACCATCACGTTGGCGACCTCCCACGGCTCGGCCGCGCGGCCGAACGCCTCGCGGCTCTTCAGCTCGGCGAGCAGCTCGTCGGAGGTGACCTTGGCCAGGAACGGGTGCATGGCCAGGCTCGGGGAGACCGCGTTGACCCGGATGCCGTGCGGGGCCAGGTCGATCGCGGAGCAGCGGGTGAGCGCCATGACGCCGGCCTTGGCCGCGGCGTAGTGGGCCTGGCCCTCCTGCGCGCGCCAGCCGATCACCGAGGCGTTGTTGACGATGACGCCCTTCTTGCCCGCGGCGACCATCCGCTGGCCCGCGGCCCGCACGCAGCGGAAGGTGCCGGTCAGGGTGATGTCGAGGACCCGGAGCCACTGCTCGTCGGTCATCTCCAGCACCGAGGCGGTGCCGCCGAGGCCGGCGTTGTTCACCATCACGTCGACGCCGCCGAGCTCGTCGGCGACGTCGAGCAGCGCGGCCACCTGCGCCTCGTCGGTCACGTCGCAGACCAGCTGGCGCACGCGCTCGGCACCGAACTCGGCGGCCAGGGCCTCCTCGGCCTCCGCGAGCCGGCGCGCGTGGGTGTCGCTGAAGACGACCGCCTTCGCGCCCTCCTCCAGCACGCGCCGCACGACCGCCGCGCCGATGCCGGCACCGGCCGCGGCCGTCACGACGACCACCTTCCCGGCGAGCAGGTCGTGGCCGGGCACGTAGTCGGGGGCCGGCTGCTCGGCGCGGCGCTGGGTGGGCCCGGTGGTCTCGGTGGTCGTCACGTGGTGCTGCCCTTCGGCTCTCGGGGAAGGCCGAGCACGCGCTCGGCCAGGATGTTGCGCTGCACCTCGTCGCTGCCGCCGTAGATCGAGTCGGCGCGCGCGAAGAGGAAGAGTCGTTGCCACTCGTCGAGGTCGTACGGCGCGCCGCGGGCGGTCAGCCCCGCGGTCCCGAGGACCTCCATGGCGACCTCGCCGAGCCGCTTGTGCCACGCGGCCCAGACGAGCTTGAAGATCGAGGCCGCTCCCCCGCCCGCGGCGGAGTCGTCCCCGCCGGTGACGGCCGAGAGGCCGCGCATCGCGTTGAACCGCATGACCTCCAGCTCGACGGTGAGGTCGGCGAGGCGGTCGCGCAGGAGCGGGTCGTCGATCGCGCCGTTGGCCTTGGCGAGGTCGACCACGGCCTCGAGCTCGCGGGCGAAGCCGACGACCTGGCCGAGCACCGAGACGCCGCGCTCGAAGCCGAGCAGGCCCATCGCGACACGCCAGCCCTGGCCGGGCTCGCCGACGACGAGGTCGGCAGCGGTGCGGGCGCCGGTGAAGAAGACCTCGTTGAACTCCGACCCGCCGGTCAGCTGCTCGATCGGGCGGACCTCGACGCCTTCCTGGTCCAGCGGCACGAGCAGGAACGAGAGCCCGTGGTGCCGCTGCGAACCCGGCTCGGTGCGGGCCACGACGAAGACCCACTGGGAGAAGTGCGCGTTGGAGGTCCACACCTTCTGCCCGTCGACCACCCACTCCTGCCGGCCCGACCCGTCCGCGGCGTCCTCGAGCCGGGCGCGGGTCTGCACGTTCGCGAGGTCCGATCCGGCGCCGGGCTCGGAGTAGCCCTGCGCCCACAGCTCCTCGACCGCGGCGATCGGCGGGAGGAAGCGCGCCTGCTGCTCGGGGGTGCCGAAGGCGATCAGGGTCGGCCCGAGCAGCTCCTCACCGAGGTGGTTCAGCCGCGCCGGGGCGTTCGAGCGGGCGTACTCCTCGTGGAAGATCACCTGCTGGGACAGCGTCAGTCCGCGGCCCCCGTGCTCGGTCGGCCAGCCCACACAGGTCCAGCCGTGGGCGGCCAGGTGCCGGTTCCACGCCAGGCGCTCCTCGACCGCCTCGTGGTCGCGTCCGGGCCCGCCGAGGCCCTTGAGCGCGGCGAACTCACCGCGCAGGTGCTCCTCGAGGAAGTCACGCACCTCGGTGCGGAAGGCCTCGTCCTCGGCCGTGTAGGTCAGGTCCACGAGTGCTACAGTACCAAGCAATTGCTTGGTTGGGCAGTCGAGAGACCGGCTGCCGACCGACCCGGTCCTGGTGGAGGTGACGTGGAGCAGACGATCCCGGCCGCGCTCGGCGCGGCGGCCGACCGCTTCGGCGAGCACCCGGCGTACGTGGAGGACGGCGAGGTGGTCTCGTTCCTCGAGCTGCTGCGTCGCGTGCGCCGCGCGGCCCGCGGGTACGTCGCCGCGGGACTGCGTCCCGGTGAGCGGGTCTGCCTGTGGGCGCCCAACAGCATCGAATGGGTCGTGGCCGGGCTGGCGGTGACGTACGCCGGCGGCGTGCTCGTCCCGCTCAACTCCCGCTACACCGCGCACGAGGTCGCCGACGTGGTCGAGCGGACCCGGGCCCGGCTGGTCGTCGTGGCCGACGGCTTCCTCGGGCGCACCCAGGTCGCGGACCTGCGGGCGACCGGCGACCTGCCCTCGGTCCTGCGGGTCATCGACCTGGCCGACCTCGGGGACCTCGACACCGGGTCGGTCACGACCGCGGACGTCGACGCCGTCGCGGAGTCGGTCTCCCCCGACGACGTGAGCGACATCCTCTTCACCTCCGGCACGACCGGCCGCAGCAAGGGCGCGATGTCGGCGCACCGGCAGACCGTCGGGGTGGCGCGCGCGTGGGGCGAGCTCGGCGGGGTGACCGGCCAGGACCGCTACCTGGTGGTCAACCCGTTCTTCCACTCCTTCGGCTACAAGGTCGGGATCGTCACCGGCCTGGTCACCGGCGCCACGCTCTACCCGGTCGCGACCTTCGACCTCGACCGGACGATGCGCCTGGTCGAGGAGGAGCGGATCACCGTCCTCCCCGGTGCACCGACCATCTACCAGTCGCTCCTGGGCGCGCCCGGCCGCGAGGAGCGCGACCTGACCTCGCTGCGCCTGGCCGTCACCGGCGCGGCCGTCGTCCCGGTCGTCCTCATCGAGCGGATGCGCCGGCCGGCACCCGAGGGCCTCGGCTTCGACCAGGTCGTGACCGCGTTCGGGATGACCGAGGCGGTCGTCGCGACCATGGCCCGCGCCGGCGACCCCGCCGAGCTCGTCGCCCGCACCTGCGGGCGGGCGATCCCCGGCATGGAGGCGCGGATCGACGCGGCCCCCGGCGAGGCCGGCGAGCTGCTGCTGCGCGGTGACTACGTGATGCTCGGCTACCTCGACGACGAGGCCGCCACCGCCGCCGCGATCGACGCCGACGGCTGGCTGCACACCGGCGACGTCGGGACGCTCGACGAGGCCGGGAACCTCACGATCACCGACCGGCTCAAGGACATGTACATCTCGGGCGGCTTCAACGTCTACCCCGCGGAGGTCGAGCAGCTGCTCGCCCGGCTCGAGGGGGTCGCCGACGTCGCGGTCGTCGGGGTCCCGGACGAGCGGATGGGCGAGCTCGGCGCGGCGTACGTCGTCCGCGCGGCCGGCCCCGCGGGCGAGGCGCTCACCGCCGAGGACGTCACGGCGTACTGCAAGGAGCGGCTGGCCAACTTCAAGGTCCCGCGACGCGTCGAGTTCATCGACTCGCTGCCGCGGAACCTGTCCGGCAAGGTGCTCAAGACCCAGCTCAGGAGCGAGTGAGAACCATGGACCTGTCCCTGTCCGAGTCCGAGCTGGCCTTCCAGGCCGAGGCGCGGGCGTGGCTGGCCGCCAACGTGCCGGCCGAGCCGCTGCCCTCGATGGACACCGAGGCCGGCTGGAAGGCCCACCAGGAGTGGGAGGCGCGGCTGGCCGAGGCCCGCTGGGCCGTGGTGTCGTGGCCGCGGGAGTACCACGGCCGCGAGGCGTCGCTGGTGGAGTGGGTGGTCTTCGAGGAGGAGTACTACCGCGCCGGCGCACCCGGCCGGGTCTCCCAGAACGGCATCTTCCTGCTCGCGCCGATCATCTTCGACCACGGCACCCGCGAGCAGCAGGACCGCTTCCTGCCCTCGATGGCGTCCGGTGAGCAGGTCTGGGCGCAGTGCTGGTCCGAGCCCGAGGCCGGGTCCGACCTGGCCTCACTGCGCTCGACCGCCCGCCGCGACGAGGCCCGGGGCGGGTGGGTGCTCAACGGCCAGAAGACCTGGTCCTCGCGTGCCTCCTTCGCCCACTGGGGCTTCGGGCTGTTCCGCTCCGACCCGGAGGCCCAGCGGCACGCCGGGCTGACCTACTTCCTCTTCCCCCTCGACGCCGACGGCATCACGGTGCGCCCGATCGCCCAGCTCGACGGCGAGGCCGGCTTCGCGGAGGTGTTCTTCGAGGACGTGTTCGTCCCCGACTCCGACGTGCTCGGCGCCCCGGGTGACGGCTGGCGGGTCGCGATGTCGACCGCCGGCAACGAGCGCGGCCTCTCGCTGCGCTCCCCCGGCCGGTTCTGCGCCGCCGCCGACCGGCTGGTCGACCTCTACCGGTCGACCGTCGCGGACGGTGCGACCCCGGCCGCCACCGAGACGGCGCCGGCCCGGGTGGTCGACGCCTGGCTGCGAGCCCAGTCCTACCGGCTCTACACCTGGGGGACGGTGACCCGGCTCGCCGCGGGCGGTGACATGGGCACCGCCGGGTCGGTGAACAAGGTCTTCTGGTCCGAGCTCGACATCGCCCTCCACGAGACCGCCCTGGACCTGCTCGGCGCCGACGCCGAGGTCGAGTCGCGGTGGCTGGACGGCTACACCTTCTCCCTGTCCGGCCCGATCTACGCGGGCACCAACGAGATCCAGCGCAACATCGTGGCCGAGCGGATCCTCGGCCTGCCGCGCGAGCCGAAGGGGGCCGGTCGATGAGGTTCGTCCTGACCGAGGACCAGCGGGACTTCGGAGGCTCGCTCGACGCGCTGCTCTCCGGCGCGGACACCGTCGGCGCCGCGCGGGCGTGGGCCGAGGGCGACACCGCACCCGGGCTGGAGCTGTGGAGGCGGCTGGCCGAGCAGGGCGTCAACGCGCTGGTCGTCCCCGAGGAGCACGGCGGGATGGGCGCGACCGCGGTCGAGCTCGTCGTCGCCTTCGAGGCCCTGGGCCGGCACGGCGTCCCCGGCCCCTGGGTCGAGTCCGCGGCGTACCTCCCGCTCGCCCTGGCCGACGCCGACCTGCTCGCCGCCCTCGCGGAGGGCGCGGTCGGCACCGTGGCGGAGGCGGCGCACGCGCCGTACGCCCTCGACGCCGAGGTCGCCGACCACGTCTTCTCCTGCACCGGCACGACGCTGCGGACCGCGACGCGGGGCGAGCGGCTCCGCTCCGTCGACCGGACCCGGCACCTGACCACCCTGGTCGCGGGCGACCCCGTGCCCGGCGCCGACCTCGGCGCTGCGCTGGAGTCGGCCGTCCTGGCCACCTCGGCCCAGCTGCTCGGGTGCGGTGAGCGGCTGCTCGACGACGCAGTCGCCTACGTCAAGCAGCGGCGCCAGTTCGGCCGCGAGATCGGCTCCTACCAGGCGATCAAGCACGCGCTGGCGGACGTGCGGATCGCCCTGGACTTCGCCCGGCCGCTCGTCCTCGGCGCGGCACTCGGCGAGGTCCCGGCCGCGGCGGCCAAGGTCGCCTGCGCGGACGCGGCGTACCTCGCCTCCCGCACGGCGCTGCAGGTGCACGGCGCGGTGGGCTACACCCAGGAGCTCGACCTGAGCATCTGGATCACCAAGGTCCGCGCACTGGTGACCGCGTGGGGGACGCCGGCGCAGCACCGCGCCGCGCTGCTCGAGACCCTCGTCGCCGCCGCCGGCACCCCGGTGGAGGCCTGAGATGGACTTCGCGCTGTCCGAGGAGCAGCAGGAGCTCGCCGCGACCGTCCGCGCACTGCTCGCCAAGCGCGCCGACCCCCGGGTCGGGACCTACGACGAGTCGCTGTGGCAGCTGCTGTGCGAGCAGATCGGGGTGGCCGCGCTCGGCATCCCCGAGGAGCACGGCGGCGCCGGCTTCAGCCTGTTCGAGTCCATGGTGGCGCTCGAGGAGGTGGGCCGCTCGCTCGTCCCGTCGCCGCTGCTGTCCTCGTTGGTGACCTCCGAGGCGCTGCTCGCGGGCGCCACGGCGGAGGCGAGGGACGAGCTGCTCCCCCGGCTCGCCGGCGGGGAGGTCGGCGCGTTCGTCGACGCCACCGGCGCGAGCACCTCGGTGCCCGACGTCGTCGACGGCGACCTGGCCACGGTCCTGGTCGCCGCGACCGACGACGGGCTGTGGTCCCTCGACCCCGCGGCCACCACGCGGACCTGGACCCCCACGATGGACCAGACGCTGCGCCTCGCGCGCGTCGAGGTCGACACCTCCGCCGCGACCCGGATCGGCGAGGCGGCACCTGCCGTCGAGCGGGCGGCCCTGGTGGGCGCCGCGGGCGTCGCGGCGCTGCAGGCCGGCACCGCCGCCCGAGCGCTCGAGATGACCGTCGCCTACTCCCGCGAGCGGGTGCAGTTCGGGCGCCCGATCGGCTCCTTCCAGGCGCTCAAGCACCGGATGGCCGACATGCTGGTGCTGCTGGAGATGTCGCGCTCGGCGTCCTGGGCGGCGTCGTACGCCGTCTCCGGCCGCGCGGCGAACGCCGAACGGCTCGCCCACGTGGCGAAGGCCTACTGCTCCGAGGCGCTGGCCAGCATCGCCGGGGAGACCGTGCAGCTGCACGGCGGGATCGCGATCACCTGGGAGCACGACGCCCACCTGGTGCTCAAGCGCGCCCACTCGCTGGGGCAGCTGTTCGGCAGCGCCCGCGCGCACCGCGCTGCGGTGCCCCTGTGACCGCCGGGGCAGTCCTGTGAGGAACGCCACCGAGATGTTCCTCCGCCGTTCCTCTTCCGTGGCCGTGACCTGCGAAGACGCCTACTAAGTTGGGATCCATGAGCATCGACGCCGACCTCACCGAGATGGACCAGCCGACCGCGGTAGCCGAGGCGGCGCAGGCATCCGGGGCGGCGCAGGAGCAGGACGACTACCCCATCGGCATGATCGCCAACCCGATCCGCACGCGCATCTGAACCCACCCCGGTCGCCCCGACCGGGATTGTCGGCGGCGCGTGGTGGGTTGTACCCACGATGACGACACGCACCCACGCCGACCGCCTGCTCGACGTCAGGACGATCTTCCACGAGCGCGACGTCGCCGAGTTCGCCCGCGGCGCCGAGATCCTCGCCCGCTTCCCCGACGCCGAACGCGTCGAGGTGCTCTCCCACCAGGCGATCCCCGGCCTCTACGGCAATGAGGGCAACGTCGAGGACTGGGTGCGCAACAAGCGCGAGGTGCTCGTCCTGGGCGTGAAGAAGTCACTGACCGCCCGGCCCAACGGCCGCAGCTCGGACTTCATCGCCCCCTCGACCTCCAACGGCTGCGCGATGGCCTGCTCCTACTGCTACGTCCCGCGCCGCAAGGGGTACGCCAACCCGATCACCGCGTTCGTCAACATCGAGCGGATCCTCGGCTACCTCGAGCGGCACGCGGGGCGCCAGGGACCGAAGACGGTCCCGAACCAGTGCGACCCGGTCGACTGGGTCTATGACCTGGGCGAGAACGGCGACTGCTCGGTCGACGCGCTCTTCAGCAACAACGTGCGCGACCTGGTGGACCTCTACGCCCGCCTGGACGGGGCCAAGGCGAGCTTCGCCACCAAGTTCGTCAACCGCGACCTGCTCGACTGGGACCCGCGCGGCGGCACCCGGGTCCGCTTCTCGCTGATGCCGGCGGAGATGTCGAAGAAGCTCGACCTGCGGACCTCCCGGATCGCGGAGCGGATCGCTGCGATCGACGACTTCGTCGAGGCCGGCTACGAGGTGCACCTGAACTTCAGCCCGGTCGTCGTCCACGAGGGGTGGAAGGCCGAGTGGGCCGAGCTGCTCGAGCAGGTCGCCGACGGCATCGGCGAGAAGGCCAGGGCGCAGCTGGCCTGCGAGGTCATCTTCCTGACCCACAACGAGGACCTGCACGAGGTCAACCTCGGCTGGCACCCACGCGGCGAGGACCAGCTGTGGCGCCCGGACCTCCAGCAGCGCAAGCGGTCCGAGAGCGGCCAGGAGAACGTCCGCTACAAGGTCGCCTGGAAGCGCCGCTGGGTCGACGAGCTGACCGCGATGATCGGTGAGACGCTCCCGACCTGCCGGGTGCGGTACGCGTTCTGAGCAGCCGGCACCGGCGCGGGCGGGCGCCCCGCTCGACCGGACCCGGTTGTCCCGGTGCCCCGGACGGCCCCAGACTCCCCCGGTGACCAGCTCCCACGACATCGCCCGCTGGCGGTTCGCGACCCAGCACCTCACGGCGCCGCACGCCGGATCCGCGACCGACGTGGTCGCCGGCCTACTGGCGGTCCAGGCGGAGAACCCGACCCAGGCGGCGTGGGCGGTTGCGGCCCGGACCTCGCGCCCTGATGGCGACGACCTCGCCGGGCTGCTGAGCAGCGGCGCCGTTCTCCGCACCCACGTGCTGCGACCGACCTGGCACTTCGTGGCCGCGGCGGACGTCGCGTGGCTGCTCGAGCTGACCGCGCCACGCGTGCGACCGACGCTGCTGCGGCAGCTCACCGACACCGGCTGGACCACCGCCGACCTGGGCCGCGCGACCGGTGCGGTGCTGGACGCCCTCGGCGGGGCCGGCCTCACGCGGGACGGCGTCAGGACCGCGCTGGCCGAGCGCGACGTCACCGTCACCGGCCACGAGCTGATGCTGCTGCTCGGGCTGACCGAGCTGGACCGGCTGGTGTGCAGCGGGCCCCCCACCGACGACGGGACCCACACCTACGCGCTGATGGCCGACCGGGTGCCGCCCGCGCCGGCCCGGGAGCGCGACGAGGCACTGGCCGAGCTCGCCCGCCGGTACCTCGCCGGGCACGGCCCCGCCACCGACCGCGACCTCGCCTACTGGGCGACCCTGCCGCTCGGCGACGTGCGCCGCGGCCTGGCCGGCGCGGCCGACCACCTGGAGCGGTTCGAGCACGAGGGGCGTACCTACTGGCACGCCGCCGGCACGGCGCCGCCCGCGGCGGGCCGGCAGCCGGCCGGCCACCTGCTGCAGATCCTCGACGAGACCTACCGCGGGTTCCAGGACAGCCGGATGCTCATCGACGTCGCCGGCGTCGTGCCGGGCGGCCGGGAGACCGCGATCGGGATGGCGGTCGTCGACGCGCAGCTGGTCGGGCGGATGAGGCGCACCCTCGGGGCCCGGGCGCGGTTCGACGTCGTGCCGTACCGCCCCCTGGGCACCGCTGCGGTCCGGGCGCTGCAGGACGCCGCCGACCGGTACGCCGCTTTCCTCGGGCTCGAGCCCGACCTCCGGCTGGCCGACGGCTGACCCGGTGGCCGAGCGGCGCCTGGGCGCCACGACCGGGTGGCGGTCAGCAGGGTCAGCGGGTGGTGCCGTACTTCCCGCGGTAGAACAGCAGCGGGTCCTCGGTGGCGCCCTCGGGCGCGGTGGCCAGGTGGAGCACCCGGCCGATGACGACCCAGTGGTCGCCGGCCTCGTGGACGGCGTGGACGCTGCAGTCGACGTGGGCCAACGAGCCCTCGAGCACCGGTGAGCCGGTCGCCTCGGCGGGGTGCCACGCGACGCCGGCGAACTTGTCGGTCCCGCGGCTGGCCATCTTATTCGACAGCTCGGCCTGGCCGTCGGCCAGGAAGTTCACGCAGAACCGCCCGGAGCGCTGGATGAGCGGCCAGGCGCGCGAGGTCTTGGCCGGCACGAAGAGCACGAGCGGCGGGTCGAGCGAGACGCTCGAGAACGACTGGCAGGTCATCCCGACCGGCTCGCCGCCGCTCATCGCGGTCACGACCGTCACCCCGGAGCCGAACCGGCCCAGGACGTCGCGGAAGTGGCGCGCCTCCGCCTGCTTCGCCGGGTCGTCGGTCGGGACCGCGGATCCCTCGCCGGGGCCGAGCGGCTCGAGCTCGTAGGCCTCGCTGCCGAGCCAGGAGGAGATCAGCTCGGAGCTGGGCCAGGTCTCGGCGGCGTTGGGGTTCATGCCCTCCGGGATGTCCGGAGAGGCCCCCGAGTGGGCTGACATGGCTCCCACGCTAGCCACTAGTGACCGCCCGCGAAGTTGTGGCCCCAGTACGACACCGCCGTCGACTCACGCGCGACCCACTTCTGGTCGTCCACCTCGAGCCCGTCGGTCCCGAACTCCACGTCGAAGCCGCCGGGCGACTTGACGTAGAAGGAGACCATCTCGTCGTTCATGTGCCGGCCGAGGGTCGCCGAGAGCGGCGCCTGGTGCTTGCGGACCCGCTCGAGCGCGCGACCGACGTGGTCAAGCTCGTCGACCTCGAGCATGATGTGGACGCACTTGGCGGGGTTCGGCATCGGCAGGAACGCCAGCGAGTGGTGCCGCGGGTTGACCCCGAGGAAGCGCAGCCAGACCTTCTCGCCGGGCTGCTTGCCGACGAACTCGCCGGGCATGCTCATCGAGTCGCGCAGGCGGAAGCCGAGGACGTCGGTGTAGAACCGCAGCGCCTCGACGTCGTCGAGCACCGGGATGACGATGTGGCCCATGCCCTGGTCGCCGGTCACGAACCTCGCGGCGTACGGCGTGACGATCGGGCGCGACTCGTAGGTGATGCCGTGGAAGAGCTCGAAGACGTTCTCCCACGGGTCGGTGAACCGGATCATCTCCTGCACCCGGCGCTCGTCGAGCTCCTCCTTGGTGGCCTCCTCGAAGGCGACGCCGGCCTTCTGCAGGTGCTCGCGCGCGTCCTGCAGGGCACGGTGGTCCGCGACCTCCCAACCGGTCGACTCGAGCAGGTCGCGGTCGGAGGGGACCACGACGAGGCGCGCGGAGACCTCGTCGATGCGCCAGTACTGGTGCTCGGGGTTGGGTCCACGGCCCTCGGCGAGGCCCAGCACCTTGCCGGCGAAGACCTTCCACTGCTCGAGGTCGGTGGAGGCCACGCGGACGTAGCCCATGGACTTGATGTCGATCGTCACGGGGTGCTTCCTGCTCTAGGTCGTTCGGTGTGGCGGGACAGGAACGCGGTGGTGATCTCGGCGAACTCCTCGGCCGCCTCGATCTGCGCCCAGTGCCCGCAGTTGGGGAACACGTGCAGCTGTGCCTTCGGGATGAGCTTGAGCGCCGCCATGGCGCCGTCGAGGGGGTTCACCCGGTCCTCGCGGCCCCAGGTCAGCAGGGTGTGCTTGCGCAGGCGGTGCGCCTCGCGCCAGAGCATGCCGTCCTCGGCCGTCTCGGGGTTCCAGAACGACATGCCCATCGAGCGCATCGCCTCCTGGGCGCCCGGGGCGGTCGCGTCGGCGAACCGGGCCTCGACCAGCTCGTCGGTGACCAGCGACTGGTCCACGACCATGGTCGAGATGAACGCGCGCAGCTTCTCGCGGGTCGGGTCGGCGCCGAAGTCCATGAGCCGCTGGACACCCTCGGTGGGGTCGGCGTGGAACAGGTTGAGCGAGAGCCCGCCGGGGCCCATGAGCACCAGCCGCCCGACGCGGTCGGGGTGGGTGAGCGCCAGGCGCATCGCCGTGCCGCCACCCAGGCTGTTGCCGAGCAGGTGCACCCGCTCGATGCCCAGCTCGTCGAGCAGCCGGACGACGTGGTCGGCCGCGAAGCGGTAGTAGTTGCCGACGACCGGCGGCTTGTCGGAGCCACCGAAGCCGGGCTGGTCGACGAGCAGCGTGCGGAACACCGAGGCGAAGTGCGGCAGCGCCGGGCCGAAGTTGGACCACGCGGACGCGCCTGGTCCGCCGCCGTGCAGCATCACCAGCGGCAGCCCGCCGCCGACCTGGCTGGGCTGGGTGTCGGGAGCGGCCTCGTAGTAGTTGAGCGTGAGGTCGCCGGCCTTGGCCGAGCGGCGGACGCTCTGCTGCGCGAACCGGGACGGGACGGCCGTCACGTCAGTACATCCCCGGGTCTACCTTGTGGCCGAACTCGTGCGCGCCGTACATCTGCAGCGCCCGCTCGGGGTCGTTGGCCGCGTGGACGCGACCGGCGTGGGCGTCGCGCCAGGCGCGCTGGAGGTAGGTGCCCTCGGCGAGCGCCCGCCCGCCGGAGGCCTCGAACAGCGCGTCGATGGCGTCGATCGCCCGCTGGGTGCCGAGGACCTGGTCGCGGCGGACCCGCAGCCGCAGGCCGAGCGGGATCCGCTCGCCCTTGGCGACGTGGTCCATCTCCTCGCGGACGTTGTTGACCAGCAGCGCCCAGGCCGCGTCGATCTCGCTGCTCGCCCGGGCGATGCGGACCGCCGAGAACGGGTCGAGCGACGCCTTCTCGCCGAGGTACGCCGCGCGGGTGCGCTTCTGCTGCATCTCGACGTGCTCGGCGTAGGCACCCCGCGCCATGCCGATGATCGGCGTGGTGATGGTGCCGGTGAAGATCGAGTGGAAGGGCAGCTTGTAGAGGTCGGAGGTGTTCTGCTCCTGGCCGGGGCCCTTGCAGGCGCCGGTCTGGCTCATCGAGAGGGTGAACGCCTCGGGGATGAACACGTCCTCGACGAGGATGTCGTTGGAGCCGGTGCCGCGCAGGCCGACCATGTGCCAGACGTCGATGATCTGGTACTTCTCCCGCGGGACCATGAAGGTCTTGAAGTCGACGACCTGGCCCTCCTCGTTGAAGACGAGACCGCCGAGCAGGACCCAGCTGCAGTGGTCGCAGCCGGAGGAGAAGCTCCACTTGCCGGAGAGCAGGTAGCCGCCCTCGGTGACGGTCGCCTTGCCGGTCGGGGCGTACGACGAGCTCAGCCGGGTGCTGGTGTCCTCGCCCCACACCGCCTGCTGCGCCTCGTCGGCGAAGAGCGCGACCTGCCAGGGGTGGACGCCCACGACGCTGGAGACCCAGCCGGTGGAGCCGCACGCCGAGGCGATCTCGCGGACCGCGGTGTAGAAGGTGACCGGGTCGGCCTCGTACCCGTCGAAACGCCGGGGCTGGAGCAACCGGAAGAAGCCGACCTCCTCCAGCTCCTTGATGCTCGCCTCGGGCACCACACGCAGGCGCTCGGCCTCGTCGGCGCGCTCGCGGAACGCGGGCAGCAGGTCACGGACGCCGTCGAGAACAGCCTGGGACATCGCCAACTCCTGTCGTGGTGGGACGACGTCGATACTAGAACACGTTCTCGTTTTGGACCAGACGACTCCCGCCCAGCGGGTGCGGGCTACGCCGGGGTCGGCCGGTAGGGCGTGAGCACGCAGAACTCGTTGCCCTCGGGGTCCGCCAGGACGGCCCAGCCCTTCTCGCCGTCGCGCAGGTCGTCCACCAGCGTCGCGCCCAGCCCGACGACGCGGTCGACCTCCTCGTCACGGCTGCGGTCGGTCGGGCGCAGGCAGATGTGCATGCGGTTCTTCACCGTCTTGGGCTCGGGCACCTTGAGGAACAGCAGGAACCGGTCGTCGGGCCCGACCAGCCCGCACTCCTCCTCCCCCGGCTTGTTCTCCCACTCGCCGGTGGGCAGGGTGAAGTCCTCGAGGACCTGCGCCCACCACATGGTCTGGGCGTACGGGTCGTGGGCGTCGATGCAGAAGTTGGATGCGCGGGATGCCATGGGCCCTCTGTACCCCACGCCGCTCCGCCGGGTCGAGCGCGTTCCCGCGGGCCAGGACCGGTGGTCGGCCCGCGAGGGGACGACCACCGGCCCCGCCCGGGTCGCGCCGGGTCGCGCCGGGCCGGGGGTCAGGCGTTGGCGGCGGCCTTGTCCTGCTCGGCCTTGAGCATCAGCGCGATGTCGATGAGCTGGTCCTCCTGGCCGCCGATCAGCTTGCGGCGGCCGGCCTCGAGCAGGATCTTCGCGCCGGAGACGCCGTAGCGGTCGGCGGCGTTGCCGGCGTGCTTGAGGAAGGAGGAGTAGACCCCGGCGTACCCCATCATCAGGGTCATCCGGTCGAGCTGGCACTCCTCGGGCATCGCGGGCTTGATGACGTCCTCGGAGGCGTCGACGATCTGGAGGAAGTCCACGCCGGTGCGCCAGCCGAGCTTGTCGCAGACGCCGATGAACGCCTCGAGCGGGGTGTTGCCGGCCCCGGCGCCGAAGCGGCGGACCGAGCCGTCGATCTGGGTCGCGCCCGCGCGGGCGGCGATGACGGTGTTGGAGACACCGAGGCCGAGGTTCTCGTGGCCGTGGAAGCCCACGTCGGCCTGCGAGCCGATCTCGGCCACGACGGCCGAGACCCGGTCGGCGGTCTGCTCCATCACGAGCGCGCCGGCGGAGTCCACGACGTACACGCACTGGCAGCCGGCGTCGACCATGGTCCGCGCCTGCTTGGCCAGGACCTCCGGCGGCTGGGTGTGGCTCATCATCAGGAAGCCGACCGTCTCCAGGCCGAGCTCGCGGGCGAGCCCGAAGTGCTGGATGGAGGTGTCGGCCTCGGTGCAGTGCGTGGCGATCCGGCAGATCTGGCCGCCGTTGTCCTGCGCGGCGCGGATGTCGTCCTTGGTGCCGACGCCGGGCAGCATCAGGAAGGCGATCTTCGCCGTCCGGGCCGTCTCCGCCGCGATCCGGATGAGCTCCTGCTCGGGCGTGCGGGAGAAGCCGTAGTTGAACGAGGAGCCGCCGAGGCCGTCGCCGTGGGTGACCTCGATGACCGGGATGCCGGAGGTGTCGAGGGCCTCGACGATGTCGTGGACCTCCTGCGCGGTGAACTGGTGCCGCTTGTGGTGCGACCCGTCGCGCAGGCAGGTGTCGGTCAGCCGCAGGTCGAGGTCGCCGCCGTGGGCGTCCTTCCAGGTGCGGGTCAGCGTGTTCAGGTCCGTCATCTCAGGACTCCTTCGAGCGGCCGGCGAGCAGCGAGCGGGCGATGTTGTCGCCGACCTGCGTCGCGGCGGCGGTCATGATGTCGAGGTTGCCGGAGTACGGCGGCAGGTAGTCGCCGGCGCCCTCGACCTCGAGGAAGATCGAGACCTTGACCTGGCCCTGCGTGGCGGCCGACGGCTCGTCGATCTGCGGCTCCTGCAGCAGCCGGTAGCCCGGGACGTACTCCTGGACCGACTTCTCCATCGCGAAGACCGACTGCACGATGGCGTCCCGGTCGGCGTCCGGGGGGACCGCGCAGAAGATCGTGTCGCGCATGATCATCGGCGGCTCGGCCGGGTTGAGGATGATGATCGCCTTGCCGCGCTCGGCGCCGCCGATGGTCTGCACGCCGGCGGCGGTGGTGCGGGTGAACTCGTCGATGTTGGCCCGGGTGCCCGGCCCCGCGGAGACGCTGGAGACCGAGGCGACGATCTCGGCGTACGGCACCGGGGCGACGCGGGAGACGGCGGCGACCATCGGGATCGTCGCCTGGCCACCGCAGGTGATCATGTTGACGTTCATCGCGCCCACGTGCTCCTCGCCGTTGACCGGCGGGATGACCGCGGGGCCGACGGAGGCGGGGGTGAGGTCGACGGCACGGATGCCGGCCTCCTCGTAGCGGGGGGCGTACTCCCGGTGCACGTAGGCGGAGGTGGCCTCGAAGATCAGGTCGGGCAGCTCGTCCTGCTTCAGCAGCCAGTCGACGCCCTCGTGGGAGGCCTCGAGGCCCTGCTGGGAAGCGAGCCTGAGCCCCTCCGAGGCAGGGTCGACGCCGATCATCCAGCGGGGCTCGACGACGTCCGAGCGCAGCAGCTTGTACATCAGGTCGGTGCCGATGTTGCCCGGCCCGACGATGGCCGCGGTCAGCTTGGTCATTTCTGGGTGGACCTCTCAGTCGGTGGGCTCGAGCGTGGCACGCTGAGGGCCTCGCGGGCGCCCGCGGACCACTCACCGGGAGCGGCCTCGCCCGGGCGCCGCGGGACTCCCGGCGAGCGGGACGAGCCACGGTCCGACCATGGTAGAACCTGTTACAGTTCCGCGCCATGACGGGCTCTTCCCACGCTGCTCCGCGCCCTGCCGAGCGCACGTCCAACGGTTCGCCGACCGACCTCCCGAGCGAGGTCGACGTCGTCGTCGTCGGGGCCGGCGCGGCGGGCATGTCCGCGGCCCTCGCCGCCGCCGACCGCGGCCTCGACACCATCCTCGTGGAGAAGAGCCGCTACTTCGGCGGCTCCACCGCCCGCAGCGGCGGCGGAGTCTGGATCCCGGGCAACTACGCGCTCAAGGCGGCCCGGCAGGACGACCCGCTGGAGAACTCCAAGCTCTACCTGGACTCCATCGTCGGCGACGTCGTCCCGAAGGTCCGCCGCGACACCTACGTCGACCGCGGCGCCGAGGTCATGGACTTCCTCAAGGCCCGCACCCCGGTGCGCTTCACCTGGGTGCCGGACTACGCCGACTACCACCCCGAGCAGCCGGGCGGGCGACCCCGCGGCCGCACGGTCGAGCCGGTCCCGCTGGACGCCGGCTTCCTGGGCGCCGAGCTCGAGCGGCTCCACCCGCCGTACACCAAGGCGCCGGCCAACATGATCGTCACCCAGGCCGACTTCCGGAAGATCAGCCTCGGCATGCGCACGCTCAAGGGCCCGCTGACGATGGTCAAGGTGACGATCAAGCGGATCGTCTCCGGCCTGCTGCGCCGCCGGATGTACGCCATGGGCAACGCGATCGCGATCGGCCTGCGCCAGGGCCTGGTCCAGGCGCGCGTGCCGGTGCACTACGAGACCGACCTGCGCGACCTGGTGGTCGAGGAGGGCCGCGTCGTCGGCGTGCGGGTGCTCCGCGACGGCGTCGAGCAGGTCGTCCGCGCCCGGCGCGGCGTCGTGCTGGGCAGCGGCGGCTTCGAGCGCAACCTCGAGCTGCGCGAGCGCTACCTGCCGCACCCGACCTCGGTCGAGTGGACCACCGGCTCGAAGAACAACACCGGCGCCGGGCTGGTCGCCGGCCAGGCCGCCGGTGCCCGCACCGACCTGCTCGACGACGGCTGGTGGGGCCCGACCATCCCGCTGCCGGGGCGGCCGTGGTTCTGCCTGGCCGAGCGCAACCTGCCCGGCTCGATCATCGTCAACCAGGCCGGCGAGCGGTACATGAACGAGGCGCTGCCCTACGTCGAGGCGGTGCACGAGATGTACCGGGGCGAGGAGACCGGCGTCGCCCACGTGCCGTCGTGGATGGTCATCGACCAGCGCTACCGCAACCGGTACGTCTTCGCCGGGCTCATGCCGCGCCAGCCGTTCCCCGGCCGGTGGTTCAAGGAGGGCGTGGTCAGGAAGTCCGACTCGCTCGCCGGGCTGGCCGCCGAGATCGGCGTGCCCGCCGAGACGCTGGAGCGGACCGTCGAGCGGTTCAACGGCTTCGCCCGGACCGGTGTCGACGCCGACTTCCACCGCGGCGAGTCGGCCTACGACAAGTACTACTCCGACCCCACCGTCAAGCCGAACCCGTCGCTGCACACCATCGACGAGGGGCCGTTCTACGCGGTCAAGATCGTGCCCGGCGACCTCGGCACCAAGGGCGGGCTCGTCACCGACGAGCGCGCGCGGGTGCTGCGCGAGGACGGCTCGGTGCTCGAGGGCCTCTACGCCGCCGGCAACGTGTCCGCGGCCGTGATGGGCCACACCTACCCCGGGCCCGGTGGCACGATCGGCCCCGCGCTGGTCTTCGGCTACCTGGCCGCGGAGGACATCGCGAGCGGGCCCGCGCCCACCCGCACGGCCGTCGAGAAGGAGACCGCCTGATGCCCATCGACCCCTCCGTGGCGATCGGGGCCGACCTGGGCTCCCGCGAGTTCAGCTGGGCCGAGAGCGACGTGCTGCTCTACCACCTCGGCATCGGCGCCGGCTCCCGCGCGGGCGACAACCTCTCCCCCGGCGCGCTGCGCTACACCCTGGAGGGCCCCGGGCTGCAGGTGCTGCCGTCGTTCGGCGTCGTGGCGCCCACCTTCCACGAGACCGACCCGCCGCCGCTGGACCTGCCGGGCTGTGACATCAACCTCGCCCAGGTCGTCCACGGCTCGCAGTCGATCACCGTCACCGGTGGTCCGCTGCCCACCAGCGGCACGGCCACGGTCTCCACGACGCTGACCGACGTGTGGGACAAGGGCAAGGCCGCGGTGATCTGGCAGGAGGGGGTCGCCACCTCCCCGGCCGGCGAGGAGCTGTGGCGGGTGCGCTCGTCGATCTTCGTGCGGGGCGAGGGCGGCTGGGGCGGCGACCGGGGCACCTCGACACCCGTGGTCCTGCCCGACCGCCCGGCCGACGCGGACGCGACGTACGACGTCACCCCGCAGCAGGCGCTGCTCTACCGCCTCTGCGGCGACCGCAACCCGCTGCACGCCGACCCGGCCTTCGCGGAGGCGGCGGGCTTCCCGGCACCGATCCTGCACGGGCTCTGCTCCTACGGGATCGTCCTGCGCACGCTGACCGACGAGCTCCTCGAGGGCGACGCCACGAAGGTCGGTGGCTTCGCCGCGAAGTTCGCCGGCGTGGTCTTCCCCGGCGAGACCATCCGCACCCGCGGCTGGCGCGAGGACGGCCGGGTCCTGGCCTCGGCCGAGATCGCCGGCGGCGACCGGGACGCCTCGCCGGTCCTCGGCGACGTGGTGCTCGACCTGGCCTGACCGGCCTCTCTCAGGTGCGGGCCGCCAGCAGGTAGAGCCGCTCGGTCGTCTCGCCCCGCGCGGCGACCGGTCCGCGCCGGTACCACTCCACGTCGCCGAGCCCCGCCGCCTCCACCGCGGCGCGGACCTCGGCGACGTCGTGGTGCACGAAGTCCAGCGACACCTGGTGGCCGTGCCACTCCTCGATGCGGTGCACACGGCGCGGCCCACCGGTCTGCAGGGCCAGCACGAGGCGCCCGCCCGGGGCCAGCGGCCGGGCCAGCGCCGCCACGGCGTCCGGCAGCTCGGCGGGGGCGAGGTGGATGAGGGAGTACCACGCGAGCACCGCGGCCCACCCGTCGGCCGCCGGCGGTCGGACGAGACGGCGCAGGTCGCCGACCTGGTACGTCGCGTCGGGGAAGCGCGTCCGCGCCTGCTCGACCATCTCCGGGGCCAGGTCCAGGCCGGTCGCGTCCGCCCCGGCCGCCGCGAGGTACGCCGTCACGTGGCCCGGCCCGCTGCCCACCTCGACCACGGGGCGGCCGGCGGCGACCGCGTCCGCGGCCACGCGGTCCAGCAGCCACCGCTCGAAGGGCATCGCCGCGAGCTCGTCGGCGAAGGTGTCGGCGTAGTCCGCAGCGACCGCCCCGTAGGCGGCCCGCACCCGGTCGTCGCGGTCCTCCGGCAGCACGACCGGCCCCTCGGCCGCGGCCGCCGCGGGCGCAGGCGTCTCCTCGGACGCGCCGAGCAGGTGGCGCCAGCGGGCGTCCCGCTCGCCGCGCCCACGCGGCAGCTGCACGACCAGCCCGCGCCCGGCCAGGCCGCCCAGGCAGGCCTCGACCGCCTGGCGGTCCGCGAAGGGGTGCAGCCGCTCGGTGCGGGTCCGGAGCTCCCCCGGCGCCTGCGGACCGCGGAGCAGCAGGACGGTCACCAGCGCCCGCTCGTCCGCGGCCAGGCCGAGCACCTCGTCGAGCACCTGGTGGTACTTCAGCGTCCGGCGACCGGTGTCGGACCAGACGATCCGCAGCAGCCCGCGGTCCTTGAGCCGCCGGCCGACCTGCTCGACCAGCTGCTCGTCGTACTCCACGACCGGCTCGCGGCTGCTGGTCTGGTTGCAGGCACCGCGGAGGGCGCTGAGCGTGAGCGGGTAGGAGGCCGGGACCGTCACCTGCTTCTCCAGCAGCGCTCCGAGGACCCGCTGCTCCTCCTCGCTGAGCGGGGGGTCGAGCGGGGGGTCGAGCGGGAGGTCGGACGTGGGCTGCGTCTCGGTCACGCCGCGACGATAGGTGCCGCCGAGGGGAACGGCCCGGGCGGGCCGGTTGTTGCACCGGTGATGCCACGTCACTGGATCCCCCGGCACGTCCTGGTCACCGCTGCCGCCGCCGAGCAGCCGCACACCGCCGAGATGCTGCGCCGCATCGAGGCGGCCGGCGTGACCGACATCCGCATGCTCGCGGGCAACCGGCTCACCGGCCTGGCCGAGGGCTCCGAGCGCGAGGTCTACGCCCGCGCCAAGGCCACCCTCGCCCTCGTCGTCGCCCCGCCGAGCGCGATCCGGCCGCAGCCGATCCCGCCCAGCGCCGACTGGCGCATCGACCTGGCGAAGGGGTGCCCGGCGCACTGCCAGTACTGCTACCTCGCCGGCTCGCTGACCGGCCCGCCGATCACCCGGGCCTACGCCAACCTCGACGACGTCCTCGCCGGCATCGGCACGCACGCCGGTCGGGGTGCGGTCACCAGCGGCACCGAGGAGCGCGGCCACGAGGGCACGACGTACGAGCTGTCCTGCTACACCGACCCGCTGGGCATCGAGCACCTCACCGGCTCGCTGGCCGAGGCCGTGCGGCGGGTCGGGACCGGCGCGTACGGCGACGACGTCTCCCTGCGGTTCACCACGAAGTTCGAGGCGGTCGACGACCTGCTCCCCCTCCCCCACGCCCGCCGCACCCGGATGCGCGTCTCGGTGAACGCGGAGGAGGTCGCCGGCCGCTTCGAGGGCGGGACGTCCCCGGTCCCGGCGCGCATCGGGGCGCTCCGCCGAGCAGCGCTGGCCGGCTACCGGGTCGGGCTGACCATCGCCCCGGTCATGCCGGTCGAGGGGTGGCAGGAGCAGTACGCCGCACTGCTGGACTCCGTCGCAGGCGCGCTGGCCGACGTCCCGGACCTCGACCTGACGACCGAGGTGATCACCCACCGGTTCACGCCGGGGTCCAAGGAGGTGCTGCTCGGCTGGTACCCGCGCACGAGGCTGGAGATGGACGAGTCCGTCCGCGCCGCCAAGCGCACGAAGTTCGGCGGGGTCAAGCACGTCTACCCGCGGGAGACGATGACCGTGATGCGGGCGTGGTTCACCAAGGCCCTCGAGGCACGCCTGCCCGGCGCGCCGCTGCTCTACTGGACGTGAGGCCCAGGTCCGCCCCGGCGAGGACGGGCTTTCCGGGCCCGACCCTGCTACGGTCGAGGGAGTTGAAGGGGGTTCTCCCCACCTGGTGGCCGATCCGGCCGCCGAGCTCATCGCTTGTCCTTGGTTCGCACGTTGGTATCAGGCGCCTCGCTTTGTCTTCAGCCCCGCAGCGGGCAACAAGTCGCCCGCCGCTACCAACACGAAGGATCAGCAGCATGACTAACGGCACCGTCAAGTGGTTCAGCGACGACAAGGGCTTCGGCTTCATCGCCCAGGAGGGCGGCGGCGCGGACGTCTTCGTCCACCACAGCAACATCCAGGGCAACGGCTACAAGTCCCTCAAGGACGACCAGAAGGTCGAGTTCGACGTCGTCGCCGGCCCCAAGGGTCCGCAGGCCGAGAACGTCCGGGCTCTCTGAGTCCCACCCCGCACTCCGTCCGACGGCGGCTCACCGATCACGCATCGGTGGCCGCCGTCCGGCGATTTCGGGGGTCTGGTGCCGACCGCGGGGCCCGAAGTGTCCGGCTTCCCGGCGCTCACCACCCGGCGACGGTGGTGACGCGCCCGGTGTCGGGGTCCCAGCGACGCAGCCGGGTGAAGGTCAGCACGACGTCCTCGTGACCGAGCACGTCGACCGCCCGCTGGGCGTCCTCGCGGGCCAGCCGGCGGGCCAGCGTCACGTGCGGCAACCAGCCCAGGTGGGCCCGGTCGGGCACCTGGACGCGCACGGCCAGCACGCGGCGCACGACGTCGTCGTCGATGTCGAACGCGCGGGCGACGGTCAGCCGGTCCCCGCCGAGCAGCAGCAGCCCGGCCGAGCGGGCCCGGAACGGCAGCAGCGAGCCCAGGCGCGCGGAGGCGACGTCGATCGCCGCGTCGGGGAGCTCCGGCGCCGACACGACCGTCAGGTGCGGGGCGTTGGTCGGGCCCCGGTGGTCCAGCTGCGAGGGCAGGCCGGCGTCGCGGAGCCGTTCCCAGTCGTGGCGGACCGCCTCCTGGCCGGCCTCGTCGGGGACCAGCTCGAGCGCGTGCAGCGGCATCAGCGGCGCCCCGTCACGCGAGCCACGCCGTCGCCCGCCGGGTGTGCCCGGCCTTGGTGGCCGGTTCCATCCCGTCGTAGAGCCGGGCGACCATCTGGGAGCGCGGGTTGCGCGCGAACACGTCCTGGTGGTCCCTCACGAAGGTCCAGTAGAGCGCGTCCCAGTCGGCCCGCCACTCACCGGGGCCGAAGTCGGTGAGCTTGCGCAGGTAGTTCGACCCCGACACGTAGGGCTTGGTCACGATCGCCTCGCCCGCGGCGAACTGGCTCATGCCGTACACGTTGGGCACCATCACCCAGTCGTAGGCGTCGATGAACATCTCCATGAACCACTCGTACGCCGCGTCCGGCTCGGTCCGCAGCAGGCACATCGCGTTGCCCAGCACCATGAGCCGCTCGATGTGGTGGGCGTAGCCGGTGCGCAGCACCTTGGCCAGCACGTGGTCCACCGGCTCGAGCCCGGTCGTGGCGTCCCACCAGCCCTCGGCGAGCGGCCGGGTGTGGCCCAGGTGGTTGCGGCTGCGCAGCGCGCGACCCCACAGGACGTAGGAGGCCCGCATGTACTCCCGCCACCCGATCACCTGGCGCACGAAGCCCTCCAGCGAGGCCAGCGGCACGTCGGCCGACTCCCCGGCCTCGAGGGCCCGGTCGAGCACCCGCGCGGGGGTGACCAGGCCGGTGTTGAGCGCCGGGGTCAGCAGGGAGTGGAAGAGGAAGTCGTGCTCGGTCGACACCGCGTCCTCGTAGGGACCGAACTGCGGGAACCGGTCGGCCAGGAACGCGTCGTACGCCGCCTCGGCCTCCTCGTGCGAGGTCGCCCAGGCGAACGCCGACGCGTCACCGGGGTTGTCGGGGAACTCCCGGCCGACCCAGGCGATCGCCTCCTCCACCGCCGGGTGGCGCTCGGGGGCCGCGACGTCGGGGACCGGGTGGTGCCGCGGCAGCTTCTTGCGGTTCTCCTCGTCGAAGGACCACCGTCCGCCGACCGGCTCGCCGTCGCCCTCGACGAGCACGTCGAGCCGTATGCGCTGCCAGGAGTAGAAGTGCTGCATCCGCGCCGCCCGCCCGCGAGGACCGGCCACCCCGTCGAAGTGCGCGGCGAGGTCGGCGCGGGAGGTCAGGAACATCGGCGTCTCGAGCACCTCCTCGGGCCGCAGCTCGTGCCCGGCCTCGGCGAGCGCCGCCGTCAGGTCCCGGGAGAGCCAGTCGTCGACGACGTCGTACACCCGCACCTCGGTCGGCCGCAGCCGCCGCAGCACCTCCACCAGGCCCTCGCGGCTGGACCGCTCCGCGGAGGTCTCGACCACCTCGACGTCGCGACCGGCCTCGCGCAGGCGGTCGGCGAAGCGGCGCATCGACGCGCGGTGCAGGACGAGCTTCTGGGCGTGGAAGCGGTACTGGCGGAACAGCAGGTCGTGCTCGACGAGGACGTACGTCGTGCCGTGGGGCGCCTCGAGGTGGTCGAGGAAGAGCTGGTGGGGCATCACCAGCTGGACACGCCGTTCCGTCACGGGCGGGCCGGTACCCATACTCCGGGCATGGCGCTCCTCGACACCTGGACCCGCGGCGAGCACGTCGACGCCGACGGCACCGCGCACCCGACGTACCGCAAGGGCGAGGGACCCGGCATCGTGCTGGTCCACGAGATCCCGGGCATCTCCCCGGAGGTCGTCGGGTACGCCGAGGAGCTGGTCGCGGCCGGCTACACCGTGGTGCTGCCCCAGCTGTTCGGCCGGCCCGAGGCGCCGGTCGGCGCCGCGTCCGTCGCCCGGGCGATGGCGCAGATCTGCGTGAGCCGCGAGATGAGCATGCTCGCCGCCGGTCGCACGACGCCGGTCGCCGGCTGGCTCCGGTCGCTGGCCCGGTCGCTGCACGCGGAGCTCGGCGGACCGGGTGTCGGTGCCCTGGGGATGTGCTTCACCGGCGGCTTCGCGCTGGCGATGATGGTCGACCCCGCGGTGGCCGCGCCGGTGCTGGCCCAGCCTTCGACGCCGTTCCCCCTCGGGCGCCGGCGCGCCGCCGACCTCGGGCTCTCCCCCGACGACCTCGCCACCGTCCGCGACCGCGCGGCGGGCGGCTGCCAGGTGCTGGGCCTGCGCTACCGCGGCGACCGGATGGTCGGCACCCGGTTCGAGACGCTCACCCGCGAGATCGGCGACGCGTTCCTCCGCGTCGACCTGCCCGGCTCCAAGCACTCCACCCTCACCCTGCACCGCCACGAGGAGGCGGTCGAGGCGGTGCTGGAGTTCTTCGAGGCGCAGCTGCGGCGGTAGCCGCAAGGTTCAGCGGCCAGCCGCTGGAACTGTCGGTTGGCCGATGAAGCTTCAGCGGCCGACCGACAGGTTCAGCGGCCAGCCGATGAAGCCTGCGGCCAGCGCGAACAGCCCCGCCGACGCAGCGAACAGCGCGGCGAAGCCGGCGGTGACGACCACCAGGTCGGTGGCGGAGGCGCCGGCGTGGAGGTCGGCCAGGAGGACCGTGGAGGTCACGACCACCTGGGTCAGGGCCGTGGCGCCGAGCGCGAGGACCATGCCGCGGGGGCGCAGCCGCGCGGCCACCGAGCCGAGGACGAGGACGGCGGGCACGGCGACGTACACCCGGTCCACGCGGCCCCCGTCCCCCACGATGCCGACGGCACCCGCGGCGAGGACCAGCACGACGGCGGCTCCGGCGGCGACGAGCAGGCCGAGCCGGTGGGCGGTGCGAGGAGTCATGCCACGACGGTAGGAGCCCGGCCGGCCGGGAGGTGTCGAGGAGATGTGGAGATCCGGTGCAGGTCGGGCGGTGCAGCACCGGGCGCGGCGGGGCCGGGGCGGGGTCAGTCCTCCCGCGGCGCCCCGGGGTGCGGGTCGAGCTTGGTGTCCAGGTGCTCCCCGGCGATGCCGTTCTCTATCCGCTGGCGCTGGCGCCGGGTCGAGCGGGCACTCGCGAGCACGTAGCCGAGGGCGAGTGCCACCAGCACCACGACGAGGACGATCCAGGCGGTCATGCCGTCCGGTTCCGCGCCCACCCATCGGCATACCCGCTGACCCGGGCGCCGCCGCGCCGCTACGTTGCCGGACGTGGACAGCGCCCGCGCGATCGAGAACCTCCTCTACGTCTACGCCGAGCGGGTCGACGCCGGCGACCTCGACGGCGTCGGCGCGCTGTTCGAGCACGGCAGCGTCGTGGGGCACCACGGCGCCGAGTCCGTCCGCGAGATGTACGCCGCCACCATGCGCGTCCACGAGGAGACCGGCACCCCGCGGACCCACCACGTGGTCTCCAACCCGGTCATCGAGGTCGACGAGGCCGCCGGCACCGCGACGTGCCGCTCGCGGTTCACCGTCCTCCAGGCGACCGACACCCTCCCGCTGCAGCCGGTGGCGGCCGGTCGCTATGTCGACACCTTCACCCGGCTCGACGGCACCTGGTGGTTCGCCACCCGGACCATGCGGCTCGACCTGACCGGCGACCTGGGCCAGCACCTGCTCGGCTGAGGGGCCGCGAGCCGGTCAGGAATCGAGAAGCGCCCGCGCGTCCCCCGCCCCTAGCGTCGGTCCCGTCGACGACCACGCGAGAGGAACGAGGGACACCATGACCGGAGCGAGCGGGACCGACGGCTTCACCCCCGAGGAGCGCGCGGCGATGAAGGAGCGCGCGGCCGAGCTGCGCGCCGAGGGCCGCGGTGGCGCGAAGAAGGCCGACGGGCTCAAGGCGGTCCTGGACCGGATCGCGCAGATGACCCCCGAGGACCGCCTGCTCGCGGAGCGGGTGCACGTCGCGGTGACGGCCACGGCGCCCCAGCTGCTGCCGAAGACCTGGTACGGCATGCCGGCGTACGCCGACGCCTCGGGCAAGGCCGTGGTCTTCTTCCAGGACGCCGGGAAGTTCGGCGCGCGCTACTCCACGATCGGCTTCCAGGACAACGCCGCGCTCGACGACGGCGACATGTGGCCGGTGTCGTACGCCGTCGTCGCCTGGAACGACCGGGTCGAGGAGCGGGTCGTGGCGCTGGTGCGGGCCGCCACCGGCTCCTGAGCAGCCCGGAGGCCCCGGTCAGGCGCCGACCATCAGGCAGAACGGTTGCCCGGTGGGGTCGGCCAGCACGTACAGGGGCTCCTCGGCGACGTACGTGCGGTCGAGCAGCAGCGTCGCCCCGAGCTCCTCGGCCCGCCGCCGGTGCCGCTCGAGCGCCTCGACGTCCGGGACGGCGAAGTCGAGGTGCAGCTGGGCCGGGACGGTGTGGTCGGGCCAGTCGGGCCGCTCGATCGAGGGGACGTCCTGGAAGGCCAGCACGCGCCGGCCCGCGTCGTCGACGAGCACGAGCCAGTCGGCGTCGTCGGGCGAGCCGTCGGTCGGCGGCTCGTCCCCGGGCCGGTAGCGCAGCCCGAGGAGCTCCCGGTAGAACTCCGCGAGCGGCCGGCACTCGAGCGCGTCGAGCACCGTGTGCATCAGGACGGGGTGGCCCCCGTCGACCGCGCCGGTCACCGGCCGCGCCCGCCGCGGGACTGCGCCGTCCGCGCCGCGTCCCGGCTGAGGAGCGCCACCTGCGGTGGGCGGAACGCCGTCATCGCTCGAGCGGACGCCCCGGGTCCGCGGTCCAGGCGTTCATCGAGCCGTCGTAGACCGCGACGTCGTCGCGCCCGAGGTCCATCAACGTGAGCGCGACGGCCGTGGCCGCGATGCCGCCACCGCAGTAGGTCACGGGCCGCTTGCCCGGGTCGAGCGCGCCGACCGAGGCGAGCAGCTCGCGCAGCTCCTCGATCGGCCGCATCCGGCCGTCGGGCCCGACGAGCTCGTCGAAGGGCACGTTGACGCTGCCGGGGATGTGGCCCTGCGCGAAGAGCCCGCGGTCCAGCGCATTGACCAGCAGCACGTCCGGGTCGTCGACGGCGGCCTCGACGTCCTGCGTCGACCGGATCCGATCGGGGCGGCGCCGGGCGGTGAAGGTGGTCGGCGGGTACGTCTCGGTGCCGGAGGTCGTCTCGAACCCGGCGACCCGCCACGCGTCGAGGCCGCCGTCGAGGACCGAGACCCGGTCGAAGCCCTCGAGCCCGAACTGCCACCACAGGCGCGTCGCCCAGATCCCGTTGACCGAGTCGTAGACGACGACGCGGTGCTCGTCGCCGACCCCCAGCTCGCCGACCACCGCGGCGAACCTGTCGGGGCCCACCGCGGCGAACGGCGCCTCGCCCTCGGGGTCGCTCAGCGCCGAGACCTGGTCGACGAAGACCGCTCCCGGCACGTGCTCCTGCTCGTAGGACGCCCGGCCCGGCTCGATCCGCGGGCCGTCGTCACCGGGGCTGAGGTGGACCGTGCCGTCGAGGACCCGCACCGTGGGATCGGCCAGGTGCTCGTGCAGCCACTCGACGGACACGTGGCGGGGTACGTCGCTCATGCTCGGGAGGTACCCAGGAGGACCCGCGGGAGCCCACCGGCCCGCGCCGGCCCGCGCCGGCCTGCGCCGGCCTGCGGGTCAGTGCCGGGCCGACGCGTCGTCGCGGGCGTGCGCCTCCCGGCGGCGGGAGCGGGCGTGGTCGACCGCCGCGACGGACAGCGCGAGCGCCAGCACCCCGAAGAGGTAGACCTTCGCCACGCCCTCGGGCACCTCGCCGACGTACCGGTGCACCAGCCCGAGGACGACCATCCCGAGCGCCACCACGAACCCCGGCAGGAGCACCAGCGCGCCCACCTGGAGCGCCTGCTCGTCGCGTGCGGCCCGGTCGCGCATGCCACCAGCATGCGTCCCCGACCGCCCGGCCGCCACCCTCACCGCGCCGGGCGGCGCGCGGGTCGCAGACGTGCCCGGACCGCGTTGCCGGCGCAGAGCACCACGACCAGCCCGCCGACGACGGTGGCGGTGCCGACCTGCTCGCCGAGCAGCAGGGCGGCCCAGCCGATGGAGAGGACCGGCTGGGCGAGCTGGACCTGGCTGACCTGGGCCATCGGGCCGATCGCGAGGCCGCGGTACCAGGCGAAGAAGCCGAGGAACATGCTGACGACACCCAGGTACGCGAAGGCCGCCCACTCCGCCGACGTCGCGCGGGGCGCCTCGGCACGCACGGCGACCACGGTGAGCGCACCCATCAGCGGGGAGCAGACGACCAGGGCCCACGACACCGTCTGCCAGGCGCCGAGCTCACGGGCGAGCAGCCCGCCCTCGGCGTACCCGACCGCCGCGGCGACGACGGCACCGAGCAGCAGGAGGTCCGCCCACCGGAGGTGACCGAGGCCGGCCCCGCCCGACCCGAGGCTGGCGAACAGGACGGTCGCGACGGCGCCGAGCGCGGAGGCGACCCAGAACGCCGCCGGCGGCCGCTCCCGCCCGCGCACCACCGCGAGCACCGCGGTGGCGGCGGGGAGCAGGGCGATGACGACCGCGCCGTGGCTCGCGGGCGCCGACGTGAGCGCGAACGAGGTGAGCAGCGGGAAGCCGACGACGACGCCGAGACCCACGACCGCGAGCCGGGCCCACTGCCGCCCCCGGGGCAGCCGCTGCCGGGTGAGGGCCAGGGCCAGCGCGGCGAGGACGGCGGCGACGACGGCGCGACCCGCGCCGATGAAGACCGGGGACAGGCCGCCCACCGCGAACCGGGTGAGGGGGACGGTGAAGGAGAAGGCCAGCACGCCGAGCGAACCCCAGGCGAGCCCGGCCCGGGCCGGCGCCGCTGCCGGCGTCGAGGCCCGCGGCGACGTCGGCGTTGGTAACGGCTTGCCGGGCGGGTGAGTAGCGCTATCGTCGATCTTCATGTCCGACAGTAGCAGCGGGCGGATCGCCGCCGACCTGCGCGCCTGGGTCGGCGCGTCCGCCCCCGGCGCGCGCCTCCCCTCGACCCGGGAGCTGGTGGCGCGCCACCAGGCCAGCCCGGTGACGGTGCAGCGTGCGCTGCGGGCGCTGCTGGCCGAGGGCCTCGTCGAGAGCCGGCCCGGGGTGGGCACGTTCGTCCTCGGGCCACGACGCGCACGGGCCGCCGACCACGGCTGGCAGACCGCCGCCCTGGGCGCGCCGCCGGCGCGGATCGGCTCGGTGTCCACGACGCTGCGCAGCGCCCCGAACGACGTCATCGCCCTGCACTCGGGCTACCCCGACCGCGAGCTGCTCCCCGAGCGGCTGGTCCGGGCCGCGCTCACGCGTGCCGCGCGGGGCGCGGGTGCGTCGGCGCGCGCTCCGGTCGCCGGGCTGCCCGAGCTGCAGGCGTGGTTCGCCCAGGAGCTGGCCGGGACGACGCCGGCCGACGTGTCGGCCGTGGCGCCCGGCGACGTCACCGTCCTGCCGGGCAGCCAGAGCGGCCTGACCTCGATCTTCCGGTCGGTCGTGGGGGCCGGTCAGCCGTTGCTGGTGGAGTCCCCGACCTACTGGGGAGCACTCCTCGCCGCCCGCCAGGCCGGGGTCCGGCTCGTGCCCGTCCCGAGCGGGCCCGCCGGTCCGGACCCCACCGAGCTGGACCGCGCCTTCGCGGAGACCGGGGCGCGCGTCCTGTACGCCCAGCCGAGCTACGCCAACCCGACCGGCGCGCAGTGGCCGACCGAGGTGAGCCGCACGGTGCTCGAGGTGGTGCGGTCCCGCCACGCCTTCCTCGTCGAGGACGACTGGGCGCACGACTTCGGCATCAGCACGACCGTCACGCCGCTCGCCGGCCTCGACGACGCCGGCCACGTCATCCACCTGCGGTCGCTGACCAAGAGCGTCTCCCCCGCCGTCCGGGTGGCGGCGGTGGTCGCCCGCGGTCCCGTGCGGGACCGGATCCGGGCCGACCGCACCGTGGAGTCGATGTACGTCAGCCCCGTCCTGCAGGCCGCCGCGCTCGACGTCGTCACCGACCCCGGGTGGACCACCCACCGGCGCCGGCTCCGCGACCAGCTCCGCGACCGCCGCGACCTGCTCGCCCGGGCGCTGCGGGACCACGCGCCGCAGGCCGTCGTCGAGCACCTGCCGCCGGGCGGGCTCAACCTGTGGGCCCGGCTGCCCGACGGCACGGACCTCGAGCGCCTGGGCGCGGACTGCGAGCGGGCGGGCCTGCTGGTCGGCGCCGGGACCGAGTGGTTCCCGGCCGAGCCGGCGGCGCCGTACCTGCGGCTGAACTACGCGGGGCCGGACCCCTCGGCCTTCCCCGGGGCGGCGCGGATCCTCGGCGCGGCCCTGTCCGGCGTCACGGGCTGACGTCGTCAGCGCTGCACGACGGCGGGTGCGGCGCCGTGGGTCCCTCCGGCGTCGAGCTGGTCGGCCGCGGAGACGACCAGCCCGCCGAGCAGGAACGCCGCGATCGCGGCGACCAGGGTCGAGGTCGCGAACGACGGGATGAACCGCCGTGCGCCGGTCGGGTCGGCCGGGGCGTCGTGGTACCCGTGGGTGAGCGCGTGGCCCTTCCCGCGCTGCAGGAGGTACCGGTTGACCGGGTACGCCGCGAGGAACGCCACGGCGAGCGCGATCGGCATGCCGACCCAGAAGGTGACGTCGACCAGGCCGGCGCCCATCGCCCCCGGTATCAGCGCCATGACCAGGTTGTCGACGACCTCCATGGTCGCGATGGACAGCGTGTCGGCGGCCAGCACGACGCCCAGCGCGGCGCCGACGCCCAGGCCGGCCTTGACCAGCGGCAGCGTCGAGAGCGTGTACCCGAAGAGGAACGCGAGCCCCACCGCCAGCGCGATCGTCCAGCCGCTCGAGAGGCCGACCGCCGTGCCGATCATCAGGCCGGCGATCTCGCCGATCGCGCAGCCGGTGAGGCAGTGCAGGGTCGCGCTGAGCGCCATCGACCGGCTGCTCCCGTGATCGTGCCCGCTCTCCCGCGCGTGGTGGTGCTCGTGGTCGTGCCCGCCGTGGTGCGCCGTCGCGTGGTCCATGTCGGTGGAACACATACCCCCGGGGGGTGTATTCCACCTGCCGTCGACCGGCGCTCAGGTCGAGAGCACCAGGCCGCTCGTCGGCACGCCGGTGCCCGCGGTGACCAGCACGTGCTCGGCGCCCTCGACCTGGTTGACCGAGGTGCCCCGCAGCTGGCGCACGCCCTCCGCGATGCCGTTCATCCCGTGGATGTAGGCCTCGCCGAGCTGGCCGCCGTGGGTGTTGACCGGCAGTCGTCCGCCGATCTCGATCGCCCCGTCGGCGACGAAGCCCGGCGCCTCGCCGCGCCCGCAGAAGCCGAGCTCCTCCAGCTGCATCAGGACGTACGGCGTGAAGTGGTCGTAGAGGACGGCGACCGGCATGTCCTCGGGCCGGAGGCCGGACTGGCGCCACAGCTCGCGCCCGACCACGCCCATCTCCGGGATGCCGATGTCGTCGCGGTAGTACGACGTCATCACGAACTGGTCCCGGCCGCTCCCTTGCGCCGCGGCCGCGACGTACGCCGGCCTCTGCGGCAGGTCCTTGGCCCGCTCGGCGGAGACCACGACCAGCGCGACCGCGCCGTCGGACTCCTGGCAGCAGTCGAGCAGGTGCAGCGGGTCGGCGATCATCCGTGAGGCCTGGTGGTCCTCGAGGGTGATCGGCCTGCCGTGGAAGAAGGCGTTCGGGTTGGTCGCGGCGTGCCGGCGGTCGGCCACGGCGACGCGGCCGAAGTCCTCGGAGGTGGCGCCGTACTCGTGCATGTAGCGCCGGGCCTGCATCGCCACGGTGGCGGCGGGCGTGCCGAGGCCCATGGGGTAGGTCCAGGCGTTGTCGAGGCCGTTGGTGTTGACCTGGGTGGCCGCGGCGACCGAGACCTGCCCGAAGCGGCTGCCCGAGCGCTCGTTGAAGCCGCGGTAGCAGACCACGACGTCCGCGACACCGGTCGCGACGGCCATCGCCGCCTGCTGCACGGTCGCGCAGGCCGCGCCGCCGCCGTAGTTGATCCGGGAGAAGAACCGCAGCTCCGGCACCCCGAGCTCGCGGGCCACCGCGATCTCCGAGGAGGTGTCCATGGTGAACGTCGTGAGGCCGTCGACGTCGGCCGGCGTCAGGCCGCAGTCGGCGAGCGCGGCGAGGACCGCCTCGACGGAGAGCTGCAGCTCCGAGCGCCCGGACGCCTTGGAGAACTCCGTGGCGCCGATCCCGACGATCGCGGCCTCGCGCGAGAGGCCGGCCATCAGACGGCCACCTTCACGGTGCCGATGACGTGGTCTCCGAGGGAGACCGAGCCGGTCACCCTGAGGGTGGCGACGCCGTCCTCGACCGACTCGACGGAGCCGGTGAAGGTCAGGGTGTCGTAGGGGTAGGCCGGCGCACCGAGGCGGATCGCGATGCCACGCACGTCGGCGTCGTGGCCGGCCCACTCGGTGACGTAGCGCTCCACCAGCGCGGTCGAGGTCAGGATGTTGACGAAGATGTCCTTCGACCCGGCCGCCTGGGCGATGTCGCGGTCGTGGTGGACGTCCTGGAAGTCGCGGGTGGAGATGGCCGTGCTCACCACGAGGGTGGGCGTGATCGGCAGCTCCCAGGTCGGGATCGTGTCGCCGACGGTCAGGGTGGTCATGTCAGGCCTTCCGCCAGGTCGGGAGGGTCAGGTCGTCGTCGATGCGGTGGAAGTCGACGCGCAGCCGCATGCCGATCGCGATCTCCTCGGCGCTCACGTCGGCGACCTCGCCGACCATGCGGACGCCCTCGTCGAGGTCGATCAGCGCGAGCACGATCGGCAGCTCCTTGCCGGGCACGGGCGGGTGCCGGTGCACGACGTAGGAGAACACCGTGCCGGTGCCGGCCGCGACGACGTAGGACTGGTCGAAGGAGTGGCACTGCGGGCAGGAGGGGCCCGGCGGGAAGCGCAGGGCGCCACAGCCGTTGCACCGCTGGACGCGCAGCTCGCCCGCCGCGGTCCCCTCCCAGAAGAACTCGCTGTCGCGGTTGCGCATCGGGCGGATCACGCCCGGGGTCGTGGAGCCGGTGCCGGTCACGAGGCGGCCGCCTCGGCGCTCGCGCCCTTCGGGACGAACTTCAGGACGCGGAACAGCATCGTCGCGACCACCTCGTCGCCGACGTACCAGGTGTTGCGCGAGGTCACGAAGTAGCCCTCACCCATGCCGGTCCGCTTGGGCCCCACGACCGAGTCGAGGGCGGTGGTGACGCGGACCTGCTCGCCGACCCGGAGGGTACGGCGGTACTCCTGCTCGCAGTTCGTGCCGAGCACGGCGGTGAACCCCTCGTCGGTGAGCACCTTCATCATCCCGTGCAGCGGGTCGTCGGCGGGCGGCTTGCCGCCCAGGCCGTACATCGTCCAGACCTGCGCCATCGACGGCGGCGCCTCGCCCGCCCTCCAGCGCGGGTTGGTGTTTCCCATCGCCTCGAGCCAGTTGTTGATCGTGGGCTGGTTGACCGGGTCGCGGCCGTCGCGCTCGGCGGCCTCGCCGAGCGCCCGGATCCGCTCGGCCTCCGCCATGATCCGCTCGTGCACGGTCTCGCCGGCCGCCTCGCCCGTGCTCATCGGGGCACCCGCGGCAGCCCGAGGCCGAACATCGCGACCAGCTCGCGCTGGACCTCCTGCACGCCGCCGCCGAAGGTGAGGACGAGGTTCCGCTTGGCCTGCGCGTCGAGGTACTCCGCGAGGTGGCGGGTCTCGGCCTCCCCCGGGTCGCCGTACCGGTGCACGATCCGGGTCAGGTCGTCGAGCAGGTGCTGGACCTGGTCGGCGGCGAAGATCTTGGAGGACGACGCGTCGCCCACCGAGACCTCGCCGACCGCGGCCGCGCGGGCGACCTCCCAGTTGAGCAGCTCGTTGACCCGGAACACCGCGGTCGTGCGGCCCATCACCTCCAGCACGTCGGGCCGGTCGGCGACGCCCGCCTTGGTCGCCCAGTCCAGGACGCGGTCGCGCAGGCCCTCGATCCGGCCGGCCGGGCCGAGCATGACCCGCTCGTGGTTGAGCTGGGTGGTGATCAGCTTCCAGCCCTGGTTCTCCTCCCCGACCAGCATGTCGACCGGCACGCGCACGTCGTTGTAGTACGTCGCGTTGACGTGGTGGCTGCCGTCGGCGGTGATGATCGGCGTGAAGGAGTAGCCGGGGTCGGTGGTGTCGACGATGAGGATCGAGATGCCCTTGTGCTTGGGCGCGTCGGGGTCGGTGCGCACGGCGAGCCACACGTAGTCGGCCTGGTGGCCGCCGGTGGTCCACATCTTCTGCCCGTTGACGACGAAGTGGTCGCCGTCGCGCCGGGCGGTCGTGCGCAGCGAGGCCAGGTCGGTGCCGGCGTCGGGCTCGGAGTAGCCGATCGCGAAGTGGACGTCGCCCTCGAGGATCCGCTTGAGGAACAGGTCCTTCTGCTTCTGGGTGCCGTAGCGGATCAGCGTCGGCCCGACGGTCTGCAGCGTCACGGCCGGCAGGTGCACGTCGGCGTGCTGCGCCTCGTTGGCGAAGATCGTCTGCTCGATCTCGCCGAGCCCGTGGCCGCCGTACTCCTTCGGCCAGCCGACGCCCATCCAGCCGTCGGTGCCCATCTGCCGCACGACGCGCTGGTAGGTCGGACCGTGCCGGTCCTTGCCCATGTCGAGGTGCTGGTCGTGGTCGGCGAGGTTGGTGAAGTAGGTCCGCAGCTCGGCCTTGAGCGCGCGCTGGTCGGCGCTGAGCTCGAGGTTCTTGGTGGTCGGGTCCTCCACGCGGACCTGCTCGGGCCGGGTGTCGAGGGCGTGCACGACGTCCATGACCCAGGAGTAGTAGTGGTGCATCGGGTAGGTCTCGTCGACGCCCATGCCGCCGTGGAGGTGGTGGCAGGTGCGCATGGCGCGGGGCGCCTCGGCCGAGATCCAGTACGCCGCGACGGCGAGGTCGTCGGTGGCGTCGAGGCCCTGCTCGATGCGCCAGGCGGCGTTCGCGCCGGCGAGGTCGGCGAGGCGCGAGGTGATGTAGACGTCCGCGACCTGCATCGCGACCGCCTGGAACTCCGCCAGCGACCGCCCGAACTGGGTGCGCCCCTTGACGTAGGCCGCGGTCAGGTCGCGTGCGCCGGCGACGACGCCCGCGGCGGTCAGCACCAGGCCGGCGACGGCGTGCTCGCGCAGCGCGCGGGCGGCGTCCGGTCCGCCGACCAGCTCGGCCGGCGCGCCGTCGAGGACGACGGTGTGCTCGGGGACCCGGGCGGAGGACGGCGACTCGAGCAGCTCCACACCCGGACCCTGCGGGTCGACGAGCACGAGGACGGGCTCGCCGCCCTCCCCGCCGCGGGTCGCGGTGACCAGCAGGCGGCCGGCAGCGTCGGCGTACGTCACCCCGACCTTGCGGCCGGAGACGGTCCCGTCGGCGTACGTCGTGGAGGGGGCGGCGACCGCGGCGGAGCCGAGCCCGGCACCGACCTCGCGCAGCGCCGGCGTCAGCAGCAGGTCACCGGCCGCGACGGCGGGCAGCAACGCCCGCTGCTGCTCCTCGGAGCCGTGGGCCGCGAGGACGAGCGCGCCGCAGCACAGCGTCTCCCAGACCGGGAGGTGTCGGGCACGCGTGCCGGTCTCGCGCAGCAGGACCGCGACCTCGGCGAGGCCGAGCCCCTCTCCCCCGTGCTCGGTCGGCACCGGGAGGGCGGTGAGGCCGTTGGCGGCCAGGGCCGCCCAGTCCTCGCGCCAGCTGTCGGTGCTGCGGTCGAGCGCCTCGGTGATGACCGACCGGACGGCGTCGAGCGACTCCGCCCGCTCGGTGTCCAGCTCGGTGTAGCCGTCCGTACCCACGTCCGTCTCCTCACGACTCGGGCTTCTGCCCACCCGAAACTGTAACGTGTTCTAGCACAGCACGACCTCGTCGCGAGGAGGCGATCCCACTGGCTCTCCCGAGCCCCCGCAGCGTGCTCCGACGGGTCTACCTGCCGTGGGCGCGGATCCCCGCCGGCACGACGGTCGAGCTGCCCGGTCGCGGCACGACGTACGTCACCGACACCGCCGGGCCCTCGGCCCGGTCCACGCCGATCGTGCTGCTCCACGCGCTGGGGTGCACGGGACTGCTGACGTGGTACCCGGCGATCGAAGCACTCTCGCGCCGGTTCCGCGTGGTCACTCTCGACCAGCGGTGGCACGGCCAGGGGATCCGCAGCGACGACTTCTCCCTGCGCGACTGCGCGGACGACGTGGCCGCGCTCTGCGACGTGCTGGGGCTGGACCGCGTGGTCGTCGGCGGCTACTCGATGGGCGGCGTCGTCGCCCAGCGCGTGTGGCGCCAGCACCCCGGGTTGGTGGCCGGCCTGGTGCTGGCCGCCACGAGCGACCGGTTCCGCAACAACCCGGTCGAGCAGGGGTTCTTCGCCGGGATGGGGGTGACCATGCTCGCCGCCCGAGGCGTCTCCCGCTCGCGCACGGCGGTCCGCGCGGCGCGCGGGGCCACCGGTCTGCGGCCCACCGACGTCCATGACTGGGCGCTGCGAGAGCTGCGCAGCACCAGCCCGTGGGCGGTCGGCCAGGCGCTCAGCGCACTCGGCGGCCACCACTCCCAGCCCTGGATCGGCCGCATCGACGCGCCGACCGCCGTCGTCGCGACCCTGGGCGACCGCGTCATCCCCGTCCAGCGCCAGCTCGCGCTGGCCTGCCGCATCCCCGGCGCCACCGTGCACGAGGTGGACGCCGGGCACGCCGGGTGCGTGCTGCAGGCCGAGCTCTTCGTCCCGCGCTTCGTCGAGGCGGCGACGACCGTCGACGCCCGGCGCCGCGACGTCAGCCGCTGACGCCGCGGGACCATGGGACCCGTGACCGCCTACCTCGCCTGGACCGCAGCACCACCCGAGGACCTCGTCGGGCCGTGGTCCGAGGTCCGGCAGATCGCCCCGGGACTGCTCGCGGTCGAGAGCACCGAGCACCTCTCGGCGGTCTACCACGCGCTGAAGTGGTCGCTGCCGGACGACTCCGCGCTGATCGTCGTCCCGCTGCACCACACGCCGAAGTCCCGCGGCATGGCGCCCGGCACCACGTCGTGGCTGCGCGCGCGGACCTCCGGCCCCGCCGACTGACCCCCGCGGCGCGGCCTACCGGGGGGAGCGGCCGCGTGCCACCATCGGGGCATGGGCCGCACCGAGGACCGGGACCGCGCGGCGGACGAGCGCGACCTCGCGCTGGACCAGCGCGAGATCGACCTGGAGCAGCGCTCGAGCACCGCGGACGCGCGCGACGTCGCCGCCGACGAGCGGGACCGGGCCGCCGAGGACCGCACGCGGGTCCAGCGCGGCGGCGGCGCGGCGCAGGATGCCCGGCAGCGCGCCACGGACCGCCTCGCGGAGGAGCGGCGCCGGGCGGCGGACGAGCGCGACGCGACGGCCGACGCACGCGAGCACGCCGCCGAGGACCGCGACGCCGCCGCCGACGAGCGCGACCACGGGGCCGACCTGCGGGACCGGGACGCCGACCAGCGGGAGATCGCCGAGGCGATGCGGTCGTCGGCCGAGGGCCGATGAGTCCGACCGGCGGTCGCGGTCCGACGGGCATGGACCAGCTGTTGCGAGTGCAGAACTTCACCGTCTCCCGGGACGGGTACGGCGCCGGCGAGGACCAGAGCCTCGAACGGCCGATGGGTGACCTGGACCCGGGTGTCTACTTCGCCTGGGCAGGCGCCACGGCGAGCTGGCCGAACCGTACCGACCCCGGGGGCAGCCGCGGCCTGGACGACTACCTGACCCGGGACTTCGCCCACGGCATCGGCGCCGAGATCATGGGGCGCGGGAAGTTCGGTCCCCAGCGCGGCCCCTGGACCGACCTGGAGTGGCAGGGCTGGTGGGGTGACGAGCCGCCGTTCCACACGCCGGTCTTCGTGATGACCCACCACGTCCGGCCGTCGTTCTCCCTGTCCGACACGACGTTCCACTTCACCGACGCCGAGCCGGCAGACGTCCTCGACCGGGCCCGCGAGGCCGCCGGAGGGCAGGACGTGCGGCTGGGCGGGGGCGCCCGGACGATCCGCGCTTTCCTGGACGCCGACCTGGTGGACACGATGCACGTGGCCGTCGTGCCGACCGAGCTCGGCGCCGGGTCCCGGTTGTGGGAGTCGCCGGACGAGCTCCGCGACCGCTTCCACCTCGACGTCGTGCCGAGCAGCAGCGGCGTCACGCACCACCTGTTCTGGCGCCGCTGAGCGACGCCGGGACCGGCTCAGCCGCGGGCGATCCAGCGCGTGGCGCTCCGGCCCTCGGGCGGGCGGACGGAGTCGGAGCCGTTCTCGGTGAGCACCGCCACGCGGACCGCGCCGTGGTCACCGTCGTGGAGGCAGGTCAAGGGCATGACGAGGCGGACCGCCTTGCCGTTCCACCGCAGCCGGTGGTCCTCACAGGTGACCGGGCTGGGCCCGGACGTCGTGTCGGTGAAGGCGCCGGGGAGCACGCCCGCACCCTGCCACGTGCGCGGCCGGAGCGGAACGCCCGTCGCCAGCGGTGGCCGGGACGCGTCCGGATCGCTAGCGTCACGCGCATGCCGATCAAGCTCGAGAACGTCGGGATCGCGGTCCGCGACCTCGAGGCGACCATCGCCTTCTTCACCGACCTCGGGCTCACCGTCCTCGGTCGGGACACGGTCAGCGGCGAGTGGTCCGACACAGCCGTCGGTCTCACCGGCAACCACGCGAGGATCGCGATGCTGCAGACGCCGGACGGGCACGGGCGGCTCGAGCTGTTCGAGCACATCCACCCCGAGCCGATCGCGACCGAGCCCACGCAGCCGCACGAGATCGGCATGCACCGCGTGGCCTTCTCGGTCGATGACCTGGACGCGGCCCTCGAGGTCGCGGCGCGGCACGGCTGCTACCCGCTGGGAGGCGTGGCGAGGTACCAGGACGTGTACGCGCTCACCTACGTCCGCGGCCCCAGCGGCATCATCGTCATGCTCGCCGAGGAGCTGCAGGAGGGCGCACCGGACCAGGTCTGAGGCGCCGACTCAGCCGGTGGTGCGACCACCCGGAACGACGAGCCCGCTCTCGTAGGCCACGACCACCCCCTGGGCGCGGCTCGCGAGCCCCAGCTTGGACATCACGCGCTTCACGTGGGTCTTCACCGTCGACTCGCTCAGGACGAGCCGCGTCGCGATCTCCTCGTTGCTCAGGCCGTTGCCGACCAGTTGGAGCACCTCGGTCTCCCGGACGGTCAGCGCGTCCAGCGACTGCGGAGCACCGCGCTGCCCGGCGTGGCGGTCGGCGTAGGACTCCACGAGCCGCCGCGTGACCGTCGGGGCGATGAGCACCTGGTCGGCGGCCGCCAGCTGCAGCGCGGTGAGGATCTGGGCGGGCGGGGTGTCCTTGAGCAGGAAGCCCGCGGCGCCGGCGCCGAGCGCGGCCACCACGTAGTCGTCGAGGTCGAAGGTCGTCAGCACCACCACCTTGACGGAGTCGGGCGGCTGCGGGCCCGCCAGGATGCGGCGCGTGGCCTCCACCCCGTCGGTGCCGGGCATGCGGATGTCCATCAGCACGACGTCCGGGCGGAGCTCGGCGGCCAGCCGCACGGCGTCCTCGCCGTCCGCGGCCTCGCCGACCGCCTCGAAGCCCGGCGCGGCCGCGAGCAACGCGAGCAGCCCGCCGCGGATCAACGGCTGGTCGTCGACGACCAGCACCCGGATGGTCACGAGGCACGCCCCGTCGACACCGGCGCGGCACGGCGGGCGGGCTCACCGGTCACCGGCGCGGCAGCCAGCGGGAGTCGCAGGCACACGGCGAACCCGCCGCCGGGTCGGGGACCGGCGTCGAGCACCCCGCCGAAGAGCTCGGCGCGCTCGCGCATGCCGGTGAGGCCGAAGCCGTCCCGGGCGCCGGCGGACGCCCCCCGGCCGTCGTCGGCGACGGTGAGGCTGAGCACCCGTGGGCCGAGGTCGAGGGTCACCTCGGCACGGTGGGTGCCGGCGTGCCTGAGGACGTTGGTGAGCGCCTCCTGGGCGGTGCGGTAGACGCACAGCTCCCGCCCGGCGCCGATCGGTCGCGGCTCCCCGGTGCGGGTCACGGTCACCGTCAGGCCGGCCGGCCCGAGCCGGTCGGCCAGCTGGTCGAGGTCGGCCAGGCCCGGCTGGGGCGCGAAGCCGGCGCCGTCCTCGTCCGTGCGCAACGCCTCCAGCATCCGCCGCATGTCGGCCAGCGCCTCGCGCGTGGCGTCGTTGGCGTCGACCAGCGCGGCTCGGGCCGCCGGCACGTCCGTGTCGACGACGAAGCGGGCGACACCGGTCTGCAGCGCCACGACCGACATGTGGTGGGCGACGACGTCGTGCAGCTCCCGGGCGATGCGGGTGCGCTCGTCGGAGACCGAGCGCTCGGCCCGGGCTGCGGCGTCCTGCGCGAGCACCGCCCACCGCCGGGTGCTGTCGCCCAGCGCCCACGCGCAGAGCAGCAGCACGACGGCCTGGCCGACCAGGGCCCAGGTCACCCCGTCGACGCGCAGGTAGGTGACCGCCAGCACCGCGAGCGGCATCAGGAAGAGGACGGCGACCGTCGCTCGGGGCCTGACCGTCGCGACCGTGAAGAGTGCGATCACCAGGCCGATCGCGGCGCTCGGCGTGTCCTCGTGGCCCAGCAGCGCGTAGCCGCCGAGGGCCAGCGTGATGACGGTCAGCGTCGCGGTGGGGGCCACCTGGCGGGCGGCGAGCGGCGCCACGGAGAGCACCGCCAGGACGGCACCGGCCGGGCCCACCTCGGACGAGCCGAGCGCCGCGACGAGCGAGAGGCACGAGAGCATGAACGCCACCGACACGTCCACCAGCACCGGGGTCCGCAACAGCCGCATGACGCTCAGCGTAGGGACGGACCGAGCACGCGTCGTCGCCCGTGCGGGGTGCTCGGTCGTACCTCCGTGGGGGTAGGCGGGTCGACCACGCCAGGGGGACGACGCGAGGGGCCGGACACGGCAGCGTCGAGGCCATGACCCCGAACCGATGCAAGAGATGGATGACCACGACGGGCATGGGCGCCGCGGCGGCGGCAGTCGTCGCGGCGACGCTGGTCGCACCGGCCACGGCCTCGGCACCGTCCCCCCAGTCCGGTGCGCCGGACCGGCCCCTCCGCAGCACGCTGCAGCGGGACGCCGAGCGGCTCGTCGACCTCGGCGCCCCGGGCGTGCTGGTCGACCTCCGCACCCCCGCGCGGCGGGTGAAGGTGCGGTCCGGCGTCGCGGACACCGCGACCGGGGAGCCGGTCCCCTGGCGCGCGCACTTCCGCGTGGGCAGCCTCACCAAGCCGTTCGTCAGCACCGCCCTCCTGCAGCTGGTCGGCCGCGGCCGGTTGTCGTTGGACGACAGGGTCGCGGACTGGTTGCCCGCGCTGGTCCGGGACCACGAGGACGCCGGCCGGGTCACCGTTCGACAGCTCCTGCAGCACACCAGCGGCCTGCCCGACTACCTGGGCGGCCTTCCCTGGCTGTTCTCCCAGCAGGGGTTCGAGAAGCACCGGTTCGACACGGTGACGTCCCGACGGGCGGTGCGGATCGCGCTCGCCATGGAGCCGCTGTTCGCCCCGGGCACCTCGTGGAGCTACTCCAACACCAACTACCGGCTCGCCGCGATGATCGTCACGAAGGTCACCGGCCGGTCGTGGCGGGCGGCCGTCCGCCACGGCATCGTCGAGCCGCTCGGCCTCGACGGGACGGTGCTGCCGGGCACCCGCACCGGCCTGCCGGAGCCGCACGCCGTCGGCTACGAGCGCTTCCCCGGCCCCGACCCCACCCCGGAGGACCCGGGGTACGGCGAGCCGATCGACGCGACGCGGCAGGACCCGTCGTGGGGTGGAGCCGCCGGCGAGATCATCAGCACCACCCGCGACACCAACCGGTTCCTGCGGGCGCTGGTCCGCGGGAGGCTCCTCGAGCCCGCCGAGCAGGCCGAGCTGATGAGCACCGTGCCGAACGACGAGGCGTTCCAGCAGAGCTGGCCCGGGTCGCGCTACGGCCTCGGCCTGGAGCTGACCCCGGTCTCGTGCGGGACGGCCTGGTCCCACGGCGGGGACATCCTCGGCTTCGCGACCCGCAACGCGGTGCTCGCCGACGGCAGCCGCAGCGTGACGATCACGATGAACACCGACTCGTTCGTCCCGCGCCCCGGGGTCCGGGTCCCCCGCCGCGAGATGACCCGGACCCTCATCGACCACGCGCTCTGCGGCACCGGCCGCGAGTGAGCGGCGCGGGTGAGCGGCCCGGGCAGCATCCGGCGTCCCGGGTGAGCACCCCCGTCCCGGGCGACTAGGCTCCCGCCGTGCACCCCACGACGCGACGGGACGCCCGGGCCGCCGGCCCCCAGGCCGGCCCTGCCCGATGACGGGGCTCGCCGAGACCGTGACCCCCGTCGAGCGGAGCGCTGCGCACCCCGACAGCGCCGAGACCTACCCCGGGCTCGGCGACCTGCTGGGGCGGGCGCGCGCGACCATGCACGCCGACACCGCGACCGTGCTCGTGCTCGACCGCACCCGGACGCTGCTGGAGCCGGCGGCCACGGTCGGCCTCGACCGCACCCTGCGGCGCGCCCGCCGCGTGCCGGTCGGCGAGGGGTTCGCCGGACGGGTCGCCCAGACCCGCCAGCCGGTGACGCTCACCGAGGTCGACAGCTCCACCGTCATCAACCCCGTCCTCATCGACCACGGCGTGAAGTCGCTCCTCGGCGTCCCCGTCATGGACGGCTCCGAGCTCATCGGTGTCCTGCACGTCGGCTACCTCCACCGGCACCCCGCCACGGACACCGAGCTGCGCTCGCTCACGGACCTCGCGGCGGAGCTCGGGGCGGCGCTGCACGACCGGTTCGTCGACAGCGAGCACACCGCCGCCCTGGTCCTCCAGCGGAGCCTCCTGCCCACCGCCGTCGAGACCCCGCCCGGGATATCCATCGCGGCCCGCTACGTGCCCACTGACGGCGACCTCGGCGGCGACTGGTACGACGTCTTCGAGCTGCCCGACGGACGCCTCGCGCTCGTGATGGGCGACGTCCTGGGCCACGGCCTCGACGCGGCGGTCGTCATGGGCCGCCTGCGCAGCGCCCTGCGTGCCTACGCCCTGGACTACGACGACCCGGCGGAGGTGCTCGCCCGGCTGGACCGCAAGATCTGCCACTTCGAGCCCGACGCCCTCGCCACGGTCACCCTCGGCATCGGCCGAGCACCGTTCACGGAGTGGTCGTTCAGCTCGGCCGGTCACTTCCCGCCGCTCGTCGCCACGCCCGGCGAGCCCGCCCAGGTGGCCGACCTGGTCACCGACCGGCTCCTGGGGATGGATCCCGACACCGTCCGGCACAGCAAGGTCGTCACCGTCCCGGCCGGCGGGTCGATCTGCCTCTACACCGACGGCCTGGTCGAGCGGCGCCCGGCCCACGGCCGCTCGTCCACCGACATCCTCGACGACAACACCGCGCGTCTCGCAGCCGTCCTGGCGGGCGCGGACGACCCCGAGATGGCGTGCATCCGCGGGCTCGCGGAGGTGGTCGGCGACCACGCGGCCGAGGACGACATCGCCATCCTGGTGGCCCGGGTCGACGCGCCCTAGGGCGCCCTGCACGCTCTGGGACCCGGGCGCCGGGCTCAGCGACGGACGTCGGCGACGACCTTGGTGATGCCGTTGCCGTAGGTCTCGGACTCCCGGACGTCGAGCATGGTCTTGTCCTTGTCGGCACCGCTGAACAGCCGCTTGCCCGCGCCGAGGAGCACCGGGAAGACCAGCAGGTGGTACCGGTCGACGAGGTCCGCGTCGGCCAGGGCGTGCCCGAGGGTGGCGCTGCCGTGGACGATGATCGGCCCACCCTCGGTCTGCTTGAGGGCGGCGACGTCGTCGAGCGAGCGGAGGACCGTCGCGGGCCACCGCGGGTCGTCGGACTCGAGCGTCGTGGAGACGACGTACCGCGGCATCGCGTTGTAGCCGGCGAAGTCGTCGGTCATCGTCGGCCACACCGGCGCGAACGCCTCGTAGCTGCGACGGCCCAGGAGCATGGCCCCGGCCTCCTCCTGCTCCCTGCCCTTGAGCTCGTAGACCGCGGGGTCCATCTCGATGTCGTTGAAGGTCCAGCCCGAGCTGCGGTGACCGGGCTCTCCCCCGGGGGCCTCCATGACGCCGTCGAGGGACATGAAGGCGGTGACGATGAGCGTGCGCACGATGGCTCCTGGGTGCTGGTCGGGGTCCGGCAGCCTGCTGCCGGAGGGTGCCGTCCGGTACGACAGGGGGCAGCGGTCATTCTCATCGGTCGGGCCGTCGGGACCGAGCAGGCGCGACTACCGGTCGGGGCCCTCCGGCACCTCGAAGGTCCTCGCCACCGGCCTGCCGGACGCGACGTCCCAGGCGCGCACGCCGTCGTCGGCGGCCACCGAGTAGAGCCTCGTGCCGTCGGGGGCGAAGGCCACGGCGCCAGGGTCGGCGACGTGCCCGACCAGTGACCGGACGCCGCCCGCGCCGGCCAGCGCCCGCGGCCGCCACAGGCGGACGGCCGTGGTGTCGAACGCCGTGACCGCGACGGTCCGGCCGTCCGGCGAGACCGCCAGCTCGTGCAGACGCACCCCGGGCAGCTCCTCGACCGGCTCGAACGCAGGTGCCTCCCAGACCGTCGGCACGTCGCCCGCACCCGGGCCCAGCAGCGCACGGCCGTCCGGGGACCAGGCCAGGGCGCCCGCCTCGCCGGAGCCCTGGACCGTGGCGACCGCCTGTCCGTCCGCGGTGTCGCGCACCTCGACCGGGCCGCCGCCCGCGAGCGCGAGCCGGCTGCCGTCCGGGCTGAAGACCAGCGTCTGCGGGGCGTACGCCGCCGTGAACGCCGCCTGCTCGGCGCCGTCGTCCACCGACCACACCACGACGCGTCCGTCGAGCCCCGCGGCCGCGAGCAGCTGGCCGTCGGGGCTGAACGCGACGGCGGTGAGGGGCGAGCCGTCGGTGACCTCCGCGTCGTCGAGGCCGCGGAACGTCCGCACCGGCGCGCCGTCCGGCAGGCCCTCGAGGACGACGTCGCCACCGTCGACGGTGGCGACGGTGGACCAGTCGGGCGCGACCGCGACCTGGTTCCGGTCGGGCACCAGCGTGAGCGCCCCGGTCGCCACGTCCCAGGTGCAGATGCCCTCCCAGCAGTCCGCGAGCACCCGCCTGCCGTCGGGGCTCACCGCCACGTCGTCGGTGAGGACCAGCTCGAAGGGCACGCTGGCACCGGCCGTGCCGCCACCGGTGCCGCCACCGGGGTCCGGCTCGGGACGGTCGGCCTCGCCGCAGCCACCCAGGCCCGTGACGAGGACGGCGGCCGCCAGCGCCGCCGCCGACCGTGCCCTAGCCACGCGTGGGGGCACCGAGGCCGGCCACCGCGAACCACGCCTCGCCGCCGTCCTCGGTGACCAGGCGGTCGAGCGCGCGGCCCTCCCGGCCGACGAGGCTCTGGTTCACCGGGCGCCGGCCGAGGGCGCGCAGGAGGTCGTACTCGTCGGCGACGCGGAGCACCGACCACGGTCGCTCGGCGGTCCCGTCCCCGGAGGCCCGGATCGCCGCCAGGCTGGCGCGGGCGATCCGCTCCTGCCGGGCGGCCTCGTGCTCGCGGCCCAGGTGGCGCAGGGCGGCGGCCTGCCGGGCGTGCACCGACGGGCTGAGCAGGGCGCCGGGCAGGAGGGTCCCCAGGACGGCCAGCGCGCCGGCGTGGTCCCCGCGCCGCGACCGCTCGGCGGCGTCCCGGCGCCGGTCCTGGTCGTCCGCCGTGCCGGCGTCGCGGACCACTGCGTGCAGCGGCTCCGCGGTCCGCGGCGACGGATCGGCCAACCAGTCGTCCAGCCAGTCGTCCAGCCGGTCGTCCAGCCGGGCGTCCAGCCCTCCCTCCGGCCGGCTCCCCCGTCGCGCGTCGGGCGTGGTCATCGCTGGCCCTCCTCGGTGAGCCGCTCGACCTCGTCGGCGGTCATGTCCTCGAGCGCGTCCTTGCCCTCGGCGCGGGCGTCGACCTCGACCGGCTGGTCGAAGTACTCCTCGTAGGTGTCGCCGTTGTCGGTCGACTGGTAGTCGTCGAAGTTCTCCTCCCAGGTGTCGGCGTCGTCCTCGCTGATCCCTTGGTCCTCGTGCATGTCGAAGGGGTCCTCCTGCCAGGGGAAGCGGAAGTCGTCCTGGTCGTCGATCGCCTCGTACTGGTGGGCGTGGCGCATCTCGTGGGCGACGGTGTTGATGATGAACGGGTCGTCGAGGATGCCCTCGTTCAGCGCGATGGTGCCGCCGTTGTCGCGCGCCTGGCCCCAGGGACCCCAGCTCTCGGGCTCGTAGACGATCTCCGGGGTGTCGATGCCGATCCGGTCGGCGTACTCCTCGACGTACTGCTCGATGAAGGCGCGTCGCTCGGCGTCGGTCATGGTCGCCCAGGCCTCGGCGACCTCGGGCGAGGCGACGCCGTAGTCGTCGACGTGGTCGACGTGCCCGCGCGGGATGCTGCCCGCGAGGAGGGCGTCCACCGCGGCGGCCTTGCCGAGCACGACGGTGATCTCGTCGGCCAGCGCCCGGGCCTGGCTGCTGCGCCGGGCCGTCCACTCGACCGCGTCGAGGACCGACTCGAACGTCGGCGGGTCGCTCACGTCGGTCACCGAGCCGTCGTCACCCAGTGCGAACTGCTGCGCGGTGGCCGCGGACTCGATGTCGGCGACCATCCGCTCGATCTCGGTGACGTCGGTCTCGGCCTCGTAGAGCGCGCGCTGGACGGTGCGCTTGCCCTCGACGTGCGACTCGACGCGCGCGACCAGCGCACGGCGGCGGACCTCGGCGGCGAGCCGGGCGAGGCCGGTCCAGGAGCTCGGCACCGACTGCGTCGCCAGCGCGTCGCGGCTGCGCTCGAGCTCGTCGGCGTCACGCTTGAGCCCGTCACCGGCGGTGCCGAGCGGGCCGGGTCGCCAGCTCCGCACGTCGCCGAAGGTCACCGGGGGCATCAGCCGCCCGTCCCGCCCAGGACGCCGCCGAGGGCACCGAGCAGGCCGCCGGCCGCGCCGTCGGTCGCCTCGGTGTCGTCGGTGTGCGCCTCGACGTCCTCGGCGAAGGCGAGCACGTCGGCGGCCCAGGACTCGACCTGGTCGTCCCAGCTGGACCCCAGCTCCCCGAGGTGCGCGACCGAGTCGGCTCCGGGGACCGCACCGGCCGCGGTGCCGAGGTAGCCGGAGGACCCCCGGCCCTGCGCTGCCTCGGCCGCGGTCCGCGCGGCACTCGCCGCCCGCCGCATCTGCGCGGGCACCACCTGCACCTGGCTCATCGTCGCGTCTCCCGTCGTCCGCCTGCGGGCACCCTTCCCGGGGGCGGTCCTCCGGAAACCGGCGGACCGCCCACGGCGGAGGACGGGCCGGACGTCCTCAGTCGCAGGTGCCGGCGGGCTTCCCGCCCTTGAGGACGGTCCGCGCGAACGCGGCGGCGTCGGCGTACGACGTCTCGACGGCGGCCCGGTGGTCGGCACCCTCGTAGACGCGGTAGGTCACGTCGGCGCCGGCCCCGCACAGGCTCGACACGAGCTGGTCGACCCCGGGCTTGCCGACGGCGGTGTCGGCGGTGCCCTGGGCGATCATCGTGGGGACGCGCAGCCGCGGGCCGGGGAGCTCCTGGCGGCGCAGGTAGCGGCCCAGCGCGGACAGGTCGACGTCGGGACGGAACACGTCGACGGCCTTGATGCCGGCGGCCACCTCCCGGATGTCGCCGAGGCAGCCGGTCCGACCGGCGGCGAGCAGCCGCTCGCCCTCCGCGGTGACCCAGGCGGAGGCGTCGATCGTCGGGTCTCCGGCCTCGGCGCCCAGCAGCAGCGGCGGCAGGAACCCGAGGGCTCGGTCCGCGCCCGGCTGGTTGCTCTGGATGTACGGCGCGGTCTGGCTCAGCCCGACACCGCCCGGGGCGATCGCCACGACGCCCCGCAGGCGGATGTCCGTGCGCTTGCCCGGCGAGCCGCCGGTGAAGAGCGCCGCGTGGCCGCCCTGGCTGTGGCCGGCGGCGACGTAGTCGCGCCCGACGCGACGGTCGAGCCGGCGCGCGGCGCGGACGATGTCCTCGACGGAGCGCCGGGCGCTCGCGCCGTTGATGTAGGGGTGGTCCCCCGGGGTGCCGAGGCCCTCGTAGTCGGTCTGCACCACGACGTAGCCGCGGTCGACCCAGCGGTCGAGCGTCTCGTCGACGCGGCCGAGGTAGTCGTGGGCGGGGCCGCCGACCCGGTCCGCCGACGGCGCGCACTCGTCCGCGGTGCCGGTCGTGCCGTGCGCCCAGGACAGCACCGGCCACCCGCCGGCCGGCGGCCTGGTCGTCGGCAGCGCCACCGTCCCGGAGACGACGACGCGCTGGCCGCCGACCCCCTTCGACATGTACGTCACGAGCTCGGTCCGGCGCGCGCTGGGCAGCGCCGCGGCCGTCCGCAGCGGCCGGTGGGTCAGCAGCGAGCCGCGCGGCAGCTCGGTGCTCGAGGGCTGCGGAGCCGTGCGGGCCGCCTCCGGCGCGGGGGCGGCGTACGACGCACCGGTGGCGGCGAGCGTGCCGACGGCGACCGGCGCGACGCCGAGGACGAGGGCGGCCGCGCGGACCGCGGGACGACGGAGAAGGCGCATGGGGGCTCCTGGGATCGGGTGCCGCACGGGAGGGCGCGGCGTGACGCAACGCACAGTAGGGACGCGTGGGCGCCTCCTGGCGGCCGCCGACCGGTCACCGGGAGCGCGCCGGACCACCGCCCTGCGGGCCCACCCGCACACTGGGGCCATGTGGCGCTCGCTGGCTCCGGCACGACGGCGGTTCTTCACCGCCCTGCTGGTCCTGGCCCTGGTCGTGGTCGCGACGGCGGTCGTCGTCGCGGTGGTGGGCGGCGAGGACGAGGCCGGGCCCGCCCCGCAGGACCGTCCGGGACCAGTGCTGCTGGTGCCGGGGTACGGCGGGTCGACGTCCGCGCTGGAGGTCCTCGCCGAGGACCTCGTCGCGGGCGGCCGGGACGCCCGGGTGGTCGCACCGGTCGGGTCCGGCACCGACGACCTCCGCGACCAGGCCGCCCACCTGGCCGAGGTCGTCGAGGAGACGATCGAGCGCACCGGCGCCCCCTCGGTGGACCTGGTCGGCTACTCCGCCGGCGGGGTCGTCGTCCGCTACTACGTCGCCGAGCTCGGGGGCCGGTCCACGGTCCGCCGCGCGGTGACGCTGGCCTCCCCGCACCACGGCACCGACCTGGCGGCGCTGGCCTCGACGCTCGGGGACCGGGCCTGCCCCGCCGCCTGCCGCCAGCTCGATCCGGGCTCCGAGCTCCTGCGCCGGCTGGGGGCGGGCGACGAGACGCCGGACGGGCCGTCATGGGTCGCGCTGTGGACCGAGGACGACGCGACGGTGGTGCCGCCGACCTCGGGCACGCTCGAGGGCGCGCTCACCTTCTCCGTCCAGGCGGTCTGCCCCGACCTCACCGTCTCCCACGCCGACGTGCCCCGCGCCCCGGAGGTGGTCGCGATGGTCGAGCAGCAGCTCGGCGTCGCTGCGCCCCGCCTGCCCGACGCGTCGCTGTGCCGCCGGGTCAGTCCGTGACGTCCTTGGTCATGAAGTTCGCCCACCCGGCCCCCAGGAAGACGACCACGTAGGCGAGCTGCAGCAGGACACCACGGACCACGTCGCGCCACAGGATGGGGTCGCGGAAGAGGTCGACGAACGCCAGCCAGTAGCGGGTCGGCAGGTAGGAGGCGAACGCGTCCGCCGCGTCCAGGCTCAGCAGCAGGGTCGAGGCGATCAGCACCGCCAGGGTGCCGAGCGCGGCACCGAGCGGGGACTCGGTCACCGTCGAGAGGAACAGCGCGATCGCCGCGACGCCGAGCATGCACAGCACGGCGTAGCCCAGGGCCATGAGCGTGCGGCCCACCAGCTCGGGGGTCGACAGCCCCGAGCCGGAGACGCTGGTGGCCGGGCCGGCGGCGGCGACGGAGCCGTCCCCGAGCAGCAGCACGCCGAGCAGGTACGCCGTGACCGTCACGACCAGCATGGTCAGCACCACGAAGGCCATCACCGCCACGAGCTTGGCGACGAGCAGGCGGGTCCGCCCCACCGGCCGGACGAGCATGTAGCGCAGCGTCCCCTGCTGCGCCTCGCCGGCGATGGCCTCCCCCGCCGTGATCGCCACGGCGATCGGCAGGAACAGCGGCAGGACGATCGCGAGCGCGGCGAGCGGGAACAGCGTGCCGTCGGTGAGCACGGCCGAGAGGAACGCGGGGCCGCTGCCGGGGCGCGGCCCGAGGTCGGTGACCGCCAGCAGCACGGCCACCAGGCTGGGGAGCGCGTCGATCAGCGCGATGGTCACCCAGGTGCGGCGGTTGCGCAGCAGCTTGGCCAGCTCGACGCGGATCACTGCCGGCCGCCGGCGGTGGTCGCGGCGAGGACCACGTCCTCGAGGCGGCGCCGCTCGGGGACGAGCGCGCTCACCGGCACCCCGGCACTGACCAGGCGCCGGTTGAGCTCGGCGGCGTCGGTGGTGCGGACGAGCAGCCGGGCGGCGTCGTGCTCGTCGACGTGGCCGTCCAGGACGCGGCGCGCCGCCTCGACGTCCGCGGTGTGCACCTCGACCCGCCCCGTGGGGCCGCGGAGCGTCGCGAGCCGGTCCTGGAGCACGAGCCGGCCGCGGTCCAGGACGCCCACCCGGGTGCACATCGCCTCGATCTCGGCGAGCAGGTGGGAGGAGAGGAAGATCGTCGTGCCCTGGGCGTTCAGCCCCAGCAGCAGCTCGCGGATCTCGTGGATGCCCTGCGGGTCCAGACCGTTGGTGGGCTCGTCGAGCACCAGCAGGCGCGGCCTGCGCAGCAGCGCGCCGGCGAGCCCGAGGCGCTGGCGCATGCCGAGCGAGTAGGCCCGCACCGGACGGTCCACGCCGGCGAGGCCGACCAGCTCGAGGGTCTCGTCCACGCGGGCGCGACGGCTGGAGCGCCGGCCGTCGCGCCACATCGCGTCGAACAGCGCGAGGTTGCGGCGCCCGGACAGGTGGGGGTACGCCGCCGGGCCCTCGACCATGGCGCCCACCTGCGGCAGCACCTGCCGCCACCCCGCCGGCATCGCGGAGCCGAGCACCTCCATCCGCCCCGACGTGGCCAGCACCAGCCCGAGCAGCATCCGGACGGTCGTCGTCTTGCCCGACCCGTTGGCGCCGAGGAAGCCGTAGACCTCGCCCTCCCCGACCTCGAGGTCGATCCCGTCGACCGCCCGGAGCGCGCCGTACTGCTTGGTCAGCCCCTCGGTCCTGATCACGGCCACCCCGCTCACCGGTCCTCCCCCACGTAGACGGTGCCGGCCACCAGGTCGTCGGCCGCCTGCTGCAGCCCGGCCGGCGTCACCGTGCCCGCCAGCAGCCACCCGCCGTCCCCCTCGCCACCGGTGAGGTGCACCGAGAGCGGCCCGAGCGCCGCGGCGGTGTGGGTCGGCGTGCGGACCGCACCCGGGGTGACGACGAGCTGCTCGCGCAGCGCGTCGGCCTCGGAGTCGCGCAGTGGGATGGCGATCAGGCGGGTCAGCCCCTCGCCGTACACCCCGACAGCGCCGTCGCTCGCCCCGCTCCGCGCCAGGCCGGCGACCTCGGCGGGCGGCCGCAGAGGGGCGTACTGGTTCGCGGCGTCGGCGATGTCGAGCACGTCCTCGGTGCGCACCTCGACGCCCGGGGTCGGCCGGAAGGACACCTCGGCCTCGTCGGGCGGCCCGCCGGAGAAGTCCGCGAAGCCGGTGGTGAACGCCGGGCCCCCGCGTGCGGTGTCGTGCACCTCGACCCGCAGCGCCACGCCGGTCCGCGGCTCGGCCCACAGGTCGACGTGGTCGACGCTGGAGAGCTCCGAGGCCGGCTCGACGCGCAGCCCGGCCGCGCTGGTGCCGGCCACCCGGCGCGCCCCGATCCGGGTGACGTCGGCTGCGTCGACCCCGGCGAGCAGGCGGCGGGCCAGCTCGGGCGGGACCAGGTCGGCGCTGCGCGGGAGCCGGATGTCGGGGTCGGTGCCGACGGTCGCCCGGGCCCGCTCGTAGTCGAAGGTGGTCGTCCGCCCGTCGGCGTGCACCAGGTCCACCTCGCCGGCGACCAGGAGCCGGTCGACCCGCCAGCGGTCGCGGTCGGCCCACCATGCCCGCATCCGGGCCGGCTCCCCGACGAGGGCGCCGACGTCGTCGAACCGGTCGGCCTCGGGGAGCTGCAGCGTCCCGGCCGTCTCGACGTACCCCGACCAGCCCTCGTCGGCCGAGTCCTGCACCCGCCCCAGCAGGGTGCCGGCGTCGACCCCGCTCTCGGACGCGGGGAGCGCACGCGGTGCCAGGGGCGCCACGGCGAGCAGCACCGCCGACGCGGCGACGATGCTCCAGCGCCGTCGTGGGGTCACACCGCCGACCGTACGTCGCGCCCCCCGAGGGTGGCCGGGCGAACCGTCCGGGACGGCCGTGGACAACCGGGGTCGCCCGGCGGGAAGGTGCACGCATGGACGAGCACCTGCCGACCGGCGAGCCGGTCCGGCCGGAGTCGGGCCTGGCCGAGGAGGACTTCTCCCCGCGGTGGGCCGACGACGACCGCCCCCGCATCCCGCGGGTCGCCCCTGAGCGCGAGGCGCTCACGGCGTACCTCGAGCACTACCGGGCGACGATCGAGATGAAGTGCCGGGGCGTCACGCCGGAGCAGGCGCGGTCGCGGTCGGCGCCGCCGTCCTCGATGTCGCTCCACGGCCTGGTCCGGCACCTCGCCGGTGTGGAGCGGTGGTGGTTCCAGCAGAACTTCGAGCGCCGCGACGTGCCGCTGCTCCACGTCGGGTCCGAGGACTTCGAGCCGCCTCCCGGCGCCGACCTCCGGGCCGACCTGGAGGTCTGGCGGGCCGAGTGCGCCGTCTCGCGCCAGGTCGTCGACGCCCACGACCTCGACGACACCGCGCGTCCCCTGGACTGGGACGAGGTGGTCGACCTGCGCTGGCTGGTGCTCCGGATGATCGCCGAGTACGCCCAGCACTGCGGCCACGCCGACCTGCTGCGCGAGGGGATCGACGGCAGGACCGGCGCGTAGGGCGCGTGCCGGCCAGTCCTGGCCAGTACCGGCGAGCGGCCGCCTCAGCGGCGCATGACGACCCGGGCCAGCCGGTTGCCGGCGAACTGGCAGAGCTGGACCAGCGCGATGATGATCAGGACCGCGGCCCAGGTGACGACCGGGTCGAACTGCCGGTAGCCGTAGGTCAGCGCGAAGGCACCGAGCCCTCCCCCGCCCACCACGCCGGCGACCGCCGACATGTCGACGATCGCCACCAGGACGAAGGTGTAGCCCAGGACGAGCGGCCCGAGCGCCTCGGGCAGCAGCACGGTCAGCGTGGTGCGCAGCCGCCCCGCGCCCATCGCCCGGGACGCCTCCAGGACGCCGGGGTCCACCGAGACGAGGTTCTGCTCGACGATCCGGCTGATGCCGAACGACGCCGCGACCGACAGCGCGAAGATGATCGCCGGGTTGCCGATGCCGGTCCCCACCACGAGCCGCGCGGCCGGCTGCGCCGCGGCGATGAAGATGACGAACGGGATCGGCCGGAAGAAGTTCACGACCAGGTTGAGCGCCACGTTGAGCACCCGGTTGGGGGCGATGCCCCCGGGGCGCGTCGTGTAGAGGAGCACCCCGAGCAGGAGGCCGCCGAGGCCGCCGATACCGAGGGTGATCGCGACGATGTAGAGCGTCTCGCGGGTCGCCTCCCACAGCAGGGAGTCGAGCTCGATCAGGCGGTCCATCAGGAGGTCTCCGTCCGGGGCTCGGGGGTGGTGAGCTCGACCAGCGTGGCGACGTGCGCCACGGCGTCCACGACGGCGGCCTCGTCACCGGTGAGGGCGAAGGTCAGGTGGCCGAAGGTCCGGCCGCGGACGTCCTCGACGCCGCCGTGGACGAGCTCGAAGGTCACCCCGCGCTCGATGAACGCCGCGAAGACGTCGGCCGGCGAGGCGTCGCCGTCGCGGAAGGACAGGGTGACCATCCGGCCCGGGTGGCGGTCGCGGAGCCGGTCGAGCGCGCGCGGCTCCGGCCCCTTCTCGACCAGCGTGCTGACGAAGCGCTGCGTCGCCGGGTGCTGCGGGGCGGAGAAGACGTCGTAGGTGTCGCCGAGCTCGACGACGCGGCCCGCCTCCATGACCGCCACCCGGTGCGCCAGGGAGCGGACGACCTCCATCTCGTGGGTGATCAGCACGACGGTGACGCCGAGCTCCTCGTTGACCCGGCGCAGCAGGGCGAGGACCTCGCTGGTCGTCTGCGGGTCCAGCGCGCTGGTCGGCTCGTCGGCGAGCAGGATGCGGGGGTCGGTGGCGAGCGCGCGGGCGATGCCGACCCGCTGCTTCTGCCCGCCCGAGAGCTGCTCGACGTGGGCGTGCGCCTTGTCGGCGAGGCCCACGAAGTGCAGCAGCTCGGAGATGCGGGCGCGGTGCTGGTCCTTGGGGACGCCCGCCACCGTCAGCGGGTAGGCGATGTTGCCCCAGACCGTCCGGGAGCCGAACAGGTTGAACTGCTGGAAGATCATCCCGATGTCGCGGCGCACGTCGCGCAGCGCCCGCTCCGAGAGGCCGCTGACCTCCCGGCCGGCGACCGTCACCGTGCCGCTCGTCGGCCGGTCGAGGGCGTTGACCAGCCGCAGCAGCGTGGACTTCCCGGCACCGGAGTAGCCCACCACCCCGAGCACCTCGCCGCTGTGCACGTCGAGGTCGACGTGGTCCAGCGCGGTCACCGCCGTGCCGCCGCGCGAGCGGGCCGGGAAGACCCGGCTCACGTCGGCGAGGCGGATGAGCGGGTCCCCGGCGCGCGGGCCGGTCACCGCGCCCGTGCCGGTGCCGGTGCCGGTGCCGGTGCCGGTACTCGGGGTGGTGGGCACGGGGTCAGTCCTGCTCGGCGCGGGTGTCGGCCTCGACCTCGTCCAGGGAGGCCTGCAGCTCCTCCACCGGGGTGTCGAGCATGACCGCCGTACCGCCGGAGACGTCGACGACGCCGTCCTGCACGGCCTTGGTGTCCTGGTAGATCTCGACGAGCTCGCGGTACGTCGGGTCGTCGAGGTCGTCGGCGCGGACCGCGAAGATGTTGGCGTAGGGCAGCGCCTTCGGGTCGTTCGGGTCGTCCTGGGCGAGCGCGTCGTCGAAGTCGAGACCGGCGCGCTCGACGAAGTCGTTGTTGACGACCGCACCGGCGAGGTCGTCCAGGGAGGTCGCGGTCAGCGCGGCGTCGAGCGCCTTGACCTCCACGCGCGAGGCGTCCTCGTCCACGTCGGCGAGGTCGGAGAAGATCGTGCCGCCCGAGGTCAGCTCGATGAGCCCGGCCGACTGCAGCAGCACGAGCGCGCGGGCCTGGTTGCTCGCGTCGTTGGGGACCGCGACGGTGGCGCCGTCGGGGATCTCCTCGACGGAGTCGTACTGCTTGGAGTGCAGGCCCAGCGGGTAGATCGCGGTGGCGCCGATCGGCTGCAGGTCGTCGTCGGCGGCGACGTTGTAGTCGGCGAGGAAGACGATGTGCTGGAACTGGTTCATGTCCAGCTCGCCCTCGGAGACAGCCGGGTTGGGCTGGTTGTAGTCGGAGAAGTCGACGATCTCGACGTCGATGCCCTCGTCGGCTGCCGCGTCCTGGAAGTCGGCCCAGTAGGGGTCGCTCGCGCCGACGACACCGAGGCGCACGCTGCGCTGCTCGGTGGCGGAGTCCTCGTCCCCGCCGGTGAGTGCGACGACGAGGCCGACGACGACGGCGATCGCGACGAGCGCGGCCAGCAGGAGGGGCCAGCGGGGGCGACGCGGCGCGTCGACGAGGGGGGTGGATCCGGGCGGGGGTGTGTTCGACACGTGCAGGTTCTTCCTCGACGAGGGGGACGCCGCCGGGTGGCGGCTCTCAGGGACGGACCGGTCGCCGACGTGGTCCGGGACCGGTCACCGGTTCAGGTCGTTTCCCGCCGTGAACATTCCGGGCCCGGCGCCCTCGAGCACGTCACTTGCGTCACACCCGCACCCGGTCCTGCTCCGCGAGCGGTCAGCGGCGCTCGTACGCCCCCAGGTCGACCCGGCCGACGACCGGGCGACGCTCCCGGCCGGCGGGGTGGACGTACTGCCAGCGCGCGCGCCACGCCCGCGGCACCCGCACGCCGCGGTCCACGGCGGGCGAGGAGGCGCGCAGCCGGAAGTCGTCCTTCGCCGGGGCGACGAAGCCGCCGAGGCCGACCCGGCGGTTCGCGCGTGCCCGGGCCGGGGCGCCGCTGGTGAGGTCGCCGGGACCGACCATGAGGTTGTTGCGGAGGCGCGCCTCGCTGCCCGCGGCCAGGGCGACGAACGTGCCGGAGTCGCGGCGGTTGACGAAGGTGTTGTTGACGACCCACAGCTCGCGCGACCCGGTCAGCCCCTCCGCGCCGTACGACACCAGCGCGGGGTTCTCCGAGCGGGGCCCCTGGACGACCACGTTGCCGGCGACGAGCGAGCGGCCGCCGTTGGGCAGGTCGATGGAGTAGCTCACCGTGCCGTCCCGGTCGGAGATCCGGTTGCCGGTGATCGTGTTGCGCGCGGCTCGCGACTTCAGCTCGTGCCCCACGTCGGCGCCCCAGAGGTGGCTGCCGGTGACGGTGAGCGAGCGGACCGCCCCGACGTACAGGTTGTGGGTGTAGCCGTCGCCCTTCCCGTTGCGGAAGAAGCGCGAGCGCTCGATGACGATGTCGCTGCCCGCGGCGGCACCGGTCAGGATGCCGTTCTCGTTGTGGTGGAACCAGCTGCGGGTGACCCGGAGGTCCTCGCCCTCCTGGCGGATGCCCGCGCCGTTCCCGTCGGGCACGGTGGCGCCGCTGAGCTCGATGCGGTCGACCGTCGTGCGGTCCCCCGCGACCACCCAGATGGCCTTGCCCTGGGCGCTGCGTCCGTCGGCGCGGAGGTGGGCGCGGCCGCCGACGGCGCGCAGGACCAGGTCGTCCTGGGTCCAGACGGCCACGTCGCCGACGTACGTGCCGGCGTCGATCAGGACGGTGTCGCCGTCCCGGGCCACGGCCGCGGCGGCGCTGGGCGTCGCGAGCGCGCGGTCCGGGCCGACCCGCAGCGTGCGCGGTCCCTCGGCCGGGCGCTCGCGGGAGGCGGCCGGCGGGGCCGACGTGAGGGGCAGGGCCACCGCCAGGGCGACGGCTCCGGCGGCGAGTCGAGCAGGTCGGTGCACGGGTCCTCCTGGACGGGCGGGTACGGGCGGGGTCCTGTACCCACGCCCGGGAGCGCTCAGGTCTGCGACCACCGGGCGCGGTCCTTGATCGCGGCGACGACCTCGCTCTTCGCGTCGGCGTAGGCGTTCATGTCCGGCCAGTCCCGAGCGACCAGGGCGCGCTTGGTGCGCTCGTAGAGCTCGCGGTCCGCCGGGTCCGTGCGCAGGCGGTCGCGGAGGAGCAGGTAGTCCTCGGCGGCCTCGCAGCCGACCTCCCACACGTGGACGTGGACGTCGCGGTCCGGGGTCCGGACCAGGCGGTGGCCCGGCTCGCGGACGCGGAGCACGTAGCCCGCGCCCAGGAGCTGGTCGAGGTAGTCCTCCTCGGCGGTGACGTCCTCGACGGTCACCAGGACGTCGATGATCGGCTTCGCGGCGAGCCCCGGCACCGCCGTCGAGCCGATGTGCTCGACCTGCACCGCGGCCGGGCCGAGCGCCGCGCGGATGCGTCGCTCTTGGTCGGCGTACGCCTCCCGCCACCGCGGGTCGTGGTCGACCAGGACGAGCGCGCGCTTCTCGACGCCGCCCACCAGCTCCACCGTCGTCACGTCGGGGCGTCGGGAGCCGCGCTGTCCAGTCACGGCGAGCACTGTCCCAGACGGGCGCGCGACGCGCGTCGCCGCAGCGGCGCTCAGGCGCGCCAGGAGCCGTCCGGGCGCGCGAGGGCCTCGACCACCGGCAGCGCGTCGGCGGTCAGCACGGCGTGGAGGAGCCGTACGTCGCCACGTGCCACGCCGCGCTCCATCACCTCCCGGACGTCGTCGAGTGCGGCCCGGCGGGAGAGCACCAGCAGCGCCGAGGTGTCGGGGACGAGCGCGTCGCGCACCTGGCGCAGGAACTGCTCGTCGACCCCGGTGGGCCCCAGGACCTGGGCCAGCGCGGCGGGGCCGTCCGCGTCGTCGGCCTGCGGGAAGAGCAGGCGCCCGAGCAGCACGCCGAGCGGCCGCCGGTCCAGGCCGGTGAGGCCGCCGAGCGGCCCGGCGTGCGGGAACCCGATGCGCGGGCGGTGGGCCCCGCCGACCCACGTCACGGTCACCGCGTCGACGACCGCGACCGCACCCCGCTGGCTGAGCCTGGTGAGCCGCGTCTGGCCGGCGGCCGCGCCCCTCGGCGAGTCGTAGACCCACACCGAGAGCGTCGGCCGGTCCTTCCAGGCAGTGTCCGAGATCATCCGAGTGCACCTCCGGCCCCACCTCGGGAGGTGGGGTGGACGGACCGGTACCCACGTCGGGGACGCGCCTACCCCCGCAGGACCTTGGCCATCGGGCGGCCCCTGGCCAGCTCGTCGACGAGCTTGTCCAGGTAGCGGATGCGCTGCATCAGCGGGTCGGGGACGTCCTCGACGCGCACCCCGCAGACCGTGCCCGTGATCGAGGAGGCCGCCGGGTGGAGCCGGGCCGCGGCGAAGAAGTCCTCGAACGTCGTCCCCTCGTCCAGGTGCGCCTGGAGCTCAGCGTCGTCGAAGCCGGTCAGCCACCGGACCACCTCGCGCAGCTCGGCCTCGCTGCGGCCCTTCCGCTCCACCTTCGCCACGTAGTGCGGGTACACGGAGGCGACACTCGTGGTGAAGATCCGGTGCATGCCCCGACGGTAGTCGCAGCCGGCGCCGGCGAGCCGGTGACGGCGCCGCTCAGGGCGCCGTCCACCGACTGGGTCAGGCGCAGTCCCGGCACTCGTCGGTGCCGGCGACCCGCATCGAGACGTGCTGGACGAGGAAGCAGCGCTGGCAGGTGAACTCGTTGTCCTGCTTGGGGGTGACCTCGATGCTCAGCTCCTCGTGCGAGAGGTCCGCGCCGGGAAGCTCGAAGGACTCGGCCGCCTCGGCCTCGTCCTCGTCGACCTTGCCGGAGCTGCCCTTCGCGTCGATCGCGGCGAGGCGTCGCGCCTCGAGGCTCTCCTCCTTCTGCTCCTCCTCGGTCTTGCGGGAAGCGTCGTAGTCGGTCGCCATGGGGTCCTTCCGGTAGGGGGCGCGGAATGGTAGCGGTCGATCAAGGTCAATGCCTACCGGGGCTCCGCACCAAGGTCGACCGGCCGAGTCCTAGGTCACGTCCGCTCATCGGCCGATCCGCCACGCCCGCCCCGGCGGACTGCTGCAATGGGAGCGCTCCCAGCATCCCCTCCCCCGTAGACAGTGACCTGCCATGCCCCGCTCCCACCGGCTGTTCTCCTTCGACGCCTCGGCCGACCACCTCGCCAGCGCGTCCCGGGCCAGGGCGATCGAGGAGTCCGGCCTGTCGGTCGCGCACGGCGACGCCCGCCTCGACCGGCTCACCCGCCTCGCCGTGCGGAGCACCAGCGCGCCGGCGGCCCTGGTGACGGTCGTCGAACCGACCAGGCAGGTCTTCGCCAGCGCGCACGGGCTCCCGGCCCGGCTCGCGGGGAGGACGGAGACGCCGCTGGCGCAGTCGTTCTGCCAGTACGTCGTCACCAACGAGGTCCCGCTGGTCGTGGACGACGCCCGGCAGCACCCGGTCCTGGCGACGCACCCGGCGGTCGTCGAGAACGGCGTGGTCGCGTACGCCGGGCACCCCGTCCGGCACCCGGACGGGACGGTCATCGGCACCCTGTGCCTGGCCGCCTCCGAGCCGCGGGAGTGGAGCGAGGCCGACGTCACGACCCTGGCCGACCTCGCCGGCATCCTGGAGACCGACGTGGCGCAGCGGGTCAAGCGGGCCGTGGCCGAGCGGCTGCAGCAGCGCCTGATGGGCGCGATGGACTCCGCCGCGAGCACGGCCATCATCCAGGCCGACGTCGACGGGGTCATCACCTTCGTGAGCCACGGCGCGGCCCGCCTGCTGGGGCTGGACCCCGAGCAGGTCATGGCCCTCGAGCACCTCGAGGACCTGACCCGCTCGTGGCACCCGGTCAGCGGCCGGGGCACCCCGGACGGCGCGGAGGACTGGCTGCTCACCGACGCCGCCGGCGAGCAGCGGGTGGTGACGGTGCGCCGCACGACGCTCCGCGACGAGAGCGGAGCGGCGTACGGCTCGACGTTGGTCTGCGACGACGTGAGCGCGCGGCACCGCGCCGAGAAGCTGCTGCTGGAGTCCGTGCGCAAGCAGGAGGCGGTCGTGGAGCAGATGAAGACCCTCGACCGCGCGCGCACCGAGTTCATCGCGACCGCCAGCCACGAGCTGCGGACGCCCGTGACCAGCATCCTGGGGTACGCCGAGATGCTCGCCGAGGGAGCCGCGGGCCCGCTCGACCCGCACCAGGCGCGGCTCCTCGAGCGGGTCACCCGGAACGGGGAGCGCCTGCTCCGGCTGATCGAGGACCTGCTGACCCTGTCCCAGGCCGAGGCCGACGAGCAGGCGCCCGTGTGGTCCACCGTCGACGTCGGCGAGGTGGCCCGCCAGGCGTGGGACACGATGGGTCCGCACTTCGTCGGCCGGACGCTGGACGTCCGGCTGGAGGTGCCGAGCACCCCGGCGCTGGTCCGCGGTGACTCCGTGGAGATCGGGCGCGTGGTCGTCAACCTGCTCACGAACGCCGTGAAGTACACCCCCGACGGCGGCTCGGTGACGCTGCTCGTCCGGCGTGCCGGCGAGGCGGTCGAGGTCGCCGTCGCCGACACCGGCATCGGGATCGACGGTGCCGACCAGGGGCGGGTCTTCGAGCCCTTCTTCCGTGCGCACGAGGTGCAGCAGCGGGCGATCCAGGGCTCGGGGCTCGGCCTCGCCCTCGTCCGCCAGCTGACCCGGGCGCACGGCGGCTCGGTCCGGCTGGACTCTGAGCCCGGCCGCGGCACCACGGTGACCGTCAGCCTCCCGGGGCGGTCCTGACCCGCGACGCCCCACGCGACGACCCGGCCCGTGGCTACCCCCGCTCGGCCGGCTCGCTGCCCCCGGTGACGCGGGAGGTGTCGGCCGCCTCCTCGGGCGCGTCCTTGAGGAAGAGGTACCAGTAGGAGGTCGACACGAAGACCACCGCGCCGACCAGGTTGCCGACGCCGGCCAGCACCCAGTTCAGCAGGACGTCGCCCCAGCCGAGGTCCGGGACCCCGGCGAACACCGCGGCGGGCAGGAAGAACATGTTGGCGACGACGTGGTCGAAGCCCATCGCGACGAACGCCATGATCGGGAAGAAGATCGCGAGGATCTTGCCCGAGATCGTGGTGGCGGCCAGCGACATCCACACCGCGAGGCAGACCAGCCAGTTGCACCCGACCGCCCGGAGGAAGGTCTCCCACGCCGTGTGGTCGGTGGCCTTGCCGTGCGCGATGTCCGCGAGGCGGTCGAAGGTCATCGCCGCCGCGCTCCCGGCCTCGGCCGACGAGCTGCCGATGACGCCGCTCTGCACGGCGAGGAAGAACGCCACGAACAGCGCACCGAGCAGGTTGCCGAGCAGCACCAGGGTGAGGTTGCGGGCCACGTCGCCGACGCCGAGCTTGCCGCGCAGGGCCCCGAGCGGGACCAGCATCATGTTGCCGGTCGCGAGGTCCGACCCGGCGATCACGACGAGGATCAGCCCGAGGGTGAACGCCGCACCGGTGAAGAGCGTGGGCAGCGTCCCCCAGGTGGCGGGGTCCAGGCCCGAGGACACCGCGATGGCGACCATGCCGCCGAAGGCGATGTAGGCGCCGGCGAGGAAGGAGCTCACGAGCACCCGGTCCCAGGACCGGCGCACCTTCTTCACGCCAGCGGCTGCGGCGACCGCCGCGGTCTCCTGCGGTTCGCGATCCGGCATGGGTGCACCTTCCGACGACGCTGGTCCGAGGGCGGGCCCCTCGCGGAGGCGGTACCCGTCAGCGCCGCCGGGATGCCCCGACCGCGGCTCACCTGCGTGCGAGGACCACGAGCTCCTGGGTCGCGCGCGTCATCGCGACGTAGGTGTCGACGGCGCCGGTGACGCCCGCGCCGTACGACTCGGGCTCGAGGAGGACGACCAGGTCGAACTCCAGGCCCTTCGCCAGCTGCGGGGTCAGCCACCGGACGCGGTCCCGGTCGCGGCCCTCCCCCGCGGCCGAGACGACGCAGGCCGTGCCGGTGGTGTCCTCCGCCAGCCACGCGTCCAGCACGGCGTCGACGTCGTCCGGGGATCCGTGCCGCACCGGCCGGCCGGTGCTGCGCACCGAGGTCGGCACGTTGGCGTCCGGCAGGGCCGCTCGGATCACCGGCTCGGCCGCGGACATCACCTCCACCGGCGTCCGGTAGTTCGTGCCCAGGGACGCGACGCGCACGTGCTCGAGGCCGACGCCGGCCAGCCGCTCGGCCCAGGAGCCGGGGAACCCGTGCCTCGCCTGGGCCCGGTCCCCGACGACGGTCATGCTGCGGGACGGGCAGCGCCGCAGCAGCATGTGCCACTCCGCGTCGGTGAGCTCCTGGGCCTCGTCGACGACGACGTGCGCGAAGGGACCGGCGAGCCGCTCGGCGTCCGCGCGGCCCGGCTGCTCCGGAGCCAGCGAGGCCCGGAGGTCGTCCCCCCGGAGCATCGACATCACCGACATCTCGGAGTCGTCGACGGAGACGAGGTGGTCCACGACCTCGTCCATCCGCGCCCGCTCTGCTGCCGCCGCCGCGCCCGCCCGACGCCGCCGGCGGGACGCCTCGGGATCGCCGAGCCGGTGCCGGGCGGCGTCGATGAGCGGCAGGTCCGCGGCGGTCCAGGCCTGCGAGTCGTCGCGGCGGAGGGCGCGCACCTGCTCGGCGGTCAACCACGGTGCGCACCGGCGGAGGTAGGCCGGCACCGTCCACAGGTCGCCGACGAGGTCCTCGGCGTCGACCAGCGGCCACGCCCGGTCGAAGGCCGTGCGCAGGTCCCGGTCCCGCTCGAGGGCGCGGCGCACGTCGTCGGGGTCCACCTCCGGGTCGTCCTCGTCGAGGCCGTGCTTCTCGACCAGCAGGTCGAGCAGCTCGTCCCACACCTGGTCGCGCGCCTCGTTGTGGGGTGTGCCCGGGTCGGGCGAGGCGAAGGCCTCCGCCCACTCCTCCGCGCTGAGCCAGACGTCGGACCACGGCGTCGCGACCTCGAGGCCCTCGCTCGGCGGCTCCTCGTACAGCGCCACCGCAGGCTCGATCGCGTGCACCATCGCGGCGCACCCCTTGAGCCGTGCCACCTCCGGGTCGGGCTCCTCGGGAGCCGTCGCCGCCTCGGGGACGAGGTCGCGCAGCGTGCAGGTCAGCACGCCCTCCTCGCCGAGGCTCGGCAGCACGTCGGCGACGTAGGAGAGGTACGGCGCGTGCGGACCCACGAAGAGCACGCCGCCGCGCCGGTGCCCGAGCCGCGGGTCGGCGTGGAGCAGGTACGCCGTGCGGTGCAGCGCCACGACCGTCTTGCCGGTCCCGGGCCCGCCGTCCACGACCAGCACCCCGCGGGAGCCGGCCCGGACGATCGCGTCCTGGTCGGCCTGGAGGGTGCTGAGCACGTCGCGCATCCGGCCGTCCCGGCTGCCGCCGAGGCTGGCGAGGAACGCCGACTGGTCGTCCAGCGCGGCGTGGCCCTCGAGCCCCTCGGGCGTGAACACCTCGTCCCAGTAGTCGGTGACCCGCCCCTGGCTCCAGCGGTAGCGCCGCCGGCTGACCAGCCCCATCGGATCGGCGTGGGTCGCGCCGAAGAACGGCTCCGCGGCCGGTGAGCGCCAGTCGACGAGCAGCCGCCGGCCCGTGCGGTCGGTCAGGCCCAGCCGGCCCACGTGGACCGGCTCCCCCACCGCGGGCACCATCCGCCCGAGGCACACGTCGAGGCCGTAGCGGCGCAGGGTCCTGGCCCGCGCGGCCAGCCGGTGCACCTCCTGGTCGCGGTCGAGCGCCGCCTGCCCGTGCCGGTCGGTCCCGCGGCGTGCCGCGTCGAGCCGGTCGCCGAGGTCGGCCAGCGTCTCCTCCAGCGTGCGCGCGATCGCAGCGAAGTGCGCCTCGTCGGCCGCGACGAGCCGCGGGTCGGCCTTGGCCGCGAGCCGCTCGTCGAGCGCGAAGACCGACCTCCCGCCGACCGGTCCCGTCGTCTGCTGAGCTGTCTCGTCCCTGGTCACGGCGGGCGATTCTGGGGCCGGTCGGGGGCCTTGCCGCAAGCCCCCTGCTGCGCTATACCTTGGACATGGCGAGGGGTTCCCCCTCGCCGTTCGTGCGTCCGGAGCCGCTGCGCAGGACCCGACCGGGCCCGGACCGGCCCGGACCAGGCCCGGACCAGTCGTCGGTGAGGTGCTTGACCACCCGGGCGGGGTTGCCGACCGCGACGACGTCCGCCGGCAGGTCCTTGGTGACGACCGACCCGGCACCGACCACGGTGTTCGCGCCGATCGTCACGCCCGGCAGCACGATCGCGCCGCCGCCGAGCCAGACGTTGTCGCCGATGGTGATCGGCTCGGCGGCCTCCCACTTGTCGCGGCGCGGCCCCGGCTCGACCGGATGGGTCGGGGTGAGCAGCTGGACGTTCGGGCCGATCTGCACGTCGTCGCCGATGGTGATCGGCGCGACGTCGAGCGCCACCAGGCCGAAGTTCGCGAAGCAGCGGGCGCCGATCGAGATGTTGGTGCCGAAGTCGACGTACACCGGCTGGCGCAGCTCGGTCCCCTCACCGACCGAGCCGAGCAGCTGCTCGAGGATGGCCCGGCGCAGCGGCTTCTGCCGCGCCGTCGTCGCGTTGTAGGCCGCCATCAGGTCCCGCGCGGCGGCGCTCTCCTCCTCGATGTCGGGGTCGTCGGCGATGTAGAGGTCGCCGGCGAGCATGCGCTCGCGCATCGTGCGGGTGTCGTCCGGGCGCTCGTCGCTCATGGCGGCGAGCGTACGCAGCACCGGCCCGGTGAGCCCTTCCCGCGGGCGGGACGCCGTGGGAAGGTCGGTCCCGTGTCCGCAAGCACCGGAGCCGACCAGACCGGGACCCCGTCGTTCGTCGACGCCGACCTCCGGGGCGCACGCTTCGTGCGCGCCGACCTCTCCGGTGCGGTCATGCGCTCGGTCGACCTCCAGGGTGCCGACCTGGACGCCCCCTGGCTCGCCGACGACGACGCCGTGCTGCTCGTCAACGGGGTCGACGTCGTCCCGCTGGTCGAGGCCGAGCTGGACCGCCGCTTCCCGGGCCGCGCCGACCGCCGGGCCGCCGACCCGGCCGGCCTGCGCGCCGCCTGGGCGGCGGTCGAGGCCGCGTGGGCGGTCGCGGTCGACCGGGCCGCCGCGATGCCTGCGGGGACCGTCGACGTCTCGGTCGACGGCGAGTGGTCCTTCTCCCAGACCCTGCGACACCTGGTGATGGCCACCGACACCTGGCTCGGCCGCGGGATCCGCGAGCTCGAGCAGCCCTACCACCCGCTGGGTCAGCCGCACGCGGAGTACGCCCTGGACGGCTACGACACGTCGGTCTTCGCCTCCGGCACGCCGACCTGGGAGGAGGTCCTGGCGGCGCGGGCCGGACGGGTGGCGATGGTCCGCGACTTCCTCGCCGCCGTCACCGAGCCGGAGCTCGAGGAGACCCACCCGAGCCCGTGGGACCCCGGCCGCCTGGCCACGACCCGCTCGTGCCTCCACGTCATCCTCGGCGAGGAGTGGTCGCACCTGCGGTTCGCCCTCCGCGACCTCGACGCCGTCGAGGCGGGCCGCTCAGCCCGCTGAGGGCCGGTGCGCCCGGGCGAGCAGCCGGCGGGCGCGGACGGCGACCGGGGTGTCGACCATCCGGCCGTCGAGCTGCGCCGCGGCGTGACCCTCCCGCTCGGCCTGCTCCATCGCGGCGACGACGGCCTCGGCGTGGGCGACCTCCTCGGCGGTGGGCCCGAACGCCTCGGCCAGCACCTCGACCTGCGCCGGGTGGATGCACAGCGCCCCGAGGTAGCCGAAGCCGCGGGAGCGCCGGGCGTCCTCGGCCAGGGCAGGCAGGTCCCGGAAGTTCGTGAGGCTGCCCAGCAGGCCGTACGGCGCCAGCCCGTGCGCCCGCGCGGCGCACAGGACCGTCGCGTGGGCCCAGCGCAGGTCGGCGTACGGCGACGTGGGGTCGACGTCGAGCTCGGCGGCGAGGTCCTCGACGCCGAGGACCATCGCGACCGTCCGCGCGCCGGCCGCGGCGATGTCGGCGGCCGCGAGCAGCCCCCGCGGGGTCTCGACCAGCAGCTGCACCTCGAGCGACCCGGCCGGCAGCCCGTGCCGGCGCTCGGCGTCGTCGAGGAGGTCCTCGACCTCGTGGACGGTGGCGGCCGACTCGACCTTGGGGACCAGCACGCCGTCGGCGGCCGCCAGCACGGCGGCCTCCACGTCGACGGCGAGGTCGTCGGAGTTGACCCGGACCAGCACCGGCACCGGCCGGGCGGCCCGCACGGCGGCGACCAGCCCCGCGAGTCCCGCGCGGGCGGCCGGGCGGCCGTCGGGCGGCAGGCTGTCCTCGAGGTCCACCAGCACGGCGTCCGCGCCCGAGGTGGCGGCCTTCGCCGCCCGCTCCGGTCGGTCGGCCGGCAGGAACAGCTGCGTGCGCCGCGCGAAGGCCGCCTCGCGGCTCCGGGCGTTCCCGGCGCTCACGGGGCACCCGGCATGTCCGCCGCGGCACCGGCGGGTCCGTCGGTGACGCCCGCCTCGCGCAGCCGGGCGAGCTCCTCGCGGTCCAGGCCGAGGTCCTGGGCGAGCACCTCGTCGGTGTCCTGGCCGACCTCCGCGGGACCCGGGCGCCCGATCCGCGGCGCCGCCTCCTGGAAGCGGGGGTAGACCCCGGTCATCGCCAGCGGACCCAGGTCGGGGTCCTCGACGGTCGCGATCGAGGTCCGGTGCACGACCTGGGGGTTGTCCATCATTGTGGCGACCGACTCGAGCGGGCCGACCGCGCAGCCCCCGGCGGTGAGCTCGGCCAGCGCGGTGGGCCGGTCCCGCTCGCCGCACCACGCCGAGATCAGCGCGTCGAGGGCCTCGACGTGCTCTCGGCGCTCGGCGTTCGTGGTGAACCGCGGGTCGGCGACCAGCTCCTCGCCGCCGATGGTGCGCAGCACGTTGACCGCCATCGCCTGGGTGCTCCCCGAGAGGGCCACCCACAGCCCGTCGCGGCACTGGTAGCTGCCGCGGGGCGCGGCCGGGCCGTAGCGGTTGCCGGTGCGGCCGTGCTCGCTGCCGAGCTGCTGGTACTCGAGGATGTTGATCTCGACCAGCTTCAGCGCCGCCTCGTAGATCGCGAGGTCGATGACGTCGCCGGTGCCGGTGGTGGCGCGCCGCTGCAGGGCGGCGAGCACCGAGGTGGCCCCGAGGTTGCCCGCCATGATGTCGGCGAGCGGGTAGGCCGGCAGCAGCGGCGGACGGTCCGGGAAGCCCGAGACCGAGGCCAGCCCCGCCAGCGCCTCGGCGAGCGTCCCGAAGCCGGGCTGGGTGGAGTACGGCCCGTCCTGCCCGTAGGCGGTGACCCGCAGGACGACGAGCCGGGGGTTGATCGCCCGCAGGTCGTCGGGCGCGAGGTCCCAGCGCTCGAGGGTGCCCGGGCGGAAGTTCTCGACCAGCACGTCGAACTGGCCGATCCAGCGCCGGAGCAGCTCCTTGCCCTCGGGCCGGCGCAGGTCGAGGGAGACGCTCCGCTTCCCCCGGCTCAGGGCCTTCCAGTACAGCCCCTGCCCGTCCTTCTGGGCGCCGAAGCGGCGGACGTGGTCGCCGGGACCGGGCATCTCGACCTTGACCACGTCCGCGCCGTAGTCGGCGAGCAGGGTGGCCGTCAGGGGGGCCGCGATCATCGTGGACAGGTCGAGGACCCGCAGCCCGTGCAGCGGGGCCTGGTCGGGCGTGGTCATGCAGCGTTCCTTTCGAGAGGGGCGTGGGAGGTCATCGGCGGACCGGGGCGATCCCCGGCCAGGCGGACCGGTCGGCCAGGTGGTGGACGGCGTCGACGACCGCGTCGCGCACCGCCAGGACCGCCACCCGGGGCTCGTAGAACTCCGCGGCCGTGCAGACCGCGACGGTGCGGCGCACCGCGGGACGCAGCGGCCGCAGGGTGAGGTCGGGACCCGTGAACGCCGTCGCCACCGAGCGGGGCAGCACCGCCGAGGCGGCGCCGGTCTGGGCGATCCGCACCATGGCGGCCAGCGACTCGACGTCGGCGACGACCCGCGGCCGGACGCCCGCGGCGGTGAAGAACCGCTCGACGAGGTGGCGCAGGTTGCTGCGCTCGCCGGGCGCGACCAGCGGCCGGTCGACCAGCTCGGCGGCGCTCGCGGGCTCCGTGGCCGGGTCGACCTCGGTGCCGGTGACGAGGAAGAGCTCCTCCTCGTACAACGCGACCTCGCCGGGCCGGTCGGTGGCGTCGGGGCGGAAGAGGACGGCCAGGTCGAGCCGTCCCCGGCCGAGCAGCTCCTCGACGTACCCGCTCATCGACTCGAAGAGCTCCAGCCGGATGCCGGGGTGCCGGGCCGCCACCAGCGGGACCAGCTCGGGCACCAGGCTGGGCGCGACGGTCGAGGGCAGGCCGACCGACACCGCGCCGCGGATGTCGCGGATGCCCGAGCCCAGGGACTCCGCGAGCCGGTCGACCTGCCGCACGACCTGCTGGGCGCCCCGGTAGAGCTCCAGGCCCGCGGCGGTCGCCTCGACCCCGCGGGGGCCGCGCTCCAGCAGCCGGTGGCCGACCTGGGTCTCCAGCTGGGCGATGCGCTGGCTCATCGCCGGCTGGGAGACCCCGGCCAGGGCGGCCGCCCGGGTGAGGCTGCCCGCGTCGACGACCAGGATGAAGTCCCTCAGCGCCGCGATGTCCACAAGCACCCCGGGGACGACGGGAGCAGCGACCGGCTCACGCCGGCACCAGGAAGCCCAGGACGATGATGATCGGCAGCGCGATCACCGACGCCATCGCCGTGACCAGCGTCAGCGCCTTGAGCGCACCCGACGTCGTGATCCCGAGCAGGCTCTGGAACATCCAGAAGAAGTTGCTGTTCACCTGCAGCGCGAACAGCGCACCGGCGCCGATCGCGAGGCCGACGACGACCGGCGCGACGTCCAGCGTGCCGAGGATCGGCGTGATGATGCCGGCGGCGGCGATGGCCGCGACCGAGATCGAGCCGATGGCGAAGTGCAGCAGCGCGGCGATCAGCCAGGCCAGGAGGATGGTGACGACCACGGGCGCGCCGCTCTCCGCGGAGAACAGGTCGCCCAGCACGTCGGCGAGGTCGGTCGCGCCGATCACCGCACCGAGCGAGCCGCCCACACCGGTGATCAGCAGGATCTGCCCGGTCGTGCTCAGGCCGCGCCCGACGGCCTCGTCGGTGCGCTCGCGGCCCAGGCTGCGCCGGGCGAGGAGGTACGCGCCGAGCAGGCCGACGAACAGGGCGAAGACGGCGTTGCCGACGAAGCGGGTGACGGGGCTGTCGAAGCCGGCGGCGTCCGCGATCGCCCCGAAGGCGATCATCACCAGCGGGACGAGGATCGGGAGCAGCGAGACCCCCAGCGGCGGCGTCCGGAGGTCGGCGTCCTCCTCCTCGGCGGCCGCCCGCTCGGCCTCGAGGAGCGCGGGCGAGGCGTCCTCGTCGCGCTCGGGGTTCCAGATCCCGGTGGCGAGCAGCAGCTTGAACGCGTAGGTGGTGAGGACGGCGGTGAGCGGGCCGACGACCAGCCCGAACAGCAGCATCGTGCCGAGCGGGATGTCGAGCAGGCCGGCGATGGAGAGCGTGCCCAGGCCCGGGATGACGAAGACGTAGCCGACGAGGATGCCGCTGGTCAGCGACCCCGCCAGGAGCGGCAGCCCGTTGCGCCCCAGCTCGGGCGCCGCGGAGCGGGCCAGCGGCGAGGCCAGGACGAGCTGCACGTCGACGTAGATGGAGGGGAAGAGCGTGGTGAGCGCGGCGCTCATCGCGTACGGCAGCCGCCGCGTGCCGAGCACCCGCAGCAGCAGCGCCACGAGCTTCTGCAGCGCGCCCAGCGCGTAGAGCAGCGACCCGACGAGCACGCCGAACCCGATCAGCAGGCCGACCTCGGCCATGATGTCGCCGAAGCCGACGGCGATGGCGTCCAGCGTTCCGGTGAGCCCGACGCCGCCGGCGAGACCGAGGAAGAGCGAGCCCACCACGAGGGCGATCACGGGCTCGACCTTCAGCCAGATGATGAGGCTCAGCACCGCCGCGATGGCGATGACGGCGTACAGGACGATCATCGGTTTCCTTCCCTCGGACCGGCGCAGGTGATGCCGGTCACGAGGGCCGAGGAAACCACGCTCCCGTCATTCGCGGTAGACCGCTCGGGGCGGGGGTGCCATCAGCGTGGCTTATGCCTCATCGGCGCTCCGCGCCCCGCCGTCGCGCAGGCCCTCGCCGAGCTCGGCGAGCGCCCCGGCCAGGTCCACCCGCGGGGTCCAGCCCCAGCCGCGGGCGCGGTCGGCGACGATCCGGCCCGTCCACGCGGGCCCCTCGGCCCACTCCGGCTCGACGCCGACCGCCGAGGTGACCGTCTCGTGGTAGTCCCGGGTCGCAGCCGGCTCGGCGGCCAGGTTGACCGGCGTGCACTCCCCCGCCACCGGGCCCCGCTCGGGATCGGTGGCGTCCGCGACCCGGCCGGTCGCCACGTCGGCCAGGAAGGCGGCCAGGTCCTCGACGTGCACCCACGCGAACGTCGCGCCCGGCGTCGTGCGCCGCGCCTCCGGCTGGTCCCGGACGGCGGCGGGCCGCAGCGTGTTCCACACCGAGGTCTCGCCCGGGCCCAGGATCGCCGGGGGCCGGACGAGCACGCGGGTGATGCCGTCGACCCTGCCGAGCGCGGCGTCGGTGTCGCGCTTGGTGACCCCGTAGTCCCCGCCGTCCTCGCCGACCAGCGCCGAGGCCTCGTCGACGTCGCCCACGGACGGGGAGCGGTCGTAGACCGCTGCGGTCGAGACGTGCACGAGACGGCCGACGCCGGCGTCGCGGGCCGCCCGCGCAAGGGTGCTCGTGCCCTCGACGCCGATCCGCTCCTGCGTCCCGCGGTCCGAGCCCATCGGGTGGACGGTGGTGACCACGGCGGTCGCGCCGTCGACGACGTCCGCGGCGAACGCCGGGTCGGTGAACTCCCCGACGCGCTCCGCGACACCGGGCAGGGCCGGGGCGGTGCCGGGCCGGCGCACGACCGCGCGGACGCTCGCGCCGCGCTCGACGAGGGCGGCGCAGGTGCGGGCCCCGACGAAGCCGTTGGCCCCGGTCACGACGACGACGGGCGTGCTGGTGCTGGTGCTGGTGGACGACTCGCTCATGGCGCCACCCTGGCACGCGCGCCCACACCGGCGGCCCCTCCCTGCGTGGGTACCGGCCGGCCATGAGCACGAGCACGCCCGAGCCTGCGGACCTGCTCGCGGCGTACCGCGCCAAGCGCGACTTCGCGCGCACGCCGGAGCCCGCCGGCGCGGTGGACCCCGGCCGCGGGGCACCGCGCTTCGTGGTGCAGCGGCACCGGGCGAGCCACCTCCACTACGACCTGCGCCTCGAGATCGGCGGCGTGCTGGTCAGCTGGGCGGTGCCGAAGGGGCCGACCCTCGACCCGAGGGCACGGCGGCTGGCGGTGCACGTGGAGGACCACCCGGTCGACTACCTGCTCTTCGAGGGCACCATCCCGGGCGGGGAGTACGGCGGCGGCGACGTGGTCGTCTGGGACACCGGCACGTTCGAGCCGGTCCACACCGACGACCCGGCCGCGGCCGTCGCGGCGGGCGAGCTGCACGTCGAGGTCCACGGCCGCAAGCTGCGCGGGCGGCTGGTGCTCGTCCGGCGCGAGGCCGGCGAGAAGGAGGAGTGGATGCTGCTGCACAAGCGCGACGAGCACGCGGTCGACGGGTGGGACCCCGAGGACCACCCCCGGTCGGTGCTGAGCGGCCGCTCGAACGACGACGTCGCCGCCGGCGTCCCGCCGACCCCGGCGGCCGGCGTGCCGGACGAGGTGGTCGACGCGCTCGCCGCGCTCCCCGGCACCGGCGGCACGTGGGAGGTCCACGACCGGCGGGTCAAGGTGACCAACCTGGACAAGGTGCTCTTCCCCGGGCGGGAGGACGAGCCGCCCGTGACCAAGCGCGAGCTGCTCGCCTACGCCGCGCAGGTGGCGCCGGTCGCGCTGCCCTACCTCGAGGGCCGGGCGGTCAACCTGCACCGCTACCCCGAGGGCGCCGCGCACGGCGGCTTCTGGCACAAGCAGCGGCCCGACCACGCTCCCGCGTGGGTGGGGTGCTGGGAGAACCCGGACGCCGACGAGGGCGAGACCACGGCGTACGTCGTGGCCGACGAGCCGGCGACCCTGGTCTGGATGGCCAACTTCGGGGCGCTCGAGTGGCACCCGTGGACCTCGCGCACCGCGGCGATGCACGAGCCGACGTACGCCCTGGTCGACCTCGACCCCGGCGAGCGCACCACGTGGGAGGAGCTGCTGGTGCTCGCCCGGCTGCACCGCACGGCGCTGGACCACCTCGGGGTCACCGCGCTGCCGAAGGTGACCGGTCGGCGTGGCATCCAGGTGTGGGTGCCGGTGGTGCCCGGCTACACCTTCGCCGACACCCGCGCGTGGGTCGAGCGGCTCTCGCGCACGGTCGGCAAGGTCGTCCCGGAGCTGGTCAGCTGGAAGTGGGAGGTCAGGGCGCGGGGCGGGCTCGCGCGGCTCGACTACACGCAGAACGCCGTCAACAAGACGCTCGTCGGGCCGTGGTCACCTCGTCCCGCAGCGGGCGCCCCGGTGTCGGTCCCGATCCGCTGGGAGGAGCTCGACGACCCCGACCTGCGCCCCGACCGCTGGACCGTCCGCACGGTGCTGGACCGCGTCGCCACCCACGGCGACCCGTTCCGCGCACTCCTGGGCGCGGCCCAGGAGCTGCCCGAGATCAGCTGAGGATCACTCGACCGCGGTGAAGGAGCGCTGCGCGGCGACCGCGGCCCGCAGGGTGGCCAGCTCGGCCGGGAAGCGCTGCACCAGGTCCTCGGGCTGCGGCACGGACTCCCGGCAGGCGATGACGCCGACGTGCAGGTGGCCGTGGTTGGACATCACCGTCACGTTGAGCCCCGCGCCGTGGAATACCGGGCCGAGCGGGTAGAGGCCGAGCACCTCGGCGCCGCAGAAGTACAGCGGGACCGGCGGCCCCGGGACGTTGGAGATGACCAGGTTGTGCACGACCGGGTGCCGCTCGGCGAGCCGGAGCCCGGCGTAGGTGCGCATCGCCAGCCCGAAGGTCCGTGGTGCCGCGAACTCAGCCCAGTCCTGGAGCGCGTCCGCGCTGATCGCGTTGTGGTGCTCCTTGGCGTGCCGGTTGCGGGTCGCCATCTCCTCGAGGCGGACCAGCGGGTCCTCCTCGTCGGTCCCGAGCTTGGCGAACAGCGCCGAGACCTTGTTGACGCCGGCCGACCGCCTGGAGCTGCCGTGGACCGAGACCGGGACGGTGGCCAGCAGCGAGTCCGACGGCAGCTCGCCGCGCTCCTCGAGGTAGGAGCGGAGCGCGCCGCCGGCCACGGTGAGCACCACGTCGTTGACGGTGGTGCCGGTCGCGGACTTCACCTCGCGGACGTGCTCGAGCTCCATGTCGACCAGCGCGATGGCGCGGTGGCCGGTGATCGTGCCGTTGAACGACGTGCGCGGCGCGGTCAGCGGGGCCGCCATCGCGGTGCCGGCCCGGGCCCGGCCGATGGTGCGGGTGACCAGCTGGGCCGAGGGGCTCAGCAGCCGGGCGGCCTGCACCGGCTTGGTGACGTTCGACAGCAGCGCCCGGCCGAGCAGCTCGAGCTGGTCGGGGTCACGGCCGTAGCGCTGGTCGTCCGCCGTCCCGAGCGGCTCCGCGCCGGGCTCGAGGCTGCACAGGTGGGAGACCAGGTTGGCGCCGGAGACCCCGTCGACGGTCGCGTGGTGCATCTTCATGAAGACCGCGACGAGGTCGCGCCCCAGCCCCGCGTCGTACCCCTCGACCACCCACATCTCCCACAGCGGCCGCGACCGGTCCAGCGGCTGGCCGGCGAGGTGCCCGGCCAGCTCGGTCAGCTCGGCGAGGCCGCCCGGCTCCGGCAGCGCGAGACGGTGCACGTGGCGCTCGATGTCGAACTGCCGGTCCCGCACCCAGATCGGGTGGTCCAGCCCCAGCGGCACGCGCCGCAGCTTGCGGGTGAACGCCGGCGTGTCGCGGACCCGCTCGTCGATGGTCGCCTGCAGCCGGGCGAAGGAGTACGGCTCGGGCATCGTCGCGGGGTCGAGCACGATCACCCCGCACACGTGCATCAGCTGCGCCGGCGTCTCGAGGTACAAGAAGCTCGCGTCGAGCCCCGACAGTCGGTCCACCACGAGTGGGATCCTCTCCTAGAACGTGTTCCACCCACCAACGGGTGAGGCGGCGGGACGTCACGCCGGTCCTCCCCGTTCCGGACTAGGGTCGTCCTCATGTCGTTCCTGCGCCGACAGGTCGTGACCGCCGCGCTCACCGCGAACGCGCTCCGCCCGCTCCCCGGCTTCCGCCCCGGCATCCCCTCCTTCTTCGCCGGCTGGCTGGTCGGCGAGATGGCGCCGCACGTCCTGGCCCTGACCGTGGCGGACGCCGCCGCGCACGCCACGGGACGCCGCCGCGACCCCCGCGGCCTCGCCCTCGCCGCGGCCAGCGTGGCCGGCCTCTCCTACCTCGTGCTGCAGGCGCGGCAGGTGCGGGAGCGCGCCGAGGACAGCCTGGTCGAGGCCCTCGGCGCCGACTACGCCGAGCAGCTGGACGCCGAGCCGACGCCGGCCGACCTGGCCGTGCCGTGGCGGCGGCTGGTCGTCCCGTTCCGGATGCGGAACGCCGCCGTGCGCGTGGAGCGCGACATCGCCTACGACCCCGCCATCGGCAGGCGCGGGCTGCTTGACGTCTACTCCCCCGCCGGCGGCGTCCCCGACGGCGGCGCGCCCGTGCTCCTCCAGGTGCACGGCGGCGGCTGGACCATCGGCAACAAGGACCAGCAGGGCATCCCGCTCATGCAGCACCTCGCCTCGAAGGGGTGGGTGTGCGTCGCGATCAACTACCGGCTCTCGCCGCGGTCCGAGTGGCCCGCGCACGTCGTGGACGTCAAGAAGGCGATCGCCTGGATCCGCGCCAACATCGCCGACCACGGCGGCGACCCGGACTACGTCGCGATCACCGGCGGTTCGGCGGGTGGCCACCTGGTCGCCCTCGCCGCCCTGACGCCCGGCGACGCGACGTACCAGCCGGGGTTCGAGGACGCCGACACCTCGGTCCAGGTGGCGGTCCCCCACTACGGCGTCTACGACCTCGCCGGCTCCACCGGCTCCCGGGCCGCGGTCCTGTTGCGCGACCGGTTCCTCGCGCCGTACGTCCTGCGGCGCAGGTACGCCGACGACCCGGAGGTCTTCGAGCAGGCCTCGCCGATCCTGCGGATCACCCCGGAGGCGCCGGACTTCTTCGTCGTCCACGGCACCTACGACACCCTCGTGCCCGTGGCCCAGGCGCGGGCCTTCGTCGAGCGGCTGCGGAGAGTCTCCAAGCGCTCGGTGGTGTACGCCGAGCTGCCCGGCGCCCAGCACGCCTTCGACGTCTTCCCGTCGATCCGCAGCTCGCACGTCGTCCGCGCGATCGACCGCTACCTCCACTGGCACTGGAACCAGTACCGCCGCGAGCGCGGCCGCGTCGCCGGCTGAGCCCGGCCGCTGGTCGAGCAGCGAGCGCCAGCGAGCGTCGTCGAGACCCCCGCACCCACGCACCACCGCACACCCCTCACCGGGTCTCGACGACGCTCGGCGCTGGCGCGCCTCCCTGCTCGACCAGCAGCACGCACCACCGCTGGTCGAGCAGCGAGCGCCGCGACACCACCGCTGGTCGAGCAGCGAGCGCCAGCGAGCGTCGTCGAGACCCCCGCACCCACACACCACCGCACGCACCTCGCCGGGTCTCGACGACGCTCGGCGCTGGCGCGCCTTCCTGCTCGACCAGCAGGGCACGCACCACCGCACGCACCTCGCCGGGTCTCGACGACGCTCGGCGCTGGCGCGCCTCCCTGCTCGACCAGCAGCACGCGGCGGTCCAGCGGGTCAGGCGGTGATGGCGGCGTCCTCGACCGGCTCGCCGAGCAGCGAGTCGCGCAGGGCGACGAGCTCGGCGACGGCGTCGAGGAAGCGGACGGTGCTGTCGCCGACCTGCAGGTCGTCGAAGTAGTGGTGGCGCATCGCCACCCGGGCCAGGTGGTGCTCGTCGTGGTCCAGGCGGGCCGCGAGCAGCTCGGTCAGCGAGGCGACGTCGACGTCGTCGAGGACGTCGGCGCACCGGCTGACCGGGACCTCCTGGCGCAGCCGCTCCGCGTCGTGGTGACGGTCGGTGATGAAGACCGGCCGCTCGGTGCGCAGGTAGAGCCAGTCCAGGCCGACGGAGGAGACGTCGGTGACCATGGCGTCGCAGTCGGGCATGAGCGCGAGGATGTCGCCGGCGACGATCGCGGTGTGCCCGGCCTCGGGGTCCCGCCGGGCCGCCTCGTCGACGAGCGCGAGGATCGCTCGGTGCCCGTCGCGGACGGCGGGCGTCAGGCTGGTGGCGACCTTCGGGTGCGGCTTGTAGACCAGCCGCACGTCGGGCACGGCGAGCACCGCGCGGACGACGTCCGGGCCGATCGTGTCGACGGAGGTGTAGTCGTTGTACTCCGCGTCGCCCTCCCAGGTCGGCGCGTAGAGCACGGTGCGGCGGTCGGTCGGGGCCAGCAGCGGGTCGCGACGCAGGTCCAGCTGCGGGCGGCCGGTCCGCACCAGGCGCCCGGTGTCGAACTCCAGGAGACCGGAGCGGTGCCGCTGCACGGCCGCCTCACCCGCCACGAAGACCCGGTCGTAGGCCTTGGCGTTGTTGCTGGCCATGCTCTGCTTGTCGCTCTCGCCGTGGTTGACGTGGACGTGCAGCGCCCGGCCGTGGAGCAGCGACTGGAAGTTCAGCATCGAGTTGTTGCAGTAGAGCACCACCTTGGGGTCCGCCGCGGCGTACAGCTCGGTCAGCTCGGGGAACGACGCCGCGACCTCGACCGGCAGCAGCGTCCTCGAGCGGAGCACCTCGGCCGCTGCCTCGTCGCGCGCGACGACGCCCACCGGATGCTGCTCGGCCAGCAGCTCGAGCACCGGCAGCCACTGGACGAGCTGGTAGGTGCGGGTGGTGTCGTCGGCGAAGTAGGCGAGGATGGAGGCGTCGAGCACCGGAGGATCGTAGAGGTCGCGAAGACCTTCTCAGAATCGGCTGAAAACCGTTCTGACCTGCGCTATCGGGGCAGTCCGAGGATGCGTTCGCCGGCGATGTTGCGCAACACCTGGGTGGTCCCGCCGGCGATGGAGAGGCACCGCGTGTTGAGCATCTCCCAGACGTCGGCGCGGACGTCCTCGGCGTCGGTCAGCGCCCGGTCACCGTGCAGGGCGACGACCAGCTCGGAGCCGTCCTGGCGGTTGCGCACACCGAGCAGCTTGGCGACGCTCGACTCCGGGCCGGGGCCCTGGCCGGCCAGCGAGCGCAGCGTCGAGCGCACGCCGAGCAGCGAGCAGACCGTCGACAGCGCGACCGCCTGGCCGACCCGCACCTCCTGGGCGGCGCCCACCCCGGCCGCGGCGAGCTCGACGGCCCGCTCGGTGCTCTTGGCCAGGCGGCTGCCCGCCATCGCCACCCGCTCGTTGGCGAGGGTGGTGCGGGCGAGCCTCCACCCGTCCCCCGGGCCGGCGACCATCATCTCGTCGGGCACGAAGACGTCGTCGAGGAAGACCTCGTTGAACAGCGCCTCGCCGGTGATCTCGCGCAGCGGCCGCACGTCGATGCCCGCCGAGCGCATGTCGACGAGGAAGTAGGAGATCCCCTTGTGCTGCGGCGCGTCGGGGTCGGTGCGGGCCAGGCAGATGCCCCAGTCGGCGCGGTCGGCCACCGACGTCCACACCTTCTGTCCGTTGAGCCGCCAGCCGCCGTCCACCTTCTCCGCACGGGTGCGCAGGGAGGCCAGGTCCGAGCCGGAGCCGGGCTCGGAGAAGAGCTGGCACCAGACCAGGTCGCCGCGCAGCGAGGGCTCGACGAACCGCTCGCGCTGGGCGTCGGTGCCGTGCTCCAGGATCGTCGGGAGGGCCCAGCCGGCGATGACGATGTCGGGGCGGGTCACGCCCGCGCGGGCGAGCTCCTGGTCGATGACGATCTGGGTCACCGCGTCCGCGCCCCTGCCGTACGGCGCCGGCCAGTGCGGCATCAGCAGGCCGGTGTCGACGAGGCCGGCCCGCTGCTCCGCGGCCGGCCGGGCGGCGACCTGCTCGACGGCCGCGCGGACCTCGTCCCGCACCTCGGCGTCGCGGCCCTCGAGGTCGACCTCGAGGGCGCGCCGCGTGCCGGCGACCGCCCGGGCCGCGAGCCGGCGCGCGGCCTCGTCGCTGCTGCCCAGCAGCGCCCGCAGGGCGACCGCCCGGCGGAGGTAGAGGTGGGCGTCGTGCTCGAAGGTGAAGCCGATGCCGCCGAGCACCTGGATGCAGGTCTTTGCGACCTCGACCGCGCCGTCGAAGCAGGTCACCGCCGCGACGTCGGCGGCGAAGGCCCACTGCTCCTCGGGTCCGGTGGCGGCCGACGCGACGTCCCACGCCGCGCCGGTGACCGCCTCGGAGGTCTCCAGCATCTCCGCGCACAGGTGCTTGACGGCCTGGAACGCCCCGATCTTCTGGCCGAACTGCTCGCGGACCTTGGCGTACTCCACGGCCGTGTCCAGGCACCAGCGGGCCAGCCCGGCCGCCTCGGCGGCGGCGTACGTGACGGCCGTGCGGTGCAGGAGCTCGCGGGTCAGGTGCGGCACCGCGACCCCGGCACCGGCGTCCTGGACCGCGACCGTCCCGTACCGCCGGCAGAGGTCGAGGCCCGTGCTCGCGGCGGTCGTGACCGCCTCGACGGGCAGGACGCGCCACCCGCCGGACCCGACCTCGAGCAGCACGTGCGTGGCGGAGGGGACGTCCCACACCAGGTCGGAGAGACCGACGGCGACGACCGCACCCTCGCCCAGCGCGGCGGCGACCTCGGACCCGCCCAGCAGCGAGTGCGCGACCACCGGCCCGAGCAGGGGCCCGGGCACGAGCCCGTGGGCGCACGCCTCGAGGGCGACCGCCTGGTCGAGGACCGATCCCCCGCCGCCGCCGGCGGCCTCGGGCAGGCCGATGGTGGCGACGCCCATCTCCTGGACCGCCTGCCAGGTCGGCGCGAACGCCTCGGCGGCCTCGCCCTCCGCGGACCGCACCACGGCCGGACCGTCGAGGGTCGTCGCCCACTTGCGCAGGCTCGCGGCCAGCTCGACGTGCTCCTCGGAGATCCCGATCGACATGAGTGTCCTCTCGCGCGACGCGGCGGGGCCGGAACTAGAACGTGTTACAACCTACTAGTCTGGCGCCGTGACGAACATGGTCGATCCCACGTCCGACTGGCTGGGACACGCCCTGGCCGCGAAGGGCTTCATGCCTGAGGACGAGGGCATGCTGCTGCACCGCGTCGCGCTCGAACGGCTCGCCCACGGGCCGGCGCTCGAGGTCGGCACCTACTGCGGCAAGTCCGCGATCTACCTCGGCGCGGCCGCCCGTGAGGTCGGCGGCCCGCAGGCGGTGGTCTTCACCGTCGACCACCACCGCGGGTCCGAGGAGAACCAGGCCGGGTGGGAGCACCACGACGCGACCCTGGTCGACGAGGAGTTCGGTGTCATGGACACCCTCCCGACGTTCCGCCGGACCCTGCGCCTGGCCGGCCTGGAGGACCAGGTCGTCGCGGTCATCGGCCGCAGCACGACGGTCAGCGCCCACTGGCGCACCCCGCTGTCGATGCTCTTCATCGACGGAGGCCACGCCGAGGAGCACGCCCAGAACGACTACACCGGCTGGGCGCGCTGGCTCGACGTCGGCGGGCTGCTCGTCATCCACGACGTCTTCCCGGACCCGGCGGACGGCGGCCAGCCGCCGTACCACGTCTTCCTGCGCGCGCTGGAGTCCGGCGCCTTCGAGGAGGTCGAGGCGCTGGGCTCCATGCGCGTCCTACGACGGACGACCGGCGCTGCGGGCGAGCTCGTCGGCTGACTCGCAGCCACACTCGAGGGCCAGCTCGGCGAAGTGGGGGGCCAGCGAGGTCCCGCGCATGATCCCCGAGCCGGCGGTGCCGTGCCCGGCGACCTCGCCGAGCGCGTCGACGGCCAGGACGACCGCGGCCGCGGTGTACGTCGTCCACTCGTGCGGCCAGTTGACGTCGTCGCCGAAGACCCAGCCGGTCCAGTACCGCCCGTCGTCCGCACGCAGGTGCTGCATGTCGGCGAGCAGCCGCAGCGCCCGGCGGTGGTCGCCGATCGCGTCGAGCGCCATCACCAGCTCGCAGGTCTCCGCGCCGGTCACCCACGGGTTGGTGTCGACGCAGCGGATGCCGAGGTCGGGCACGACGAAGTCGTCCCACCGGGTCGCCAGCAGGTCGAGGGCGGCCTGGCCGCGGACCGCGCCGCCGAGGACCGGGTAGTACCAGTCCATCGAGTAGGTCGCCTTGTCCAGGAACAGGTCGCGGTGCTCGCGCACCGCGTGGCCGAGCCGTCCGCCGGCGAGCTCCCACTCCGGCTGCGGGTCGTCGAGCAGGTCGGCCAGCGCCACCCCCGCGCGCAGCGACTGGTAGATGCTGGAGGAGCCCGCGAGCAGGGCGCCCTCCTCGGTCGGCGTCCACCGGATGCCCCCGAAGGGCAGCTGCTGGCCGACGACCCAGTCCAGGCCCGCGCGCACGCTGGGCCAGTACCGCCGCACGAAGGCGAGGTCGCGGCGCACCAGCCAGTGGTGCCAGAGGCCGACGGCGAAGTACGCCGACATGTTGACCTCGCCGCGCTCGTCGTCGACCTCGCCGGCGACGATCTTCATCGGCCAGGACCCGTCGGGGCGCTGCATCGTGGGGACCCAGGCGTAGGCGCGCTCGGCGGCCTCGACCTGCCCGCCGACGAGCATCGCCATGGCGGCCTCGACGTGGTTCCAGATGTCGACGTGCTCACCCGTCGTCCACGGCACGGCGCCCGAGGGCTCCTGCATGGCCGCGATCGACGCAGCGGTGTCGGCGACCTGGGAGGCGGTCAGCACCCCGTCGACGTGCGGGAGCTGCTCAGTCATCGGCACCCGCGGTCCCGGGCTTGCGGAAGTACAGCACCATGCTCTTCCCGATCAGCGGGTCGAGCACCTTGCCCGCGAGCCTGAGCGCGGTCGGCTGCTTCATGATCTCCCACACCAGGAGCCGGTGGTAGGCCTTGGCGAGCGGGTGGTCGTCGTTCTCGACGCCCACGGCGCACTTGATCCACCAGTACGGCGCGTGCAGGCCGTGGGCGTAGTCCTTGCCCTCGAAGACCATCGCGTCGCCGGGTTCGCCGTCGTTGGGCCGGCCGGCCTTGGTGACCTTGTCGACCAGCTCGTGGTCGGTGTAGATACGGATGTGGCCGCCGGGCGCGTTGTGGTACTCCTCCGACAGCTTCCAGTTGATGACCTCGGGCAGCCAGCGCGGCACCGAGATCGCCAGGGTGCCGCCGGGGCGCAGCACGCGGACGAGCTCCTTGATCGCGTCCACGTCGGCCCAGATGTGCTCGAGCACCTCGGCGGCGACAATCCGGTCGAACTCACCGTCGGCGAAGGGCAGCTGCAGGGCGTCGCCCTCCTTGACGTCGGCCTGCGCGCCCTCGGGGACCTCTCCGGCGTCCTTCATGGCCTCGAAGAGGTCGCGGACCTTCGCCAGCTCGTCGGCGTCCATGTCGAAGGCGATGACGTCGCCCCCACGGCGGTACATCTCGAACGCGTGCCGGCCGGCGCCGCAGCCCATGTCCAACACACGGTCGCCCGGGCGCAGCCCCAGGCGGTCGAAGTCAACGGTGAGCACGGTTGTTCCTCTCGTCCGACGGACCCGCGGCGCGTTCGCGGCGGTAGTCCTCGATCACTTCCTCGTACGCCTCGGCGACCTTGACCGCCACGGCACGCCAGCTGAACATCTCCTCGACCCGGCGACGGCCGGCGGCACCCATCCGCTCGCGGCGCTCGGGGTCGTCGAGGAGGGCACCCAACGCGGCGGTGAGCTCGCCGACGTCACCGGGCGTGACCAGGTCGGCGGCCTCGCCGTCGGGGCCGGTGACCTCGGGGATCGCGCCGGCGCGGGAGACGACCAGCGGGGTCGCGCACGCCATCAGCTCGGCGGTCGGCAGCGAGAAGCCCTCGTAGAGCGACGGCACGCAGGCGACCTCGGCGGAGCCCATCAGCTCGACCAGCTCGGCGTCGGTGACCCCGCTGACGAACCGCACGCAGTGGCCGATCGAGAGCCGCTCGATGAGCTTCTCGGTCGTCCCGCCGGGCCGGGGCTTGGTGATCAGGACCAGCTCGACGTCCCGCTCGGTCCGCAGCTTGGCGAAGGCCTCGAGCAGCGTCGCGATGCCCTTCATCGGGGCGTCGGCGCTGGCCATGGCCAGGATCCGGCCGGGGACGCGCGGCTTCGTCGGCGGCTTGAAGGTGTCCTCGACGCCGAGCAGGATCACCTGCATCCGGGCCGGGTCGACGCCGAAGTCCTGGGCGATGTCGCGCTTGGATGCCTCCGAGGGCGTGAGGATCTTCCGGGCGGCGCGGGCGACCTTCGCCTGCATCCGCAGGAAGCCGTACCAGCGCCAGAGCGTGAGCTTGCGCCACGGGTTGCGGGTCTGGCTGATGTCGATGCGCCGGTCGAAGGTGATCGGGTGGTGCAGCGTGGTGATGAGCGGCAACCCCAGCTGCTCGATCTCGAGCATGCCGTAGCCGAGCACCTGGTTGTCGTGGACGACGTCGAAGTCGTCGACCCGGTCGCGCAGCACGCGCACCACCCGGGAGCTGAACGTCTTGGGCTCGGGGAAGCCGGCGACGCACATCGTCGCGAACTCCTCGACGTCGATGCGGTCGCGGAACTCGCGCAGCTTCGGCACGCGGAAGGGGTCGGGCTGGCGGTAGAGGTCCAGGCTCGGGACCTTGGTCAGCCGGACGTCGGGGTGGTCGAGCTCGGGGTAGGGCTGCCCCGAGAACACCTCGACCTCGTGACCGAGGTTGGCCAGCTCACGGCTGAGGTGCCGCAGGTACACGCCCTGACCGCCGGTGTGGGGTGCGCTCCGGTAGGACAGCATCGCGATCCGCACGCGCGTCACGACCTTTCTCGACTGTGCCGTTGCCGACATCCGGACATGAACCGGATGTCTGACACGCCGGACCGGACGAACTGGAACGTGTTCCTATCACGGAACACCTGCCGGTAGCCTAGTGCCACATACCGGCGGTCTCGTCCGGGATCTGCATCGGATCCCGCTGTGCAGGACACCGGCTCGACATGACCGGAACGAGCACCCAGGGGCAGCAGCGATGAGCACGACCAACTCCCTCAGCGTGGAGGACCTCGGCTCCGCAGCCCAGCGCGACCGGCGCAAGCGGATCCTCGACGCGACCATCGACCTCGCCTCGACGGGCGGCTTCGACGCCGTGCAGATGCGGGCCGTCGCCGACCAGGCGGACGTCGCCCTCGGCACGCTCTACCGCTACTTCCCCTCCAAGATCCACCTGCTCGTCAGCGCCCTGGGCCGCGAGCTCGAGCGCACCGAGGTGCTGCGCCGCGACGAGGTCGTCCCCGGCGACACCGCCTCCGAGCGCGTCATCAACGTCCTCAAGGGCACCACCCGCGGCCTGCAGAGCAGCCCGCACCTCACCGAGGCCCTCACCCGGGCGTTCATGTTCGCCGACGCCTCGGTCCAGGCCGAGATCCACACCGTCGGCATGCTCCTGACCCGGATGCTCACCCGCGCCATGCACCCCGGCCAGACCGAGCCCAACGAGGACGACGTCACCATCGCCCGCGTCATCGGCGACGTCTGGCTCGCCGCCCTCGTCGCCTGGGTCACCGGCCGCCAGACCGCCGCCGACACCGGCAAGCAGATCGAGCGCGCCGTCCACCTGATCCTCCGCGACTGACCCTGCGGGCCGGGTCGCCCGACTGGCTCTCGACCGCCGGTTGGCCGGGAGGTTCATCGGCCAGCCGATGAAGCTTCCGGTTGGCCGATGAAGTTTCAGCGTCCCACCGACAGGTTCAGCGGCCAGCCGATGAAACTTCCAGCGACCGGCTGGCACACCAGCCCCGCGCAGGTCAGTCCAGGAACTCCGCGGTGGAGCCGCCGAGGTCCATGGGATCCATGCCGAGCTTGCGGTGGTCCCAGCTGCGGGTGCGGTCGACGTCGAGGCGGACGACGACGCGGTTGCGGGCCATCACCTCGACGAACGGCCGCAGCTCCTCGGTGTACGGCGCGTTGTAGCGCTCGAAGACGTTGACGCAGACGTCCCAGACGGTCTGCTCGTCCTCGATGACGACGCCGGAGCCCTCGAGCGAGACGCCGCGGAGCTGGTCGTAGGTGTGGCCGGCCTCGACGAGGAAGCTCATCCGCGGGTCGCGGCGCAGGTTGACGACCTTCTGCGACTTGGCCTTGGTCTCGATCCAGATGTGGCCGTCGAGCCAGGCGTACCACATCGCGACCAGGTGCACCTGGCCGTTCGGGCCGATCGTCGCGACGGTGGAGCTGCGCTGCTGGGTGAGGAAGGTGTCCACCTCGGCGTCGGACATGACGACCTGGGAACGTTGGTTGGCCATGGCGTGAACCTAGCGGTCAGCCACCGAAGGCGTGCGTGGACGTCACGCCGCCGTCGATGGCGATCTCGGCACCGTTGACGTACGCCGACTCCTCCGAGGCGAGGTAGACGTACAGCGGTGCGATGTCCTGGGGCTGGCCGACGCGCCGCAGCGGCACCTTGGAGGCGCCGTACTCCATCGCCGCGTCGCCGCCGTGCACCCGCGTCATCGGGGTGTCGATCATCCCGGGGTGCACGGAGTTGACCCGGATGCCGTGCGGGCCGAGCTCCATGGCCGCGCACTTGGTCATCCCGCGGATCGCCCACTTCGTCGCGGCGTACGCCGCGCAGCCGGCCATCCCGGCCAGGCCCTCGACCGAGGAGGCGTTGACGATCGAGCCGCCGCCGTGCTCGCGCATCGTCGCGGTGACGGCCTGCATGCCGAGGAAGCAGCCGAGCTGGTTGACGCGGAACAGCAGCTCGACCTCCTCCTGGGGCATCGTGCCGATCTCCCCGAAGCGCAGCAGCCCGGCGTTGTTGGCCAGGACGCCCACGGGCCCGAAGCGCTGGTGGGTGTCCTCGACCAGCGTCGCCCACGAGGCGGCGTCTCCGACGTCGTGGCGCGCGAAGTGCGCGCCGCCCTCGGAGCCCGCCGCCAGCTCGTCGGCCAGCGCCTGACCGGCGTCCTCGGCGATGTCGGCGAGCACGACCGAGGCCCCCTCGGCGACGAACGCGCGGCTGATCGCCGCGCCCTGCCCCATCGCGCCACCGGTGACGATGGCGACCTTCCCCGCGAGACGTCCCACGACCAGACCTCCCTCAGACCGTCAGCTGCATGATCGAGTCGGCCGCGAAGCCGACCGAGGGGTCGCGCCCCTCGAAGAACCCGCCGACCTGCTTGGCGAGGTCCTCGAGCTCCCAGACCGAGCCGGAGGCGTCGAAGCGCTGCTCGACGACGGGCGCGGCGACGAGCGCCACCATCCCGCCGTACACGACGAAGACCTGGCCGGTGATCGCGTCCGCCGCCGGTGAGGCGAGGTAGGCGACGAGCGGCGCGACGTGGTCGGGCGAGTACGGGTCGATCTCCGAGCCGGAGGTGTCCTCACCGAAGACCTGTGCGGTCATCGCGGTCCGGGCGCGCGGGCAGATGGCGTTGGCGCGCACGCCGATGCGTCCGAGACCGCGGGCGGTCGACAGCGTCAGCGCGGCGATGCCGGCCTTGGCGGCGGCGTAGTTCGGCTGCCCCGGCGACCCGCCCAGGAACGCCTCGCTCGCGGTGTTCACGACGCGGCCGTACACCGGGGCGTCGGCCTCCTTCGACTTCCCGCGCCAGTACGCCGCGGCGTTGCGCGAGAGCAGGAAGTGGCCGCGCAGGTGCACCTTGATGACCGCGTCCCACTCCTCGTCGGACATGTTGAAGAGCATCCGGTCGCGGGTCATCCCGGCGTTGTTCACGACGATGTCGAGCGAGCCGAAGCCGTCCACGGCGGCCGCGACCATCGCGTCGGCGGTCGACCGCTCGGAGACGTCGCCCTCGACCACGGTGGCCTCGCCGCCGCGGGAGCGGATCTCCTCGACCGCCTCGTCGGCGGCGCCGGGGAGGTCGATGAGGACGACCCTCGCGCCGGCCGCGGCCAGGGCGAGGGCCTCGGCCCGGCCCAGGCCGGCGCCGGCGCCGGTGACGACGGCGACGCGGCCGTCGAGGGAGAGGTCGTCGGTGGTGGTGCTCATCAGGTGCTCAGTCCTCCAGGGAGATGGCCGCGCGCGGGCAGGCCGCGACGGCTCGCTTGACGTCGCCCTCGTTCTCGGGCGTGGTTTCCTCGGCCTTCACCTGCAGGTAGTCGTCGTCGTCGAGCTCGAAGACCTCCGGCGCCATCGCCTCGCACAGCGCGTTGGACTCGCAGAGGTCGAAGTCGACCTTGATCCTGCTCATGACTGGCTCCCTTCACTGGAGTGGCCGGGGAAGACGTGGGCGGTCGGGTCGATCGCCACGGTCGCGTTGTTGACGGCGGTCGCCGCCTCGCCGAAGCCGACGGCGATCAGCCGGACCTTGCCGGGGTACTCGGTGATGTCGCCCGCGGCGAAGACGCGGGGCAGGCTGGTCCGCATCGCGGAGTCGACCACGACGTGCCGCTTGCGCACCTCGATGCCCCAGTCCTGGAGCGGCCCGAGGTCGGCGAGGAACCCGAGCGCGGCGACCACCGCCTGGGCGGGGTACGTCGCGGGCTCGCCGTCGACGAGGAGCTCGACGGACTCGAGGACCTGCTCGCCGCGGAGCGCGGTCACCTCCGCACGGGTCACGATCTCGACCGAGGAGTCGCGCACCTGCTGGACGGTCCGCTCGTGGGCGCGGAACGCGTCACGGCGGTGCACCAGCCGGACCGACCGGGCGATCGGCTCGAGGTGGAGCGCCCAGTCGAAGGCGCTGTCGCCACCGCCGACGACGACCACGTCCTTGCCGGCGTACGGCGCGAAGCTCGGCACGAAGAACTCCAGGCCGCGGCCGAGCCACCCCTCGCCGGCCGGCAGGGGGCGCGGGCTGAACTTGCCGATGCCGGCGGTGACCAGCACCGCCCCGGCGGCGACCTCGGTGCCGTCGTCGAGCGTGACCACCACACCGTCCGTGCCGTGCTCGAGCGTCGTGGCGGTGCGGTCCAGCAGGTACGTCGGGTCGGCGGTCGCGGCCTGCTCAACGAGGCCCGCGACCAGGTCGCGGCCCTTGACCGAGGGGAACCCGGCGACGTCGAGGATCTGCTTCTCGGGGTACATCGCGGTGACCTGGCCGCCGAGCTCGGGCAGGGAGTCGACGACGGCGACGCGGTGCCCGCGGAAGCCGGCGTAGTACGTCGCGAAGAGGCCGGTCGGGCCGGCGCCCACGACGAGCACGTCGGTCTCGACGCGGCGGGGCGCGGTCGGGGCCTGGGTGGCGGTCACGGCGGCGTACCTGCTCCTCACGCCCGGGGTGGTGGCACTAGAACGTGTTCCAGTCCGGTCGGGACAGTTCTATCAGAGCGCGTCGAGATCCGTCACGACCCAGTCCCCCTCACCGCGATGGAGGGTCACCACCACCCGGTTGAGGTCCGCCCGCGGCTGCTCGGACTCCTTGCCGGTCGTCGACTGGTTCACGAACAGCAGCGCCTTCACGTCGTGCTCGCTCACCGAGATCGCCGAGGCGGCGACGACGCTGGCCTCGACGACCGCCTGGTTGCGCTCGGTGTCCTCCCGGATCGCCTCGAGCGTCTCGGCGTACTCCGTGCGCATCCGCGGCGCGAGCAGGGGCAGCGCGGCCTCCATGTCCTCGTCGAGCGTCTTCGCGGAGTACGACAGCACCTTCTCGGCCGCCTCGCTGGCCGCGCTCAGGCCGGCGGACTTGGCCCCCTCGGACTCGAAGACCACGCCATCGGCCAGTGGCGTGGTGCCGTCCGGCACGCCGGGCTCGTCGGCGTCGACCACCAGCATCCGTACGCCGACGACGGCCAGGACCGCCACCACGACGGCCAGGACGAGCGCCGGCCAGCGACGGGGCGCGCGGTCGGCCGGCACCGGGTCCAGCACCGGCGTCGGCACCGGGTCCGGCACCGGGTCCGGCGCCGGGTCCGGGCCCGGCACCCGGTCCGGGACCGGCGCGGCGGCAGGTGCAGCGGCCGGCTCGAGGTCGGAGCCGCAGTAGCGGCAGCGGATGGCGGCGGCCTTGATGGTCTCCGCGCAGAACGGACAGGTCTTCTCGTCGGTGGTCGACACGTCCACGTCCCTCCTCATCCCACGAACTGCACGGAGGAGGCGAGCCACTCGCCGTCCTCGCGGACCATGTCGAGCTGCAGCCGGTAGTAGCGCGGCTGCTTGCTGCCCTCGGTGGTGACGTTCTCGACCTCGCTGTCGGCGGCGACGTACACGAGCGCGGAGTCGGCGTCGAGGTCGCCGACGCCGAGCGCGACGACCTTCCCGGTGCTGACGGACTTGTTGCGCTTCGCCGCCTCGACGAGCTGCTCGACGTTGGCGGAGTACTGCTCCTCGAACTCCCCCGTGGCGTGCGCCAGCACCTCCTCGGTCAGCGGCTCCATGTCGCGGTAGTCCACCTCCAGGAAGGCCAGCGTCAGCTCGCGCGCCGCCTCGGAGACCTCGCGGTGGGTCTCGGTCAGCTCCTGGTCGGCGCTGCTGCCTCCGCTGCCGCCCGGCACCGCCCGGTCGAGGGCCGCCCGGCCCTCGTCGGAGCGGAGCGCGGTGATCGCGATGGCGGCCGCGATCCCCACGGCCAGCACGGCGAGCACGGCGGTCAGCAGTCCCCATGACGGTCGGACCTTCGGTCGCAGTCGACTCACATCCCCTCCTGCGGGCCGATGAGCATCCAGCGCCACGAGTCCTCGCCGAACACGTCCCTCAGCCCGCCCTGGCTGCCGACCGTCACGGCCGGCTCGTCGGTGAGGGCGGCGCCCGGCGCCGCCCGGTTGGTGCTGCCGCCGAAGCGCGGCGCGTACTTGGGTCCCCGCTGGTTGAACGGCGCGCCGGAGCGGCACGTCGCGGGGAAGATCGGTGTGTCGGTCAGGTCCGAGGACGGCCGCCACTGGTCGCTGGGCACGAACCCCTCGCGGCACGGACCGGGGTTCTGCGCCAGCTGCAGGTTGATGTGGCCGTACCCGTCGCCGGGGGTGCCGGTGAAGCCGTTGGCCACGATCTTCGGGAACGTCACGAGCAGCTGCTCGAGGGCCGGGAGCCGGGTGGTCACGACCTGGTTGAGCGTCACCAGGTTGCCGATGAAGACCGGCATGGTCGGCTCGAGGCCGGCCATCAGCCTGTCCACCTCTCGCACGGCGCTCGCGCCGCCCTCGAGGACGGTGCGCAGCTCGGGGTCCCGGCCGCGGAGCTCCTGGGTCAGGTCGGCCAGCGAACGGGCGAAGGTGCGGATGTCGCCGCGGTGCCGCTGCTGGGTCCTCAGCACCGTGCTGCCGTTGTCGAGGAGCCGGAACGTCGACTCCTCGTTGTCGAGCGCGGCCTCGACGAAGCGCGAGCCGCTCTCCACCATTCGCTCCAGCGGCCCGGAGGTGTCGGCGAAGGTCAGGCCGAGCTCCTCGACGACGGTCGCCAGGTTGCCCTGGTCCACGGAGGACACGAGCTGGTCGAGGTCGACGAGCAGCTCGTCCTCGCCGACGGGGAGGCTGTCGGCGTCGCCGGCGAGGACGTCGCCGTCCTCGGCGTACGGGCCCCGGCCGTCCTCGGGGACGATGTCGAGGTACTGCTCGCCCACCGCCGAGAGGTTGTGGACCTCCACCCGCGCGTCGCCCGGGATCTTCGTGCCGTCCTCGAGCGCGAGCTCGACCTTGAGCCCGGTGCGGGTGACCTCCATGTCGCTGACCTTGCCGACCTTGACGCCGCGGTAGGTCACCTCGCTGCCCTCGAAGAGGCCGCCGGAGTCCGGCAGCGTCGCGGAGATCGTGAGCCCGCGGCCGAGCAGGCGGTCGACCAGGCCGAGGTAGGTGCCGGTCACGTACACGATGCCGACGGCCGCGAGCGCCACGAACAGCGCCAGGCGGACCTTCACGCCGCGGGTCATCCCATGCCTCCAGCGAGGAGGCCGCCACCGGTGCCGACCTCGGCGTCCTGGGTGTAGCCCGCGGTGCCGGCGCGCCCGAGTCCCGGGAGCGTCGGCAGGCCGGGGATGTCGGGCAGCGGGATGTCGGGGAGGTCGGGGAGCCCGGGGATGTCGGGCAGCGGGATCGTGCCGCCGCCACCACCGCCGCCGCCGGGCTGCTCGATCAGCTGGGTGAGCCCCTCGAGGGAGACGTCGAGGGCGAACTTCGCGTTGGCGTAGTCGCCCTTGACGATCTCGCTGGCCTGCTCGGGGAACGGGAAGCTGATCAGCAGCGAGAGGCCCCGGGGCAGCGACTCCCCGGTCTCGTTGAGCTTGCGCAGGATCGGGCGCAGGTGGTCGAGGTCGGCGAGGAGGTCCTCCTTGGTCCCGTTGATGACGCGGGTCCCGACCTCGCCGAGCCGGTCGAGCTGAGCCAGCATCGCGACGAGCTGGTCGTGCTGCTCGTTGAGGACGTCGAGCGCCGGCCCGGTCGCCTCGATCGCGTCGGTGATCGTGCGGGACTCCTTGTTCAGGGTGCTCGCGAGCCGGTTGAGCGACTCCATCGCCGAGACGATGTCGTCCTTCTGGTCGTCGAGGCCGCCGACGAGCTCCTCGAGCTGCCCGAAGAGCGACCGCACGTCGTCGGTGCGGCCCGAGAGCATGTCGTTGACCTCGTCGCTGATCTGCTTGATCTGGCCCACGCCTCCCCCGCTGAGCAGGAACGACAGGGCGCCGAGGACCTCCTCGACCTCCGGGTTGCGGCCGGTGTCGGACAGGTCGAGGCGGTCGCCGTCCTCGAGCCGGCCCCGCGCCCGCCCGGGCGGGTCGCCGAGGTCGACGTACTTCTCCCCCAGCAGGCTGGTCTGGCGGATCTCGGCCACGGCGTTGTCGGGCAGCTCGATGTCGCTGCGGATCTTGAGCCGTACGACGGCGTTCCAGCCGTCGCGCTCGACCTCGTCGACCTCGCCGACCACGACGTCGCTGACCATCACCGGCGAGCGGGGCACGACGTTGAGCACGTCGTCGAACTCCGCGGTCACGGTGTAGGTCTCCTCCCCGCTGACCGGGCTGCCCGGCAGCGGGAGGTCGTAGGCGCCGTCGAAGTCGCAGGCGCCCAGCAGCGGCACCGCCACGGCGAGGGAGACGAGGCCGGTCAGGCCCTTGCGGGTCCACGTCATCGGGGGCCACCTCCGAGCAGCTGGCGCAGGTCCGTGGCGGGGACGGCCTCACCGGGGACCCGGGTGTCGGGTGCCTGGCCGCGGGCGGGGCCGGTCGGCAGCGCGAGCCCGAGCGGCTCGAGCAGCGACTTCAGCAGCTTGCAGACCGTCCCGGCGGCGGGGACGCCGGCGTTCGTGACGACGGCGCACAGGAAGCCGTCGAGGTCCTCGACGTTCGGCCCGACCTGGATCCGGGCGTTCTGGGAGCCGGTCTTGGTGTCGAACCCGAGCGCGAGGTTGCCGGCCCCGAGCGGCCCCTTCTCGATCGCCTGGGCCAGGGAGTCCTTCTCCGAGACGAGCACGTCGAGCACGTCGGTGAGGTCCTCGACCTCGCCGACCAGCGCCTCGCGGTTGTCGCGGACGAACGCCTTGACCGTGCCCACCGCGCCGGCGAGCGCCGCCAGGGCCTGGCCCAGCTCCTGCCGCTCGCCGGAGAGCTGGTCGGTGGCGCGGGCCAGGTCGCTCATGAACTCGTCGACCAGCCCGTCGTTGCGCGCCAGGGTCTGGGTGAAGGCGTCGAGCTGCCGGACGGTGCCGAAGAGGTCCCCGCTGTTGTCGCCGAACGTCGTGGCCGCCGCCGAGAGGTCGCGGATCAGCTGGTTGGCCGTGCGGCCCTGCCCGTCGAGCGCGTCGGCACCGGAGGCGAGCAGCGTGTCGAGCGACCCGTTGCGGTTGGCGCCGTTGGGCCCGAGGGCGTTGGCGAGGGTCGAGAGGCTCTCGTAGATCCGGTCCAGCTCGACCGGCGAGGCGGTCTCCGCGAGCGGGATGTCCGCGCCGTCGGCCATCACCGGCCCCTCGGTGTGCACGGGGCTGAGCTGGATGAAGCGGTCGGCGACCAGCGTCGGCGTCACGATCACGGCGCGCGCGTCGGCCGGCACGTCGTAGGAGTCGTCGTACACCATGTCGACGCGCACCGACTCGCCCTGCGGCACGACGGCGGTCACCTCGCCGACGGGCACGCCGAGGATGCGGACCTCGGTGCCGACGAAGATGCTGACCGCGCGGGAGAAGTGGGCCGTCACCTTCTTCTCCCCGCTGCCGCCGTCGACGAGGACGAGCACGGCCGCGAGCATCAGCGCGAGCGCCACGACAGCCGCGGCGAGACGGGAGGAGAGCTTCGGCACGGTCAGTTCCTCTGTCCGGGGACGAACTCGCCGGCGAGGCCGAGCAGGTTGACCAGGTAGGCGTCGAACCACGGCCCGGTGCCGACGATGTGGCCGAGGATGTCGGCGTAGGGCCCGACCGCGGCCGCGGTCTTGCGCAGGTCCTCGCGCCGGTCCTGCAGCATCCGGGTCACGGTGCGCAGGTCGGCCAGCGCCGGTCCGATGTCGTCCTCGTTGTCCTCCGCGAGCCCCTCGAGCTGTACCGCCAGCGCGCGGGCGTTGACCAGCAGGCGGTGGATGGCCACCTCGCGACGGTCCAGCTCGTCGAAGACCTGGCTGCTGCTGCCCATCAGCTCCAGCAGGTCGCCGCGGCGGTCGGCGAGGAGGCCGGTGACCGACTCCGCGCGGTCCAGCAGCCCGGCGAGGTCCTCGTCGCGGGTGGCGATGGTCCGCGAGAGCCGGGAGAGACCGGTGAAGCTCTCCTGGACCTCCGGAGCGGCACCGTCGAGGGTCTCGGAGATGACGTCGAAGGCCTTGCTCAGCTGCTGGTCGTCGATGGACTCCGTGGTCGTGGTCAGGTCGCCGAGCACGTTGACGATGTCGTACGCCGAGCGGGTGTTGGCGACCGGGATCGTGCCGCCCTCCTCCAGCTCGCCCTTCTCGTCCGGCTCGATCTCGAGGTACTTCTCCCCCAGCAGGTTCAGCACCTCGACCGACGCCCGGCTGTCCGGGCCGAGCTCGGTGCCGGCGTCGAGCTCGAAGTCCACGACCACCACGCCGCCCTCGACCGTCATGCCGTTGACGCGGCCGACCCGCTTGCCGGCGACCTGGACCATGTGGCCGGGTCGCAGGCCGCTCGCGTCGCTGAGCTCGGCGTGGTAGCCCGTGCCCCGGAAGCCGGGGAACTTCTGCAGGTTGAACGCCGCCGCCATCACCACGAGCAGCACCACCAGGGCCACCACGCCGAAGCGCAGGACCTGGGCGTCGCTCCGGCCCCGGGCGCCCACTACTGGCACCTCGGGGCGGTGCTGTGGAAGGAGAGGTCGTTGAGCGCGTCCTCGAGCCAGCCGAGGTCGATGCCGAGGATCTTCGGCAGCTTGATGCTGCCCTCGAAGTCGCAGAGGTAGTAGTTGTACCAGGACCCGTAGGTGCCGATCCGGGTCTGGTCGGTCATCGCCTCGGGGAGGCGCTCGAGCAGCCCGCTGAGGATCTCCAGGTTCTCCTTCTTCGACAGCGTCCTCATCAGGGTCCGCAGCCCGCGGACGTCCTCGGCGAGCAACGGCCGCGCGCGGGTGAGCAGGTCGGCGACGGTGTCGGTGAGGTCGGCCAGGTTCGTCACCGAGTCGCCGATCACCCGGCGGTCCTCGGCGAGGTTGCCCATCCAGTCCTTGAGGCCGACGACGAGCTCGGAGAGCTGGGTCCGGCGCCGGTCGACCGTGCCGAGCAGCCGGTCGAGGTTGGTGATGACCTCCCCGATCAGCTCGTCCCGGTCGGCGAGGGTGTTGCTGAGGGAGGCGGTCCGCGCGAGGAGGCCCTGGACGGTGCCGGACTCCCCCTGCAGCACCTCGATGATGTTCTGGGACAGCTCGTTGACCGATGTCGGGTCCAGCGCGGAGAACAGCGGCTGGAAGCCGTTGTAGAGGGCGGTCAGGTCCAGCGCCGGCGCGGTCCGGGTGACCGGCATCGTCGCGTCGTCGCCGAGCCGCTCGCCACCGTCGGGCCCCTCCTCGAGGGCCAGGTACCGGTCGCCGACGACGTTGAGGTAGCGGATCTCGGCGCGGCTGTTGGTCGTGAGCGGCACGTCCGCGGCGACGTCGAAGGTCACCATCGCCCGGGTGCGCTCGTGCAGCTCGATGGACTTCACCTCGCCGACGGGGATGCCGGCGATCCGGACGTCGTCGCCCTCCTGCAGCATGCTCGCGCTGGTGAACTCGGCCCGCACGGTGCGCTTGTCGCCGAAGCCGATGTTGCCCATGATCACCGCCAGCAGGCCGGTCACCAGGATGGAGACGACGGTGAAGACGCCCAGCTTCAGGGCAGCGGCGATCGTCGTGGTGTTCCGCGCGCTCATCGCCCGACCACCGTCCCGCGCAGCTGGGGGCCGTAGAGCAGCGCGGAGAGCGAGCCGAGGTCGCGGTAGGACAGCCCCGCCTCGGAGGCGAGCAGGACGTTGACCAGCCGCTGCTCGGGGACCGTGCCGGCGTACCCCTTGGTCGGGTTGCGGTACGACGCGGGGTCGACGGTCCGGAAGGGCAGCGTGGAGCCGACGATCTCGTCCTGGTCGCTGCCGTCGGCCAGCGGGGTGCTGACCGGGCCGGGCGGGTTCGGCAGCCCGGCGCACCACGGCCCGTGGCCGACCTCGGCGTACTCCGGCCGGTCGTCGACGTCGTACGCCGGCTTCTGCACCGAGCCGAGCTCGAGGACCTGGTTGACGCGGTCGTTCTTGAAGATCTCGGCCAGCTTGCCGGTGTACCGGTCCAGGCCCCGGAGCAGGCAGGGGTACTGCGGGGCGTAGGTGTCGAGCAACCGCAGCAGCGGGCGGGAGAGCTCACCGAGGCGGATGATCCCGTCCTCGTTCTCGGCGAGCACCCGGGTGGTCGTCTCGGCCATCCCGGTGACGTCGCCGATGAAGGAGGACAGCTGGGCCTCCTGGTCGACCAGGGTGCGCGCCGAGACCGTGGCGTTGCGCAGCAGCCGCAGCACGTCGGGGGTCGCGCGCTCGTAGGTCTCGGAGACGTCGGCGACCAGCTCGAGGTCGCGCTGGAGGTCCGGCAGGCGGTCCGCCAGCCGGCCGGTGTAGCCGTCGAGCCGCTCCAGCAGGGCGCCGACGTCCTCGCCGCGTCCCGAGAGGGCCGAGGCCAGTGCGTAGAGCGTGTTGTTGAGCTCGGCGGGCTTGACCGAGCGGAGCAGCGGGAAGAGGTTCGCGAGGACCCGGCTGAGCTCGACGTTGGTCTCGACCCGGTCGGCGGGCAGGACGTCGCCGTCGCGGACCGCCTCGGCGTCGGGGTCCTCGGGCTCGATGAGCGAGACGAACTTCTGCCCGAACAGCGTGGTCGGCAGGATCTCGGCGCGCACGTTGCGCGGGATGTCGGTCGCCGCCTCGGGCTGCAGCGCGAGCTCGATGACCGCCTGCTCGCCGTCCTGGCCGATCGAGTCGATCCGGCCGACCAGCACGCCGTGGTAGCGCACGTCACCGTTGACGGCGAGCTGCAGGCCGGCGCGGTCCGCCTCGAGCGTCATCCGCGTCGAGCGCTCGAACCGCTTGTCGTAGATCGCGATGGAGAGCCACAGCAGCAGCGCGATGACGGTGAGGAAGACGACGCCGGCGACCAGGAGCCGTCGGTGCTCCCCCGGGCTGTCGTGGTGGACGTTGACGAGCACGCGCGCTACCCCGTGATCCGCACGGTCGTGGTCGATCCCCAGATCGCGAAGCTGAGGAAGAAGTCAGCGACGACGGTCGTCACGATGCTGGTGCGGATCGCCTTGCCGACCGCCATGCCGACCCCGGCCGGGCCGCCGGAGGCGGTGTAGCCGTAGTAGCAGTGGATCAGGATGATCGCGACCGCCAGGAAGATCAGCTTGAAGAAGGACCAGAGCATGTCGATCGGCGGCAGGAACTGCAGGAAGTAGTGGTCGTAGGTGCCGGCCGACTGGCCGTAGATCATCGTGGTGATCAGCCGCGGCGAGAGGTACGACGCGCTCAGCGCCACCACGTAGAGCGGGATGACGGCGATGAACGCCGCGATCATCCGGGTGGTGACCAGGAACGGCAGCGACGGGATCCCCATCACCTCGAGGGCGTCGATCTCCTCGCTGATCCGCATCGCCCCCAGCCGTGCGGTGTAGCCGCAGCCCACCGTCGCGGCGAGCGCGATCGCCGAGATCAGCGGGGCGACCTCGCGGGTGTTGAAGTAGGCCGAGATGAAGGCGGTGAACTTCGAGACGCCCAGCTGGCTCAGCGAGGCGTAGCCCTGGATGCCGACCTCGGTGCCGGCGAAGAACGCCAGGAACGCGATGACGCCCACGGTGCCGGCGATGACCGAGAGGCCACCGACGCCGAAGGAGACCTCGGCCAGGGTGTTGGCGATCTCGCGCGGGTAGCGGCGGATCGCGCGTGGCGTCCAGGCGAGCGCCTTGACGTAGAACAGCAGCTGGTCGCCGTACTCCTCCAGGCGCGCGCGGCGCTCCTTGAGCAGGGTCGCCCCGACCTCGGTGATCGCGGCCACCTCAGAGCCCCTGCTGCGGGACGACCTGGAAGTAGATCGCCGTGATGATGGCGTTGAGGAAGAACAGCAGCATGAAGGCGACGATCACCGACTCGTTGACGGCGCGGCCGACGCCGCTGGGGCCGCCACCGGCGTTCAGTCCCTTGTAGGCGCCGACGATCGCGGCGAGGTAGCCGAAGATCGCGGCCTTGACCATCGAGATGTAGAGGTCGGGCAGGCTCGCCAGCGCGGTGAAGGAGGAGAGGAACGCTCCGGCGGAGCCGTCCTGGATGATGACGGTGAAGAAGTAGCCGCCGCCGATGCCGGCGGAGATCACCAGCCCGTTGATCATCAGCGCGACGAACACGGTGGCCATCACGCGGGGCACCACGAGCCGGGCGAGCGGGTCGACGCCCAGCACCTCCATCGCGTCGATCTCCTCGCGGATCTTGCGGGCGCCCATGTCCGAGCAGATCGCCGAGCCGGCGGCGCCGGCGATGATCAGCGCCGCGGCGATCGGCGCGGCCTCGCGGACGACCGCGAGGACGGCGGAGGCGCCGGCGAAGGACTGCGCGCCGAGCTGGCCGGTCAGGTTGCCCACCTGCAGCGAGATGACCGCGCCGAACGGCACGGAGACCAGGATGGTCGGCATCAGCGTGACGCTGGTGATGAACCACGCCTGCTCGATGAACTCGCGCAGCTGGAACGGTGTGGTGAAGACCCGCTTGGTGACGTCGACGACCATCGCGGTCAGCTCACCGGGTCCCCGGATGACGGACACAGCAGAGAACGCCATCCCCCCACCTCCCCAGATCAGTGACGGCGCCCACACAGTAGAACGTGTTCTCGTTTGCCACAATGGACGTCCACGGGCCGGGCGCGTCGCGCCTAGGATGCTGACGTGACGACCCCGCCCGACCCCGCCTCGACCTGGGCGGCGTTCACCCACGACCCCCGGGCGAAGGCCAACAGCGGCCTCCGCGCCGGCGACGCGGACCGCGAGGTGGTCCTCCGCGTGCTCGGCGACGCGTACGCCGACGGGCGGCTGACCCGCGAGGAGCACGACGAGCGGGCGTCCCGGCTCCCGGCCGCCCGCACCTTCGGCGAGCTGCGGCCCCTGCTCGAGGACCTGGTGCCGACCACGCCGGCCCCGGCCGACCGCCACGGCGCGCTGGTCACCGCCGGGCCCGACGAGCTGCGCCGGCTGGCCGTGCGCGAGTGGGAGTCCGACCGCCGCTCGGCGATCCTGGCCTTCATCGGCCCGACCCTGATCACCTGGGCGGTCTGGCTGGCGACCTGCTTCGGGGACGGCGGCTTCGAGCCGTACTTCCCCTGGCCGCTGATCGTGATGGCCGCGACCGGCTTCCACCTGGTCCGGACCCTGGTCGCCCGCGAGGAGCTGGTCCGCGAGGAGGTCCAGCGCCTCGAGCGCCGGCAGGCCAAGGCGCTGCGCAACCGGGGACGGCGCCGGTGACCCGGTCGGCCGACCAGCAGCGCGTGCACGGCGTGCTGGGGCGGCACCCCTCCGCCGTGCTGCTCGGGGTCCAGCTCCTCGCGGTGCTGGCCTACCCGTTCCTGCAGGGGTCCACGGTCGGCCGCGCCGTCATCGGCATCGTGCAGATCGCGGTCGTGACGATCGCGGTCTGGGCGGTGCGGCGCACCCCGGCGCTCAGCTGGTCGGCGGCGTTCCTGGGGATCCCGGCGATGGTGTTCACCATCCTCGAGGCGTTCTCCCCCGACACCGACTGGATCGTGCTGACCTCGGCCCTGCTGCACGCGCCCTTCTACTTCTACGTCTCCTACGCGCTGATCCGCTACCTCTTCCACGACGACCGGGTCACGACCGACGAGCTGTACGCCACCGGCGCGGCGTTCACCGTCGTCGCCTGGGGCTTCGCCTACCTCTACGCCGCGGTGCAGGTGATCTTCGACGGGGCGTTCATCGGGACCGACTCCGCCGACACGCGCAGCTGGTTCGAGCTGCTCTACCTGTCGTTCTCGGTCCTCACCAGCGTCGGGCTGTCCGACGTGGTCCCCGTCGAGCCGCACGCGCGGTCGCTGGTCATGGTCGAGATGGTCGCGGGCGTGCTCTACGTCGCGCTGGTCGTCGCCCGCCTCGTCGGGCTCATCGTCACCCGGCAGGCGACGGCCGGCATCCGGTCCGGCGACGCCGCGGCCGCCGACGAGGACTGACCCGGAGGTCGCCCGCGGTCGCCGTCAGGCGGGCGTCTGGAAGGTGTAGCCGACGCCGCCCACGGTGCGGATCCACTCGTGGTCCGAACCGCCCGCCTTGCGCAGCTTGCGGCGCAGCGAGGCGACGTGGACGTCCACCAGGAAGTCGGACTCGATGAACTCCCCCTCCCACACCTCGCGCACCAGGTCGCCGCGCTCCCAGGTGCGACCGGGGTGGGCGGCGAAGGCGGTCAGGAGGGACACCTCGGCGGGCGTCAGCGGGAGCGGCAGGCCGTCGAGGAGCGCGACGTGGTCGACCGGCACGAGCACCAGCCCGCCACCGGCGTCGACGGGCGGGGCGGCGGCCTCGGCCGGTGGAGCGGCGGGCGCCTCCGCGCCCGGCATCGGCGCGCGCGGCCGGCGGAGCAGGGCGGCCGCGCGGGCGTGCAGCTCGCGCGGCGAGAACGGCTTGGAGAGGTAGTCGTCGGCGCCGACCTCGAGGCCGACGAGGCGGTCGGACTCCTCCACCCGGCCGGTCACCATCACGACGTAGGCGTTGCTGAACTCGCGCAACCTGCGGCAGACCTCGACCCCGTCCACGTCGGGCAGCGACAGGTCGAGCGTGACCAGGTCGGGGTCGGTGCGGCGGACCGCCTCGATGCCCTCCTCGCCGGTCGCGGCGGTGACCACCTCCAGCCCGATCTGCTCGAGGACGTGCTGCACGAGCAGCCGGATGTCCTCGTCGTCGTCCACGACCACGGCCCGCTGACCCCGATGACTGCGTTCCACACCGCGACCCTAGCCTTCCCGGTCCGGCGGCCATGGCCCTCGGGTGGCCCGGACAGGCCTTAGGGTTTGCGCGGCGGCCCGCCCGGGGTACGGGCGTCGCCACAGGACGCTGGGGGGCCTTGTCCGACGAGCACGAAGGGCGAAGCACAACATGGGGACCTCCACGGAGGAGCGGCGTCAGCGTGCCGTCGAGAGCCTGGCCCTCGACGAGACCGGCTCCCACGACCGCCTCGACCGGATCACGCGCCTGGCGCGGACCGCGCTCGGCGTGCCGATCTCGACGGTGACCGTCATCGACGGCGACCGGGCCTGGTTCCCGAGCGTGGCCGGCATCGAGCTCACCGAGCTGCCGCGTGACCAGACCTTCTGCGACCGGACGCACAGCGACGGCGACACCCTCGTGGTCCCCGACGCGCGCGCCGACGAGCGCTTCCGCCACCTGCCCGTCGTGGTCGACGGCGGCATCCGGTTCTACGCCGGGCACCCGCTGCGCGACCACACCGGGAACGTCATCGGCACGTTCTGCGTCTACGACACCGAGGCCCGCACCTTCGACGCCGACGAGCAGACGACCTTCGAGGACCTCGCCGCCTGGGCCGAGCTCGAGCTGGTCGCGTCCACCGAGATGACCCAGGCCGGGCGCGTCCAGGCCTCCCTGCTCCCCTCCCGGCCGATCCGCGTGGACGGCTGGACCGTCGACGGGCTGTGCGTCCCCGCGCTCGCGGTCGGCGGCGACTTCTACGACTACGGCGTCGCCCAGGAGGTCCTGCACCTCGGCCTGGGCGACGTGATGGGCAAGGGCACCGGGGCCGCGCTCGTCGGGGCCGGCGTGCGCGCCGCGATCCGGGGCACCCACGCCGCCGTCACCGCCGGCGTCGACCTCGGGATCACCGCCACCCAGGTGGCGCGCAGCCTGCTCCCCGACCTCGAGCGCTCCGAGACGTTCGTGACGCTCCTCGAGGCGGCGGTGGACCTCGACGACGGCTTCCTGCGGTACGTCGACGCCGGCGCCGGCCTCGCGCTCCTCGTGCGCGCGGACGGGACGCCGGTGGCACTCGGCAGCGATGACCGGCCCTTCGGCGTGCTCGCCGACGACCACTGGACCGAGCACACCGAGCGGCTCCAGCCCGGCGACCGGCTGGTGTTCTTCAGCGACGGCCTGCTGGACCTGCTCGACGACCCCGTCGACTGGGTGCCGCCCGTCGCGGACCTCGTGTCCGCGGCGCCGGACGGTGTCGCGCTGCTGCGCTCGATCCGCCGCCTGGCCCTCCACCGCACCGCGATCGACGACGTCACCGTCGTGGCGGTGTTCAGGGAGCCGGCATGACGCGCCGCCTGCTGGTGATCCGCACGATCGTCGTGCTCACGACGATCCTGGGGCTCAACTACATCGTCTGGCGCTGGCTGTTCTCGGTGAACTGGCCGGCGTGGTGGATCGCGGTGCCGCTGGTGGTCGCCGAGACCTACAGCCTCATCGACTCGCTGCTCTTCGGCCTGGGCATGTGGCGGCTCAAGGAGCGGGGTGACCCGCCCGAGGCCCCCGACGGCCGGACCGTCGACGTGTTCATCACGACGTACAACGAGCCGATCGAGCTGGTGATGACCACCGCGCGGGCCGCGAAGGCGATCCGCTACCCCCACCAGACGTGGATCCTCGACGACGGCAACCGGCCCGAGATGCGCGCGGCCGCCGAGGCGGAGGGCATCGGGATCATCACCCGCTCCGCGGACTGGGTCGGCATGCCCCGCCACGCCAAGGCCGGCAACCTCAACAACGCGCTGCTGGCGACCGAGGGCGAGTTCCTGCTCATCCTCGACGCCGACCAGATCCCGAAGCCCGAGATCCTCGACCGCACGCTGGGCTACTTCACCGACGAGCAGATGGCGCTGGTGCAGACGCCCCAGTGGTTCGTCAACGTCCCCGAGAGCGACCCGCTGGGCAGCCAGGCGCCGCTCTTCTACGGCCCGATCCAGCAGGGCAAGGACGGATGGAACGCCGCGTTCTTCTGCGGGTCCAACGCCGTCATCCGCCGCGAGGCGCTCATGCAGCTGGGCGTCTCGCGCTACGCCTCCGAGGTCGAGGTCGGCGTGCACAAGGCGCTGCGGACCGCCAAGAAGGTCGTCCGCGAGGCCCGCAGGCAGCTCTCCCCCGACGAGACCCTGGTGGCGAGCGCGCTCGACGCGATCCTCGTCGACATCGGCCGTGCCCGGAAGGAGCTCGCGGAGGGCGAGGCGCTCTTCGACGTCACCTACCGCTTCCAGCAGCGGCTCGCGGGCATCCGGCGCGAGCTGGTGCGCGCGGACCTCGAGGCCGTCCAGGCCGACCTCGCCGTGGTCGCCGAGCTCGGCGTCCTCGGGAGCGAGGGCGGCGACTCGCTCGCGACCATCAGCGACGAGGCGCTGGACCAGATGGCGCACCGGGACTGGTCGCCGCTCGGCGCGGTCGAGACCGTCCAGGCGCTGGTCAACGCGGTCGACGTCGACCGCGGCGGCGAGGCCCAGCCGATCATGCCGCTGGCGACCATCTCGGTCACCGAGGACATGGCCACCTGCATGCGGCTGCACGGGCTGGGCTGGCGCACGGCGTACCACGACGAGGTGCTGGCGGTCGGCCTCGCGCCCGAGGACCTGCAGACGATGCTGACCCAGCGGCTGCGGTGGGCGCAGGGCACGGTGCAGGTGCTCTTCCGGGAGAACCCGCTCACCCAGAAGCGGCTGTCGTGGCCCCAGCGGCTCATGTACTTCGCGACGATGTGGAGCTACCTCTCCGGCTTCGCCGCGATCGTCTACATCGCCGCGCCGGTCGTCTACCTGACCATCGGCGTGCTGCCGGTCCAGGCGATCAGCACCGAGTTCTTCATCCGCCTGGTCCCGTTCCTCGTCGTCAACCAGCTGCTCTTCTTCGTGGTGGCGGCGGGCCGTCCGACCTGGCGCGGCCAGCAGTACTCGCTCGCGCTGTTCCCGGTGTGGATCAAGTCCTTCACGTCCGCCTTCGGCAACGTCTTCCTCGGCCGCAGCCTCGACTTCGCGGTCACCCCGAAGACCAAGCGCGCGGACGAGAGCCTGCGCTGGGACCTGGTCAAGCCGCAGCTGTGGGCGATGGGGCTGCTCGCCGCCGGTGCGGTCATCGGCGTCGTGCGCCTCGCGGTCGGCCAGGCGACCTGGCTCGGCACCGTGTTCAACATCGTCTGGGTCGTCTTCGACCTGGTCATCTTCTCCGTGATCATCCAGGCCGTCCGCTACCGCGGGTTCGGAGATGCGGCCGACGTCCCCGAAGTCGCTCGAGGAGGAGCATCGTCATGATCGAAATCGAGGTCGACCGCCGTGAGGGCGGGATCGGCGTGGTCGTGCCCAAGGGCCGGCTCAACATGGTGTCCGCCCGGCAGCTCAAGGAGCTGCTCGCCGAGCTGGTCTCCTCCGGGTCCACCCGGGTCGTGGTCGACCTGGCCGAGACGACCTTCCTGGACTCCTCCGGCCTCGGCGCGATCATCGCGGGCCTGAAGTCGGCGCGGCAGGCCGGCGGCGACCTCCGGATCGCCCGCCCGACGGCCACGGTGCTCACCGTCTTCCAGCTCACCAACATGGACAAGGTGCTGCGCCCCCGCGACGACGTGGAGACCGCGTTCGATGACTGACGACCGTCCTCCCGGCACCGCGCACCGCCACCTGACGGCACCCGCGGTCCCGGACACCGTCGACCGCGCCCACCAGGAGCTGGAGCTGCTGTGGGCAGAGGCGCCGCTCGTCGGCGACCTGGACCGGATGCGGTTCGAGCTCGCCGTGATCGAGGTGCTGGCGAACGTCGTGGAGCACGCGTACGGCGAGGACCGCGAGGACCCGGCCGACGGGGCGCACGGGGCGCGCGGGGTCGACCTCGACCTGGCCGTCGAGGCCGACCGGCTCGTGGCCGTGCTGCACGACGACGGCATCCGCGCGGAGCTGGACCTCAGCCGGGTGAGCATGCCCGGCGAGGACGCCGAGTCCGGACGGGGCCTGGCGCTGACGCTGGCGACCGTCGACGAGCTGGAGTACCGACGAGAGGACGGGCGCAACCTGTGGAGACTGGTGTGCCTGCGGCAGGACTGATCCCGGCCGGCCGTCCCACGGCCACCCCGACCAGGCTGCTCCGCCTCCTCCTGCTCCTCCTCACGGTCCTCGCACCGGTGCTCGCGGCCCCCGTGGCCGCCGCCGCGGAGGGCGACCCCTCCCCCGACCCCGTGCCGCAGCCGCGCGTCGGCAGCCCCTGGTTCGGCCCCGGCCTGGACTGGACCGAGGACCTCGCCGTCGACTACGCCGACCGGCTCGGCACGACGCCCTCGCTGTACTCCCAGCGGGTCAACTACCCGCTGTCGGAGGACGACCGCACCTTCCTGCGCCAGTTCGTCGAGCAGGCCGCCGCCCAGGGCGCCGTCGCCGCGGTGACGCTCGAGCCGCTGCCGGCCCTCGGGGACCTCACCGACGCGGACGCCGCCGACCTCGCCGAGGAGCTCGCGACGCTGCACCGCGAGCTCGACACCTTCTTCCTCGTCCGGTTCGCGCCGGAGATGAACGGCACCTGGTACCAGTGGGGCCAGCAGCCGGAGGCCTACGTCGACGCGTTCCGCACCGTCGCGGACGCCGTCCACGACGCCACCGACCACGCGGCGATGGTGTGGTCGCCGGTCTACGGCGCGGGCTACCCCTTCGGCGCGGCGTACGGCGACGTCGACCCGGACCGGGTGGCCGACGTCCGCTCCCTCGACACCGACGGCGACCAGCGGCTCGACGGCCGCGACGACCCCTACGCGCCGTACTGGCCCGGCGCGGACGCCGTGGACTGGGTCGGGCTCACGCTCTACCACTTCGGCGTCGACCGCGGCCGCGTGGACAACGACCTGGACCCGGCCGAGGGCGGGGAGACCGGCGACCTGGAGTCCAGCGAGGGCTTCGAGGTCGACGTCGCACCGGCACCGGGCGCCTTCACCGAGCGGCTCGAGGAGCGCTTCGGGTACGCCGCCGGCACCGGCGGCCGCCCCTTCTACGACCGGTTCGCCGAGCGCCACGACAAGCCGTTCCTCGTCGAGACCGCGGCGCTGTGGGAGCCCGACGGCGACGGCGACCCCGAGCTGGAGATCAAGCAGTCCTGGTGGCGGCAGGTCTTCGGCGCCGTCGAGGACCACCCGCTCATCGCCGGCATCTCCTGGCTGGAGCAGCGCCGCCCCGAGGCGGAGGTCGACCAGCGCGTCGTCGACTGGCGCGCGACCCGCACCGACCGGCTCTCGGACGCGCTGCGGCGCGACCTCGACGACGCCGGCGTCGACACGGGCCCGGTCACCCGCGTGCTCGACCAGGAAGCCGGGAACGCCGCGACCGCGCAGGGCCGCCAGGTCGACGCCGACGACGTCGGCGCGGAGATGGGCTGGATCGTCTTCTGCGCCGCGCTCCTCGCCGTCGCCTTCCTCGTCGCGGGGCTCGTCGGCCGCTACGTGCCGTCGTGGCGCTACCCCGACGAGCACGACCCGCGCGACCGACGGCTCGACCTGTTCCGCGGCTGGATCATCCTCACCGTCGTCTTCACCCACATCGAGGTGGCGAGCCCCTACTCCTACGTCAGCCTCAACGCGATCGGCGCGATCACCGGCGCGGAGATGTTCGTGCTGCTCTCCGGCATCGTGCTGGGGATGATCTACGCGCCGACGGTCCGCCGGTTCGGCGAGTGGGCCACCGCGGTCACGATGCTCAAGCGCGCCCGGAAGCAGTACCTCGTCGCGCTGGCCGTCGTGCTCATCGTCTACCTCGTCGGCCTGGTGCCGTTCGTGGACGCCACCGACATCACGACGTTCACCGACCGCGGCACCGGCGAGGACGGCGCGGCCGTGCAGGGCCAGGTCTACGACCTCTACGCCAACGCCGCGCGGCTCTTCGACTACCCGCCGCCGTGGTACGCCGTGAAGCAGCTGCTGCTGCTCGAGATGGGCCCGTGGGTCTTCAACATCATGGGGCTCTTCGTCGTCCTGAGCCTGCTGCTGCCGGCGATGATGTGGCTGGTCCGGCGCGGCCTGTGGTGGGTGCTGCTGGCCGTCTCCTGGGCGGCGTTCGTGTACGGCGCGGTCGCCGAGCCGCACTGGTTCCCCTCGCAGTTCGAGGACGTCTTCCCGCTGCTGACCTGGCAGCTGCCGTTCACCCACGGCCTCGTGCTCGGTCACTACCGGCGCCAGGTCACCCGCGCGCTGACCACCCGCCCGGGCAAGGTCGCCTGCGGCGTGCTGGTCGTCGGGTACGCCGCCGCGCTGGTCTGGCTGTGGGCGGGGCACCGCTTCGGCCTCCCCGCGACGCCGTTCCCCGACGGCTCCTACGGGTGGCTCTACGACCACGCCTACACCCGGATCTTCCTGCAGCCCGGCCGGCTGCTCGACCTGGCGCTGATGATCGTCGTCGCGCACGCGGTGCTCACGACCTGCTGGAGGCCGATCGACAAGGCCGTCGGCTGGCTGTGGATCCCGCTTGGTGCCGCCAGCCTCTACGTCTTCATCGTGCACGTCTTCTTCGCCCTCGCCGTCGGGAACATCCCCGGCCTGGACCGCGGCAACGTCTGGCAGGGCACGGTCGTGCACACCGTCGTCATGCTCGCGATCTGGCTGATGGTCAAGAAGAAGTTCCTGTTCTCGGTGATCCCCCGGTGACCGCCCGGTGATCCCCCGTCCGGCTCGCGGGGAACGCGAGCCGGTCGGGGGACGTCCCAGCGGCATGCCCGCACCGCGCCTGCCCGTCCTCGCCGCCTCGCTCGTGCTCGCCGGCACGCCGCTGGCCGTGGGGGCGGTCGGGTCGTCTGCGGAGGCGCTGTCCTGCGTGGGCCGCGAGCGCGTGCTGGCCGACGCGACGTTGCTGCTCACCGGTCGGGTCGTCGACACCACCGACGGCGCGCTCGAGGTCGAGGTGGACGAGGTGCGTCGTGGCGAGCTGCCCGGCGCCGAGGGCGAGCCCGTCCGCCTGTCGGTCGAGGCGGCGATGTACGGCACCTGGCCGCGCGAGGACGACGAGCTCGCCGACGGCTGGAGGTCGTCCCGGACGTGGGTGTTCGCGCCGTACGAGCAGGACGGCGAGTGGTGGGTGAACCCGTGCAACGCCTGGACGGCCGCCGCCGGCGGACCGAGGGACGGCGGCCCGCCGGGCGCGGGCTGGGAGCGGAGCGGCTCGGCGTCCGAGGGCGGCCCCTTCAGCGGTCCGTTCGGCGGCCCGGCCGCGCTCGCCGGGTCCGCGGGAGGGGCCCTCGCCCTCGGCGCCCTCGCGGTGTGGCTGGTCCGTCGGCGGCGCACGGCGTCGGGCTGACGCACCCGGTGGCCGCCGTCGACCGGCTCCGTAGGCTCCGGGCATGGTGGAGCTCCTCGTCACGGCCCTCACGCTCGGCTTGGCGGGGATCGACCCTGCCGGCCTGCTCCTGGCCCTAGGAGCGCTCGCCGCCGGTGCTCGCGAGCGCACGGTCCTCGCCTTCGCGGCCGTCGTCGTCCTGGGCACCGCCCTCCTCGGGACCGTGCTCACCGTGGCCGTCGGCCAGCACCTGCAGGACGTCGACTGGGCGTCGCTCCTCCCGCCGGACTGGCTGGGGGCGACCATCGAGGCGTTGCTGGCGGGCGCGTTGCTCGCCTGGGCGGCGGTACGGCTCCGCCGGCCGGAGGCGCGACCGCCCCGACCGGCCGGTCGCGGTCGGACCGGGTCGGCGCTCCTCGGGGGCGGTGTCCTCTTCGCCGCGTCCGCGCCGCTGGACCCTACCTTCGTCGGCCTCGTCGTCCTCGCCGGACGTGAGGAGTCGGTGCTCGCTGCAGGGCTGGCCAACCTGACGTGGATCGTCGTCAGCCAGCTGCCGCTCGTCGCCCTGGCCGTCGCCGTCGTCCTGCGCCGCCACTACGGAGCAGTCGCACGGCTGCGGGAGATAGTGCCGCGGGCCCGGCCGTTCCTGGCGCGGCTCGGCACCGCGGCGCTCGCCGCGGTGGGGCTGGTCATGGCCGCGGACGCGTGCTGGTGGTTCCTGACGGAGGAGTTCTTCCTCCCGGACCCCACCTAGCCCGCCCGTATCCGTGGGCGCGTCGTCGCGTCCCCGCGGAGGCCACCGGTCCGCCGGCCGCCCTCGGGTCAGCGCGGCTGCAGCACCAGGGTGACGAGCGCAGCCCTGCTCGGCGCGTCGGTCGTCGCGACCAGGCCGCCGGCGGAGCCGGACGGGACGGCGCCGGCGCTGTCGGCGAGCAGGGCCCGATCCGGCCGCCCCACTGCCGATGGTCTCGTCCCGGGACGCCCCCGACGCGGGCGGCCGCCAGCCCGTCGTCGTGGAGGACGTGTCCGCCCAGTACGACACCACCCAGCGCCCGGCGCCCGCCACGGCCACCGCCTGCGTCGTGTGGGCGAGGCCCGCGGTGGTCTCCGCCCGGCTCGCCAGCACCTCGACCGGGGCGGTCGGCGATGTACCGCTGTAGGCGACGAGCTGCAGGGCAACCTTGGTGAGGGCGCGGTGTGCCGCCTCGTCGGTGCTCGCACGATCTCCCCTCCGGACCGCGGCCCGAGCGGCCGCGCGACCACCCTGGGGGCGGCGAGAGGCGGTGCTCATGCCCCAGCTCGGGCGAAGGCCCGCCCCGACGGCCGGTGCCGAGAAGATTGTGCTACCCCAAATTGGTGAGCGCGGGGCCTCGAGTGGCCTCGGCCGTCGTCCGCGGTCCTAGCGTCGGTGACACGCAGCAGGGGGTTGCGGAATGGGGGATCGATCATGGACGTCACGCGTGCACACCGCTCGGGCACACCGAGATGAGCACCCTCTCCACGCGGTTCCGCGTCCTCGTCCTGAGCGACCACGTCATGTTCAGCGAGGGCATGGAGATGGCGCTCACCCGCCAGGGCCACGACGTCCGCGCGGGCACGCTGTCCCGGGGGGCGGGGCGGGCACTCCCCTCCCCCCGGGCGGCCCGGTTCGACGCCGCCCTCGTCGACGTCGACGCCGACGACGAGTCGGAGACGCTGCCGGTGATCGCTGCCCTGTCCCGCGCCGGCACCAAGGTGGTCGTGGTGACCGGTTCGCGGGAGCACAGCCGGTACGGCCGGTACCTGCACGCCGGCGCGCGGACGGTGCTCGGCAAGCACGTGGGCCTCACCGAGCTGACGGGGACGTTCCGGCGCCTCAGCGCCGGGCTCGCCGTGCAGGACGCCGACACGCGGACCCACCTCCTGCGGGCCTGGACGGCACTCGAGGGTGAGCAGACCGAGGCGCGCCGCCGCCTCTCGACGCTGACCCCGCGCGAGCGCGAGGTGCTCGGCGAGCTCATGCGTGGCCGCACGGTCTGCGAGATCGCGCACTCCTGCGTGGTGTCCGAGGCGACCGTGCGCACCCAGGTCAAGAGCGTCCTGGCCAAGCTCGAGGTCAGCTCCCAGCTGGCGGCCGTCGGCATGGCCTACCACCTCGGCTGGCAGCCGCCCGTGGTCTCGCCACCGACCGTGCTGAAGCCGACCGCCTGAGCGGGGAGGCCGCGTGGGCCCCGTCGGCGCTCAGGCCTCCCAGCCCTCTGGGCGGTGCTTGCGGGGCAGGCCCTCGACGACCAGCCGGTAGGACTCGTCGACGGCCTCGAGCAGCTCGTCGTCGGGGATCTCGAAGGACAGGTCGTTCCACCCCGACCGGCCGATGTAGGCCATCACCGTCGCACGACCCGGGTGCCGGTCGAGCCACTCGTCGGCGACCTCCCGGCTGCCCGCCTTGACCCCCACGCCGTCGGACCGCAGGAACGCGAAGATCTTCGCCCGGTCCGGCGCACCCACCTTGATCACCGGGTGCTCGTGGCCCCAGGGGTCGTCGGGCCACGCGCCCGCCTTGGCCAGGCAGTGCGCCCGCATCCGCTCGACGTCCACCTGCCGAGCGTACGGCGAGGACGGGCTGCTCGGCTCGCTCAGGTCGTCGCCTGCACCCGGGCCAGGAACGCGCCGAGGTTGCGCCGCAGGCGCGCCGCCCGCTCCTCCACCGAGAGCGTCTCCGGCACCCGCATCAGCGACGGGAGCGGTCGCAGGCCGCGGACGTACGCCGAGCAGCCGAGGTCGGCGCAGACGTCGACGCCCACGGAGTTCCCGTCGCGACCGGAGCGTCCAGCCCGCGGGGCCACCATCAAGGTGGCGCCCTGGCCGGGGTGGGTGGTCAGGCACAGCGAGCACATCCGGGCGCGGCGAGGGCCGGCGCCGCCGACGTTGCGACGCAGCTGGACGCCGACCGCGCGGTCGTCGTCGCCGACCGCGACCACGTAGCACTGCAGCGGGGCGCGGTCGTCGACCCAGCCCAGGAAGTCCAGGTCCGCCCAACTGCGCTCGGCCAGGTCGGTGGGCACCCGCAGGCGCGTCGCCTCGCCGCGGCTGGCGTTGACGAAGGAGGCGCGGACCTCGCGCTCGTCGAGGGGTCTCATCGGTCTGCTCCTGTCGGGGAGGTCGGGTCGGACCACGCCGCCAGCGTGGTGTCGAGGCTGTCGAGGATCCGGTCCCACGTGGCCTGGCTGTCGGGGGCGCTGTGCTCGAACCCGCCGGCCCGCTCCAGGCTGACGAAGCCGTGGAACACGCTGCCGAGCAGGCGGACGGCGTGGGTTTCGTCGGGCTCGTCGAGGCGGTAGCCCCGGAGGACCGCCCGCGTCATCGACGCGAGCCGTGGGCCGGCGCTGCCCGCGGCGGTCTCCGCGTCCAGGCGCAACCGGGCGGCGTCGTACCGGCCCGGGTGCTGTGCGGCGTACGCCCGGAACACCCCGCCGAGCGCCCGCAGTGCGTCCGGGCCGGACCGGCCGGCGAGCGCGTCGGCCGCCCGCCCGGCGAGCTCCTCCAGCGCCAGGAGCGCGACGCGCGTCCGGAGGTCCTCCGAGCCGCGCACGTGGGAGTACAGGCTGGCGGGCTTGACGCCGAACCGCCGGGCCAGGGACGACAGCGTCACCTGCTCCAGGCCGACCTCGTCGGCCAGCTCGGCACCCGCGACCACGACCCGGTCGACGGTGAGTCCAGCACGGGGCACGACGCCTCCCTTCCTCGCTTCCTACACATCGTAGGCAGACGGCGATGGGATGCAGGAATCGCGGCGAGGCAGTCGATCAGGTGACGAGCGACGCGGTGAGCTCATCCCGTGTCGTGCCGCTGCGCGCTCGGCGACGGAAGCGCCAGATCTGGGAGGCGCCGAGCACCCACAGGACGTACTGCGTGCTCATCGCCCACCGGAACGCGTCGGCCGTGTACCCCGACCCGGCCGGCGTGCGCCAGTCCAGCACGAAGCCGATCGACACCACGAGCACCAGGCTGGCGATGAAGCCGCCCTGGTTGATCAGGCCGCTCGAGCTGGCCAGGCGCGAGGGCGGGTTGGACGTGCGGCCCACGTCGAAGCCGACCATCGACGCCGGTCCTCCGACCCCGACGACCAGCGCCAGGACCACGAGCAACGGCAGCGGCGCCTCGCCGGGCCAGGCCAGCACGACCGTCCAGGCCGTCGCGATCGCCCCGACGATCGCGAGGACCACCGTCGACCGGTGCCAGGGATGGACGCCGACCAGCCAGCCCAGCACCGGTCCCGACGCCATCACGGCGACGATGATCACCGTCAGCAGCGTGCCCGCCACGGCCGGGCTGAGCCCCTCGCCGCGCACGAGGAACGGGTAGCCCCACAACAGTCCGAGGACGTTGCTGCTGAACGGCGTCGTGAAGTGGATCCAGAAGCCCAGCCGGGTGCCCGGCTCCGCCCAGGACGCGGCGAGGCTGCGTCGGACGGCGCCGACCGACATCGACTCCCCGCGCAGGTTCCGCTCCGTCGGGGTGTCGCGGAGGACCAGCAGCAGCGCGACCAGCAGCACCGGTCCGATCGCGGCGGCGCCGAGGTAGGCCGTGGTCCACCCGAGGTCCCGCAACGCCCACGTCATGGGCACCGCCGAGATGACCGCGCCCAGCTGCCCGAGGGTGCCGGTCAGCTGGCTCAGCAAGGGGATCCGCCGCCGGGGGAACCAGCTGGTGACCAGGCGCAGGACGCAGATGAACGTCAGTGCGTCGCCCACGCCGACGAAGGCCCTGGCCACCAGGGCCAGCGGGTACGTCGTCGCGAGGGCGAAGCCGACCTGGGCCGCCGTCATCACCACCAGCCCGGTGAGCAGCACGCTCCGTGAGCCCCACCGGTCGACCAGGAGGCCGACCGGCACCTGCATCGCGGCGTACACGAGCAGCTGCAGCATCGTGAACGTCGCCAGCTGCGACGCCGAGATGTCGAACCGCTCCGAGGCGGCCAACCCGGCCACGGCGAGCGAGGTCCGGTGGAAGACCGCGAGGAGGTAGACGAGCAGCCCGATGCCCCACATCAGCAGGCCGGTCCGGAAGGCGGGCGCCTGCTGCTCCCCCGTCACCGCCACGTGGTCACACGCTACGCCGCCTGCTGCGATCTCCGCTCGTCGGCGGCCCCTCGGTCGGCGGCCCCTCGGTCGGCGACCCTCCTCACTTCGTCGCCGGCGCTCGCTCGCCGCTGCCCCTCAGTTCGTCGCCGCCGCTCGCTGCGCTCGCGGGGCTCCTCGCTCGTCGGGTCCGCTCGAGCTCGTTCCTCGCTCGACGCTGCCCCTCACTTGGTCGCTTCCATCATCTGGCGCAGCTCCTTCTTGAGCTCGGAGATCTCGTCGCGCAGACGGGCGGCGACCTCGAACTGCAGCTCCGCCGCGGCGGTGCGCATCTGGTCGGTCAGGTCCTGGATCAGCTGGGCGAGGTCGGAGCTCGGCATGCCGGCGAGGTCCTTGGCGTGCTTGCCCGCCGACTCCTTGCCGAGCGCCGGCACCGGCTGCTTGGTCTTCGCCCCACCCGCGCGGCCCTTGGCCTCGGTGCCGGCCCAGGTCTCCAGCAGCGCCTGGGTGCTCTCGTCCTCGCGGGCGAGCATCTCGGTGATGTCGGCGATCTTCTTGCGCAGCGGGGTCGGGTTGATCCCGTGCGCCTCGTTGTAGGCGATCTGCTTCGCGCGGCGCCGGTTGGTCTCGTCGATGGCGCTCTCCATCGACGGGGTGATCTTGTCGGCGTACATGTGCACCTGGCCGGACACGTTGCGAGCCGCACGGCCGATCGTCTGGATCAGCGACTTGTCCGACCGGAGGAAGCCCTCCTTGTCGGCGTCGAGGATCGAGACCAGCGAGACCTCGGGCAGGTCGAGACCCTCGCGCAGCAGGTTGATGCCGACGAGCACGTCGTACTCCCCCAGCCGGAGGTCGCGCAGCAGCTCGATCCGCTTGAGCGTGTCGACCTCGGAGTGGAGGTACCGGGTGCGGATGCCGGCGTCGAGGAGGTAGTCGGTGAGGTCCTCGGACATCTTCTTGGTGAGCGTGGTGACCAGCACGCGCTCGTTCTTGTCCACCCGCAGCCGGATCTCGTGGATGAGGTCGTCGATCTGGCCCTTGGTCGGCTTGACCACGACCTCCGGGTCCACCAGCCCGGTCGGGCGGATGATCTGCTCGACGACGTCGCCGCCGACCTTGTCCAGCTCGTAGTCGCCCGGCGTCGCCGACAGGTAGATGCTCTGCCCGATGCGGTCGAGGAACTCCTCCCACCGCAGCGGCCGGTTGTCCATCGCGCTGGGCAGCCGGAAGCCGTGGTCGACCAGGTTCCGCTTGCGCGACATGTCGCCCTCGTACATGCCGCCGATCTGCGGGACCGCGACGTGCGACTCGTCCACGACGAGCAGGAAGTCCTCGGGGAAGTAGTCGATCAGGCAGTTCGGCGCCGAGCCGCGCTGCCGGCCGTCGATGTGCATCGAGTAGTTCTCGATGCCCGAGCAGGAGCCGACCTGCCGCATCATCTCGATGTCGTACGTCGTGCGCATCCGCAGGCGCTGGGCCTCGAGGAGCTTGCCCTCCCGCTCGAACTTCGCCAGCTGGTCCTCCAGCTCCAGCTCGATGCCCTTGATCGCCCGCTCCATCCGCTCCGGGCCGGCGACGTAGTGGGTGGCGGGGAAGACGTAGAGCTCCTCGTCCTCGGTGATCACCTCGCCGGTCACCGCGTGCAGCGTCATCAGCCGCTCGATCTCGTCGCCGAAGAACTCGATGCGCACGGCGTGCTCCTCGTAGACCGGGAAGATCTCGAGGGTGTCGCCGCGGACCCGGAAGGTGCCGCGGGTGAAGGACATGTCGTTGCGGGTGTACTGGATCTCCACCAGCCGCCGCAGGATCGAGTCGCGGTCGTGCTCCTCCCCGACCCGCAGCCGCAGCATCCGGTCGACGTACTCCTGCGGCGTGCCCAGGCCGTAGATGCAGGACACCGTGCTGACCACGATCACGTCGCGCCGGGTGAGCAGGCTGTTGGTCGCCGAGTGCCGCAGCCGCTCGACCTCCTCGTTGATCGAGGAGTCCTTCTCGATGTAGGTGTCGGTCTGCGGGACGTACGCCTCGGGCTGGTAGTAGTCGTAGTACGACACGAAGTACTCGACCGCGTTGTCGGGGAAGAGCATCCGCAGCTCGTTGGCGAACTGCGCGGCGAGGGTCTTGTTGGGCTGCATGACCAGCATCGGCCGCTGCACCTGCTCGGCCACCCAGGCGACGGTCGCGGTCTTGCCGGTTCCGGTGGCACCGAGGAGCACGACGTCCTCCTGGCCGGCCTTGACCCGCTTCGTGATCTCCTTGATCGCAGCCGGCTGGTCGCCCGAGGGCTGGTAGTCGGAGACCACCTTGAACGGGGCGACGCGGCGCTCGAGATCGGTCACTGGACGCATGGCTTCGAGCGTACGCGGGACCGCCGACAGTGCCCGGTGAGCGCTCCTCCCGTCGACGGGGGCCGGGCGCCGTGCCCTAGATTGGCCCCGTGACCGTCCGCCGCCAGCTCCTCGTCGAGCGGCTGCTCCGGTACCTGCGCGTGACCCTGATGACCGTCGTCGGCGTCCAGCTGGCGCTCGCGGTCGGGATGTCGCTCGTCGACTCCTACCGACGCCGCGGCAAGCGGCCCAAGCCGTTCCCGGTCACCCCTCCGTCGCCGGTGCCGGTCGGTGAGGGCGAGGTCACCGTCTACACCTACGGCAAGGACCTCTACGAGGCCATGCTGGCCGCGATCGAGGGCGCCGAGCGACAGGTCCTCTTCGAGACCTACATCTGGAAGGGCGACGCCGTCGGAGAGCGGTTCAAGCAGGCGCTCGTCGACGCGGCGGCCCGCGGGGTCGACGTCTACTGCATCTACGACGGTTTCGCGAACCTCGTGGTCTCGCCGCGGTTCAAGCGGTTCCCGCCGTCGCTGAAGGTGCTGCGCTACCCCGTGTACGGCGCCGGGTGGCGCTTCTTCGACGTGCGTCGCTACGGGCGCGACCACCGCAAGGTGCTCGTCGTCGACGACGCGGTCGGCTTCGTGGGGGGCTACAACGTCGGCGCGGCGTACGAGACCGAGTGGCGCGACACCCACGTGCGGGTCACGGGCCCGGGCGTGTGGGACCTCAAGCGCGCCTTCGCCGACTTCTGGAACCTGCACCGACGCCGCCGCCTGGGCCACAGCGAGCGGCCGCTGCTGCTGGAGGCCGCCTCGAGCTGGGAGCCGATGATCCGGTTCCAGCGCAACGTGCCGCGGCTGTGGATGTTCCCGATCCGCGGCATGTACCTCGAGGCGATCAACCGGGCCAGCCGCAACATCTGGATCACCCAGGCCTACTTCCTGCCCGACCAGCCGTTCGTCGACGCGCTGCGCGCGGCCGCCGGGCGCGGCGTCGACGTGCGCCTGCTGGTGCCGCTGAAGTCCAACCACATCGTCGCCGACTGGATCTCGCGCGGATACTTCTCCCAGCTGCTCGACGCGGGCGTGCGGATCTTCCGGTTCCGCGACGCGATGGTCCACGCCAAGACCGCCACCGTCGACGGCACCTGGTCGACCGTCGGCACCGCCAACATCGACCGGCTCAGCCTGACGGGCAACTACGAGATCAACGTCGAGGTCATCGACGAGGCGCTCGCCCGCACGCTGGAGGGCATCTACCGCACCGACGAGACCAACTCCATCGAGCTGACCAGCGGCGAGTGGGAGGCGCGCGACCTGCACCGCCGGTTCACCGAGTCGCTGCTCCGGCCGCTGCGCCCCCTGCTCTGACCCGTCCACTTCCCGCGCCGGACCGAGTGCCGGGACGCCGGGCGGGGTAGCGGGAGGCATGCCCGCCCCTCGCGTCTCCCCCGGTTCCCTGCGTGACGTCGGCCCCTTCACCTGGGCGTTGGCACGGGTCTTCGGCCGCCGCAGCGGGACCCGGCCGCCGGCGGTGTTCCTCACCCTCGGCCGGCACCGGAAGCTGTTCCGCGGGTGGCTCCACTTCGCCGGGCGCCTGATGCCCGGCGGGCGGCTCCCCCGCGCCGAGACCGAGCTGGTGATCCTGCGGGTGGCGCACCTGACCGGCAGCGAGTACGAGGCCACGCAGCACCGGGGGCTGGCCCGGCGGGCCGGCCTCTCCGACGCCGCGATCGCCCGCGTCGAGGAGGGCCCGTACGCCGCCGGCTGGTCCGCCCGCGAGCAGCTGCTGCTGCGGGCCACCGACGAGCTGCACGCCGGCGACCTCTCCGACGGGACCTGGGCCGAGCTGTGCGCCGAGCTCGACGAGGAGACCCGGATCGAGCTGGTGCTGCTCGCCGGGCACTACGAGATGCTCGCGACCGCCCTGCACGTGCTCCGCGTGCAGCCCGACGCCCCGCGCTGACCGCGGCGTCCCGCGGTCACGGGCGGTCACGGGCGACCACGGGCGGGGCTCACCAGGTGTCGACCGACCGTCCGCTGCCCCGCAGCCGCCCGTCCCGGGCCGCGGCGTCGACGACCCTGGCGACGACGTGCCTGGTCTCGGCCGGGTCGATGACGTCGTCGATCTCGAAGTGCCGGGCCACGTTCAGCGCCGAGGAGCGCTCCCGGGCGAAGGCGGTCAGCTCACGGACGGTGCGCTCGCGCTCCTCGTCGTCCTCGATCGCCTCGAGCTCGCGCCGCATCGCCAGCCGCACCGCGCCCTCCAGGCCCATCGCGCCGAGGTGCGCCCCGGGCCAGGCGACGGTCAGCAGCGGCTCGTGGGTGCCGCCGCCGAGCATCGCCTGGGCGCCCAGCCCGTAGGCGCGGCGCAGCACGACGCCGACCAGCGGGACGGCCAGCTGCGCGCCCGCGACCAGCAGCCGCGAGGTGTGGCGCACCAGGCCGGTCCGCTCCGCGTCGGGCCCGACCATCATCCCCGGGGTGTCGACCAGCGAGACGACCGGGAAGCCGTGCGCGTCGCACAGCTGCAGGAACCGCGCGGCCTTGTCCCCGGCGTCGGCGGTGATCGCGCCGGCCATGTGCCGGGTGTCGTTGGCGAGCACCCCGACGGTCCGTCCCTCGACCCGGCCCAGGGCGGTCAGCAGCTCGGGGGCGAACGCCGGGCGCAGCACCGTCACGCTGCCGACGTCGCAGATCCCCTCGACGACCGGCTCCACGTCGTACGCCGTCCGCTCGCCCTCGGGGACCGCGTCCCGCAGCGGCGTCGGGTCGGGCGCCGTCCAGTCCGCGACCGGGCCGAGGAAGTAGCCGAGCAGCCGGCCGGCGACCTCGGCCACCTCGTCGTCCTCCGCCACGACGTCGACCACCCCGTTGGCGGTCATCACCTCGAGCGGCCCGACGTCGGCGGCGGCCACGTCGCCCAGCCCGCCGCCGGCGATCATCGCCGGACCGCCCATCCCGAGCGAGGCCCGTCCGGTGGCGACGACGAGGTCGGCGCAGCCCGCGACCACGGCGTTCCCGGCGAAGCAGTTGTCGTCGACGACCGCGATCCTCGGCACCCGTCCCGACATCCGCGCCCAGGCAGCGAAGGTGGTGACGTCCAGGGCCGAGACGAGCGGGATGTCGGTGTCGCCCGGGCGACCGCCCCCACCGGCCGCGTAGAAGACGGTCGGCAGCGCGAGCCGGTCGACCACGTCGAGCAGCCGGTCGGTCTTGCGGTGGCCGCGCATGCCCTGGGTGCCGGCCATGACCAGGTAGTCGTAGGACAGCACCGCGCACTGCCGTCCCCCGATCGTCGCCAGCCCGCCGACGATGCCGTCGGCGACGGTGCGGTCCAGCAGGTCGTCGAGCTCGCGCCTGCCCTCCTGCGCGGCGGTCACGTAGCGGCCGTACTCCACGAAGCTGCCGGGGTCGACCAGGTCCGCGACGTGCTCGCGGGCGGTGCGGCCGCCGCGGGCGTGGAGCCGCGCGACGGCGTCGGGGCGGGCGGCGTCCTCGGTGAGGGCACGCCGCGCGAGCAGGTCGAGGAGCTCCTGGCGGATCGGCACGCGCGGAGTCTAGGGAGCGTCGCGCAGGATGGCCCGGTGGCTGCACCTCGTCCCGACCGGCGCGCGCTCCTGCTCGGGCTCGCCGCGGCACCGCTGGCCGCCTGCGGCTCCGACGGCCCGGCCCGGGTCGGTCGACCCCCGACCCGCTCCCCCTCCCCGGTCCCGACCGCCACCCCTGCTCCGCGACCGGCGGTCGCCGCGCTCGGCCGGATCGAGGAGAGGTACGACGCCGTGGTCGGCGTCGCCGCGGCGGGCACCGGCGGCCTGCTGCTCGGCCACCGCGCCGGATCCCGGTTCGCCCTGTGCTCGACGTTCAAGCCCCTGCTCGCCGCGGCGCTGCTCGACCGGGACGGCCCTCCCGACGCCCGCACCCGCCGGCTGATGGCCGACGCCGTCCGCGACAGCGACAACGACGCGGCCAACGCGCTGCTGGCGTACCTCGGCGGGCCGGCCGCGCTGACGGCGTACCTGCGCGGGACCGGGGACGGGGTCACCCGCCTCGACCGCACCGAGCCGGCGCTCAACGAGCACGCGCCGGGCGACCCGCGGGACACCTCGACCCCGGCCGCGCTGGCCACCACGTACTCCGCGCTCCTGCTCGGCGACGCGTTGCCGACGGGCCGGCGGCTGCTGACCGACCTGCTGGTCGCGAGCACCACGGGCGAGGCCCGGATCCGGGCCGCCGTCCCGGACGGGTGGCGGGTCGGCGACAAGACCGGGACGGGCGGGCACGGCTCGGTCAACGACGTGGCGGTGCTGTGGCCGCCGGGCCGTGACCCGTGGGTGCTCGCGGTGCTGGTGCGCTCCCGGCGGGCCGACGGCGAGGTGCCGGAGGCCGCGGTCGCCGACGCGGCCGCAGTGGCGATCCGCGCGGTCGGGCGGCTCAGCGACGCGTGACGCGCGCGGGCAGGTGGGTGCGCGGCGCCATCCGGGCGCCGTGGCGCGGGCGGCGGTGCCCGGCCAGGTAGAGCAGGGTGACCACCCGCTGGCGGTGCGGTCGCCACGGCTCGAGGTAGGCCTCCATGGCGGCGTCGTCGAACGGCGTGCCGGTCAGCGCCCACCCGACGTCCTTGGCCACGTGGTAGTCGCCGAACGAGACCGCGTCGGGGTCGCCCAGCGCGCGCTGCCGCACCTCCGCCGCGGTCCAGCGGCCGATGCCCGGGATCGTGCCGAGCCGCCGCTCGACCTCGTCGCCGGGGAGGCCCGCCAGCCGCTCCATCGCGTCGGCGACGCGGGCGACGGTGACGATCGCCCGGGAGCGGGCGTGGTCGACGTGCATCCGCAGCCACTCCCACGAGGGCACCTGCCGGATCGCCTCCGGCGTCGGCTGCACCCACAGGTCGCGCTCGGGGCCGGGGCCGGGCGCCGGCTCGCCGTAGCGCCGCACGAGCATCCGGTAGCCGGCGAAGGCCTCCTGGCCGGTCACCTTCTGCTCCAGGATCGCCGGCACGAGCGCCTCCATGACCAGGCCGGTGCGGCCCAGCCGGGCGTGGGGGTGGCGACGGCGCGCCTCGACCAGCACCGGGTGCCGCGGGTCGAACCCCGACCAGTCGTCGGACGCCCCGAGCAGGTCCGGCACCGAGGCGAGCGCCCACCCGGCACCCGGGCCCCACGCCTCGGCCCGCACCTCGCCGTCCCGGGGCTGGAGGTGCAGCGCCAGGGTGGCCGGCCCCTCGGGGGTGCGGATGCCGCGCCAGTGCCGGCCGTGCCCGTCGACGCGGTACGTCGGGTCGCCACCACCGCGCTTGTGCGGCCACATCGGCCCGAGGCTGCAGGGCCACTCGGGGCGCCACACACGGGTCGACGAGGTCATGGGCACGACGCTAGCCCGACGGACCGACACCGCTCGAACGAGAACACGTTCTAGCACGCATCGCTAGGGTGCGGCCCATGCTCCAGGTCTCCGACGAGCGCCGCGTGCGCACCCTGACCCTCGACCGGCCCGAGGCGCTCAACGCCTTCAACGAGGCGTTGTACGACGCGCTCGCCGACGCCCTCCTCGAGGCGGCCGACGCTCCGGACGTCGCCGTGGTGCTGCTGACCGGGAACGGACGTGGCTTCAGCGCCGGCACCGACCTCCTGGAGATGCACCGGATCGCCACCGACCCGACCTTCGAGCGCGGCCGGCACGGCTTCCCCGGCCTGGTCGACGCGCTGGTCGCCTTCCCCAAGCCGCTCGTCGTGGCGGTCAACGGCGTCGGGCTGGGCATCGGCGCGACCATCCTCGGCTTCGCCGACCTGGCGTTCATGTCGACGACCGCGCGCCTCAAGTGCCCCTTCACGTCGCTCGGCGTCGCGCCGGAGGCCGCCTCCTCCTACCTGCTCCCCCGGCTGGTCGGCCGCCAGGACGCCGCCTGGCTGCTGCTCTCCGCGGAGTGGGTCTCGGCGGAGGAGGCGCACAAGATGGGCCTGGTCTGGCGGGTGTGCGAGCCGGAACGGCTCCTCCCCGAGGCCCGCCGGCACGCCGAGGTCCTCGCCTCACGACCCATCGCCTCGCTCGTCGCGGTCAAGGAGGCGATGACCGCTCCCCTGCGCGCCGGCATCGACGCGGCCCGCGAGCGGGAGAACGCCGCCTTCGCCGCCCTGATGGGCGGCCCGGCCAACCTCGAGGCCCTCAGCGCGTTCGCCGAGGGCCGCGAGGCCGACTTCACCGGGATGTAGCGACCGGCCGGGGCCCTCGGCCCGGCTCGCGCACCGTCGCGTCGAGCGGCTCTCCGGCGCGAGCTGGTCCGCCTCGGTGACCAGGCACCGGGTGGGAACCCTGTTGCACCGCTCGGCAAGATTGGGCCCGTGCTCCTCGCCGACGTCGTCGCCACCTCCCGGGCCGTCGCCGCCACGCGCTCGCGCAAGGCCAAGGTCGCGGCCGTCGCCGAGCTGCTCGGACGCGTCGACCCGGCCGAGCCGGAGGAGGTCGCGACCGTCGTGTCGTACGTCGCCGGCTCGCTGCGCCAGCGGCGCACCGGTCTCGGCTGGCGGTCGCTGACCACCCTGCCCGAGCCCGCCGACGAGCCGTCGCTGACGGTGACCGGCGTGCACGAGGCGTTCGGGGCGATCGCCGACCTCGCCGGGCCCGGGTCGCAGTCCGCACGGGCGGCCGCCGTGGCCGAGCTCTTCGGGCGCGCGACCGCCGACGAGCAGGCGTGGCTGCGCGGCCTGGCCACCGGGGAGGTCCGGCAGGGCGCGCTCGACGCGCTGGTCCAGGAGGCCGTCGCCGTCGCCGGGGACGTGCCCACCGCCGCCGTCCGCCGGGCGGCCATGCTGGCCGGGTCGACCGTCGCCGTGGCGGTCGCCGCGCTGGCCGGGGGCGAGGAGGCGCTGGCGGGCTTCGGGCTCCAGGTCGGCCGCCCCGTCCTCCCGATGCTGGCCTCCTCGGCCACCTCCACCGAGGCGGCCATGGCCAAGGCCGGCGGCGCGGGCGGTGAGGTCGCCATCGACACCAAGCTCGACGGCATCCGGATCCAGGTGCACCGCGACGGCGACGAGGTCCTCGTCGCGACCCGCTCGCTCGACGACATCACCGCCCGGCTGCCGGAGGTGGTCGAGGTGGCCCGGTCGCTGCCCGCCACCTCCTTCGTGCTCGACGGCGAGGCGATCGCCCTCGACGCCGAGGGCCGGCCGCGGCCGTTCCAGGAGACCGCGTCGCGCACCGCGCAGGCCTCGGACGGTCGCGTGGCGGTCACGCCGTACTTCTTCGACCTGCTCCACCTCGACGGCCGCGACCTCCTCGACGAACCGGGCAGCGAGCGGCTCGCCGCGCTCGAGCGCCTCGTCCCCGAGCCGCACCGCGTCGCCCGGCTCGTCACCTCCGACGTCCCCACCGCCGACGCCTTCGTAGCCCGGGTCCTCGCCGCCGGCCACGAGGGCGTGGTCGTCAAGGACCTCGCCGCGCCGTACGACGCCGGCCGCCGCGGCTCGGCCTGGGTCAAGGTCAAGCCGGTGCTGACCCTGGACCTCGTCGTCCTCGCCGTCGAGTGGGGCTCGGGCCGCCGCCAGGGGTGGCTGTCCAACATCCACCTCGGCGCCCGGGACCCCGCGACCGGCGACTTCGTGATGCTCGGCAAGACGTTCAAGGGGATGACCGACGAGATGCTGGCCTGGCAGACCGAGCGCTTCCTCGGGCTCGCCACCGCCCGCGACCCCTACGCCGTCCGCGTCCGGCCCGAGCAGGTCGTCGAGGTCGCGATCGACGGCGTCCAGCGCTCGACGCGCTACCCCGGCGGCGTCGCGCTGCGCTTCGCCCGCGTCCTGCGCTACCGCGACGACAAGCTGCCCGAGGACGTCGACACCGTCGACAGCGTGCGCGCGCTGCTGACCGGCACCACCGCACCCACCGAGGAGGACGCATGAGGAACGTGCAGTTCTGGCAGGTCTCCGGCTACGAGGCCAACGCCGACATCGAGGACGAGCCGCTGCCGCCGGGCCTGCTGCACCGCGGCACCAACACCGGGGACGGCGCCACCGTCCTGGTCTTCTGGGACGAGGCGATGGGCCGCTGGCAGGAGGTCGACCCCTCGCTCGTCGATGCCTGAGGCCGGCTACGGGCGCCGGCTGGCCACGGCGGCGCTGTCGTACGCCGTGCTCCACCACCTCGGCGTGCTGCCCGACGGGCTCGGCAGCGCCCCCGAGGGCACCCGCTGGGCCGACTGGCTCGACCTGGCGGTGCCTTGGCTGGTGCTCGCGCCGGCCGCGGCGACCCTCGCCAGCACGTCGGCCACGCCCCGCCAGTGGGCGGTGCTCGCCTGCGGCGCCGTCGCGTACGCCTCCGGCCACGGCATCCACCTCGCCGCCAACTCCGTCGGCAACACCGCACCCGGACCGACCGCGCACCTGTGGGACGAGGCCGTCGGGCACCTCGTCTGGTACGCCGGAGTGGCGCTCGTGCTCGCCGCGCTTGCCGGCACCATGCGCGACCGGCCGCGGCCGACGGGGGCCGCAGCCGTGGTCGGCGCCGGGTGGAGCTGGCGGCACCGGCGCGGCCTGGGTGTGCTCGCGCTCGTCGCCTCCTCGACCGCCGTCGTCGTGCTGGTCGCGCTGCTCGTCGGCTGACCGCCCTCGGGCCGCACCGCAATCGTTCAATTGAACGGTTGCGACGCGGTGGAACCGCTCCCACCCCACCGGAACCCAGCAATTGAACGATTGCGGCGGCTGGGGACGCTGCTCGTCGAACGCGTCACACGCGTGCAACTGCGAGTTGCAGCATCGCTACGATCGAGGGCATGACCAGCCAGCGGACCGAGCACGGAGCGGCACCGCGCACCGATGGCCGGCGCTCCGCGGCGGCCGCCCGTCGGCGGGCGCGGGAGCAGGAGATCATCGCGGCGACGCGCCGGCTCTTCGACGAGCGGGGCGTGCGGGACGCGCAGATCGACGACATCGCCTCGGCGGTCGGCATCAACCGCGCGATCGTCTACCGGCACTTCTCGGGCAAGGAGGAGATCTTCGCGCTCACGCTGGTCTCCTACCTCGAGGAGCTGCGCGGCGAGCTGGAGCAGGCGGCCGAGGGTGTCGAGCCAGCGCCCGAGCGGCTGGCGGCGATCGTGACGGCGTTCGTCGACTACGGCTTGGCCCACCCGGCGTTCGTCGACTGCGCGCAGGCGCTGATGCGCCGCACCGGCGCCGAGCTGCTCGACGAGATCAGCGAGAGCGCGCTCTTCCGGCTCGGCCGGGGCATCTCCTCGTGCCTCTCCCAGCTCGGCCGCGCGCTCGAGCACGGCGTCGCGACCGGTGACTTCCACGTCGACGAGCCGGCACTGCTGGCCAACACGCTGTACGCCAGCGGGCTGGGCGCCCTGCAGCTGGCCCGGCTCGGGATCCTCGTCGAGGAGGCCGCCCCCGGCGTGCCCACGGTCGGCGCGATCTCCCCCGACCAGGTCCGGCACTACCTGGTGACCTCGGCCCTCGCGCTCGCCACCCACCCGCCTGCCTGACCGACCCGCCCGACAGACCCACCTGACCGACCCGGCTGAGCACTCGCACTCATGCGCACCGGCCGGGACCGGACGAGGCTGGTGGCATGACCGACGAGCCGCGTCCCCTCGACGTCCCGGCCTACCCGGCCCCGCAGCACCGGCCCGACGAGCAGCCGCCACGCTCTCGCCGCGCGCGGATCGTCCGCGGGGCGGTGATCGGAGTGGTGTCCTTCGCCCTCGGCCTGGCCGCCCTCGTGGGCCTCGGGCTCGGTGCGCTGTGGGCCTTCGACCCGATGGGCGACGAGTGGGTGTGCTCGGAGGGCGAGGCGCCGATCGAGTACCCCGCGGGCGGCGGCGAGTGCCTCCCGGAGGGGACGAAGGACCTGCCGGAGGGTGCGCGCTGGGAGCCGTTCGGCAACCGGCCGATGCCGTACAACTGCGACAAGGACGGCTGGGTCCCCGTCGAGCGCGACGTCGTCGTGCGGGGCGAGCCGGACGTCGAGGAGGACTGCGTCCGCGAGGGCACCGACCTCCCCGACGGGTGGCGGGTCCGCGACGACGACTGACCGGACCGGGCCCCAGGACGGCGAGAGGGGCCGGCCGCCGATGTGGCGGCCGGCCCCTCGTCGTACGTCGGGGGCGGTGCGGGTCAGCGCTCCAGGATCGCCACGACGCCCTGGCCACCGGCGGCGCAGATCGAGATGAGGCCGCGGCCCGAGCCCTTCTCCGCCAGCAGCTTGGCCAGGTTGGCGATGATCCGGCCGCCGGTCGCGGCGAACGGGTGGCCCGCGGCGAGCGAGGACCCGTTGACGTTCAGCTTCGAGCGGTCGATCGAGCCCAGCGGGGCGTCGAGGCCGAGGCGCTCCTTGCAGAACACCGGGTCCTCCCACGCCTTGAGGGTCGAGAGCACCTGCGAGGCGAAGGCCTCGTGGATCTCGTAGTAGTCGAAGTCCTGCAGGGTCAACCCGTTGCGGGCCAGCATCCGCGGCACGGCGTACGCCGGCGCCATCAGCAGGCCCTCGCCGCCGTGCACGTAGTCGACGGCCGCAGTCTCGGAGTCGACGAAGTAGGCCAGCACGTCGAGCCCGTGCGCCGACGCCCACTCCTCGGAGCCGAGCAGCACCGCGGACGCACCGTCGGTCAGCGGGGTGGAGTTGGCCGCGGTCATCGTGGCCGACTCGCCCTTGCCGAAGACCGGCTTGAGCTTGGCCAGCTTCTCGACGGTGGAGTCGGGGCGCAGGTTGTTGTCGCGGTCGAGGCCGCGGAACGGCGTGACCAGGTCGTCCTGCCACCCCTTGTCGTACGCCGTGGCGAGGTTTCGGTGCGAGGCTGCGGCGAGCTCGTCCTGGGCCTCGCGGGTGATCTGCCACTCCAGGGCGGTCAGCGCGGCGTGGTCGCCCATGGACAGGCCGGTGCGCGGCTCGCCGTTCTTGGGGATCTCCAGGCCGATGTCGCCCGGGCGGATCTGGCCGAGGGCGGCGAGGCGGCCCTTGGTGTCCTTGGCGGCGTTGACCTTCATCAGCTTCTTGCGCAGCTTGTCGCTGATCGCGACCGGCGCGTCGGAGGTGGTGTCGGTGCCGCCGGCGATGCCGGAGTCGATCTGGCCCAGCGCGATCTTGTTGGCCACCTGCACGGCTGCCTGGAGACCGGTGCCGCAGGCCTCCTGGATGTCGGTGGCCGGGGTGGTCGGGTCGAGCTTCGAGCCCAGCACCGACTCGCGGGCGAGGTTGAAGTCGCGGGCGTGCTTGAGCACGGCGCCGGCGACGACCTCGCCGACGCGCTCGCCCTCGAGGCCGTAGCGGCCGAGGAGACCGTCGATCGCGGCCGTGAGCATGTCCTGGTTCGAGGCGGTCGAGTAGGCGCCGTTCGACCGGGCGAAGGGGATGCGGTTGCCGCCGAGGACGGCGACGCGGCGGGTGGTGTTCTCCATGCTCCTATCCTTGCCCCGCCCGCCCCGGTTCAACAGGACATGAGGGGCACGTCACGAAATGTGGACTCCGAGTTACACCTCTAGTTACATGGAGCAGCATGAGCGACCGTTACCGCGACTTCACCTCGTCCCCGATCGGCAAGATCCTCGTCAAGAACCTGGGACTGCCGAACCCCACCCGGCTGGAGCGGTACGAGGCCGGGGCGCCGCTCGTCACGGGCACCGTCGGCCTGGGTGGCCGCGGCCGGCTCGCCGAGTCGCTCGCCGGCATCCTCGACCTGGTCGGCATCGCCTCGACCGAGGTGGTCGGCGCCCCCGAGGAGGGCCAGCGGTTCAAGGGCCTCGTCTTCGACGCCACCGGCTTCCAGGACTCCGGTGACCTGGTCGCGCTGCGCGACTTCTTCACCCCGCTGCTGCGGAGCCTGGAGACCAACCCGCGCGTCGTGGTCCTCGGTACCCCGCCGGAGCAGGTCACCGGCGCCGAGCGGGTCGCGCAGCGCGCGCTCGAGGGCTTCACGCGCAGCCTGGGCAAGGAGGTCGGCCGCGGCGGCACCGTCCAGCTCGTGTACGTCGCCGAGGGGGCCGAGTCGGCCGTGACCAGCACGCTGGCGTTCCTCCTCTCCCCCAAGTCCGCCTACGTCTCCGGCCAGGTGGTCCGGATCGGTGCCCACGGCGCCACCGTCGCCGGCGAGGTCGCCGACTGGCAGCGGCCGCTCGCCGGCAAGGTCGCGCTCGTGACCGGCGCCAGCCGCGGCATCGGGGAGTCGATCGCCCGGGTGCTCCACCGCGACGGCGCGACCGTCGTCGGCGTGGACGTCCCGCAGGCCGCCGACCCGCTGCAGCAGCTGATGAAGGAGCTCGACGGCGACTGGCTCACCCTCGACATCACCGGCAAGGACGCGCCGCAGCGCATCGCGCACCACCTCAAGGAGAAGCACGGTGGCGTCGACGTCGTCGTGCACAACGCCGGCATCACCCGCGACAAGAAGCTCGCCAACATGGCCGAGGACCGCTGGGAGTCGGTGATCGGGGTCAACCTCACCGCCCCGGAGCGGATCACCCGCGAGCTGCTCGACCAGGGCGTCGTCAACGCCCACGGCTCGATCATCGGCGTCGCCTCGATCGCCGGGATCGCCGGCAACGTCGGCCAGACCAACTACGCCGCCTCCAAGGCCGGCGTGATCGGGCTGGTGGACTCGCTGGCCGACGAGCTGGACAACGGCATCACGATCAACGCGGTCGCCCCCGGCTTCATCATCACCCAGATGACCGCGGCCGTGCCGTTCGCGACCCGCGAGGTCGGGCAGCGCCTCAACGCGATGGCGCAGGGCGGCCTGCCGGTCGACGTCGCCGAGACCATCGCCTGGTACGCCAACCCGGCCTCGAGCGCGGTCAACGGCAACGTCGTCCGCGTCTGCGGCCAGATGATGCTGGGCGCCTGATGGGCACCCCCGAGACACGCGAGGTCTCCGGCGACGCCGGCGGGCTCACGACGCTGCTCCGGGCAGCGCTCCCGTCCCTGCCCGTGGTCGGCCGGCTGCCCGGCATCAGGAAGGCGTCCGGCGGGGACTTCGCCGGCCTGTCCTTCAGCCGGCCGCCGGTCACCGTCGAGCGCGAGCACGTCGAGCGGTACGCCGCGGTCTGCGGCTTCCCGGTCAAGGACACCGTGCCGCTGCCGTACCCGCACCTGCTCGCCTTCGGCCTGCACATGGCGGTCATGAGCGACCCGGCGTTCCCCGCCCCCGCGATCGGCACCGTGCACCTGGAGAACTCCATCACCCAGCACCGCCCCGTCCGGGTCGGCGAGTCCCTGGCGGTCTCGGTCGACGTCGGTCCGTCCCGCCCGCACGCCAAGGGCCGGGTCTTCGACTTCGTCACCACGGTCACCGCCGGGGGCGAGACCGTCTGGGAGGAGACCTCGGCGTACCTGCGGCGTGGGAAGGGCGAGGAGTCCGCCCCGGCCGGCGCGATATTCCCCGACGCCCGCGCCGGCGGCACGGTGTGGTCGCTGCCCGGCGACCTCGGCCGGACCTACGCCGCGGTGTCCGGCGACCACAACCCGATCCACCTCCACCCGCTGACCGCCAAGGCGCTGGGCTTCCCGCGCCAGATCGCGCACGGCATGTGGACGATGGCGCGCTGCACCGCCGCGCTGGAGAACCGGCTCGCCGACGCCGTCCGCGTCGACGTGGCGTTCAAGAAGCCGGTGCTGCTGCCCGGCAAGGTCGCCTTCGGCTCCCGGCCGCTCGACGACGGCTACGCCTTCTCGCTGAGCAGCCCGCGGTCCGGTGCCCCGCACCTGGCCGGTCGCACGACCAACCTCTGAGGCGGACTTCTCAGGGAAGTCCGGCGCTTCTCAGGGGAAGTTTCCCCTGAGAAGCGCCGGATTCCCCGGTGGACCGGGGAATCCGACAGACAGGCCCGCGCCACCTACCGCAGCGGCCGGATCAACCCCTCCTGCGCGACGGTGGCGACGAGCGCACCGTCCTGGGTGAACACCCGGCCGAAGGAGAGGCCCCGCCCGCCGGCGGCGGCGGGCGACCACTGGTCGTAGAGCCACCACTCGTCGGTCCGGAAGGGCCGGTGGAACCAGATGGTGTGGTCGAGGGAGGCCATCATCGTCCGCGACGGCGTCGTGTCGTGGGCGGCGAGCGACGCGCCGAGCAGGCTGATGTCGCTGGCGTAGGTGAACAGCCCGAGGTGGACGACGGGGTCGTCGGAGACCCGCTCCTTGACCCGCATCCACATCTGCGCCTGTGCCCGGTGCTCCGGGTGCGGCGGGAGCCCGGTACGGGTGTTGCCGAGGTAGCGCACGTCGATCGCGGCCCACTCCTTGCCGAGCGCCTCGGCCTCCTCGCTCCCCCGGCGACGCATCAGGTCGACCATGTCGGTGCCGTCCTCGGGACGACCGACCTGCGGCACGGCGTCATGGTGCTCCCAGCCCTCCTCGGGCCGCTGGAAGCTCACCGTCTGGTAGTAGATCGCGCGCCCGTGCTGGCGCGCGACGACCCGTCGGGTGAGGAACGAGCGGCCGTCGCGGATCCGCTCGACGTCGTAGACGATCGGCACGGAGTAGTCGCCCGGCAGCAGGAAGTAGGAGTGCAGGGAGTGCACGGCGAAGTCCTCGCCGGCGGTCCGGATCGCGGCGACGAGCGCCTGGGCGGCGACCTGGCCGCCGTACACGCGCGAGCGCGCCGACTCAGGCTGGGCGCCGCGGAACAGGTCCGCGTCGATGTCCTCGAGGTCGAGCAGGCCCACCAGCTCCTGGACGGGACTCACCACGGTTCTCCTCCTGTGTCGGCCACGGCTCACTCCTGCCGGGGTGGGCGCGGCCTGCGCAGCAGCGCCTCCTGGGAGACCGACGCGACGAGCGTGCCGTCGGCGGTGTGCACCCGGCCGTGGACCAGGCCCCGACCTCCGCCGCCGAACGGCGAGTCCTGGTCGTAGAGCCACCACTCGTCGGCGCGGAAGGGCCGGTGGAACCAGATGGAGTGGTCCAGCGAGGCCACCATGGCCTCCGGGCTGCCGCTGCGGACGCCGTGGGGCGCGAGCGCCGCGCCCATGATCGTCATGTCGGAGAAGTAGGTGAACGCCGCGACGTGCACGAACGGGTCGTCGGGCAGGGTGCCCCGGACCCGCAGCCAGACCCGCTGCCGGCCCGGTCGGACGTCGTCGGGCTCGAGCCCGCCGTCGAGGCTGCTGCCGGCGTACCGCAGCTCCATCACGCCCCACTCCGGGTCGTCCTCGGCCTGCCCGAAGAGCTCCTTGGGGTTGAGGCACTCCTCCGGCGGCGGCACCGAGGGAGCGACCTGCTGGTGCTCCCAACCCTCCTCGGGCCGCTGGAAGTCCGCGGTCAGGGCGTAGATCGGGCGGCCGTGCTGCCGGGCGAGGACCCGCCGGGTCGCGAACGATCGGCCCTCGCGGATGGTCTCGACGTCGAAGATCGTGGGGGCCGAGGTGTCACCGGGCTGCAGGAAGTAGGAGTGCAGGGAGTGCAGCTCGTACGCCGGGTCGACGGTGCGCCCCGCCGCCACGGTCGCCTGCGCCGCGGCCTGGCCCCCGAACACCCGGGGCAGCGAGGTCGCCGCCTGCCGGCCCCGGAACAGGTTGGTGTCGATGGCCTCGAGGTCGAGGAGCCGCGCCAGCTCGTCGGCGTCGCGCGGCACTCAGTCGTCCCTCTCGCCGTCGGCGCCCGGGTCGGTCTTCGGGTCCTCGTCGAGGGCCGCGAGGAACTGCTCGAACTGCTGGCCGAGCTCCTCGCCGCTGGGCAGGGGCTGGTCCTCTGCGAGCAGGTTGCTGCCGGAGTCCTCGGCCCGCTCGAACGCGTCGTACTGGCGCTCGAGGGCCGCGACGACGTCGGCGACCTCCTCGTTGGCCGAGAGGTACCGGGCGATCTCGACCTCCCGGTCCTCGGCCTCGGCCAGCAGGCCGGACAGGTCGATCGTCAGCCGTCCGCCGAGCTCGACCTGCTCGAGCAGCACCGCGGACGCCTTCGGGTAGTCGAGCTGGGCGAGGTAGTGCGGGATGTGCGCGACGAAGCCGAGCGCGGCGTGGCCCCACTCCCCCAGCCGCACCTCGAGGAGCGCCTGGGCACTGGAGGGCACGCGCAGCTCACCGCGCCACGGGCTCTGCCCGACCGGCTCGGCGTGGTCGTTGGCGTGGTGGGTGATCGCGATCGGACGCGTGTGCGGGACCGCCATCGGCACCGACCCCATCGCCACCACGCGGGTCACCCCGAGCCGCTCGACGACCTCGCGGACGGCGCGCGCGAAGGCCTCCCAGCGGTTGTCGGGCTCGGGACCGTGGAGCAGCAGGTACGGCGTGCCGCCGGTGTCGCGCAGCAGGCGCACGACCAGCCGCGGGGCGTCGTACTGCTCGTAGTGGTCGCGGACGAAGGAGATCGCCGGGCGGCGGGCGCGGTAGTCGTGGAACTGGTCCACGTCGAAGGTCGCCACCACCTTGCCGCCGGGGACCGGGGCGTCGGAGAGGTCGACGAGGTGCTGGGCGGCGCGCGCCGCGGCCCGCCCCGCGTCGAGGAACCCGTCGAGCACGAGCACCATGGTGAGGTCGGCGGCGTCGTCCAGCTCCGGTACCTCGTCGACGATGTGCACGAGACGGGGTTCCTGGGTCACCCGCCCAGCCTATGGGGTGGTGCTCTCCGACGACTCCGCGGCCGAGCGCTGGGCGAGACGGCTGTGACGCATGCCGTAGACGAAGTAGACGACGACGCCGATGGCCATCCAGGCCAGGAAGCGCAGCCAGGTCTCACCGGTGAGGTTGAGCATGAGGTAGCCGCACAGCAGCGTCGCCAGGACGGCCACCACGGGGGCGAGCGGCGTGCGGAAGGACCGGGGCAGGTCCGGGCGGGTCCGGCGGAGCACGACGACGCCGATGCTGACCAGGACGAAGGCGAAGAGGGTGCCGATGTTGACCAGGTTGGCCAGCGTGGCCAGGTCGACGAAGCCGGCGATGATCGCGATCACGGTGCCGGTGATCAGGGTGATCCGGTGCGGCGTGCCGTACGTCGGGTGCACCCGGGCCAGGGACCGCGGCAGGAGCCCGTCGCGCGCCATCGCGAAGGCGACCCGGCTCTGGCCGAGCATGAGGATCATCGCGACCACGATCAGGCCGATGCAGGCGCCGACCGAGATCAGGTCGCCCATCCAGCCGACACCGGCGGCGCTGAACGCGGTCGCCAGCGGGGCGGCGTCCTCGGGGTCGATCTCGTCGAAGGGCTGGATGCCGGTGACGATGAGGCTGACCGCGGCGTAGAGGACGGTCACGATCGCCAGCGAGCCGAGGATGCCGATCGGCACGTCGCGCTGCGGGTTCTCGGCCTCCTCCGCGGTGGTCGCCACGATGTCGAAGCCGATGAAGGCGAAGAACACGATCGCCGCGCCGCTGATCACGCCCGCGACGCCGAAGACGGCGGGCTCGATGCCCAGCAGGCTGGTGATGAGCGGCAGCTCGAGGAAGCCGCCGCCGGAGTCCGGCACCGGCTCGGACTCGGGGATGAACGGGACCCAGTTGGAGGGGTCGACGTAGGCGATGCCGACGACGATCACGGTGGCGACGACGAGCAGCTTGATCGCCACGACGACCTGGTTGACCCGGCTGGAGAACTTCGTCCCCCGCACGAGCAGCCCCATGACCAGCAGGGCCACGATGACGGCGGGCAGGTTGACCCAGCCGCCCTCGGCGCTGGCGAGCGAGGCCGGCACCTCCAGCGGCGTACCGGCGAGGAGCTCCTGGAGGTAGCCGGAGAAGCTGACCGAGAGCGCCGCGGAGCCGATCGTGAACTCCAGGACCAGGTCCCAGCCGATGATCCAGGCGACCAGCTCGCCCATGGTGGCGTAGCTGAAGGTGTAGGCGCTGCCCGCGACCGGCACGGTCGAGGCGAACTCCGCGTAGCAGAGGCCGGCGAGCCCGCAGGCCAGCGCGGCGATGAGGAAGCTCAGCGCGAGCGCCGGGCCGGAGTTCGTCGCCGCCACCGTGCCGGTCAGCACGAAGATGCCGGCGCCGATGATGACCCCGACGCCGAAGACCACCAGGTCGACGGCGCGCAGGTCCTTGCGCAGCCTCGAGTCGGGATCGTCGGTGTCGGCGATCGACTGCTCCACGGACTTCGTCCTGAACACGCTCACCGGCAGCAGGTTACCCACGACGCCGCTCCTCACCCACCGCTCGCCACGCCATCAGACGAAGTGGTTGTCGTGGCGCTCGCAGAAGTCGGCGTACTCCTCCTGCGAGACGTCGCGGCCGGAGGTGAACATCTCCACCAGCCCCTCGAAGTACGCCTCGCGAGGAGCACCCGGGACGAAGAGGATCAGCATGGCCGCCGCCGCCCCGGACTCGTTGCGGAACGCGTGCACCCCGCCCTCGGGGACGTGGCAGAAGTCCCCCGGCGCGGCGTCGGTCCACGTGTCGCCGTCGTAGAGGCGCACGCTGCCCGACAGCACGAAGAACGCCTCGGTCATGGTGCGGTGGTAGTGCGGCGCCGGACCGCCGGGCTGCGGGCCCATGTCCCACCGGTAGAGGCCGTAGCGGCCGCCCGTCCTGGACCCCGTGGCCAGGTAGTGGGCGAACCCGCCCAGGGTGTCGAGCTCGGCCGGCGCGTCGTGGCGGCGCAGCCACGCCGAGACGTCGGGCCGGTCGCCGACGTGCGCCGCCGGCGGGTACGTCGCGAGGTCGGTCCACGGCTCGGGATGGGTCACCGCGGCGGCTCACCCGACCTGGACGACGACGTCGTCGAGGTCCGCGCGGAACTGGTCGTTGTCGGTCGCGCTGACGTTCTTGGCGCCGATGCGCAGCGGCGAGGCGTTGGCGACCGAGCCGACCACGCCGGTGGCGCGGGCGCGCACGACCCCGTCGACCAGCACGAGCACCTCGGTGGCGGTGCGGCTGCAGACGACCCGGTGCCACGCGCCGTCGGCGACGTCGGCCTCCGTGCCGGACGCCACCGCGACCAGCCGGGTGCGGGACCCGCTGACGACGCAGCTCGGCCGGCCCTGGTCGACCTGGAGCTTGTACTGCCCGCCGGGCTCGCCGTAGTAGCCCTTCTGGGCGACGTTCATCGAGCGCCGCGACTCCTCGCGGGTCATCCGGACGTCGACGCCGACGCTGAACGCGGCGGTGCCCGGGTCGAGCGCCGCGGCGTCGGGCACCTCGATCAGTGCGCGACCGCACGTCGGGCACGGGTACTGCACGGCCCGTCCCGGGGAGCCGCTGGTCGGGGTCAGCGCGCCGCGGTTGGTCACCACCCGCCCGCGGGCGGCACCGGTGTCGTCGAGGACCGAAGTCCCCGAGGCGAAGGTGTCGGCCCCGTCGAACCCCAGCTGCAGCACGGTGGTGGACGAGGTGGTGGCGGCGACCGCCGCCCCTGCACCCGCCCCGGCACCCGGGCCCGTGGCACCGGGCAGCACGAGGGCTCCTGCCGCGAGTGCACCCGCCACGGCCGTCCAGCGTCGACCTGCGCGTCGTCCAGCTCGAGGCATGGGCCTCTCCCTCCGCGGCGCGACGTGCGCCGGCGCTCGTCACCGTGCCACGCCGGGGGCGGTCGGCGCGTCCCCGCAATGCGGTATTCCGCCGCGCCGGGCGCTCCGCCCGCCCGCCGGGACGACGGGACGACGGGACGACGGGACGACGGGAAGGTCACAGGACGGACACGACGGCGACGAGGGCGACGCTGCTGGCCGAGACTGCTCGCGTGATCAGACTGCTGCCCGGGGTGATCGTGTTCATCCTGTGGGCCTACTGCCTCGTGGACGCGATCAGCACCGACCAGTCGCGGGTGCGGCACCTCCCCAAGTGGGCGTGGATCGTGCTGGTGCTGCTGTTCCCGCTCGTGGGCTCCCTCGCCTGGCTGGTGGCGGGCCGACCGGCGCCCACGCCCCGGCTCACCCGGCAGCAGGGCGCGGCGCCCGGCTTCCCGGAGTACGAGCGCCCCGGTCGGATGGCGGCGGCCGACCCGGCCAAGGACGAGGAGTTCCTGCGCCAGGTGCGCGAGCGGGCGGAGGAGCAGCGGCGGCGCTACGAGGCCGAGCGGCGGCGCAAGGACCAGCTCGAGGGGCAGGAGGGCCCGGGCGACCCCGACGCCTCAGCGGGCGCCTGAGCCCGAGGGGCCCGAGGCGCCCGAGGGACCCGAGGAGGCGGCGACCTCCGGCACGAACGTCGCGACCATCAGCCGCGCGGCGCGGTCGGCCAGCTGCTCGGGGGTGAGCCCGAGCAGGCGGCGCAGGACGTCGGTCTCGTCCGCGCCCTCGGTCGCGAGCTCGTCGAGGAGCGACCACAGCGCGGGCTCGCCGAACGAGCCGGCGACGTACTCGCACACCCACCACGACAGGCCGTAGCTGACCACCGGCTCCTCGCCCGGGTCGGTGAACGACCCGCGGGTCGGCAGGCCGTCGACGCCGTCCACCGCCCGCTCCAGTGCCGCCTGCGCGACGACGCGGTCCGCGGGGGCGACCGGGCGGACGGAGACGTACTCCGCCACCCCCTCGCTCAGCCACACCGGCGCGTGGTCGTCGCGCTCCCCCAGCGCCACGTGGACCAGCTCGTGGCGCACCAGCCGGTCGCGCTCGGGTCCCGGCCGGTCCAGCATGCGGGGGTTCAGCGCGAACCGGGTCGCCGCGGTGCCGCCGTCCGGGCCGGCGGGGACGGGGAACGCCACGCCGTCGAGCCGTTCGGGGTCCCCGCCCGGGAGGTCCTCGATGCTGTCGAGGAAGGCGGTGGAGGACAGGGCGTAGACCACCACGGTGCGCCGCCAGGGCCACGGGACCGCGGCGGAGACGTCGGCGATGCCGTCCTCCACCGAGGCGATGACGCCCGCGGCCGCCGGCAGGCTGCCCCGGTCGAAGACGCCGAGCACGCCGTAGCCGCCCCGCACCTCGACCGGGCCGAGGTCCCACGGCTGCGGGCGGACGTCGTGCTCGGCCTCCCACGCGGGGTCGGTGGTCGACCGCAGCAGCATCCGCCGGTCGTCGCGGGGCGCGGGGCGGAAGAGGAACCGGTCGTGGCTGACCACCGGCGCCGCGTCGTACCCCGCCAGCTGCATGGTCAGCTCGACGACGACCCAGTAGGCGTCGCCGCGGCGCACGATGTTCCGGCGGTCGAAGGAGTAGCCGAGCTTCGCGATCGGCAGCTGGGCCAGGTTGTCGAAGTACGTCAGCTGCTCCGCACGGACCCGGGGCGCGCGCCGGGCCAGTCCGGACGCGAAGGCGTTCCGGTCACCCGTGCGGACCGCCTCGGCCCGCCGTCGCAGCGCCCGCTGGAGGCCGGCGACGACGTCGGCGGGCGCCATCGCCGCCGTCGCGGCCGCGGTGCCCTCCGCCGGGGCGTCGTCCTCGAGCAGCGAGCAGGCCGGCAGCAGCCAGCCCAGCAGGGCGTACGCCGCGAGCAGTGCCGCGGCGCGCGACGGGGAGCGGGTGGTGCGGCGTCGCTCAGATCGGGTGGTCGGCATCGACGGGTAAACGACCCTCGTCCAGAGAGGTCATGTACTCGACGATGTCGAGGGCGAGCGCCTGCGGCGTGAGGCCGATGCGCTCGAGGATCGCGGCCCGCTTGGCGTGCTGCAGGAACTCCTGCGGGATGCCCCGCAGCCGCACCGGCGTCGTGACGCCGGCCTCCACCAGGGTCTGCAGCAGCACCGAGCCGCAACCGCCTACCAGGCCGTTGTCCTCGACGGAGACGACGAGGCGGTGCTCGCGGGCCAGCTCGACGACGGCGGGGTCGACCGGCTTGACCCAGCGCGGGTCGACGACGGTCACGCCGATGCCCTGGGCGACGAGCCGGTCGGCGACGCCGAGGGCGACCTCGTTCATCGAGCCGACAGCCACCACCAGGACGTCCTTGGGGCCGTTGCGCACCAGCACGTCCGCGCCGCCGGCCTTGCCGACCGCCTCGACGTCCTCGGGCGGCGGGCCCTTCGGGAAGCGCACGACGGTCGGGGCGTCCTCGACCTCGACGGCCTCGTTGAGCAGCTCGCGCAGGCGCGCGGCGTCGCGCGGCGCGGCGATCCGCAGGCCGGGCACGACCTGGAGGATCGACATGTCCCACATGCCGTTGTGGGAGGCGCCGTCGTCGCCGGTGACGCCCGCGCGGTCCAGCACGAAGGTGACACCGGTGCGGTGCAGGGCGCAGTCCATGAGCACCTGGTCGAAGGCGCGGTTGAGGAACGTCGCGTAGACGGCGACCACGGGGTGCAGGCCGCCCAGCGCGAGCCCGGCGGCGGAGGTCGCGGCGTGCTGCTCGGCGATCCCGACGTCGAAGGTGCGCTCGGGGAACCGCGCCTGGAAGTGGTCGAGCCCGACCGGGTGCATCATCGCCGCCGTGATCGCGACGACGTCCTTGCGGCGCTGTCCGATGTGGACGATCTCGTCGGCGAAGACGTCGGTCCAGATCCGGCCGCGGGCCTTCTCCTCGCCGGTCTCGATGTCGAAGGGCTGCGGGGAGTGGAACTGGTCGGCCTCGTGCCGCTCGGCCGCGTCGTACCCGAAGCCCTTGCGGGTCAGCGCGTGCACGATCACCGGGCCGCCGAAGCGCTTGGCGCGGTCCAGCGCGGCCTCCATGGCGACGGTGTCGTGGCCGTCGACGGGGCCGACGTACTTGAGGCCGAGGTCCTCGAAGAGGCCCTGGGGCGCCAGCGCGTCCTTGAGGCCCTTCTTCATCGCGTGCAGGGCGTCGTACGCCGCGGGGCCGACGCCGGGGACGGCGTTGAGGCGCTTCTTGACCAGGTCGAGCACCTGCTCGTAGCGGGGGTTGGTGCGCAGCGTGGTGAGCGCGTTCGCGAGCCCGCCGATGGTCGGGGTGTAGGAGCGGCCGTTGTCGTTGACCACGATGACCAGGCGGCTGTCCTTGGCGATGGCGATGTTGTTCAGCGCCTCCCAGGCCATGCCGCCGGTGAGGGCACCGTCGCCGATGACCGCGACGGTGTGCCGGTCCTCGCCGCGGATCGCGTAGGCCTTGGCCAGGCCGTCGGCGTAGGACAGCGCGGTCGAGGCGTGGGAGTTCTCGACGATGTCGTGCTCGGACTCCGCCTGGCTCGGGTAGCCCGAGAGCCCGCCCTCCTTGCGCAGCACGTCGAACTGCCCGCCGCGGCCGGTGAGGATCTTGTGGACGTAGGACTGGTGGCCGGTGTCGAAGACGATCCGGTCGCGCGGGCTGTCGAAGACGCGGTGGATGGCGAGGGTGAGCTCGACGACGCCGAGGTTCGGCCCGAGGTGCCCGCCGATGCGCGAGCACGTCTGCACGAGCAGGTCGCGGATCTCGACCGCGAGCGCCTCGAGCTCGTCGGGCGTGAGCGCGCGGAGGTCCCGCGGACCGGCGATCGAGTCGAGGAGCGACATGCCTCGGAGTCTAGGACGTCACAGGTCGTGCGCCGCGATCGCCGGCTCGTGCAGGCTGCCCATCCAGACCCGGCCGTCGTGCTCCCGGACGCCGGTCACCATGTGGTACCGGTCCCCCGGCAGGTCGACGTCGTGCACGAGGCGCCCGGCGTCGTCGTACGCCTGGACGCGGACGGTCCGCGCCGGGGCCGGCTGCAGTCGCTGCGGGATCCTCGTGACCAGCTTGCGGACCCGGACGGGCGCCGCCTGGAGCCGCTCCACGACGGTGTCGCGGGGGCTGGCGATGGTCACCCAGATCAGGCCGTCGCTGCCCCGGGCGATGTTGTCGGGGTAGCCGGGGAGGTTCTGGCACAGCAGGTCGCGCATGCCGGCGCGGTCACCGGTCAGCCAGCGGCGCACGACGGTCCGGGCCCCGGTCTCCGCGACGCAGACGAAGTCCTCGCCCTTGCTCAGCGCGACGCCGTTGGCGAAGGCCAGACCGTCCAGGACGACCTCGACGGTCCCGTCGGTCGCCATCCGCATCAGCCGCCCCGTGCGGGTGACCTGGATGAAGTCGTCCTTCCACCGGTCGATCCCGTAGCGCGTCGAGGAGTCGGAGAACCACACCGTGCCGTCGCTCGCGATGGCCGCGTTGTTGCAGAAGACCATCGGCGTGCCGCCGACCCGGTCGGTCACGGTCTCGACCCCGCCGGTGGCGGTGTCCACGCGCAGCACGCCGCGCTTGGCGTCGCAGACCAGGAGCCGGCCGTCGCCGTCGAGCTCGATGCCGAGGGGGCGGCCGCCGGTGTGCGCGACGCGGTCGACCTTCGAGCCGTCGGGGCCGACCCGGAAGATGCTGCCGTCCTCGGTGCCGGTGAAGACGCAGCCCTCGTCCGGACCGGACGTGGCGACGACGACGTCCTCGGCGCCGCCGGCGGGGACGGGGACGACGGTCAGGTCCGTGGTGCTCGCGGTGGTCATGGGGTCATCGTGCTGTAGAGCTCGCTGGCGAGGAAGGCCGGGAGGGCGTCCTGCGCCGACCCGGTCAGCTCCAGGGTGCGCACCCGCGCCGGGTCGACGAAGACCATCTGGCGGCCCTCGCCGCAGGTGATGTCGGCGTCGGTCAGGTCCACCGCGCCGACGTACACGTGCATCGACCCCACGCCGTACGACGCGTGCTCGGTGGCGAACTCGTGCCAGAACTGCAGGTCGCCGTGCTCGAGCACGACACCGGTCTCCTCGGCCAGCTCCCGGTACGCCGCCTCCTCGAAGCCCTCGCCGTCCTCGACGTGGCCGCCGGGCAGCCCCCAGGTCTCGGGATCGATGACGGCGTGCTCGTCGCGCTCCTGGAGCAGCACCCAGCCGCGGCGGTCGACGAGCAGGACGCAGGCGAACCGTGTCATGCCGGCCAACCTACGGCGCAGGACCCGCCGGCGGTCCCCTGGGACACTGTCCCGGTGACCCGACGCCCCCGCCTGGCCGCCGCCCTCGCCGCCTCGATCCTGACCGCCGCCGGCACCGCCGCCGGCACCGCCGCGGCGCAGCCGCCGCTCGCCGTCACCGGCTACGTGCTGGCGAGCACGCCGGCGGACGTGGTCGAGCGGGACGCACCGGCCCTCGCGGCGCTCGGCGTCGCCTCGGTGCCGATCTCCGCCGACGGGCGCGACGTGCGTGCGCCGGGCGAGCTCACCCGGCAGCTGCGACGGGCGCACCGCCACGGGCTCCGGGCCGAGCTGCTGGTGAGCAACTACAGCGACCGGCTCGGCGGCTTCGACAGCCGGGCTGCCCGGCGCCTGCTGCGCCACGAGGACCGGGTGCGGCGGGTCGCCCGGCAGCTGGCCGACGTCGTGCGCCGCCAGGGCTGGGACGGGATCACCGTCGACCTGGAGTCGCTGTCGCGGGCCGACGGCCGCGGCCTCGTGCGGCTGGTGCGCGAGCTGCAGGCGCGGATGCCCGCCGAGCGCACCGTCTCCGTCGACCTCCAGCCGTCGCCGACGGTCGAGGGCTACCGCGAGCGGGGTTTCCGCGTCGGGGCGATCGGCCGCGCCGCGGACGTGGTGGTCGTGATGGCCTACGACCGGCACGGCCCGATCTGGACGGGTCCGGGGCCGATCGGGCCGCTGCGCTGGCAGCGGTCCGTGGTCGAGGCGGTGCTGACGGAGGTGCCCGCGGCGAAGGTCGACCTCGGGGTGGCCGGGTACGGCTACACCTGGCCGCGCAGGGGCGAGGGCCGCAGCCTCACGGTCCAGCGCGCGCGGCGGCTGGTGCGCGAGGACGGCGCCCGGGCCGTGTGGAAGCCCACTGCCGGGGAGTGGCGGGCCCGGTTGTCCGACGGCACCGTCCTGTGGTGGTCCGACACCCGGTCGTTCCGGCTGCGCGAGGAGCTCGCCGAGGAGCTGGGCGTGCACGGCATCGCGCTGTGGCGGCTCGGCTCGGCCGGTCCCCTGGCCTGACCGGCCCCTCAGCCGGACAGGAAGCTGAACCGCACCTGCCGCTCGTGGTTGTCGACGTTCAGGTCGACCAGGCAGACGCTCTGCCAGGTGCCGAGCGCCAGCTCGCCGTCGAGCACCGGCACCGTCGCGTACGGCGGCACGAGGGCCGGCATCACGTGCGAGCGCCCGTGGCCCGGCGTGCCGTGGCGGTGGCGCCAGCGGTCGTCGGCGGGCAGCAGGTCGCCCAGCGCGGCCAGCAGGTCGTCGTCGCTGCCCGATCCCGTCTCGAGGATCGCCAGGCCGGCGGTCGCGTGGGGGACGAAGAGGTGCAGCAGGCCGTCGCCGCGCGCGCGGACGAAGTCCGCGCACTCGCGGGTCAGGTCCAGGACGGTGTCCTGGCCACCGGTGCGGAAGGCCCTGGTCTCGGAGTCCATGCCGGGACCGTGCCCGTCCCGGGACCGTCTCAGACCCCGTGCCGGCCCCTGGGTGGCGGGCTCAGACGGGGGTGCCGGGGCTCTCCGTGCCGCCCTGCGGGTCCCGCAGCCCGCCGGCGCAGGACGCGAACGGCTCCGGGGCGGTCTGCCCGCCGCCGAGGCGCGCGACGAAGAGCGGCAGGCGCGGGTCGTCGGCGCCGACCAGGCGCAGCTGGTGGCCCCAGACCGTCACGACCACCGGCGCGGGCAGGCCGGGGTAGGGCGAGAGGATGCCGTTGTCGGGCAGCAGCTCGACCAGGCGGTCGACGTCGTCCGCGGCGAGGTCCGGGTCGTAGGTGATCCACACGGTCCCGTGCTCGAGGTCGTGCACGGCGTTCTCCTCGCGGACCGGCTCGTCGTAGACGCCGCACTCGAGCCAGCGCGGGTCGTGCGGCCCGCCGGCCGGCGGGGTCTGCGGGTAGGTGACGTCGCCGCTGGTGTGGTCGGTCCGCAGCCCCTCGACGACCGCCACCTCCTCGAGGTTCCGCTCGACCTGCGCGGCGTCGTCCGCGCGCAGCTGGCTCACCGCCAGCGGCACGCCGATCGCGACGACCAGCACGGCGACCGCCGCGACGGCGGCGAGGACCAGAACCGCCACCCGGTCCCGGCGCACGGGCTCGGACGCGGGCTCGGGCTCCGGCGCCGGCGGGGGCACCGGCGGGGGCGCGGACGGGTACGGCGGCTCGGGAGGCGCCTCGCTCACGACTGCTCGAGCGCGCGCTCGACCCGCTCGACCTTGGCGGTCAGCTGGCCGGTGAAGCCGGGACGGATGTCCGCCTTGAGCACCAGGCCGACCCGCGGGGACACCTCGGCGACGACGTCGACGGCCCGCTTGACGACCGCCATCACCTCGTCCCACTCGCCCTCGATGTTGGTGAACATCGCGTTGGTCTCGTTCGGCAGGCCGGACTCGCGGACGACCCGCACGGCGGCCGCCACGGCCTCGGAGACTCCGCCGGTCTCGTCACCGGTCGTGGGGCTGATGCTGAACGCGACGATCATGCCTCCACGGTAGTCGGCACCTCGTCGGCGAGCCGCGACCAGCACCCACCGTGGGCCGGGCGTCCCGGCCGGATCAGTGGGCGAGCTTCAGCCCGATGACGCAGCCGATCAGCCCGGCCAGCAGCAGCACCTTGACGGCCGTGACCGGCTCGGTGCCGGTCGCCATGCCGTACGCCACGGTCAGGCACGCGCCGATGCCGACCCACACGGCGTACGCCGTGCCGACCGGGAGGGTGCGCAGCGCGTAGGCCAGGCCGCCCATGCTCAGCGCGATCCCCGCGGCGAAGACCACCGTGGGGCCCAGCCGGGAGAAGCCCTCGGACCTGCCGAGCGCCGTCGCCCAGACGGCCTCCAGGACACCCGAGAGGACCAGCACCAACCACGCCACGACGACCTCCAGACGGCCGTCTTGTCGCTCTCCGGGTACGGCTCCCTCGTCCGGTGGGCCGTCTCGGCCCTGTCCCGACCCTATCCGGTGAGGCCGAGCCCGCGAACGCCGCACGGCCCGCCACCCACGAGGGGCGACGGGCCGTGCGGGTGGTGCAGGTGCCGATCAGGCCTTGCGGAGGTTCCGCAGGACGAACTGCATGATGCCGCCGTTGCGGTAGTAGTTCGCCTCACCGGGGGTGTCGATGCGGACGACCGCGTCGAACTCGACGTCGCCGGCCTTGACCTTGACGGTCTTCGGCGTGCGGCCCTCGTTGAGCTCGGTGATGCCGGTGATGGAGAACTCCTCCTCACCGGTCAGGCCGAGGCTCTCGGCGGTCTGACCCTCGGGGAACTGCAGCGGGATGACGCCCATGCCGATCAGGTTCGAGCGGTGGATGCGCTCGTAGGACTCGGCGATGACGGCCTTGACGCCCAGCAGCGAGGTGCCCTTGGCGGCCCAGTCGCGCGAGGAGCCGGAGCCGTACTCCTTGCCCGCGAGGACGACCAGCGGGGTGCCCGCGGCGATGTAGTTCTCCGAGGCCTCGAAGACGGTGGTCACGTCGCCACCGTTGGTGAAGTCGCGGGTGAAGCCGCCCTCGGTGCCCGGCGCCAGCTGGTTGCGCAGCCGGATGTTCGCGAACGTGCCGCGGATCATCACCTCGTGGTTGCCGCGGCGCGAGCCGTAGGAGTTGAAGTCCCGCTGGCCGACGCCGTGCTCGGCGAGGTACTTGCCCGCGGGCGAGTCCTTCTTGATCGCACCGGCCGGGCTGATGTGGTCGGTGGTGACCGAGTCGCCGAGCTTGAGGAGCACGCGGGCGCCCTCGATGTCGGTGACGGCCACGGGCTCGTCGGGCATGCCCTCGAAGTACGGGGGCTTGCGGACGTAGGTGGACTCCGCGTCCCACTCGAAGGTGTCGCCCTCGGGCGTGGGGAGCGACTGCCACCGCTCGTCGCCGGCGAACACGTCGGAGTACGACGAGCCGAACATGTCGGACGTGATCGACTCGCCGATCACCCGCTCGACCTCCTGCGGGGAGGGCCAGATGTCCTTCATGAACACGTCGTTGCCGTCGGTGTCCTGGCCCAGCGGGTCGTTGAACAGGTCGACGTCCATGGAGCCGGCGAGCGCGTAGGCGACGACCAGCGGCGGGGACGCGAGGTAGTTCATCTTCACGTCGGGGTTGATCCGACCCTCGAAGTTCCGGTTGCCCGAGAGCACCGAGACGACCGCGAGGTCCTTCTCGTTGATCGCGGCGGAGACCTCGGGGATGAGCGGGCCGGAGTTGCCAATGCAGGTGGTGCAGCCGTAGCCGACGAGGTTGAAGCCCAGCTTGTCGAGGTACGGCGTGAGGCCGGCGCGCTCGTAGTAGTCGGAGACCACCTGCGAGCCGGGGGCCAGCGTCGTCTTGACCCAGGGCTTGGTGGACAGGCCCTTCTCGACGGCCTTCTTCGCCAGCAGGGCGGCGCCGATCATGACCGACGGGTTCGAGGTGTTGGTGCACGAGGTGATCGCGGCGATCGTGACGGCGCCGTGGTCGAGCTCGAACTCGCGACCGTCCTCGAGGGTCACCCGGACCGGGTTGCTCGGGCGGCCGTCGGCGTTGGCCGCCGCGGAGTGCCAGTCGGCCGGGGCGTCGGCGGCGTCGTGGCCGTCGCCGTTCCCGTTGGTGGCCGGCGGGTCGGAGGACGGGAACGACTCGGCCGAGGCCTCGTCGGCACCGGTGGTGACGCCGTACGGCTGGTCGTTCTGCGGGACGCCGGGCTTGCGGTCCTCGCCACCGGTCTCGTCGGCGGTGACGTAGTCGGCCAGCGCGACGCGGAACGCCTCGCGGGCGTCGGACAGCGCGACACGGTCCTGCGGGCGCTTCGGGCCGGCGAGCGACGGGACGACCGTGGAGAGGTCGAGCTCGAGCTTCTCGGAGTAGCGCGGCTCGGCGTCCGGGTCGTGCCAGAGGCCCTGCTCCTTGGCGTAGGCCTCGACCAGCTTCAGCTGCTCCTCGGGGCGACCGGTGAGCTTGAGGTAGTCGATGGTCTGGTCGTCGATCGGGAAGACCGCGATGGTCGAGCCGAACTCCGGGCTCATGTTGCCGATCGTGGCGCGGTTGGCCAGCGGCAGCGCGGAGACGCCGGGGCCGTAGAACTCCACGAACTTGCCGACGACGCCGTGCTTGCGCAGCATCTCGGTGATCGTGAGGACCAGGTCGGTGGCGGTCGAGCCCTCGGGCAGGTCGCCGTTGAGCTTGAAGCCGACCACGCGCGGGATCAGCATGGAGACCGGCTGGCCGAGCATCGCGGCCTCGGCCTCGATGCCGCCGACGCCCCAGCCGACCACGCCGATGCCGTTGACCATCGTGGTGTGGGAGTCGGTGCCGACGCAGGTGTCGGGGTAGGCGACGCCGTCGCGCACCATGACGGTGCGGGCCAGGTGCTCGATGTTGACCTGGTGGACGATGCCGGTGCCCGGGGGGACGACCTTGAAGTCGTCGAAGGCGCCCTGGCCCCAGCGCAGGAACTGGTAGCGCTCGCGGTTGCGCTCGTACTCGATCTCGACGTTGCGCTCGAAGGACTCGGGCGTGCCGAAGACGTCGGCGATCACCGAGTGGTCGATGACCATCTCGGCGGGCGCGAGCGGGTTGATCCGCGACGGGTCGCCGCCGAGCTCGGCCATGGCCTCGCGCATCGTGGCGAGGTCGACCACGCACGGCACGCCGGTGAAGTCCTGCATGATCACGCGCGCCGGCGTGAACTGGATCTCCTTGTCCGGGTGCGCGTCGGCATCCCAGCCCGCGAGGGCCTTGATGTCGTCGGCGGTGATGTCGGCACCGTCCTCGGTGCGCAGCAGGTTCTCGAGCAGGACCTTGAGGCTGAACGGCAACGTCTCGACGTCCAGTCCCTCCCCCGTCACCGCGTCGAGGCGGTAGATCTCGTAGGACTGTCCGTCCACGTCCAGGGTGCTCTTGGCACCGAAGCTGTCCTGACTGGCCACTGCTGACTCTCCTCGTGACGTCCGTGGTGCTCTACGTGCGACCGTGCGGGCCGCCGGCGGGCTCTCGCCATACTGCCGCTGCGCCGGGGGCCGGTGAAAGGAAGGTTCCCCTTATCCGGGTGGCTGACCCGCACGTCGGATCCGGTCGGGATCTCTTGACGTCAAGATACACGATGTCGAGGGGTCATTCACGTACGAGCAGCGCGACGCACTCCACGTGGTGGGTCATCGGGAACAGGTCGAACGCGCGGAGGGTCTCCAGGCGGTAGCCGTGCTCGGCGAAGACGGCGGTGTCGCGGGCCAGCGCGGCCGGGTCGCAGGCGACGTACGCCACGGCGCGCGGGGTGCGGGCGACCACCTGCTCGACGACGGGCCGCCGCGCCCCCTCGCGGGGCGGGTCGAGGACCACCAGGTCCCAGTGGCCGTCGTACGCCGCCGCGAGCACCTCGTCGACGCCTCCGGCGGAGACGTCGGCACCCGGGCAGTTGGTCGCGGCGTGGCCCGCCGCGGTGGGGTCACCCTCGATCGCGGCCACCCGACCACCGTCCCCGACGGCCTCGCCGAGGAAGCGGGCGAAGAGGCCCACACCGGCGTACAGGTCGAGCACCGACTCCCCCGCCCGCGGCTGCAGCAGCCCCAGGACGGTGTCCACGAGCACCCGCGGCGCGCCTGGGTGGACCTGCCAGAAGCCGTCGGCGGCGACCTGGAACGCCTGGGTCGAGCCGGCGGCGGCGACCTGCTCGGTCACCGTGCCCGGGCGCGGCTCACGGGCGTCGGGGTGGGCGATGCGGCAGTCGTCGACGACGACGACCTCGCGTGAGCGGTGCTTGCGCAGGCCACGGGCGCCGTCGGGCAGCCGGACGTACTGCTGCCGGGTGCGCCAGCGCAGGCCGGCGACCTGCTCGGGCAGGTCGCCCTCGACCGCCTCGACGGTGACCGCGAGGTCGAGGCCGGCGAGCCGGCGCAGCTGCTCGGCGACCACCTCGGCCTTCAGGTCGCGCTGGCGCCCGAGGTCGACGTGCTGGAAGTCGCAGCCGCCGCAGCGACCGGGGCGCGCGTAGGGGCAGGGAGGGACGACCCGGTCCGGCGAGGCCTCGAGGACCTCGACGACGTCGCCGCGCCAGAAGCGGTCGCCCACGGTGCCCTCGGTCAGCTCGAGCACGACCCGCTCCCCGGGGATCGCGTGCCGCGTGAAGACCACCCGGGTCTCGACGGGCTCGACCGACGGGTCGGTCGTCACCCGGACGATGCAGTGACCGCCGTGGGCGACCGGCCCGACGACCGCCTCGAAGCGGCGACCCACCACGGACGCGCCGCGGGCCTGCTTCTGCCGGGGCGCGGGCCGGCCCTGCCGCCGCTGCGGCGGCCGGGGGCTCATCGCTGCACCTGGTGGTCGTCGGAGCGGCGGGAGACCCGGCCGCGCCGGAGGTCACCGGGACGGACCCGCTCGGCCTCGCGACGGTTGCGCTCGCGGGCGATCTCGGAGGAGCGCAGCTGGAAGGGCACGGAGATGACCATGACACCCGGGGTGAAGAGCAGGCGTCCCTTGAGCCGCAGCGCGGTCTGGTTGTGGAGCAGCTGCTCCCACCAGCGGCCGACGACGTACTCGGGGATGTAGACCGCGACGACGCCGCGCGGGTTGGCCTTGCGGATCTCGCCGGCGTACTCGACGACCGGGCGCACCAGCTCGCGGTACGGCGAGTGCAGCACCTTGAGCGGCACCTCGATGCCGCGGTCGTCCCAGTCGGTGAGCAGCCGGGAGGTGGCCTCGGCGTCCACGTCGACGTAGACGCCCTCGAGGACGTTGGGCCGGGTCGCCTTGGCGAAGGCGAGCGCGCGCAGCGTCGGCTTGTGCAGCTTGGAGACCAGCACGATCGCGTGGACGCGGGTCGGCAGCGCCTTGTCCTCGTCGTCGGCGGCGAGCTCCTCGGCCACCTGGTCGTAGTGGCCGCGGATGGCTCGCATGAGGAGGAAGAACGCGCCCATCGCCAGGATCGTGATCCAGGCGCCCGCGAGGAACTTGGTCGCCAGGATGATGACCAGCACGACGGCGGTGAAGGACAGCCCGACGGTGTTGATGGCCCGCGAGCGGACCATCCGCCGGCGCTCGGCAGGGTCGTGCTCGGTGCGCAGGTGGCGCGTCCAGTGCCGGATCATGCCGAGCTGGCTGAGGTTGAAGGACACGAAGACGCCGACGATGTAGAGCTGGATGAGCCGCGTGGTCTCGGCGTCGAAGGCGTAGATCAGGGCGATCGCCATGACGGCGAGGAACACGATGCCGTTGCTGTAGGCCAGCCGGTCGCCGCGCGAGCCGAACGCGCGCGGCGCGAAGCCGTCCTTGGCCAGGATCGAGCCGAGCACCGGGAAGCCGTTGAAGGCGGTGTTGGCGGCGAGCACCAGGATGATGCCGGTGACGGTGACGACGAGGTAGAACGCCGGCGAGAACTCCTGGAAGACCGCCCGGGCGATCTGCGCGATCACCGCGTGCTGCTCGTAGTCGGCGCCGACGGGCTGACCGTCCTGCATCAGCCGGTCGAGGTCGTGGGGGTCGACGTAGCGGATGCCCATCTGCCGGGCGAGCACGATGACGCTGACCATCATCGAGATCGCGATCAGGCCGAGCAGCAGCAGCGTCGTGGCGGCGTTCTTGCTCTTGGGCCGGCGGAAGGCGGGCACGCCGTTCGAGATCGCCTCGACGCCGGTCAGCGCCGCGCACCCCGACGAGAAGGCGCGCGCGAGCAGGATCAGCAGGCCGATCGTGGTGAGCGGCTCGTCGAGCCCCGGCTCGGGCTCGATGGTCAGGCCCGCCGACTCCACGTCGGGCAGGTCGCCCATAGCGAGGCGGACCAGCCCGAAGGCGCACATGCCGAGGATGGCCACCATGAAGAGGTAGGTGGGGACCGCGAAGAACGTGCCGGACTCCCGGATGCCGCGCAGGTTCATCGCCATCAGCGCGAGCACCGCGATGGCCGCCACCGTCGGCTCGTGGCCGATGAGCGGCGGGATCGCCGCGGCGGCGTACTGCGCGCCCGAGGAGATCGAGACCGCCACCGTGAGCACGTAGTCCACCAGCAGCGCGCTGCCGACGGTCATGCCCGCGGTGCGGCCGAGGTTGACCGTTGCCACCTCGTAGTCGCCGCCGCCCGAGGGGTAGGCGTGCACGGTCTGCCGGTACGACGCCACGACGACCGCCATCACCAGCGCGACGGCGAGCGCGATCTTCCACGACCACACGTACGCCGACGCCCCCGCGAGGGAGAGCATGATGAAGACCTCGTCCGGGGCGTACGCGACCGACGACAGCGCATCGCTGGCGAAGACCGGCAGCGCGATCCGCTTGGGCAGGAGCGTCTCGCCCAGCTGCGAGCTCCTCAGCTTGCGCCCCAGCAGGATCCGCTTGGAGACGTCCCCGACACTCACGGGCGGCAACGGTACCTCTCGACGGGCTTCCCCGATGCTTCGCGGCGGAGCGCGGGTACGGTTCCCCCGTGCACGTCGTGATCATGGGCTGCGGCCGAGTCGGCTCCACCCTCGCCCGCAGCCTCGAGGACCGCAACCACACGGTCTCCGTCATCGACAGCGAGCCCGACGCGTTCCGCCGTCTGGGGCCCGGCTTCAACGGTGACAAGGTCGCCGGCGTGGGCTTCGACCAGGAGGTCCTGGAGAAGGCCGGCATCCGTCGCGCCGACGCCTTCGCCGCGGTCTCCTCGGGCGACAACTCCAACATCATCGCCGCGCGTGTCGCGCGGGAGACGTTCGGCATCCAGCAGGTCGTGGCCCGCATCTACGACCCGGGCCGGGCCGAGGTCTACCAGCGGCTCGGCATCACCACGGTCGCGACGGTGAAGTGGACCGCCGACCAGGTGCTCCGCCGCCTGCTGCCGGCCGGCGCGGAGCCGGACTTCCGCGACCCCTCGGGGACGATCCGCGTGGACCACGTGCCGGTGCCGGAGGTGTGGGTCGGCCACCGCACGGTCCACTTCCAGGAGCAGACCGGCAGCCGCATCGCGTGGATCGACCGGCTCGGCGAGGGCATGCTGCCCAAGCGCGAGACCGTGATCCAGGAGGGCGACCTGATCCACCTCGTCGTCCGCGAGGAGAACGCCGAGACCGCCATGAGGGTCATCAAGCGCGGACCGCAGGAGGACTGAGCAGTGCGCGTCGCCATCGCCGGAGCCGGAGCCGTCGGCCGCTCCATCGCCCGAGAGCTGATCCACAACGGCCACGAGGTCCTGCTGATCGACAAGAACCCGGACTCGATCCGGCCCGAGCGCGTCCCCGACGCCGAGTGGCTGCTCGCCGACTCCTGCGAGCTCTCCTCGCTGGAGGAGGCGCGGATGGACCGCTGCGACGTCGTCATCGCCGCGACCGGGGACGACAAGGTCAACCTCGTGACCTCCCTGCTGGCCAAGACCGAGTTCGGCGTGCCGCGGACCGTCGGCCGCGTCAACCACCCGAACAACGAGTGGCTCTTCACCGAGGCGTGGGGGGTCGACGTGAACGTGTCGACCCCGCGGATCATGTCCGCGCTCGTCGAGGAGGCGGTCACGGTCGGCGACCTGGTGCGGCTGTTCACCTTCCGCCAGGGCAACGCCAACCTGGTCGAGATGACGCTCCCGTCCGACTCGCCGTACGTCGGCAAGCCGAGCGGGCTGATCCCGCTGCCGGACAACTGCGCCCTGGTCACGATCCTGCGGGACGGCCAGGTCTACGTGCCGAACGCCGAGCAGCCGGTCGAGTCGGGCGACGAGCTCCTGTTCGTGGTGCCCGCCGAGGGCGAGGACGCCCTGGAGCGGCTGCTCGCCCCCTCCAACCACGGCGGCTGACGCGCGGCGCGGGCGCGGCTCCCGCCCGCCGTCGCGAACTACAGGCCCGTAGTTCGCCGGATCCGCTTGTCGTGTGACGGGTGTGACTGGTGTGATCTACCGGCGACGGCGTCCCGGCCGTCCGACGAGGGGCGCCCCACCGCCCCAGCAGGAGGCAGTGATGACGGCTCAGGACCAGGCGCGACGGCTGCGGGACGTGTGGCGTCCCGCGCCGACCGGACCGCTGACGAGGTCGCTGACGAGGTCGCTGACGAGGTCGCTGACGGCCGGAACGGCAGCCCTGCTCCTCGGGATCGGGCTGGCCGCGCCGGCCACCGCCGCCGCTCCCACGACCCAGGCGACCCCGACGAGCCAGGCCACGGTCCCCGTCACGGTGCCGGCCGAGCCGGTCACGAGCGCGCCGTTCCGCGCCTTCACCTTCAACGTCTGCCACTGCCTGGGGCCGGCCAAGGCCATGGCCGACGTACGTCGCGCGCTGACCCTCGGCGACGCGGGCGGCCTCCAGGAGTTCTCCGACGCCGAGGACCGTCGCAACCTGATGAGCGTGCTGCAGGCGGCCGACTGGGGCTGGTACATGCCGACCACCGGCGGCGGGGCGATCCCGATCATCTGGGACCGGGCCCGCTTCCGGCTGCTCGACGGCCGGACGATCAAGGTCCACGGGTCGGAGCCGGGCGTCACCCCCGCCCGCTACATCAACTCGGTGCGGCTGCGCGAGATCGCCACGGGCGAGGTCTTCGGGCTGATCAACACCCACACGATCGCCCAGGCGTCGAAGGACGCCCGGCTCTCGGACATGCGCCGCATCCCCCGCCTGCGCAAGCACCTGCAGCTGCTGCGCGCCGAGATCGAGCACATGTTCACGACGACCGAGCACGTGTTCGCGGGCGGTGACCTGAACGTCAACTACCTCGCCGACCGTCGACGCCGCAACGCGGGCCTGCCGACCAGCGCCCTCGGCGCGCTCGTCCGCTTCGACATGCCGCTGACCGGCTCCCGCGGGCCGACGTCGCTGCTGGACTACACGATGACCGTGCGCGACGCCGGCGGCCTGGCGCCCACCAGCCGCCGCGTGGTGCGTGGCTTCGCCTCCGACCACGACCCGGTCGTCGTGACCTACCAGCCGGCGTCGCTGCTGACCGACGGGCCGGTCTTCAACGACCCGTCCGGCACGCCCGCCGAGCAGACGGCCGTGCGCGACCGCCAGCTCCGCGCGATCCGGAACGCCGAGCCCGGCGACCTCGTCCGGCTCGCCACCGCCCGGCTGACCGACCCGCTCCTCGAGGCGGCCCTCGCCGGCGCCGCGGCCGAGGGCGTCGCCGTGCGGGTCGTCGCCGGCGGCACGAGCGACAGCCTCGCGCGCCTCCAGACCGCCCTCGGCACCGGCACCGCGGACGACACCGACCCCACGTCGTACGCGCTGGTCTGCGGCACGGAGCGCCTGGGCGGCGGGCGCCACGAGCTCGAGGTGATCACGGTCGACCGGCTGGCGCGCACCACTCCCCTCACCGTCGTGGGCAGCGCCCCGGCGAGCCCCGCGAGCACCACCGGTTGGACGACGGCGTTCCTGTCGACCGACCCGGCGACCCACGCGGCGTACACCGCCGAGGTCGACCGCCTGGCGGCCGCCGCGGGCGTGGCCCTGCCTCCCACCACCCCGACCGACCCCACCACCCCGACCGACCCCACCACCCCGACCGACCCCACCACCCCGACCGCACCGGCGGCCGGGACCGGCGCCTCCCCCGCGCAGGGCGACCCCGTCGTCGACGCCCTCGCGGGTGTCGGGTGCGGCGGCACCCAGGCACCGACCGTGGTGCGCGCGGTCGTGCGGTCCTGGGCCGGCGAGCGGGGGCGGGTCATCGCCGACCGGCTCGCCGAGCTGCGCCGCGCCGGCTGCGACGTCTCGACGGTGACCGGCCCCGGTGTCCTCAGCGGCGTGCGCCAGCGCCTGACCGCTGCCGGCGTCCCCGTGGCCGTCGCCAAGGTGGCGCAGACCAGCCTGGTCGTCTCCGGACGGTACGGCGGCGCCGACGGCGCGAGCAGGGCCTGGGTCGGCGGCCCGGTGTGGACCGACAGCGCCGCGACCAGCAGCGCGCTCACGCTCGAGGTGAGCGACCCCGCGGCCGTGCAGGCCTACCTCGACGCCTTCACGGACCTGCGCGCGACCCGCTGAGCGGTCCGGCGGCCACCGCCGGCCGGTTCGAGGGGTCCGCTCCTCCCCCGCTGCCGCCGACCGCGCTGGGTACCGCACGTCCGTGGACGTGAGCTGGGTGACCTTCGTCGGCGTGGCGCTGCTGGCCTACCTCGTGCCGGGGCCCGACTTCGTCGTGATCCTCCGGGCGGCCACCCGGGGCCGGCGGCTCGGGGTGGCGGCGGCACTGGGGGCCCAGCTCGGGCTCTGCGTGCACGTCCTGCTGTCGGTGGTCGGCCTGTCGGTGCTCCTGTCGCGGCACCCGGACCTCCTCACGACGGTGCGGGTGCTCGGCGGCCTGTACCTGCTCTACCTCGCCGGCCGCCTGGTCGTCCCGACCTTCCGGGGAGCGGCGCCCGCGGGGAGCGCCGAGCAGCCGAGGACCGACGCACCGCACGCCGACCGGTCCAGCTTCCTCCAGGGCTTCCTGACCAACCTGCTGAACCCCAAGGCCGTGCTGTTCTTCGCCGCCGTGCTGCCGCAGTTCGTCTCCGGCCCGGCCCCGACCTGGGTGCAGGTCAGCGTGCTGGGCGCCCTGGACGTGCTCCTCGGCCTGGTGGCCTGGGCCGCCGTGGTGCTCGTCGGCGCGAGGCTCGGCGGGCTGCTCCGCCGCGACCGCGTCCGGCGGTGGTGGGACCGCACCACCGGCGCCGGGCTCGGCCTGCTCGGCGGCGGCCTCCTCGCGACCCGGGACTGATCCAGGACCGACCCAGGACGACCCCGCGGCGTACGCCCGTCAGGCGGTCGGGCGCACCGGCGTGCGGTCGCGGCCCAGCACCCACGCCATCGCCGCGAGCGCGGCGAGCTGGAGCGGCCAGCCGAGGGCGATCTTCAGCACGCCCAGCGCGGCGACCACGGTGTCGACGTCCATCGCGTCCCCGTGGCCGGCCAGCCACAGCGGGGCCTGGACGACGACGCGCAGGAAGCAGGGCAGGACCAGGAGCCAGGTCAGCGTGCTGCAGAGGCGGACCACCTGCCGGTCCTCGTGCCAGGCGGTCGGGTCGCCGGTGACGCTGCCGACCATGAAGCCGACCAGTGGCCACCCCACCAGGCAGGTCAGGGCCAGCACGACGGTGTAGCCGCCGTTGTAGAGGATGCCGGGCAGGAAGTACGCGAGCGCCTGGTCGTCCTCGCTGCCGCCGCGGCTCGCGGCGATCCGGACGAAGAGCCAGCCGATGCCGATGCCGAACAGCGCGTTGGCCGCGAACTGCACCGTCGAGCGCTGCACCAGCCGCACCACCAGGGCCGCGACCGCCGCGGCCACGCTCACCGCGAGGGCGAGCACGAGCTCGCGGGTGGTCAGCCACAGCAGGGTGAACAGGATGGTCGGGACCGCTGCCTCGACCATGCCGCGGCGGCCGCCGAGCGCCTTGGCGAGCTGGGCGCGGACGACCGACTCGACGGTCTCGACCGTGGGCTGCGGCTCGGGTGCCCGCTCGGGCTGGTCCGTCGGGTGGCCCGTCGTCACGGCAGCAGCTCGTAGCGCGGGTTGTACATCATCCGCACCCCGTCGTGGGTGCCGATCCTGCCCTGCACGTCGATCGAGCGGCCCGGCGTGATGCCGGCGATCTGCCGACGGCCCAGCCACACGACGGTGATGACGCCGGAGCCGTCGAACAGGTCCGCCTCGAGGGCGGGGACCCCGCCCCGGGGACGCAGCGTGACCGTGCGCAGCGTGCCGCGCAGGTGCACCCGCTCGCGCTCGGGCGCGGCGGCGATCGTCGCGCAGTCCGGCGCGGCGTAGGTCTTGCGGAGGTCGCGCGCGTGCTGGTCGCTGGTGTCGGCCCAGCGCGACAGGCTGCGGCGCAGCCTGCTCATCCGAGCCGCCTCGCGCCCTCGGGCATGGTCACGGGGAGCGGCTCGCCGGGCGGGACCGCACCCTCGCCGCGGCGCACGGCGATCGTGGTGATGACGTCCTCCCACTCCTCGTACACCTCGGGGTCCACGGCGGGCCGGCCGATCAGCGTGGCGCGCAGCAGCCAGCGGGGGCCGTTGACGCCGATGATCCGCGAGGGCTGCACCACGCGCTGGCCGTCGGGGCGCGTCACGGGCAGCTGGCAGGCCAGCTCGGTGCCGAACCGGCCCTCGACCTCGGTCGCCGTGCCGCCGCGCTGGCCCATCTCGGCCACGATCCGCGGTCGCAGCTCGCTCCAGAGGTCCCCGTTGCGCTGGGCGGCGAAGGCGCGCAGCTCCAACGCACCGTCCTCGCCGGTCAGGAGCACCGCCTGCACCTCGCCGGTGCTCTCGTCGACCTGCAGCCGCAGCTCACGGCCCGACGAGGCGCCGATCAGGAGCGACCCGAGGTCGACCCGCTCGCCGTCCCCGGGCGGGAGCTCGGAGACGTCGTACGGCCCGGCGGGCGCGAGGGGCTCCCCGCCCCCCGCGGCGCTGTCGGCCGGACCGCCCTCGGGCGTGGACTCGGCGGACTTGCGGCGGAACTTCACGAGCTTCTCCCTCGACTGGCCATCACACGACGCGGCGCAGCCCGGTCACGGACGACCGAACCCTCCAGTAGAACCGTAACCTCCGGTCCCGCGCTCGGAGTCAGGCAGGACGTCGACCTCCACGAAGGCCGCGCTCTCGAAGCGCTGCACCACCAGCTGGGCGACGCGGTCGCCGCGGCGCAGCTCGACCGGCTCGCTGGGGTCGAGGTTGACCAGGAGCACCTTCACCTCGCCCCGGTAGCCCGCGTCGATGGTGCCGGGGGCGTTGACGATGGAGACGCCGTGCCTGGCGGCGAGCCCGGACCGCGGGTGCACCAGGCCGACGTACCCCTCAGGCAGGGCGAGCGCGATGCCCGTCGGGACCAGCGCCCGCTCCCCCGGCGCGAGGACCACGTCGACGGTAGTGAGCAGGTCGGCGCCGGCGTCGCCGGGGTGGGCGTACGCCGGCAGCGGCAGGCCGGGGTCGAGCCGGACGACCTGGATCTCCAGGCGGGGTTGCGAGGCGGTCACGCCCGGACCCTAGAACAGGCGCGCCACGCCGGGGATGGGAGGCTGTACCCCGTGCCAGCGCCCGTCCCCGCCACTCCCGCCGACCACCACGAGCGGCTCGGCGTGCCCTTGCGCTGGTGGGTCCAGTCGACGATGTTCGTGGCGACACTCTGGCTCGCCCTCGTGGTCGCGGTCCCCGGCGTCGTCGCCTGGAGCATCACCGCCGTGATCCTCCTGCTGATGGCCGCGCTGCTCGTCGGGTACGGCGCGCCGCGGGTCGTCGTGGCCGACGGCGAGCTGCGCGCCGGCCGCGCCCGCATCGGCGCGGAGCACCTGGGCGGGGCCCGGGCGCTCGACGCGGGCGAGACCAAGCGGGTCGCCGGCCCGGAGGCGGACGCCCGCGCCTACCTGCTGCTGCGGCCCTACCTCAAGCGCGCGGTCAAGGTCGAGGTGACCGACCCGGCCGACCCGGCGCCGTACTGGCTGATCAGCTCGCGCCGCCCCGACGAGCTGGCCGCCGCGGTCGAGTCGATGCGCACGGCCCGGCACGGCGACATGTCCGCGTGAGCGGCTGGGTACTGTCGCGCCATGGCATCTGACTCCTCCAAGGTGTGGTCGGTCTTCTCCCTCGTCTCGGCCCTCGGCGCGGCCGCGCTGGCCAAGAAGGGGCTGGACCGGACCTGGCGCGTGGCGACCGGCAAGAAGCCGCCCGAGAACCCGGCCGACCCCGATGTCGAGCTGCGCGAGGCGGTCGCGTGGGCGATCGCCAGCGGCATCGCCGTCGGCCTGGCGCGGATGCTGGCCCAGCGCCGGGCTGCGTCGTACTACGCCCGCTCCACCGGCCACCTGCCGCCGGAGCTGCGCAAGGACGACCAGTAGCAGGACGCCTGCCGGGCGGCGCGGAGCACCACCGCCGTCCCCCAGGATGCAGAGAGGCCCGCGACCAGGTGGTCGCGGGCCTTCGCATCGTGCGCTGCGTCAGACGCAGTCGCGGCAGATCATCTTCTTCTCGTCGGCCAGCTGGCTGCGGTGGTGCACCAGGAAGCAGCTCATGCAGGTGAACTCGTCGTCCTGCTTGGGCTTCACCTCGACGGCGAGCTCCTCGTGCGACAGGTCGGCGCCGGGGAGCTCGAAGGACTCGGCGGCCTCCGCCTCGTCCTCGTCGACCTTGCCGGAGTTCTTGTCGTGGCGACGCGCCTTGAGCTCCTCGATCGACTCCTCGGACTGCTCTTCCTCGTTCTTGCGCGGTGCGTCGTAGTCCGTCGCCATGCGTCGCTCACTCCCCTCGGGCTCGATGTGCCGCCGACGGCGCCAGATTCTGCACGACCGGCCGGCGGTTGCCCACACCGTTCGGCGGGGCGTGTCCGGAACGTCGGCTGTCGGTGCCCTATTCCCCCGCTGTCAACCGGCGGCGGGCCCGGCGGCGGACCCCGCGGCGTAGCCCGCGTCGACCACCGCGGCGAGCAGCTCGTCGAACCCGTGGGCGGGCGCGCAGACCATCAGGTCACGGCCGCCGACGCCGGTGAGCAGCGCCGTCCGGGCACCCGCGGCGCGGGCGACGAGGGCCCCCGCGGCGTGGTCCCACAGGTGCACGCCCTCCTCGACGTACCCGTCGAGCGAGCCCTCCGCCACGTGGCACAGGTCCAGGGCGCAGGACCCGAGCCGGCGTACGTCGCGCACGCGCGGCAGGAGGCGGACGAGCGCGCGCGCCTGGAGCTCGCGCAGGCCGCTGTCGTAGGAGAAGCCGGTCCCCACGAGCCGGCGCGCCAGCGGGGTGGGCCCCGCGACGGCGATCGGTGAGCCGTCCCGGGTCGCCACGGCGGTGCCGTCGTCGGCCACGTGCGCGGCGTACTCGGTGCCGGTCGCGGCGTTGACCACGACCCCCGCGACCACCTCGGTGCCGTCGGGCCCGGCGACCTCCGCGGCGATGGACACGGCGTACTGCGGGAGGCCGTAGAGGAAGTTGACGGTCCCGTCGATCGGGTCGACGACCCAGCGCACCCCGCTGGTGCCGGCGACGTCGTCGCCCTCCTCGCCCAGGACCGCGTCGTCGGGCCGCCGCTCGAGCAGGAGGGAGCGGACCAGCGCCTCGCTGGCCCGGTCGGCCTCGGTGACCACGTCGACCTCGCTGCTCTTGGTCGCCGCGACGCCGACACCGAGGGCGGCGTGCTCGCGCACCAGCACCACCGCCGCCCGGGCGGCCTCGAGGGCGAGGTCGCGCAGCTGTGCTGCCGGGGGCGGGTTCACTGGTCGATCGGCTCGCGCTCGCCGGTCAGCGTCGGCCTGGCGCCGCGCGGGTTGGCGCAGCAGCCCACCGGGCAGCGGTCCCACATCGGTCCGGTTGTGCCCACCGCGTTGCGGACCACCTCCTCGCCCCGCTCGACCGCGGCGCGCTCGACCAGCAGGTCGCGGACGGCCCGGACGAAGCGGGGGTCGGTCCCGGCGGTCCCGGCGCGGCGGGCCGGCAGGCCGAGCTCCTCGGCCGTCGCCATGGCCTCGGTGTCGAGGTCGTAGATGACCTCCATGTGGTCGGAGACGAAGCCGACCGGGACCATCACCACCGCGGGGGCGCCCTGCTCCTTGAGCGCGGCGAGGTGGTCGTTGACGTCCGGCTCGAGCCACGGGACGTGCGGGGCGCCCGAGCGCGAGCAGTAGACGAGCTCGTGGGGGTGGTCGCGGCCGGTCTCCTCGCGGACCCGGTCGGTGACGACGGAGGCGACGTCGAGGTGCTGGCGGACGTAGGCGCCGCCACCCTGGTCCGGGGGCCCGCTGAGGTCGTTCATCTGGGTGGGGATCGAGTGCGTGACGAACGCCAGGTGTGCCCCGTCGCGCAGGTCCTCGGGCAGCTCGGCCAGCGCGGCGAGGGTCGCGTCGACGACCGGCTCCACGAAGCCGGGGTGGTTGAAGTAGTGGCGCAGCTTGTCCAGCTTCGGCGCCGGGGACCCCCCGGGCAGGGCGGCCACGGCGTCGTGGAGGTTCTCCCGGTACTGCCGGCAGCTGGACCAGGATGAGTAGGCGCTGGTCATGAAGCACGCCGCGCGCTGCACCCCGTCGGCCGCCATCTGCGCGAGGGTGTCGGTCAGGTAGGGGTCCCAGTTGCGGTTGCCCCAGTAGACCGGGATGTCCAGGCCGGCCTCGGCGAGGTCGGCGCGCAGGCCCCGGAGGAAGGCCCGGTTCTGGTCGTTGATCGGGGACTTGCCGCCGAACAGGTAGTAGTGCTCGCCGACCTGCTCGAGGCGCTCGCGCGGGATGCCCCGGCCGCGGGTCACGTTCTCCAGGAAGGGGACCACGTCCTCGGGGGCCTCCGGGCCACCGAAGGACACGAGGAGGAGGGCGTCGTACGGCGTCGGGTCGGAGGCGGCAGCAGGGCTGGACATGGCCTCATCGTATGGATCGTGGCCTGACGCCCGGCGATTGGTGGGGGCTCCCCGGGCCGTCCTACGTTGTGCCCGCCATGACCGCTCTCGCCCGCTACCGCCGGATCCTCTCGCGGCCCGGTGCCGCCCTCTTCTCGGCCACCGGGCTGGTCGCGCGCCTGCCGATCTCGATGGTCGGCCTCGGCATCGTGCTGCTCGTGGAGTCCTCCACCGGGTCCTACGGCGTCGCGGGTGCGGTGTCGGCGGCGTACATGGTCGCCAACGCGGTCCTCGCGATCGTCCAGGGCCGGCTGCTCGACGCCGTCGGCCAGGCGCGCGTGCTCGCGACCGCCACCCTCGTCTTCGGTGCCGCCATGGTGCTGCTGATCACCTCGGTGGAGGCCGACTGGCCGATCGGCGCGACGTACCTCGCCGCCGCCCTCGCCGGCGGGTCGCTGCCCCAGATCGGCTCGTGCGTGCGCGCGCGCTGGTCGTGGGTGCTGGATCAGCCGAGCGACAAGCAGACGGCGTACGCGCTGGAGGCGGTCGCCGACGAGGCGGTCTTCATCCTCGGGCCGATCCTGGTCACCCTGCTCGCGACCACGGTCGACCCGGTCGCGGGCCTGGCGGTGGCCATCGTCGCCGGGGTCGGCGGCAGCCTCTTCTTCGCCTCCCAGCACGCCACCGAGCCACCGGCGCGCCGCCACGACCGCAGCACGGGCGCCCGGCCGCCCCTGCCGTGGCGGACGATCGCGCCCCTGGCGGTCGTGAGCGCGGCGATGGGCGTGCTGTTCGGTGCCGCCGAGGTCACCACGGTCGCCTTCTCCGAGGCGCAGGGCAACGAGGCGTACGCCGGCGGGCTGCTCGCCCTGTGGGCGCTGGGCAGCCTGGTGGCCGGCTTCGTCACCGGCGCCGTCACCTGGCGCAGCGGGCCGGTGGTGCGGGTGCGCTGGGGCGCGTTCGCGATGGCGTGCGCGATGGCGCCGCTCTTCCTCGTCGACTCGGTGTGGGTGATGGGCGCGGTGCTGCTCGCCGGTGGCGTGGCGATCGCACCCACCCTCGTCGCGACGATGTCCCTCACCGAGCAGTCGGTCCCCTCCGCGCGCCTCACCGAGGGCATGGCGATCATGCAGACCGGCCTGGTCGCCGGTGTCGCGCCCGGCGCCACCGTCAGCGGCTTCGTGGTCGACCACTCCGGTGCGTCGGCGGCGTACCTCGTCTGCCTCGTCGCCGGCCTGGTCGCCGCGCTCGCCGCGCAGGCGATCCCGTCGGGGGCCGCTCGCGCCGACCGGCCCCGGGAGCCGTCCGACGCGGGATAGGTTGCGCCCGTGGAGTGGAGCAACTGGTCGGGGCTGGAGAGCGCACGGCCGAGCCGGGTCGTGCGCCCGGGGAGCGTCGCCGCCGTCGTGGCGGAGGTCGAGCGGGCGCGCGCCCGCCGCAGCACGGTGAAGATGGTCGGCACCGGCCACTCCTTCACCGCGGTTGCGGCGCCCGAGGAGACGATGCTGGTGCCCTCGGGCATGACCGGGATCGTGTCGGTCGACCGCGAGGCGATGACCGTCACCGCCCTGGCCGGCACCCGGCTGCAGGACCTCAACGAGGGCCTCGAGCTGCTCGGCCTCAGCCTGCACAACATGGGCGACATCGCCGAGCAGACCATCGCCGGCGCCGTCTCGACCGGCACCCACGGCACCGGCGGCATCGCGGGCGGGCTGGCCGCCCAGCTGGCGGGCCTCGAGCTGGTCACCGGCACCGGGGAGCTGCTGCGCGCGAGCGCCGATGAGAACCCCGACGTGCTCGAGACCGCCCGGGTCGGGCTGGGGGCGCTCGGGATCCTCACCACGCTGACGTTCCGGGTCGAGCCGCTCTTCCTCCTCGAGGCACGCGAGGAGCCGATGGCGTGGGACGCCGCGCTCGCGGCGTACGACGAGATGACGGCGTCCAGCCACCACGTCGACCTCTACTGGTTCCCCCACACCGACCGGACGCTGGTCAAGCGCAACGACCGGCTCGCCGCGCCGCCCGACGAGGCCGAGCCGCTGCCCCGCTGGCGCGCCTGGCTCGACGACGACTTTCTCTCCAACCAGCTCTTCGGCGTGCTCGCCGCGGGCGCCAACCGCGTCCCCGGGGTGATCCCCCGCATGAACCAGCTCAGCGCCCGCGCCCTCGGCGCCCGGACCTACAGCGACGTCGCGCACCGGGTGTTCGTCTCGCCGCGGCACGTGGTCTTCAAGGAGATGGAGTACGCCGTGCCGCGCGCGGACGGCCTCGAGGTGTTGCGCGAGTGCCGGCGGGTCGTCGAGGCCGCGGACGTGACGGTCAGCTTCCCCGTCGAGGTGCGCTCCACCCCCGCCGACGACGTCCCCCTCTCCACCGCGTCCGGGCGGGACTCGTTGTACCTGGCCTTCCACACCCACCGCGGCGCCGACCACCGTCGCTACTTCGGCCTCGTGGAGCCGGTCCTGCGCGCCGCCGGGGGCCGCCCGCACTGGGGAAAGGTGCACTCGATGACCGCCGACGACCTCGCCGGGGTCTACCCGCGCTTCGGCGACTTCCTCGCCCTGCGCGAGCGCCTCGACCCCGAGCGGGTTTTCGCCAACGCCTACCTGCGGCGGGTGCTGGGCGCCTGACGTCGGGCCGGCCGCGCCGTCGGCGGTCGGCCGAGCACCCGGCTCAGCGCCCGTGCGGGTCGAGCCGGTTGAGCGTGGCCACGACCTGGTCGTAGTCGCCCCGCGCCTCGCCGTACCGCAGGAACTTGACGTTCTCCACCTGGATCTCGGTCGCGTCGGGATCGGCCTCGATCAGCCCCACGACCTCGGCGACGAAGTCGTCGAGCGGCATGGCCAGCTCGCTGGTCTCCTGCCCGGGGAGCAGTCCCGTCCGCACCGACGGCGGCTCCAGCTCCACGACCCGCACGCCGGTGTCCGCGAGCTGGAGCCGGAGGGACTCGCTGAGCATGTGGATCGCGGCCTTGGTGGCGTTGTAGCTCGGCGTGGCCCGCAGCGGCGCGAACGCCAGGCCAGAGGACACCGTCATGACCGTCGCCTCGGGGCGGGTGCGCAGGTGCTCGATGAACGCGGCGACCAGCCGGATGGGGCCGAGCAGGTTGGTGGTGACGGTCTCCTCCGCGCTGGTCAGGAAGCCGGCGGGCGTCGTCCAGTCCTCGACGCGCATGATGCCGGCCATCGTCACCAGGACGTCGAGGTCGGGGTGGGCGGCGAGCACCTCGGTGGCGGCCTCGTCGATGCTGACCGGGTCGGTGGTGTCGATCCGCACGGTGTGCAGCCCGGGGTGCTCGGCGGCGATCCGCTCGAGCAGCTCGGTGCGGCGACCGCCGACCACGACCGTGTTGCCGAGCTCGTGGAGCCGCAGCGCGAGGGCGAGGCCGATGCCGCTGGTGGCGCCGGGGACGAAGATCGTGTTGCCGTGGATTCGCATGCTCCCAGGCTGGCCGCCCCGCACCGGGCCGGGCAGAGAGCGCTCGTCCAGGGATCCGCGGTCCCTGGCTCGCGGTGGCAGTGGCGCGGATACTCGGGCACGTGGACCGCGACGCCCTGGCCGACTTCCTGACCCGCCACCGGCACGGGCTGCAGCCCGCCGACGTCGGCCTCCCGGCCGGGCCGCGGCGGCGCACACCGGGTCTGCGTCGCGACGAGGTGGCCCTCCTCGCGACGATGTCGACCGACTACTACACGCGCCTGGAGCAGCGGCGCGGTCCGCAGCCGAGCACCCAGATGCTCGCCGCGGTGGCCCGCGCGCTGCGGCTGTCGGCCGAGGAGCGGGACTACCTCTACCGGATCGCCGGGCACAGCGCGCCGGACCAGGTGACCGGGACGGAGTACGTCGCACCGGCGCTGCTCCGCGTGCTCGACCGGCTCACCGACACCCCGGCGGTGATCCTCTCCGTCCTCGGCGAGGCGCTGGTCCAGAACGAGCCGGCCCGGGCGCTCTTCGGCGACGCGCGGGTGCACACCGGTCTCGCGCGCAGCGAGATCCACCGCTGGTTCACCGACCCCGCGGCGTCGCGCCGGATCTACCCCGCCGAGGACCACGCCCGCCAGTCCCGCGCCCAGGTCGCGTCGCTGCGCGCGGCGTACGGGCTCCTCGGGCCGGGCTCGCGCGCCGGTGAGATCGTCCGGGACCTGCAGCGGCGCAGCCCGGAGTTCGCCGGGCTGTGGGAGGAGCACGAGGTGGGGCGCCGGTTCTCCGACCACAAGGTGCTCCTCCACCCCGAGGTTGGCGCCCTGGAGCTGGACTGCCAGGTGCTGTTCACCGAGGACCAGCTGCAGGTGCTCCTGGTCCTGACGGCGGCGCCGCACAGCGAGTCGGACCAGAAGCTGCGGCTGCTCGGCGTGCTCGGCACGCAGCAGTTCAGCGACGCCCGGTAGCCCCGCCGCGGCCTCGGGAATCAGCCCTCGTCGGCGGTCTCCTCGTGCGCGGCGCCGACCGGCTTGCTCTGCGCCGAGCCGCGCTGGCGCAGGTAGACCGACAGGATCACCATCGAGCCGACGGCGAGGAACTCCGACTGCCAGTTCTGCAGGGTGCGCGCCCAGAAGTCGGCGTCGAGGAGGTACTGGCCCCAGGTGATGGGGTCCTGCAGCTGCGCGAGGCGGGTCTCGTTGAACGCCGCCCAGCCGGCCACCGACTGCGCCAGCCAGGAGACCAGGAAGATCGCGCTCATCATCAGGGTCAGGGACGAGGAGAACACCCCGGTGCGCCACCCACCGGCCGCGGCCCAGGGCGGCGAGTCGTCGGCCGCGTGCGGACCCACCTCTTGGTCCTCGTCGGACTCCAGGCCCGGCCGGTCCAGCTTCTTGGACTCGGTGGAGCCCTTCTGGAACAGCCAGATGCCGGCGACGAGGAAGACGAGGAACTGGAGGTACTCGCTCTGCCAGTTCTCGGTCACGTCGACCGCGAAGTCTGCCGAGGTGAGGTACTGGCCCAGGCTCAGCCGGCCCATCCCGTCCGCGAGCTGCTGGTCGTTGAACTGGTGCCACCCGGCGAGGGCCTGGCCCACCAGCGTGAAGAGGAAGAGCGCACCGAAGAACAGCGAGAGCGACTGCTCGCGCACCCAGCGCGCCGGCGAGCCCGCGCTCACGTGTGCCTCAGCGCGATCAGCAGGAAGTACGCCAGCCCGGCCCAGATGACGGCCAGGTAGGTCCAGAACATCGTGCGCACGGCTCCCCCTAGCCCGCCGAGACCCGGCAGTCGTAGGGGTGCCCGGGCACCTCGCTGCACGCCGCGGCGACGATGCGCCAGCCGGCCCGCTCGAGCTCGGTGAGGAACACCGTGTCGCCGTCGTACCGCAGCTGCGCCATCGTGCCGTAGACCGACGCCTCGACCGGCCGGCCGGGCTCGGGCACCTGCTTGGCCAGCACGGCCTCCGCGCACGACTCCCCCGCAGCCGGCAGCTGCGACTCCAGGCGCGGGCTCAGCAGCCGGCACGCCGCCCGCCCGTCGCCCTCGGCCAGCGCCCGGTGGAACCGGTCCACCACCGCCGCCGCGTCGTCCTCGTCCGCCGCGGCGCCGCACCCGGTGAGCGCCGCCGCCGTCGCCGCCACCACCGCGCTCATCAGCCCCGCCACGGGCCCGGTCGCCCGTCCGTGCCGCCGTCGCACCCCAGCACCTCCTGTCGCTCGGGCGCACGAGGTACCCCGGGCCCACCTCGGCGAACCGTCCGTCGCGGCCGCGACTACGCTCGCGCCGTGACCGCCACGCTCGTCGCAAGGGACCTGTCCGGCGGACACGGCCACCGGGTGCTCTTCGAGGGCCTCGACCTCACCGTCGCCCCCGGCGACGTCGTCGGGGTGGTCGGCGCCAACGGCGCGGGCAAGTCGACCCTGCTCGGGCTGCTCGCGGGTGCGACGCCGCCGATGGCCGGCACCGTCGAGCTCGCCCCCACCGACGCGTTCGTCGGCTACCTCCCGCAGGAGCACGAGCGGGTGCCCGGCGAGACCGTCGCGCAGTACCTCGCGCGACGCACGGGTGCCGCCGAGGCCACGGCGACGATGGAGGCGACCGCGTCGGCGCTCGGTTCGGGCGAGGCGGGTGCCGACGACGCGTACGCCGCGGCGTTCGACCGGTGGCTGGCCAGCGGCGCTGCGGACCTCGAGGACCGGGTCGGGCCCGTGCTCGCCGACCTGGGGCTCGCGCTCGGTCCCGACACCCTGATGACCTCGCTCTCCGGCGGCCAGGTGGCGCGCGTCGCGCTGGCGGCGCTGCTGCTGAGCCGGTTCGACGTCGTGCTCCTCGACGAGCCGACCAACGACCTGGACCTCGACGGCCTCGCGCGGCTGGAGGCCTTCGTCCAGGGGCTGCGCGGCGGGGTGGTGCTGGTCTCCCACGACCGGGAGTTCCTGGCGCGGTGCGTCACGCGGATCGTCGAGCTCGACCTCGCCCAGGGGCAGGTGACGGTCTACGACGGCGGGTACGACGCGTTCCTCGAGGAGCGTGCGGTCGCCCGCCGGCACGCCCGGGAGGCCTACGAGGAGTACGCCGACACCCGCGCCGACCTGGTCAAGCGGGCCCGGGTCCAGCGCGAGTGGAGCTCCCAGGGCGTCCGCAACGCGATGCGCAAGAGCCCGGACAACGACAAGATCCGCCGCCGCGCCGCGACCGAGTCCTCGGAGAAGCAGGCGCAGAAGGTGCGGCAGATGGAGTCCCGCATCGCCCGGCTCGAGGAGGTCGAGGAGCCGCGCAAGGAGTGGGTGCTGCAGTTCGACATCGCGGCGGCACCGCGGTCCAGCTCGGTGGTCGCGACGCTGAACGAGGCGACGCTCCGGCTGGGCGACTTCGCGTTCGGACCGGCCTCGCTGCAGGTCAGCGCCGGCGACCGGATCGGCATCACGGGTCCCAACGGCGCCGGCAAGACCACCCTGCTGCGGCTGCTCCTGGGCCGGACCGCGCCCGGGACCGGGTCCGCGTCGCTCGGCGCCTCCGTCGCGATCGGCGTCATCGACCAGGCCCGCACCGGCCTCGACGACGACCTGCCCCTCGGGGCCGCCTTCGAGGCGGTGGTGCCCGAGCTGACCCAGGCCGAGGTCCGCACGCTGCTGGCGAAGTTCGGGCTCAAGGCCGACCAGGTCGCCAGCCTGGTCGGCCGGCTCTCCCCCGGGGAGCGGACCCGCGCGGCGATGGCGCTGCTGCAGGCCCGCGGGGTCAACCTGCTCGTGCTCGACGAGCCCACCAACCACCTCGACCTGCCGGCGATCGAGCAGCTCGAGCAGGCGCTGGCGTCGTACGACGGTGCGCTGCTGCTCGTCTCCCACGACCGCCGGCTGCTCGAGAACGTCGACCTCGACCAGCGGTGGGAGGTTGACGCCGGCCGGGTCGTCGTCCGGCACGGCTGACGCCGCCCACCGCCGGCCACCCGGGCGGCCGCGCGGTGCTCAGGTCTTGCGGTTGTAGAGCCGCAGCGCGATCGGCGCGAAGACCGCGGTGATGGCGACCGACATCAGCACCACGACCAGGATGTCGCCGGCGTCCGCGGCGTCGTTCATCAGCCCGCGGGCGGCCTCGACGAGCAGCGTGATCGGGTTGATGTCGACGAAGGACTGCAGCCAGCCCGGCATCGTCTCCGGCGGCGCGAACACCGAGGAGACGAACGTCAGCGGGAAGAGCACCATCATCGAGGTCCCCATCACCGCGTTGGGGGTGCGGACCTTCAGCCCCACGATCAGCCAGACCCAGGTCAGCGACACGCAGAACAGCACGAGCAGGACCACCGCCGCGAGCACGCCCAGGACGCCGCCCGGCGCGCGGTAGCCGATGGCCAGGCCGACCGCCAGCACGACCAGCGACGCGATCGCGTAGCGGAGCGTGTCCCCGAGCAACGCGCCCACCAGCAGCGCCGGACGCCACACCGGCAGCGAGCGGAACCGGTCGAAGACGCCCTTCTCGATGTCGGTGTTGATGGTGAGCGCGGTGTACATCGTGATGAACACGACCGTCTGGGTGAGGATCCCGGGCAGGGCGTACTGGAGGTACTCCCCCGGTGAGCCCGCCATCGCCCCGCCGAAGACGTAGGTGAACATCAGCGTGAACATGATCGGGAACATCGTCACGTCGAAGAGCTGCTCGGGGACGTGCTTGATCTTCAGCAGCGCCCGCCACCCGTAGGTCACCGACGCCGAGACCGGGCCGGCGTGGCGGGGCCGCTCGGCGCCCCCGACGACGGCGATCACCGAGGCGTCGAGGGACGGGGCGTGGTCGGTGCTGCGGCCGTGCTCGGTCCGCGCGGTCGTCGTCATGCCGGGACTCCTTCGGTGGTCGGCTGGTCGGTGGCGGTGGCGGCGGTCGGGTCCTCCGCCGGGCGGCCGGTGAGGGCGAGGAAGACCTCGTCGAGGCTGGGCTGGCCGAGGGAGTACTCCGAGATCCCGAGGCCCCGCTCGCCCGCCCGGTGCAGGGCACCGGCCACCCGGGTGGGGTCGGTGACCCGGAAGGACACCGACGCCGGGTCGGAGTCGAGGACCGGGTCGGCGTCGAGCTCCTCGGCCAGGAGCGCGGCGAGCGGCTCGCGGTCGGCGGGGTCGGCCACCCGCACCTTCACCGCGCCGGACCCGACGGAGGCCTTGAGCTCGCCGCTGGTGCCCTCGGCGATCACCCGGCCGTGGTCGATGACGGCGATCCGGTCGGCGAGCTGGTCGGCCTCCTCGAGGTACTGGGTGGTCAGCAGCACCGTCGTGCCCGCGCGCACCAGCGCCCGGACGATCTCCCACACCTGGTTGCGGCTGCGGGGGTCCAGGCCGGTCGTCGGCTCGTCGAGGAACATCAGGTCGGGCCGGACGACGATCGAGGCCGCGATGTCGAGGCGCCGGCGCATGCCGCCCGAGTAGGCCTTGACCTGCTTGCGCGCCGCTGCGCCCAGGTCGAAGGCCTCGAGCAGCTCGGTCGCCCGGCGACGTGCGCCGGAGCGGTCGTAGCCCTGCAGGCGCGCGACGAGCACGAGGTTCTCCTGCCCGGAGAGGTCCTCGTCGAGCGAGGCGAACTGGCCGGTCAGCGCGACGCGGGACCGGACCGTCGCCGCCTCGGTGGCCACGTCGTGGCCCAGCACGCGGGCGGTGCCGCCGTCGGGCGGCAGCAGCGTCGCGAGCATCCGGATGGTCGTGGTCTTCCCGGCGCCGTTCGGCCCGAGCACGCCGTACACGCCGCCGACCGGGACGGTGAGGTCGACGCCGTCGACGGCCCGGGTCTCACCGAAGGTCTTGACGAGGCCGCGGGTCTCGATCGCGAGGTCTGGTGTCATGCGGATCACAGTGGCACCGACCTCCGACAGTGCGGCAACTCATCGGTCCGCCGGCGAGGAGCCAGGACGTCGGACCGGCCGCCCGGACCGGCTCAGACGCTCGCGGCGCCCTGCGGGCGGGGTGCCTGCCACCCCCGCAGCAGCGCGAGCAGGCGCCACACGAGGCACACCGCCGCACCCACCACGCTGACGAGCACCCGGTTCACCTCGAGCTCGGTTCCGACCACGGCGACGAGCGCCCCGGCGAGCGCCGGCGTCGCGTACAGCTCGCCGCGGAACACCACCGGCACCCGCCCGGCCAGCAGGTCGCGCAGGACGCCGCCGCCGATCCCGGTGGTCATCCCCAGGAGCGCCGCCGGCACGGGGCCCAGCCCGTGGTCGAGCGCCTTCAGCGCCCCGGCGACGCAGAAGAGCGCCAGGCCGAAGGCGTCGAAGACGTTGACCGTCCGCTCCATCCGGCCCAGCACCGGGTGGTAGCCGAAGGTCAGCAGGCCGGCGACCGCCGGGACCACGAGGTAGCGCCAGTCGGCCAGCGCCGTGGGCGGGGTGACCCCGATCAGCACGTCGCGGACGAACCCGCCACCGAGACCGGTGGTCCCGGCCAGCAGCAGCACGCCGAAGACGTCGAGGTCCTTGCGGACGGCGACCAGGCCGCCGGAGATGGCGAAGACGAAGATCCCGACCAGGTCGAGGACGACGAGTGTCGGCACGCTCGGAGGTTACCCGGCCGCGCGGGTCGGCTGGCGTAGGCTCTGGGCCCACGACCAGCAGGAACGACCGGGCAAGGACCAGACACCCATGGCGCACCTCGAGCTCACCGGAGTGAGCGAGGACGGGACGCGTCTGCTGCTGACCGACGACGCCGGTGGCGAGCATGAGCTCGACATCGACCAGCGCCTCCGGAGCGCCCTGCGCCAGCACCCGCCGAGACGTATGGAGAAGCAGATGGAGAGCACCCTCCGGCCCCGCGACATCCAGGCCCGGATCCGGGCGGGGGCGTCGACGGAGGACGTCGCGGCAGCCGCGGGCACCTCGGTCGAGAAGATCATGGCCTTCGCCGGGCCGGTGCTCGACGAGCGCCGCCACGTGGCCGACCGGGCCCAGCGGTCCTCGGTACGTCGCCGCGCCGGTGAGGCCTCGGGGACGGCCCGCACCCTCGGCGAGGCGGTGGAGGCCCACCTGCGCTCGGTGCACGTCGACGCCGGGACCGTCGAGTGGGACTCGTGGCGCCGCGACGACGGCCGCTGGGCGCTGGTCGCGGCGTACGAGACCACCCAGCGCAGCGGGATCGCCGAGCTGGTCTTCGACATGCCGGGCAACTTCGTGCTCCTGGAGAACGACGACGCCCGCTGGCTGGTCGGCGAGGCCCTGCCCGAGCCCGAGCCGGCGCGCGACGACCTCCAGCAGGCCCGCCAGCGCCGGCTCACCACCGTCGACCTCGTGGACCAGGAGCTGCCGCTCGGCGGCGAGCCGGGCGACGAGCTGGGCGACGACGCCATCCAGCTGGTCAACGACGACCAGCCGGTCAACGACGACCAGCCGGTCGAGGCGTTCCTGGACACCGCCCCCGCCACCGAGCCGGGCGCCGCCGAGCAGGAGCGCGCGCTGGCCGAGGAGGCCGCCGACGCGGCCGCGCTCGACCGCGGGTCCGCCGACGCCGAGGCACCGACCACGGAGCAGCCGGCCGTGCGCGACGAGCCCGAGCCGGACCCCGAGCCCGCCGAGCAGCCGCCGCCACGGCGAGCGGTCCGCAAGAAGGGCGGCCGCGCCTCGGTCCCCAGCTGGGACGAGATCATGTTCGGCGGCGGCAAGCAGGAGTGATCCGGGAGTAGCCTCCCGCCATGTCGTACTTCGTGACCGGCGCCACAGGCTTCATCGGCCGCCGGCTGGTCCAGGAGCTGCTGGACCACCGCGAGGGCGACGTGCACGTGCTGTGCCGGGCGGCCTCGCTGCCCCGGCTGGAGGCACTGCGCCGACGCTGGCGCAGCGACCGGGTCGTCCCCGTGGTCGGGGACCTCACCGAGCCACGGCTCGGCGTCGACCCGGCGTGGGTGAGCGAGCACGCCGGGAGCGTCGAGCACTTCTTCCACCTCGCCGCGGTCTACGACATGACCGCCGACGACGCCGCCAACGAGGCGATGAACGTCGAGGGCACCCGGCACGCCCTCGAGCTCGCCGAGGCGCTCGGCGCGGGCCGCCTGCACCACGTCAGCTCGGTGGCGGTGGCCGGCGACTTCGTGGGCCGCTTCGACGAGACGATGTTCGACGAGGGCCAGCGGCTGCCCTCGGCGTACCACCGCACCAAGCACGAGGCCGAGCGGATCGTCCGGGCCGAGGCGGCGGTCCCCTGGCGGGTCTACCGGCCCGCGATCGTCGTCGGGGACTCCGCGACCGGCGAGATGGACAAGGTCGACGGGCCCTACTACTTCTTCCCGCTCCTCAAGACCCTGCGCGACACGCTGCCCGCCTGGCTGCCGATGGTCGGCCTCGACCTCGGCGCGACCAACGTGGTGCCGGTCGACTACGTGGCCTCCGCGCTGGACCACCTCGCCCACCTGCCCGGGCACGACGGCGAGGCCTTCCACCTGGTCGACCCCGAGCCGCGACCGGTGCTCGAGGCCGTCAATGCCTTCTGCGCCGCCGCGGGGGCTCCCCGCTTCGTGACGTCGGTCGACGGACCCGGGCTGCTCCCGCGCGTGCTGCGACCGGCCGCGCTGCTCTCCGGTGTCGTGGGCAACCCCGCCGTGCAGCGGCTCCTGGACCCGGTGACCAGCCGGGTGGGCATCCCGGCCGAGGTGCTCGCCCACACCTCGTTCACGGCCGTCTTCGACTCCCGGCGCACCGAGCGAGCGCTCGCGGGCTCGGGGATCAGCGTGCCCGACCTCGAGGGGTACGCCCGCACCCTGTGGACCTACTGGGAGGACCACCTGGACACCTCCACGGCACGCGACCCCCGCATCCGGGAGGCGCTGCGGGGCAAGCACGTCGTGATCACCGGCGCCTCGTCCGGGATCGGCCAGGTGACCGCGCTCAAGGTGGCCCAGGCCGGCGGCGTCCCCGTCCTGGTCGCACGTGGCAAGGACAAGCTGGAGGACCTCAGGTCGGTCATCGAGCTGCGCGGGGGCACCGCCCACGTGCACCCCTGCGACCTCTCCGACCTCGACGCGATCGACGACCTCTGCGCGGCCCTGCTGAGCGACCTGCCGTCGGTCGACGTCGTCGTCAACAACGCCGGGCGCTCGATCCGACGCTCGCTGAGGCTGTCCGAGGACCGGTTCCACGACTTCGAGCGCACGATGCAGCTCAACTACTTCGGCGCGGTCCGCCTGGTGACCGGGCTGCTCCCGGCGATGCGGCAGCAGCAGGACGGCCATGTCGTCAACGTCAGCTCGATCGGGGTGCAGACCAACCCGCCGCGCTTCTCGGCGTACGTCGCCTCCAAGTCGGCCCTGGACTCCTGGAGCGACGTGGTGGCCAGCGAGCTGGTCGGCGACGGCATCACCTTCACCACCATCCACATGCCGCTGGTCCGGACGCCGATGATCGCTCCGACCAGGCTCTACGACCGGTTCCCGGCGATCTCCCCCGCCCAGGCCGCCGACCTCGTGCTGGAGGCGATCGTCGAGCGGCCGCACCGGATCGGCACGCTGCTCGGCACCGCCGGCGCGATCGCCCACACCGTGGCGCCGCGGACGACGTTCCGCGTGCTGAACCTCGCCTACCAGGTGTTCCCGGACTCGACCGCCGCCGCGGCCGGCACCGGGGGTGACGGGTCCGCGGCGACGCGCGGGTCCGAGCAGCTGGTGCTGGCCCGGGTGCTCAAGGGCGTCCACTGGTAGCGCCGGTCGCCACCGGACGCCCCGGCTCGGCCACCCACTCGCTCCAGCTCCCCGGCCACAGCGCGGCCCGCACACCGGCCACCTCCATCGCCAGCACGTCGTGCGCCGCGGTCACGCCCGAGCCGCAGTACGCCGCCACGTCGGCCCCCGGCGTGGCGCCGACCGCCGCGTAGACCTCGCGCAGCGATGTCGCGTCGCGGAAGCGCCCGTCGGCGGCGAGGTTGCTCGACGTCGGGACGTTGACCGCGCCGGGCACGTGGCCGGCGACCGGGTCGACGGGCTCGACGTCGCCCCGGTACCGCTCCGGCGCCCGGGCGTCCACGAGCACCTCGACGCCGGGCACCCCCTCGACGTCGACCACCGGCATGCCGCCGGGCCGTGCGGTGAAGTCGCCGGCCGGCACCGTCGTCGGGCCCTGCTCGACCGGCCCGCCGGCGGCGAGCCAGGCCGGCCAGGCGCCGTCGAGCACGCGCACGTCCGTGTGGCCGTGGAAGCGCAGCAGCCACCACGCCCGCGCCGCCGCGTGCCCGGACCAGTCGTCGAGGACGACGACCGGGCGGCCGTCGGACACCCCGGCCGCCCGCATCGCCCGCTGCAGGTCCTCGGTCCGCGGCAGCGGGTGGCGGCCCCGCGGGCCGGCCGGCCCGGCGAGGTCGCGGTCGAGGTCGACGTACGCCGCACCCGGGACGTGACCGCGCCGGAACTCCTCGGCACCGGGCGGTCCGCCGAGCCGGTAGCGGACGTCGAGCACCGTGACCCCCGCGACTTCCTCGGCGAGGAGCACCTGCAGCGCCTGGGCAGTGATGAGCGGTCCGGTCACGGGACCCATCCTGCCGCGTGCCGGCCCACGACACGTGGGAGGATCCGCCGGTGGCGGAACTGCACTTCTTCACCGGGACGATGGACTCCGGCAAGTCGACCCTGGCGCTCCAGACGAACCACAACCACGCGGCCCGCGGCCGCGCCGGCCGGATCTTCACCACCCACGACCGGGCCGGCGAGGCACTGATCTCCAGCCGGCTCGGGCTGACCCACGACGCGATCGAGGTCGGCCCGGACTTCGACTTCTGGCGCTACGTCGTGGAGTCGCTGACCCACGGCGGCCGGATCGACTACCTGATCTGCGACGAGGCGCAGTTCTACACGCGCGAGCAGGTCGACCAGCTCGCCAAGGTCGTCGACGAGCTGCAGATCGACGTCTTCGCCTTCGGCATCCTCACCGACTTCCGGACCGCGCTGTTCCCCGGGTCACAGCGCCTGGTCGAGATCGCCGACCGGATGAACGTGCTCCAGGTAGAGGCGCTGTGCTGGTGCGGCAAGCGCGCCACGCACAACGCGCGCACCGAGAACGGCGCGATGGTCGTCGAGGGCGAGGTCATCGTCGTCGGCGACGTGGACGAGGCGGGCGTCGTGCCGGCCGACGTCGCCTACGAGGTGCTGTGCCGCCAGCACCACCGCCGCCGCCTCACCGCGGCCCGGGCGAAGGCGGTCTCCCTGGCGCCCGAGCCGCTGCCCTTCGGGTAGCCCCCCTCGTCGCGTCGTCCCGGTCTGCGGGATCGGCCCTCGCGCCGGCCCGTGCCCACCGGGTGCAATGCCGACGTGACCGACGCCACCATGCCCGTCCTGCCCCACGCCACGATGGCCGAGCTGTTCCTCGCCCGCGCGGAGGACGACGGCACCGGGCTGGTCTTCGAGGGCCGCCGGTGGACCTGGCGCGAGGTGCTGGCCGAGGCGGCCGTGCGGTCCGCGGTGCTCCAGGAGCTGCGCCCGGCCGACGCCCCCTGGCACGTCGGCGTGCTGCTCGAGAACACCCCGGAGTACCTCTTCCTCGTGGCCGGCGCCGCCCTCGCCGGCGCCACGGTCGTCGGCGTCAACCCGACCCGGCGCGGGGCCGAGCTCGCCTCCGACGTACGCCGGACCGACTGCGCGGTGATCCTCACCTCCGCCCCGCACGACGCGCTGCTCGAGGGCCTCGACCACGGCGCGGGGACGGTGCTCGACGTCGAGGGCGAGGAGTACGCCGCGCTGCTGGCGCGCCACGCCGGCGCCCCGGTCGAGGCGACGCCCGAGGGGCTCGACCCGCGCAGCGTGCTGCTGCTGCTCTTCACCTCCGGCTCCACCGGCGCGCCCAAGGCGGTCATCTGCTCGACCGGCCGCTGGGCGACGGTCTGCCAGCTGACCCCGATCCCGGTCGGGCCCGAGGACGTGGCGTACAACGCGATGCCGCTCTTCCACGGCAACGCGCTGATGGCCGCCTGGGGCCCGTGCATCAACCACGGCGCGGCGTTCGCCCTGCGGCGCCGGTTCTCGGCGTCCGGCTTCCTCGCCGACGTCCTCGAGACCGGCGCCACCTTCTTCAACTACGTCGGCCGCTCGCTGGCCTACGTGCTGGCCCAGCCCGAGAGCCCCGACGAGGGCCGCACGAAGCTGCGCTTCGGCTTCGGCACCGAGGCCTCGACGCGCGACCGCGAGGAGTTCCTCCGGCGCTACGGCGTGGCCGTCTCGGAGTCCTACGGCTCCTCGGAGGGCACGTGCTACATCATCCGCACCCCGGAGACGCCCGGCGCGGCCCTGGGCCTGCCGCAGGTCGGCTTCACCATCGACGTCGTCGGCGAGGACGGCCGGCCGTGCCCGCCGGCGCGGTTCTCCCCCGACGGCGAGCTGCTCAACGCCGCGGAGGCGACCGGCGAGATCGTCTCCCGCGGTGCCGCGGCGCGGTTCGAGGGCTACTACAAGAACCCCGAGGCGAGCGCCGAGAAGCTGCGCGACGGCGACTTCTGGACCGGTGACCTCGGCTACCGCGACGAGGACGGCTTCTTCTACTTCGCCGGCCGCACCGCCGACTGGCTGCGCGTGGACTCCGAGAACTTCGCGGCTGCGCCGGTCGAGCGGATCCTGTCCCGCTTCCCCGGCGTCGCCGTCGCGGCGGTCTACCCCGTCCCCGACCCGCGGACCGGCGACCTGGTGATGGCCACGCTGCAGGTCACCGACCCCGCCGCCGTCGACGGCTCCGACCTCGCGGCGTTCCTCGACGAGCAGGCCGACCTCGGCACCAAGTGGGCGCCCCGGCTCGTGCGGCTGACCAGCGACCTGCCGGTCACCGCGACCCGCAAGGTGGACAAGCCCTCCCTGCGCCGCTTGCTGTGGCGCGGTGCGGACCCGGTCTTCGAGCGCGTCGACGGCGCCTACCGGCCGCTCACGGCCGAGCGGGTCGCCGACCTCGAGGCGGAGTACGCCGAGCACGGTCGGCTCGCGCTGCTCGGCTGAGCGCCCCGCCGGGGTCCGCCCGGCGGCGCGCCGGCGCGAGCGCCCCGCCGTGGTCAGTCGACCAGGACCGGGATCAGCATCTCCTCGGGCGTGAGCGACCCGTGCAGGCCCACGAGCGTCTTCTCGTAGGAGAAGTCGGTCGTCGAGAACACACCGTGGTCGCCGGTCGAGGCGACGACGACGTCGCCCAGCCGCGGCAGCACCGAGGCGTCCACCGGCCCGAACCACCCGCGCCGGACCGCCTGCTCGCGGGTGAGCACCTCCGCCCGCTCCCCCAGCACCGACGACCACGCCGCGGCCACGTCGTCGACCGCGCCGCGGTCGACGTAGAGGTGGCGGAAGCGCGCCTCGCCGCCGAGCAGCCGCACGCCGTCGCGGAGCTCGGGGTGGTCGTCGACGTCGAGGCGGTGCTCGGGCGGGCAGTCGACCATCCCGTGGTCGGCCACGACGACGAGCCGCACGTCGGCCGGGAGCACCTCGCGCAGCTGCTCGGCCTCGGAGTCGATGCTCGAGAGCTGCTGGAGCCACTGGCTGGAGGAGACGCCGTACCGGTGGCCCGTCCAGTCCAGGTCGCTGTCGTAGAGGTAGGTCAGCGACGGCCGCTCGACGCAGGCGGCGACCGCCGCCGCGACCCGCTCGCCCACCTTGTCGGCGGCGACGTACTCGGCACCGCGGGAGCCGGCCAGCGTCAGCCCGCTGCTGGCGAACTCCCGCTTGTTCACGACCCGGACCGAGACGCCGGCCGAGCCGAGCCGCGCGAACGCGGTCGGGTGCGGCTGCCACTCGAGCGGGTCGACGTCCTTGGACCAGGCCAGCGCGTTGAGCAGCCGGTCGGTGCCCGGCACCCGCGTGGTGAACCCGACCAGGCCGTGCACGCCCGGCACGAGGCCGGTGCCCAGCGAGGTGAGGCTGGTCGCGGTGGTCGACGGCACGCCGGCGGTGGCGGGGGCCTGCCCTAGCAGCGAGGAGAGGTACGGCGCGGCGTGGCCGTGCCGCTCCAGCAGCCGGTGCCCGAGGCCGTCGACCAGGAACAGCACGTACGACGAGGCCGGCGGCAGCTCGAGGCCGGTCGGGGTCGGCCCGCCGAGGTCGACGCCCAGCGCGACCGCGACGGCGGGCACGACGTCGGAGAGCGAGCGCTGGCCGTAGGCCGGCTCGTGGAAGTCCACCGGCGAGGGGCTCGAGGAGGACACGGTCGTCGGCGTCAGGCGTGGGTGGCGGCCGAGAGCGACTCGGCGAAGGACAGCAGCCCGTGGACCGCGTCGGCCCCGTCGGCGGCGGCGGAGACCCGCAGGGAGAAGTCGTCGGAGGACAGCACGCCGGTGTAGCCGTGGTCGGCCTCGCAGCTGGGGTCCGAGCAGCCGGCCGGCTCCAGGTCGATCCGGGCGACCCCGCCCCAGCCGATGGTCATGACGACCTCGGCGGGCCGCGAGGGACCGGAGGTCGGGTTGGCGATGTTGCGGGTGACGACCACGGACTTGACCGCCGAGAGGCTGACCGCCTCGGTCGAGGTCGAGGTGTAGGGCTCCGGCAGCAGGTCGTCGCCGGGGTGCTCGTCGGTGTGCGCGAGCACCAGCCGGCTGGGGGTCAGCACCACGACGCTGAGGTGGCGACGTACCTCGTCACGCTCGAAGGTCGGCTCGTGGTGGACGAAGAACGACAGGACCTGCTCGCCCGCGACCGCCGCCGCCACGCCGTCCCCGACGACCTCGGGGTAGTAGCCGGTGCGGTCGATGGCGTGCCGGAGCTCGGTGGCCCGGTCCCGGTCGTCGGTGGTGCGGCTGCGCATGCGCGCAGTGTGTCACGCACCTCCCCCACCGGCTCAGTCCGGCCGGGACCGGTCCGCCCGCGCCCGGGCCCGCCTCAGCTCGGGAGCGTGTCCCCCGGCAGCGACGGCAGCCGGCGCACGAACCAGTCCGAGCGCGGGTCGGTCACCGGCTCGACCCGCCCGGCCGCGGTCAGCACGCTGGCGCCGTGCGCACCGGCCAGGACCAGGGAGAGCTCGAGGGAGCGCACCTGGGGCAGGTCGTTCTGCAGCTGGGAGACCCGCAGGATCAGCCGCTCGACCTCGGCCACGTCGACCACCTCGCTGCCGCGGTAGCCGAAGAGCATCGGCGCGGCCTTGATCTCGCGCACCATCGCCGCCGCGTCGCGCTCGCTGAGCGGCGGGATCCGGTAGGAGCGGTCGGTCAGCAGGTCGGTGATCGGGCCCGAGATGCCGAAGGACACGACCGGGCCGAAGAGCGGGTCCTCGATCGAGCGGATCGAGACCGGCACGCCGGGCTGCGCCACCTTCTGGACCACGAAGCCCGCGCCGGCGGGGTCGCCGATGACCGAGGACAGCGAGTCCCAGGCGTCGGTCATCTCCTCGGGATCGTCGATGTTGCGCCAGACGTGGGCCAGGTCCGGCCGCTCGCGGAGGTGGTCGGCGGTCGCCTTGAGCACCACGTCCCACCCGAGCGACTCCCCGGCCGCGCGGGCCTCCTCGAGGCTGGCGACGCGGTGCACCGGCCACAGCTCCACGCCGTACGCCGCGAGCAGCTCGGCCAGGGTCTCCTGGCTCAGCTCGACGCCCTCGGGGTGCTGGGTGAGCACCCGGTTGACGACGGCCTTCGCGGTGCGCGGGTCGACCGTGTCGCCGACGCGGGGCGGGGCGTCGGGGGTGCGCAGCCACACGGCGTACTCCACGACGCGGGCGAGCGCGCGCACGGCGTACTCCACGGCGGGGTACGACGGCACCGAGCCGCGACCGGCGGTCGAGCCGGCCACGTCGGGCACGCGCAGCAGCTCGGGCACGCCCTCGGCGCCGAGGAAGGAGGAGACCAGCGGCTTGTCGGACTGCTCGCCGACGGCCGCCAGGACGTTCGCGACGTCCTCGCCGGAGACGTTGAGCGGCGGGATGTAGACCGCGACGACCGAGTCGATCTCGGGGTCGTCGATGGCGGCGTCGAGGGCGTCCTCGAAGTCCTCGGCCGTCGCCTCGGCGCCGAGCGCGACGGACTTGTTGACCACCAGGCCCACGGCCGCGGCGGCGTCGGCGGCGAGCAGGCCGAGCGCGTCGGAGTTGCCCACGATCGCGACCCGGCGCCCGCGCGGCAGCGGCTGGTGGGCCAGCAGCTGGGCGACGTCGAACATCTCCTCGAGCGTGTCGACCTGGATCACCCCGGCCTGGCGGAACATCGCGTCGACCGCCTGCGGAGGGGCGGAGATCCGGCGCACCGCATGGCCCATCGGCACGCCCTGGGTGGTGCGCCCCGAGCGCACCGCGATGATCGGCTTTCGCAGCGAGACCCGGCGGGCGATGCGGGAGAACTTGCGCGGGTTGCCGATGGACTCCAGGTAGAGCAGGACGACCTCGGTGGAGTCGTCCTCCTCCCAGTACTGCAGCAGGTCGTTGCCCGAGACGTCGGCGCGGTTGCCCGCGCTGACGAAGGTGGACAGGCCGAGGCCGCGGTTCTGGACCTTCTCCAGGATCGCGGAGCCGAGCGCGCCGGACTGGCAGAAGAACCCGGCACGACCGCGCGGCGGCATCACCGAGGACAGCGAGGCGTTGATCGAGACGGAGGGGTCGGTGTTGATGATCCCCAGGCAGTTCGGGCCGATCAGGCGCAGGCCGTAGGAGCGGGAGAGCCCCACCAGCCTGCGCTGGCGCTGGCGGCCCTCCTCGCCGGTCTCGGCGAAGCCCGAGGAGATCACGACGAGGCCGTGGACGCCCTTCGCGGCGCAGTCGAGCACGACGTCCTGCACCGACTCCGCCGGCACCGCGACGATCGCCACGTCGACCTCGTCGGGGATGTCGCCGACGGTCTTGTACGCCGGCATGCCCGAGACCGCGGCGGCGGTCGGGTTCACGACGTACACCCGCCCGGTGAAGTCGCCGGTGACCAGGTGGCGCACGAGCGCCTGGCCGATGGTGTCCTGCCGGCGGGAGGCGCCGATGACGGCGACCGAGCGGGGGTTGAAGAACCGCTCGATCGAGGCGGCCTCGGCCTTGTGCTCCCGGCCCTGCATCAGCCCGATCGCGGTGTCGGTGGGGGTGATCGGGAATTCCAGGACCAGCACGCCGTCCTCGTACTCGCTGGCCACGTGGTAGCCGGCGTCGCGGAAGGTCTGGATCATCCGGGTGTTGTCGGGCAGCACCTCGGCGACGAACCGCTCCACCCCGCGCTCGCGGCCGGCCTGGGCGAGGTGCTCGAGCAGCAGCTGGGCGATGCCGCGGCCCTGGTGCCTGTCCTCGACGAGGAAGGCGACCTCGGCCTCGCCGGGCCGGATGACGTCGTAGCGACCGACGGCGATCATCTGCCCGCTGAGGGTGAGCACGAACGCCACGCGGTCGCGGTGGTCGACCTGGGTGAACCGCTTGACGTCGCGGTCGGAGAGGCGCGGCATCGGCGAGAAGAACCGGTAGTACTTCGAGGTGTCGGAGACCCGGGCGTAGAACTCCACCAGCAGGTCGGCGTCCGCGGGGCCGATCGGCCGGATGTGGGCGGTGCGTCCGTCCCGGAGGAGGACGTCGGCCTCCCAGTGCCGGGGGGCGGTGGGGACGTCCTGCTCGGTCACGGGAGGAATCTAGCCGGTCCCGGTGTGCCCCCGGCCCCCGCGACCACCCCGCCGGGGAGAATGTCGCCATGGCACGACGTACGACTCCCCCGCCGCCCGAGGACTTCGAGGAGCACATCCTCGACACCGACATCAAGCAGGAGATGGAGTCGTCGTTCCTGGAGTACGCCTACTCCGTCATCTACTCCCGGGCGCTCCCCGACGCACGCGACGGCCTCAAGCCGGTCCAGCGCCGGATCCTCTACACGATGAACGACATGGGCCTGCGCCCCGACCGCGGCCACGTCAAGAGCGCGCGCGTCGTCGGCGAGGTCATGGGCCGGCTACACCCCCACGGCGACGGCGCCATCTACGACGCGATGGTGCGGATGGCGCAGCCGTGGTCGATGCGGCTGCCGTTCATCGACGGCCACGGCAACTTCGGCTCGCCCGACGACTCCCCCGCCGCGATGCGCTACACCGAGGCCCGGATGGCGCCGGCCGCGGTCGCGATGACCGCCTCGATCGACGAGGACACCGTCGACTTCCGGCCCAACTACGACAGCCGCGAGCTGGAGCCGTCGGTGCTGCCTGCGGCCATCCCGAACCTCGTGGTCAACGGCACCACCGGGATCGCGGTGGGCATGGCGACCAACTGCGCCCCGCACAACCTGGTCGAGGTGGTCCAGGCGCTGCGCCACCTGGTCAAGGACCCCCGCGCGAGCCTCGACGACCTGATGCGGTTCATCCCCGGGCCGGACCTGCCCACCGGCGGCAAGATCGTCGGCCTTGACGGCATCCGCGACGCCTACGAGACCGGCCGCGGCACGTTCAAGATGCGCGCCAGCGCCCGCATCGAGAACATCACCAACCGCCGCAAGGGCATCGTCGTCACCGAGCTCCCCTACGGCGTGGGCACCGAGAAGGTCATCGAGCGGATCAAGACCCTCGTGCAGGCCAAGAAGCTGCAGGGCATCTCGGACATGAAGGACCTCACCGACCGCGAGCACGGCCTGCGGCTGGTGATCGAGATCAAGAACGGCTTCGTCCCCGAGGCGCTGCTCGAGCAGCTCTACCGGCTCACGCCGATGGAGGACAGCTTCGGCATCAACAACGTCGCCCTGGTCGACGGCCAGCCCCGCACGCTGGGCCTCAAGGAGATGCTCGAGGTCTTCCTCGCGCACCGCTACGACGTGGTCCGCCGCCGCTCGACCTTCCGACGCGGCAAGGCCGCCGACCGGCTGCACCTGGTCGAGGGACTCCTCGTCGCGATCCTCGACATCGACGAGGTCATCCAGCTGATCCGCTCCAGCGACAACGCCGAGCAGGCGCGCGGGCGGCTGATGGACGTCTTCGAGCTGACCGAGCCGCAGGCGACGTACATCCTCGAGATGCAGCTGCGCCGGCTCACGAAGTTCTCCCGGATCGAGCTGGAGAAGGAGCAGTCCGAGCTGCAGCAGACCATCGACGAGCTCGACGCGATCCTCGGCGACGAGAAGCTGCTGCGGCGGGTGGTCTCCGACGAGCTCGCCGAGGTCGCCACGACGTACGGCACGCCGCGCCGGACCGTGCTGCTGGAGTCCGCCGGCTCGCCGGTGAGCAGCGCCGTGCCGCTCGAGGTCGCCGACGACCCCTGCTTCGTCTACCTCTCCTCCTCCGGCCTGCTGGCGCGCACCGCGACCGACGAGCCCCCCGGCCAGGGCGGCGGCCGCGCCAACCACGACGTGGTCATCTCCGCGGTCCGCGGCACCGCCCGCGGCGAGGTCGGCGGGCTGACCAGCACCGGCCGGCTGGTGCGCATCGGCGTGCTGGAGCTGCCCCAGCTGCCCGGCACCGCGAACGACCCGCACCTCGCGGGCGGCCTGCCCGTCAGCGAGATCCTCGCCCTCGAGCCGGGCGAGCGGCTGCTCGCGCTGTGCACGCTCGGCACCGACGGACCCGGCCTCGCGCTGGGCACCAGGCAGGGCGTGGTCAAGCGGGTCAACCCCGAGGTCCTCAACCGGGACGACTGGGAGGTCGTCCGGCTCGCCGACGGCGACGAGGTCGTCGGCGCGGTCGAGCTCGTCACCGGCGAGGAGACCCTCTGCTTCGTGACCACCGACGCCCAGCTGCTCCACTTCGGGGCCGACGGCGTCCGTCCCCAGGGCCGGACCGGCGGCGGCATCGCCGGCGTCCGGCTGACCGCCGGCGCCTCCGTGCTGTGGTTCGGCGCGGTCGACCCCGCCGCCCCCGAGGGGTCGGTCGTGGTGACCGCCTCCGGCTCCTCGACCGCGCTGCCCGGCACCGAGCCGGGCGCCGTGAAGGTGACGCCCTTCGAGGAGTACCCGCCCAAGGGCCGGGCCACGGGCGGCGTGCGCTGCCACCGGTTCCTCAAGGGCGAGGACGCGCTCGTCTTCGCCTGGGTGGGCACCGCACCGGCGCGCGCCGCCGCCGACAGCGGCGCCCCGGTCGAGCTGCCAGAGGCGACCGGCCGCCGCGACGGCTCGGGCATCCCCGGGACGCAGCCGATCGCGGCCTGCGCGGGCCCCGTGTCCGCCCGGTTCTCCGGGACCGGGGCGCCCACCCCCGGTGTGGAAGGCTGATCGGCATGCTCCGCTCCGTCGTCGGTCCTGTCCGTCCTGCCCGCACGCTGGCCGCACTCGGCCTCGCCGCGACCCTCTCCACCGCCCTGCTGACCGGCTGCTCCGGCGACGACGACGGTGGCTCGGGCCCCGCCGCGGACGACCAGACGCCGGAGGAGGTCCTGGCGGCGGCGAAGACGGCCTTCGACGAGACCTCCGGGCTCTCGATCCGGCTCAGCACCGACGACCTCCCCGAGGGCGTCACCGGCATCGTCGACGCCGCCGGCACCGGCACCCACGCCCCAGCCTTCGAGGGGGCGCTGACGGTGCGCATCTTCGGCCAGGAGGCCGAGGTCCCGGTCGTGGCGGTCGACGACAAGGTCTTCGCCCAGCTGCCGCTGACCAACGGCTGGCAGGACATCGACCCCACCGAGTACGGCGCGCCGGACCCCGCCGACCTGATGAGCCCCGATCGCGGCTTCTCGGCCCTGCTGCCGGCGACGACCGGCGTCGAGGAGGGCGAGTCGGTGCGCGGCGGGGAGAAGAACGACCAGGTCCTCACCGAGTACACCGGCACCGTCCCCGACACGGCCGTCGCCAACGTCATCCCGGGCGCCTCGGGCGACTTCGACGCGACGTACACCGTCGACGACGACGGCCTGCTGACCTCGGCGGTGCTGACCGGCGTCTTCTACGCCGACTCGCCCTCGATGACCTACACGATCGACTTCGCCGACTACGGCACCGAGCAGGACATCACCGCCCCGTGAGCGCCCGGTGAGCGCCCCGGCGAGCCGGCTCGGGTCGCCGCGCCTGCTGCTCGCCCTGGCAGCGGTCGCGGTGGCCTTCGCGGCCGCCGACACCTACGTGGTCGTGCTCGCGCTGCCGGACATGATGGCCGGCGCCGGCGTCTCGGTGGAGCAGCTGCAGAAGGCCGCCCCGATCATCTCCGGCTTCCTGCTGGGGTACGTCGCGATGCTGCCGCTGATCGGGCGGATCGCCGACCTCCGTGGCCGCACGCCGGTGCTCGTGGCCGCGCTGGTCGTCTTCGCGCTCGGCTCGCTGGTCACCGCGGCGGCGTACGACCTGCCCAGCATGGTGACCGGCCGCTTCCTCCAGGGCGTCGGTGGCGGCGGCCTGGTGCCGGCGACCCTCGCCCTGGTCGCGGACCTCTACCCCGCCGAGCGCCGCGGCGTGCCACTGGGGCTGGTCTCGGCGGTCCAGGAGGTCGGCAGCGTGCTCGGCCCGCTGCTCGGCGCCCTGGTGCTCGCGGTCGCCGACTGGCGCGCGATCTTCCTGCTCAACCTCGCCGTCGGCCTGGTGCTCGCCGCCGCGATCCGCGCGCTCGGCCGGGACGGCGCCTCGCCACCCGGCCGCCGCGGCATGCCCGACCTCGTCGGGATGCTGCTCGCGCTGGTGGCCCTGGCGGCCGGCGGTCTGGTCTTCGTGCGGCCCAGCCAGCTGCTGCGCGACCTGACCTGGGGCGAGATGTTCGTGCCGTACGTCGGCGACGGCCGCTGGCTCACCCCGGTGGGCCTGGTGGCGATCGTGGCGGCGCTGCTGCTCCTCGTGCGGTGCGCGACCGCCCGCCGCCCGCTGGTCGACCTCCGCGGCTGGTGGCGCAGCGCCCGCGACGCCGACCTGACCGGTGCCCTGCTGCTGGCCGTCGCGCTGGGCGGGGTGATCCTCGCCTTCGCCACCGCCGACCCGAAGGTCCAGGTCTTCTCCGACCAGGGCCTCTGGTACCTCGTCGGCGCGGCCGTCGGCGCCGCCGCCTTCGTGGTCCACGTCCGTCGGTCCGACGCGCCGATCGTGCCGGCCGGTGCGCTGCGGCGTACCCCGGCCTGGGGCGCGGTGCTGGTCAGCTTCTTCGTCGGCGCCGCGCTCATCGCCGCCCTCATCGACATCCCGCTGTTCGCCCGCACCACGATCCACCGCGACTCCCAGCTGATGGCGGCCCTGGTGCTGCTGCGCTTCCTGGTCGCGCTGCCCGTCGGTGCGGTCGTCGGCGGCTGGCTCACTCGCCGCGTGGGGGCCGGCGTGATCACCGCGGTCGGCATGGCCCTGGCCGCGCTCGGGTTCGCGCTGATGACGCAGTGGGGCGTCGACAGCCTCGAGCACCTCACCTCCGACCTCACCCTCGTCGTGTGCGGCTTCGGGTTCGGGCTCGCGCTCGCGCCGGTCAACGCCGCGGTCCTGGCCAGCACCGACGACGACGTGCACGGCGTGGCCAGCGCGATGGTGGTCGTCGCGCGGATGGTCGGCATGCTCGTCGGCATCTCCGCGCTCACCGCGCTGGGCCTGCGCCGCTACTACGACCACCTCGAGGACAACCCGCTCCCCTCGGCGCGCGAGGTGTGCGGGGACCGCACGCGCTGCCAGGAGTACTCCGACCTGATCGCGGCCGCCGGGATCCCCCAGGAGCACGCGGTCTTCGCCGGCGCCGCGGTGGCCGCGGTGCTCGCCGGGCTGCTCGCGCTGGTGGTCTTCCGCGGCGCCGCCACGCGGGCCGTCTCGCCGGTCGAGGCCCTCCGCACGGGCGTCTGAGCGGTTCGGTAGGTTCCGGTCCGTGGCTGACTCGGACTTCGACGACCTGCTCGCCGCGAACCAGCGCTTCGCGGAGACCTTCGACCTCGCCGGCTTCGACGGCGTCGCCCATGCGGGGGTCGCGATCGTGACCTGCATGGACTCGCGCATCGACCCGCTCGGCATGCTCGGCCTCAAGCCGGGCGACGCGAAGATCTTCCGCAACCCGGGCGGTCGGGTGACCCCCCAGGCGCTGGAGGCGCTCGTCCTGGGCGTGCACCTGCTCAACGTCGACCGGATCCTCGTGGTCCCCCACACCCGCTGCGCGGTCGCCTCGAACACCGAGGAGGAGCTGCGCGAGCGCGTCGCCGCCTCGGCCGGCCAGGACGCCGCCTGGCAGCCGTTCAACGTGGTCACCGACCAGCAGGCCGCGCTCGCCGACGACGTGCACAAGGTGCGCAGCCACCCGCTGGTGCCCGAGTCGGTCAAGATCGGCGGCTTCATCTACGACGTCGACAGCGGGCTGCTCGAGCGCGTCGTCTGAGGCCGCGGCGCTCGAAGCGGCTGCAACGCGACGTTCGCCGCTGTGTCGGCACGCTGCAGCGTGCCGACACAGCAGCGGACCTGTCGTTACAGCCGGCACCCCCGCCGCTCGACCCCGACCACCGGCACCGGGAGCCGCCCGGGAGCGGAGGCCTCACCGCGGAGCACGTCGACGAGGGCGCCCATGGCGCCCGGCGTCTCGCCGTACGTCGCGATGCGGACGCCCGCGGCGGAGGTGCCGAGCACCCAGGGACGGTCGGTCGCGACGACGATCCCGTCGTCCGGCGCGGTGCCGCCCGGACCGACGAGGTGGACCGGAGTGCCGTGCACGACCATGCGCGGCTCGATCCGCCGCCAGGCCGCCAGGCGCCGGCGGTCGCGCTTGCGGTCGCCCGTGCGCTGCGGCCGCGGCGGCTTCACGTACGTCACGTGGCCCAGCTCCATGCCGGCCGCCGAGGCGGCCGTGCGGAACGCCGCCACCGCGCCGTCGTCGCCGAGCGGCACGACCGGTCCGTCGACCAGAGCCCCGGAGCAGGGTCCCGCGGCGACCGTGACGGCCTCCGCGGACAGCTCGCGGGAGGCGGCCGCCGCCGAGCCCGGCGCGGCGGGGCGGCCCCGGTCGGCGGTGTGCTCGAGCAGCGCGACCATGCGGGTCGCCGCCTGCTCGAGGCGCCGGCGAGGGAGCCGGCCCTCACGCACCGCCGCCACGATGGCCGCGCGGGCGGCCGCGGGATCGCTCGGCATCAGCACCACGTCCCCGCCCGCGGCGAGGAAGCGGACCGCCGGCTGCCGCACCGACCGGACCGCGGCCATCTCCAGCGCGTCGCTCACGACGAGGCCGTCGAAGCCGAGCCGCTCGCGCAGGAGGCCGTGGACGACCGGTCGCGACACCGTGGCCGGCACGCCGCGGTCGAGCGCCCGCACCGCGATGTGGCCGACCATCACCGCCGGCAGGCCCGCCGCCACGGCCGCCCGGAACGGCACGAGGTCGGTGCGCAGGAGCTCGCGCAGCGAGCGGTCCTGGACCGGGAGCCCCACGTGGCTGTCGGTCGTCAGCGAGCCGTGCCCGGGGAAGTGCTTGACCACCGGCACGACGCCGGCGGCCCACATGCCCCGGGCCGCGGCGACCGAGTGCTCCGCGGCCACGGCCGGGTCCGCGCCGGCGGACCGCGAGCCGATCACGGGGTCGCTCACGCCGCCGGTGACGTCGGCGTCGGGCGCCAGGTCGACGTCGATCCCGAGCCCGCGCAGCTCGCGCGCCGCCGCCAGGTAGGCACGACGGGTGAGCCGCTCGTCGTCGGCCGCCCCCGCCGACATGAAGGCGGGGTACGCCGTCACCGCACCGCGCACGCGCTGCACCAGCCCGCCCTCCTGGTCGACGGCCGTGATCAGGGGCCACCGGCGCCCGGCACCACGCTCGAGGGCCCGCAGCGCCTGGCGCAGCTGGTCGGGCCCGGCGACGTTCTCGTCGAAGACCACCACGCCGCCCAGGTGCAGCCGGCGCACCAACCGGGTCGGCGCGGCCGTGCCGGCGTACCGCGCCACGATCACCTGGCCGGCGAGCGCCGGGAGCGGCAGCCTGCCCACCTGCCGCGCGGCGCGGTCCAGCTCGGCGCGGGTAGGACCCCAGCCGGGGGCCAGGCCGAGCCGCTCGGACGGGCTGGGCGCCGGAGCCTGCTCGGCGGACGTGGCGTCGCCCGCGGGGCCGCCCTGCGACGTACCGTCGTCACCCGTGCAGCCCGCCGTCAGCGCGAGCGTCGCCAGCGCGGCGACCAGGGCACGGGCAGGACGTCGGTGGCGGAGCACCCGCCCATGCTGCCAGCCGGGACCGTCCGTCCCCGGATCGCCGACCCCGCCGCCCGCGGTCAGCCCGCGCTGGGCTCGTGCTCGGCGCGGACCTGGGACTCCACGACCAGCACGACCAGCGAGTTGCCCACCAGGAGCAGGCCGAGCACCGCCAGCACCCACACCGCGCTCGCGTGCGTCCCCTCCGGACCGCCGGCGACGTGGCAGACCAGTGCGACGACGAGGGTGAGGATCCCGGAGAGCAGCAGCGAGGCGCCGAGGGCGCGCGCGAGTCGGTGGTTCATGCCGACGACCTACCCAGCCGACGCCCGGCTCACGCGTCCAGCGCCTCCACGTCCACGTCGTAGGCGCCCTGGACGATGAACTCCTTGCGGGGCGCGACGTCAGAGCCCATCAGCAGCTCGAAGACGTTCGCCGCCACGTCGGCGTCGTCGACGGTGATCCGGCGCAGCGTGCGGCGGCGCGGGTCCATGGTGGTCTCGGCCAGCTGGTCGGCGTCCATCTCACCGAGGCCCTTGTAGCGCTGGACCGGGTCCTTCCACTTCACGTTCTTCTTCTTCAGCTCCGCCAGCGTTCGCTGCAGCTGGTCGTCGGAGTAGGTGTAGACGTACTTGTCCTGGCCCTTGCGCGGGTTGGAGATCTCGATGCGGTGCAGCGGCGGGACGGCCGAGTAGACCCGGCCCTCGCGGATCAGGTCCGGCATGTACTTGAAGAACAGCGTCGCCAGCAGGCAGCGGATGTGTGCGCCGTCGGAGTCCGCGTCGGCCATGAAGATGATCCGGCCGTAGCGGCGGGCGTCGAGGTCGAACGTGCGGCCCGAGCCGGCACCGACGACCTGGATGATCGAGGCGCACTCGGCGTTCTTGAGCATGTCGCCGACCGAGGCCTTTTGGACGTTGAGGATCTTGCCGCGGATCGGCAGCAGCGCCTGGAACTCAGAGTTCCGCGCCAGCTTGGCCGTGCCGAGCGCGGAGTCCCCCTCGACGATGAACAGCTCGGTGCGGTCGTTGTCGGTGGCCCGGCAGTCGGCCAGCTTGGAGGGCAGCGCCGAGGACTCCAGGGCGTTCTTGCGCCGCTGGGTCTCCTTGTGCTGGCGCGCGGCGATCCGGGTCTTGGCGGCGCCGGCCACCTTCTCCATGACCAGCTTGGCCTGCGCCTTCTCCTGGCGCTTGGTGGAGGTGAGGAAGTCCTTCAGCTCGGCGGCCACCACGCGTCGTACGACGGTGCGCGCGGCCGGCGTGCCCAGGATCTCCTTGGTCTGCCCCTCGAACTGCGGCTCGGCCAGGCGCACGGTGACCACCGCGGTCATGCCCTCGAGCACATCGTCCTTGGTGACGTCGTCGTCGTTGACCTTGAGCACCTTCGCGGCCTTCATCGCGTCGTTGAAGGTGCGGGTGACGGCCTGCTCGAAGCCGCTGACGTGGGTGCCGCCCTTGGGGGTGGCGATGACGTTGACGAAGGACCGCAGCTCGGAGTCGTAACCGGTCCCCCACCGCACCGCCACGTCGACGCCGAGCTCGCGCTCGACCTCCTGCGGGGTCATGTGGCCCTTGTCGTCGAGCAGCGGCACCGTCTCGGTGAACGTGCCCGACCCCTGCAGCCGCAGGATGTCGGTGACCGGCTCGTCGGCGGCCAGGAAGTCGGTGAACTCGGTGATGCCGCCGTCGTGGCGGAACTTCTCCTCGACCAGCTCGGGTCCCCGCAGGTCGCGGATGACCAGCTCGAGCCCCGGCACAATGAACGAGGTCTGCCGGGCGCGGGTGACGAGCTCGTCGTAGACGAAGCCGGCGTCCTTGGTGAAGATCTGCCGGTCCGGCCAGAACCGGATCCGGGTGCCGCTGCGGCCCTTCGCGACCCGGCCGCCCTTGCGGGTCAGCCCGGACCGCGGCTCGAAGTCGGCCGCCGGGTCGTCGTCGGCGGCGAACACGCCGGGCACGCCGCGGCGGAAAGAGATCCCCTGGGCCGCCGGCGACCGCTCGACGTCGATGTCCATCCGGGTCGACAGCGCGTTGACCACCGACAGGCCGACTCCGTGCAGGCCTCCGGTGGCGACGTACGACCCGCCGCCGAACTTGCCGCCCGCGTGCAGCTTGGTCGCGACGACCTCGACACCGGGCAGCCCGGTCTTGGGCTCCTTGTCCGTGGGGATGCCCCGGCCGTCGTCGTGGACCTCGGCGGAGCCGTCGGCGTGCAGCGTGACCTCGACCCGGGCCGCGTGGCCGCCGAGGGCCTCGTCGACGCCGTTGTCGATGATCTCCCACAGGCAGTGCATGAGCCCGCGGGTGTCGGTCGAGCCGATGTACATCCCCGGGCGCTTGCGCACCGCCTCGAGGCCCTCGAGGACCAGGAGGTGCGCTGCGTTGTAGGTGTTGTCGGCGATCGTGGGGCTCCTGCGGTACGGCGGGTCCGACGGCCGGCCCGGACCGGTTGCGGCGTCCAGGGAAATCCGTCGGTGGTCTGGTCTCCGAATCTACCCACGACACGCCGCACGCCCGAGGAGCCACGCCCGGTCCCCGCGCCACTACGGTGAGCCGCAGCACAGCAGCACCACCGCAGGACGTCACGATGCGGACACGATCCACGCCACGTCGGGTGGTTCCGGCACCGGGGCGACCAGCACCGCGTCACACTTCGTAGGACCAGTCGTTATCCCCTGAACGGGTGAACGTGGGCCGGACACCGCCGTCCGGAGCATGGAAACCCCGGGATCGGGCAACACTGTCCGTGATGAGATCGACGTGTCGGGCACCACGTGGCCGCGGGAATCCTTGGCCCCGCCTCTACGTTGAGCAAGACACCGAGACACAAGAAATGAGGCCGATGTGACCACCACCGTTGCACCCAGCGCCCCGCTGACGGCTGCGGACCGCTGCGACCGCTGCGGAGCCCAGGCCTACCTCCGTGTGGAGCTCCAGACCGGCGGAGAGCTGCTGTTCTGCGCCCACCACGCACGCGAGCACGGCGACAAGCTCAAGGAGATCGCGGCGAACGTCGTCGACGAGACCCACAAGCTCTCCGGCACTCCAGCCACCACCACCGACGAGGGCTGACCAGACCAGCTCCCAGACTTCGACGGCCCCGGACCCATGTCCGGGGCCGTCCGTCATTTGCCCTCCTGCCACGCCTGCGGACCCCGCGTGCGAGGGTGGGCCGGTGAGCCTGGTGGAGGTCCTCGTCGCGATCGCGATCGCGGTCGGCGTGGCCGGCGTGGTCGTCCCCGTCCTGCCCGGGACGCTGCTCGTCCTGGCGGCGGTGCTGGTCTGGACGCTCGAGGTCGGCGGCACGACCGCCTGGACGGTCTTCGCCGTGGTCACGGTCCTGCTCGCGCTCGGCACGGTCGTCAAGTACGCCGTGCCCGGGCGCCGGCTCAAGGACGCCGGCATCCCCACCTCGACGCTGTGGGCGGGTGGTGCCCTGGGTGTCGTCGGGTTCTTCGTCGTCCCGGTCGTCGGGCTGCTCCTCGGGTTCGTCCTTGGCGTGTACCTCGCCGAGCACCGCCGGGTGGGCGGGACCGCCGCCTGGCCGTCGACCAGGCACGCGCTGCGCGCCGCCGGCCTGAGCATCCTGATCGAGCTGGCGGCAGCGCTCGCCGCCGCTGCGGCGTGGGTCGCGGGCGTGGTCCTCACGTGAGGCGGGGCTGATGGGAGCGCTGCTCGCCCTCGGCGCGGCGCTCGCCTACGGCCTCGGCGACTTCGTGGGCGGCTTCGCCTCCCAGCGGGTGACCGCGTGGTCGGTCGCGCTCACCGCCCAGGCCGGCGGCGCGGTCGCCGTCCTCCTGGTCTCCACGACCGTCGACGGCTCCCCCACCGGCACCGACCTCGCGTGGGCGGTTCTCGGCGGCGTCGGCAACGGCCTGGGCACCGCCTTCCTCTACCGCGGGCTCTCCTCGGGCCGGATGGGCGTCGTCGCGCCCGTCTCCGGCGTCGCGGCCACGCTGCTGCCGGTCGCCGTCGGCGTCCTCGGAGGCGAGCGACCCGGTGCCCTGGTCTGGCTCGGCGTCCTCGCCGCCCTGCCGGCGATCTGGCTGGTCGCCCGGCGACCACTGACCACCACCGCCGGAGCGCCGACCGGACGCGCCGGCGTGCTCGACGGCGTGCTCGCCGGGCTGGGCTTCGGCACGCTCTTCGCCGCGCTCGCGGAGGTGCCCGAGGAGGCCGGCCTGCTGCCGCTGGCGCTCAACCAGGTGGTCGCCGGGCTGGCCATCGTCGCGGTGGCGGTCGTCGTCCGTGCCCCCTGGGTGCCGCGCCAGCGCGGGGCGGCCCTGGGGGTGGTCAGCGGGGTGCTGGGCGCGACCGCCACCGGCGCCTTCATGCTGGCCACCCGGGAGGGCTACCTCGCGGTCGCGGCCGTCCTCACCTCGCTCTACCCGGCGGTGACCGTCGTCCTCGCCGCGGCCGTCCTGCGCGAGACGATCCACCGCAGCCAGGCGGTGGGGCTCGCCCTCTGCGCGGCCGCGGTGGCCCTCGTCGCCAGCGGCTGACCGAGCTCGCGTGGGAGAGCGGCGAGCCCCGCACCTCCGAGGAGGTACGGGGCTCGCTGCAGGTGGCCGGCTCGCGCCGTCCGGTCAGTCCAGGTAGTCGCGCAGGACCTGCGAGCGCGACGGGTGGCGCAGCTTCGACATGGTCTTGGACTCGATCTGGCGGATCCGCTCGCGGGTCACGCCGTAGACCTTGCCGATCTCGTCGAGGGTCTTGGGCTGGCCGTCGGTCAGGCCGAAGCGCATGCTCACCACGCCCGCCTCGCGCTCGGACAGCGTGTCGAGGACGGCGTGCAGCTGCTCCTGGAGCAGCGTGAACGACACCGCGTCGGCCGGGACGATGGCCTCGGAGTCCTCGATGAGGTCACCGAACTCGCTGTCGCCGTCCTCGCCGAGCGGGGTGTGCAGCGAGATGGGCTCGCGGCCGTACTTCTGGACCTCGATGACCTTCTCGGGGGTCATGTCGAGCTCCTTGGCCAGCTCCTCCGGGGTGGGCTCGCGGCCCAGGTCCTGGAGCATCTGGCGCTGGACGCGGGCCAGCTTGTTGATGACCTCGACCATGTGCACCGGGATGCGGATGGTGCGGGCCTGGTCGGCCATGGCGCGGGTGATCGCCTGGCGGATCCACCACGTGGCGTACGTGGAGAACTTGTAGCCCTTGGTGTAGTCGAACTTCTCGACCGCACGGATCAGGCCGAGGTTGCCCTCCTGGATCAGGTCCAGGAAGAGCATGCCGCGACCGGTGTACCGCTTGGCCAGGGAGACGACGAGGCGCAGGTTGGCCTCGAGCAGGTGGTTCTTGGCGCGGCGGCCGTCCTCGGCGATCCACTCGAGCTCCTCGAGGAGCTTCGGGGTGATCTTGCCGCCCTTGGCCAGCTTCTCCTCCGAGAACAGGCCGGCCTCGATCCGCTTGGCGAGCTCGACCTCCATCTCGGCGTTGAGCAGCGGGACCTTGCCGATCTGCTTCAGGTAGTCCTTCACCGGGTCGGCCGTCGCGCCGGCGACCATGACCTGCTGGGCCGGCTCGTCGGTCTCGTCCGCGGACGAGACGACGAAGCTGGAGGTGGCCGTGGCCTCCTCCTCGTCGGCCTTGATCGTCGGGTCCTGGGCGACGTCCTTCTCGAACTGCTCGTCCGGGACGTCGGGGAGGATCTTCTTGCCGTCGGGGCCGATGACGGTCGGCGCCTCGGCGACCGGTGCGGCCGGAGCCGCCGCGGCGGCCGCAGCCTTCTTCGTCGGAGCGGACGCGCCGGTGGTGGCGGCGGCCTTCTTGGCCGGCGCCTTCTTGGCGGTCTTGGCCGTGGTGGTCTTGCGGGCGGTCGTCGCGGCGACGGCGCGCTGGGCGCTGGCGCTCACGTCGACCGAGATGCCCAGGGAGCTCAGGTGCGCCAGCAGCGACTTGAGGTGGCGCGGCTCGACGGCCGCGTCCTCACTGGCCTGGCGGACATCCTCCGGGCTCAGGCTGCCCGACGGCTTACCCCGCTCGATGAGGGCCACGACGGCTGGGTGCGAGAGCACCTCGGCAGGGATCTTGCGCGCGGTCGAGGACACGAACACCTCTCGTCAACTGACTGTGGAGCAACGGCGGGGCGACTCTCGGGCGCAGCAGAGCCCGCACACGTCAAGAGCCGCGGTTTCATTCTGCCACGGGGTGGGTGACGGCACGGCATCAGCGTCCTATTCCGCAGCACGGCGGGGCGCACTGGTCCAGAACGCACGGCGTCGGCCGGGTGAACGAGCGGCCACGAGCTCGTGCCGGACCGCCCCATGAAGTGGTCCTGCCCCCGATGACCGCCGGCCAATCCTGGTCCGGCCGCGGACGGACGGCGACGGACGTCGGGGGCGCACGCTCAGGCCTGCTGCTTGGCGGCTGCCTTCTTCTGCTTCTTGAAGTCGCGCACCTTCTGCAGCGTCTCGCCGTCGACGACGTCCGCGACGGAGCGGTGGCCCTCCAGCGCGTAGTCGCCGACCGCCTGCTCCCAGCCGTCGGGGCGCACCCCCAGCTGCTTGGCGAGCAGGGCGACGAAGATCTGCGCCTTCTGCTTGCCGAAGCCGGGCAGCTCCATGACCCGCTTGAGCAGCTCCCTGCCGGTCGTCGCCTCGGTCCACAGCCGCTCGGTGCGGCCGTCGTACCGCTCCTCGACCAGCGCGGCCAGCGCCTGGAGGCGGGCAGCCATGGAGCCCGGGAAGCGGTGGATCGCCGGCGGGGTCGAGCACAGCGCCGCGAACTCCTCGGGGTCGGCGGCGGCGATCCGGGCAGGGTCGAGCGTGCCGAAGCGGTCCAGGACCTTGGCGGGACCACGGAAGGCGTGCTCCATGGGGTACTGCTGGTCGAGCATCATCCCGACGAGCAGCGCGAAGGGGTCCTCGGTTAGGACGCGGTCGGCGGAGTCGTCACCGGTGATGTGGATGCTCATGGACCCAGGATGCCGGAAGCGCGGGGCGCGCCCGCCGGGCCACCCGCGTCAGCCGGGCGGCCGAGTGCCGACCGCGACGGTGAGCAGGACCGCGGAGTCCTCCACCGCCTCGAGGTCGTGGCGCGCCACCGGCACGACCGCGTGGTCGCCCGCGACGCCCTCCCACGTCTCGTCCCCTGCGTGCAGCCGCACCCGGCCGCGCAGGACCTGCAGGGTCGCCTCGCCGGGGCTCTCGTGCTCACCGAGGGACCGGCCCTCCGCCAGCGCGATGAGGGTCTGACGCAGCCGGTGCTCCTGCCCGCCGTAGAGGGTGTGCGAGCTCCGGCCGGCACCGGCCGCACGGGCCGCCGCGAGGTGCTCCTCGACGGCGCTGGTCAGGGATGTCGTCTGCATCGGTCGTCCTCCTGGGGGCGGGTGGTGCCGCCATCGTGCGCCCTCGAGGCGCCTGTGCACAGAGGCGGACGAGTCGCGCTGAAGCGGGAGTGCGCCGGGTCGGGCGTTAGGTTCGGTCGGTGCACGACAGCCGCCCCCGCCGTACCTTCGCCGTCATCAGCCACCCCGACGCGGGCAAGTCCACGCTGACCGAGGCGCTCGCCTTGCACGCGCGGGCCATCAACGAGGCGGGGGCCGTGCACGGCAAGGGCGACCGCCGGGCCACCGTGTCGGACTGGATGGCGATGGAGAAGGCGCGCGGCATCTCGATCACGTCGGCCGCGCTGCAGTTCGTCTACCGCGACCACGTCGTCAACCTGGTCGACACCCCCGGCCACAGCGACTTCTCCGAGGACACCTACCGCGTGCTGTCCGCGGTCGACTCCGCGGTGATGCTGGTCGACGCCGGCAAGGGGCTGGAGCCGCAGACCCTCAAGCTCTTCCGGGTGTGCGCGCTGCGCGGCATCCCCGTCATCACGGTCATCAACAAGTGGGACCGCCCCGGCCTGTCGGCGCTGGAGCTGATGGACCTCATCCAGGAGAAGATCGGGCTGCGGCCCACTCCCCTGACCTGGCCGGTCGGCGAGGCCGGGGACTTCCGCGGCGTCCTGGACCGGCGTACCGGCGAGTTCGTGAAGTACACCCGCACCGCCGGTGGTGCCACCCGCGCGCCCGAGAAGCGGATGCGTGCCGACGAGGTCGAGGAGAACGACGCGCCGGTCTGGGCGGATGCGGTCGAGGAGCACGAGCTGCTGGGCCTCGACGGCGCCGACCACGACCAGGAGCGCTTCCTCGCCGGGGCGACCACGCCGGTGATGTTCGCCTCGGCGCTGCAGAACTTCGGTGTCGCGCAGCTGCTGGACCTGCTGCTCGACCTCGCGCCGGAGCCTGGTGACACCCCGGGTGCCGACGGCACGGTCCGTGCGGTCGACGACGAGTTCAGCGCGTTCGTCTTCAAGGTGCAGTCGGGCATGAACGCCGCCCACCGCGACCGGCTCGCCTACGCCCGGGTCGTCTCCGGCACGTTCGAGCGCGGCATGGTCGTCACCCACGCCGCCACGGGACGCCCGTTCGCGACGAAGTTCGCCCAGGCGGTCTTCGGCCGGGAGACGACGTCGGTGGAGAACGCCGAGCCCGGCGACATCATCGGCCTGGTCAACGCCACCGCCCTGCGCGTGGGCGACACCATCTACGTCGGCGACCCGATCGAGTACCCGCCGGTCCCGACCTTCGCGCCCGAGCACTTCGTGACGGCCAGCGCCGGCGACATCGGCCGCTACAAGCAGTTCCGCCGCGGCATCGAGCAGCTCGACCAGGAGGGCGTGGTGCAGGTGCTCCGGTCGGACCTGCGCGGCGACCAGAACCCCGTCCTCGCTGCCGTCGGACCGATGCAGTTCGAGGTCGTCGAGGACCGGATGACCAACGAGTTCAACGCCCCGATCCGCTTCAGCCGGCTGGACTACCAGCTCGCGCGGCGCACCGACGCGGCCGGTGCCGCCGCGCTGGCGGGGATCCGCGGGGTCGAGGTCCTCCAGCGCAGCGACGGCACGCACCTGGCCCTCTTCGTCGACCAGTGGCGCGCCAAGGTCACCGCCCGGGACAACCCCGACGTCCTGCTCGAGGCCCTCCCGGCCGGCGGCAGCTGATCCCGCCGACCGACTACCCGAAGTGCGGGGTCGGTGGCGTCCGACCAGGTCGGCGTGGCGCACCGGCCACTTCTGGTCGTCCGTCGTCGCGGTCCCGGCGATCTCCGGACCGGCGACCGGGGCTGCGTCAGTCGCCGCCCTTGACCGCCAGCACCGGGCACTTGGCGTCGAGCAGGATGCGCTGGGCGTTGCTGCCCAGGATGAGCTTGCCGACCGGCGAGCGGCGGCGCAGGCCGATCACGATCAGCTCGGCGTCGTTCGCGTCCGCGATGCTGATCAGGTCCTCGGCGGGCTCGAAGCCGCGCACCAGGTGGCGCACCTCGTGCTCGACGCCGCTGCCCTCGAGGCGCGACTCGACGGCGGCGAGCTCGGACTCCGCGGCCTGCGCGGCCGCGCGGTCGAGGTCGGGCCCGCCCCGGTGCGAGTTCACGACGACCAGCTTCGCGCCGCGGAGCCTCGCCTCGGCGATCGCTGAGGCCAGCGCGGCCTCTCCCTCGGGCTTCGGCACGTAACCCACCACCACGGTTCCCATGCTCGGCACCGTAGCCCATCACCGGGCCTGTGGAGAGGCCCGGCGGGACCGATCGTCCCCGGGAGAGGCTGGTGCCGTGCAGCCGCCTCCACCCGACCAGGGTCCCGGGGTGCCCGACCCGGTCCCCCGCGACCTCGGGCGCCTCCTGCGTCGCGCCGTGCTCGACCACGCGCGGTCCGAACGACGACGGGTGCACCTGCCGCTCCTGCACGTCGGCGTCCCGGGCGGTGCCGAGCGCGTGCTCGCGGTGCGCCCCGAGGACCGGCTCGACCACGCGTTGCGGGCCGACGCCGTCGCCGCCATGCGGGCAGTCGTCTCCCGCGCCGGCGGTCCGCTCGAGCCGCTGGTGTGGCTCACCCGGACCGGTCCGCTGGAGCTGCAGGACGTCGACGCGCAGTGGCTGGCGGCCGCCCGGGCGGCGTACGCCGAGGCCGGCGCGCCGCTGGTCATGGTGGTCGCCGGCCGCAAGGGCTGGTGGGACCCCCGCTCCGGGGCCCGGCGCACCTGGCAGCGGCTCCGCGAGCGGTGAGTCGCCCGCACCACGACGGGGCCGCCCCGGCAGTCAGTCCCAGGTGTGCACGGGCTCGTTGCTGTGCATCCGCTCGCGGTACTCCAGCAGCGTCGCGCGCAGGGCGTCGTACCGCTCCTGGTCGCCGCGCCCGTGCATCCGCCGCGCGAACCACTCGGCGCCGTTGACGCCGCTCAGGCAGCGCTGCTCGATGATCCCGAGCAGCCGGTCGGACTCCTCCCCCGGCACGCCCCACGCCTCCAGGCCCGCCCGCGCCATCGGCAGCAGGCGGCGCAGCACCAGCTCGGTGGCGCGCACCTGGCCGACGCCGGGCCAGTAGACCTGCGTGTCGATGCCCTGCTGCGCCGCCGCGTGGAAGTTCTCCTCCGCCGCGCTGAACGACATCTGGGACCACAGCGGGCGCTCGCTCTCCGCGAGGTGGCGGACCAGGCCGAAGTAGAACGCGGCGTTGGCCATGGTGTCGGCGACCGTGGGGCCGGCGGCCAGCACCCGGTTCTCCACGCGCAGGTGGGGGACGCCGCCCGCGATGTCGTAGACCGGCCGGTTCCAGCGGTAGATCGTGCCGTTGTGCAGCCGCAGCTCTGACAGGTTCGGGGTGCCGCCGCCCTCGAGCACCGCGAGCGGGTCCTCCTCGTCGGTGATGGGCAGCAGCGCCGGGAAGTAGCGGACGTTCTCCTCGAACAGGTCGAACACCGAGGTCACCCAGCGCTCCCCGAACCAGACCCGCGGCCGCACGCCCTGGGCCTTGAGCTCCTCGCTGCGGGTGTCGGTCGCCTGCTCGAACAGCGGGATCCGCGTCTCCCGCCACAGCTCCTTGCCCAGGAGGTACGGCGAGTTGGCGCCGACGGCGAGCTGCACGGCCGAGATCGCCTGGGAGGCGTTCCAGTACGACGCGAACTGGGCCGGTGAGGTCTGCACGTGGAACTGGGTGCTGGTGCACGCCGCCTCCGGCACGATCGAGTCGGTGGTGGTCACCAACCGCTCGGGCCCGCTGATGCCGATCGTGATGTCCTCCCCGCGCGCGTGGAGGATCTGCTCGCTCAGCAGCTTGTACCGCGGGTTGGGGCTGAGGCTCGCCGGGTCCATGTGGTCGCTGGTCAGGGTCGGGAGGATCCCGATCATCACCAGGTGGGCACCGACCGCCGCCGACTTCGCCTCGGCGTCGTTGAGGCTGCGGCGCAGGGTGTCCTCGAACGTCGTCAGGCCACCCTCGCGCAGCCGCGCCGGCGGCACGTTGATCTCGATGTTGAACTGGCCCAGCTCGGTCTGGAAGTCCGGGTCGGCGATCGCCTCGAGCGCCTCGGCGTTGCGCAGCGCCGGGTCGCCGAGCTCGTCGACGAGGTTGAGCTCGACCTCCAGCCCGGTCATCGGGTCGTCGGTGTCGAACCTCGAGTCGCGCAGCATCCGCGCGAACACGTCCAGGCAGCGCCGCACCTTCTCGCGGTGCCGCGTGCGGTCCGCGCGTGAGAACTCCTGTGCGTCGACCTCTTCACCCATGACTCACCCGTTCCCGGATCCTGGGTGTTCCCACACCTGCTCGCTGCGCTCGACCAGGTCGTCGACCACCCCGCGGACACCGACGAGCGTCCGGTCCTCCCCCGGGGCCGCCCGGCGCGCGGCGCGCTCGTACGCCGCGCGCTGCTGCGTCGCACCGCTCGCGCGCAGCACCCGCGCCACGCCCTCCTGCACCCGTTCGAGGTCACCGGCGCGCTCCAGCCACGGCCGCACCGTGGCCACCAGGGAGTCCAGGACCTCGGCGGCGGGCAGCGGCTCGGTGCCGCGGGGGTCGACCAGCCGGCCCGTGGTGCCGTAGCGCGACGCGCGCCAGTGCGCAGCCCGCAGCAGCTCGGCCCGCGGGCGTGCCACCGGCGCGCCCGCGGCGTGCTCGTCGGCCGCCCAGGACACCAGGGCCCGCGCCAGCGCCGCCGCCAGCAGCGCGTCCTCGGGGTCGGCGCACACGTCGAAGACCCGCAGCTCCACGGTCGGGTGCTCCCGCGAGAGGCGGGCGTCGAAGTAGAGCATCCCCTCGTCGCGCGCCGCCCCCGTCGCGAGCAGGTCGCGGCAGGCGCGCTCGTAGCCCGCCAGCGAGCCGAACGCCTCGGTGGTGCCCGCGCTCGGCCACCGCGACCACACCTGCGCCCGCCACGAGGCATAGCCGGTGTCGCGCCCGGCGGCGTACGGCGAGTTCGTGCTGACCGCGAGGAGCGCCGGCAGCCACGGTGCGACGCGGTCGATCACCGCGACGCCCTCCTCGGGGGAATCGATCCCCACGTGGACGTGCATGCCGCAGGTGCCGCCGGAGCGGGCTACGTCCCCGAACTGCTCGAGCATCGCGCGGTACCGGTCGTCCGGGCTGACCTGCGGCTCGAGCGGGCCGAACGGCACGATGCCGCTCGCGACCGCTGCGGCCCCCGCCGCGCGGGCGGCCTCCCCGGCCGACCGTCGCGCCGCGCAGAGCTGGCCGAGCGCGTCGTCGAGGACCGTCACCGGCTCGGTTCGGGTCTCCACCTGGTGGCGGAACAGCTCCTGGTCCAGGGTGTCGTCACCCGGGGCGCGGTCGCGGTGCGCCTTGAGGGCCGCGCGGGACCGGGGCGCCACCTGGCGGGTCGCCGGGTCGAGCAGCAGCAGCTCCTCCTCGATGCCCACGGTGCGGACCTGGTCGCGGGGGCTCGTCGTCACGGCGGAGCGGTACCCAGTCGGCGACGCGCGGACGGCGCGGCGATCGACGAGCGGCGTGACGTCGTGCACGTCCGGTCCCGGGTCATCCCGCGTCGGCGTCGTCCCACACCGTCGGCGGGACGGCGTGGGTGAGCGCGTGGGCGAGGTACCCCGCCAGCCGGTAGCCGGGCGCCGCCTCCTCGCACCGGTCCAGGGCGCACCACGCCAGCGCGCCGTGGCCGGCGAGCCAGGCGGCGAAGGCCAGCAGTGCGGCCGGGGCGGCGAGGAGGCCCGGTGGCGTGCGGCGGACGACGTCGACCCAGAACCGCTCGTGGCGGTCGGCACCGTCGCGCCGCATCAGCTCCCAGGCGCCGTCGCGGACCGCCACGTCGAGCATGCCGACGACCAGCCTCGCGACGTCGGCGTCGCTCGGGCGGCTGCCGGCCCGGACGTGCCGGGCGACCAGGTCGACCGCCCACGCACGCTCGGCCGCCACCGGTGGTGCACCGCCGGGCAGCTGGGCCAACGCCTCGGTCACGGCGCGCACGGCCGGGGGGTCGGGTGCGACCGTCTCCGCCAGCGCCTCGCGCGAGCCGTGGGTGACGCGCCCCTCGAGGACGGCCTGGGCGGCGAACGGGTGGACCGAGACGTCGTAGGGCACCCCGTGCTCCGGCACGGCACCGCGCGGCCCGGAGGCGACGTACCACCGGCCCTCGTGCGCCCGGATCGCGTCGAGGACGTCGACCCCGCTGGTCGTCAGGCCGCGGACGAGCGCACGGGCGGCCCGCGCCGAGGACCGCTCGTCGCCGGAGTAGACCAGGACGACGGCCCTGCGCACGCCGTGGCGCCGGCACGGGCCGACGAGCTGCTCGACGAGCTCGTCGGTCCCGGCCGGGGTGGTCGGCAGCGCGACCCGCGCGTGGAAGGGCCGGTCGGCGCCGAAGGTCAGCAGCACGACGGAGTCCTGCGGGTGGAAGCCGAGGACGACGGGCACGACCGCGAGGAGGTCCTCTGGCGTGCGGGCGGTGTAGGTCGGGACGGCCGGAGCCGGGTGCGAGGTGGTCATGGCACGACGCTCCCCGCGACCGCCCACCGCGTCGGCGGCCGCCGGCGCGGGCTGTGGAGGACGGCTCCGGGCACCGGCGTGTGGACGACGAACGGGCACGAGCGGGCAGTCCGCGACCAGCCGGGGGCCGGCCGGGGTCGGCGAGGCGGGCGACGGGGGTGCCCGGAGGTAGGTTCCCGCCCATGACCGGCCGGACGGGGCGCTGAGGTGCGCACGCAGTCCTCGGTCATGCACCTCGACCTCGACGCGTTCTTCGCGGCCGTCGAGCAGCGCGACAAGCCCTCCCTGCGCGGCAAGCCCGTCGTGGTCGGCGGGGTCGGCGGGCGAGGCGTGGTCTCCACCGCCTCCTACGAGGCCCGCGTGTACGGCGTGCGCTCGGCCATGTCGACCCGCGAGGCGCGGTCGCGGTGCCCGCACGCGGCGTTCCTGAGCGGCCGCTTCCACGCCTACCGCGAGGCCTCCCACGCGGTCATGTCGCTGCTGCGGTCGGTCTCGCCCCTGGTCGAGCCGTTGTCGCTCGACGAGGCGTTCGTCGACCTCGCCCGGGCCGGCCTGCCGGACCTCGAGGTGCCGACCGTCACCGCCTTCGCCGAGGAGCTGCGCGGCCGGGTGTCGGAGGCGACGCGCGGGCTCACCGCCTCGGTCGGCATCGGCACCAGCAAGTTCATCGCCAAGGTCGCCAGCGACCTCGACAAGCCCGACGGCCTGGTCGTGGTGGCTCCCGGGACGGAGCAGGAGCTGCTGCGGCCGATGAAGGTCACGATCATCCCCGGGGTGGGTCCGGCCACGGCCGAGCGGCTGCGCCGCGCCGGGATCCAGACCGTCGCCGAGCTGGAGTCGGTCGAGCTGGAGGAGCTGGTGCGCCTGGTGGGCAAGGCCCACGGCACCGGCCTGTTTCAGCTCGCCCGCGCCCTGGACGACCGCCCGGTCGTAGCGGAGCGCGAGGCCAAGTCGGTCAGCGTCGAGGGCACCTACGACACCGACCTGACCGACCGGCGGCTGATGGAGGGCCTGCTCACCCGGCAGGCCGGCGAGGTCGCCGGGCGGCTGCGCAAGCACGGCCTGTCGGGGCGGACGGTGACGATCAAGGTCCGGCTGCACGACTTCACGACGCTGAGCCGCTCCAGCACGCTGCCCTCCCCCACCGACAGCGCCGCGACCGTGGCGCGGCTGGCGCGCGCCCTGCTGGCCGACCTCGACACCTCCGGCGGCGTGCGGCTGCTGGGCGTCGGCGTCTCGGGCCTGGCCGACTGGGTGCAGGAGGACCTGTTCGGCGAGACCGAGCCCGAGGAGGAGCTGCCCGAGATCGAGGTGCCGCACCACTCGCGGCGGACCTGGGCGCCGGGCATGGACGTCGTCCACGCCGAGATGGGCCGTGGGTGGGTCTGGGGCGCGGGACGCGGCGTGGTGACGGTGCGCTTCGAGACCGCGGAGACGCCGGCCGGGCCGGTCCGGTCCTACCCCGACGACGACCCGGCGCTCAGCGCGTGGGTGCCGCCGCCCCTCCCCGACGAGCAGGGGTGAACCGGACCTCGTCGCCCGGTCGCAGCTGCGCGCAGCGCCAGAGGTCGGCGGGCTCGACGACGGCCACGACCGGGTAGCCGCCGGTGGTGGGGTGGTCGGCGAGGAAGACGATGGGCTGCCCGCTCGGCGGCACCTGGACCGCGCCGTGCACCATGCCCTCGCTGGCCAGCTCGCCGGTCCGCACCCGTTCCAGCGACCGGCCCGCCAGCCGCAGCCCGACCCGGTCGGAGGCGCCCTCGACGCGGTACGCCGCGCCGCACAGCGCGGCGAGCGGGTCGCCGGCGAACCAGTCGGCCCGGGGGCCGGGGTGCAGCCGCAGCGGGCCGGGAGCCGGTGGCCGGGGCGTGTCGTGGGGGGCCGGCTCGCCCGGCCCGCTCCCGACCGGCAGCACCGTGCCGTCCTCGACCCGCGGCGGGCCCACCCAGGCGAGCGTGTCGGTCGACCGGGAGCCGAGCACCGGCTCGACCGCGATCCCGCCGCCCACGGCGAGGTAGGAGCGCACGCCGCGCCACGGCGTACCCACCTCGAGGACGGCGCCCGCCCGCAGCCGCTCGGCCTGCGCGTGGGCGCGGGCGGCCCCGTCGACGGTGACCGGCCCCTCGGCCCCGGTCACCGCCACCCAGCAGTCCCGGTCCGCGCGGACCACGAGGCCGCCGAGCGTCACCTCCAGGACCGCGGCGTCGACCGCGTTCCCCACCAGCCGGTTGGCCAGCGCGGCGGCGGGTCCGTCGAGCGCCCCGGCGCGGGCGACGCCGAGGTGGGCCCAGCCGGGCCGGCCGCGGTCCTGGACGGTCGTGAGGTGGCCGGCCGCGAGCACCTGGAGGCTCATGCGGGGACGAACCGCACGCGCGTGCCGGGCGCGAGGAGGGCGGGCGGCTCCCGGCCGGCGTCCCACAGCGCCGTGCCGGTGCGGCCGAGCACCCGCCAGCCTCCCGGCGAGGTGGTCGGGTAGACCCCGCACCAGGTGCCGGCCAGCGCGACCGACCCCGCCGGCACGCGGGGGCGCGGGGAGTCCAACCGGGGCACCGCGAGCTCCTCGGGCAGGCCGGCGAGGTAGGCGAAGCCCGGGGCGAACCCGCAGAACGACGAGACGAAGGTCAGCGCCGCGTGCCGCTCGACGACGCCGGCGACCGACGTGCCCCAGTGCTCGGCGACGAGCTCCAGGTCGTCGCCGTCGTAGGTGACGGGAACCTCCACGAGGTCCCCGGCCGGGGGCTCCGCCGTCGGCGACCACTCCGCCAGCACGCGCTCGAGCGCGGCGGGCTCGGTGCCGTCGAAGAGCACCGTCTCGGCGGCGGGGACCACCTCGACCGCCGGCACGCCCCGCCGTCGTGCCCAGGTCGCGAGGGCCAGCGCAGCGGCCGCGCCCTCCACCTCCACGAGCACCGCGGACGGGCCGACGCTGCGCATCCGCACCGGGCCGCTCACCTCACAGCCCCCGCAGCGACCAGCCGGCCGCCGACAGCGCGGCGCGCACGGCGTGCGCGTGGGCCACGGCACCCGGGGTGTCCCCGTGCAGGCACAGCGAGTCGACGCGGCCGGCCATCCCCACCGCCGCGGTGGAGATCGCCGTGGCGTCCTCGAGCACCGCTCCGGGCGCGCCACGGGGCACGAGCCGCCCGTCCGCGCCGTACGCCCGGTCGGGGAAGCCCTCGTGCCACACCGGGCGCCCCGCCGCGGTCGCCAGCTCCAGGAGGCGTCCGGGCATGCCGAGCACCGGCAGGTCCCCCGATCCGGCGAGGACGGCCGCGGCCTGCTCCTCGTCGTCGATCACGCGGTGGTAGAGCGCTCCGTGCGGCTTGACGTACCGCACCGACGTGCCGGCGGCCCGTGCGAGCTCCGCCAGCGTCCCGACCTGGTCGGCCACCTGCTCGCGCAGCACCTCGCGAGGTACGTCGCGAGCGACCCGGCCGAAGTTCTCACGGTCGTCGTAGGAGACCTGCGCCCCCACCGACACCCCGCGTGCCGCCGCCTCGGCGCACACCGCACGCATGATCGCCGGCGTCCCGGCGTGGTAGCCGCAGGCGACGTTGGCGCTCGTGACCACCGCGAGGAGCGCGGCGTCGTCGGTCACCTCCTCGCCCAGGTCGGCGTTGAGGTCGACGGTCGCGCGGCTGCCCACGGGGCCGACGCTATCGTCGCGGCCATGCCGTCCCCCGCCGACCAGGCACCGTCCGTCCAGGCCTCCACCATCCAGGCCCCCACCGTCCAGGCTCCCACCGCCGAGCGCCGTCCGACCAGCCGGGAGATCCACGGGCACACCCGTGTCGACGACTACGAGTGGCTGCGGGACAAGGACTCCCCCGAGGTGCTCGCCCACCTCGAGGCCGAGAACGCCTGGACCCAGGACCGCACCGCCCACCTCGCCGACCTGCGCGGCGCGATCTTCGAGGAGATCAAGGGCCGCACCCGGGAGACCGACCTGTCGGTGCCGACCCGCAACCGCGGCCACTGGTACTACGGGCGCACCTTCGCCGGCAAGGAGTACGGCGCCACCTGCCGGGTGCCGGTCACCGACCCCGACGACTGGACCCCGCCCACCCCGGCCGAGGACTGCGCCCCCGACGAGCCGGCACTGCCGGGCGAGGAGGTGCTGCTCGACCTCGACGCGCTCGCGGAGGGCCACGAGTTCTTCTCCCTCGGCGGGTCCGCGATCAGCCCCGACGGCACCCTGCTGGCCTACTCCACCGACACCGTCGGCGACGAGCGGTACACCGTGCGGGTCAAGGACCTCGGCACCGGAGCGCTGCTCGACGACGAGATCACCGGCGTCATCGGCGGTGCCACCTGGGACCGCGAGGGCACCGAGCTCTACTACACGACCGTCGACGACTCCTGGCGCGCCGACAAGATCTGGCGCCACCGGCTCGGCACCGCGCAGGCCGACGACGAGCTGGTCCACCACGAGACCGACGGCCGGTTCTGGGTCGGCGTCGGCCGGACCCGCACCGACCGGTTCATCGTGGTCGCCGCCGGCTCGAAGGTCACCTCGGAGTACCGCTACCTCGACGCCAACCACCCCGAGCTGGGGCTGCAGGTCTTCGCCGAGCGCGTCGAGGGCGTGGAGTACTCCCTCGACCACGCCGTCATCGCCGGCGAGGACCGGTTCCTGGTGCTGCACAATGCGACCGGGCCCGACTTCGAGATCGGGACGGCCCCGGTCGAGCCGACCCCGATCGCCGAGCTCGCCCCGCTCGTCGCCCACGACCCGGCCGTCCGCCTCGAGGACGTCGACGCCTTCGCCGGCCACCTCGTGGTGCACCAGCGCAGCAACGGGCTCACCCAGCTGCGCATCATCGAGCTCGGTCCGGACGGACCCGGCGAGGACTACCTCGTGGAGTTCGACAAGCCGCTCTACACCGTCGGCTCGGGCGGCAACCCCGGGTTCGCCCAGCCCACCGTGCGCATCGGCTGGACCACGATGGCCGTGCCGTCCTCGGTCTACGACTACGACGTGCGCACCCGGGAGCTGACGCTGCTCAAGCAGGCGCCGGTGCTCGGCGGCTACGACCCCGCCGACTACGAGGAGCACCGGCTCTGGGCGACCGCCGACGACGGCGAGCGGATCCCGATCTCGATCGTGTGCAAGCGCGGCGCCCGCGAGGACGAGACCATGGGCACCGCGCCGGTCCCCACGCTGCTCTACGGGTACGGCGCGTACGAGGCCTCGATCGACCCCTACTTCTCCGTCGCCCGGCTCTCGCTCCTCGACCGCGGCGCGGCGTTCGCGATCGCCCACGTGCGCGGCGGCGGCGAGATGGGCCGGCGCTGGTACGACGACGGCAAGCTGATGCGCAAGCAGAACACTTTCTCCGACTTCGTCGCCTGCGCCCGCCACCTCGTCGAGCGGGGCTGGACCACCCCGGAGACCCTGGTCGCCGAGGGCGCCAGCGCCGGCGGGCTGCTCATGGGGGCGGTCGCCAACCAGGCGCCGGAGATGTTCGGCGGGATCGTGGCCGGCGTGCCGTTCGTCGACGCGCTCACGACCATGCTGGACGCGACGCTCCCCCTGACCGTCACCGAGTACGACGAGTGGGGCAACCCCGAGGCCGACGCGGAGGTCTACGAGTACATGGCGTCGTACGCGCCGTACGACAACGTCGCGGAGCGGTCCTACCCGCCGATCCTCGCCGAGACCTCGCTCAACGACACCCGCGTGCTCTACGTCGAGCCGGCCAAGTGGGTGGCCCGCATCCGGGCGTCCAACCCCTCGGCCGACGTCCTGCTGCGCACCGAGATGTCCGCCGGGCACGGCGGCGTGTCCGGTCGGTACAAGGCCTGGCACGACCGGGCCTTCGCCCTCGCCTGGATCCTCGACCGGATGGGGCTCGCCGACCGCTGACCCGCCCGGCGGTCGCGTCCGTCGTCCACCCATCCGCACGCCCGGTCGGCACCGAACACCCGGTGACGAGAGGCCCTCCTGAGAAGTCGCTGAGAGTACCTCTGACGTGCAACTCGGGGCGTTCCCCGCTCGTCGTCCAAGGTGTAGGCACTCAGGTTTGGTCCGGGAATCGCCGGGACACCGGGTGCGTTGTAGACGGCGTGAGGACCTGGGCAGGCCCTCACAGTGAGGAGGGGCATCGCATGGCAACACGCACCGCACAGTCCGGGGCTCGGGAGATCGAAGGACGTGACAGCGTCGGTCTCTACCTGGACGAGATCGCCCGCAACGCCCTTCTCGACGCCGCCGCCGAGGTCGAGCTCTCCAAGGCCATCGAGGCCGGACTCTTCGCCGAGCAGCTGCTCGCCGAGGGCCGGGTCGGGCGTCGCAAGGGCGGCGCACCGATGTCGGCCTCCCGCGAGGAGCTCGAGTGGCTCGCCGAGGAGGGCCGCAAGGCCGTCGACCAGTTCATCACCGCCAACCTCCGCCTCGTCGTCTCCATCGCCCGCAAGTACGGCCGAGCCCAGATGCCGATGCTCGACCTGATCCAGGAGGGCAACACCGGCCTGATCCGTGCGGTCGAGAAGTTCGACTACACCAAGGGCTACAAGTTCTCCACGTACGCGACCTGGTGGGTGCGCCAGGCGATCACCCGGGGCATCGCCCAGCAGGCCCGCGTCGTCCGGCTCCCCGTGCACGTCGTCGAGGAGCTCAACCAGGTCGGTGGCGCCCGCCGCACCCTCGAGCGCCAGCTGGGTCGTGACCCGGAGCCGCACGAGATCGCGACGGAGCTCGGCATGGACGTCGACCGGGTCCTCGACCTGATGTCGTGGGGCCGCGAGCACGTCAGCCTCGACTCCCCCGTGGACGAGGACGGCGACACCTCGCTCGGTGACCTGATGGCCCAGGAGACCGCGCCGGGTCCCGACCTGACCGTGCTCGACACCGAGTCCCGGGACCGGCTCAACAGCCTGGTCGGCCACCTCGACGACCGTGCCGCGGACATCATCCGCTCGCGCTACGGCCTGACCGACGGCCGCCAGCACAAGCTGGCCGACATCGGCGCCAAGCACGGCATCTCCGCCGAGCGGGTCCGGCAGCTGGAGCGCGAGGCGCTGCAGAAGCTGCGCCGGATCGCCGACCCGGACCTGGCCGCCTGACGGCTGCCGGCCGCCGGCCCGGTCCAGCGCCGGTTCAGCGCCGGTTCAGTACGACTCGTCGAGCTCGCGGGAGGCCTCTCCCGCGAGCTCGACGACGTCCGGGGGCACGTCGACCTCGCCGGCGAGCCGCTGCTGCCACAGCTGGAGGGCGACCACGGTCGCCGCCGCCTCCTCGGCACGCTCGCGGGTGACCTCGCCGGACTCGATGGCCTCGGTGACCACCGCGTGGGTGTGCCGCGTGTCGGGAGGCATCAGCAGCAGGTCGGCCCCGGCGTTGAGCGCGGTCACCGCCGGCTTCTCGCGGCCGACGACGGCCCCCATGCCCAGCGAGTCGGTGATGGTGACGCCCTCGAAGCCGACGTCCTCGCGCAGGAAGTCGTAGACCTCCTCCGACAGGCTCGACGGCACGCCGGGGTCGAGCGCCTCGACGTCGAGGTGGCCCACCATGACGGCCGGCGCCTGGGCCCGGACCGCCGCCTCGAACGGCGGCAGGTCGGTCGCCGCCAGCTCCTCCGCGGTCCGCCCGAGCACGGGCAGCGACTCGTGGCTGTCGGAGGTCACCGAGCCGTGGCCCGGGAAGTGCTTCGTCGTCGAGACGACACCGGCCTCGTTGTAGCCGGTGACCGCGGCACGGACGGCCGCTGCGGCCAGGTCGGGGTCGGTGGAGGGCGAGCGCGTGCCGATGGTCGGGTCGGCCGCGCCGACGGTCACGTCGGCCACGGGGGCGAAGACCCAGGTGAAGCCGAGGTCGCGCAGCTCCAGCCCCGTCGCCTCGGCCGCGCGGCGTACCACCTCGCGACCGGGGCGGCCCTGCTCGACCGCCGCACCGGCGTGGGCGAAGGAGGGGAACTCGGTCGCGATGCCCCGCAGGTGGCTGACCACGCCGCCCTCCTGGTCGACACCGAGCACCGCGGGGATCCCGCGGCCGTCGGCGGCGACGGCCTCGCTGACGGCGGCGTTGAGCGCGCGGACCTGCTCGGCGTCCACGACGTTGCCGGCCGTGACGCAGAGGCCGGAGAGGTGCAGGTCGCGCACCAGGGCTGCCGCCTCGGTGGGGTCGGAGCCGTTGAACCGCCCGACGATCACCTGGCCCGCCAGCTGTGCGGCTTCCCAGCCGGAGACGATCCCGCGGGCCTCCTCGAGCTCTCCGGCGGTCGGCCCCCAGCCGGTCGGCTCGTCGGGGTCGGCCGCGGTCGAGGTCGTGCCGGCGGTGCCCGGCGTGGCTGCCGGCCCGGCCTGGTCGCCTCCCGATCCGCTGCCCGACCCGCCGTCGGCACCGGAGCACGCGCCGAGGGCCAGCACGGCGGAGACCGCGAGGGCGGGCAGGGCGCGCCTCACGAGGCCTCCCCGGTCAGCGCCGCGTGGACCTCGAGCACCCGGCGGCGCAGGTCCTCGAGGCTGCCGGTGTTCTCGATGACGTGGGTGGCGATCGCGAGGCGCTCCTCCCGGGTCGCCTGGGCGCGCACCCGGGCCTCGGCGTCCTCGCGGGTCATGCCGCGCTGGCCGAGCATCCGCTCGACCTGGGTCTCGACCGGGACGTCGACGACCACGACGGCGTCGAACGTCGGGGCGCGGCCCGACTCCGCCAGCAGCGGGATGTCGTGGACCACCAGGTCCTCGGGACCGGCGGCCCGCTCGAGCTCGACGATCCGCTCGAAGACCAGCGGGTGCACGATCGCCTCGAGCTCCTTGCGGCGGGCCTCGTCGGCGAAGACGACCGCGCCCAGCGCCGGCCGGTCCAGCGCGCCCTCGGCGGTCAGCACCTCCGGGCCGAACGCCTCGACCACCCGCTCCAGCCCCGGTGTCCCGGGCTCGACCACCTTGCGGGCGAGCAGGTCGCCGTCGATCACGATCGCACCCAGCTCGGCGAGGATCGCCGACACCGTGCTCTTGCCCGAGGCGATGCCGCCGGTGAGTCCCACGCGCATGGGCGCCAACGTACGTCACCGGGACGGCCCCGCCCGAACTCGCCCGGGCGCCTCCCGGAGGCCGCCGCTCAGCCGCGGCCGGTGGTGAAGACGGCCGAGAGGGCGTGCCGGCGACGCGCGGCCAGGTCGGCCAGGAGCTCCGGCGCGTCGGACAGCGGGAGGACGTCGGTGAGGAGGTGCTCGCGCAGCGGGCCGCCGCACCGGCGAAGGAACCCGACGGTGCAGGCCGAGAGCCGGAGGCGGTCCCAGGCGCCGCCGGTGCCCCGGGGCACCCGCCCGATCTGCGCGCACACCAGCCGCAGCCCGTTGTGGTGGAACTCCTCGCCGAGCCGGACGTCCGCGGTCGGCTCGGTGTAGAACGCCAGGTCGACGACCGTCCCCTGCGGCCGGGCGGCGCGCAGGGCGGTGGCGAGCGCGGCGGTCCGTCCGCGGCACTGCAGCACGAGGTCCGCGCCGTGGTCGGCCGGCCCGTGGCGCCACCGGGTCTTGGCCCAGACCGCCGGGTCGCCGTCCAGCGGGACCGGGGTGAGGCCCAGCGCCGCGGCGACGTCGAGCCGGCGCGGGTCGGCGTCGGCGACCGCCACCTCCTCCGCGCCCAGGTCGGCGGCCATCACCGCGGTGAGCAGGCCGATCAGGCCGGCGCCGACGACGAGCACCCGGCGGCCGGCCACGCCGTCGCCCAGCCGGGCCGTGGAGGGTCCGACGGCGTCCGCCGCGGCGTGCAGCAGACCGTTCGCGCAGATCGGCCCGACGTGCGCGACGTACACCCCGAGCAGCGGGTCGAGGTCGTCCGGGAGGGGCACGACGTGCTCGCGGAGCGGGTCGGCGACGTGCGCGGTGGCGTGGCCGTACGCCGCCGCGACGAGGTCGCCCTCGCCGAACGCGGCGGTCCGCGAGCGGGCCACCCGGCCGACCTCCATGTAGCCCAGGCGGCGCACGGGGTACGCCGGGGCGCCGCCAGGACGCTCGCGGAACAGCCCGAGCTCCACGTCGTGGTCGCGGTGCAGCCCCGGGTGGTCGCCCTTGACGAAGGTGAGCTCGGTGCCGGCCGACAACCCGGTCGCCACCGTCTCCAGGAGCAGCCCGCCCTCCGGCACCTCGGGCAGGTCCTCCTCGACGAGCACGACGCGCCCCGGTGCCTCGACGACGAGGTTGTGCCGTCTCACGACGCCGTTCCCCCCGCTCCGGCGGACGGGGCGTCCAGGCGGACGGGCCCGCCGGTGCGCGCCGACTCGCTGACGGCCCAGGCGAGCCGGTGGCTGCGCACCGCCTCGGCGTACGGCGCGCGCGTGGCCGCCCGCTCGCCGCGGACCGCCTCGAGGAACTCCCGGTCGACCGCCACCCGGGGGTCCTCCGACCACGCCTCGGGCCGCCGCCCGTTCCCCTCGTCCCAGCACACGCGCGTGTCGTCGACCTCCGCCCACCAGCCGGGGCCGCACAGCTGCAGGGAGGCCTGCCGCTTGGCGGCGAGCAGCGACGTCGCCGTGAAGGACGCCACGGCGCCCGAGGCGAACCGCACCAGGGCGGCGGTCGCGTCGTCGACCGGGTCGTCGACCGGGTCCGGCTGCCGGTCCGGAGCCGTCGGCGCCCGACGCACGCCCACGGCGTGCACCTCGGCCGCCTCGCCGAGCAGCGAGCGGGCGAGGTCGAGCACGTGGGTGAGCTGCTCGACCACCTGCCCGCCCGACAACCGGGCCGATCCCCACCAGGCGACCGGCGGCCGCTTGTCGAGCCAGGAGCCGACCGCGAGCAGCGGCGGCGCGGCGGCGGCGCGCTCGCGGAGCGGGTCGAGGGTGTCCAGGCAGCGCCAGTGGTACCCGGTGCCGGACACCACCCCCGCGCGCTCGACCAGCCCCGCCACCTCCTCGGCGACCGCCGGGTCCAGGCCCACCGGCTTCTCGACGAACAGCGGGAGGCCGCGGGCCAGCACCGCTCGCTCCGCGGGGCCGTGGGCGAACGGCGGCACGCAGACGTACGCCGCGTCGGGACGTCCGTCGTCGAGCGCCTGCCCCACGTCGGTCGTCGCGGTGGCCCCGCAGGCCGCGGCCAGCCGCCCGGCGGCGGCCTCGTCGGGGTCGACCACCCCGACGACACGGGCGCCCAGCCCGGTGAGCACCTCGACGTGCCGGCGTGCCACCGACCCCGCCCCGACCACGACGATCCTCATCCGGCGGCCTCCAGGAGCGCGTCGTACAGGTCCAGGTAGCTCCGGGCCATGGCCTCCGGCGTCCAGCGGGCCGCCGCGGCGCGGCAGTCCTCGGCGCGGATCCGGCCCACGTCGCGCAGGCAGGCGGCGAGGCCGGCCTCGGTGTCGGCGAGGAAGCCGGTGACGCCGTGCTCGACGAGCGTCGGCAGCACGCCCAGCGGCGTCCCCACGACCGGGACGCCCCGGCCGAGGGCCTCGACGACGGCCGTGGCCCCCGGCTCGGCCCAGCGGATCGGGGTGAGCAGCGCGCGGGCGGAGCGGAGCAGCCGCTCCTTCTCCTCCCCGCCGACGCAGCCCACCCAGCGCACCTGCTCGCCGTCGACGTGGGGAGCGACCTCCTCGCACCAGTAGCGGACGTCGGGGTGGGCGAGGAGCCGCTCCTCGCCCGCGGCGAGGCGCTCGCGCAGCTCGCCGGGGTCCCCGATCCCGGCGACCGGCCCGGCCAGCACGAGCGGCACGCCCGCGGCGCGGGCCACCCGCACCGCCACGTCCTGCCCCTTGTCGGCAGTGATCCGGGCGAGCACCAGCGCGTGCTCCCCGAGCGCTCCCCCGTTGCCGCCCGCCGCTCCCGCCGGCGTCGGGACCGCCAGCGGGACCACGCCCATCGCCTGCGCCCGGAGGTTCTCCGGCGCGCGCTCGAGCTGCGAGCGGGAGACCGCGGCGAACCGCACGCGGCCGCCGCCGTCAAAGCGCTCGTAGAAGTCCGCGTGCTTGCGCAGGTCCCAGTGGAGGGTCTGCAGGGCCGGTGGCGCGCTGCGCCCCATCGCTGCCAGCACCGCCGGACCCACGACCTCGAGGTGGTCGTGGACGACGTCGACGTCCGTGCGCCGGCGGAGCTCCGCGGCCACCTCGTGCATGTGGGCGTGCGCGATCCCCGAGACCTGGTTGTACGGCGCGGCGACCGACTCGAACCGGGGGCCCGCCAGCGGGCACAGGAGCTCGTCGACCTCCAGCTCGCTGGTCCCCACGGTCGCCAGCACCACGCGCACCCCGAGCCGGCGGAGCTCGGGCACCAGGGTGGCGACGACGTTCTCGATGCCGCCGTAGCCTCCCGGGGGCACCGGCAGCCACGGGCCCGCGTTGACGAGGACGGTGGTCACGGCCGGCCCGTCGCGCGGCCGGGGTCGGACGACACGGCGAGCCGGGCCATCGGCGGGCGCTCGCTCACCGCCACGCACGAGGTCGTGGGGACGAACTCGTCCTCCACCCGCGCGAACTGGGTGATCAGCGGGGTCGGCGGGTCGTGGACGACGACGTGCCCGTACCGCTCGAGGCGGGACAGCAGCGCGAGGTAGACCTGGCAGGCCATCCGGCCCAGCGCGGCGTCGCCGGAGTTGCGGTGCCGCCGGAGGCCGAGGTCGACCTGGGCGATCGCGTCGATCCCGACCTCGTGCAGGACGTCGACGAGCATCGCGATCTCGACCCCGTAGCCGGAGACGAACGGCAGCCGCTCGAGCAGGGTCCGGCGGCCGGCGTACTCCCCCGCCAGCGGCTGCACGATGCCGGCCAGCTCGGGGAGGTGCATGTCCAGCAGCGGCCGGGCGAGGATCTCGGTGACCCGGCCGCCGCCGGCGGGCAGCACCTCGCCGCCGGTGTGCAGCGGCCGGTCGTAGAAGCCCTTGACGAACTCCACGCGCGGGTCGTCGAGCAGCGGCCCGAGCAGCCCGACCGCGAACTGGGCGTCGAACTCGCACAGGTCGGCGTCGACGAAGGCCACCACGTCGCCGGTCGTGACGTGGAGCGACTTCCACAGCGCCTCGCCCTTGCCCGGCCGGTCGCCGAGCTCGGGGAGGACCTGGTCCTGGCGCACCACGGTCGCCCCGGCGGCGCGCGCGACCTCGCTCGTGGCGTCGTCGGACCCCGAGTCGACGACGAGCACCTCGTCGACGAGGTGGACCCGCTCCACGAGCTCCTCGAGGAGCCGCTCGACGATCGCACCGACGGTCGCCGCCTCGTTCCGCGCCGGGAGGACGATGCTCACGGTGGTCGCGCCCTTGCGGTCGGCCAGCCGGTGCCGGTCGTGGTCGGCGCTCGTGCTCGTGCGGTGGGCGAACCACGCCTGCACGTCGGGGCGCACTCAACCCACCGCCCCCGAGGGGACCGGCACCCGGTGCAGCGGGACCTCGCGGCGCACGGACCACTGGTAGTGCCGGTCGCGCCTGGTGACGGCGACCAGGCTGAGCCGGTCAACCTGCGCCTGCCCGGCGACCTCCGGCAGCCGACGGGCGAGCGAGTCGAGCTCGGCACCGGTGACCGCCCGGTTGGCGTAGCCCAGGCTGAGGTGCGGCCGGAAGCGGTGGCGGTGCACGAGTGGCCGGCCCGGTCCGAGGACCAGCTCGGTGGCGTCCCGCACGGTCTGCTGGAGCGCGCCGACGGCCGCGGACGGCCCCACGCGCAGCGCGACCGCGCTGGCGAACCGCTCGTAGGGCCCGCAGTCGAGGTGCAGGGCGCCCGGAGGGGTCCCACCCGCGGCCGCGGCCACGGCCTCGGCGACCGACGCGCCCACCCGGTCGACCATGGAGGGGTCCAGCTCGTCCTCGAAGCCGACGTCGCACACGGTGACGTGCCACCAGGCCGGTGGGACGACGTCGAGCCACGGCGTGCGGCGCAGCTCGGCCAGCACGGGCTCGCAGGCCTCGGCCAGGCCGGCCGGTCCCACCGCGAGGTACCAGTAGAGGCAGGGGCGCTCCCGGACCCACTCGGGCCGCCACGCCCAGTGCTCGCGCAGGCCGTCCATGTCCATCTGTCGACGATCGCTCACCGCAACCCTCCCAGCGACGACCGTCCAGGTTGGCCTGCCCTGGGACTCCAGCGTCCCCGTCCCGAGTCGTCGCTCGTCGGGGCAGTACCCGGTGTGACAGGGGTCATAACTACCGCTCGAGCAGCGCGGGTGGTCCCGTCCGGGCGGTCGCCTCAGCGGAAGCGTGCGCTCGGCCAGAGCCGCTCGAGGTCGACGTCGGGGAACCGCCGGGCCACGGCGTCGTACACCGGGGCGTACGTCGCCGCCACCTCCCGCACCGTCGCCTCCGGCAGCACCGCGTCGGTCGGGGTGGCGTTGACCCGCTTCCCGACCTGCGCGGGGTGGGCGTCGATGCAGAGGAAGCCGCACAGCTCCTCGACGGCCTCGGGCCGGAACAGGCGCTCGTAGAGCTCGAGGTGCACCAGGCCCGGCGCGAAAGCGGCATCGAGCCGGTCCAGGGTCAGGTCGTAGCGCGAGCGGAGCCGGTGGTAGTCCTGGCGGTGCACCTCGAGCGTGCGCTCCTCCGCCGTGCGCCCCTCCGTGCCCCGGCCGCGGTCGTAGGACATCCGCACCGAGGACCACACCCGGTCGACCGGGTCCCGCATCAGGAACACCGCGACGCAGCGCACCCCGCGCTCCTCGAAGGACCGGCGCACCGAGGCCAGCCGCTCCTCCCCCAGCAGCGCGTACGACGGGGTGACGTCGGCCGTCAGCCGGGTCCCCGGCGCCCGGAGCAGGCCGGCGAAGTAGTCGGGGTAGGCGCCGGGGTCGGTGTAGAACGACGCCCGCAGCAGGCGTCCCTCGTCGTACGGCTCGCCGGCCTCCCGGGCGAGCCGGGCCCGCTCAGCCTGCCGCAGCACCCGCTCCCGGACGTAGGAGGAGTGGGGCAGGTCGAGCCCGTCGAAGACGTGGTACTCCTTGCGGAACCCGGGATCGAACTGTGGTGACGCCTGGAGGTAGTCGTGCAGCCAGCTGGTGCCGCCCTTCTGCGCCCCGACACCGAGCAGGAAGGTCCCCGGGTCGTCCGTCACGCGGCCATCATGCCGGGGCCGGGACCGCGAACTGCCGCCGGTACCGCTGGGGGCTGACCCCGCGCACCCGGGTGAAGTGGTGCCGCAGCGTGGCGGCGTTGCCGAAGCCCACCTCGCCCGCGATCCACTCGACGGGGCGGTCGGTCTCCTCGAGCAGCTGCTCGGCGCGCAGCACCCGCTGACGGGTCACCCAGGCGTGCGGGGTGGCCCCCGTCTCGGCCCGGAACCTCCGGGCGAAGGTCCGTGGCGACATCAGGGCGCGCCGCGCGAGCGTCTCGACGTCGAGGTCGGACCCGAGGTTGGCGACGATCCAGGTGAGCAGGGGACCCAGCGTCTCGGCGTCGCAGTCGGGCACCGCCCGCGCGATGAACTGGGCCTGTCCCCCGTCGCGGTGCGGCGGGACGACCATCCGGCGGGCCGCGCTGGCGGCCGTCGCGGCGCCGAACGTCTCGCGCAGCAGGTGCAGGGCCGCGTCCAGCCCGGCGGCCGACCCGGCCCCAGTGATCACCGAGCCGTCGTGGACGTAGAGCACGTCGCCGTCGACCTGCGCCCGCGGGAACCGCTCGGCGAGCCGGTCCGCGTGGCGCCAGTGGGTCGTGCAGCGCCGGCCGTCGAGGAGCCCCGCCTCGCCGAGCACGAAGGCGCCGGTGCAGTGCGCGAAGACCGTCGCTCCCCGGTCGTGCGCCGCGCGCACGGCCGCCGCGACCTCCGGCGAGGGCTCCAGGTAGTCCCGCTTGGGGCAGACGCAGACGAGGTCGGCCCCCGCGACCACGTCGAGCCCGTGCTCGACGTGCAGGTCGAAGCCGGAGGCGCCGCGCACCCGCCCGGGCCGGGTCGTGGCGACCTTGAAGTCGAAGACCGGGTTGTCGTCCTCGGGGTGGTACGGCTCGGCCCACACCTCGCACATCGACCCGAGGCCGAACGGCTCGGCGCCGTCCTGGACCAGGACCACGACGTTCCTCATGGCGTTGCCCGCGTGCGTGCTCTCCACCGGCACAGCATGCACCCGGACATGGCAGGAAATCAATGCACCCTGGCGTCTCTGCCACTCGTGGCGGGATCTCGGCAGGAGCAGGATTCCTGCCATGACCTTCCTGATGCTGCTCCTGCTGGTCGCCACCGCCCTGGCCGTCGCGACCGTCCTCCGCACCCGACACGACGGCCGCGGGCCGTCCCGGCCGCCCGCCTCCCACGTCGAGGACCCGCGGTTCCGCGCCCCCGGCGTCTGGTGACCGGCCCGCCACCCAGCCGTCCGGACATGCCGAAGGCCCGGCCACCGTGAGGTGGCCGGGCCTTCGTGCGTCTGGTGCTGCTACCTGCTGGTCAGCGGGTCACTGACCGCCGGTCAGCTTCTCGCGGAGCGCCTGCAGCGCCTCGTCCGAGGCGAGCGAGCCGCCCTCGGTGGAGGCGGTGTCGTCGGTGCCACCGCTGGAGTACGACGTGGCCTCGCCGGCCTCGACCTCGGCCTTGGCGGCCTCCTGCTGCTGCTTGACGTGGGCCTCCCAGCGGGCGTGCGCCTTGGCGTACTGCTCCTCCCAGGTCGCGCGCTGCTCGTCGAAGCCCTCGAGCCACTCGCCGGTCTCGGGGTCGAAGCCCTCGGGGTAGACGTAGTTGCCCTGCTCGTCGTACGTCGCGGTCATGCCGTACAGCGTCGGGTCGAACTCCTCGACGTCGGCGGCCGTGGCGGTCTCGTTGGCCTGCTTGAGCGACAGCGAGATCCGGCGACGCTCGAGGTCGATGTCGATGATCTTGACCATGACGTCGTCGTTGACCTGGACGACCTGCTCGGGGATCTCCACGTGGCGCTCGGCCAGCTCGGAGATGTGCACCAGGCCCTCGATGCCCTCCTCGACGCGGACGAACGAGCCGAAGGGCACCAGCTTGGTGACCTTGCCCGGCACGATCTGGCCGATCTGGTGGGTGCGGGCGAAGTGCTGCCACGGGTCCTCCTGCGTCGCCTTCAGCGACAGGGAGACACGCTCGCGGTCCATGTCCACGTCGAGGACCTCGACGGTGACCTCGTCGCCCACGGCGACGACCTCGGACGGGTGGTCGATGTGCTTCCAGGACAGCTCGGAGACGTGGACGAGGCCGTCGACGCCGCCGAGGTCCACGAACGCACCGAAGTTGACGATCGAGGAGACGACGCCCTTGCGGATCTGGCCCTTCTGCAGCTGGGTCAGGAAGCCGTGGCGGACCTCGGACTGGGTCTGCTCGAGCCAGGCACGGCGCGACAGGACCACGTTGTTGCGGTTCTTGTCGAGCTCGATGATCTTGGCCTCGAGGGTCTGGCCCACGTAGGGCTGCAGGTCGCGGACGCGACGCATCTCCACCAGCGAGGCGGGCAGGAAGCCGCGCAGGCCGATGTCCAGGATCAGGCCGCCCTTGACGACCTCGATGACGGTGCCCTCGACGACGCCGTCCTCCTCCTTGACCTGCTCGATGGTGCCCCAGGCGCGCTCGTACTGGGCGCGCTTCTTGGACAGGATCAGGCGGCCTTCCTTGTCCTCCTTCTGGAGGACGAGGGCCTCGACCTTGTCGCCGACCTCGACGACCTCGGAGGGGTCGACGTCGTGCTTGATCGACAGCTCGCGCGAGGGGATGACGCCCTCGGTCTTGTAGCCGATGTCGAGCAGGACCTCGTCGCGGTCCACCTTGACGATGGTGCCGTCGACGATGTCACCGTCGTTGAAGTACTTGATGGTCGCGTCGATCGCGGCGAGGAAGTCCTCTTCGGACCCGATGTCGTTGACCGCGACCTGAGGCGCGTCGTAGTCCGGAAGAGTGGAGATGGTGCTCGTCATGTAGAGACAGATCCTTGGGTGGGCAGATGTCGTGCGGGCGCGCGCGGGAGGTCGTTTTCACTACCGGTGGTGTCGTGCCCGGCACGCTGCGGAGCAGCGGGTGGGCTGATAGCGAGCGAGGGTCCGCTCCGTCCGGGACGCAGGCAGACCTCTGGCGCGTGGCCAGCCTACGCCGCGGCGCGAGGCGGAGCCAACTCCTACGGCGACCCTCGCAGGTACCCACCGCCGCCGGCACCGGTCGGGGTCCTCGCAGGACCGGCGCATAGCGGGGTCCGCGCCGGGTACGACACCAGCAGCGACGTGCCACCCCGCCCCTGACGTGGTCCTCTCCCCCAGGCGCCGGTCCGCCCCCTCGCTCGGCGCCCCCGTCGTGCCGTGCCGCTCCGGCGCGGTCCCCCGGCGTGCGGGCGCCGTCCCCCCGACCCCCGCCACAGGAGACCCCCATGCCTCCCATGCCCCCCGAGCGACCCCTGCCACGACCGGTCCGCACCGGCCGGCCGTCCCCGGCCGCCCTCTCCCTGACCGCCCTCTCCCTCACCGCCCTCTCCCTGACCGCCCTCCCGGCACCGGGCGCGGCAGCCGCCCCCGAGCCCGTGCCCACGACCGTCACCTCCTCGGTGACCGGCGAGGTCCTGCACGTCGACGCCCTGGACCTCGGCGGGGTGGTCACCGCCGCCGAGGTCGGCCTGGGGCCGGTCCGCGGCACGGTCGGTGCCGGCAGCCCCCGGGTCACCGCCCGGGCCGCCAACCTCGACACCGCCCTGCTGGGCCAGGCACTGCCCGGCATCCTCGCCGAGGCCGAGCAGTCCGCCCCGCCGGACGCCGGGGCGGCGGACACCGCGTCGATCGTGCCGACCAGCTCGTTGCCCGGCGTCCTCTCCCTCGGGGTCTCCCAGGCCTCCGCCCGGGCGCGGATCGGCACCGGCGGCCAGTGCCTCCCGAGCGTCCCCGACGTCTCGAGGTCCTCGGTCAGCACCGCCGACGCCACGGTCCTCGACGTGCCCGGCGTCGGAGCACTCGTCGAGGTCCCCGGCACCGTCAGCGCCTCGCAGTCCACCCGTTTCGTGGCCAACGGCGAGGCGAACGGCGGGCGCGACGTCGTCGCGGAGGCCGTCGGCTCGGCCGCCGACCTGCGCCTCCTCGGCGGAAACCTGGTCGTCCGGGTCGCCTCCGCCCCGCGCCTGACCGCCACCGTCACCGGCGACGCCGGCGCGTCGACGGTCGACTACGAGCGCCCCGTCGTCACCGTCGCCGCTGCGGGCCGGGCGGCCGAGCCGCTCGCGCCGGGCGTCCCCCAGGACTTCGCCGTCCCGGGCAACCCGCTGCTGCGCCTCGAGCTCTCCCTCGGCGGCCAGACGGAGACGATCGCCGCCGACGGCACCCGCGCGGTCGGCGACGCCAGCCTGCTGCACGTCGAGCTGGAGCTGCTGCCGGTGCTCGGCGACGGCGTCGTCGTGGCCGCCGTCGACCTCTTCCCGATGCACGTCGAGGCCACGGCGCCCGCCGGGGGCCTGGCCTGCGGCACCGAGACCGGATCGGCCGACTCCGACTCCGACGGGCTCACCGACGCCCAGGAGACCAGCGGCAGCGAGAACCCCTTCTCCTCCCCCGGCAACCCGACCGGTGCGACCGACCCGCGGAAGGCCGACACCGACGGCGACGGCCTCGGCGACGGTCGGGAGGTGCAGGTCGGCACCGACCCGAACCGGGCGGACACCGACGGCGACGGGCTCTCCGACGGCGCCGAGGTGGTCACCCACCGCAGCGACCCGCTGGTCGGGGACACCGACCGGGACGGCCTGGGCGACGGACGAGAGGTCAAGGACACGCGGACGAGCCCGACCGACGCGGACAGCGACGACGGCGGCGTCGACGACGGCACCGAGGTGGGACGCGGCACCGACCCGAACAACCGGGCCGACGACCGCCCGGCCGCCGACGCCGACGGCGACGGGCTGACCGACGTCCAGGAGACCTCCGGCTCGGCCAACGGCCTCTACGGCGGTCGCCCCACCAACCCGGCCGTGGCCGACAGCGACGGCGACGGCCTCGGGGACGGGCGCGAGGTCCAGCTCGGCACGAACCCGAACGACGCCGACACCGACGACGACGGCCTCACCGACGGCGCCGAGGTCACCACCCACCGCACCGACCCGCGGGACGTCGACACCGACAACGGCGGTGCCAGCGACGGCCGCGAGGTCGCCAACGGCACCGACCCGCGCGACGTTCCGGCCGACGACTTCCGGACCGCTCCGCCCGCGGGGCAGACCGACCGGGACGGCGACGGCCTCTCCGACACCCAGGAGACCAGCGGGTCGGCCAACGGCGGGTTCGGCGGGAAGGCCACCGACCCCGCCGACGCCGACACCGACAACGACGGCCTCGGCGACGGCCAGGAGGTCACCGGGTCCGCGAACGCCTCGGGCGGCCGCGCGACCGACCCGAACGACGCCGACACCGACGACGGCGGCGTCATCGACGGGGTCGAGGTGCGCAACGGCACCGACCCGCGCGACCCGCGCGACGACCTCGCCGGGTCCCCCACCGACGGCGCCGGCGGCACCGACGTGGACGGCGACGGCCTGACCGCCGTCGAGGAGGCCGCGGCGGGGACCGACCCCACGGACCCCGACACCGACGGTGACGGCCTGACCGACGGCCGGGAGGTCGAGCAGACCCGGACCGACCCGCGGGACAAGGACACCGACGACGACGGGCTGAACGACGGCCGCGAGGTCAAGCAGACCCGGACCGACCCGCGCCGGAAGGACACCGACCGTGACGGCCTCAAGGACGGCGCGGAGGTCAAGAAGCACCGGACCGACCCGCGCCGGAAGGACACCGACCGGGACGGGCTGACCGACAAGCAGGAGGTCACCGGGTCGGCCAACCGTCGCTACGACCGGTGCCCGACCAACCCGAAGCGGGCCGACAGCGACCGCGACGGCCTCAAGGACGGCGCGGAGGTGAAGCGGTACCGGACGAACCCGTGCGACCGCGACACCGACGACGGCGGCCAGAACGACGGCAAGGAGGTCCGCGCGGGCAGCGACCCGCTCGACCAGGGCTCCTGGCCGAGCAACCCCCGGCAGACCGGTCGCACGAGCGGCTGACGGGCACCGACCGCACCATGGCGGGGCGGGGGCGGGCGCGGACCACGGGGTCCGCGCCCGCTTCGCCGTTCCGGGTGCCCGCCGCGCGGCGCTACGGTCGGTGCATGCCCCTCCTGCCCACCCTCGTCGGCGCCGCGACCCTCCCGGTCCGGCTGGCCGCCGCAGCCACGCAGACCACCCTCCAGCTCGGTCGTCTCGCCTCGGCCGACGGCCCGGTCCGTCGCCCGGGCGGGTACGCCGACCTGCTGATGCGGGTCATCGGCGAGCACGGGTACGCCGAGCAGCTCACCCGCCTGGTCGCCGACGAGGACGGGCCGCTGCGCCTGGCCGGCGCGCTGGCCGACCTGCTGGCGCCGGACCGCCCGCTGGGCCGGGTGCTGCAGGCCGACGGCGTCCTGGACCGGCTGCTCGCCGAGGACGGGCCGGCGGTCCGCCTGCTCGCCGACGGCGGCGCCCTGGAGCGGCTGCTCGCCGACGGCGGCGTGCTCGACCAGCTCGCGGCGCAGGACGGCGTGCTCGACCGGCTGGTCGCCGCCGGCGGCGCCCTGGACCGCCTCACCTCCGAGGGCGGGGTCCTCGACCGGGTCCTCGCCCCCGGCGGGCTGGCCGACCGGGTGCTCACCGAGGACGGGTTCGTGGAGAAGCTCGTCGCCGACGGCGGCACGCTCGACCAGCTCGTGGCGCTCGGGGAGACCCTGGAGTCGATCCAGCCGCGGCTGCAGGAGCTGGCCTCGCTGATCCCCTCCCTGGCCGACTCCGCCGACTCCCTCGGGCGGGCCGTCGGCCCCCTCGGCGAGCTGGCCGGCCGGTTCCCGCTGAACCGGCGCCGCGCGCTCGGCGCAGGGCCGTCGTGAGCGGGTCGCCGGACGCTCCCGACTCCCGCCACCACCCGCCGATGCCGCCCGTGCGCGTGGAGCGCCGCGCGGTCGACGAGACCGAGTCCAGGCGTGCCAACGGCCCCGACTGGGACCGCTACGCCGACGAGTACCAGGCCACCCACGGGGAGTTCCTCGGCGACGTCGGGTTCGTGTGGGGACCGGAGGGCTTCACCGAGGCCGAGGCCGGCGTCCTCGGCGACGTCGCGGACCGCGACGTGCTCGAGGTGGGCTCCGGCGCCGGTCAGTGCTCGCGCTGGGTCCGGGCCCGGGGTGGTCGGGCTGTCGGCCTGGACCTCTCCCTGCGGCAGCTGCAGCACTCGCGCCGGATCGATGAGGAGACCGGCGTCGTCGTGCCCTCCGTCCGCGCCACCGCCACGGCGCTGCCGTTCCGCGACGCGTCGTTCGACGTCGTCTTCTCCTCCTTCGGTGCGCTGCAGTTCGTCAGCGACCTCGAGGTGGCGGTGGCCGAGACGGCCCGGGTGCTGCGGCCCGGAGGCAGGTACGCCTTCTCCATCACCCACCCGACGCGGTGGATGTTCGCCGACGACCCGAGCGAGGCCGGCCTGGTGGCGAGCCAGTCCTACTGGGACCGCACGCCGTACGTCGAGGTCGACGACGCCTCCGGGGAGGTCTCCTACGTCGAGCACCACCGCACGCTCGGCGACTGGGTCGCGGTGCTGTCCGGCGCGGGGTTCGTCATCACCGACCTGCTCGAGCCGGAGTGGCCCGAGGGCCACGACCGGGTCTGGGGCGGCTGGTCGCAGGTCCGGGGACGACTCACCCCCGGGACCGCCGTGTTCGGCGCGACCCGGGGGTGAGCGAGGGGCTGGTGCTGCGGGCGGTGCGACCGCCTCGAGGCGCTGGCCTCAGGCGGGCTGCGGCGCGACGTGCGCCTTGGTCGCCCGGCGCGGGCGACCGACGAGCAGCAGCAGCGCGCCGAGCAGCAGGGCGACGGCGCCGCCGATGAAGCCGATGCGCGGGATGGTGCTGGTGATCAGGTCGAGGTTCGCGGCGTTGTCCTTGGCCTCGCTGACGCTGGTGGCGAGCTGGTCGTCGGTGAAGGCGACGTTCAGGTCGAGGACCTGGGTGCCGTCGGCCAGGTAGCGCTGCTGGGACTGCTCCTGGTTGACCACCGCTCCGGTCTTGGGCTCGACGTAGATGTCGACGGCCTGGCTGTAGGTACCCGGCGTGCCATCGGCGATCTCGATCTCCTCGTCGGCGACGGCGGAGGAGAAGTGGTAGACGGGCAGGCCGTCCATCTCGGTCGCCTCGACGTACTCCATGTCCACGGTGCGCCCGAGCGTGCCATCCCAGTAGGGGTAGTCCTTCTTCTCGGTGTCGAAGGGGAACTTGTTGACGATCCCCTCGTACGGCGTGGAGCCCTCCGGCAGGTTCTCGTGGTCGCGGGCGAGCGCGGTCACGCGGTCGGTCGCGAAGGTGCCGACCGTGGCCGAGACCAGCCGCGGGTCCTCGCCGTCGACGCAGTCGGGAGCGTCGCCGTCGGCGTTGCTCACCACGCAGGAGGTGTTGACCCAGACCGTCGTCCGGTCGGTGGAGGCCTCGCTGTCGGCCTTGGTGATGCTGGTGACGTTCACCGGGAACGTCTCGCCCAGCTTGGTCGCCGTCCCGTCCAGCCGCGTCGTCTGGTCGACGTCGACCGGCGTCTTCTTCACCACGCCCGGCGCCCACAAGGTCGTCAGCACTCCGGCCACGACCAGGAAGCCGCCGACGGCGATGAGCACCCGTCCGATGATCTTTCGCACCGCATTCCCTCCCCAGGAAGTCTTCTGGCGCTGAACGTAACCTGCGTCACAGCGTTCGTGCACCAATTCGGCCAAATGCCGTCCGTACTTCCTCCGAACCGGGTGCGGCCGGGCAGACTGCGCCGCGTGCGTGGAGCGATGAGGCGGCTGACCAGGCCAGCGACGACCACCCGGCGACCGCCCGTCGACACCGGCCGGGCCGTCCTCGGCGCCGCGGTGGCGATGGTCCTCGCGCACGTCGGGTTCCGGACCTGGGCGCTCTCCGGCGGGTTCTTCTACGGCGACGACTACCAGCTGGTCGACGAGGCGCACGCCGAGGGCGGCCTCTCCGCCGGCCAGCTCGTCGAGCCGTACGCCGCGCAGTTCATGCCCTGGGGCCGCTTCCTCGCCTGGCTCGCCTCGACCACCGACCAGCTGAGCTGGCCGGTGCTGGCGACCACCAGCATCGCGATGCAGGCGGTCGCCAGCGCCTGCTGCCTGTGGATGCTGCTCACCCTCTTCGGCCGACGCGCCGGGATCCTCGTGCCGCTCGCGCTCTACCTCACCACCTCGATGACGATGCCGGCGATGATGTGGTGGGCGGCGGCGCTCAACCAGGTGCCGATGCAGGCGGTGTTCTTCGCCGCCGTCGCCACCTGGGTGCACTACCTGCGCTCGCGTCGCCTGCGCTGGCTGGCGCTGACCCTCGTGGTCCTCGGTCTCGGCCTGTGCTGCTACGTCAAGACGCTGCTGGTCTTCCCGGTGCTGGCCTTCATCGCCCTCGCCTGGTTCGCCTCCGGCGGCCCCGTGCGTCGGCTGGTCGCCGTCGTGCGCGCCTACTGGCCGGCGGTCCTCGTCGGCCTCGCGGGCGGTGTCGCCTTCCTCGTCTACTACGTCGTCGAGGTGCCGCAGATCTCCTCGGGCGAGCGGCCCCAGGACCCCGGCGGCCTCGCGGACCGGATGCTCGGCGACTCCTTCACCACCGGCGTCCTCGGCGGGCCCTGGCACTGGAGCACCGACATCGCCCCCGTGGCCCGCGCGACGCCGCCGGACTGGGCGGTCCACCTGGCGTGGACCGCGATCGCGCTGCTCGTGGTCGGCATCGCGCTGCGCCGGGAGCGCACGCTGCGCGCCTGGGCGCTGCTCGCGCTGTACCTCGGCACCGACTACGTCCTGCTGCTGACCACCCGCGCCCAGATCGTCGGGTCGGTCAGCGGCACCGAGTACCGCTACCTGACCGACGCCGCCTGCGCGACGGTGCTGTGCCTGGGGCTGGCGACGATGGGGCTGGTCGGCGCCGAGCAGCCGAGCCGGACCCGGGCGGAGCCGCTGCTGGCACGGGTCCCCGGGCCGCGCCTGGTGGCGGCCGCCACCGTGCTGGTCGCCGGCTCCGGCGTGGCGAGCTCGGTGGCCTACGCCCGGGTCTGGCACGACCAGCACCCCGGCAAGGCCATGCTCGGCGGGGCGGTGCGGGAGCTGGCGGACGTCGGCTCCATCGACCTGGCCAACGACTCGCTCGCGTCCGACGTGAGCGGCGCCTTCGGCCCGCCGTACAACCAGCTCGACGTGCTCCTGCCCATGCTGACCCCGGCGGCCCGCTTCCCCGACGCCAGCGAGCGGCTGCACCTCGTGCAGACCGACGGGGAGGTCGTCCCGGCCGACCTGGACGAGGTCGTCGAGGCGGAGCCCGGACCGGTCGCCGGCTGCGGCTGGCGGGTCCGCGGGGCGGGTACCGACGTCGTGCTCGAGGGACCGGCGATCGGTGTCCCGTGGTGGGTGCGGATCGACTACCTCGCCTCGGCCGACACCGGTCTGCGGGTCGGGGCCGGCGGCGGCTCCACCACCGCCGACCTCGTGCGCGGGCTGGGCACGGTCTACGTCCGCGTCGAGGCCGACGACCAGTTCGAGGAGATCACGCTGGACGGCCTCGACCCGGGTGTCACGCTGTGCGTGGACGAGCTCGCGGTCGGCGACCTCGAGCCGGAGGAGGACGAATGACCACCGTCGCGGCGGCACCCGTCGAGCTGGACACCCACGTCGCGCCGCGCTTCCCCGCGCTGGACGCCCTCCGGGCGGTCGGCGCCCTCGCGGTGCTCACCACGCACGTCGCGTTCTGGTCCGGCGACTACGGCCAGCACGGCTTCTGGGGCACCCTCCTCTCCCGGCTCGACGCGGGGGTGGCGGTCTTCTTCGTGCTTTCCGGCTTCCTGCTCTCCCGGCCCTACCTCGCGCGCGCGGCCACCGGCCTCCCCCGCCCCTCGACCCGCTCCTACCTCTGGCGACGGCTGCTGCGGATCGCCCCGGTCTACGTCGTGACCGCCGTGCTCGCGCTGGCGCTCCTGCGCGAGAACGACGGCCTGGGGGTCGGTGACTGGGTCAGCACGCTGTTCCTCGCCAACACCTTCGTCGACCCGCTCCCGCCGGCCGGCCTCACGCACATGTGGAGCCTGGCGGTCGAGGTGTGCTTCTACCTGCTGCTCCCCCTGCTGATGCTGGTCGCCACCGGCCGCGGAGCCTCCGGCCGGCTCTCCCCCGCCCGGGTCGTGGCGCTGCTGGTGCTCATGGCGGCCGTGACGGTCTGGTGGCACCTGGACGGGGGCGACCGGGTGGGCGACCGGGTCGACGGCGCGACCGGGCAGTGGCTGCCGGGCTACCTCACCTGGTTCGCCGCCGGGATCGGCCTCGCGCTCGTGCACGTCCTGGCCACGCGCGGCGGCGCGACCGCATGCCGGCTGCTGGCGCCGGGACGGCAGGCGGGCGCCTGCTGGGCGCTCGCCGGCGGGCTGCTCCTGGTCTCCGCCACCCCGCTGGCCGGGCCGACGCTGCTGGTGGCGCCCACGACGGCGGAGTCCCTGACCAAGAACCTGCTCTACACCGCCATCGGGGTCCTGCTCGTGCTGCCCGGCGTCGTGGCCGACGAGCGCAGCGGCTTCGGCCGCACCTTCGGCCACCCGGTCGCGCGCCGGCTCGGGCTCACGTCGTACAGCCTCTTCGCCCTGCACCTGCCGGTGCTGCACCTGGTGATGTGGGTGACGGGCTGGCGGATCTTCACCGCGCCCGGACTGCCCCTGTGGCTGCTCGTCCTGGCCGGCAGCCTGGTCGCGGCCGAGCTCGGCTACCGGCTGCTGGAGGTCCCGGCGATGCGCCTGAAGCGCCTGGTCCCGCGCACGCGGCCCGAGCCGACGGTCGACACCGCGGCGACCAGCGTCACCACCGACAGGTAGCCCACCCAGGCGTCCTCGCCGGCCCACCCCGAGCTGCTGCCCCAGGGCGTCAGGGCGTACGCCGCGGCCGCGACGAGCAGCGGTGTGGCGAGGGCCCACGGGGACACCTCGGGTGCCCGGCGCTCGAGCACCAGCACCGCCGCGACCGTCAGCGCACCGACGACCAGGCCGCCGGTCCCGGCGACCAGCCCGGCGCCGAGCAGGCCCAGCACGACCGCGACCGGACGAGCCACGCGGCGGTCGGCCAGCGGCTCCGGCACCGGGCCGGCCCAGCGGCGCCGGGTCAGCCCGACGACCGCCACCAGGCCGAGGAGTGCCAGGGCGCCGCCGAGGAGGCCGGCGCGGTAGGTGGTGTCCGGAGCGAACCGCACGGTGACCGGGCCGTCCCCGGCCAGCCGGAAGCCCTGCTGCCAGCCGTCGACGACGACCGGGTCCAGGGCTGCGCCGTCCTGGGTGGCCGTCCAGCCGGCGTTGGCGTTCTCCCGGAGCGCGACGAGCGTGTCGCCGGGTGCGGGCTCGAGCACCCGCTCGACCGGCCCGGAGAGGTCCTCGACCGCCGACGTGGGCGCCGGAGCGGGGCCGGGGTCGTCGACGGCGGTGAGCACCACCGAGGCCGCCTGGGACGCGTCGCCGCGGGCCGCCGCGACGTCGACCGCGCCCGCCGAGAGCAGGAGCGGTCCGCGGACCGGGCCGCAGGGCACGGCCGGGACCTCCACCCCGCGCAGCAGCTGCAGGGGCGAGGCGCGCAGGGCGGTGCGCGTCCGCCGCGTGCCGATGCGCAGCTCCGGGCCGGTGCCGCACGGCTGGCGGACCTCGGTGTCGGAGAGACCGAGGGGCAGGTACGGCACGCCCTCGAGGCCCACCTCCCCGATGCCCACCGGGACGTCGGAGCCCGATCCGTCGAAGGACAGGTCCGAGGCCCGCTCCGCGGAGAGGACCTGGATCGTCACCCCGTCGGCGCGCACGGCGGGGAAGCGGGCACGCCCGGCGCGCCCGAGCTCGAGCTCGCGGAGCGCGACCACGCGGCCCTGCCGGGTGAACGAGAGGAGCACGCTGTCGGGCAGCCGGGCGGCCACGTCCGCGTCGACATCGAGGTCGATGCCCCGCACCGGGCGGCGGCCCAGCCAGGAGAGGGTCAGCTCGACCTGCTCGTCGTCCGGGGCGGCCAGCCAGGTGCTGGCGGGGTCGCCGTCGATCGCCGCGACCGCGCCGGCCCGCGGGTCGGCCAGGGCCGTGGAGGACGCGGCGGCCGAGGCGGGCTGGTCGCGCAGCACGAGCCGGTCGAGGGCGGCGCCCGCGCGGGGCCGGGCGGTCAGCGACGCGTCGTACGCGCGCGCGGCGGGGAGCTCGAAGGAACGCCGCACGACCGGCCCGTCCTCCGAGGTGCGGTCGCGCCCGGCGGCGCACCGGTCGCGGAGGGCGACCTGGACGCAGCCGGTGCGGCCGTCGAGGCCGGCACGGAGCACGACGGCGTCCGGCGCGCCCCACTCGGCGGGCACCGACGGCAGGTCGAGCACGCGGCGCACGGTCAGGCCCGGCACGTCGACCTCGGCGATCGCCAGCTGGCCCTGGGACGGTCCCCCGGCACCCTCGACGCGCAGCCAGTCGACCTCGGTGCTGCCGTCCTCGCCGGCCGGGAGCAGCATCCGGCGCGTGCCGCCGGCGCTGAGCTCGACCGGCTCGGAGGCGCCGTGCTCGGTGACCACGCGCAGCCGCTGGCGGCCGTGGCCGGCCGCGGCGGTGACGGTGAGCTGCTCGACGTCGAGCGGCTCCTCGAGGTCCACCCGCCACCACGGGGTGCCGTCGCGGAACCCGGAGTCCCAGGCAGTGTCGGGGGCGCCGTCGAGCGCGGCGTAGGGCAGCGCTCCGCGGTCGCTGCCGCCGGAGGTGTCGGCGTCGGAGAGCGAGGACGAGGCGGAGACGGCGCGGGCCCCCTCGAGCCGCGCGGTGGTCGTCCAGCGGTCCATGTCGTCGAGGGGGTAGTCGCGCACCGGCCGGTCGCTGCGCGGGACGTCGCCGGGGGTGGTCACCGCGGACGTGCCGTCGTGGATCCGGGCGAAGGAACGCTCGCGCTCGCGCAGGCCGTCGGTGAGCACGACCCGCCCCGGGCGGCCGTCGCCGGTGGACAGGTCCTCCGCGTCCGGGGCGAGCACGGTCGGACCGCCACCGAGGACGTCGAGGTCGAGCAGGTCCGGGAGGTCCTCCGGTCCGGCGGCCAGGACGGTCGGGTCACCACCGGAGACGGCGGGCGAGGCGGCCGGGGACACGGCGTACACCTCGACGGCGGGGCGCTCGGCCTGCCAGCCGCCGTTGACCAGGATCCGCTGGCCGTCGTCGCGCAGGTGGGCGTCGCCGCCGATGGCCGGACCGAACTCCGCCACCCGCTCGATGCCGGGCGAGGCGTCGATCGCCTGGTGCACCAGCACCGGGTCGGGGACGTCGTCGGAGCGCTGCAGGTCGTTGCGGACCACGAGGTGCTCGACGCCCGCGCGCCGCAGCGCAGCGGTCAGGCCGGCCGACCCGTCACCCTCCGCGAGCCGCTGCTCGATGCCGTCGAGCATGCGGATGGTCGCCGGCGGCGTGAGCGGGATGACGTTGCGCACCGCCCACCGGGAGTCGGCGAGCCACTGCATCGGCTCGTCGGCGGTGTCGCCCCACAGGTACTCGCCGAACGGCGAGCCGGGGACCAGCAGCGCGGTCCCGCCGGCGGACTCCTCGGCGACGTAGTCCGCGACCTCGTGCCAGTAGTCCGGGACGCCGAGCGTGGCGCCGGCCGGCTCGACGCGGCCCTGGAGCGCCGGGGCGGCGGTGCCGACCACGGCCACCACCGCCGCCAGGACCAGGACCCGCCGGTTGACCCGGTCGGCGCGGGGGGCGTCGCGGTGCTCGCGCAGTGCGGCGAGCGTGCGGTCGACGACGAAGGCCAGGCCCAGCACGAGCGGCAGCCGGAGGACGGGGTCGAACTTGTGCACGTTGCGCAGCGGCGCCAGGACGCCGTCGAGCAGGTCGGCCACCGGCTCGGCGAACCAGCCCTCGACGGCGCCGCGGTGCCCGGCGGTCACCATGAGCGCGCCGACCAGCAGGGAGAGGCCGAGGAAGGCGCGGTGGGGCGTGCGGCGGTCCAGCAGGCCGGCCGCGCCGAGCAGGAGCAGGACGCCGCTGAGCACCAGGACCCAGGAGGTGCGGACCAGGTCGTTGCCCGCACGCGAGCCGGCGTCGGCGTACGGCACCCAGTTGGAGGTCCCGCGCAGCGCGTCGAAGAGGGTCGTCGGGAACGTCGTCACCGACGTGGTCTCGATGAAGTCGAGGAACGGCGGGCTGTAGGCGCCCATCACGAACAGCGGCACCAGCCACCACAGCGTCCCCAGTGCGGTGAACAGCGGCCACCACACCATCAGGGAGCGACGGCGGGGGCCCGGCGTGCGGGTCAGCAGCCACACGATGCCCAGCGGCAGCACCGCGAAGGTCGCCGCGGCGTTGACGCCGCCGACCATCGCGACCGCCAGCGCGGAGAGGGCGGCCGCGCGGCGGGGCGAGCCGTGCGTGGCGCCGCGGACCAACGGCAGCAGCACCCACGGGGCGACCGCGCTCGGCCACGCCTCGATCGAGATCGGGCCGAGCGTCGTCAGCAGCCGCGGGGACAGCGCGAAGGCGAACCCCGCCACGAGGCACGCGAGGTCCGAGCGGACGCCGAGCGCGCGGGCGACCTTGGCGGTGCCGACGAGCGCCACGGACATGACCAGCCCCTGCCACAGCCGCTGCACCACCCAGCCGGGCAGGTCGACGAGCCAGCCGAGCAGGAAGAACGGCCCCATCGGCCAGAGGTAGCCGTAGGCTTGGTTCTGCAGCTGGCCGAAGGCGCCCTCGGCGTCCCACAGGTGGAGCGCGCGCGAGAGCCAGTCGGCCGGGGCGAGCGCGAGGTCGAGCTTGGTGTCGGCGGCCAGCAGGCCGGGGTCCTGGACGAAGGCCAGGCCGACCAGCAGGACGCAGGAGGCGAGCAGGCGGAAGCGGAAGGTCCCCGGCGTGCTCGCGAGCGGCTCGGTGGCGGTCACCGCTTGCGCAGGACGATCACGAGGTTCCACGTCACCACCTCGCGCACCACCGGCACGTGCAGCAGGAAGCGGGACCACCGGGGGTTGTACCGCGGGGTGAGGTCGACGACCTCGGCGACGCCGAGCTCCTGCTGCGCGCGCGCCCAGCGCATCCCGGCGCCCGCGGTCACGGCGAACAGCGACTCGCCGTACCGGTTCTTCGGCTCGTGGCCGTGCCGCGCGGCGTAGCGCCGACGCGCTCGCCGGCCGCCCAGGTAGTGCCACGGCGCGGTCTCGTGACCGCCCCACGGCCCCCACCAGAGGGTGTAGGAGATGAACACGGTGCCGCCGGGCCGGGTCACGCGGACCATCTCGTCGGCCATCCGCCACGGGTCCGGCACGTGCTCGAGGACGTTGGAGGAGTAGCAGGCGTCCAGGCCGTCGCTGCGGAAGGGCAGCTCCATCCCGCTGCCGACGACCGTGCCGGAGGCGATGCCGCCCAGGCCGGCGAGCTCGCCGACGTCGGCGTCGAGGGCCCAGTACGTCGCGCCCGCGGCGCGGAAGGCGTCGCGGAAGTAGCCGGGCCCGCCGCCGACGTCGAGGAGGACCGAGCCCTCCAGCGGCACGTACGTCGAGAGCTGGTCGACCGAGTCCTCGGCCAGCGCGGTGTAGAACCGTGCGGGGTCGGGCTGCTCGTACCGGAACTCGCGGAACAGCCGCACCGAGCGCCGCAGCGTCGCCCGCCACGGCCGCCGGGGGCGGGTCGCGGACGGGGTCTGGCTCGGCACGCCGGAACCTTACCCACTGGTACCTTCCCGCGGGTGGGAGACCGAACAACCGGTGCCGACGGCGCCCTGGAACCGCTGCGGGGCAAGCACGTCGCCTTCCTCAGCTGGCGCGACACCCGCAACCCCGAGGGTGGTGGCGCCGAGCGGTACCTGGAGAAGATGGCCGCCGGACTGGTCGCCCGCGGCGCCCGGGTGACCATCTTCTGCGCGGCGCACGCCGCCGCGCCGCCGGAGGAGGTCGTCGACGGCATCCGCTTCGTCCGGCGTGGCTCGAAGCTCTCGGTCTACCCCGCCGGCATGCGCGCGCTGGCCGGCGGCGAGCTCGCCCGGGGCGGCTCCGGCGAGGTCGACCTCGTCGTCGACGTCCAGAACGGGCTGCCGTTCTTCAGCCGCCTGGTCACCCGCAAGCCGGTCGTCGTGCTCGTCCACCACGTGCACCGCGAGCAGTGGCCGGTCGTCTACAGCGGGCTGACCGCACGCGTCGGGTGGTGGATCGAGCGCAGCCTCGCGCCGTGGCTCTACCGCCGCTGCCAGTACGTCGCGGTCTCCCGGGCCACCCGCGCCGAGCTGCGCCGGCTCGGGGTGCGGGGTCCGCGGGTGGCCGTCGTGCACAACGGCACCGATCCCGTCGTGCCGGTCGACCCCGGCAAGGCACCGACCCCCGTGGTGGCGGTGGTCGGACGCCTCGTGCCCCACAAGCAGGTCGAGCACGCGATCGACGCGGTCCTGGCACTGCGCGCCGAGCACCCGGACCTGCGGCTCCACGTCGTCGGCGACGGCTGGTGGGAGGCCGAGCTCCGCGAGTACGCCGCGAGCCGCGGCGCCGGCGAGGCGGTGGTGTTCGAGGGCCACGTCGACGAGGAGCGCAAGCACGAGGTCTACGAGCGGGCGTGGGTCCTCGCGCTGCCCTCGCTCAAGGAGGGCTGGGGCCTGGTGATCGGCGAGGCCGGCATGCACCGCACGCCCGCGGTGGCCTACCGCTCGGCCGGCGGCACGCAGGAGTCGATCGCGGACCACCGGTCGGGCCTGCTGGTCGAGACCCCCGAGGAGCTGACGGCCGCCATCGGCCTGCTGCTGCGGGACGCCGCGGAGCGCGAGCGGCTGGGGAAGGGCGCGCGGGAGATGAGCCAGGCCTACACCTGGCAGCACGCCCAGCAGTCGTTCGCGCTGGTCGTGCAGGCGGCGCTCAGCGGGACGCTGGTCGACACGCAGGACCCGGAGGTCCCGGAGGAGGTCCTCCCGGCGAGACGCCGGGGGTGGCGGCGCGGGTGACGCGCCGCCGGGGGCTCAGCCCTCGGAGCCGTACTGGATGACCGGCTGGTTGACGTTCGCCGGCGACTCGCCGCTGGGGCTGGTCTGCGACGACACGACACCGACGATGGTGGCCGAGGCGACGATGCCGCCGATGGCCAGGCTGCCGATGGTGCTCAGGATGCTTCCCACGATGAAAACCCCTCCCTAGGTCCGGCCCGAACCGTAACAGCGCCGGCTCGCGAGCGCCGCATTTCCGAGACATCGGTCACGTCGCGGTCCGGTCACGCCGGGTGCGCGGTGCCCGGCGGTGCAGGGCGAGGCACCCCGCGAGCACGGCGCAGGCCCCCCAGAGGCCCCACGCGGCCCCGGCGGCGACCACCCACGAGGTCGGCACCGACCGCTCGACCACGTCGGCGAGGGCGACGACGAGCAGCTCCTCGCTGTCCAGCAGCACCCGGCCGGCGACGTCCGGCGCCTCGCCCGGCGCGAGCCGGTCGACCACCACGAAGCCCACCCCCATCGCGGCGAGCCGCTCCGCCCGCTCGCCCGGCGACGCGGCCGCCAGCGCGGCGGCGGCCCGGCGCACGCGCGGGTCCTCCCCCGCGACCGTGCGGTCCGAGACGACCAGCTCGTCGCTGGCGACCACGTCCCTGGTCAGGTGCCGCCCGAGCGGGTCGAGCACCTTCCGGTCGTGGTTCCACGACGGCTGCCGGTAGCTCGACAGCGGCAGCGCGAGCACGTCCCCGGGCCCGGCGGCGTCCACGGCGTCGCGCGCCGCGGCGTACGACGCGGGGTAGGTGGTCGGCTCCAGCCGCCCGGACAGGCCCAGCGCGGCGTCGGGCAGGAGGGTGACCGGCAGCACCGCGAGCGCGCCGGCCAGCACCAGCCGCGGGGTGGGGTCCGGGACCCGGCGCAGCAGGGCCGCCGCGCCGGAGCCGGCCAGCACGGCCACGAGCGGGGCGCACAGCACGAGGAGCCGGGACCCGTCGCGCACCAGGCCGGCCCCGGGCACGTGCTCGGCGAGCCAGGCGACGACCCCGGGGACCACCCACGTCGCCAGCGCGAGCACCAGCCCGACCGTCCAGCACACCAGCAGCGCGACGGCGTCGCGGCGCTCGGTGCGGGCCAGCCACCCCCGCGCCCCGGCAGCCGCGAGCGCGACGAGCAGGAGCAGGCCGAGCCAGGCCAGGGCGCCGTCCCGGGACGGCAGCACCACCTCGGCGTTCCAGGTACCCCCGAGGGCCAGGGCGGCCAGCGGGGGCGGCAGCACGCCGTCCGGCCCGAGGGCGAAGACGTCGGCCCCCGTGCCGTCGGTGCGGGCGTCGGCGGCGTGCAGCGCGCCGGTCACCAGCCACGGGAGGTTCGCGACGAGCGCGAGCAGCACCACCGGCGCCGTACGTCGCCCGCCGACCGCGACCGCGACCAGCGCGACCGCCGTGGCCAGGCCGGCACTGGCGCTGAGGCAGCCCAGCGGCGCGAGCACCAGCAGCGACGCGGGCACCACGCCGGTCTCGCGCCACCGGCGGCCCGCGACCAGGACCCACGGCAGCACGCCGTACCCCACCAGCACCGGCCAGTGCCCGATGAGCAGCCGCTCGGCGACGTAGGGGTTCCACTGGTAGACAGTCATCGCCACCAGCTGGGCGGGCAGCGGCACCCCCGGCAGCAGCCGGCGCACGCCCAGCCCGCCGGCGACCAGCGCGCCGAGCAGGACGAGCTCCTGCAGCCGCGCGCCGGGGACGACCTCGTCGAGCAGCGCGACCACGGCGTCCGAGGGCACCGCCCGAGGGAGGCCCGAGCCGACGCCCCACACGTCGGGGCGCACCGCGAGGTCCGGCACCCACACCATGTCGTAGGACAGGACGTAGCCCGGCGCGAGCGCGGGCCCGAGGAGGAGCAGCGCCAGCGCGAGCGACCAAGCGCGCGGCACCCACCCTCGCCAGTCGGACACGCGGTGATCCAACCATCCGCCGTCGGGCGCGGCACCGCTCCCCTTAGGCTTCCCCGCGTGTCCGAGACCGCCGGGGGCTTCCGCGCGCTGCTGAGGAGCGGCGCGGCGATCGCGGTCGCGATGGCCGTCATGAACGTCGCGACGTACGGCTACACCGTGCTCGTCGCCCACCTGGTCGGCCCCAGCGACTTCGGCGCCTTCTCCGCGATCATGGGCGTCCTGCTCGTCGTGAACGTGCTGTCCCTGGGCCTGCAGGCCACCGGGGCGCGCCGGATCTCGGCTCAGCCGGAGTCGGTGGTCGCGGTCGAGCGCGTGGTGCTCAAGGTCAGCTACCGCAGCGCGCTCGTGCTGTCCCTGGCGCTGCTGGCGCTGGCGCCCGTGCTCGACGCCGTGCTTCGGCTGGGCAGCCTGCCGACCGCCGCGCTGGTCGCGATCACCGCGGCTCCGCTCACGATCATGGGCGGCCAGGCCGGCGTGCTCCAGGGCGAGCGCCGGTGGGCGCCGCTCGCGCTCGTCTACCTCGCCCAGGGCGTGGGTCGCGTCGCGGCCGGCGTCGGCTTCCTGCTGGTGTGGCGCACCGAGTTCGCCGCCGTCCTCGGCGTGGCGATCGGCGCCTGGCTGCCCGTGCTCATCGGGTACGTCGCGCTGCGGCGGCCGCGCACCGACGCGGGGTCCTCCGACGTGTCGGCGGTCGAGCTGATCCGCGAGGTCGCCGGCAGCAGCCAGGCGCTGCTCGCGTTCTTCGCCCTCTCCAACGCCGACATCCTGCTCGCCCGCGCGGTGCTCGACGACCACACCGCCGGGCTCTACGCCGGCGGGCTGATCCTGGTCAAGGCGATCCTGTTCCTGCCGCAGTTCGTCTCCGTCATCGCCTTTCCCTCGATGGCCACCCGCGGCGCCGACAGCAGCACGCTGGTCAAGGCGCTGCTCGTGGCGCTCGCGCTGGGCCTGTGCGGGATGGGCGGCACCCTGCTGCTGCCGGACCTCGCGCTGGTCTTCGTCGGAGGCTCGGACTTCGAGGAGGTCAAGGACCTGCTCTGGCTCTTCGCGCTGGTCGGCACCCTGCTCTCGATGATCCAGCTGCTGCTCTACTCCGCGCTGGCGCGCCAGCAGTGGCGGGCGATCCTCGCCATCTGGGCGACGCTGGTCGCCCTGCTGTGCAGCGCGCCCTTCGTGCACTCCGTCGACGGCCTGGTCGCGCTCGTCCTGGCGCTCGACGCCGCGCTGTTCGTCGTCCTGGTCACCGTCGCCCTGGTCGGCCGGCCCGCGGCCGCCGACCGCGAGCCGGCCGACGCCACGGCCTAGCGCCGGCCTAGCGCCGGCCCTGCCCGGTCACGAACCACCGCGGGCTGCCGGCGATCGCCAGCGACTGCTGGGGGTCGAGCACGGGCTGGTCGGCCACCAGCTCGCCACTCTTCTCCGCGGAGGTGTTGTAGGAGTCGACGACCACGACGTAGCCGTCGTCGGTGTAGAGCGCGACGAGCAGCTCCTGGTAGGTGTCCGGCATCGCCGCGCCCTGGCTCGGGCGCATCTGGGAGTACCACCCGCCGTCGGTCGGCGTGCACTCGATCGGCGGGAACGAGCGGTAGGCACCGGCACAGGCCTCGCGCGCGGTGGTGGCCGCCTTCCTCTCGGGCTCCTCCTCCCCCGGCCCCGGCAGGGAGGCGACGCCCACGGCCGCGTAGCCGTCCCAGCGCTGCAGCGTCACCGACGCCCCGGCACCGTCGAGGGTGAAGGAGACGAGGCGCCCCTCCCGGGTGCGGTCGGCGCGGTGGGAGACGATCGACGTCGCCGTCTGCTCGACCCGCAGGTCGGCGACGACCCCGTCCGGCGGCAGCAGGTCCCGGGCGACCGCCGCCAGCACGCGCTCGTCGGCGATCCGGCGGTCCGTGGCGACCACCGGCCCACCGGGCACCTCGGTCGCCGACCCCTCGGCGTACGTCGGCTCGGGGTCGGCCGGCCCCGGGCCGACGGTCTCCACCGGTCCGGTGCCGGTGCTCGCGGCCGGGTCGCGCGCCGTCGTACCGCCGTCGCGGTCACCCAGGGCCAGCCCGGACCCGACCACCACGGTGGCCGCCGCGGCGGCGCAGGCGCCGACGGCCAGCCGGCGACCACGTCGTCGCCGGGCGCCCGCGGCGAGGGCGTCGCGCAGGATCCGCTCGCTCGAGCCGCGGTCGAGCGGGTGCTCGTCGGCCTCGCGGCGCAGCAGGTCGGTCAGCTCGGTCTCGGGCATCAGGGGGTCCCTTCGGCGATCAGGTCGGTGAACGGCAGGTCGAGGTGCTCGCGCAGCCGGCGCAGCGCCCGCATCAGCCGCTTGCGGACGGCGCCGCCGGTGAGGCCCAGCAGCCGCGCGACCTCCTCGGTGGAGGCGTCGTCGAGGTAGCGCAGGACGACCACCGCGCGGTCGAGCGGCTCGAGCCGGTCGAGCGCGGCGAGCAGCGTCAGCCGCAGGTCCCCGTCGGTGCCGGCAGGGCGGGCGGCGCGGGCGGCCTGCGCCTCGGGGACCGCCGCCACCGGGCGCTCGTGCGTGCTGCGCCGCCGCTGCTGGCTGATCCAGGTGCGGGTCAGCGTCGTCTGGGCGTACGCCGCCGGGCTGGCGATGGCGCCGCCCCACCGGGCGTAGACCTTGGTGAGCGTCTCCTGCACCAGGTCCTCGGCCCGGTGCCGGTCACCGCAGAGCAGCCACGCCGTCCGGTGCAGCTGGGGCATGCAGGAGCGGGCGAAGGCGGTGAACTCCGCCTCGCGGGCGGCCCTGCTGGCGTCGGGCATGGTCCTCCTCGATGGGTCCTCACCCCATCTGACGCCGCCGGGCCCTCCCGTGTCCCGCGGTCAGCGGCTCAGCCGAGCAGGTGGACCGCCACCAGCACGACGTCGTCGCTGCCCCCGACGTCCTCACGGGGGTCGGCGAGCGCCTCGATGACCTGGTCGGTCCGCACGCCTGGTCCGGCGGCGACCGCCACGCGCAGCCGCTCGAAGCCGACGTCCAGCGGCTCCCCGCGCCGCTCGACCAGGCCGTCGGTGTAGGCCACCACCGTCGTCCCTGGCTCCAGCACCACGCTGACCTCGCCGCGGGTGACGATGTCGAAGCCGAGGATGGGTCCGCGCGCCCGGTCGGGGTCCAGGAGCTCGGCGCGGCCGTCGGGGTGGCGCACGACCAGGGGCGGGTGCCCGGCGCTGGAGACGGTCAGCTGCCACGAGCCGCCCGCGAGCGGCTCGAAGTGCGCGAAGAGCATCGTCGCCAGCGGAGAGGTCACGTTGAGGGCGGGCAGCAGCTCGTCGACGTGCTCCAGGACCGCCGCCGGCATCAGGCGCTGCGAGGTCGCGGTCGCCCGCAGGACCCCCTTGAGCTGGCCCATCGCGGCGGCGGCGTACACGTCGTGCCCGGCCACGTCGCCGACCGCGAGCCCGAAGGGGGTGCGGCCGTCCGGCGCCGCGTCGCCGGTCGGGTCGCCGGCCGGCAGCTCCACGACCTCGTAGAAGTCGCCACCGACCTCCGCCCCGTCGGCGCCGGGCAGGTACCGCGCCTCGATGCCCACACCGGTCAGCTCGGGCAGCTGCGGGAGCAGGCTGCGCTGCAGCGTCTGGGCGATCAGCCGCTGCGCGGCGTAGAGCCGCAGGTTGTCCAGAATCAGGCCCGCTCGGCGGCCGAGGTCGACCGCGACGTCCGCGTCGTCCGCGGTGAACGGCGAGCGGTCGGCGGTGCGGCCCAGCAGCACGAGGTCCCGCACGCCGAGCCGGCCCGGGAGGGCGACGGCGAGGGCGGACCCGACGTCGAGGTCGCCGGCGACCTCCGGCGGGAAGGCGTCCAGCTGTCGGTAGGGCCGGCCGTCGAGGAGCGCGACCACGAGGCCCTGGGGCGGTACGACGTCGGGCACGCGGGCGGCGACCCGGCCCAGCGCCTCCGACCGGTCGGGGTCGCGGTGGACCGCTCGGTGGTCGGTCACCGCGCCGTTCTCGTCGACGTGGACGAACACCGCCATGTCGGCGAGCGCCGGCACGAGCAGCTGCAGCAGCCGCGTCCGCGCCTCGTCGATGTCGAGCTCGCCGCTGAGCGACTCGCTGGCCCCGGCCAGCAGCCGGAGGCGGGCCTGGCTCTCCTCGGCCCGCGTCCGCGCGCGCTGCTCGGCCGCCAGGGCCGCGTCCCGCTGCCGGTCGGACTCGATCCGACCGCTGACGTCGCTCTGCACGCCGACGAAGTGGGTGACGGTGCCGGAGTCGTCGAGGATCGGCGACATCGTCACCTGGTTCCAGAAGGCCAGCCCGTCCTTGCGGTAGTTGAGGAGGGTCGCGGTGACCGCCTCCCCCGCCTCCAAGGCGGTCCGGACCCGGCGGACCTCCGCGCGGTCGGTGTCGGGCCCCTGGAGGAAGCGGCAGTTGCGGCCGACCGCCTCCCCGAACTCGTAGCCAGACGTCGCGGTGAAGGCGGGGTTGACCCAGATCAGTGGCAGGTCGGGGTCGGAGGCGTCGGCCACCGTGAAGGACAGCCCCGTGGCCAGCACCGCCCGGTCGCGCACGCGGGCGTCCTGGTCGGCGAACGCCTCGACCGCAGCGGTCGCGTGCCGCTCGCGCACCGGGAGGAACACCACGAGCGCGTGGTCGTCCAGCATCGGCGCGCCGGTCATGGGCAGGCCCACCACCCACAGCGGCTCGCGGGACGCACCCAGCTCGCTGCGCCGCTCGGCGGACACGCGCTGCCCGGGCACCGGCTCGGAGCGCAGCAGCCGGGTGAGCGGGTGCTCGGAGTCCGACAGCTCGGTCCCCGCCGGGTCGCGGAGCCGCGCCGCGTCGGACCACCGGTCGAGGGCGACCGGCAGCCGCAGCGCCGGGGCGAGCTGCTGGGCCACGTCGTTGGCGTGCACGACGGCACCCCGGGCCAGGTCGACGACCAGCACGGCCGCCGGCGCGTCCCCGATCACCGCGTGCAGGTCGGACGCCGCCTCGGCGCTGCTCATCGTCGATCGCCTCCTGGGGTGGTCATCGGGGTCGGTGCGGCCGGCGGTCCCGCCGGGCCGGGGCGGCCCGCCTCGGGCACGGGGTGGACGAGGCGGGCCGCGCTCCGGCGTCCCCGTCGGGATCTCCCCCGCGGATCTCCCGGTGCGTGGACACCTCTGGTGCTTCGGTGCCGGCGCGCAGGCGGATGGGTGGCCGGTCCCGGGCCGGACCGGGGGCCCGGGTCAGTGCGCGGCCTCGTGCCAGCTGCGGCCGGTGCCCACCGACACGTCGAGCGGCACCGCGAGCTCGGCGGCGCCGGCCATCTCGCGACGCACCAGCTCCTCCAGCGCCTCGCGCTCCCCCTCGGCGACCTCGAGGACGAGCTCGTCGTGGACCTGCAACAGCATCCGCGAGCGCAGCCCGGCCTCGCGGACGGCGCGGTCGACGTTCAGCATCGCGATCTTGATCAGGTCCGCAGCAGAGCCCTGGATGGGGGCGTTCAGCGCCATCCGCTCGGCCATCTCCCGCCGCTGGCGGTTGTCACTGGTCAGGTCGGGCAGGTAGCGCCGACGGCCGTAGATCGTCTCGGTGTAACCGGTGCGCCGGGCCTCGTCGACCACCCCGCCGAGGTAGTCGCGGATCCCGCCGAAGGTCTCGAAGTACTCGTCCATCAGCACCCGGGCCTCGGCGGGCTCGATGGTCAGCTGCTGGCTCAGGCCGTAGGCCGAGAGCCCGTAGGCCAGGCCGTAGTTCATCGCCTTGATCTTCGCGCGCTGCTCGGGCCCCACCTCCTCGGCGGGCACGTCGAAGACCCGGGCGGCGGTCACGGAGTGGAAGTCGTGGCCGGAGCGGAAGGCGTCGATGAGCAGGGCGTCCTCGGAGAGGTGCGCCATGATCCGCATCTCGACCTGGCTGTAGTCGGCCGTCATCAGCGACTCGTGGCCCGGGCCGACGACGAACGCCTCGCGGATCCGGCGGCCCTCCTCGGTGCGGATCGGGATGTTCTGCAGGTTCGGGTCGGTGCTCGAGAGCCGGCCGGTCGCGGCGATGGTCTGGTTGAACGTCGTGTGGATGCGGCCGTCCGGGGCCACCGTCTTGAGCAGCCCCTCGATCGTCTGGCGGAGCCGGGCGACGTCGCGGTGCCGCAGCAGGTGCAGCAGGAACGGGTGCTCGGTCTTGACGTACAGCGCCTGCAGGGCGTCCGCGTCGGTGGTGTAGCCGGTCTTGGTCCGCTTGGTCTTGGGCATGTCGAGCTCGTCGAAGAGCACGACCTGCAGCTGCTTGGGCGACCCGAGGTTGATCTCCTTGCCGATGACCGCGAAGGCGTCCTCGGCCGCGAGCTTCACCTCGCCGGCGAAGTGCCGCTCGAGCTCCTCCAGGTGCTCGATGTCCACCGCGATGCCGGTGCGCTCCATGGTCGCCAGCAGGTCGACGAGCGGCAGCTCGATGTCCTCGAGCAGCCGGGTGCCGCCGCGGTCGGCCAGCTCCTCGTCGAGCGCGGCGGCGAGGTCGAGCACGGCACGGGCGTGCAGCATCTCGACCTCCCCGGCCGTCTCGTCGGTGATGCCGTCGAGGCTCAGCTGGCCGTCGTCGGCGCCGCCGGTGCGCAGCTCGCGCTTGAGGTAGCGGACGGTGAGGTCGGCGAGGTCGTAGGAGCGCTGGTCGGGCCGGGCGAGGTACGCCGAGAGCGCGGTGTCGCGGGTGAGGCCGGCCAGCGGCATGCCCCACGCGTCGAGCGCGAGGATCGGACCCTTCGCGTCGTGGAGGACCTTGCGCCGGGCAGGGTCGGCCAGCCAGGAGCGCAGCGCCTCCTCGTCGGCGGGGTCCATCGTCTCGGCGGTGACGTACGCCGCCGCCCCCTCGACCGTGGCCAGCGCCAGCGCGTCGACGTCCCCCGTCCCGGCGCCCCAGCGGCCGGCGACGTGCACGCCGACGCGGTCCTCGCCGGAGGCGTGCTCGGCCAGCCAGGCGGCGAGCTCGCCGGCGCCCAGCCGGCTCATCGCCACGTCGAAGCCGGAGTCGTCGATCTCCTCCTCCGAGCTCAGCGTCTCGAAGAGCCGGTCGCGCAGGACGCGGAACTCCAGCCCGTCGAAGAGGGTGTGGACCTCCTGCCGGTCCCACGGCCGGATGAGGAGGTCCTGCGGGCCGAGCTCGAGGTCGAGGTCGCGCACGAGCGCGTTGAGGCGGCGGTTGCGGATCACATCGCCGAGGTGCGCGCGCAGCGACTCCCCCTTCTTGCCGGTGATCTTGTCGGCGTGGGTGATGACGTTGTCGAGGCCGTCGTAGGTGTTGATCCACTTGGCCGCGAAGCCGACGCCCACACCGGGCACGCCCGGGAGGTTGTCGGAGGTCTCCCCCACGATCGCGGCGATCTCGGGGTAGCGGTACGGCGGCACGCCGTACTTCGCCTCGACCGCGTCGGGGGTCATCCGGGCCAGGTCCGAGACGCCCCGCATCGGGTAGAGCACGGTGGAGCGGTCGGTGACCAGCTGCAGCGCGTCGCGGTCGCCGGTGAGGATCAGCACCTCCATCCCCGCGTCGAGCGCCTGGGTGGTCAGCGTCGCGATGATGTCGTCGGCCTCGTACCCGTCCTTCTTCAGGAACGGGACCCGCAGGGCGCCGAGGACTTCCTCGATCAGCGGCAGCTGGCTGCCGAACTCCGAGGGCGTCTTGGCCCGCTTGGCCTTGTACTCGGAGTACTCCTCCATGCGGAAGGTCTGGCGGGAGACGTCGAAGGCGACGCCGAGGTGGGTCGGCTGCTCGTCGCGCAGCACGTTGATGAGCATCGAGGTGAAGCCGTACACCGCATTGGTGTGCTGCCCCGTGGTCGTGGAGAAGTTCTCCACCGGCAGCGCGAAGAACGCCCGGTAGGCCAGGGAGTGGCCGTCGAGCAGGAGCAGTCGCGGGGTCACGGCATCGGTCGCGGCGTCGGGCACCCGTCGACTCTATCCGCCGTCGCCGACAGTCCCGGGGTCGGCAAGAATGCCCGGCATGGACGTCGAGGAGTACATCGCCGCCATGCCGCAGGGCATGGGCACGCTGAACGAGAAGATGGGCATCGAGCTGCTCGAGGCATCCCCGGACCGGGTGGTCGCGACCATGCCGGTCGAGGGCAACCAGCAGCCCTACGGCCTCCTCCACGGCGGCGCCTCGGTCGTGCTCGCCGAGACCCTCGGCTCGATCGGCTCGGCGCTGCACGCGCACCCCGACCGCGTCTCGGTCGGCGTCGACATCAACGCCACCCACCACCGCTCGGCGACATCGGGGACCGTCACCGGGACCGCGACGCCGATCCACCTCGGCCGCACGTCGGCGTCCTACGAGGTCGTGGTCACCGACGAGCGCGGGAAGCGGGTGTGCACGTCCCGGATCACCTGCGCGCTGGTGCCCAAGGAGCGGGTCGGGTTCTGAGGGCCGGCCGGGCCCGGGGGGTCAGCCCGCGGCCTGGGCGCGGCGCTGCGAGCGCCGGGCGGCCAGCACCTGGGTGAGCTGGCGGCCGCCGCGCTCGTGCGCGGGCCGCAGCGCGGTCAGCCGGGCGCGCAGGGCGTGCGTGGTGGCCACCCGCAGGACCGCCTGCGGACCGAGCCCGAGCCGGGCCATGAAGCGGTTGGCGTCCCGCGACCCGGAGGTCGCCGCCGTCGCGACGTGGCCGACGCCCTGCTCCTCGGCGAAGGTGACGGCCGCCTCCATCAGCGCCCGGCCGACGCCGTGGCGGCGGTACTGCGGCAGCACGTGCGGCGAGAGCGCCTGCACGGTGAGGTCGAGGTTGATCGGGCTCAGCGTGGTCACGCGCAGGAGGACGGCCCCGGCGGGGTGGCCGTCGAACTCCGCCACCACGATGCGCTGCTCGGGCGACTCGGCCGCGGCCTTGATGATCAGCTCGAGGTCGGCGACGTGCTCGCTCCGGTCGGCCCTGCGCATCGCGTCCGCCCACACGTCGGCCAGGAGCGGCGCGTCCGTGAGCTCGGCGCACCTCAACGTCACCACTGAGCGGTGCATGGTGCCCCTGCCTTCCCCCGGCCCTCACGGGCCACTGACGGAACCAACCGGTCGGCGTCCGGTCCCCGAGGACCCGACCTGCTCGGGCGAGACTACGCTCCCACCGCCGTCTTGTCAGACCCGTGTGAGGAGAACCGTGGTCCCCGGAGTCGGAACGCTGGTCAACGTGCTCGCCGTGCTCGCCGGTGGCCTCCTGGGGCTGCTCCTGGGCAACCGGCTCCCCGTCCGCACGCGCGAGGTGGTCACCGACGCCCTCGGGCTGGTCACCCTGCTCATCGCCGGCACCTCGGCGATGGCCGTCCTCGACGTCGAGCTCTCCGACGTGGTCGGGGACAGCGCCCCGATGCTGATCGTCCTCGGCGCCCTTCTGGTCGGCGGGATCACCGGCTCGCTGCTCGGTCTCGAGCAGCGGGTCGAGCGGCTCGGCGGGTGGCTGCAGCGCGTGCTGGCCGGCGACCGCGGGTCGGCGGAGAAGCAGCGCTTCGTCGAGGGCTTCGTGATCTCCTCCCTCATCTTCTGCACCGGTCCCCTCACGATCCTGGGGTCGCTCAACGACGGCCTCGGGAACGGCGCGGACCAGCTGTTCCTCAAGTCCGCGCTCGACGGGTTCGCGGCCATCGCGTTCGCCGCGTCGTTCGGGTGGGGAGTGCTCGCCGCGTCCCTCACGGTCGTCGTCGTGCAGGGGTCACTGACCCTGCTCGGCGTCGGCCTCGGCGGCGTGCTCCCCGACGCCCACCTGGCGGCGGTCACGGCGACCGGCGGGCTGCTGCTCGTCGGCGTCGCGCTCCGGCTGCTGCGGGTCCGCGAGGTCCCGGTCGCCGACCTGCTCCCGGCCCTGGTCGTGGCACCGCTCCTGGTCCAGCTCGTCGCCCTCGCCCGGTGACGCGCGGGACGGCTCGTCCGCCGGATCCCGGCCGCCGCGCCGCCCGGCGTCGTTGACGTAACGGTTTGGTGACGAGAGGGTGCCGTTCGCCACACCGCCTCTCCACCAGTCCTACGGTGACGGAGCCATGACCGGCCTTCCCGGGGGTCGGGAACCTGCGGTTAGTGCACCAACCTGACAGAAAGGTTCACCACGTGAATCGCTCCACCACCACCGCCTCCTGGGTGAAGCTGATGGCCGGTACCGCCGTGCTGTCCCTCGCCCTGGCTGCGTGCGGCTCCGAGGACGAGGGTTCCCCGGAGGCCGGCGACAGCCCGTCCGCCTCCACCTCGGAGTCCTCGGACACCGCCGCGCCGACCGGCGAGTTCACCAACGACAAGTGCGGCAACGGCACCACCAGCGCCGACACGTACAAGGTGGGCGGCATCCTGCCGCTGACCGGCAACCTGGCCTACCTCGGCCCGCCGGAGATCGCGGGTGTCGGCCTGGCCGTCTCCGAGATCAACGCCGCCGGCGGCGTGAACGGCGCGGACGCCTGCCACCAGGTGCTCGACTCCGGTGACACCACCGACCTCGCGGTCAGCACCGCCTCCGCCGACCGCCTGGTGAACGCCAAGCCGTCGCTGGTCGTCGGCGCCGCCTCCTCCAGCGTCTCGCTGAACGTGGTCGACACCTTCACCGACGCCAAGATCGTCCAGGTCTCCCCCGCGAACACCGCGGTCGACCTGTCCGGCTACTCGCCGTACTACTTCCGCACCGCCCCGCCGGACGGCATCCAGGGCTCGGCGCTCGGCACCCTGATCTCCAGCGACGGCTACTCGCGCGTCGGCTTCCTGGTCTTCAGCGACACCTACGGCACCGGCCTGCGCAACGCGGTCCAGTCGACCGTCGAGGCCTCCGGCGGCGAGTGCACCTACGGCTGCAAGGGTGACGGCAACGAGTTCCCCGCCGGCCAGACGACGTTCTCCTCCGACGTCAGCGCGGTGCTCGCCACCAACCCCGACGCGATCGTCATCCTCGCGTTCGACGAGACCAAGGCGATCGTGCCCGAGCTCGTCTCGCAGGGCTGGGACATGTCGAAGACGTACCTGACCGACGGCAACACCGCGGACTACTCCAAGGACTTCCCGAAGGGGACCATGGAGGGTGCCCAGGGCACCATCCCCGGCGCCGACGCCTCGGACGACTTCAAGCAGCTCCTGCAGGGCTGGAACCAGCAGGTCAACGGCAAGGAGCTCACGGACTACGCCTACGCGGCCGAGTCCTACGACGCCACCATCCTGGGCGCCCTCGCGGCGGTCAAGGGCGGCGCCACCGACCCGACCACCATCCAGGAGAACTACGCGGCCGTCTCCGGCGGGACCGACGGCGAGGAGTGCTCCTCCTTCGCCGACTGCGTCGCCCTCCTCGAGGACGGCTCGGAGATCCGCTACACCGGCCCGTCGGGCATCGGCCCGATCGACGACGAGAACGACCCGTCCTCGGCGTTCGTCGGCATCTACACCTACGACGGCGACAACAAGAACGTGTTCGCCTCCACCGTCGAGGGCACCAAGTGACCGAGTGACCACCTGGTCGCACGGTGACGAGGTCGGCTGACCTGATCGGCTGGCCACCCGCACCACCCAGCACCACGGCGAGGCCCCGGACCGGATCGGTCCGGGGCCTCGCTGCGTCCCGGGTCCGGGCGTCCCACGACGGGCCGTCCAGGCGGCACCGTCCGATCGCTCCACCGCCGTTCCCCCGCCGACGCTTGCCACCTGGTGGCTCCGGCAGGGCGGGTAGCGCGCCTCGTGCTCGCCCGCGGCCAGCGCCGATCGCGCCCGGCAGGCGCAGCGTCGGGGCCCCGGCCCGCGGCGGGGGGCGGCAGCACCGGCAGCAGGAACAGGAACGACGGGAACGACGAAGCCGCCCACCCGCGTCGCGGGTGGGCGGCTTCGTCGTACGCCGTGGTGAGGGCTCAGGCGCCGGTCTGGCGCTCCTCGTCGACGTCCTTGGCGAGGGTGCCGAGGTAGAGCTCGATGACCTTGGGGTCGTTGGCGAGCTCGCGGCCGGTGCCGGTGTAGGCGTCCCGGCCCTGGTCGAGCACGTAGCCGCGGTCGCAGATCTGCAGGCAGCGGCGGGCGTTCTGCTCGACCATCACGACGCAGACGCCGGTCTTGTTGATCTGGCGGGTGCGGATGAAGGTCTCGTCCTGGCGCACCGGGGAGAGACCCGCGGAGGGCTCGTCGAGCAGCAGCACCTTGGGCTCCATCATCAGCGCGCGCGCCATGGCGAGCGACTGGCGCTCACCGCCGGAGAGCGCGCCGGCGCTGCGGTCCCGCCGCTCGTGCAGCGTCGGGAAGAGGTCCCACATCGCGCCGAGGCGCTCCTGCAGCTTCTTGGGCCGCAGGAAGAGACCCATCCGCAGGTTCTCCTCGATGGTGAGCGAGGGGAACACGTTGTTGGTCTGCGGGACGAACCCGACGCCCATCTGCACCAGGCGGTTGGCGCGCGAGTTGGTGATGTCCTCGCCGTGCAGCGTGACGCTGCCGGAGTGGATCTTCACCAGCCCGAACATCGCCTTGAGCAGCGTGGACTTGCCGGCGCCGTTGGGACCGATGATCCCGATCATCTCGCCGGGGTGGGCCACCAGGCTGCACCCGTTGAGGATGTTGACGCCGGGGAGGTAGCCGGCGACGAGGTCCGTGGCCTCGATGACCGGCTGGGCGGATCCCGCGGCCGGCGAGGTGGTCTGCGTCTGGGTCACGACTTGTCTCCCTCGTGGTCCTGCTTCTCGTGCGCGGCCTCGTCGGCGCGCACCTCGGCCTCGATCTCCTGCAGGGCGTCCTCGGTCAGCAGGTCGTCGTCTCCGAGGTCGGTGTCGTGGTGTGCGCCGAGGTAGGCGTCGATGACGGCCTGGTTCGACATCACCGTGTCGGCCGGGCCCTCCGCGACGACCCGACCCTCGGCCATGACGACCACCCAGTCGGAGATGTGGCGGACGACGTGCATGTCGTGCTCGACGAACAGCACGGTCATCCCCTCGTCGCGCAGCGCCTGGATGTGGCCGAGCAGCGACTGGGTCAGCGCCGGGTTCACACCGGCCATCGGCTCGTCGAGCATGATCATCTTCGGGTCGCTCATCAGCGCCCGCGCCATCTCGAGCAGCTTGCGCTGGCCGCCGGAGAGGCTGCCCGCGTAGTCGTCCTTCTTCTCGAGCAGCTTGAAGCGGGCGAGCAGCTCCTTGGCCTTCTCCTCGACCGCCCGCTCCTGGCCGCGCCACAGCGGCTTGAAGACGGACTTGAGGAGGTTCTCCCCGGCCTGGCCTTGGGCGCCCAGCATCATGTTGTCCATCACCGTCATCCGGTTGAGGGACTTGGTGAGCTGGAAGGTGCGGACCATGCCGGCCTTCGCGACGCTCGACGCGGACGTCTTGTCCAGGGCGCGGCCGTCGAACTCCCAGTGCGCGCCGTTGCCGGCCGAGCTCGGCTTGTCGAAGCCGGTGATCAGGTTGAAGAACGTCGTCTTGCCGGCACCGTTGGGGCCGATCAGCGCGGTGATGACACCGCGCTGGACCTCGAGGTGCTCGACGTCGACGGCGGTGATGCCGCCGAACCGGCGCTCGATCTTGTCGACCTTGAGGATCGGGTCGACCTTGGCCGAGCCGGGCTCGGGCGCGACGCCCGACATCAGCTCGCGGCGGGCGGCCGGGTCGGCCAGGTGCGACGTACCGCTTACGGTGGTCTCAGACATTGAACCGGAGCTCCCTCTTGTCGCCCAGGATTCCCTGCGGTCGGAAGATCACGAGCAGGACCAGCGCCACACCGACCACGATGAACGAGAACTGCTCGGTCTGCTGGCTGCTCATGATGCTGTCGGGCACGTAGGCGCGCGCCGACTCACGGATGAGGATGCGCGCGGAGAAGAACAGCACGGTGCCGAGCACCGGGCCGAGGATCGTCGCCGCGCCGCCCAGGAGCAGGGCGGTGTAGGCGAAGAACGTGATCTGGCGGCCGAGGGCGTCGGGCTGCACGGTCGAGGCGAGGACGTAGACCATGCCGCCGAGGGCGCCGAAGAGGCCACCGATGACGAGCGACTGCATCTTCACCGCGAACACGTTGCGGCCGAGGCTGCGCATGGCGTCCTCGTCCTCACGAACGCCCCGCAGGAGGCGGCCCCAGGGGCTGCGCACCAGCAGGAAGACGATCAGCGTGCTGAGCGCCACGAGGGACCACGCCACGGCGCGGACCCACCAGCCGTTGACGCCCGAGCGGCCGTAGGTGACCGGCATCGCGAAGAACACGGCGTACAGCGCGACGACCACGAGCAGCGCGACCAGCAGCTTGCCGGGCAGGCCGTTGAGCCCCTTGCGCGGCACCTCGGAGGTCGGGTCGTCGGCACGCTTGGTGCGCCGGACGAGGACGACGATCGCGACCACGCAGGCGAGGAAGACCAGGCCGCCGAGGGCCCGGACCCAGCCGGCGCCGTCGGCGACGTCGGTGTAGTTGAACGGCGCCAGCGTGAAGCTGCCGTCGCCGAAGAACGACAGGTTGACGAAGGCCGGCTGGTAGGTGCGGCCCTGGATGCCCTGCGCGCCACCGGTGAGGTCCTTGAGGTTCGCCAGGCGTCCGACGAACCGGATGATCTCCGCTGCGGAGATCGTCACGATCGCGAGGTAGTCACCGCGCAGCTGCAGGGTCGGGATGCCCAGCACGAGCGCGAAGACGAAGGCCAGACCGAGGCCGATGAGCACGGCGATCGGCAGCGGTATGTCGTGGACCAGCGAGATGGCGAAGCCGTAGGCACCGAGCAGCATGAAGCCGGACTGGCCGAAGTTCAGCAGGCCGGTGTAGCCGAAGTGCAGGTTCAGGCCGATGACCGCGATGGCGACGGCGGCGGTGCCCGGGCTGATCATCTCGCGGATGACGGCGCCGAGGATTTCGAGGATGGTGTCCATGGATTGAGTCCCTCTCCCTCTCAGCCGACCCGCTCGGCGCGGCCGAGGATGCCCTGGGGCCTCACCAGCAGCAGCACGATCAGGATGCCGAGGGCAACGGCGTACTTGAGGTCACCGGGCGCGCCCAGCGGTCCGGCCAGCTCCACGACGAGCCCGATGATGATCGAGCCGACGAAGGCGCCGAAGGCCGTGCCGAGGCCGCCCAGGGTGACCGCGGCGAACAGCAGCAGCAGGATCTGCATGCCGGTGTCCCAACGGATGCCGTTGCTGATGACCAGGGCGTAGAGCACGCCGGCGAGGCCGGCGAGACCGGCCGCGGCCGTCCAGACGAGGCGGATGATCTTGTCCACGTCGATGCCGGACGCCGCCGCGAGCGCGGGGTTGTCGGACACCGCGCGGGTCGCCTGGCCGACGCGGGTGCGCACGAGGACGAACCCGACGGCCGCGATCGCGACGATCGCGACGCCCATGGCGAGGAAGGAGAGGTTGGTCAGCGTCACCGGGCCGAAGGTGGTGGTGCCGAAGTCCTCGACCACGACCTTCTGCAGCGAGGCGCCGACGAAGTACTGGTAGGCGTACTGCGCGGCCAGCGCGAGACCGATCGTGACGATCATCAGCTGGGTCAGGCCCAGCCCGCGGCGGCGCAGCGGCTGCCAGAGGAGGCGGTCCTGGAGGTATCCCGAGCCCGCGCAGACGAGCGTCGTGACCACGATCCCCAGCCACAGGTTCATGCCGGCGAGGTTGACCAGGCCGTAGGCGACCATGCCGCCCAGCGTCACCTGCTCGGCGTGGGCGAAGTTGGACAGGCCGGTGGTGCCGTAGATGAGCGAGAGGCCGAGGGACGCCAGCGCCAGCAGGAGGCCGAGGCGAAGGCCGTTGACGACCGACTGGGCGATCTGGTCGGTGAAGGACTCACCGCCCGCGTCGTAGTCCTCGTCGCGGACCTCGACGATCGGGGAGACCGACATGCCGACCTTCGCCGCGACCTTCACCGAGCCGTCCGGCCCGGCGATGGCGGCGCGCGGCGGGAGCTGCTCGAGGCCGTCGGGGAGGGTGTCCTCGTCGAGGACGACGAAGTAGTCACCCGACTCGGTCACCGAGAAGCTGAACTTGCCGTCCTCCGCGGTGGTGACCGTCTCGAGGTCGGTGCCCTGCGCGTCACGCAGGACGACGTCGACGCCGGCGACGGGTTCGGCCCGGGACCCGACGGTGCCGCTGATGCAGCCCGTCTCGTCCGGCTTGGGCAAGCACAGGGTCGCTGCGCTCGCGCTCGAGCCGCCGACCAGCAGGAGCAGCGGGACCAGCAGGCCCAGCAGCACGGCGGCGACCAGACCCTTCCCCACCGCCCTCGCACCGGTCGTGCGGACGTGGTGACGAGACTTCAAACCGGTCCTCCTCATCAAGGCACCCGGCGGGTACCGCCCGGAGAGTCTAGGGGGACCGAACGTGGTCTGGGGCACATCGGGGCAGGCACGCCTCGGCTTTACCGGACCGTGATCTTGCGGTGACCTGCGGCGACGCGGGGCGGGGCCCCGGTCGGGGGCCCGGCACGAGCCCGGCTCGGCGACGCGAGCGGTCAGCCCGCGATGCCCGGGCCGTGCTCGACGACGCCGTCGGCGACCTGGCGCATCGAGAGCCGCAGGTCCATCGCGGTCTTCTGGATCCACCGGAAGGCCTCGGGCTCGGAGAGGCCCAGCTGCTGCTGCAGCACGCCCTTGGCGCGGTCGATCGACTTGCGCGTCTCCAGCCGCTCGGTGAGGTCGGCGACCTCCGCCTCGAGCAGCGAGAGCTCGGAGAACCTGCTGACCGCCATCTCGATCGCCGGCACCAGGTCGGACTTGGAGAACGGCTTGACGAGGTACGCCATCGCCCCGGCGTCGCGCGCCCGCTCGACGAGCTCCCGCTGCGAGAACGCCGTCAGGATCACCACGGGCGCGATCCGGTCGCGGGCGATCGCCTCGGCCGCGGCGATCCCGTCGAGCACCGGCATCTTGACGTCGAGGATGACCAGGTCGGGGCGGAGCTCCTGGGCCAGCTCGATCGCCCTGGCCCCGTCGCCGGCCTGGCCGACGACGTCGTACCCCTCCTCGCCCAGCATCTCCGCGAGGTCCATCCGGATCAGCACCTCGTCCTCGGCGATCACGACGCTGCGCGTGGTGCTGGTGCTCGGGGCGGGCTGGGGCTCGGTCACGGGCGACAGGGTATCGGCGGCAGCCCTCCGCGCGCCGTGGGACCGCTCACGCAGCGGGCGCCGTCCGGGGGCGGTCAGGCGCGCCGGCGGAGGCGCCCCTCGACCGACACCTCGACGTACGCCGCCACCTCGGCCCGCTCGAGCCGCCGGCGGCTGCACTCGACCGCCGCGGCGCGGGCGTTGGCCACCGCGCGCGCGTTGCTCGCCGCCGCCCACCGCCACGGTCTCGTCCAGGTCACGCACCAAACCGTAGCGAACTGGTCGACTTAGGGGAAGGGGGTCGCGTGGCGCTATGGTTCCGTCCCGCCGGCCCCGGTAGCCCAACGGCAGAGGCAATGGTCTCAAACACCATCCAGTGTGGGTTCGAATCCCACCCGGGGCACCACCCGGCCGCGCGGGCGGCGGTTCATCAAGGGATGCTGACGAACCGCCGCTCCTCCAGGCGAGCTCCACCTGGGAAGCGACTACTTCCCTGCATCCCTTGATGGACCGACAGGCGCACACCCCGGCGACGCGACGAGCGCGGGCCGCACGGGACCAGCGCGACGATCAGGTCGCGGACCGCCGGTAGGCGGGCGCGACGCCCTTGATGGCGTCGCCCATCCGGTGGATGCGCAGGGCGTTGGTGGAGCCGGGGATGCCCGGAGGGGCACCCGCGATGATCACGACGAGGTCGCCCTCCTCGACCCGGCCGATGCGCAGGAGCTGCTCGTCGACCTGGCGGACCATCTCGTCGGTGTGCTCGACCGAGGCGGTCTTGAAGGTCTCCACGCCCCACGACATCGACAGCTGCGAGCGGACCGCGGCCTCGGGGGTGAAGGCGAGGATCGGCACCGCGCCGCGCAGGCGCGACATCCGGCGGGCGGAGTCGCCGGACTGGGTGAACGCCACGACGTACTTGGCCTCGACCCGCTCGGCGACCTCGAGGGCGGCCTTGGCGATCACGCCGCCCTTGGTGTGGGGGTCCCAGTCGATCGCGGAGACGCGGTCGACGGCCTCGGCGGACAGGGCGTGCCGCTCGGTGGCCTCGATGATGCGGGCCATGGTCTCGACGGTGTGGACGGGGTACTCCCCCACGCTCGTCTCCCCCGAGAGCATCACCGCGTCGGCGCCGTCGAGCACGGCGTTGGCGACGTCGGAGGCCTCCGCGCGGGTCGGGGCCGGGTTGCCGATCATCGACTCCAGCATCTGGGTGGCGACGATGACGGGCTTGGCGTTGAGCCGGGCCTTCTCGACGATCCGCTTCTGGAGGAACGGCACGTCCTCCAGCGGGCACTCCACGCCCAGGTCGCCGCGCGCCACCATGAAGCCGTCGAACGCCGCGACGACCTCGTCGAGGTTCTCGATCGCCTGCGGCTTCTCGATCTTGGCGATGACCGGCACCGAGACGCCGACCTCGCGCATGATCCGCCGCACGTCCTCGGCGTCGTCGGCGCTGCGGACGAAGCTGAGTGCGACGAAGTCCACGCAGAGGCCGAGGGCGAAGCGCAGGTCGGCCTCGTCCTTGTCCGACAGCGCGGGCACGGACACCGCGACGCCGGGCAGGTTGATGCCCTTGTTGTTGCTGACCTTGCCGCCGACGAGCACCTCGGTGCGCACGTCGGGGCCTTCGACGGAGAGCACCCGCAGGCGCACCTTGCCGTCGTCGATGAGGATCGGGTCGCCGACGCCGACGTCGCCGGGCAGGCCCTTGTACGTCGTGCCCGCGATCTCGGCGTCCCCGGGGACGTCGCGCGTGGTGATGGTCCACTCCTGGCCGCGGCGCAGCTGGACCGGCCCGCCGGCGAACTTCTCCAGGCGGATCTTCGGCCCCTGCAGGTCGGCGAAGATGCCGACCCCGTGCCCGCTGGCGTCGGCGGCCTCGCGCACCAGCCGGTAGGCCTCGGCGTGGTCCTCGTGCGAGCCGTGGCTCATGTTGAGCCGGGCGACGTCCATCCCGGCGTAGACGAGCTCCCGGATCCGTCGAGGCGACGAGGTCGCGGGGCCGAGGGTGCAGACGATCTTGGCTCTACGCACGGTCCCAGCCTACCGAGGCTTTGAACGATCCAACACCGAACCCCGGACAAGGCGGCAGGGTCGGCCCGCCCGGTTCCCCGGACGGGCCGACCCTGGTCGGTGCGGGTGGTGCTCAGACCATCAGCGGACGGTCCGTCGGCTTGACCGGGGCCGGCAGCGCGGTGGAGCCGGTCAGGTAGGTGTCGACGGCCGACGCCGCGGCGCGGCCCTCGGCGATCGCCCACACGATCAGCGACTGGCCGCGGCCGGCGTCGCCGGCCACGAAGACGCCCGGGACCGAGGACTGGTAGCCCAGGTCACGAGCCACGTTGCCGCGCTCGTCGAGGTCCACGCCGAGCTGCTCGACCAGGCCGGGCCGCTCGGGGCCGGTGAAGCCCATCGCGAAGAGCACCAGCTCGGCCGGGATCTCCCGCTCGGTGCCCTCGAGCTCGACGAGCTTGCCGCCCTCGAACCTCACGTCGACCAGCTTCAGCGCGCGGACGTTGCCGTCCTCGTCGCCGAGGAACTCCTTGGTCGACACCGCGTAGACGCGCTCGCCGCCCTCCTCGTGGGCCGAGGACACCCGGAACGTCATCGGGTACGTCGGCCACGGCTGTCCCGCGGGGCGGCTCTCCGGCGGCTCGGGCATGATCTCCAGCTGCGTGATCGACGCCGCGCCCTGGCGCGTGGAGGTGCCGAGGCAGTCCGCGCCGGTGTCGCCGCCACCGATGATGACGACGTGCTTGCCGGTCGCGGTGACCTGGCCCTCGACGGTCTCCCCCAGCGCGACCCGGTTGGCCTGCGGGAGGAACTCCATCGCCTGGTGGATGCCGCCGAGCTCACGGCCCGGCGCCTGCAGGTCGCGCGGGACGGTCGAGCCGATGGCGAGCACGACCGCGTCGTACCGCTCGCGCAGCGCGTCGGCGGTCAGCGCGCCGCCGCCCACCTCGACGCCGGCCCGGAAGACCGTGCCCTCGCGCCGCATCTGGTCGAGGCGGCGGTCGAGGTACTTCTTCTCCATCTTGAACTCGGGGATGCCGTAGCGCATCAGCCCGCCGATCTTGTCGGCCCGCTCGTAGACGGCGACGGTGTGACCGGCGCGGGTCAGCTGCTGGGCGGCCGCGAGCCCCGCCGGGCCCGAGCCGATCACCGCGACGGTGCGGCCCGACAGCCACTCGGGCGGCTGCGGGCGGACGTAGCCGGAGTCGAACGCGCGGTCGGCGATCGTGACCTCGACGTTCTTGATCGTCACCGGGTCCTGGTTGATGCCCAGGACGCAGGCGGCCTCGCACGGGGCGGGGCAGAGCCGACCGGTGAACTCCGGGAAGTTGTTGGTCGCGTGGAGCCGGTCGATCGCGTCGTCCCAGTCCTCGCGCCAGACGAGGTCGTTCCACTCGGGGATCAGGTTGCCCAGCGGGCAGCCCTGGTGGCAGAACGGGATGCCGCAGTCCATGCAGCGCCCCGCCTGCGGGGTGATGATCGGCAGCAGCGCCCGACCCGCCCCACCCGGGTAGACCTCGTCCCAGTCCTTGACCCGCTCCTCGACCGGGCGGCGGGCCGCGACCTCGCGACCCTCCTTCAGGAATCCCTTCGGGTCAGCCATGGAGGGCTCCCATCATCGCGTTCGCGGTCTCGTTCTCGTCCAGCCCGTCGGCCTCGGCCTTCGCCTTGGCCTCGAGCACCTTGCGGTAGTCGCTCGGCATGACCTCGGTGAAGCGCGGGAGGGCGGCCGGCCAGTCGGCCAGCAGCGCCGCCGCGACCTCCGAGCCGGTCTCCTCGTGGTGCTCGCGCACCATCTGCTCCAGCTCCGCCGCGGCCTCGCCGGTCACGGGGCCGAGCTCGACGAGCTCGGTGTTGACCCGCTCCGGCTTGAGGTCCAGCACCCACGCCACGCCACCGGACATGCCGGCGGCGAAGTTGCGCCCGGTCCCGCCCAGGACGACGACCCGGCCGCCGGTCATGTACTCGCAGGCGTGGTCGCCCACGCCCTCGGTGACCGCCCAGGCGCCGGAGTTGCGGACGCAGAAGCGCTCGCCGACCCCGCCGCGCAGGAAGATCTGGCCCGACGTCGCGCCGTACCCGATCGTGTTGCCGGCGATGATCTGCTCCTCGGAGCGGAACGACGCCGAGCGGTCGGGCCGCACGACCACCCGGCCGCCGGAGAGGCCCTTGCCGACGTAGTCGTTCGCGTCGCCCTCGAGGCGCAGCGTCATCCCCCGCGGCACGAAGGCGCCGAAGGACTGGCCGGCCGACCCGGTGAAGGTCAGGTCGATCGTCCCGTCGGGCAGGCCCTGGCCGCCGTACCGCTTGGTGACCTCGTGGCCGAGGATCGTGCCCACGGTGCGGTTGACGTTGCGGATCTCGACCTGCCCGCGCACCGGCTCGCCGCGCTCGAGCGCGGCCTCGGCCAGCGGCACGAGCGTGGTGACGTCGAGCGCCTTCTCCAGCCCGTGGTCCTGGCCGGTGGTGTGGCGCAGCGACGCGCCCTCGGGCAGCTCGGGCATGTGCAGGACCGGGGTGAGGTCCAGGCCCGAGGCCTTCCAGTGGTTGACCGCGGGGGTCGTGTCGAGGGTGTCGACGCGCCCGACGGCCTCGTCGATGCTGCGGAAGCCGAGCTCGGCGAGGTACTCGCGTACCTCCTGGGCGATGTACTCGAAGAAGTTCACGACGTACTCCGCCTTGCCGGAGTAGCGCTCGCGCAGCACCGGGTTCTGCGTCGCGACGCCCACGGGGCAGGTGTCGAGGTGGCAGACCCGCATCATGATGCAGCCCGAGACCACCAGCGGGGCGGTCGCGAAGCCGAACTCCTCGGCGCCGAGCAGCGCCGCGACGACCACGTCGCGACCGGTCTTGAGCTGCCCGTCGGCCTGCACGACGATCCGGTCGCGCAGGTTGTTGAGCAGCAGCGTCTGCTGGGTCTCGGCCAGGCCGAGCTCCCAGGGACCACCGGCGTGCTTGAGCGAGGTCAGCGGCGAGGCGCCGGTGCCGCCGTCGTTGCCCGAGATGAGCACGACGTCGGCGTGCGCCTTGGACACACCCGTCGCGACCGTGCCGACGCCGACCTCGGAGACCAGCTTCACGTGGACGCGAGCCTGCGGGTTGGCGTTCTTGAGGTCGTGGATCAGCTGTGCGAGGTCCTCGATCGAGTAGATGTCGTGGTGCGGCGGCGGGCTGATCAGGCCGACGCCCGGCGTGGAGTGCCGGGTCTTGGCGACCCACGGGTAGACCTTGTGGCCGGGCAGCTGGCCGCCCTCGCCGGGCTTGGCGCCCTGCGCCATCTTGATCTGGATGTCGTCGGAGTTCGTGAGGTACTCCGCGGTCACGCCGAAGCGGCCCGACGCGACCTGCTTGATCGCGCTGCGGCGCTCGGGGTCGTAGAGGCGCTCGGGGTCCTCGCCGCCCTCACCGGTGTTCGACTTGCCGCCGAGCCGGTTCATGGCGATCGCGAGGGTCTCGTGCGCCTCCTGGCTGATCGAGCCGTACGACATGGCGCCGGTCGAGAACCGCTTGACGATCGACTCGACCGACTCGACCTCCTCGATCGGGACCGGGTCGCGGCCGGTGACCTCCGCGCCCTTGAACCGGAAGAGCCCGCGCAGCGTCATCAGCCGTGCCGACTGCTCGTCGACGCGCTGGGTGTACTGCTTGAACACGTCGTACCGGCCCGCGCGCGTGGCGTGCTGGAGGCGGAAGACGGTCTCGGGGTCGAACAGGTGCGGCTCGCCGTCGCGGCGCCACTGGTACTCGCCACCTGTCTCGAGCTCGCGGTGCGTCGGGGAGATCCCGCCTCGGGGGTACGCCGTGGCGTGGCGCCGGGCGACCTCCTCGGCGAGGGTCTCGAGCTCGACGCCGCCCAGCTTGGAGGTCGTGCCGGTGAAGTACCGGTCGACGACGGACTGCGAGAGCCCGACGGCCTCGAAGATCTGGGCGCCGGTGTAGGACGCCACGGTCGAGACGCCCATCTTCGACATGACCTTCAAGACGCCCTTGCCGAGCGCCTTGACGAGGTTCTTGACCGCGACCTCGGGCTCGGTCTTGACGTAGTAGCCGTCCCGGGCGAGGTCCTCGACGGACTCCATCGCCAGGTAGGGGTTCACCGCGGCCGCGCCGTACCCGACGAGCAGGGCGACGTGGTGCACCTCGCGGACGTCGCCGGCCTCGACGAGCAGGCCGACCTGGGTGCGGGTCTTCTCGCGCACCAGGTGGTGGTGGACCGCGCCCATGAGCAGCAGCGACGGGATCGGCGCGAGCTCGGCGGTCGAGTGGCGGTCGGAGAGCACGATGATCCGGGCGCCGTCGGCGATGGCCCGGCTGACCTCGGCGCAGATCTCGTCGATCCGGCGCGCGAGCGCCTCGCCGCCGCCCTCGACCTCGTAGAGGCCGCGGGAGACGTGCGTGACGAAGCCCGGCATGTCGCCGTCGCGGTTGATGTGCCGGATCTTGGCCAGGTCGTCGTTGGAGATGACCGGGAACGGCAGCACCACCTGCCGGCACGAGGCCGGCTGCGGCTCGAGCAGGTTCGACTCCGGGCCGATGGTGCCGTTGAGCGAGGTGACGAGCTCCTCGCGGATGGCGTCCAGCGGCGGGTTGGTCACCTGCGCGAAGAGCTGGTTGAAGTAGTCGAACAGCAGCCGCGGCTTGTCGCTGAGCGCCGCGATCGGGGTGTCGGTGCCCATCGAGCCGATCGGCTCGGCACCGGCGTTGGCCATCGGCGCGAGGATGACCCGCAGCTCCTCCTGGGAGTAGCCGAAGACCTGCTGGCGTCGGGTGACCGAGGCGTGGGTGTGAACGACGTGCTCGCGCTCGGGGATGTCCTCGAGCTTGACCAGCCCGGCGTGGAGCCACTCCTCGTAGGGGTGCTCGGCGGCCAGCTCGGCCTTGATCTCCTCGTCCTCGATGATCCGGTGCTCGTCGGTGTCGACGAGGAACATCCGGCCCGGCTGGAGCCGGCCCTTGCGGACGACCTTGGCCGGGTCGATGTCGAGCACGCCGACCTCGGAGGCCAGGACGACGAGGCCGTCGTCGGTGACCCAGTAGCGCGAGGGGCGCAGGCCGTTGCGGTCCAGCACGGCACCGATCTGCGAGCCGTCGGTGAAGACCACGCAGGCCGGCCCGTCCCAGGGCTCCATCATCGCGGAGTGGAACTCGTAGAACGCGCGGCGCTTGTCGTCCATCTCGCCGTGGTTCTCCCACGCCTCGGGGATCATCATCAGCACCGAGTGCGGCAGCGAGCGGCCACCCATGTGGAGCAGCTCGAGGACCTCGTCGAAGGACGCGGAGTCCGAGGCGCCCGGCGTGCAGATCGGGTACAGCCGCTCCAGGTCGCCGGGGATGAGGTCGGAGGCGAGCAGGGCCTCGCGGGCCCGCATCCAGTTGCGGTTGCCCATGACCGTGTTGATCTCGCCGTTGTGCGCGATGTAGCGGAACGGGTGCGAGAGCGGCCAGCTCGGGAAGGTGTTGGTCGAGAAGCGGGAGTGCACCACGGCCATGGCCGAGGTCATCCGCTCGTCGCGCAGGTCGGGGTAGACCTCGTCGAGCTGGGCCGGGGTGAGCATGCCCTTGTAGACCAGCGTGCGCGAGGACAGCGACGGGAAGTACACGTCGGTCTCCCGCTCGGCGCGCTTGCGCAGGCAGAAGGCCATCCGCTCGAGGCCGAGGCCGGTGAGCCGGCTGCCCTTGCCGGCGACGAACAGCTGCGCGAAGGACGGCATGACGCCGAGCGCGGTCTGCCCGAGCGGCGTGGGGTCGACCGGCACCTCGCGCCAGCCGAGGACGTCGAGGCCCTCCTCGTCGGCGATCTGCTCGATGCGGCGCCGCGTCGCGGCCACCGCCTCGTCGTCGCCCTGGAGGAACGCCGTGCCCACGGCGTACGCGCCGCGGCCGGGCAGCTCGAAGTCCACGACCTCGCGCAGGAACGCGTCGGGCACCTGGATCAGGATGCCGGCGCCGTCGCCGGAGTTGGTCTCGGCGCCCGCGGCTCCGCGGTGGTCGAGGTTGAGGAGTGCGGTCACGCCCTGGCGGACGATCTCGTGGCTCGCCACGCCTGTCAGGGTCGCGACGAAAGCCACACCGCACGCGTCGTGCTCGTGGGTGGGGTCGTAGAGCCCTTGGGGCGGCGGGAACGCGTGCGAGTAGGGCACTGGGTTCTCCCGTCGTCGTGCCGGCCCCGCACCGGACCACCGAGGTGGGCTCCGTGACGGGTGACCGGCTGGTCGGCACATGCAGGATCAGCGCGGGCCGGACGGCCCGGGAGCTGAGGGTGGGTGCAGGGACGACGTTGGCCCACGCGGAGACCTCAGATTACCACCGCGTTGCGGGTCGAAGTCATCCAGCGTCACCCGGTGACGTCGTCGCGAACATCACTCCCGGCCGGCGTCCCGCCCGCGACCGCGGGTCGGCCGTCGGTGTGAACGGTCGTCTCGCGTCCCGGGTGGCGCCGCGAGGCCCAGGCGAAGTACGCCGCGGCGAGCACGAAGAGCACGATCGAGGTCCACACGTTGAACCGCAGGCCGCCCACGTCGGAGAGCTCGACGTCGTCGATCCGGAGCATCTCGATCCAGCCGCGACCGGCGGTGTAGGCCATCACGTAGAGCGCGGCGACGCGGCCGTGGCCGAGCCGGAGCCTGCGGTCGAGCCAGACCACCAGCGCGAAGGCGGCGAGGTTCCACAGGCACTCGTAGAGGAACGTCGGGTGGAACGTCGTGCCGGGCGCGAAGCCCGCCCCGATGGCGGTCGAGTCGCTGACCTCGAGCGCCCACGGCAGGTCGGTGGGCTTGCCGAAGAGCTCCTGGTTGAACCAGTTGCCCCACCGCCCGATCGCCTGCGCCACCAGCACCGTCGGCGCGATGGCGTCGAGGACCGGGAGCAGCTTGATGCCCTTGAGCCGGGCGCCGATGATCACGCCCACCGCGCCGAGCGCGATCGCGCCCCAGACGCCCAGGCCCCCGCGCCACACGTACAGCGCGGTGATCGGGTCGTTGCCCTCGCCGAAGTAGCGGCCGCTGTCGGTGGCGACGTGGTAGAGCCGGCCGCCGACGAGCCCGAAGGGGATGCCCCAGATCGCGAGGTCCTGGATGTCGCCGGCGGTGCCGCCGCGCGCGATCCAGCGGCGCTCGGAGAGCCAGACCGCGACGACGATGCCCAGGATGATCGCGAGGGCGTAGCCCCGGATCGGCACCGGGCCGAGGTGCCACGTGCCCTGGTCGGGGCTGGGGATCGTCAGGGCCGCCAGGCCGGCGACCAGCTCGGGGCTCACGCGTCGCCCAGCAGGCTGGAGATGTCGGCGGCGTACTCCGCGGCGGAGGTGTCCTGGCGCCAGAACATCGGCGCCTGGTCGTTGCCGTCGACGGCGATCAGGTAGGTGCCGTGGCTGCCGAGGTCGTAGCCCCCGGAGTCGAGCTGCTCGCCGTCGGCGACGAACACGCCGACCGACCTCGCGACCTCGACGGTGGTGTCGAGGTCCCCGCGCACGCCGACGTACGACGGGTCGAAGCGGTCGAGGTAGTCACGCAGCACCGCCGCCTCGTCGGTGGCCGGGTCGGTCGTCACGAAGACGACCTCGACCTGCTCGCGCTCGGCGTCGGTGAGCTTGCTCAGCCCCGAGGTGAGCGTCTGCATCACCAGCGGGCAGATGTCGGGGCACTGGGTGTAGCCGAAGAAGACCAGGGTCAGCCGGGCGTCGGTGTCCTCGGTGAGCGAGAACGCACGGCCGTCGGTGTCGGTCAGCGGCGCCGACGCCACGTCGAACGGCGGCTGCACGACGCTGCCGGTGGTCGCCGCGCCGCCACCGCCGTCGTCTCCCCCGCTGCAGCCGGCGAGGAGCAGGCCGGCCGCGAGGGCACCGGCGAGGGCGCGGGCGGTCAGGGAACGGCGCGGGCTACGCACGGCGCACCCCCGCGGCGAGGTTCTCGGTCAGCGCGGTGAGCGCGCGCAGGCCGGCGGAGCGGTCGTCGGGGTGGTCGAGCAGGCAGCGCACGAACGCCGAGCCGACGATGACGCCGTCGGCGTACGACGCGAGCTCGGCCGCCTGGGCGCCGTTGCTGACGCCCAGGCCGACCCCGACGGGCAGGTCGGTCGTCTGCTTGGTGCGCGCGACGAGCGGGCCGGCGAGGTCGCTGGTGGTCGTGCGGGCGCCGGTGACGCCCATGACGGCGGTGGCGTAGACGAAGCCGCGGCACGCGGCGGTGGTCATGGCGATCCGCTCGTCGGTGGACGACGGCGCGACGAGGAAGACCTTGTCGAGGTCGTGCTCGTCCGCGGCGGCGATCCACTCCGGTGCGCTGTCCGGGGTGAGGTCGGGCGTGATCAGGCCCGCTCCCCCGGCACCGGCGAGGTCGGCCGCGAAGCGCGGCACGCCGTAGCGCTCGACCGGGTTCCAGTAGGTCATCACGACCGTCGGTGTGCCGGTCGCGGCGACGGCCTCGACCGTGCGCAGGACGTCGGTGGTCCGGACCCCGCGCTCCAGCGCCTGCTGGGCGGCGGCCTGGATGGTGGGTCCGTCCATCACCGGGTCGCTGTAGGGCAGGCCGACCTCGATGACGTCGCAGCCGGCGTCGACCATCGCGCGGAGGGCGTCGATGCCGCCGGCGACGTCCGGGAAGCCGGCGGGCAGGTAGCCGACGAGCGCGGCGCGGCCCTCGGCCCGCGCCGCCTCGAAGCCGACCGTGGTGGTGGTGCTCATCCGACGGGCTCCTCCGTCACGTCGTCGGAGACCTCCGCCTCGGTCCGGCCGAGGCCGAACCACTCGATGGCGGTCCCCATGTCCTTGTCGCCGCGGCCCGAGAGGTTGACCAGCACGGTCGCGTCCGGGCCCTTCTCGGCGGCCAGCTCGCGCGCGACGCGGAGCGCACCGGCGACCGCGTGCGCCGACTCGATGGCCGGGATGATCCCCTCGGTGCGGCTGAGCAGGGCCATCGCGTCCATCGCCTCCGCGTCGGTCACCGGCGTGTACGTCGCACGGCCGGTGGCGGCGAGGTGGGCGTGCTGCGGCCCCACGCCCGGGTAGTCCAGGCCCGCGGAGATCGAGTGCGACTCGATCGTCTGGCCGTCGGCGTCCTGCAGCACGTAGGTCCGTGCACCGTGCAGCACGCCCTTGTCGCCGGCGTGGATCGTCGCGGCGTGCCGCGGGGTGTCCACGCCCTCGCCGCCCGGCTCGAAGCCGTGGATGGCCACGGCCTCGTCGTCGAGGAAGGCGGTGAACAGGCCGATGGCGTTCGACCCGCCGCCCACGCAGGCCGCGATCGCGTCGGGCAGCACGCCGTACCGCTCGAGGCACTGGGCGCGCGCCTCGTCCCCGATGCCGCGCGTGAAGTCGCGGACCATGCTCGGGAAGGGGTGCGGACCGGCGGCGGTGCCGAAGAGGTAGGCGGTGTGGTCGACGCTGGCGACCCAGTCGCGCAGCGCCTCGTTGATGGCGTCCTTGAGCGTGGCGCTGCCGGACTCCACCGGGACGACCTTGGCCCCGAGCAGGTGCATCCGGGCGACGTTGAGCGCCTGGCGGCGGGTGTCGACGGCGCCCATGTAGACGGTGCAGTCGAGGCCGAAGTACGCCGCCGCGGTCGCGCTCGCGACGCCGTGCTGGCCGGCACCGGTCTCGGCGATGACCCGGGTCTTGCCCATCCGCTTGGTCAGCAGGGCCTGGCCCAGGACGTTGCGGATCTTGTGGGCGCCGGTGTGGTTGAGGTCCTCGCGCTTGAGCAGGATGCGGGCGCCGACCTGCCGGCTGAGCCGCTCCGCGTGGTAGAGCGGGCTGGGCAGGCCGCCGTACTCGCGCAGGATCGCGTCGAACTCCCCGACGAAGGCCTCGTCGGCCATCGCCTCCTGCCAGGCCTCGGTCAGCTCGTCGAGCGCGGCCACCAGCGCCTCCGGCATGAACCGGCCGCCCCAGCCGTTCTCGGGCCCACCGAACCAGCCGCGCTCGTCGGCGTCGTAGCTGGTCGTGCGCTGCACCTCGGTCGTCATGCACCCACCCCTGTCATCGAGCGCACCGCGGAGCGCGGGTCGCCGTCCTTCACCAGTGCCTCGCCCACCAGGACCGCGCGGGCGCCCTCGCCGACGAACCGCTGCACGTCGGCGGGCGAGAAGATCCCGGACTCCGCCACCTTGACCCGGTCGTCGGGCACGAGCGGGGCGAGCCGCCCGAAGGTGTCGTCGTGGATCTCGAGGGTCTTCAGGTTCCGCGCGTTGACGCCGACCAGCTCGGCGCCAAGCCCGACCGCACGCTCGGTCTCGGGCTCGTCGTGCACCTCGACCAGCACGGTCAGGCCCAGCTCGCGCGCCTCGTCGTGCAGCCGCCGCAGCTCGTCCCCGGGCAGCGCGGCCACGATCAGCAGGGCCAGGTCGGCGCCCGCGGCCCGGGCCTCGACGAGCTGGTAGGTCGAGACGATGAAGTCCTTGCGCAGGACCGGTACGTCGACGGCCGCGCGGACCGCGCGCAGGTCGGCCAGGCTGCCGCCGAACCGGCGCTGCTCGGTGAGCACGCTGATCGCGGCGGCACCGCCGGCGGCGTACTCCGCGGCGAGCACGGCGGGGTCCGGGATGTCGGCGAGGTCGCCCTTGCTGGGACTGCGGCGCTTGACCTCGGCGATGACGCTCGAGCCCGGCGCACGGAAGTGCGGCATCGGGTCGAGCGGCGGGTCGACGTCCGCGAGCGCCGCACGCACGTCCGCCAGCGGGAGGGCCGCCTCGCGCTCCGCGAGGTCGGCCCGGACCCCGGCGACGATGTCGTCGAGCACGGACACGGGTCCTCCTCGGATCGGATCTCGTTCGGGTCGGGCAGGTGCACGGGTGTGACCGCGCCGTCGGGCAGCGGTTCCGCCTCCCAGGAGTCTGTCACGCGGACCGCTACGGTCCTTCCACCGGCCGGGCGCTGGGACCCCGGCCACGAGACCCAGGAGAGACCCCTCATGAGCTACACCGACCCGCCCCCGCCGTCCGGACCGTACGACGGCGGCCAGCCGCCCTACGGCGGCGCCGGCGGCCAGCCCCCCTACGGTGGCGGCCAGCCTCCCTACGGCGGTGGCCAGCCCCCGTACGGCGGTCAGCCGTCCTACGGCGGCGGCGGCCCGCAGCCGACCAACAAGAAGGCCGTCTGGGCCCTCGTCACCGGCATCCTCGGCCTGCTGTGCTGCAGCCCGCTCGGCGTGGTGGCGATCATCCTCGGCCGCGGCGCCCAGGCGGAGAACGCCCGCACCGGCCAGGGCGGCTCCGGCATGGCCAAGGCGGGCTTCATCCTCGGCATCATCGCCGTGGCGCTGCTGGTGCTGCAGATCATCCTGTTCGCGACCGGCGCGCTGACCTTCGACGGCGGCATCGAGACCAGCTGATGCCGACGCGTCGCCCGTCGTGGCGACGCGGGCCTGCCGGTCAGGGGGCGAGCCAGCTCCCGGCCGGCAGGTTGCGCAGCACCGTGAAGACCAGCACGACGCCGACCGCGGCGCAGGAGGCGGTCCCCCCGGCGGGGAGCGCGCGGGACCGGTCTCGCCAGCGGTCGGCCGTCCACACCGCGAGGGCGAGCACCGCGAGGGGCAGCAGCACGACGAGCAGCAGGTTGCTCGAGGCGGCGTCGGCCCACCGGCCGTGCGTGAGGTCGTTGACCGCCCGCAGCCCGCCGCAGCCCGGGCAGGAGAGCCCGAGCAGCGCGCTCGGGCACACGCCCCAGCTGCCGCCCTCGTGCGGGTCGCGCAGGTGCAGGGCGAGGGTGGCGGCCGCGAGGCCGCCGATGGTGACCGCGGGCGCCAGGAGGCGCTGCCGGCGGGTCACCGCGGGATCACCCGTGCAGGCCCATCTTGTCCATGACGATGAACAGCACCAGCGAGCCGACGGCCAGCGCGACGCCGACCCAGAAGACCACGAAGCTGATCGGGTCGAGCATCAGCCCGACGCCGCCGACCACGAAGCCGAGCAGGGCCACCACGACGGCGGTCCAGGCCGCGGGAGTGTTGCCGTGGTTGTCAGCAGACATGCGTGGTGCTCCTCGATCAGGGTCGGGGTGAGGGTCGTGCGGGAGGTTCGGGGGCGATCCTAGCGACACCGGGGACGGCATCAGGCCGTCGGGTCGTGCCCCTCGTCCATCGCCTTCCACAGGTCGATGTTGGTGGCCTCCTCCACCGGCCGGGCGACCGGGTCGGCACCGGTGCCGCCGGTCGGGGCGTCGTAGCGGCTGCCCATCTCCGGCCACTGCGGGACCAGCCGCACCGCGAGGACCGAGGCGACGAGGGTCAGCAGCGCCCCGACCGCCGAGGCCCAGAACCAACCGGTCCGGCCGACCTCGGCCGTCGAGCTGGCGGCGGTGTAGGCGTCCCGCAGGTCGTCGACCGTCGAGGACCAGCCGACGACGACCGCGGCCGCCAGCCCCATCGCGGCGACCGCGCCGAGGACGGCGACCGCGCGGCGTACCCGGCGCCGGGTGACCAGCACGACGCCCCAGCAGGCGAGCACCACCAGCGCCGCCGCGGTCGCGGCCGGCATCTCGCCGGTGTCGCCGAGGGAGTAGCCGAGCACGGCGCCCGCCTGGTCCGAGCCGCCGGCGACCTCGGCCCAGGGCCTGCTGCCGCCGACCGCGGCGAGGGTGCCGCCGGCGAGGCCGAGCAGGACGACCGGCCCGAACGTGCGCCGGCCCGGAGGCGTCGCGGGCGTCTGGGGAGCGGCGGCGGTGTCAGCCACGGGTCGGCAGCTCCACCGCGTCGAAGCAGGTCCGGTCGCCGGTGTGGCAGGCCGCGCCCTCCTGGTCGACCTTGACCAGCAGCGTGTCGCCGTCGCAGTCGAGGCGGACCTGCTTGACCCACTGGACGTTGCCGGAGGTCGCCCCCTTGATCCAGTACTCCTGGCGGGAGCGGGACCAGTACGTCGCGCGCCCGGTCGTGAGCGTGCGGTGCAGGGCCTCGTCGTCCATCCAGCCGAGCATGAGTACCTCGCCGGTGTCGTGCTGCTGCACGACCGCGGGCACCAGGCCGTCGGCGGTGCGCTTGAGTCGGTCGGCGATGTCGGGGGCCAGGGAGCTCACCGGGCCAGTATCCCCGGTCGGGCGCGAGCACCCGACCGCCGCCCGACCGCCGCCCGACCGCCGGCCGTCGCCGGCTCAGCCCGAGCGGCGGGTCCGCCGGTCGACGGCGGCCTCGGCGAGGTCCCTGGCCAGCACGAGCGGGTCGGGCCCCGGCCCGGCGTCCCCCCGGGCGTACGCCGCCAGGAGCCCGTCGTAGACGACCAGCAGCTCGGCGGCCAGCGCGTCGGCGTCGTCCGCGCCCGCCTCGGCGGCGAGACCGCGGAGCCGCTCGCGCAGCAGCCGGGTGTCGGCGTCGACCCAGGCCCGCGCGGGGTGGCCGGCCGCGGGCAGCTCCACGGCCGCCGCCAGCACGGCGCACCCGCGGGTCGCACCGTGCTCCCGACGGAAGCCGGCCACGGCGTCCAGGACCGACAGCAGCCGCGCCTCGGGCCCCTCGGCGGCGGCGAGCGCCTCGTCCCAGGCCGCGCGCCACCGGTCGTGCCGGCGCTCGAGGTAGGCGGCGACCAGCCCGTCCTTGCCCCCGAACTGCGCGTAGAGGGTGGCCGGCGACGCCCCGGCCTCGCGCAGCACCGCGTCCACGCCGGTGGCGGCGATCCCGTGCGCGTAGAAGAGCCGCTCCGCGGCGTCGAGGATGCGGTCACGGGCACCCGTCCGGGTCTGGGCCTCCACCATGCGGTTACTGTAACGATCGGCTCACCGTAACGATCGTTATTGTCGAGGAGCAGGCATGGGAAGCACGGAGCACCGGGGTGTCGTCGCGGCGGGGACGGCCGTCATTGCGGTCACCTACGGGCTGGTCCGGTTCGGCTACGGCCTGCACCTGCCGGTCCTGGCCGACGAGTTCGCCATCTCGCCCGGCATCGCGGGTGCGGTGGCCGGCGGCAGCTTCGCCGGGTACTGCGCCGCGGCGCTGCTCGCGCACCGGCTGGTCGCCCGCGGCCACCCGCGGGTCACGCTGTGGGTGGCGGGCCTCCTCGCCGCCGCCGGGTCCGCGACGGTCGGCCTCGCGTGGTCCGCCCCGGCCCTCGCCGCAGGGGTCCTCGTCGGTGGCAGCGGCGCCGGGCTGGCCTCGCCGGCGCTGGTGGCCGCGGTGGCTGCCACCGTCCGGGCTCCGGCCGCGGACCGTGCGCAGGCGGTGGTCAACAGCGGTACCGGGCTCGGGGTGGTGGCCGGTGGCCTGCTCGCCGCGGTGGTGGCCGACCAGTGGCGCCTGCTGTGGCTGGGCTTCGCCGTCGCCGCGCTGCTCACCACGTGGTGGGCCGACCGGCGCGCGACCTGGGCGGCGGCAGAGGCGGGACCGGACGCGGACCGTCCGGGGGTGGACCTCTCCGCGGTGCGGCCCGCCATGCTGGCCGCCGTCCTCGCCGGCGCCGGGAGCGCCGCGGTGTGGACCTTCGGGCGCGAGCTCCTCGGCGAGGACGGCGGGATGGGTGGGGCGACCACGGCCCTCCTGTGGGCCGTGCTCGGCGGTGCCGGGGTGCTCGGTGCGTTCAGCGGGGACCTCGTCGTGCGGTGGGGTCCGCAGCGGGCCTGGACGGGGTCGGCCCTCGTCGTGGCGGCGGCGACCGCGCTCCTGGTGGCCGCACCGGCCAGCGTCCCGGCAGCGGCGGTGGCGCTGGCCGCCTTCGGCGGCGGCTACGTCGCCCTCAGCGGCGTGCTCATCGCCGTGGCCACCCGGGTCGTCCCCCGCGGGGCGGCCCAGGCGACCGCCGCGCTGTTCATCGCGCTGACCGCCGGGCAGGCCGTCGGCGCCGCCGGGCTCGGCGCGCTGTCCGGGGCGACGACGCCGACCGTCGCCTTCGGGACCGCCGCGGCCCTGGTCGTGGCGAGCGTCGCCGTCCACGCGCGCCAGCCGAGCGCGCCGCGCCCGACCCCGGCGACCACCGCGGAGCTGCGGGGCTAGGTATCACAGCTAGGGCCGTACCGGGCCCGGGGCGGCGGCCCGGCGGGTCAGCGGCCCTGCTGGGCGATCCAGGAGGCGTGCAGCCCGGCGTACACGCCGCCCTCCTCGGCGACGAGCGCGGCGTGCGGCCCCCGCTGCACGACGCGACCCCGGTCGACGACGACGACCTCGTCGGCGTTCTCCGCGGTGGAGAGCCGGTGGGCGATGGTCACCGACGTGCGCCCGCTCATCAGCCGCTCGAGCGCCCGGCCGATGCGCATCTCCAGCGCCGGGTCCACCGCGCTGGTCGCCTCGTCGAGGACGAGCAGGTCGGGGTCGGCGAGGTGCGCGCGCAGCAGCGCCACGAGCTGCCGCTCGCCGGCCGAGAGCGACTCGCCCCGCTGCCCGACGCGCGTCTCCAGCCCGCGCGGCAGGCCGGCGAGCCAGTCCCCGAGGCCGAGCTCCTCCGCGCTCGCGCGGATCTCGTCCTCGGTCGCGTGCAGGCGGCCGTAGCGGACGTTCGCGGCGAGGGTGTCGTCGAAGAGGAAGCCCTCCTGCGGGACCAGCACGACGCTGCGCCGCAGCGACTCCGACCGGATGTCGCGGACGTCGACGCCGTCGAGCAGCACGCGACCCTCGGAGGGGTCCATCAGCCGGGTCAGCAGCTTGGCGACGGTCGACTTGCCCGAACCGGTCTCGCCGACCACGGCGACCCGCGTGCCCGAGGCGATGGCCAGGTCGATGTCGCGGAGCACCAGCGGACCACCGGGGTAGGCGAACGACACGTCCTGGAACCGCACGTCGATCGGGCCGCGCGGCAGCACGACGCCGTCCTCGCCCGGGTCGACCAGGTCGGCCGGCGTCTCCAGGATGCCGATCACCCGGCGCCAGCCGGCGATGGCGTTCTGGGCGTCGGTGAGGATCTGGGTGCCCATCTGCACCGGGCCGACGAACAGCGTCACGAGGAACGCGAAGGCCACGACCTCACCGGCGGTGATGTCGCCGCCCCACAGCCGGCCCTGGCCCAGCCAGATGCCGACGATGAGCACGCCGGCGTTGGCGAGGCCGGCCGAGACGCCGCCGAGGGAGAAGGAGAACGCCGTGAAGCCCTGCGCGCGGGTGCTGGCGGCCTTGTGGGCGTCGATGGCCTCGTCGATGCGGCGCTGGGTCCGGTCCTCGACGGCGTAGGACCGCACGACCGCGGCACCGACGACCGGCTCGGACACGGCGGAGAGCATCAGGCCGACCTGGCGCCGCACGGTGCCGTACGCGTCGGAGAGCTTGCGCTGGAAGTAGCGCAGCGACAGGAACAGCGGCGCGAAGCAGAGCCACACCACGAGGGCGAGCTGCCAGCTGTAGACGACCATCACGATGGTCGCGATCACCACCTGCCCGACGCTGACCACGAAGAGCAGCCCGCCGAAGACGAGGAACTGGCTGACCTGGTCGACGTCGCTGGTGACCCGGGCGACCAGCGCGCCGCGGCGCTCGGTGTTCTGCGTCAGCAGCGGCAGGTCGTGGACGTGGCGGAAGGCCTTGGTCCGCAGCGTCGCGAGCCCCCGCTCGGCCGTGGTGAAGAGCCGCGTGGTCATGGCGTACGACGCCCAGCTGGTCACCACGATCGCCAGCGCGGCGATGACGCCGGCCCAGACCGTGAACGACACGTCGGGGCCGTCGGGGCCGTTGACCCCGCGGTCCAGCACCTGCTGGACCACCACCGGGACGACGACCTGGCCGATGGAGGCGAGCACCGCCAGCACGAGCGTGCCGCCGATGCCCTCCTTGAGCTCGGGCGAGAAGTGCACGCCGCGGCGGATGGTGCGGATCGCACCGATGTCCTCGCCGGAGTCCATGACGGTGCTCATGCGCCCACCTCCTGCCCCTCGGGCTCGTGCTCCTGCTCGTAGGCGTTGACGAGGTTGGCGTACGCCGGGCTCCGGCGCAGCAGCTCGGCGTGCGTGCCGCGGTCGGCGACGCGGCCGTCCTGGAGGTGGACGACCTCGTCGGCCAGGGCGATCGTCGCCTTGCGGTAGGCCACGACGACGAGGGTCGGGCCGGCGCCGGTCTCGTCGCGGAGGGCGGCGAGGATGCGCGCCTCGACCTCCGGGTCGACCGCGGAGGTCGCGTCGTCGAGCACCAGCAGCCGCGGGCGGCGCACGAGCGCACGGGCCAGCGAGATCCGCTGCCGCTGGCCGCCGGAGAGCGAGGTCCCCCGCTCCCCCAGCCGGGCGTCGAGGCCGTGCGGGAGGGCGGCGACGAACCCGTCGGCCTGCGCGGCGCGCAGCGCCGCCCACACCTCCTCGTCGGAGACGTCGGCGCCGAGGGTGACGTTGCCGCGGACGGTGTCGTCGAAGAGGAACGGCGTCTGCGGGACGGTCGCGACGGCGTCGGCGAGCTCGCCGCGGGCCAGGTCGCGCAGGTCGGTGCCGTCGAGGAGGATCCGACCGCCATCGGGGTCGACCAGGCGGCTCAGCAGCATGGTGAGGGTGCTCTTGCCGGACGCGGTCGCGCCCACGACCGCCACGGTGCGGCCGGGGGCCACGGAGAAGTCGACGCCGTCGAGCAGCCGCTGGCCGGGCTCGTAGGAGTAGGTGAGGCCCTCGACCGCGAGCGAGGCGCCGCGGGGGCCGGTCCCGCCCGCGGGCACGGTGCGGTCGCCGTACGGCATCTCGCCGGTCGCGTCCAGCACGCTGCGCACGCGGCGGTAGCCCACGACGCTGCGCGGGAACTCCCCCAGCAGCCAGCCGATGGAGCGGATCGGGAAGGAGACGATGGTGAGCAGGTAGGCCACGGTGACCACGTCGCCGGCGTCGGTGGCGCCGCTGAGCACCCGCGAGACGCCCACGGCGAGGACGACGAGCACCCCGAGGTTGGGCAGCGCGGCCAGCGTCGGGTCGAACGCCGCGCGGATGCGACCGGCCTTGATGTTGACGTCGCGCAGCTCGCGCGCCCGGGCGGCGAACCGCTCGGTCTCCTCGCCCTCGCGGCCGAGGGTCTTGACGACCATCGCCCCGTCGAAGGACTCGTGGGCGATCTCGCTGACCTCGGCGCGCAGCTGCTGTGCCCGGGTCATCCAGCCCTGGGCCAGGCGCTGGTAGGCGACGTTCACCGCGATGACGACCGGGAAGATGGTCAGCCCGACGACGGCGAGGACGAGGTCGGCCAGCAGCATCTGGACCACGGCGATCGCCATCATCGCGACCGTCCCGACGGCCATGGGCAGCGGCGCGATCGGTCCCCACGCCGCCTCGACGTCGGAGTTGGCGTTGGAGAGCAGCTGGCCGGTGGGGTGGCGCTGGTGCCACGCCATGGGGAGCGAGAGGTACTGGCGCGTGACCGCGCGGCGCGTGTGCGCCTGCATCCGGTACTGCATGACGCCCGCGCCGAGGCGGCGGGCCACGATGCCGACCGCGCGGAGGATCGCGACGCCGAGGAAGAGGCCGAGGACGGCGAGCAGCATGTCGGCGCCCACCTCGCCGTCCTCGAAGGCCGGCAGGACCACGTGGTCGGTGGACCAGCCCAGGACCCAGGCGTCGGCGACGGTCAGCGCGCCGAACAGGACGCTCCCGAGGGTCGACAGGGTGAAGATCCACGGCTCGCGCCGGATCGCCACCCACAGCACGCGGAACCCCGCGCTCGTGGAACCCCGGCCTTGCTCCTGCTCGTCCGTCACCCGCTCCTGCTTCCCTCGGCCCGGGCTCAACCTCCGGGGCGCGCCACGATATTCCGGCCGCCGTCGGCGACCGGAATCCGTGGGGTGCTGCTGGCGTGCTGCCGGGGCTTGCCGCTGGCTGGTGGTCAGCGGCTCTCGGCGGCGCGCTGGGTGGCGTCGAAGGTGAAGTCGACGGTGGCGTTCTTGCCCTGGAAGTCGTTGCCCGCGGCCTCCGGCAGGGTCATCGTGACCCGCAGGTAGGAGGTCTTGGCGTCGTTGAGCGAGGTCAGGGCGACGGGCAGGGCGCGGTTGGCGCCGATGACCGGGCTGGCGGCGAGCACCGAGGTGGTCGTGCCGGAGCAGGTGAGGGCGCCGTTCGTCGCGGCGGGGGTCGCCTTGGTCCACGGCACCGAGCACTGGTCGACGGCGAGCTTGAGGCCGTTGGCGGTGTCGGTGGTGAGCAGGCTGCCGACCTTCGGCGTGGTGGTCATCGAGACCGAGCCGAACTTCTCGTCGGTGGCGCCGCGGGTCAGGGTGAGGTCGCGCTGGACGTTGTCACCGGGGACCAGGCCGGCGGCCTGCACCGAGGTGGGCTGGGACGCGGCGCCCAGGCCGAGGGTGATGGTGCCCGCGGCGACCTGCTCGGAGGCCGAGGTCGTCGAGGTGAACGCACCGAAGGTGCCGAGGCCCGCGACCGACGCGGCGCCGGCGACCAGGACGACAGAGGCGGCGATCTTCGCGGCGGTCTTGCGGGTGTTCTTGCGGTTCGTGGTGGTGGAGGTGCGCATCGGAGGGAGCCTTCCGGTGAGTGGTCCGCCGGTCTCTCCGGCGGTGTGTTCCTTGATGACCTGAACTCTGCCGAGCCCAGATCAAGGCACTCCCCGGCTCCTCCCCGACGTTCCCTCAAGGCCTGCGCAAGTCCGCTGAGGTTCCGCCGCCGTCGCTCCCTCACGGGGTGTCGCCGGACCGCCGCTCGGTACGCCAGCGACGCCGCCGAGCGCCTCTAGGCGGTGGGGACGACGCTCACCTCGTCGCCGAGGCGGACGGTGCCGGAGGTGAGCGCCCGGAGGATCGAGCCACCACGGCGGCGCAGGGCGGTGGCGCCGCCGGTGCCCATCGAGGACTCCATCACCCGGCAGGGCGCGGCCACGCGGACCACCTCGAGCAGCACCTCGCCGACCTGCAGCCGGGCCCCGGGCTCGGTGGGGACGGCTCCCCCGGCGATCGTGACCGTACGTCGCGTGGCGGCCGGCGGGACCGGCCGGCCGAGCTCCGCGGCGGCCTCGGCCAGCGCCTCGGCGGACTGCACCGACACGTGCCGGTGCTTCGCGCCCCACCACCGGTCCCCCACCACGCCCCGCCCGGCGACGACCTCGATGCTCGCCCGCGCCTCCATCGGCGCGTGCCGCTCCGGTGCGACGTGCAGCGCGACGACCCGGGCGCCCGCCGTGCTCCCGGGGCTCACCGGGCCGCCCGCGGCGTACCGGTCCCGGGGCGCACCGATCGTTCGATCGTCGCCGTGTCGACGGGTGCAAGCGCTTGCACAGCGTCACTTCCGCGCAATTGAACGATGGCGACGACCCCGAGACCCGAGCCGGCCCGGCGAGCAGGCCCGGTCACCGGACCGGGTGGCCGGCCTCGTCGAGGGCCCGCTTGACGTCACCGACGCGGAGGGTGCCGAAGTGGAAGACCGTGGCGGCGAGGACGGCGTCGGCGCCGGCGTCGACCGCGGGCGGGAAGTGCTCGACGCGGCCGGCGCCGCCGGAGGCGATGACGGGGATGGTGACCTCGCGGCGGACCGCGCGGATCAGCTCGAGGTCGAAGCCGTCCTGGGTGCCGTCGGAGTCCATCGCGTTGAGGAGGATCTCCCCCGCACCGAGCTCGGCGGCGCGGACGGCCCACTCGACGGCGTCGAGCCCGGCCGACCGGCGCCCGCCGTGCGTGGTGACCTCGAAGCCCGAGGCGGTGCCGGCCGCGCGCCGGGCGTCGACCGACAGCACGAGCACCTGGTTGCCGAAGCGGTCGGCGACCTCGGCGACGAGCTCGGGGCGCCGGATCGCGGCGGTGTTGACCGCGACCTTGTCGGCACCGGCGCGCAGCAGCCGGTCGACGTCCTCGGTCGAGGAGACGCCGCCGCCGACCGTGAGCGGGATGAAGACCTGCTCGGCGGTGGCCGAGACGATCTCCATGGTCGTGGAGCGGCCCTCGTGGGAGGCGGAGATGTCGAGGAAGGTCAGCTCGTCGGCGCCCTCGGCGTCGTAGACCTTGGCCAGCTCGACGGGGTCACCGGCGTCGCGCAGGTCCTGGAAGTTGATGCCCTTGACCACCCGGCCGCCGTCGACGTCGAGGCACGGGATCACCCGGACCGCGAGTGTCACGACGCGCTGCCCTTGGTCAGCGCGAGGGCGTCCTCGAGGGTGAACCGGCCCTCGTAGAGCGCGGTCCCGGCGATGGCGCCCTCGACGCCGTCGGGGACCAGGTCCATGAGGGCCCGGATGTCGTCGAGGGTGGTGACGCCGCCGGAGGCGACCACCGGCCGGTCGGTGGCGGCGCAGACGTCGCGCAGGAGCTGCAGGTTCGGCCCCTGGAGCATGCCGTCCTTGTTGACGTCGGTGACGACGTACCGCGCGCAGCCCTCGGCGTCGAGCCGGGCGAGGGTCTCGTAGAGGTCGCCCCCGTCCTGGGTCCACCCGCGGGCCGCGAGGGTGCGGCCGCGCACGTCCAGGCCGATCGCGATCCGGTCGCCGTGCTCGGCGATCACCCGCGCGCACCACTCGGGCTGCTCGAGCGCCGCGGTGCCGATGTTGACCCGCCGGCAGCCGGTGGCCAGGGCCGCCTCGAGCGACTCGTCGTCGCGGATGCCGCCGCTCATCTCCACGTCGATGTCGAGCGCGCCGACGATCTCGGCCTGCAGCGCCCGGTTGGAGCCGCGGCCGAACGCCGCGTCGAGGTCGACCAGGTGCAGCCACTCCGAGCCGGCGTCCTGCCAACGCATCGCGGCGGCGACCGGGTCGCCGTAGACCCGCTCGGAGCCCGCGACGCCCTGGGCGAGCTGCACGGCGCGACCCTCGGTGATGTCGACGGCCGGGAGGAGCTGGAGGTAGGACATGGGGTTCGCTTCCTGGTTCGGGTGTGGGGTGGACCGCGGGCTTCAGCGGCGGAACAGCAGGGTGTGCAGGACGGGCGCGGCGAGGGCGGCGACGACGAGCGCGGCCAGGCGGGCCGACCACTCCGGGACGAGGACCCAGACCGCGACGTTCGCGACCAGCAGGGCGCCGAGCAGCCACTGCCACTGGCGGCGGCGCCGGGTGGCGAGGATCCCCGAGGGCCGGGTACGCCGCGCCGGCAGGCGGGCGGTCACCGCACGGACGCGCGCGTCACGACGTTCCCGCCGCTCGGCCTCGGCGGCCCGGGCGGCCGCGACGACAGCGGCCTCCCGCTGCCGCTCCTCGCGACGGCGGGCCCGCTCCTTGCTCACCGCCCGGCGCTCAGCGAGGCGACCCAGTTGCGCAGCAGCGCCGCGCCGGCGTCCCCGGACTTCTCCGGGTGGAACTGGGTGGCGGTGAGCGGGCCGTTCTCGACGGCCGCGACGAAGCGGTCCCCGCCGTGCTCGGCCCAGGTCACCAGCGGCGCCCGGGTCCTGTCGTTGGTGACCAGCTCCCACTCGCGCACGCCGTAGGAGTGCACGAAGTAGAAGCGCTCGTCCTCGATGCCGGCGAACAGCGTGGAGCCCTCGGCGACCTCGACGGTGTTCCAGCCCATGTGCGGCACGACCGGGGCCTGCAGCCGCTCGACCACGCCGGGCCACTCGTCGCAGCCGTCGGTCTCGACCCCGTGCTCGACGCCGCGGCCGAAGAGGACCTGCATGCCCACGCAGATGCCCAGCACCGGCCGCCCGCCCGCGAGGCGGCGCCCGATCAGCCGGTCGCCCTTCACGGCGCGCAGGCCCTCCATGCAGGCGGCGAAGGCACCCACGCCGGGCACCAGCAGCCCGTCGGCGGCCAGGCAGGTGTCGAAGTCCGAGGTCAGCTCGACCTCGGCGCCCGCCTGCTCCATCGCGCGGACCGCGGAGCGCAGGTTGCCCGAGCCGTAGTCGAGGACCGCGACGCTCGGCCCGCTCACAGGGCGCCCTTGGTCGAGGGGATCCCCGTCTCGCGCGGGTCGAGGGCGACGGCGTCGCGGAAGGCGCGCGCGAAGGCCTTGAACTGGGTCTCGACGATGTGGTGCGGCTCCCGGCCCGCGAGCACGCGCACGTGCAGGGCGAGGTGGCCGTGGAAGGCGATCGACTCGAAGACGTGCTGGGTCAGCGACCCGAGGTACGCCGGGGTCGACCCGCCGAGCTGGACGTACTGCTGTCCCTCCGGCTCGCCGGTGTGCACGCAGTAGGGCCGGCCGGACACGTCGACGACCGCGTGCACGAGCGCCTCGTCCAGCGGCACGGTGGCGTCGCCGAACCGGCGGATGCCGACCTTGTCGCCCAGGGCCTGGCGCAGCGCCTGGCCCAGCGCGATGGCGGTGTCCTCGGTGGTGTGGTGGGCGTCGATCCAGTGGTCGCCCTCGGACTGCACGGTCAGGTCGACCAGGCTGTGCCGGGCGAACGCGGTGAGCATGTGGTCGTAGAAGCCGATGCCGGTGGAGACGTCGTGGCGACCGGTCCCGTCGAGGTCGACCTCGACGAGCACCTTCGACTCGCTGGTCTGTCGCTCGATGCGTGCGGTCCTGCTCATGACTGTCCCTCTTCCGTCACCAGTACGTCGCTCAACGCCTGCCTGAACGCGGCCATCTCCGTGGGTGTTCCGACCGAGACCCGCAACCACCCCGCGGGGCCGACCTCCCGGACCAGCACCCCGCGGTCCAGCAGCCCCTGCCAGACAGCATGGCGGTCGGCGAAGGTGCCGAACAGCACGAAGTTGGCGTCGCTCTCGGCCACCTGCAGGTCCTGCTCGCGCAGCCAGGCGACGGCCCGGTCCCGCTCGGCCCGCAGCTCGTCGACCTTCCCGAGCAGCTCCGGTGCGTGCCGCAGGGCCGCGACCGCGGCAGCCTGGGTCACCGCGGAGAGGTGGTAGGGCAGCCGCACCACGCGGATCGCGTCGCAGATCGCCGGGTCGGCGGCCAGGTAGCCCAGCCGCAGCCCGGCCGCGGCGAAGGCCTTGCTCATGGTCCGGGTGACGACCAGGTTGCGGTGGACCGGCAGCTGCTCGAGCGCGCTCGGGACCCCGGCGCGCCGGAACTCGCCGTACGCCTCGTCCACCACGACCAGGCCCTGCGGCTCGTAGGACGCCGCCGCCTCGCACAGCACGGTGACCGCCTCGGGCGGCAGCGCGGTGCCGGTCGGGTTGTTCGGCGAGGGCAGCAGCACCACGCTGGGCCGCTGCTCGCGCACCAGCGCGGCCGCCGCGTCCAGGTCGAGGGAGAAGTCGTCCTCGCGGCGCCCCTGCACCCACGTCGTGGAGGTGTCGCGGGCGTACTCCGGATACATCGAGTACGTCGGCGCGAAGCTGAGCGCCGAGCGACCGGGACCCCCGAAGGCCTGCAGCAGCTGCAGCATCACCTCGTTGGAGCCGTTGGCCGCCCACACCTGCTCGACCGCGATCCCGTGCGGGGTGTCGCGGGCGAGGTAGTCGGCCAGCGCGGTGCGCAGCGCGAAGTGCTCGCGGTCGGGGTAGCGGTGCAGCCCCCGGGCCGCCTCCGCGACCGACGCCGCGATGTCGGCGACGCAGGCCTCGGACGGGCCGTAGGGGTTCTCGTTGGTGTTGAGCTGGACGGGCACGTCCAGCTGGGGGGCGCCGTACGGCTCGAGGCCGCGCAGCTCCTCCCGGATCGGCGGGAACACGACGCAATCAGCCCCCGAAGCGGACGCGGACCGCGGCGCCGTGACCGGGCAGGTCCTCGGCCTCCGCCAGCGTGACGACGTGGTCGGCGACCTCGGCCAGCGCCTCGCGCGAGTAGTCCACGACGTGCACCGACTTGGTGAACGCGCGCACCGACAGGCCCGAGGAGTGGCACGCGCAGCCGCCGGTGGGCAGCACGTGGTTCGACCCGGCGCAGTAGTCGCCGAGGCTCACCGGTGCGTGCGGACCCACGAAGATCGCCCCGGCGTTGCGCACCCGGCCGGCCCACGCGGGCGCGTCCTCGGTCTGGATCTCGAGGTGCTCGGCGGCGTAGGCGTTCACCACGTCGAGGCCCTGCTCCAGGTCCTCGACCAGCACGATGCCCGACTGCGGGCCGGTCAGCGCGGTGCGGATCCGCTCGGTGTGGCGGGTGGCGGACACCTGCTTGTCCAGCTCCGCCTCCACCTCGCCGGCCAGCCGCTCGGAGGGGGTGACGAGGACGGCGCCGGCCAGCGGGTCGTGCTCGGCCTGGCTGACCAGGTCGGCGGCGACGTACGCCGCGTCGGCGGTGTCGTCGGCGAGGATCGCGATCTCGGTCGGACCGGCCTCGGAGTCGATGCCCACCTGGCCCTTGAGCAGCCGCTTGGCGGTGACGGTGTAGATGTTCCCCGGCCCGGTGACCAGGTCGACCCGCTCGCAGGGGCCGGTGCCGTAGGCGAACATCGCGATGGCCTGGGCGCCGCCGACGGCGTAGACCTCCTCGACGCCCAGCAGCGCGCACGCGGCCAGGATCGTGGGGTGCACGGCTCCGCCGAACTCCTTCTGCGGCGGGGAGGCCAGCGCGATCGACTCCACGCCGGCGACCTGGGCGGGCACCACGTTCATCAGCACGCTGGAGACCAGCGGCGCGAGGCCGCCGGGCACGTAGAGACCGACGCGGCGGATCGGCACCTTGCGGTGGGTCACCCGGGCGCCGGGGCCGAGGTCGGTGACGGCGTCCTTCTCCAGCTCGGCCTCGCAGGTCGCGCGCAGGCGGCGCACCGACTCCTCGAGCGCGGCGCGGATCGCGGGGTCGAGCTGCGCGAGCGCGGCGGCCGGCGCACCGTCCGGGACGCGCAGGTCGTCGACCTCGACACCGTCGAACTGGCGGGCGTACTCCTTGATGGCGTCGACGCCGCGGGTGCGCACCGCCTCGCAGATCGCATGCACCGCGGGCACCGCTGCCTCGACGTCGAAGTCGGCCCGGGGGACGACGTCGCGGTAGTCGACGGGACCCGTGGTCCCGCGCAGGTCGATGCGGCGGATCATGGCCCCGATCCTACGTTCGGGCGGTCCCCGCCCCGAACCGCCGACGCTGCGTGGACCACCCGCAGGCCCCGCGCACTAGGTTGGGGGCGTGACCGACGCGCTGCCGATGTTCCCGCTGAACGCGGTGCTCTTCCCCGGGGTCAGCGTGCCGCTGCACGTCTTCGAGGACCGCTACCGCGCCCTGGTGCACCACCTGCTGCGCGTCGAGGACCCCGCCGAGCGCGTGTTCGCCTCCGTCGCCATCCGGGAGGGCTACGAGATCGGCGACCACGGCGCGCAGTCGCTGTACCGGATCGGCGTCAAGGTGCAGCTGACCGAGGTCGAGCCGCACCCCGACGGCTCCTTCGACGTCGTCGCCGTCGGGCTGGACCGCATCGAGCTCGACCGGCTCGACTCGACCGGCCTCTTCCCGGTCGGCCACGTGCACGACCGGCCCGAGCCCACCCGGCCGGTCCCCGAGGGGCTGCTCGAGCAGGCGCGGGCGACCTTCGTCGCCTACCGGGCGGCGCTGGCCGAGATCCGGGCCGACCCCTACGACGGCACGCTGCCCCGCGACGCGTCGTACCTCTCCTGGACGCTGGCGGCCTGCGCTCCCCTGCCGATGCCCGAGCGCCAGATGCTGCTGGAGGCCGAGGACGCCGAGGAGCGGCTGATCCTCGTGACCGACCTGCTGCGCACCGAGCTGCGCGCGATGAACGTCATCCCCTCCCTGCCGGCCACCGACGTGGCCCGCACCCGCTGGTCGCCCAACTGACCGGACCCGCCTGGGCCGCCGAGAGAGAGTCGTCGAGGAAGACGTGGCCAAGAAGAAGACCGCCGCCCGCGCCGGCGGGACCCCCGCGACGGTGGCGCTCGGCGCCGCCGGGATCGCGTTCACCACCCACGAGTACGAGCACGACCCGCGGGCCGCGTCGTTCGGGCTCGAGGCGGCCGAGGCGCTCGGGCTGGACCCGGCGTGCGTGTTCAAGACGCTGATGGCCAGCTGCGACGGGCGGCTCGTCGTGGGGATCGTGCCGGTGGACCGGCAGCTGGACCTCAAGGCGCTGGCCCGCGCCCTGGGCGGGAGCAAGGCGGCGATGGCCGAGGTGGCCGCCGCCGAGCGGGCGACGGGGTACGTCGCCGGCGGCATCTCCCCGCTCGGGCAGAAGCGGGTGCACCCGACGGTGGTCGACGCCACCGCCCTGGAGCACCCGACGGTCTACGTCTCCGGGGGCCGCCGCGGCCTCGACCTTGGCCTCGCCCCCGGCGACCTGGTGACCGCGACCGACGCCGTCGTCGCACCGATCAGCCGCTGACCCGTGCGGCCGGGGCGACCAGGTCAGTCGGTCGAGATCCGGACGGTGGACCGGGAGACGCCGTCCTCGATCCGCGAGGTGGCACCGAGGGCGGCGAGCGGCCCGAGCACACCCGAGACGTCCTCGTCGTCGGCGGCCAGGTCGGCGAGGAGGCCGGCGTCGAAGTCGAGGTAGAGCACCGCGCCGGCCTCGTCGACGTCCGTGACGACGCTGCGGAACCGTTCCGAGCCGCCGAGGTCACCGCCGGCGGCGACCTGCTCGCGCCACGCCGGGTCCGGCCCGACGGCGACCGCGCCGTCGGCCACCGTCCGCTCCAGCACGCCGGCCAGGAACGGCGGCAGCTGCCCGTGGAGCCGGTCGAGGACCGACTCCACGGCCTCGACGTCGCCGCCCAGCCGGGCGGCGACCGGGACGGTCCCACCCTCTCCGGTGAAGAACGCCTCGGGGTCGATCCCGGCCCCCACCGCGACCGCCACACCACCCGAGGTGAGGGTCTCCAGGTCCTCGGGGAGCTCCAGCCCGGTGACGCCCAGCTCGGCGAGCAGCTCGTCGGGGTCGGCGCCGAGAGGGGCGGCGACCTGCTCGAGGAGGCCCTCGGCCCAGCCGTCGGCGAGTCCGATCCCGAGCGCGGCCACGGTGTCGTCGGGCAGGTCGGCGACCAGCGCGCCTCCCTCGTCGGTGGTCGTGACGTCGTCGGCACCGCCGGCGCCGGCGGCCACCTCGAGCTCCAGGGAGCCGTCGTCGAAGCGGAGCGTCGCGGCCATCCCCTCGAAGTCCTCGAGTGCGGCGGTCATCTCCTCCGTCGCCCCCGGCGCGGGGAGCGGCGGCAGGTCCTCCTCGGTCGGGGGCTCGGAGGAGTAGCCGTCGCTCCCGCCGTCCGGCACGGACAGCCCGAGCGCGGGCGCAGGCACCTCCCCGCCGAGGAACGGCATGGAGAGCTCGTCGGCCAGGTCGGCGAGCACCCGGCCCGCCTCGGGGGCGGCGTACGCCGTCGCGATGCCGGAGCCGCCCGCCTCGCCGGTCCAACGCGTGAAGTCCTCGTCCTCGGACAGCGGGGAGTCCTCCGCCTCCTCCGCGACCCGGTCGGCGATCTCCTGGGTCTCGGCGACCACGGCCCAGTCCCCCGCGACGTGCCAGGCGCCGTCCTCGCCGCCACCGAGGCAGTCCTTCACCGCGGCGAGCCCGTCGTCGGCAGCGTCGGCGTCGTCGAGCTGCAGCACGAACACCGCCGCCGGGTCCTCCTCCCCCACGTCGACGGCCGCCGCCGCGGCCCGGTCGCCGAGCCAGGGGTCGACGTCGTCGCCGAAGTCGACGCCCTCGCACGCCGCGCCGCCGAGGACCTCCTCGAAGACCCAGCGGCGCACGTCGTCGTCGGTGTCCAGGCCGACCTCGTCACGGAACGCCTCGAACTCACGCAGCGTCCGCAGCGCCTCGATCTTCTGCGCACCACCGGGGTCGAGGTCGACCGAGACGTACCCGAGCGTCGAGCCGGGCAGCGCCTCGGCCGGCTGCGGTCCCGTGGCCAGGAACGACATCGCCGCCCACGCGCCACCTCCCACGACCGCGGCCGCGAGGACACCGCCGGCGACGAACGCCGTGCGGCGGCGGGTGCCCGGGGAGCGGGGCGCGGGCGCACCACCACCCTGCTCGAGGTACTCGGGGGTGCCGGACGGGGGGACGGGGCTGCTCATCGTGGCCTCCTGCGGCTGCGGTCAGCCGGACCCTACCCGCGCAGCGACCTGCTCAGGCCCCGCGCTTGGTGGTGGCGAGGAAGACGACGGCGGTGCCGAGGAGCGCCGCGCCCGGGAAGGCCAGCCAGGCGTGCGGGACGTCGACGGTGAGCGCGCTGTCCAGCTCCGTGCCGTCCCTCGCCGTCCGGGCCAGCACCTCGGGGTCCGCCGGGCTCCAGTGCAGCCCGAGCCGGAGCATCAGCCAACCGCCCAGCGCCGCCCCGACGAGCGTGGCGGCGAGGGTGACCAGCTCGGCGCGGTCGAGCAGGAAGGCCACCAGGGCACCGGAGAGGAGCCCCGCGGCGACGGCCACCAGGACGTAGAGACCGGTGCCGGCGAACGCGTGGCGCAGCCCGTCCTCGTCGGTGAACCACCGGCCGTCCTGCACGACGCCCGGCGTCGGCGTCCACAGCTGGAACCACACCGCGCCGGCGGCGGCGCCGGCCACCACGAGCAGCGCGACGGCCGCGAGCGCCTGGAGCACCAGGACGCGGATGGGGGGCCGACCGCGGACGGTCGTCGCGCCGCGGGGTGCGGCGACGGTCAGCTGGTCAGGCACCCGGGGCCCAGCAGCTGCTTGAGGTCGGCGAAGAGCGCGGGGCTCGGGGTCACCCGCAGCCGGTCGTCGAGGCGCATCACCTTGGTCGCCTCACGCGTCAGCAGGCGGAGCCGCACCTCGGTCATGCCGGGGTGCGTGCCCAGGACGTCTCGCAGCTGTTCCACCACGGGACCAGTACACCGGGTGGACGGTAGCGAGATCACGACCGGACCGGACGGACCGTCGGAGATGTCGGGGACCGTCACCTCCTGGCCGTGGATCTCGGGCTGGTCCTTGCTGCGCGAGAGCCGCCCCTTCACCGTGAGGATGGCGTCCTCGGTGAGGTAGGTGCTGGCCAGCTGGTAGGCGCTCGGGAACAGCAGCACGTCGATCGCGCCGTCGAGGTCCTCGAGGGTGATCATCGCCCAGGCGTCGCCGCGCTTGGTGATCTTGCGCTGCACCGACGTGACCAGGCCCGACACCGTGATCGGCGCGCCGTCCTGCCGGTCCTCGTCGAGCATCAGCTGGCCGATCGTGCAGTCGGTGCCGTTGGCGAGCACGTGCTCGAGGCCGAGCAGCGGGTGGTCGGAGACGTAGAGCCCGAGCATGTCCCGCTCGTGGCCGAGCAGGGTCGTCTTGTCCCACTCGTCCATCTCCGGCACGGTCACCGAGATGCCGAACCCACCGCCGTCCTCGGTGTCCATGCCGCCGAAGAGCGAGTCCTGGCCGATGGCCTCGTTGCGCTTGATGTCGACGTACTGGTCGACCGCGGTCTCGTGGATGGCGACCAGCGAGCGCCGCCGGTGGTTCATCTCGTCGAAGGCACCGGCCTTGATCAGCGACTCGATGACCCGCTTGTTGCAGACGAGCGCCGGCACCTTCTCCATGAAGTCGTTGAAGTCGGTGTAGCGGCCCTTCTCCTCGCGCCCGGCGACGATGCCGTCGACGACGTTCGCGCCGACGTTGCGGACCGCGGTGAGGCCGAAGCGGATGTCGGTGCCGACCGGGGTGAAGTTCGACGCCGACTCGTTGACGTCCGGCGGGAGCACCTGGATCTTCATCCGGCGGCACTCGTTGAGGTAGATCGCGGACTTGTCCTTGTCGTCCTTGACCGAGGTCAGCAGCGCCGCCATGTACTCGGCCGGGTAGTTGGCCTTGAGGTAGGCGGTCCAGTACGACACCAGGCCGTACGCCGCGGAGTGGGCCTTGTTGAAGGCGTAGTCGGAGAACGGCAGCAGGATGTCCCAGAGCGTCTTGACCGCCGCCATGGAGTAGCCGCGCTCCTGCATGCCCGCCGAGAAGCCGGCGAACTGCTTGTCCAGCTCCTCCTTCTTCTTCTTGCCCATCGCGCGCCGCAGGATGTCGGCCTGTCCCAGGCTGTAGCCCGCCAGCTTCTGGGCGATGGCCATGACCTGCTCCTGGTACACGATCAGGCCGTAGGTCTCGCCCAGGATGTCCTCGAGCGGCTCGGCCAGCTCGGGGTGGATCGCCTCGACCGGCTCCCGGCCGGTCTTGCGGCGGGCGTACTTGTTGTGGGAGTCCGCACCCATCGGACCGGGCCGGTAGAGCGCGCCGACCGCGGAGATGTCCTCGAAGGTGTCGGGACGCATCGAGCGCAGCAGGGCGCGCATCGGGCCGCCGTCGAGCTGGAAGACGCCCAGGGTGTCGCCGCGCTGGAGGAGGCGGTACGTCGCCTCGTCGGTGAGCGGGAGCTCCTCGAGCACGACGGTCTCGCCGCGGTTGGCGGCGATGTTCTTGACCGCGTCGTCGAGCACCGTGAGGTTGCGCAGCCCGAGGAAGTCCATCTTGATCAGGCCGAGGCCCTCACAGGTGGGGTAGTCGAACTGGGTGATCATCGCGCCGTCGGCGGGGCGCTTGAGCATCGGGATGATGTCGATCAGCGGCTCGCTGGACATGATCACGCCGGCGGCGTGGACGCCCCACTGGCGCTTGAGGCCCTCGATGCCGATGGCGGTGTCGACGACGCGCTTGACGTCGCCGTCGGCCTCGTAGAGCGACCGGAACTCCCCGCCCTCGCCGAACCGCTTGTGCTCGGGGTTGAAGATCTCCTGGAGCGGGACGTCCTTGCCCATCACCGCGGCCGGCATCGCCTTGGTGATCCGGTCGCCCATGGCGAAGGGGTAGCCGAGGATCCGGCTGGAGTCCTTGACGGCCTGCTTCGCCTTGATCGTGCCGTAGGTGATGATCATCGAGACCCGGTCGTCGCCGTACTTCTCGGTGACGTACCTGATGACCTCGCCGCGCCGGCGCTCGTCGAAGTCGATGTCGAAGTCGGGCATCGAGACGCGGTCGGGGTTGAGGAAGCGCTCGAAGATCAGGCCGTGCTCGAGCGGGTCGAGGTCGGTGATCCGCATCGCGTAGGCGACCATCGAGCCCGCACCGGAGCCACGACCCGGGCCGACGCGGATGCCGTTGTCCTTGGCCCAGCCGATGAAGTCGGCGACGACCAGGAAGTAGCCGGGGAAGCCCATCTGGGTGATGACGCCGACCTCGAAGTCGGCCTGCTTGCGCACGGCCTCCGGGATGCCGTCCGGGTAGCGGAACCGCAGGCCCTTCTCGACCTCCTTGACCAGCCAGGAGTCCTCGTTCTCCCCCGGCGGGCAGGGGAACTTCGGCATGAACGTGCCGTTGCCCTCGGTGAACTGGACGTCGCACCGCTCGGCGATGAGCAGCGTGTTGTCGCACGCCTCGCGCAGCTGGTACTTGTCGACCCACAGCGCCCGCATCTCCTCGGCGGACTTCAGGTAGTAGCCGTCGCCGGAGAACGCGAAGCGCTGGCCGGGGCCGTCACCGGCGGGGATGTCCATCGTGGAGCCGGAGTTGATGCAGAGCAGGTGCTCCTGGGACTTCGCGTCCTCCCGCATGACGTAGTGGGAGTCGTTCGTCGCCAGCAGCGGGATCTGCAGGTCCTTGGCCAGCCGGAGCAGGCCGTCGCGGACGCGGTTCTCGATGTCGAGCCCGTGGTCCATCAGCTCGAGGAAGTAGTTCTCCCGACCCAGGATGTCCTGGAACTCACCGGCGACCTTGCGCGCCGCGTCGTACTGCCCGTAGCGCAGGTGGACCTGGACCTCGCCCGAGGGGCAGCCGGTCGTGCCGATGATCCCCTTGCTGTGCTGGGCCAGCAGCTCGCGGTCCATGCGCGGCTGCTTGAAGAACCCGTCGCGCCAGGAGCCCGTGGAGAGCCGGAACAGGTTGTGCATGCCCTCGGTCGACTCCGAGAGCAGCGTCATGTGCGTGTAGGCACCACGCGCCGAGACGTCGTCGGGGCCGCCGTCGTAGAAGTTGACGCCCTTGCGCTCGTAGCGGGAGATGTTGGGCGTGAAGTAGGCCTCGATGCCGATGATCGGCTTGACGCCGGCGGACTTGGCCTTGCGGTAGAACTCGTAGGCGCCGAACACGTTGCCGTGGTCGGTCATCGCCACCGCGGGCATGCCCAGCTCGGCCGCGCGTCCGGTCAGGGCGCCCAGACGGGCCGCGCCGTCGAGCATGGAGTACTCGGTGTGGACGTGCAGGTGGACGAACGAGTCCTGGGAGCCGGTCGACATCGGCGGTGCGCATCTCCTCGGGGTCGAAGCGGCGGGTGGGCAGCATCAGCCACCGGGTGGACGGCCCGGCGTCGATCCTGGGGAAGGACGTCAGGTTACTCGACGGCCGGGACCGATGTTGGCACTCGCCGCCGACAGTCGCGCGGACCGTGACGCACGCGTCAGCGGGCGGCGTCGAGGGAGGCGGTGATGATCGCGTCGACCACCGGGACGAGCCGCTCGGTGCCCAGCTCCGGTGCCCGGCGGGCGACCCGCTCGGCGACCTGCCGCTCCCGCGCGGGGTCGCGTGCGGCGTCGGGCTTGAGCGGCTGGATGGCCCGCGTCAGGGCGGCCCGGCGGGCCAGCAGGTCGCCGAGCTCGACGTCGACCTCGTCGACGAGGCCGCGGAGGAACGCCACCGGGTCGCGGCCCGGCCACGCCATCCGCACGTCCGGGCTCCGCTCCTCGTTGGCCGATCCGTCGGTCCGCTCCAGCGCGACCAGGCCGTGCCGGGCGTAGAACGCGCGGGCGGGGGCGTTGGACTCGAAGACCCACAGGCAGAACCCGTCGGGCAGCCGTTCCTTGACCACTTCGAGGAGCACCGAGCCCACGCCCCGCCGGGCGGCGGTGGGCTCGACGTAGAGGTCATCGAGCCAGGTGCCGGTGTGCCGGGCGTAGCCCACGACCCGCTCCCCCGCCTCGGCCACCCAGACCTCGTCCGCGCCGATCCGGGTCGCCAGGAACGGCGCGAGGGTGGCGTCGGGGTGGGGCGAGTCCGGCATCGGCGCCGCGCGCCGCGCGCGGAGGTGGACCGCCGCCAGCGCGGTGGCGTCGGCCGGCTCCGCCGGGCGGACGGTCAGCTCCAGCGGGTCGCCGCCGGCCGTGGAACGGTCAGGAGGCGTCACGGATGACCTCGAGCGCGTCCGCCAGGTCCTGGGGGTACGTCGACTCGTAGCTCACCTGCTCGCCGGTCTCCGGGTGCTCGAAGCCGAGCCGCACGGCGTGCAGCCACTGCCGCTCCAGGCCCACCCGTCGGGCCAGCGTCGGGTCGGCGCCGTACGTCAGGTCGCCCACGCAGGGGTGCTTGAGCGCGGCCATGTGCACGCGGATCTGGTGGGTGCGGCCGGTCTCGAGGTGCACCTCGAGGAGGCTGGCGAAGCGGTGCGCCTCGAGGGTGTTGTAGTGGGTGACGCTGGCCCGGCCGTCGGCCATCACGGCGAACTTGTAGTCGGCCTTCGGGTGCCGGCCGATGGGGGCGTCGATCGTCCCCTCCAGCGGGTCGGGGTGCCCCTGCACGAGCGCGTGGTAGGTCTTGTCGACCGTGCGCTCGCGGAAGGCGTTCTTGAGCACCGAGTAGGCGTGCTCGGACTTGGCGATCACCATCACGCCCGAGGTGCCGACGTCGAGGCGCTGCACGATGCCCTGCCGCTCCGACGCGCCGCTGGTCGCGATCCGGAAGCCCGCGCCCGCGAGGTGGCCGACGACCGTCGGACCGTTCCAGCCCGGCGAGGGGTGGACCGCGACGCCGACCGGCTTGTCGATCACCACGATGGAGTCGTCGTCGTGGATGATCCCGATGCCCTCGACGATCTCGGGGACCACCTCGAGCGGGTCGACCATGCTCGGGATGCTCACGTCGAGCACCGAGCCGGGCAGGACCCGGTCGCTCTTGCCGGGCGCCACGCCGTCCAGCTGCACGTGCCCGGCGGAGATCAGCTCGGCCGCCCGGGTCCGGGAGACGCCGAACAGGCGCGCCATGGCGGCGTCCACGCGCTCGCCGGCGAGCCCGTCGGGGACGGTCAGGCTGCGCTGGTCGATCTGGGTCACTTCTCCCCCTCGTCGCGCGTGCCGTCGATCCGCACGCCCCGGAAGGCCTGCAGCAGGATGAGCCCGGCCGCCACGTTGATGCACATGTCGGCGACGTTGAAGACCGGCCAGCTGGGCAGCATGAACATGTCGATCACGTGACCGCGCAGCGGACCGGGCGAGCGCAGCAGCCGGTCGGTGAGGTTGCCGGCGACGCCCGCGAGCAGCAGGCCCAGGGCGATCGCCCACACGACGTTCCCGACCCGGCGGGCGAGCCACAGGACGACGCACAGCGCCACGATCGCGATGCAGGAGAGCACCACGGTGTACTCCGTGCCGGTGCTGAACGCCGCGCCCGGGTTGCGCACCAGGTGCAGCACCAGCAGGTCGCCGACGACCTCGACGTCGGGCCGCCCGGTGAGGTGCTCGACCGCCAGCACCTTGGAGACCACGTCGACGGCGTACAGCACCGCGAAGACGGCCGCCAGGACCAGGCGCAACCGGCCCGTGCGCGTGTGCGAGGGTACGGCGGGACGGTCGGTGTCGTCGCTCAGCGACGTTCCTCGCGCTGCTTGCATGTCATGCAGAGTGTCGCACGGGGGAAAGCCATCAACCGCATCTTGCCGATCGGCTCCCCGCACGACTCGCACACGCCGTACGTCCCGTCGTCGATGCGCGCGAGGGCCCGGTCGATCTGGGCGAGCTTGTCGCGCTCGTTGGCCAGGACCGTGAGCTCGTGGTCGCGCTCGAACGTGGTCGAGCCGATGTCGGCCTGGTCCTGCCCCGCCCCGTCGCCGGAGTCGCGCATCAGGCCGCTGATCTCGCTGTCGAGGCCCTCGATGATCGTCGCGCTGTGCTCGCGGGCCTCGTGCAGGTCGTCGAGGACCTCGGTCAGCTCCGCGCTGGTCCAGGCCTCCTCGCCCTCCTTGACCACCAGGGTCGAGAGGTCGACCTTCTGCGCCGCGTCCTTGGTGCTCGCGGCACCCTTGCCCGCTGCCTTCGCGGTCGGCTTCGTCGTGCTCCGCGCCATCGGTCCTCCTGGGCCGGTCACGTCGGTGACGGGAAGCCACCGTGTGGCGGGAGGGTAGCCGAGCCCGGCGACGAGACCAACCGGGCACCCCGCGGCGCGACCTGCCGGCCGCGCCGACGCCCCTGCGCACGACGGACGGCCGGCCCCGTGCTGGGGCCGGCCGTCCGGTCGTCGTGCTGCCGCGGGGCGGCTACCTGCGGGGCAGGCTCAGCTCTCGTCCTCGCCCAGGATCGACCGCAGACGCTTGGGCGCCGGCTGCTCGTCGGTGGGCGCGGCGCTCTCGGCGGAGCCGAGGGCCTCGAGCTGCTGGGTGAAGTAGGTCTTCAGGCGGGAGCGGTACTCGCGCTCGAACGAGCGGAGGGTCTCCACCTCGCTGCTGAGGCGGTCCCGCTCGCGCTCGAGCTCGCCGAACATCTGCTGGCGGCGCTCGGCGGTCTCGGAGTCCAGCATCTGCGCGCGGGTGCGGGCGTCGGACTCGAGGCGGTCGGCCTTGGACTTCGACTCCGACTCGAGGCGCTCGGCCTTGGTGCGGGCCTCGCCGACGATCTTGTCGGCGTCGTTCTTGGCCTCCTCGACGAGCTCGTCGGCGTTGCGCGTGGCGATCTCGAGGAGGCGGGCCGCGGCGTTGGACGCCTGCGGGACGGTCTCGACGCGGATCGTCTCGACGGAGCCACCGACACTGGCCGCGACGGGCTGCGCCGCCGGGGCGGGCTCGGAAGCCTTCTCGGCGACCGGCTCGGGGGCGGGCTCGGCCGGCGGGGCCGGCTGGGCGACCGGCACCGGCTGGGTGCCCGACTGCACGGAGGACAGCCGGGCCCGGAGGTCGTCGTTCTCCTTCGTGAGCCGCGCGAGCTCGGCCTCCACCTCGTCGAGGAACTGGTCGACCTCACCCATGTCGTAGCCCTCGCGGAGCCGGACAGGAGTAAAGCGCTTGTTGCTCACGTCCTCAGGCGTCAGCGGCATGACCTCACCCATTCAATGTCGTGTCGGTAGTGGCAAGTGCGTGTGGCAGACGCTGTGGCTGCTGCCTCCGTCGAACAATAGCGCCTGCCCTGGGACTGGTGTGACTCGGCAGAGTCGCTGGTCAGCGGCCCGGAACAGACCCGCCGGGCGGACCCGCCGGGGCGGCTCCCACCTGCGGGCGCCCTCAGAGGAAGACGGCGCGGTTGACCTGGAGCAGCACGTAGGCCGAGATCATCACCAGGATGAAGCTGAGGTCCAGGGCGACGGCGCCCAGCCGCAGCGGCGGGATGACGCGCCGCAGCGCCTTGATCGGCGGGTCGGTGGCGGAGTAGACGAGCTCGAGCGCCACGAGGAGCGGACCGGTCGGCGACCAGGAGCGGGCGAAGACCTGCACCCAGTCGACGACGAACCGCACCCACAGCAGCGCGATGAAAACCCAGAGGACGATCTCGATGATCGACCCGATGACCTGCACCTGACCTCAGCTCTGGTTGAAGAAGCCGCCCTCGGCGATCCGCTGCTTGTCCTCCGCGGCCACCGAGACGTTGGGCGGGGACAGCAGGAACACCTTGTTCGTGACGCGCTCGATGGTGCCACGGGTGGCGAAGACGAGGCCCGCTGCGAAGTCGACCAGCCGCTTGGCGTCGGCGTCGTCCATCTCGGAGAGGTTCATGATGACCGGGACGCCCTCGCGGAAGTTCTCACCCACGGTGCGCGCCTCGTTGTAGGTGCTCGGGTGCAGCGTGGTGATCCGGCTCAGCTCGGCGACCACGCCGGGCGCGGGGGCCGGCGCCGGGGCCGCGGCCACGGGACGGCGCCGCTCGGCGAGGTCGGCGACGGGGGCCGGCGCGGCGGCACGCGGGCGCTGGGCGCGCGCGGCCGCGGCCACGGGCGTCGTCTCCTGCGTGTGGTAGTCGTCGCCGTCGTACTCGTCGTCGTACCGGCCGGTGTCCTCGAGCAGGCCGAGGTACTCGCCGATCCTGCGCATCGCGCCGCTCATGGGTGTGACCTTTCGGAACTCAGCGCCCGCGAGGGGCACTCCTTGGATGATCTGGACACTACTTCCCCGCAGGCCTCGAACCGAGGACCGCGGAGCCAATCCGCACGTGTGTCGCACCGATGCGCACCGCGTGCTCGAGGTCGCCGGACATGCCGGCGGACAGCCAGGTCGCCGAGGGGTGCTCGGCGACGTGCGCCGCGCGCACCTCTGCCAGCCGGGCGAACGCCGCGGCCGGGTCCTCCCCCAGCGGCGCGACGGCCATCAGGCCGCGCAGCCGCAGGTCCTGCTCCTGCTCTACCCGCGCGGCGAGCGCCGGCAGGTCGTCGGGGTCGACGCCGGCACGGCCCTCGCGGCCCGGCGGGTCGAGGCTGACCTGCAGCAGCACGTCGAGCGGCTGCTCCCGGCCGCCGGCACCGCGGGCGAGCGGGCCGACCAGCTTGGCGCGGTCGACGGACTCCACGACCGCGGAGTACGCCGCCACCGCAGCCGCCTTGTTCGACTGCAGGCCGCCGATGAAGTGCCAGCGCAGGCCGAGGTCGGCGCACTCGGCGGCCTTGGCCTCGGCCTCCTGGTGGCGGTTCTCGCCGACGTCGGTGACACCGAGGTCGGCGAGCAGCCGGACGTCGGAGGCGGGGAAGAACTTGGTGACGACCACCAGGGTGACCTCGTCGACGTCGCGGCCGGCGTCGGCGCACGCGCCGGCGATCCGCTCCCGGACCGCGGCCAGGCCGGCGGCCAGCTCCGCGCGGCGGCTCACCGCAGGATCCTGACCAGGCCGGCGTGCCGACCGGCGCCCCGGCCGTCGCGGCGGTGGGAGTACAGGTCGGGCGACTCGCGGGTGCACCGGGTCGCCCCGGCGGCCTCCGCGACCTCGACGCCGAGCCGCTCGAGCTGGGCGCGGACGCCGGCACCGAGGTCGAGGGAGGGCGTGCCCCAGGTCGTCGTCGAGACCGTCCTCGGCTCCACCCGACCCACCTCCTCCTGCATCCGTCCCGGCACCTCGTAGCAGCTCCCGCACACGTGCGGGCCGATCCACGCGACCACGTCGCTCGCACCCAGCTCCCGCATCCGCTCCACCGTGGCCGGGACGACGCCCGTGAGCACCCCGGCCCGCCCGGCGTGGGCCGCCCCGACGACCGTGCCGCCCGAGAGCAGCACCGGGACGCAGTCGGCGGCGCGGACCATCAGCACCACGTCGTCCCGGGTGGTCACCAGGCCGTCGGCGGTGGCCCGCTCGACCGGCCCCTCGGCCGTCACGACGTCGCAGCCGTGCACCTGCCGCAGGTCGGCCAGGGCCGCGTCGGGGGCGAAGTCGGCCAGCACCCGGCGGAGGTTCTCCGCGCGGGACCCCGGGTCGTCGTCACCCTCGATCGCGAGGTTCAGCTCGTCGTACGGCGCGGCGCTGACCCCGCCGTACCGGTCGGTGAAGGCGAGCTCCACCGAGCGGCTGACGGGGCCGTGCGTCGTACGGAAGGCGAACACCGCGGACTACTTCAGGAAGTCCGGGACGTCGAGCTCGTCGTCGTCGAACTGCACCTGCCGGGGGGCGGGACGGGCCGCGGGCTGCGCGGGCGCCGCCTGCTGGACCGGCGCGGCCTGCTGCGGGCGGGCAGCCACCGGCTGGCGCTCCTCGGCGCGGGGCGCGTCGTCGCGGCGGGTGCTGGCGAGCGCCTGCGCGGCGTTGCGAGTCTCCTCCTGCGACTGCTGCGGGCGCGGCTCGCGGCGCAGCACCGTGCCCTCGTCGCGGCGCTTGGGCGTGCCACCGTCGAAGCCCGCGGCGATCACCGTCACCCGGACCTCGTCGCCGAGCGCGTCGTCGATGGTGGCGCCGAAGATGATGTTGGCCTCGGGGTGCACCGCCTGCGCGACGAGCGCCGCGGCCTCGTTGATCTCGAACAGGCCGAGGTCGGAGCCGCCGGCGATCGAGAGCAGGACGCCGTGGGCGCCGTCGATCGAGGCCTCGAGCAGCGGGCTGGAGACCGCCATCTCCGCGGCCGCCACCGAACGGTCCTCGCCGCGCGCCGAGCCGATGCCCATCAGGGCGGAGCCGGCGTTGGCCATGACCGACTTGACGTCGGCGAAGTCGAGGTTGATCAGGCCCGGCGTCGTGATCAGGTCGGTGATGCCGGAGACGCCCTGGAGCAGCACCTGGTCGGCCTGCTTGAAGGCGTCGAGCACCGAGACGTTGCGGTCGCTGATCGAGAGCAGCCGGTCGTTCGGGATGACGATGAGGGTGTCGACCTCCTCGCGCAGCGCGGCGATGCCCTCCTCGGCGGAGTTGGCGCGACGCCGGCCCTCGAAGGCGAACGGGCGGGTGACGACGCCGATGGTCAGCGCGCCGAGCGAGCGGGCGATGCGCGCCACGACCGGCGCGCCGCCGGTGCCCGTGCCACCGCCCTCGCCCGCGGTCACGAAGACCATGTCGGCGCCCTTGATGACCTCTTCGATCTCGTCGGCGTGGTCCTCGGCGGCCCGGCCACCCACGTCGGGGTTGGCGCCCGCGCCGAGGCCGCGGGTGAGCTCGCGACCGATGTCGAGCTTGACGTCGGCGTCGCTCATGAGGAGGGCCTGGGCGTCGGTGTTGATCGCGATGAACTCGACACCCTTGAGCCCCACCTCGATCATCCGGTTGACGGCGTTGACGCCGCCACCGCCGATGCCCACGACCTTGATGATGGCCAGGTAGTTCTGTGCAGCTGCCACGGCGGCTTCGCCTTTCGGTGGTGGTCGGTCCGGTGCGGTGCGGGGCTGGCCCGCTGGAGAAGTTCGTCCGACGTGGTCTCCCAACTCTGACCCTCAGGTGGAGGGTTATAGTTATGTCAACCACGTCGTGGCTACGACACTAGGCAACCGACCGACCTGCATCCGGGAGGACACGCCGCGTGTCGTGGCGGGTGTCGTGGCGGGGGTGCCGTGCAGGGGTCCCCGGTGGACCGGGGACTCCCACGCTTACCGGGGCAGATCTACCCCGGTGAGCGAGGGACTGCCCCGGGAAGGTGCGCCGCGGCCGCCTCAGGAGGCCCGACGCCCCGAGATGTCAGGAGTCGCCGCAGACCCGGGGCTGGGTGCAGACGGTGGGCTGCCCAGGGACGGAGACGTCGTACACCGGCGCCTCCTGGGCGGCGAGGAGGCCGGCGAGGACCTCGGCCTTCTGCTCGGAGTCGTCCGCGCTCCCCCACCGGACCGTGCGCCCGTCGCGCAGCTCGAGGGAGACCTGGTCGACCGTGCGCACCTCGACGTGGTCGACGGTGGTGGCGAGGTCCGCGGGGAGGGCGGCGACCACGGCGGCCGCCTCGACCAGCGCGTCGTCGGCGACGTCGGCGTCGACCTCCACCCGCGGCAGGCCGGCCGGTGCGCGGCGGTAGCGGTTGAAGACGACGCCCTCGGCGTCGAGGCCGCGGAAGACGCCGCCGATCGAGACCACCGCCACCGGCGTGCGCTCGGTGACCTCGATGAGCACCGAGTCCGGCCACTTGCGCGACACGTCCACGCTGCGCACCGGGGCCAGCGTGGAGACCCGCGCCTCGACGGCACCGAGGTCGAGGGTCGCGAGCGGCTCCCCCTCCGGGACGTCCGCGGCCGCGCGGACCTCGCCGACGCTGAGCGAGTCGGTCCCGCGGACCTCCACCCCGGAGACCGCCAGCCGGTCGGAGAAGAACGTGAGCCACACGCCGCCGGCGACCAGGGCCAGTGCCAGGACGGCGGCCAGCACGAGGCGCCAGCGCCGTCGGCGACCCGCCCGCCGGCGACGGACGAACCGCCGGCGGGTGCGCTCGAAGGTGTCGGTGCTCGACCGGTCAGCCATGGTCGGGCAGCAGCTCCAGCACGCGCGGGCCGACGGAGGTGATCGTGCCGGCGCCGAGGGTCAGCACGAGGTCGCCGGGGCGGGCCCGACGGGCCAGCTCGGCGGGGACGTCGTCGAGGTCGGGGACGTAGGCCACCCGGTCGGTCGGCAGCGGCACGGCGCGGGCGACGTACCCGCCGGTGACCTCGGGGTCGGGCTCCTCCCGCGCGAGGTAGACGTCGGTCACGACCACCTCGTCGGCCGCACCGAGCGCCTCGCCCATCGCCTCGCCGAAGATCCGGGTGCGGGAGACCAGGTGCGGCTGGAAGGCGACGACGAGCCGCCCCTCCCCCGCCAGCGCCCGGCCGGACTGCAGGTCCCCGACGATCTCGGCCGGGTGGTGGGCGTAGCTGTCGTAGACGCGCACCCCGCCGACCTCGCCCTTGCGCTCCATGCGCCGCTTCGTCCCGGTGTACGACGCCAGGCCGCGCGCCAGCGCGTCGCGGTCGTGCCCGAGGGCCAGCCCGGTCGCCAGCGCGGCGAGCGCGTCGGCGAGGTAGTGGTCGCCGGGCGACCACAGGGTCACCCCGGCGAGCGCGTCCGGGCCGACGTCCGCACCCGCGTCGGGGCGGGTGGAGACCGTGACCACCCGGCGCCCCGCGGCGCGCTGCCGCTCGGCCAGCGCGGCGGCGCCGGGGTCGTCGACCACGCAGACCAGGAAGCCCTCGGGGGAGACCGTGTCGGCGAACCGGTCGAACGCCTCGGCGTAGGCCTCCGGCGTCCCCCACTGGTCGAGGTGGTCGGCGTCGACGTTGGTCACGATCGCGGCGTACGGGCTGTAGTGCAGGAACGCCCCGTCGCTCTCGTCGGCCTCGGCGACGAAGAGGTCGCTCGTGCCCTCGGCGGCGTTGGTCCCGGTCGCGGCGAGCTCCCCGCCCACGGCGTAGGTCGGGTCCGCACCGGCGACCTGGAGGGCGACGGTGAGCAGCGAGGTGGTGGTGGTCTTGCCGTGGGTCCCGGCGACCGCGACGACGCGGCGGCCGGCCATGACCGAGGCCAATGCGGTCGAGCGCGGCAGGACGCGCAGGCCGCGGCGGACCGCCTCGAGGTACTCGGGGTTGTCCTCGCGCACGGCCGTGGAGACCACGAGCGTGTCGGCGTCGCCCACCTGCGTCGCCGCGTGGCCGACGTGCACGGTCGCGCCGGCGGCACGCAGCGAGTCGAGCGTCGGCGAGTGGACGCCGTCGCTGCCGCTGACCGCGATCCCGCGGGCCAGCATGATCCGGGCGATGGCCGAGAGGCCGGCACCGCCGATGCCGACGAAGTGGACGCCGCCGAGCTCCTCGGCCGGCACCACGACGTCAGGGACGGGCACCCTCACGCGGCGCCCCCGACCTCGAGGACGATGCGGGCGAGCTTCTCGTCGGCGTCGCGCGGGACGAGCCCGCTGGCCGCGGCACCCATGGCGGCGAGCCGCTCGGGGTCGGTGGCCAGGCCGGGCACGGTGGCGGCGACCCACTCGGTGGTGAACGCGGCGTCGGAGACCAGCAGCGCTCCCCCGGCGTCGACGACCGGCCGGGCGTTGTGCTCCTGCTCGCCGTTGCCGATCGGCAGCGGCACGAACACGGCCGGCACCCCGGAGGCGGCGGCCTCGGTGACGCTGTTGGCGCCCGCGCGGCAGACCATCAGGTCGGCCGCGGCCAGGGCGAGGTCCATCCGGTCGACGAAGTCCACCACGACGTACGGCGTGCCGGTCGCGACCGGGGCGGCCTCGCCCTTCGGACCGACGACGTGCAGCACCTGGACGCCGGCCGCGCCGAGCGCGGCCGCCGCACCGGAGACCGACTGGTTGAGCCGGCGGGCGCCCTGGGAGCCGCCCGTGACGACGAGGGTCGGGCGGTCCGGGTCGAGCCCGAAGAACGCGCGCGCCTCGGCCCGCAGGGCGGGCCGGTCGAGCGTGGAGATCATCCGACGGATCGGCAGGCCGACGTACTCCGCCCTCGGCAGCGGGGTGTCCGGGAAGGACACCGCGACCCGCCGGGCCACCCGGGCGCCGACCTTGTTGCCGAGGCCGGGCAGGGCGTTCTGCTCGTGGACGACGACCGGCAGGCCGCGGCGGCGGGCGGCGAGGTACGCCGGCACCGACACGTACCCGCCGTACCCGACGACCACGTCGGGCCGGACCCGGTCGAGCACGTCGTTGGTCGCGCGCACGGCGTCGCGCAGGCGGACCGGCACCTTGAGCAGGTCGGCGCCGGGCTTGCGCGGCAGCGGGACCGGCGGGACGAGCTCGAGGGGGTAGCCCGCCTCCGGCACGACCCGGTTCTCCAGGCCGCGGGGCGTGCCGAGGCAGGTGATCTCGATGTCGGGCCGCAGCCGCTTCAGGGCGTCGGCGGTGGCGAGCAGGGGCGAGGTGTGGCCGGCGGTTCCACCGCCGGCGAGCAGGACGCGCATCGCGGGTCAGCCTACGAGCGAGCGGCCGCGGTCGCGCTTGCGGTGGGCCAGTGCGCGCGCCGCCTCCGGCTCGCGCCGGGCGAAGCCGATGAGCAGGCCGAGCGCGACCAGGGACGGGAGCAGGGCCGAGCCGCCGTAGGAGACCAGCGGGAGCGGGATGCCGATGACGGGGAGCAGGGCCAGCACCATGCCGACGTTGATGATCATCTGGCCCATCAGCCACACCACGATGCCGAAGGTGCAGTAGCGCACGAACGGGTCGGCGGTGTCGCGGGCGACGCGCACCGCGGCGTAGGCGATGGTGAGGAACAACCCGATCACCAGGAGCGTGCCGACCAGGCCGAGCTCCTCACCGAGCACGGCGAAGATGAAGTCGGTGTGGGCCTCGGGCAGGTCGCCCCACTTCTGCTGGCTCGCGCCGATGCCCTGCCCGAAGAACCCGCCGGTGGAGAGGGCGTAGAGGCCGTGGGCCGGCTGCCAGCCCTTGTCGTGGTAGTCCTGGAAGGGGTCGACGAAGTTCGTGATCCGACCCAGCCGCTCGGAGCTGGTCGAGGCGACGAAGATCGCCACCACGCTGAGGATCGACAGGCTGAAGGCGAAGAACCGGGCCGGTGCGCCGACGACCCACAGCAGGCCGAGCAGGATCGCCATGAAGACCAGCGCGGTGCCGAGGTCGTGGCCGACGACGACGAGCAGGGTCGCGAGGAGCAGGCCGGGGACGACCGGCACCATCACCTGGTGCAGGTTGTCGAGCCGGCGCTCCTTGTTGGCGTAGGTGCTCGCGGCCCACAGGACCAGGGCGAGCTTGGCGATCTCCGAGGGCTGGATCTGCACCGGGCCCAGGGCGAGCCAGTTCTGGTTGCCGTTGACGGTCACACCGAGGAAGGCGGTCATCAGCAGGAGCACGAGCGCGACGAGGTACGCCGGGAACGCCAGCCGCTTGAGCCACCGCGTGCTGAGCCGGCTCGCCACCCACGCGGCCGGCAGGCCCAGCGCCACCCAGATCAGCTGACGGGTGACGATCGCGTAGGAGTTGTCGAAGACCCGGAAGGAGTACACGCTCGAGGCGCTGAGCACCATGATCAGGCCGATGGTCAGCAGCAGGCCCGAGGCGCCGAGCAGCAGGTAGTAGGCCGTCAGCGGGCGGTCCATCGCGTCGCGGGCCGCCGCGAACCAGGCGAACCTCGATGACGGTCCGCCGTCGTTCTCCTCGGTGCTGCCGGGGGCCGGGGCCCGGGTCGTGCCCGGCGGGTTCGCGGTGGTCGTCACGCGTCCCCCTCCCGTGAGGTGCTCGGTGTCCGGTCAGCTCGTCCTGGCGCGTACGGCGGCCGCGAACTGCTCCCCGCGGTCGGCGTAGCTGGCGAACAGGTCCATGGAGGCGCATCCCGGAGCCAGGAGGACCGTGTCGCCGGGTCGGGCCAACACGGCCGCCGCCTCCACGACGCGCTCCATGGGTGCCTGTTCGGGACCAGTCTCACCGGCACCGACGTCGATCACGGGCACATCCGGCGCGTGTCGCGCGAGCGCCTCGGCGATGACCGCGCGGTCCCGCCCGAGCAGCACCACGCCGCGCAGGCGGTCACGCACGGCGCGGACCAGGTCGTCGAAGCGGGCCCCCTTGGCCAGTCCCCCCGCGACCCACACCACGGGGTCGTAGGCCTGCAGGGAGGACTGCGCCGCGTGCGGGTTCGTGGCCTTGGAGTCGTCGACCCAGGCGATGCCGTCGTGCTCGGCGACCAGGGCGATCCGGTGGCCGTCGGGCCGGAAGGCCCGCAGCCCGTCGCGGACGGCCTGCTGGGAGACGCCGTGCGCGCGGGCCAGCGCGGCGGCGGCGAGCGCGTTGGCCACGACGTGCGGCGCGGGGCTGGCCAGGTCGGCGACCGTGCAGAGCTCGGCGGCGCTGGTGCCCCGCTCCTCGATGAACGCGCGGTCGACGAGGATGTCCTCGACCACCCCGAGCATCCCGACGCCGGGCATGCCCAGGGTGAACCCGATCGCGCGGGCGCCCTCCTGCACGTCGGCCTCGCGGACCAGCCGCTCGGTCTCGAGGTCGGCGACGTTGTAGACGCAGGCGCGCTCGACGCCCTCGTAGATCCGGCCCTTGTCGGCGGCGTAGGCCCGCATCGGGTCGGGGCCGTCGTACCAGTCGAGGTGGTCCTCGGCGAGGTTCAGCACAGCGGCGGACTCCGCGGCCATCGACCGGGTGTAGTGCAGCTGGAAGCTGGAGAGCTCCACGGCCATCACGTCGTACGGCGTGGGGTCCATGACCGCCTCGACGAGGGGCAGTCCGACGTTGCCGGCCGCGACGCTGCGCAGCCCGGCGGCGCGCAGGATCGAGTCGAGCATCTGGACGGTCGTGGTCTTGCCGTTGGTGCCAGTCACCGCGAGCCAGGGCACGGGCCGCTCGGGGTCGCGCAGGCGCCAGGCCAGCTCCACCTCGCCCCAGACCGGTACGCCGCGGTCCCGGGCCTGGGCGAGCAGCGGTGCGTCGGGGCGCCAGCCGGGGCTGGTGACGAGCACGTCGACGTCGTCGGGCAGCACGGCCGTGGCGCCCTGCTCCAGCCGGATCGAGGCGCCGAGCACCTCGAGCAGCTCGGCCTTCTCCTCCTTGCCGGCCGCGGACTCGTCGAGGGCGGTGACCGAGGCACCGAGGTGGAGCAGGTTGTCGGCGGCCGCGAAGCCGGAGACGCCGAAGCCGGCGACGACGGCACGGACCCCCTGCCAGGAGTCGCGCTGTCCTAACGAGTCGAGATTCACCACAGACCTCCGGGGCGCCCCCGCGGGACCGGGGCGAAGCGAGCGATTGGGGGGGCGGGGCGAGACCTAGATCCCGGCCACCCACTCGGCGTAGAAGATGCCCAGGCCGGCGGCGACGCAGAGACCGGTGACGATCCAGAACCGGATCACCACCGTGACCTGCTCCCAGCCGAGCATCTCGAAGTGGTGGTGGATGGGCGCCATCCGGAAGATCCGCTTGCCGCCGCTGATCCGGAACCAGCCGACCTGCAGCATCACCGAGAGGGTCTCCACGACGAAGACGCCGCCGAGGATGATCAGGAGCAGCTCGGTCCGGGTGAGGATCGCGAACCCGGCGAGCGCGCTGCCCAGCGCCAGCGAGCCGGTGTCGCCCATGAAGATCTGCGCGGGCGAGGCGTTCCACCACAGGAAGCCGAAGCAGGCACCGGTGATCGCCGCGGCGATGACGGCGAGGTCGAGCGGGTCGCGCACCTCGTAGCAGGTGGCGCCCGGCGAGATCTCGCAGGACTGGTTGTTCTGCCAGATGTTCACCAGCGTGTAGGCGCCGAAGACCATCACGCTGGCCCCGGTGGCGAGGCCGTCGAGCCCGTCGGTGAGGTTCACGGCGTTCGAGGTGGCGGTGACGATCAGCCAGATCAGCGCGAGCACGACGACCGTCGGGAGCGCGAAGGAGGCGAAGTCACGGATGAAGGAGATGCTGTGCGAGGCGGGCGTGCGTCCGCGGTCGTCCTCCAACCACGGCGAGAGCGCCAGGAAGCCGAAGACGAGGGCGATGACGGTCTGGCCGACCATCTTCGCCTTGCTGCGCAGGCCGAGGCTGCGCTGCTTGGAGATCTTGATGAAGTCGTCGAGGAAGCCCACGAGGCCCATGCCGACGAAGAGGAAGAGCAGCAGCAGCGCGGACGCGGACGGCTCGCTCGTCGTGATCAGCTTCGCGGCGAAGTAGCCCAGCACGGTCGCGGCGATGATCACGACGCCGCCCATGGTCGGCGTCCCGCGCTTGGTGTGGTGGCTGGTCGGCCCGTCGTCGCGGATCTCCTGGCCGTAGCCCATCCGCGTGAACTGGGTGATCGCGACCCGGGTGCCGAGCAGGGAGATGAGCAGGGCGAGCCCACCCCCGAGCAGTACGGCTCTCACGTCGCTTCCTCCAGAAGTCCCTCCGCGACGACCTCGAGCGCGGCTCCGCGCGAGGCCTTGACGAGGACGGCGTCCCCGGCCGAAGCATTCTCCCGCACCCAGGTCAGTGCTTCGTCCCGCCCCGCCGTGAGCATCGCCTCACCGGTCCACCCGGCCACCTGGCGCGCGCCCTCCGCGATGCCCGCGGCGGGCTCGCCGACGGCGACGACGACGTCCACCCCGGCCTCGGCGGCGGCCCGGCCGACGGCGACGTGGTCCTCGTGGCTGGTCGGCCCGAGCTCGCGCATCTCCCCCAGCACCGCGACGGTACGACGCGTGCTGCGCCGGCCGATGGCGGCGAGGGCGTCGATCGCGGCGACGGTCGAGGCGGGGTTGGCGTTGTAGGCGTCGTTGAGCACCACGAGCCCGTCCGCGCGCTCGCGCAGCTCCATCCGCCAACGCGACGCGCTCTCCGCGGTGCCGAGCGCGGCCGCGACGTCGGCGAGGTCGAGACCGAGGGCAAGCGCCATCGCCGCGGCCGCGGCGGCGTTGGCCACCTGGTGGGCACCGACCTGGCGCAGCGCGACCAGGTGCCAGGTGCCCCGGTGCCCGAGCTCGAAGGTCGGCCGGCCGAGCTCGTCGAGCTCGAGCCCCCGCCAGCTGACGTCGCCGGCCTCGCCGAAGGTCAGCACCCGGGCGGCCGTGCGGGGGGCCATCGCGGCGACCAGCGGGTCGTCGGCGTTGAGGACGGCGGTGCCGGCGCCCGGGAGGGCCTCGACGATCTCGCCCTTGGCCTGCGCGATCGCCTCGCGGCTGCCGAACTCGCCGATGTGCGCGGTGCCGACGTTGAGGACCGCGGCGACGACCGGGGGCGCGACCCGGCAGAGGTACTCGACGTGCCCGACGCCGCGAGCGCCCATCTCGACGACGAGGTGGGTGGTGTCGGCGGTCGCGCGCAGGACGGTCAGCGGCACGCCCAGCTCGTTGTTGTGGTTCCCGCGCGTGGCGACGGTGCTCCCGGGCACGCCGCTGCCGGCCGCGGTGGCCAGCACGTGGGCGAGGTAGTCCTTGGTGCCGGTCTTGCCCTGGGAGCCGGTCAGGGCGACGACGGTCGCGCCCGTGCGGTCCACGACGTGGCGCGCCAGCAGGCCGAGCGCCGCGACCGGGTCGTCGACGAGCACGCCGGGGCGCCCCGTGGGCCTGCTGCCGAGCACGGCGTGGGCGTCGGCGGCGTACGCGTGCCCGTCGACCCGCTCCCCCGCGATCGCGACGAAGAGCCCGCCGACGACCGGCTCCCTGCTGTCGAGGTACGCCGGGCCGGTCACCTGGGTGGTGCCGTCGCCGTCGACGGTCCCGCCGACCACCCCGGCCACCTCGTCGAGCGTCATGGGGATCACGACCGCACCGCCTCCAGCTCCTCGCGGACGACCTCGCGGTCGTCGAACGGGTGGACCACGCCGGCCACCTCCTGACCCGTCTCGTGCCCCTTCCCGGCCACGAGCACCACGTCGCCGGCGCGTGCCCGGGCGAGCGCCTCGCGGATCGCGGCCCTCCGGTCACCGACCTCGAGCACCTCCGCACCGCCGGTCGCGCCGGCCAGCACGGCCGCACGGACCGCGGCGGGGTCCTCGGTGCGGGGGTTGTCGTCGGTCACGACCAGCACGTCGGCGAGCCGGGAGGCGATCTCCCCCATGATCGGCCGCTTGCCGGGGTCGCGGTCGCCGCCGGCGCCGAGCACGACGAGCAGCCTCCCCTCGGTGACCGGTCGCAGCGCGGCGACGGCCGCCTCGACGGCGTCGGGCTTGTGGGCGTAGTCGACGACCACGACGAAGTCCTGGCCGGCCTCGACCCGCTCGAGCCGGCCCGGCACGCCCGCGCCGGACGCGATGCCGTCCGCGACCCGCGCCGCGCCCAGCCCGGCCTCGGCGCAGGCCGCGACCGCGGCGAGCGTGTTGGCGACGTTGAAGCCGCCCGGGATCGGGCAGGCGGCCGCGACCTCGAGGCCGTCGGGACCCAGCACGCGGAACCGCGAGCCGTGCGGGTGCAGCTCGACGTCCACGGCGCGCCAGTCCGCCTCGGCGCCGGTGGCCGAGAACGTCCGCACCGGCACGGTGGCCTCCCGCACCAGCCGGCGGCCGTGCTCGTCGTCGACGTTGAGCAGTGCCAGCCGGGCACGCTCGGGGGTGAACAGCGCAGCCTTGGCGCGGAAGTAGTCCTCGACGTCGGCGTGGAAGTCGAGGTGGTCGCGGCCGAGGTTCAAGAACACCGCGACGTCGAAGACGATGCCGTCCACGCGGCCCATGACCAGGGCGTGGCTCGAGACCTCCATCGCGCAGGCCTCGACGTCCTGCTCGACCATCGCGGCGAAGAGGCCGTGCAGGTCGGGGGCCTCGGGGGTCGTCAGCGTCGTCCGCACGTCGACGCCCTTGACCCGCGTGCCGACGGTGCCGATGACGGCGGCGCCGACCCCGGCCGCGTGCAGACCTGTCTCGGCCAGGCGGGTGGTCGTGGTCTTGCCCTGGGTGCCGGTCACGCCGACCATGCGCATCCGGGTGGCCGGGTCGCCGTACACGTGGGCGGCGAGCCGGCCCAGCAGGGCGCGCGGGTCCTCGGCGACCAGCACCGGCACGCCGAGCCCCACCGCTCGGGAGGCGCCGGCGGCGTCGCTGAGCACTGCGACCGCGCCCGCCTCGACCGCCGGGCCGGCGTAGTCGACGCCGTGGGCCCGGGCGCCCGGCAGCGCGGCGTACAGGTCGCCCGGCACGACGCGTTGGGAGCTCAGCGACACACCGGTGACGGTGGTCGCCGCGCCCTCCTCGGAGGGGTCGGCGAGGTGGAGGCCGCCGACCTCGGCGACGAGGTCGGACAGGGACGTGCGCCGCGGGTGCCGCGGCCGGAGGGGGCTCGTCATGACGCGGCGAGGGTATCGCCGCGGCTCACCACTCGACCGGCAGGCGCGACGGCTCGGTGCCCGTGGGCGGGACGCCGTACCGGCGCAGCGCGTAGCTCATCAGCTTGGCGAAGGCGGGGCCCGCGACCGAGCCGCCGCCGCCCGCGTCGGGCTCCTGCACGACGACGTACACGGTGAACCGCGGCTCGTCCGCCGGGGCGAAGCCGGCGAAGGACACCGTGGTGCCCTCGTAGCCGCCGTCGACCGCACGCTGGGCCGTGCCGGTCTTGCCGGCGACCCGGTAGCCGGGCACCGCCGCGGCGGGGGCGACTCCGACGTCGGGGTCGACGACCAGCTCCATCATCCGCGCCGTCTGGCGGGCGGCCTGCTCGCTGACCACGCGCCGGCGGGTCGCGGTGCCGGTGCCGACCTCGGTGCCGTCGGTGAGCGTGGCGGTCCCCCGGATGATGCTGGGGTCGACCCGCACGCCGCCGTTGGCGATGGTGTTGACCGCGGCGGCCATCTGCATCGCGTTGACCGAGAGCGCCTGGCCGAACGCGATGCGGTCCTCGGTCTGGCTGGTCCACGCGCTGCCGTCGGGCAGGATGCCGGCCGACTCGCCGGGCACGCCGAGACCGGTGCGGGACCCGAGCCCGAAGTCGACGAGGTAGTCGCGCATCTGCCCCTCGTCGAAGTTGTCGGCCGCGAGCACCGTGCCGATGTTGGAGGACTTGGCCAGCACCCCGGCCAGGGTCAGCTTGATCTCCTCGTGGTCCCACCAGTCGCCGATCGGGCGGTCCTGGCGGTGCAGCAGCGGGGGCACCGTGATCTTGGTCCGGGGCGTGACCTTGCCGGCGTCGAGGAGGCCCGCGACGGTCAGCACCTTCTCCACCGACCCGGGCTCGTAGACGTCGCCGAGGGCGCGGGAGACCAGGTCGGGCTTGTCGGCGAGCTCCGGCGCGTTCGCGTCGAACGTCGGGGTGTCGGCCAGCGCGAGCACGTCGCCGGTGCGGGTGTCCAGGACCACCGCGTAGCCCGACGTGCCGCCGGCGTCCTCCACGGTCTGGCGCAGCACGCGCTGGGCGTACCACTGCATCTCGCGGTCCAGCGTCGTCTCGACGTCCTTGCCGTCGACCGGCGGCACCTCGACGTTCTCGCCGAGCGGGAGCTTGTTGCCGCCGCCCACTGCGTAGCGGGCCGAGCCGTCGGTGCCGGCGAGCCAGGAGTTGAGGGCGAGCTCGAGACCGACGAGCGGCTGGTCGCCCTTCTCCGGGTCGGGGGTGCCGAGGGCGCCGACGATGTTCGCGGCCACGTCGCCGGCGGGGTACTCCCGCACCGGGTCGCGCTGCGTGATGAGGCCGTCGTACCCGAGCTCACGTGCCTCGCTGAGCACGTCCGTGGCGAGGGTGGAGGGGACCTGCCGGGCGATGTACTCGTACCGGCTGTCCTCCTCGCGGAGCCGCTCGAGCGTCTGCACGTAGTCGACGTCGAGCCGACGGGCGAGGAACGTCGCCATCTCCTGGGCCTTGTCGGCGGTCAGGAAGGGGTCGGCGACGACCATCAGCCCGTCGACGGAGTCCGCGAGCGGCTTGCCGTTGCGGTCGACGATGTCGCCGCGGACCGCGGGGAGGACGACCTTCTCGGTGCCCTCGGCGGCCGCCATCGCGGCGTACGACCGCGGGTCCAGGCCCTGCAGCTGCACCAGCCGGCCACCGAAGACCGACAGCACGATCGCGATCAGGATGAACCCCACGCGCAGCCGGAGCTGCGGGGACCCGCGCAGGGCGCCGCGCCGTCCGCTGGTCGGGCGGGTACGTCGCACGGGGTCTCCCTGGGTCCTGATCGAGGTGAGTGGTCAGCGGCGGTTCTGCTGGCGGTCCTGCTGGCGGTCCTGCTGGCGGTCCTGCTGGCCCTGGGAGCCCTGGGACTGCTGTGACTCCTGTGAAGTTCTACCCCCGTCACCGCGTCCCTGGCCGTCACCGCGGCCCGTGTCGCCGGAGTTTCGGTCCTCGGGCAGCACGCCCTCGGGCGGCACGGCTCCGGGCCGGAGGTCGGTCACCACGGTGGGCGTCGGGTCGAGGGAGGGCGGGAGCACCGGGGGGCGCGGGCGGATCCGCAGCGAGGTGCCGTCGCCGGCCGGCGCGGGCGTGCCCTCGACCGCGCCCGTGTCGAGGTCGAGGAACGCGGGCGCCGGGGCGACGACCATCCCGAGCTTGGTGGCGCGCGCCGCGATGGTCTGCGGGTCGCGCAGGCGCTCGATCTCCATCGTCAGGGTCTGCTCGCGGGCGGCGAGGTTGCCCGCCTGCTGCTCGAGGGCCGTGGCGGCGAAGGACGCCTGCTGCATCTGGGTGTTGAACAGCAGCAGCCCGACGACGCCGCCGAGCAGCACCAGGCTCACCAGGGTCACGAAGGGGACTCGTGCGGCACGGACGCGACGGCGCGGGACGACGGTGAGGCGGGCCCGCTCGACGGCCGCCTCGGCCAGGCGCGGGACGCGGTGCCGGATCTGCGACGCGGCGCTGGACGTGGTGCTCATGAGGCTGCTCCCTGGGATGCGCGAAGCCGTTCGATGGCACGCAGGCGGACCGAGGCCGCTCGCGGGTTCTGGGCGATCTCGTCCTCGTCGGCCTGCTCGGCACCGCGGGTGACCAGGCGCAGGGCCGGCTCGCTCCCCTCGGGCACGAACGGCAGGTCGATCGGGACGGTGGACCGGGTCGCGGCGGTGAACGCCTGCTTGACCAGCCGGTCCTCGAGGGAGTGGTAGGACTCGACCACCACGCGGCCGCCGACCCCGATGGCGTCGATCGCCGCGGGGATCGCTCGACGGAGCACGGCCAGCTCGTCGTTGACCTCCATGCGCAGGGCCTGGAAGGTCCGCTTGGCCGGGTGCCCGCCGGTACGGCGCGCCGGCGCCGGGATCTCGGCGTACAGCAGCTCGACCAGCGGGCCGGAGGTGGTGAACGGCTCGGTCTCGCGGCGCCTCACGATCGCGTGGGCGATCTTCTTGGCGAACCGCTCCTCGCCGTAGTCGCGGAGCACGCGGGTCAGCTCTCCGGCGGAGTAGGTGTTGAGCACGTCGGCCGCCGTGGGGCCGGTGGTGCCGTCCATCCGCATGTCGAGCGGGGCGTCCTCGGCGTAGGCGAAGCCCCGCTCGCGCACGTCGAGCTGCATGGAGGACACGCCGAGGTCGAACAGGACGGCGTCGACGCTGGCGAGCCCGAGGTCGTCGAGCACGTCGGGCAGCTCGTCGTACACGGCGTGGACGCCGGTGAAGCGGTCGCCGTGCGGCGCGAGCCGCTCGCCGGCCCGGCGCAGCGCCTCGGGGTCGCGGTCGACACCGATGACCCGGGCGCCGGTGCAGCGCTCCAGGACCGCCTCGGTGTGGCCGCCGAGACCGAGGGTGCAGTCGACGAGGACGGCGCCGTCGTGGTCGAGGGCGGGCTGCAGGAGGGCGACGACCCGGTCGAGCAGCACCGGGACGTGGCGGGGCGCGCTCATCGCGGGCTCAGCTCCCGAGCCGGGCGAGCAGGAGGAGCGTGACGGCCAGCGAGATCGAGGTGGCCGCGGAGAACACCATGAGCACGGCCGCGTCGCGGGCCTGGTGCCGTACCCGCGGGACGGCACCGTCGCTCGTCCTGGCGGACGTCACGTGCGTGGTGCTCATCGGATTCGACCCCTGCTGAGTTCGGTGGTGCGCGGTGGTGGTGCGTGGTGCTGCGTGGTGCTGCGGTGCCGCAGGGCCAGGTCTCCTGCCCGCTCCCCCGGTGGGGAAGTGCCGCCACCTGGCACCGGGGAAGGTGCGCCAGCTGGCGGGGAGAGCGGGCCAGAGACCTGGCCCTGCGGATCCGTTCTTCGGTTCGGGTGCTGCGGGTGGTGCCCGGTGGGGCGGGGTGGGGCCGGTCAGTCGTCCCCGGCCTCGTCGAGCTCGGCGAACTTGCGCTGGGCCTCGGCGGAGAAGTCCTGCCACCGGGCCGGGTCCCAGATCTCGATCCGGTCCATGACGCCGATGACGACCACGTCCTTCTCGAGCGATGCGTAGTCGCGCAGGGTCGCGGGGATCGAGATGCGCCCCTGCTTGTCGAGCTGTCCCTCGTCCGCGCCGGCGAAGAGCACGCGGGCGTACTCACGTGCCGAGCGGTTGGTCATCGGCGTCGCCCGGGCGCGCTGCGCCTCCTGCATGAAGACGTCGGTCGGCCACACGACCAGGCAGTTCTCCTGACCCTGCGTCACCACGAGCCCCTCCGACAGTCGCTCCCTGAACTTCGCCGGGAGGAAGAGCCGCCCCTTCTCGTCGAGCCGGGGGGTGTAGGTGCCCATGAAGAACATCGGGCACCTCCGTCACGGCCACTTCCTCCACTTCGCACCACTTTAACCCACTTCTCCCCACCGTCAACCACATCGAGCGTGTCCACGCCCCTTTTTCCGGCGTACGACGCCGCTCCCCGCCCCCGCGGTGGCGTACGCGAGCGCCACCGACACCCGGGCCGTCGGCGCAGGTCAGCGGCGACTTCCGACCGCTCCGGCCCACCCGCGGCATTGCGGTGGGGCGCCGGTGGGGAGGAGGGGTGGGGCGTGGTGGGGAGGAGGGGTGGGGCGGACCCGTCGAGGACGTCGCCGGAGCTCGTGGAGCGGCGTAGGTTGCCGCCACCGAATACGGTGGTGCGCAGGGCTGGACGGGACGGGAAGGGTCGACGTGGGTACTCCGACGGCGGGAGGCGCGGACCTCGAGACGCTCGCGCACGTGGTCACGCGCATCCGCTCCAACATTGAGCGGGTGATCGAGGGCAAGCCCGACGTGGTGTCGTCCTCGCTGGTCGTGCTGCTCGCGGAGGGGCACCTGCTCATCGAGGACGTGCCGGGCGTCGGCAAGACCATGCTGAGCAAGGCGCTCGCCCGGAGCATCGACTCCACCGTGCGGCGCATCCAGTTCACGCCGGACCTGCTGCCCTCCGACGTCACCGGTGTCTCGGTCTTCAACCAGGACACCCGCGAGTTCGAGTTCCGGCCCGGCGGCATCTTCGCCAACATCGTGGTCGGCGACGAGATCAACCGCGCCTCCCCCAAGACCCAGTCGGCACTGCTGGAGTGCATGGAGGAGCGCCAGGTCACCGTCGACGGCACCACCTACCAGCTCGACACGCCCTTCATGGTCATCGCGACGCAGAACCCCATCGAGATGGAGGGCACCTACGCCCTGCCGGAGGCGCAGCGGGACCGGTTCATGGCGCGGGTGTCGGTCGGCTACCCGGTCGAGGCCGCGGAGATCGCGATGATCGCCTCGCACACCGGCGCCAGCCCCCTCGAGGACCTCGAGCCGGTGACCGACGCCGCAGAGATCCGCAAGCTCACCGCGATTGTCGGCCAGGTGCACGTCTCGGACGCCGTGCAGCGCTACGTCGTCGCGCTCACCGGCGCCACGCGTCGTACCAGCGACCTCACGCTGGGCGCGTCGCCGCGCGCGACGCTCCACCTGGTCCGCGCGGCCAAGGCGTACGCCGCCATGCACGGCCGCGACTACGTCCTGCCCGACGACGTCGTCGCCCTCGCCCGACCGGTCCTGGCGCACCGGCTGCTGCCGAGCGTCGAGGCGGCGATGAGCGGGCGCTCCACCAGCACCGTGCTGGAGGGCGTGCTCGCCTCCGTCCCGGTGCCCGACGGGCACCGGACATGACGCGGCACGGCTCCGGCCGGTCCGCCGCAGGCCTCCACGGGAAGCACCGTGCGTGAGGCGCTCGCCGGCCTGACCGTCCGCGGCCGGGCCTTCGTGGCCGCCGGGGTGACCGCCATCGTGTGCGCCGTCGTGCTGGGGCAGCCGGCCCTGAACCGGGTGGGCGTGCTCGTGCTGGCCCTGCCCCTGCTGACCGCCGCCGTGCTGTCCCGCAGCCGCTACAAGCTGGCACTGGTGCGCACCGTCGCCCCCCAGGTGGTCGGCGCCGGCCAGCCGGCCCGGGTCAGCCTGACGCTGACCAACGAGGGCCGCGCCCCCAGCGGTCTGCTGCTCCTCGAGGACCAGGTCCCCTACGTGCTGGGCTCCCGCCCCCGCTTCGTGCTCGAGGGCATCTCCCACGGGTGGAAGCGGCAGGTCGCCTACCAGGTGCGCTCGGACGTGCGCGGTCGCTTCGAGCTGGGGCCGATGTCGGTCCGGGTGGCCGACCCGTTCGGCCTCGTCGAGCTCGGCCGGGCGTTCCAGACCACCGCGGCGCTCACGGTCACCCCCCGCACCGTCGTGCTGCCCTCGATCCCGCTGGGGGGCGGCTGGACCGGCGCCGGCGACAACCGCCCCCGCGCGTTCGCGACCGGCTCCGCCGAGGACGTCACGGTCCGCGAGTACCGCCGGGGCGACGACCTGCGCCGGGTGCACTGGCGCAGCTCGGCCCGTACCGGGGAGCTGATGGTGCGCCGCGAGGAGCAGCCCTGGCAGTCCCGGGCGACCCTGTTCATCGACAACCGCGCCGGCGTGCACCGCGGCCAGGGCGTCGCCTCCTCCATCGAGGCGGCCGTCTCGGCCGCGGCGTCGATCGCGGTCCACCTGTGCCGGCGCGGCTTCGCCGTCCGCCTCGTCACGGCGGCCGGTGAGGACCACGGCAGCGCGTGGCACCAGCGCGACGCCGACGTCGGCGAGGGCCCGCTGCTCGAGGCGCTCGCCGTGCTGCGGCCGATCGCGACGCCCCGCCTCGACGGGTCCTGGCTCGGCGAGCAGGGTCACGGCGGGCTGACCGTCGCCGTGCTCGGCGCGGTGGGGGCGGTGGACGTGCCCGTGCTGCGCAGGATGCGCAACCACGCCGGGGCCGGGCTCGCGGTGGCCGTCGACGTGGACGCCTGGGCCGCCGCCGGTGGTCGGGCGACCGCCGGTCCCGGGGACCGGTCCGGTGCTCCGGGGGCGTCGGTCCCCGTGCTGGTGCAGCAGGGCTGGCGCGCGACCGCGCTCGGCCCGCGGGACCGGCTCGAGTCGGTCTGGCAGGAGCTGGGCTCGGCCGCCGGCCAGGGCTCGGCCGTCCGGGGACCCGACACCGTCCCCCACGTCGCGGCCCACGAGGCCACGGCGTCGCAGGCAGCCGCCCAGGAGGTCGTCGGATGAGCACCCGTCGCGCGAACCTGCGCACCACGCTGGCGATCTCGCTGGCCGCTGCGGCGACCACGTGGGTCGCGACGATGTCGTGGCGTCCCTTCACCGAGGTCCCGGGCCGCTACCTCGGCCCGCTCGCCGTCATCGGCCTCGTCGTCGCGGCCACCGGCGCCCTGGCCCGCTGGGCCCGCGTGCCGCGCCCGTTGGTCGTCCTGCTCCAGGTGCTCACCGGCGGTGTCGTCACCAGCCTGTCGATCACCGGCTACCCCGTGCCGCTCGGTCCCGGGTGGGTCGAGCTCGACGCGGCTCTCCGCGGCGCCGTCGACAGCGCGAACCAGTACGCGCCTCCGGTGCCGGGCGATGTGCCGCCCGTCGATCCCCTGCTCCTCGCCGGCGGCCTCGGCTGCTTCCTGCTGGTCGACGTGCTGGTGTCCACGCTGCGCCGCGTCTCGCTGGCCGGCCTGCCGCTGCTCACGATCTACAGCGTCCCGGTCAGCGTCATCGGCGGCGAGCTCTCCGGATGGGTGTTCGTGCTGACCGCCGCCGGCTTCCTGCTCGTGCTCTACCTGCACGAGAGCGAGCGGGTCACGCGCTGGGGTCGTGCCCTGGGCGACCAGCACCCGCTGGGCTTCGACGTCCGCACCGGCCGGGCCCGCAGGACGGCCGGGGCCATCGGCGGGGTCGCGACCGCGCTCGCCGTCGCGGTGCCGCTCGCGGTCCCCACCCTCGACCTGCGGCTGGTCGACTTCGGCGCGGGCCCCGGGGGCGACGACGACATCACGCTGACCAACCCGCTCGCCGACCTCAAGCAGGACCTGGTCCTGGGCCCCGACGAGCCGCTGCTGCGACTGACCACCGACGACCCCGACCCGTCGTACCTGCGGACCACCGCGCTCACCTCCTTCAACGGCGAGACCTGGAGCGCCGGCAACCGCAAGGTCCCGGAGGGGAACGCCGCCGACGGCGCGCTGCCGCCGCTGCAGGGCGTCGACCCCGCGCTCGGGCGCCGCGCCTACGACTACGACGTCGACGTCTACGAGACCTTCAAGTCCGATTGGCTCCCGACGTGGACGACGAGCAGCCGGGTCCAGGCGGTCGGCGACTGGCGCTACGACACCGAGACCCGCGACTTCATCGCGGCCGACGACGACCTGGACTCCGCGGGCCTCAGCTACCAGATGACGGGCCTCGAGCTCTCCTACGACGCCACCGACATGGCCCGCGCGCCGGCCGCCGGCGTCTCGGTGCCGAGCACCTACACCGACGTCCCGGCCGACCTCCCGACGGAGGTCCGCGACCTGGCGGTGCAGGTTACCCGCGAGGCCAGCACCCGCTACGAGAAGGCGGTGGCCCTGCAGCGCTGGTTCCGCGAGACCGGTGGCTTCGTGTACGACACGAGCGCGGACGCGGGCACGAGCAGCGGCGACCTCGCCTCCTTCCTGAGCCCGGAGGGTCGCCGGGGCTACTGCGAGCAGTACGCCGCCTCCATGGCGGTCCTGGCCCGGCTGGTGGACATCCCCGCCCGCGTCGCAGTGGGCTTCCTGGGTCCCGAGAGCGTCGGGCGGGACACCTGGGAGTTCAGCGCGCACGACCTCCACGCCTGGCCGGAGCTGTTCTTCGCCGGCAGCGGCTGGGTCCGCTTCGAGCCCACGCCGGCCGCCCGGACCCAGGGCGCGCCGACGTGGACCCGCCAGGACGTCCAGGCGCCGGACCCCCAGGTCCCCGACTCGAGCATCGGCCCGGCCCCCCGCCAGGCCGACCGCGCCCAGGAGCAGCGCGCGGACGCCACCGAGGAGGACCAGGTCGACGACGCCGCCGCGGACCAGGACGACCGGGCCTGGCTGCTGCCGGTCCTCGGCGGCGGCGTCGGCGGAGGCCTCCTTCTCGCACTGGCGCTCGTGCCGCGTGCCGTCCGGACCCGGCGCAGGGACCGTCGCCTGTCGGCCGGCCCCGAACCGGCGTGGGACGAGGTACGCGACACCGCCCTGGACCTCGGGCTCGCGTGGCCGTACTCCCGGACCCCTCGGCAGACCGGCGACTGGGTGGCCCAGCACCTCGGTGCCCCGGCCGGTGAGCACACCGCGGAGCCCCCGCCCCGAGGACCCTCCCTCGCCCCGGACGCCGTCCGTGCCCTCGACCGGATGGTGGCTGCGCTGGAGGTGCTGCGCTACTCCCCGCGCGGCGCGGACGCGACCGGTGCGCTCCGCGCCGAGGTCGAGACCGTGACCGAGGCGCTGCGCGACGGGGCACCGCGACGGGCGCGGCGCCTCGCCACCTGGTTCCCCCGGTCGGTGCTCGTGCGGAGCACCCCGGCGACCGGCTCCCCCGGCGCCGGTGCGGGCGGCGCGCGGTACGGCGCCGTGGTCGACCACGTCACCAGCTGAGCGGCGCTCGGGCGACGGCCCGGGACCCGGTGCGGGCGACCGGGACGGGGGCGGGGGCCCGACGTCGCTCCCGCCGACGCGACGTGGGCGGCGCACGGGTCGCGCGGGGGGCAGCCGCTGCAGCCGCGGCACCGGACGCGGGCGCCGGGGACGCACAGGGTTCGGCCCACCCGGTCGCCCGGAGGTCCTGCTCACCGGGTCAATGACCCGGGGAGCGTGCGGCTCAGAAGCCGCCGTTCTGCTCCCGACGGTGGCGCCACCGCTGCTCCATGCGCTCCATGAAGGAGCCGGACGTGCGGCGCGAGCGGCGGGTGCGACCGGAGCGTCCCTTGCGGCCGCCGTCGATGACGGTGAAGCCGCGCGAGGGGTGGGCCGCCTGCCGCGGGTCCGTGGGGGCGGCGGCCGCTGCTGCGGCCTGTCCGCGCATCGCGGTGAGGGCGACGGTCGCGGAGCCGAGCATGATGACGAACCCGACGACCCCGACGAGCGCGACCTGGCTGACCGCACCGGTCATCAGGACGGCGACCCCGACCACGAAGCCGGCCCCGGCGAGGATCGCGCGACGTCGCGCCGAGCGTCGCAGCGACGTCCCGCGCAGTGTGGAGGCGAACTTCGGATCCTCCTCCGAGAGTGCGCGCTCCATCTGCTCGAGCAGTCGCAGCTCCTCTTCCGAGAGTGGCACCGGTCCTCCACTGGTCTCACGAGCCGAATACGTCCCTGCGTGGGCCGTGGAGCAAGTCTAGGCAGGCCGTCCGCAACACGGTAGGCGCCTCAGGATTTTGCTCGCCTCGCCCGGTCCGCGCCCGGCAGCAGGGTGGCCGGGCGCACCGCTCCGCTGCCGAACCGGGCGCCCGCCCGGTCGGCCGCCCGGTCGACGTCGGACCACCCGTGCTCCCGCTCCCCGAGCACGCGCTGGCGCTGGACCCGCGTGCTCGGCACGAGACCCTCGACCCGCACCCCGACCAGGCGCAGCGCCGCTCCGGCCCGGCCACCGGAGCGACCCTGGCGCAGCGCGTCGTGCAGCGCGACGGCCGCGACGTACACCTCCTGGGTGACGTCGGTCGGCTCCGGCAGCGCCTTGGACCGGGTGAGGGTGGTGAAGTCGGTGTAGCGGACGGTGAGCACCACCGTGCGTCCGGCCACTCCGCCGGCGCGCAGCCGCCGCGTGACCCTCTCCGCCAGGGCGAGCACCTCGCGCAGGACGTCCGCACGGGCGGTCAGGTCCCGGGCGAACGTCCGCTGGGCGCCCATCGAGCGGTCCGGCTCCTGGGGGCCGCGCCGCTCGTGGAGCTGCGAGCGGTCGCGACCCCAAGCGAGCACCTGCAGCTGGCGAGCGGCCGCCGTCCCGACCGCGCCACGTATCTCCTCGAAGGGTGCGTGGGCGAGCTGGCGGACCGTGGTGAGGCCGATCCGCCGGAGCTTGCGGGCGGTGCTGTCGCCCACGCCGTAGAGCTCACCGACGTCGAGGCCGTGCAGGAAGTCGACGACCTCCTCCGGCGGCACCACGACCACACCGTCGGGCTTGGCCCGGCGGCTGGCCAGCTTGGCCACCGAGACCGTCGGGGCGACGCCGGCGGAGCAGGTGATGCGCTGCTCCTCCTGCACCGTCGCCCGGACCAGCTCCGCGATCGTCCGCGGCGAGCCGAGCAGCCGCGTCGACCCGCGCACGTCGAGGAACGCCTCGTCGAGCGAGGCCATCTCCACCAGCGGCGTGACCCGCCGGAAGATCTCGCGCAGTGCCGTGGAGACCGACGAGAACGCCGCGTGGTCGCCGGGCACCGACACCAGTTGCGGGCAGAGGCGCCGTGCACGCACCCCCGGCATCCCGCCGCGCACGCCGTAGGCGCGGGCGGCGTAGTTGGCCGAGAGGACCACGCCGCGGTGGCCGCCACCGACCGCGGCCGGGACGTCCTGGAGGTCGGGCCGCTCCCGGAGCGCCACCGAGGCGAAGAACGCGTCCATGTCGACGTGGAGGATCGGGCAGTCCCACGACCGGTCGTCCCCGGCGGCGCCGCCGCCGGCGGGTCCGCCCACCGTCCCGCTCACCGCGCTCCGGCCCGCGCGGGCGCCGGCCGGCGGGCGTCAGCGAGCGAGCAGGTGCAGCTGCGTGGCGAGCGGGAGGTACTCCGGGCGGGCCGCGACGGCCTGCTCGAGGTCGACGAGCGCACCGGCGGCGCCGGGCTCGAGGTCCAGCAACGAGCCGGGGACGAGGTCGGCGAAGACGCGGACGCCGTGGACCGAGGCCACCTCGAAGCCGGCGTCCTCGAGCAGGGCACCGACCTCGTCGCGGGTGAACCGGCTCCCGGACCGGCCGGCCGGGGCGCCGGTCGTCGCGCCCTCGTCGAGCATGGCCAGGGCCTGCTGGAAGTGGCCGGCCATCGCCCGCGCCACGACCGCGGCGTGCCGCTGGGCGACGAGCAGGCTGAGCGTGCCCCCGGGCCGCAGCACGGCACGCAGGCTCCGCAGCGCGGCCGCGGGGTCCTCGACGACCTCGAGGACACCGTGGCAGAGCACGACGTCGGCGGCGTCGGCGCCGGTGACGTCGACCAGGGTCGAGAGGTCGCCCTGCTGGGCCGCCACCTCCACCCCGAGCTCGCGGGCACGTCGGCCGAGCGAGGCCAGGGCGTCGGGACTGGGGTCGACCACCGTGACCCGGTGGCCCTGCTCGGCGACGCGGACGGCGAAGCCGCCGGTGCCGCCGCCGATGTCCAGCACGTCGAGCGGGCCGCCGCCGAGCACCGGGCGCAACGCCGACCAGACGACCGCCGTGCGCGCGGCTCCGCGCCTCTCGCTGGGGCGGTCCCGCTCGCTGGGTCGGTCGCCGGGACGCTCGGTGACGGGCATGGCGCCCAGCCTAGGGCCACCGGGTGCTCACCCCACCCGGCGCACGACGTGCACCTGGACCGGCGCGTGCGGCACCAGCCCGAGCGCCTGCTCGACCACGGCGAGGAACCGGTCGGAGTCGCGCACGAGGTCGTCGGCCTCCCGCTCGGTCACGGCGCGGCGCGAGCCGGCCTCGGCCGCCGCCCGCTTCGCGGCACCGGCCGCGAAGAACCGCGCCCACTCCTCCAGCTCGGGAGCGACCTCGGTCAGCAGCACCCAGGCGTTCTTCTGGGGGCGCCGCCGGGCCGGCGCCGGCCGGGCGCGGGCCGCCAGCAGGGCGGCGGCTGCGCGGAGCGCGGCGACGTGGGCGTGGGCGTAGCGCTCGGTGACCTCGGTCGCGGCGATCGCCTCGCTCAGCGACTCCGCGGACCGGGCCAGGTAGGCGTGGGTGGTCGCCGGCAGGGCGTAGGGGTTGGGCTGCTCCAGGGGGGACGGCACGACAGCCTCACTCCCCCGCACGGGCGCCGGCGGCGACGAGCTGCCACCGGCCCGCTCGCAGGTCGTGGGCCAGCTCGAAGACGCCGCCGCCGGCGAGGTCGTCCGCCCCGGCCGCCTGGTCGAGCCGTCCGCGGCCGGCGGCGACCCGCCACAGCTCGCGGCGCGGGAGCTCCTGGCTCCGCCGCTCCAGCACCTCGCGCACCTTCCACAGCCGGCCGCGCCACAGGAACTGCGCGGGACCACCCCGCGCCGCCTGCGCCTCACCCGGCGGGCCGTCGAGCCCGCCCTCCCCGGTCCGCACCTCGACGGGGTCGTCGTACCGCACCACTCTCGCCTCGCTCCTCGGGCTCGCGCCCGGCTCCGTCGACCCCACGACCCCGGACGTCGCGACCCGGCGGGGACGGGGGTCGAGGTCGCCCCCGCCGGTCGTTCGAACAGATGTTCGAACACGACGAAGGTACACCGCGGCACCGACAGGTCGTCAAGACCCGCCGGTGGGGCGTGGACCGCGCCGGCTTCCGGCCGGGCTCCGGTCGGACTGCGGCCGGGCTCGAGCGAGCTGCCGGGAGGGCTCCCGCGCGGCGGGTCAGACGTGCGTGTCGGCGGGCGCGCGGCTCCCGCGCACGAAGCGCGAGGTCTCGGGGCTCCAGAGGAGGTACAGCAGTGCCGCGTCGACCACGATGGAGACCACCGCGGCGAGCACGAAGGGCAGCGGCGGCTCGGTGCGCAGCCCGGCCAGGGTCGCGATCGCGGCCATCAGCACGACCAGCGCGAGGGAGTGGCGGGCCCAGTTGGCGCCGCCACGCAGGAACGGCACCAGGGTGGCGACCAGACCCACGAACACGATGAGGAGCACCACCGCGACCGGGACGAAGGCGGGCTGCTCGATGTCGGCGTCGACCGGGTGGCCCGCGGACCAGGAGTCGAGGAGGTCGTCGCGCAGCACGACGGTGAGCACCGCCACCAGGACGGCCAGGCCGAGCAGCACGAGGAGCAGCTGCACCGCGCGACGGACCGACGTGGGCTGGGCTGTCATGCGGGCTCCTCGGGCGGGACGGGCGCGTGCGGACGGGCTGGCCGTGCGGGCCGGGCGCGGACCGGTGCTGGTGCCCTAGGGTCGCGCCATGACGACCGAGCACCCCTCGATCACACGCTTCCGCGAGGAGCACGCACGCCGCGGGGGCACGGGCGACGTCGTCATTCTGCCCGACTCCGTCCACACCGCGGCACTGGCCGCCGAGGCGCTCGGCTGCGAGGTCGGTGCCATCGCCAACAGCCTGGTGTTCGAGGCCGAGGGCGAGCCCGTGCTCGTGCTGACCTCGGGGGCGCACCGGGTCGACACCGCCAAGGTGGCCGCGACCGTCGGCGTGCCGCGGCTGCGGCGCGCGAGCGCGGAGCTGGTCCGCGCCGCCACGGGCCAGGTGATCGGTGGTGTCTCCCCCATCGGCCACCCCGCGCCGGTGCCGACCTACCAGGACCGCTGGCTGCGCCGGCACCCCGTGGTCTGGGCGGCGGCGGGCCACCCCGCCGCGGTGTTCTCGACGACGTACGACGAGCTGCAGGCGCTGACCGGCGCGACCGAGATCGACGTGGAGTGAGGAGCGCGATGGGCATCGAGATCTGGCTGAACCCCGCGTGCACGAAGTGCCGCACCGCCGTCGCCGAGCTGGACGCGGCCGGCGCCGACTACACCGTGCGCCGCTACCTCGACGACCCGCCGACGCCCGAGGAGCTGCGTGCGGTGGTGGACCGGCTGGGGCTGGAGCCGTGGGACGTCGCCCGGCCGAAGGAGACCCGGGAGGCCGGGATCGACCTGCCGCGCGAGCCCGCGAGCCGTGACGCCTGGCTCCGGGCGCTCGCCGCCCACCCGCGCGCGATCCAGCGGCCGATCCTCACCGCCTCGGACGGCACCACCGTCGTGGGCCGCGACCCCGGGTCGCTGGGTCGTGTGATCGAGCGGGGCTGAGGTGGAGTCGCTGGCGCTCGCGTTCTCCAGCGGGTGGGCGAGCGGCGTCAACGCCTACCTCGTCGTCCTGGTCCTCGGCGTCGCGGACCGCGTCGGCGGGCTGGAGCAGGTCCCCGACGCGCTCGGCCGCTGGGACGTGCTGGTGGTCGCGGCGTTCCTCTACGCGATGGAGTTCGTCGCCGACAAGATCCCCTACGTCGACTCCACCTGGGACGCGGTCTCGACGGCGATCCGCCCGACGGTCGGCGCCGTCGTCGGCGTGCTCCTCGCGGGCGACGCGCGCACGCTGGACCAAGCGGTGCTGGGCACCGTCGGCGGCGGCACGGCCCTGCTCTCCCACCTGGCCAAGGCCGGTGGCCGGCTGGCGATCAACACCTCGCCCGAGCCGGTCAGCAACGTCCTCGCGAGCATCACCGAGGACGTCGCCGTGCTGGGGGTGGTCTGGTTCGCGATCGAGCACCCGCGCGCGGCCGCCGGTGTCGCCGCGGTGCTCCTGGCCGGCGGCCTGGTCGCGCTCTACCTGTTGGCGCGGCTGGTCCGGCGCGGCTGGCGCCGCTGGCGGGGCCGGCCCGCCGGGGTGTCGGCGTAGCGCCCTAGGGTCGACCCGTGGCACGCGTGGTGGTCGTGGGAGGCGGGTACGCCGGTCTGGCGTCCTCCGTGCGTCTCGCCAAGCTCGGTCACGACGTGACGCTGCTCGAGCGCTCCCCCACGCTGGGCGGCGCGCTCGGCCGGGTGGAGGCCGACGGGTTCGCGTGGGACGCCGGGCCGACCTGGACCACGCTGCCCGCGGTGGTGCGGGACCTGTTCCGCAAGAGCGGGCGGCCGGTCGAGCGGGAGCTGGACCTGGTGCCGCTCGACGTGGTCCGTGAGCACCGGTTCGCCGACGGCACCCGCGTGACGGTCCCGGCCACCCGTGCGGCGCAGGTCGCCGCCTTCGACGAGCTCGGCCCCGGGCTGGGCCGGCGCTGGGTGGACCACGTCGCGTCGTACACCGACACGTGGGAGACGCTCCGCCGCGAGTACCTCGAGGTCCCGTGGGAGGCGGCCGCCCCCTCCCGCCCGCTCGCCGCCCTGCTGGGCAGCCGGGAGACCCTGCACCGCCGGCTCCGCAAGGTCTTCCGCGACGAGCGGCTCGCCCTGGTCGCCGGGCACCCGGCCGTCGCCGAGGGCCACGACCTGCGCAACGTCCCGGCCTGGGCCGGCGTGACGGCGTACGTCGAGCAGCGCTTCGGCGCGTGGACGGTCGAGGGCGGCATGGCCCGGCTGGCCGACGCGCTCGCGGACCGCCTCGGCACCCGCGGCGTCACCGTGCGGACCGGGACCACCGCCCGTGACCTCGTCGTGCGCGAGGGCCGGGTCGTGGCCGTCGACCTGGGCGGCGACCAGGTCGACGCCGACGTCGTGGTGGTGGCGGTCGACCCCCGCCTGCTGCCGACCCTCGCCCGGCACGTCGAGCGCACCATGCCGGCCATCCCCCCGGTGGTCGCCCACCTCGGGCTGGAGGGCGAGGCGCCCCACCTGCCGCACGAGGTCGTGCTCCACGGCGACCCGCTGCTGGTCGTGCGCACCGGCGGCCGGGCCCCGGACGGCGCCTCGGCCTGGACGGTGCACGGGCGCGGCCGGCTCGCCGAGGACATGCTGCGCGCGCTCGCCCGGCAGGGCCTCGACGTCCGCGCCGGGGTGGTCACCCGGGTCGACCGCAGCCCGCGGGACCTGGTCGACGCCTGGAACGGCTCGCCCCTGGGCGTGCTGTGGCAGGGGCGAGCGACGGTGCGGCAGCGGCTCGGTCCCACGACGCCCGTCGCGGGGGTCTTCGCCGCCGGTGCGCACGCGACGCCGGGCGCCGGGCTGCCGTACGTCGGCCTCTCGGCCGCCCTGGTCGCGCAGGCGGTCGGGCCGGCCTGACCCGGGTCAGGCCGAGACGTTGAGCCGGTCGAAGATCTCCAGCGTCGCCCGGGAGCGGTTGAGCGTGTAGAAGTGCAGCCCCGGCGCGCCGCCGGCGAGCAGCTCCTCGCAGAGCTCGGCGGCCACGGTGATGCCCTCGGCGCGCACCGCGGCGGCGTCTCCGTCGTGGGCCGAGATCCGCGCGACGACCTCCGCCGGCACGTCGGCGCCGATCAGCTCGCCCTGCCGGCGGATCGCGGCGAGGTTCAGGATCGGCATGATGCCCGGGAGGATCGGCATGTCGACGCCCCGGTCGCGGACGCGCTCGACGAGGCCGAAGTAGTCGCGGGCCCGGAAGAACATCTGCGTGACCGCGAACTCCGCGCCCGCCCGCGCCTTCGCGACCAGCACATCGGCGTCGTGGTCCAGCGACTCGGCGGTGGGGTGGCCCTCCGGGAACGCCGCCACGCCCACCCGGAAGTCGCCCCGGGACCGGGCGAGCTCGACGAGCTCAGTGGCGTAGGTCAGACCGCCGTCGGTGGGGGTCCAGGGCGATCGCGGCCCGTCCGAGGGGTCGCCGCGCAGTGCCATGACGTGCTGCACGCCCGCCTCGTGGTAGGCGTCGAGGATCGCCTCGAGCTCACCGCGCGTGTGGCCGACGCAGGTCAGGTGCGCCATCGGGATCATCGAGGTCTCCCGGGCGATCCGTCCGGTCACCCGCACGGTGGAGTCCCGCGTCGAGCCGCCCGCGCCGTACGTCACCGACACGAAGGTCGGCCGGTAGGGCTCGAGGGCGCGGATCGCGTCCCAGAGCTGCTGCTCGCCGGCCTCGTCCTTGGGCGGGAAGAACTCGAACGAGAACGACTTGCCGCCCTCGCGGATCATCTCCGCGAGGGAACGCCCAGGTCCGGTCACCATGGCCCGAAGCGTACGGTCGGCGCCGCCCCCGGTCAGCATCCGTCCACCCTCTAGTCTCATCGGCGTGACGGCCACCGGTGGGGACCCCAGCACCTTCGGCGACCGGGTGCAGCAGGCGCTCGACTCCTTCCTGGACCAGCAGGCGGCCCGGCTGGCGCCGCTGGGTCCCGACGCCGAGCGGCTGATCACCGAGGCGCGCACCACGGTCCGCGGCGGCAAGCGGTTCCGCGCGTCGTTCTGCTGGTGGGGCCACCTCGCGATCGCCCCCGCGGCCGACGAGGACGCCCTGGTCCGCGCCTGCGCCGCCCTGGAGCTGCTGCACGCCAGCGCGCTGGTCCACGACGACCTGATGGACGCCTCCGACACCCGCCGCGGCCGGCCCGCGACCCACCGGCAGCTGGAGGCCGAGCACCGGGCGGCCGGCTGGACCGGCGACCCCGAGCAGTACGGCGCGGCCGCCGCGATCCTGCTCGGCGACATGCTGCTGAGCTGGGCCGACGAGCTGCTGCGCCGCTGCGGGCTGCCGCTCGCGCAGGTCGCCCCGGCGCTGGAGGTCTTCGACCTGTGCCGCTCGGAGGTGGTGGCCGGCCAGTTCCTCGACGTCTCCGTCCAGGCGCGCGGCCGCGCGGACGTCGGCACCGCGATGACCGTGCTGCGCTACAAGTCCGCGAAGTACTCCATCGAGCGCCCGCTCCACATCGGCGCCGCGCTCGCCGGCGCCGACGCGGCCGCGCTGGACGCGCTCTCGGCGTTCGGCCTGCCCCTCGGCGAGGCCTTCCAGCTGCGCGACGACCTGCTCGGCGTCTTCGGCGACCCGGCGACCACCGGCAAGCCGGCCGGCGACGACCTCGTCGAGGGCAAGCGGACGGTGCTGGTCGCGCTCGCCCTGGACGCCGCGCCGCCCGCGGACGCAGCGCTGCTCGACCGCTCGCTCGGCACGGCGCTGGCCGAGGCCGACGTGGACCGCCTGCGGGGGATCATCGACGCCTCGGGCGCCCGCGCCCAGGTCGAGGCGGTCATCGAGCAGCTCTCCGACCTCGCGGTCGCCGCCCTGGACCGGGCCACGGCCGACCCCGCGGCCCGCGAGGCCCTCCGGGCCCTGGCCGCCGCCGCGACCCAGCGCACCGTCTGACTCCTCCGGGGTGCCGTCGCCGCTCGGCGCTCAGTCGAGCAGCGGCACGTCGACGTCGGGACCCTCGCCGCGCAGCAGGACCGCGAGGCCGGAGCCGCCGAGCAGCCGGCGCACGACCGCGAAGCTCCGCGGGTCCTCGCGGGCCAGCGGGCCCCAGCCGTCCCAGAGCAGCACGGTCCGGTCGGTGTCGAGGTCACGCAGGCAGTCGGCGAGTGCGTCGAGGTTGCGGCCCCACCAGTCCGGCAGCGCCAGTGCCTCGCCGAGCGCCTCGAGCGTCTCTGCGCGGGTCGGGTGGACCCAGCCGTCGAGGTGGGCGAACCGCCAACCGGCGTGCTCGACCGTGTGCCGCACGTCGGGCACGTCGGAGGCCGCCTCCCACCGGTGCACGCCCGGCCGGACCCGCCCGGCCAGCAGCGCCGCGAGGCCGCTCACGTGCCGTCGCTCACGGCAGGACCTCGGCGAAGGTCGCGTAGTGGTCCTCGGTCCAGTAGTACTCCCGCGGCTCCCCCGCCACGATCCGCCGCGGCCCGCGGTGCCCGAGGCCGGGGGTGGGGACGGTGTACTCCCGGTAGTAGCCGTCCCGGCGCTCTGGGAGCAGCCCCTCGTAGTTGTGGAAGACCGTGCCGTCGTGCGCGGGCTCGGGGAACGGACCGCCGTCCTCGATCAGCTCGACGGTCTCCTGCGCCTCGACGGGGAGGTCGGCGAGCCCGACCGTGGGCAGCCCCGAGGACCCGGTGCGGGTCGTCCCCGTGCCCGCGTCGGTGGCGCGGTCCGGCGCGGCCGGGTCGCCGCCGGTGACGAGTGCGCCGAGGACGACGAGCAGGACGACGACGACCAGTGACGCGACGGCTCGCGTGCGGGCGCTGGTGCGGGGCACGCGCAGGCTCAGAAGGCCATCGCCTGGGCGCGGCGCTTGACCTCCGAGCCGCGGTTCTCGCGCAGCGCGTCGATGGGCCGGCCCGGCAGCGCCTGGTCGAGGAAGAGCCAGGCGATGCACTCGCGATCGTCGTACCCGCCGTCGTGCAGCACGGTCAGCAGCCCGGGCAGCCCCTTGACCGGGAAGCCGTCCTGGATGAAGTCGGCCGGGACCTGCTGGCCGGCGCCCGGAGCGGGCACGGCGGCGGCGAGCTCGTGGTCGCGGATCATCGTGCGGACCTTGCCGACGGTGACGCCGAGCCGGCGGGCGGCCTCGGCCCAGTCGATCCACTCGGGCACGAGGGCGGCGAGGTCGTGGTCGGCGAGCGGGATGTCCTCGGTCATGGGGCACATCCTCCCATCCGGGCGCCGTGCTCCGCGCCACGCCGGGGGCCCGGCTCAACCCGCCGGAGGCGCCGCCCTCCGTACGATGTCCCCGTCGAGGACTTCCCCCCTCGGCACGCAGGAGGGTCGCCGTGACGCCACACCGTCATGCCCGGTCGGGCTCGGACGCGCCTTCGGCCGACCCCACGGGACGCCCGCCGGCGGGGCAGCGGCTGGACGGCCGCCTGCTCGACGGGCGCTACCGGATCGGCCCGCGCATCGCCCGCGGCGGCATGGCCAGCGTCCACGAGGCCACCGACCTCCGCCTGGACCGCACCGTGGCGGTCAAGGTGATGCACCCGGGCCTCGGCGACGACGAGGAGTTCGCCGCCCGCTTCGTGCGGGAGGCCCGCGCCGCCGCGCGGCTCTCGCACCCGAACGTCGTGGGCGTCCACGACCAGGGCGACGACGACGGCGTGGTGTTCCTCGTCATGGAGCTCGTGGCCGGGCACACCCTGCGCGACGTCATCGCCAAGGAGAGCCCGATGCCCCCGGCGCGGGCGCTGGCGCTGCTCGAGCCGGTGCTCTCCGCGCTGGCCGCCGCGCACCGGGCCGGCCTGGTCCACCGCGACGTGAAGCCCGAGAACGTCCTCATCGCCACCGACGCCGACACCGGCGCGACCGTCGTGAAGGTCGCCGACTTCGGGCTGGCCAAGGCCGTCAGCGCCGACACCCAGCACACCGCGACCGGTGGCGTGCTCATCGGCACCGTCTCCTACCTGGCCCCCGAGCTGGTCGTCGACGGCCGTGCGGACGCCCGCGCGGACGTGTACGCCGCCGGCGTCCTGCTCTTCGAGCTCCTCACCGGCCGCAAGCCGCACGAGGGCGAGTCGCCCATCCAGGTCGCCTACAAGCACGTCCACGAGGACGTCCCGCTCCCCTCGACCCTGGTCCGCGGCCTGCCGGCGTACGTCGACGCGCTGGTGGCCCGCGCGACCGCCCGCGACCGCGGGCAGCGGCCCGCCGACGCCGGCGTGCTGCTGCACCAGCTGCGCCGGGTGGCCACCGCCGTGGCGACCGGGGTCGACGACGACCCCGACCTGGTGGCCGACCTGATGCCGCGGCCCCCGGTGGCCGGCGACACCGCCGAGCACACCCAGCTGCTGATGCGCCCGACCGAGGTGCCGCCCGCCGTCGAGCGGGCCGAGGCGGCCGGGACCGGCGGCGTCGGCGCGGTCTCGCGCACCGCCGACACGGCGGCCGACCCGCTCGAGGGCGCCCGTCCCGACGGCACCTGGGACGACGAGGAGATGGCGGCGCTGCTCGCGCCCGGCCCGGTCACCTCGCCGACCGCGCCGCCGCCGACCGAGCGGACCACGACCGTCCGGGTGCCCGTCGAGCCCGCCCCGCGGCGTACCCGCCGGTCCCGGAGGGGCCTGCTCGCGCTCGTCCTCGCCGTGCTCCTCGCGGCCGGGGTGGGCACGGGTGCATGGTGGTTCGGGTTCGCGCGCTGGACGACCACGCCGGGCGTGATCGGGCTGGACCGGACCGCCGCGGTCGAGCGCCTCGAGGCCGCCGGCCTGGAGGCCGAGGTCGGCCCGCGGGCGTTCTCGCGCACGGTGCCCGCCGGCGAGGTCGTGTCCACCGACCCCGCGGCCGGCGACCGGGTGCTCGACGGCGGCACGGTGACCGTGACGATCAGCAAGGGCGAGGAGCTCTACGACGTCCCGAAGCTGCGAGGCCTGACCGAGGACGAGGCGCAGGACGTGCTCGCCGAGCTCAAGCTGGAGTTCGGCGGGTCGCGGCTGAAGTGGTCCGAGGACGTCGACGAGGGCGTCGTGATGGCGAGCGACCCCGAGCCCGGGACGACGCTGCGTCCGGGGTCCGTCGTGGATCTGGTGGTCTCCAAGGGCCGCAAGCCGATCACCGTCAAGGACTGGACCGGCAAGGACGCCGGCACCGCGCGCGAGCGGATGGAGAAGCAGGGGCTGGTCGTCGAGGTCGTCGAGGAGGAGCACTCCGACACCGTCGCCGCGGGCGACGTCATCAGCCAGGACCCGGTCGGGACGACCCTCTACCGCGGCGACACGGTGGCCCTGGTGGTCTCCCTCGGCCCGGAGCTCGTCACCGTGCCAAACGTCAAGGCGTCCGGCGTCGACGCGGCCACCACGGAGCTCGAGGCCCTCGGCTTCGAGGTCGAGACCCGCAAGGCCTTCGGCTACCTCGGCCTGGGCTACGTCTTCTCCACCGACCCCGGCGCCGGTGCCGAGGTGCCGAAGGGGTCGACGATCACGCTGACGCTCATCTGAGCGGGTAATCTCCGCGGGTGCTCGACCCGGACCAGCTCGTCTCGAGGAACCCCGTCGGCACCCACGTCGTCGTCGGCAAGGGCCTGGTCGCCGGCGCCCTGGCCTCGGCCGACGAGCTCGGGTGCGAGACCTTCCAGGTCTTCTGCGGCAACCCCCGCGGTTGGGCGCTGAGCGCCGGCCGGCCCACGGAGGACGCGGCGTTCCGGGCGGAGGTCGAGCGGCGCGGCACGCGGGTGTTCGTGCACGCGCCGTACCTCGTCAACCTCGGCTCCCCCACCGCGCTCACCTACGAGCGCTCGGTCGCGAGCGTCGCGCACAACCTGCGGCGCGCGGCCGAGATCGGAGCCGAGGGCGTGGTCGTGCACACCGGGTCCTACGTCGCGCCCGACGACACCAGCGAGCGGTACGACGCCGCCCTGCGCCAGGTCCGCGAGGGCCTGCTGCCGCTCCTGGACACCCTGGAGGACGACCCCGCCGGCGACGCGCCCTGGCTGCTGCTCGAGCCCACGGCCGGGCAGGGGCGCTCGCTCTGCGCAGGGGTGGACGACCTCGCGCCGTACCTCGCGGCGCTCGAGCACCACCCGAAGGTCGGCATCTGCCTCGACACCTGCCACGTCTTCGCCGCGGGCGCGCCGCTGGACGAGCCGGGCGGCGCCGCGGCCACCCTCGACCGGCTCGTCGAGGTCGCCGGGCCCGGCCGCCTGCGGCTGGTCCACGCCAACGACTCGATGGACGTCCGCGGGGCGTTCAAGGACCGGCACCAGAGCATCGGCGCCGGCCACATCGGCGTCGAGCCGTTCCTCGAGCTCTTCGCCCACCCCGCGACCGAGGGCGTGCCGTTCGTGGCCGAGACACCCGGGTCGCGGGAGGTCGGCGGCGACGTGCAGGTGCTGCAGGAGCTGCGCGCCAAGGCGCTGGGGTGACCGAGCGGCGCACCACCCTGCTCGCGACGGTCGCGCTCCTGGCGATGACCGCCTGCTGGGGGTCGACGTTCTTCCTGATCAAGGACCTCCTCGACCGGGTGCCGACGCTGGACTTCCTGGCGGTCCGGTTCGCGATCGCCGGCGTCGTGATGGTGCTCGTCGCGCCCCGCGCCGTGCTGCGGCTCTCCCCCGCCTCCCGGCGCAACGCGCTCGTGCTCGGCGGCGTGTACGGCGTCGCGCAGATCCTGCAGACCGCCGGCCTCGCGCACACCGCGGCGTCGGTCTCGGGCTTCATCACCGGCATGTACGTCGTGCTCACCCCGCTCCTGGCGGCGCTGCTGCTCCGCTCGCGGATCTCGGGGGCCACCTGGGCCGCCGTCGCGCTGGCCACCGCCGGGCTCGGCGTGCTGACCCTCGACGGCCTCTCGCTGGGGTACGGCGAGGCGATCACGCTGGTCAGCGCCGTGCTCTACGCCCTGCACATCGTGGGGCTGGGCGCCTGGTCGAACGCCCGGGAGGCGCTCGGCATGTCGATCGTGCAGCTGCTGGTGATCGCCGTCGTCTGCGTCGTGGCCACCGCACCGGACGGGATCGTGCTGCCGCCGACGCCGGCCGACTGGCTCTCGGTCGTCTACATGGCGCTCTTCGCCGGCGCGCTCGCCCTCATCGGCCAGACCTGGGCGCAGGCCCACCTCGCACCGACCCGCACCGCGATCATCATGAGCATGGAGCCGGTCTTCGCGGCCTTCTTCGCCGTCGTCCTCGGCGGTGAGTCGGTCACCGGCCGGATGGTCGCCGGCGGCCTGATGGTGCTCGCCGCCATGCTGTTGGTCGAGACGCTTCCCCGGCGCAAGGTCGAGGGCGAGGTCCAGCACCTGGTCGTCTGAGCCCCGGTTCGCAGCCCCCGGTCCCACGTGGTGGAAAAGCCCGCGGGCCGCGCCGGGCCGGGCGGCTAGGTTCCTGCTCGTGACGCGCACCTATTTCTTTGGACGCCAGCCGGGAGCACCCGTGCCGGCCGTCCTGTCCTAGGTACGCCGCACTCCATCCAACGCCCCCGGCTCCGGCCAGCGGGGCGTTGCGCGTCTCGGGGCCGGAGCCGTCCGGGCCGCTCGAGAAAGAGGAACACCATGGTCGTCGTCATGTCCCCGGACGCCACCGACTCCGACGTCGCGAACGTCGTCGCCCGCGTCGAGGGCGTCGGCGGTGAGGCCTTCGTCAGCAAGGGCGTCGTCCGGACCATCATCGGTCTGGTCGGCGACATCGAGTCCTTCCACCACCTCAACCTGCGCACCCTCCCCGGGGTCGCCGACGTCCACCGCATCTCCGACCCCTACAAGCTGGTCAGCCGCCAGCACCACCCCGAGCGCAGCACCGTCTGGGTGGGCCCGGCCGGCCGCCAGGTGCCGATCGGCCCGGACACCTTCACCTTCATGGCCGGTCCGTGCGCGGTGGAGACCGCGGAGCAGACGCTCGCCGCGGCGCAGATGGCCAAGGGCGCCGGCGCCACGATCCTGCGGGGCGGGGCCTACAAGCCGCGCACCTCGCCGTACGCCTTCCAGGGCCTGGGGGTCCGGGGCCTGGAGATCCTCGCCGAGGTCGGGCAGGCGACCGGCCTCCCCGTGGTGACCGAGGTGGTCGACGCCCGCGACGTCGCCGTCGTGGCCGAGCACGCCGACATGCTGCAGATCGGCACCCGGAACATGGCCAACTTCGGGCTGCTCCAGGCCGTGGGCCGGGCCGGCAAGCCGGTGCTGCTCAAGCGCGGCATGACCGCGACCATCGAGGAGTGGCTGATGGCGGCGGAGTACATCGCCCAGCGCGGCAACCTCGACGTCGTCCTCTGCGAGCGCGGCATCCGCACCTTCGAGCCGGCCACCCGCAACACCCTCGACATCTCCGCGGTGCCGGTCGTGCAGGCCACCAGCCACCTGCCCGTCATCGTGGACCCCAGTCACGCGGCGGGCCGCAAGGACCTGGTCGTGCCGCTGTCGCGGGCAGCGGTGGCCGTGGGCGCCGACGGCATCATCGTCGACGTGCACCCCGAGCCGGAGACCGCGCTGTGCGACGGCCCGCAGGCGCTGCTCGGCAACGAGCTGCGCGAGCTGGCCCAGGCCGTGCGCCGGCTCCCGCCGATGGTCGGCCGGGTCGACTCCGCCGAGCTGAGCCGGACGGCCTGACCGGTCCGCGGGGGCCGCTCGCTACGCTCGACCCCCGTGGAGTACTGCACGGCCTGCGGCACGCGGCTCGGACCGGGTCGCGCCTGTCCCGGCTGCGGCCGGCCAGTCGAGGGCCCGGACATGTCCGACTGGCGCACCGACACCGCGGAGCGACCGGCGGTCAAGGACGTCCCGTCCGCGCCGCGCTATCCCCTGTACGCCGACGAGGCCGCGCCGGTCACCGACCCCGGTGAGCGGCGCGGCGCTCGTGCGGCCGGAGCCGCCGGCGGTCCGCGCGGCACGCGGGGCGCCCGGGGCACGTGGCTGCCGTGGGCGGCCGGGGTCGCGACGCTCGCGCTCCTCGGCGGCATCGGGACCGCGCTCGTCCTCGGTGGCGACGACCCGGCGGACGAGGCCACCTCGCCCACGGCGGACGACGCGGCCTCCTCCGCCCCGGCCGTCCCGAGCACCTCGTCCTCGCCGACGGCACCCGACCCCCAGCCCCGGCGCCCGGCGGGCGAGCTGAGCCGGAAGCCCGAGCCCCGCGACCCCGAGGACGTCACGGCCGAGGCCCGGGTGGCGGTCCCGGCCACCGCGCCGGTCAGCCAGGGGCTCGACGGCACCCGCACGGCGTACGACGCCGGGAACCTGCTCGACGGCGACCGCACCACCGCGTGGCGGATGCGCGGCGACGGCACCGGCTCCGAGCTGGTCATCCGCCTGGACCGGCCCACGACCGTGACCCGGGTGGGGCTCGTCAACGGCTACGCCAAGCGCGCCCGCGGCGGCCGCGGCGGCGTGCTCGACTGGTACACCGGCAACCGGCGGGTCCTCGCCGTCGAGTGGGTGCTCGACGACGGGACCGTCGTCCCCCAGCGCCTCACCGAGTCACGCTCGGTGCAGACCACCGAGGTCGGCGCCATCACGACCGAGCGGCTGCGGCTGCGCCTGGTCGAGGTCAGCTCCCCCGGCTCCGGCCGGGCCGGGCGCGACTACACCGCGATCAGCGAGCTGTCGGTCGTCGGCCTGCCCGGCTGACAGGCCGGCGACCGGCCCGCGGCCGCGGAGGCGCAGGGTCAGAGGGCCCCGAGGGTGACGGCGGCCTTCTCGGCGTCCGCACGCGTGACGTCGAGGTGCGTGACCAGCCGGACCGTGGTCGGGCCGACCATGGAGACACGGACGCCCGCCTCGGCGGCGCGGGCGACGAACTCGGGCGCGTCGGGGCGCGGCACGACCACGATGTTGGTGTCCACGGTCGCGGGGTCGACGCCGCAGGCCTCCGCCAGCAGCCGCGCGTGCGCGTGGTCGTCGGCCAGCCGCTCGACGTGGTGGTCCAGGGCGTGCAGCCCGGCGGCCGCGACGACCCCGACCTGGCGCATCCCGCCACCCATCCGCTTGCGCCACACGCGGGTCTCGGCGATCACGTCGGCCGACCCGATCGTCAGCGAGCCGACCGGGGCGCCGAGCCCCTTGGACAGGCAGACGGCCATGACGTCGGCGACGGCGCCGTACTCCGCGAACGGCGTGCCGGTCGCGACGTGGGCGTTCCAGATCCGCGCGCCGTCGACGTGGACGGTCGACCCGGCCGCGGTGGCGAGCTCGCGAAGGTCCTGCAGGTCCTCGATCGGCAGCACCGCGCCGCCGGCGAAGTTGTGCGTGCACTCCACCGAGATCGCCGCGGTCCGCACGAAGAACGGGCCGAGGTCCGGCGCGTGCATCTGCCGCACCATCGCCAGGTCCACCTGGCCGCGCGGGTGGAACCAGGTGCGCATCGTGATCCCGCTGTACGCCGCGTGGGCGCCGAGCTCGGCGCGCGCGATGTGCGCGGAGGCCTCGCAGAGCACCTCCTGCCCCGGCTGCACGAGCGCCCGGACGGCCAGCACGTTGGCCATCGAGCCGGTCGGCATGAACAGCGCGGCCTCGTGGCCGAACATCTCGGCCACCCGCTCCTCGAGCGCCAGGACGGTCGGGTCCTCGCCGTACACGTCGTCGCCCACCTCGGCGCGCGCCATCGCCTGGCGCATCGCGTCGGTCGGGCGGGTCAGGGTGTCCGAGCGGAGGTCGATCATGCCTTGCGGAGCATCTCTGCGACGAGGAAGGCGAGCTCGAGGGACTGCACGCGGTTGAGGCGCGGGTCGCACACCGACTCGTAGCGCACGCCGAGGCCGTCCTCGAGCAGCTCCTCGCCACCGCCGACGCACTCGGTGACGTCGTCACCGGTGAGCTCGACGTGGAGGCCGCCGGGCCAGGTGCCCAGCGAGCGGTGGACGTCGAAGAAGCCCTGGACCTCGTCGATCACGTCGTCGAAGCGGCGGGTCTTGTAGCCCGAGCTGGCCTCGAAGGTGTTGCCGTGCATCGGGTCGCACACCCACGCGACCTCGACGCCCTCGGCGGCGACCTTCTCCACCAGGTGCGGCAGGCCGTCGCGGATCCGACCGGCTCCGAAGCGGGTGATGAACGTCAGCCGGCCCGGCTCGTTGAGCGGGTTGAGCCGCGCGGCCAGCGCGAGCGCGTCGTCCGGGGTGGTGGACGGGCCGAGCTTGACGCCGATCGGGTTGCGGATGTGGCTGAGCAGCTCGACGTGGGCGTTGTCGAGCTGCCGGGTGCGCTCGCCGATCCAGACCATGTGGCCGGAGACGTCGTAGGGCATCTGGGTGCGCGAGTCGATGCGGGTCAGGGCGTGCTCGTACTCCAGCACCAGCGCCTCGTGGCTGGAGTGGAAGTCGACCCGGTGGAACTCGTCGGGGTCGGCGCCGATCGCGGACATGAACGTCAGGGCGCGCTCGATCTCGTTGGCGACCGCCTCGTAGCGCTGGCCGACCGGCGACTCCTTGACGAAGTCGGTGTTCCAGGTGTGGACCTGGCGCAGGTCGGCGTAGCCGCCGGTGGTGAACGCGCGCACCAGGTTCAGGGTGGCCGCGGAGCTGTTGTAGACGTCGACGAGGCGCTGCGGGTCCGGCACGCGCGACTCGGGGGTGAAGTCGAAGCCGTTGACCGCGTCCCCTCGGTAGGCGGGGAGCGTCACGCCGTCGCGGGTCTCGAAGTCCGAGGAGCGCGGCTTGGCGTACTGCCCCGCGATCCGGCCGACCTTGACCACCGGCACCGACGCGGCGTACGTCAGCACGACGGCCATCTGCAGCAGCACGCGCAGCTTGTTGCGCACGTTGTCGGCGGTGACGCCGGCGAAGGTCTCGGCGCAGTCGCCGCCCTGGAGGAGGAACGCCTCGCCGCGCGTGACGGCGGCGATCTTCTCCTTGAGGTCGTCGCACTCGCCGGCGAAGACGAGGGGCGGGGCGGTGCGCAGCGTGGCGACCGCGGCGTCGACGGCGCCCGAGTCGGGGTACGTCGGCTGCTGGGCGGGGCCCAGCGCGTGCAGGGTCGCGAGGTCGGGGATGCTCACCGGTCCAGGGTACGTCCGGGCCGGGGCGCCCCCCGCATCAGCGGACCGGCCCGAGACGAGGCCCCGGGCCCCCGGCTCAGTCCTCCATGTGCTCGATGTCGCGGAAGCCGGTCTTCTTCGCGCGCACGCCGCGGTTGGTCAGCCACGTCAGCGCCCACAGCACGATGCCGATGACCAGCAGCCCGAGGGCGATCTCGTAGACGATCGGCTCCCGGTCCACCCAGGGACCGAGGAGGAACGCAGTGGCCAGGGCGGCGATCGCCGGGGTGATCCCCGGGGACCGGAAGCCGCCGCGCTGGCCGTCGCGGCGCAGCACCAGGCAGGCGACGTTGACGATCGTGAAGACGCCGAGGAGCAGCAGCGAGGTGACGCTGGCGAGGTTGACGACCACCTCGTCCTCGGCGCGGTTGGCGACGTACACGATGAGGGCGAGGGCCAGGACCGTGGAGAAGGCGATGCCGACGTACGGCGAGCGGCGCTTGTGCGAGACCTTGCCCAGCGTCCGCGGGAGGACGTCCTGGCGGGCCAGGCCGTAGAGCAGGCGGCTGGCCATCAGCATGTTGATCAGCGAGGTGTTGGCGACGGCGAAGACCGCGAGGAACGGGAAGATCCGGTCGATCGGGAAGTCTGGGGCGCCGACCCGGACCACCTCGAGCAGGGCCCGGCCGTCGGGAGCGTTGGCGATCTGGTCGGAGGTCAGCACCGCCACGGTCGAGACGGCGACGAGCATGTAGATGATCACCGCGATGCCGAGGCCGGTGATCATCGTGCGCGGGAAGATCCGCTCGGGGTCCTTGGTCTCCTCGACCATGTTGACCGAGTCCTCGAAGCCGACCATGGCGAAGAACGCGATCGACGTGGCGGCGGTGACGGCGAGGAACAGCCCCTTGTCGCCGGAGTCCTCGAAGGTGACGATCCGGTCGTAGTCGGCCTTGCCCTGGGTCATCGCGTAGACGCCGACGCCGATCACGATGGCGAGCGCGGTGATCTCGATCAGGGTGAGCACGACGTTGAACTTCACCGACTCCCCGACGCCACGCAGGTTGATCAGCGCGAGCAGCAGCATGAAGCCGAGCGCGATCGCGGTGATGACGCCGGTGCTCGGCTCGGAGTCCAGCCACTCGTTGGCGACCAGGCCGCCGGTGAGGTTCTGCGCCAGCACGTTCGCCGAGGTCGAGGCGCTGGTGATGCCCGAGCAGATGACGGCGAACGCGACCAGGAACGTCACGAAGTGGATGCCGAATGCCTTGTGGGAGTAGAGCGCGGCACCCGCGGCCTGCGGGTACTTGGTGACCAGCTCGAGGTAGGACAGCGCGGTCAGCGTCGCGACCGCGAAGGCCACGAGGAACGGCAGCCACACGATGCCGCCGACGACCCCCGCCATCTGCCCGGTGACGGCGTACACGCCCGCGCCGAGGATGTCGCCGACGATGAAGAGGAGCAGGAGCCGAGGCCCCATCACCCGCTTCAGCTCGGGCTCACCCGATGCGGTGGTGGACTCGGTGGTGGTGGCTCCCGTGCTCATGCGGCTCCCTTGCCCCGGCGATCACCTGGGAAAACACCGTGCCATGCCGGGGACCAGACCGCCAGGGTCCGCGCCGGATCCGCCGCGGCCGGGTCGGGCGCCGGGTCACGCGGCCCCCGGTCGGGCGGCGGGGTCAGGCGGCCGCGTCGACGGCGTCGATGACCCCGAGCCGCTCGAGCAGCACCAGGAAGGCCACGGCGAAGTCGTTCGCGGCGGTGTCGGCGCGCACCTGCTCCCAGTCGACCTGCTCGCGCACCGCCCGCGCGACAGGGAGCGTCCTGCCGAAGTCGCAGGCGTGCTCCTCCATCGCGTTGAGCCGCTGCCCCATCAGCTCGGTCGCCGAGAGCACCGGCATCTGCACCGACTCCACCTCGATCTGGTCGACGTGGGTCAGCACCTCGCGCTGGACCGGGACCCCGTTGGTCCGGAACAGCAGGTCGACCATCGCGCCGTCGACGAAGACCTTGAACAGCCAGTCCTCCGGCGGCTGGACGACGTCGAGCCCCTCCGCGGCGAGCAGCTCGGCCGCCTGCGGGGCGTCGTCCTCGGCGACGACGAAGTCGACGTCGTGCTCGGGCTCCGGCCCGCCGCGCGCCCACAGGGCGTACCCACCGGCCAGCGCGAAGGGCACGTCGCCCTGCTTGAGGGTCACCGCGACCCGCTTGAGCGCCTCCCGCAGGGGGTGGAGGTCCGGGATGCCGTGGCTCACGCCGAGCGGTGTACCCGTCGGGCGGCACGGGTACACGGCCGTCCGATGCGCCTGGTCACCTTCAACATCCTCAACGGACGCCACCCGGCCGACGACCACGTCGACGTGGACGCGTTCGCCGCGGCCGTGCGCTCCCTGGACGCCGACGTGCTCGCGCTGCAGGAGGTCGACCGCAACCAGCCCCGGTCGGGGCACGCCGACCTGACGGCCGTCGCGGCCGAGGCGATGGGCGCGACCGACAGCCGGTTCGTGGCGGCGCTCAGCGGCAGCCCGGGTGCGACCTGGGTCGCGGCGACCGGCGAGGAGCAGCCCGACGCTGCGGCGTACGGCATCGCGCTGCTCAGCCGACGCCCGGTGCGGGCCTGGCAGATCATCCGGCTCCCGGTGCTGCGCACCCGCGTGCCGATGAAGTTCCGCGACAGCCTGCTGCCGACCCTGGTCCAGGACGAGCCGCGGGTCGCCGTGGCCGCCGACGTCGAGACCGGTGGGGCGACGGGCAGCGGCGTCATCACCGTCGCCAACACCCACCTGTCGTTCGTGCCGTGGTGGAACGGTCGCCAGCTGCGCTCGCTGGTCTCCTCCCTCGACACCTCCCAGCGGCCGCTGGTGGTCGTCGGGGACCTCAACATGGACGGCGAGCGCGCGGTCCGCACGACGCGGATGCGTGCCCTGGCCGCGCACCCGACGTTCCCCTCGCACGCGCCCGGCGAGCAGCTGGACCACGTGCTCGCCGACGGCGACGTCTCGGTCCGGGTGACCGAGGCCCGCGAGATGCCGCTCTCGGACCACCGGGCGCTGGTCGTCGACCTGGTGCTCTGACGCCGTCCGCCCGACAGGCCCGCGGACCCCTCGCGGCTACCCGAAGAAGACCTGCGCCTCGGCGTACTCCTCGGGGCTGACCACCTTGAGCTCGGCGGTGCCCTCGGAGAGCGGGACGCGGACGATCTTCGTGCCGCGCAGCGCCATCATCGTCCCGAAGTCGCCGTCGGCGACCGCGTCGATCGCCTGCAGGCCGAACCGCGTGGCCAGCCAGCGGTCGAACGCCGTGGGCGTGCCGCCGCGCTGGACGTGGCCCAGGACGACCGCCCGGGCCTCCTTGCCCGTGCGGGCCTCGATCTCCGCCGCGAGCCGGTCGCCGATGCCGCCGAGCCGCACGTGGCCGAAGGCGTCCTTCTCCCCCGACACCAGCGTCATGTCGCCGCCCTCGACCGGGACGGCGCCCTCGGAGACCACGATGACCGGGGCGTACTCGCTCTGGAACCGCGTCTCGACGTGGGCGCAGACCTTGTCGATGTCGAAGGGCTGCTCGGGGATCAGCACGGCGCTGGCGCCGCCCGCGATGCCGGCGTGCAGGGCGATCCACCCGGCGTGTCGGCCCATGACCTCCACGACGAGCACGCGGTGGTGGGACTCGGCGGTGGTGTGCAGCCGGTCGATCGCCTCGGTCGCGATGTTGACGGCCGTGTCGAAGCCGAAGGTGAAGTCGGTGCCCGAGAGGTCGTTGTCGATCGTCTTCGGCACCCCGACCACCTGGACGTCGAGCTCGGCCAGCTTCGTGGCGACGCCGAGGGTGTCCTCGCCGCCGATCGCCACGAGCGCGTCGACGCCGTGCGCGGCGAGGTTGTCCTTGATCCGCTCGACGCCGCCCTCGATCGCGAAGGGGTTGGTGCGCGAGGAGCCGAGGATCGTGCCGCCGCGCGGGAGGATGCCGCGGCACTGCTCGATGCCCAGCTCCATGGTCAGCCCCTCGAGCGGCCCCTTCCAGCCGTCGCGGAAGCCGACCAGCTCGAAGCCGTGCTCGCGGACGCCCTTGCGGACGACCGCCCGGATGACCGCGTTCAGACCGGGGCAGTCGCCCCCGCCGGTGAGCACTCCGACGCGCATCGGACCTCCTGAGGGTCGTGGCCGTGGCCGCGACCGCGTGGTGGCCGCGGGCCCGGTGGCCTTGGATCGTTCAAGTCGTCGCCGACCCTAGTGCGCCCGAGGTCACGCGGGTAGCGGTTCCTCCGCCCGGTGCGTCCCGGGGCGGGCCGAGCCGGCGGTGCCGCTCGCTACCCTCCCGCCATGACCTTCTCGATCGTGGCCCGCGCCGCCGACGGCGAGTCCTGGGGCGTCGCCGTCGCCTCGAAGTTCCTCGCCGTCGGGGCCGTCGTGCCCGCCGCAGTCGCCGAGGTCGGCGCGATCGCCACCCAGGCAGACGCCAACGTGGCCTACAAGGGCATCGCGCTCGCCCACCTCGACGAGGGCGCCACCGCGCAGGTCGCGCTCGACCGGCTGCTGGAGGAGGACGAGGGGCGCGCGGACCGCCAGGTCGGCATCGTCGACGTCGACGGCAACGCCGCCACGCACACCGGGACCGACTGCCTGGACTGGGCCGGCGGCGCCACCGGCGAGGGGTACGCCGTCCAGGGCAACGTGCTCACCGGCCCGGAGGTCGTCGAGGCGATGCAGCGCGCGTTCGAGGGCTCCGACCCCGCCGCGCCCCTGGCGCACCGCCTGCTCGCCGCGCTCGCCGCCGGTGACGAGGCCGGCGGCGACAGGCGTGGGCGCCAGTCGGCCGCCCTGCTCGTGGTCAGCGAGGGTGCCGGGTACGCCGGCGGCGACGACATCGCGGTGGACCTGCGCGTCGACGACCACGCCGCACCGGTCGCCGAGCTCGGGCGGCTGCTGGACCTCAACGACCTCTACCTCACCGCCTCGACCGAGGAGGAGAAGGTGCCGGTCGACGACGAGCTGCGGCGCGAGCTCGAGGCGTTCGCGACCGACCGCGGGCACCGCGACTTCGCCGCCTGGGTCGGCACCGAGAACTACGAGATGCGGGTCGACCCGGAGCTGACCTGGATCGACCAGCGGGTGCTCGAGGTCGTGCGGGGCACCGCGTGAGCGTGCTGGCGATCGACGCCGGCACCACCGGCGTCACCGCCGTCGTCGTCACCCCGGACGGCCGGATCGCCGCCAAGGGCTACCAGGAGTTCGCCCAGCACTTCCCGCAGCCCGGCTGGGTCGAGCACTCCCCGGAGGAGATCTGGCAGGCCACGCTCGAGGCGTGCCGCGAGGTGCTGGGCCGGGTCGACCGCTCCGAGCTGCGAGGCGTCGGGATCACCAACCAGCGCGAGACGGTCCTGCTGTGGGACCGGGAGACCCTGGGGTCGCCGCGCCGGGCGATCGTGTGGCAGGACCGGCGCACCGCCGACATCTGCACGCGCCTGCGCGACGCTGGGCACGAGGACCGGGTCGCCGAGCTGACCGGGCTGCGGCTGGACCCGTACTTCTCCGGCACCAAGCTGGCGTGGATCGCCGAGCACGAGCCGCACACGTGGGCGCTGGTCGAGGAGGGCCGGTACGCCGTCGGCACGGTCGACTCCTACCTGGTCGCCCGGATGACCCGCGGCCTGCACCACGTCACCGACGTCTCCAACGCCTGCCGCACGCTGCTCATGGACCTCGGCACCGGCGACTGGAGCGACGAGCTGTGCGGGCTCTTCGGCGTGCCGCGCGACGCGCTGCCAGAGCTGGTGCCCAACTGGGGCGAGCTGGCCGTCACGGACCCCCGGTCCTTCCTCGACCTGTCCCTGCCGATCGCGGGCATCGCCGGGGACCAGCAGTCCGCGCTCTTCGGCCAGACCTGCTTCGACGTGGGCGACTCCAAGTGCACCTACGGCACCGGCTCGTTCATCCTCACCAACTGCGGCACCGAGCTGCCCCGGTCCGACGCCGGGCTGCTGTCGACCGCCGCCTGGCGCTCCCCCGACGGCGAGCTGACCTACGCGCTCGAGGGCGCCATCTTCGTGACCGGCGCGGCGGTGCAGTGGCTGCGCGACGGTCTCCAGGTCGTCGGCTCGGCCGCGGAGACCGCGGCCATCGCCGCGACGGTGCCCTCCAGCGAGGGCGTCGTCTTCGTCCCCGCGCTCACCGGGCTCGGCGCCCCGCACTGGGACCCGCACGCCCGCGGGCTGATCATCGGCGTCACCCGCGGCACCACGCGGGCGCACCTGGTCCGCGCGACCCTCGAGGCGATCGCCTTCGAGGTCCGCGACGTGCTCGAGACCATGCCCGCCGCGCTGTCGTCGCTGCGGGTCGACGGCGGCGCCTCGGCCAACGACCTGCTCTGCCAGGTCCAGGCCGACCAGATCGGCGTGCCCGTCGAGCGGCCCGAGCTGGTCGAGACGACGGCCCTCGGTGCGGCGTTCCTCGCCGGCCTCGGCACCGGCGTCTGGTCGTCGACCGACGAGCTGCGGGAGACCTGGGCGCTCGACCGCTCCTTCACCCCCGGCCGCGACCGCACGGCGTACGACGCCTCCCACGTGCGGTGGCGCGAGGCCGTGGAGCGCTCGAAGGGGTGGGCGCAGGTCTGAGGCCCGGCCTCAGCCGCCGCCTCACCCGCCGAGCCCCTCCAGCGCCGCCCTGGCCGCGTCGCGCGCGCGGGTGAGGTCGTCGACCGCGGCGCTGGCCTCGTCGCGGGTGTCCTCGGCGTCGGCCAGCTCCTCGTCGAGGGCGTCGTGGTCCTCCTCGAGCGCCGCGATCCTGGCCTTGAGCTCGTCGATCTCGGCCTGGAGCTGGAGGCCGCGGGCCTCCAGGCGGGAGACCTCCTCGCCCGCCTCGTCGAGGTCCGACTGTGCCTCGGCGAGCTCGGACTCGGCCTGCGCCAGCTTCTCCTCGGCGGCGCGGCGGACCTTGGCGTCCGCCTCCGGGTCGGGGACGACCTCCAGCCTCGGCCGCGAGGGCGGCGGTGCGGACTCCCGTGGGACGGCGGCGAACCCGAGCGCCTCGGGCAGCGCCACGGCCGCACCCGCGTCCGCCTCCTCGACGCCGGTCGCCTCGATGGACGCCACGAGCAGGCCGCTGCGGACCGCCTTCGCGCAGCCCTCGTCCACCATCGCGGCGGTGAGCGTGGCCTCGACCTGGTCGGCCACCGCATCGGTGACGCGGAGGCCGTGCTCCTTGGCCACGGCGCGGGCCTGGCTGGTGACCGCGGCCGTGAGCTGGCGGCGCTGGCGGGTCAGCGCGCGCAGCTCCTCCCCCGACATCGACGCCTGCGCCTCGCGCAGGGCCGCACCGACGGCCAGCACCTGCCCGACCTGCTCGGTCTCGTGCCGCACGAGCAGGTTGACCACCCACGCGGCCGTCGCGGGCTTCCGCAGCGCCTTGACGGGCTTGGCCAGGTCGGTGCCCTTGAGCTCCTTGGCCCGGGCGTCGCGTGCCGGGGTGAACTCCGCGAGGTCGAGCGCGTAGAGCTCGTCGGCGATCGCCAGCAGCTCGCTCGTCGCGTCGGCCATGCCGGGAACCTACCCATGCCCCGCCCGCGAGCGCGCCGCCGGTCAGGACCGCAGCCCCGCGACGAGCATCGAGGTCGCCACGTCGACCAGCGCCTCACGGTCCGAGCCCGGCGGGCGGAACAGCGCGATCCGCAGCGAGGTCGCGACCACCACGCCCATGGTCATGAACACCAGCGCCTCCAGCCGCTCGGGGGGCACGCCGGGCAGGTGCCGCCGCGGGATCACGGCCGCGAGGTGGAAGAGGTCCCGCTCGATCTCCGGCAGCACGTTGGCGTTGATGCCGCCCGGTTGGGCGTCGACGACGGCCAGCACGACCGGGCCGTGCTCCTCGAAGCCGGACACCAGCGTCGAGACGATCTCGCGTACCGCGTCGGGCAGGTCGAGGTCGAGCGCGCGGACCACCGCCTCGCGGAGGTCCCGGTCGACCGCCGCGACGGCCTCGTCGCGCAGCGCCGTGACGATCTCCGCCTTGTCGTTGAAGTACCGGTAGAAGGTGCCGGTGCTGACGTGGGCGCGCTCCACGATCGCGGTGGTGGTCAGCCCGGCGGCGCCGCGCTCGCCGAGAAGGTGAAGGGCAGCGTCGAGCAGGGCCCTGCGCATCTGCACGGCACGTTGCTGCGTGGGCAGGATCCGCTGCTTGTGGGCCATGTCTACGTCCTGTCGGGAGACCGGAGAGAAGTGAATGGAAGGTGAGACATCCTCACTTCTAGGGTCGTGGCATGCAAGCCGCGACCACCGGCCGACTCCTCGCCGAGCGCCCCCTGCCCGCCACCCTGCGCCACGTCGAGCTGGCGCGGCAGCGCTACCCGCAGCTGGCGGCGACGTACCTCGCCGCGATGTGGGACGGCGACCCGCTGGCCGACGCCTTCGTCGCGGACGTCCCGCGCCTGGGGCACGGCAGGGCGATGCGGATGCTGCGCACCGCCTGCCGCGAGGGCATCGGGGCGGTGCCGGACGCGCCGGACTCGCTGCGCGCGCTGTTCGCCCAGCTGGACGCCACCCCGGAGTGGGTCGACCTCGAGGGGATCGACCGGGCCGGTGCGCACCTGGGCCGCTACACCCGGCAGGCCGGCATCGTGCTCGGCGCGGCGTCCCTGGTGAGCGGCTACGCCAACTCGGCGGCCTCGCGGCCGCTGGAGATGACCGGCCGCTACATCGAGAACGCCGGCATGCGCACCATCGAGGTCGCCTCCTGGCTGGTCGCGGCGAACGCGCAGGGCGGCCTGTCCCGCTTCGCCGACGGCTTCGAGCTCACCGTGCGGGTGCGGGTCATCCATGCGCTGGTGCGACGCTCGCTGCTCGACGACGATGCCTGGGACCTCGCCGCCTGGGGCGTCCCGATCTGCCAGTCCTACCTGGCCTACACCCTCGTCGAGTTCTGCCTGATCCCGCTGCGCGGCATGCGCGCCATCGGTGCGCCGTACCGTCCGGAGGAGCAGGCGGCGTACTACGCCCGCTGGCGCTACCTCGGCCACCTGCTCGGCATCGACCCCGCGCTGCTGCCCACCGACGAGGCGGAGCAGGAGGCGCTCGAGGGGATCTACCTGCTCACCCGGCCGCCGGTGGACGAGTACTGCCGCGAGCTGGTGGGCGCGATCGGCTCGGACTTCCTCGTGCCGGAGATCGAGCAGCTCGTCCCGCCCGTGCTGCACCCGGTCGCACCGACCGTCGTCGCCGCGCTGGAGCGGGTCTTCATCGGGGACGCGATCGCCGACGAGCTCGGCATCGCCGACACGCGGCTCAAGCACGCGGTCCGCGCCGCCGGGCCGGTGCTCGGCGCGGTGAACGCCGCGCTCGACCGGCTGCCGCCGACCCTCGGGCCGCGTACCCGCCGGGGCGAGCGGTACCGCGAGGCCCAGGACGCCCGGCTGCGCGCGCGGTACGGCGTGCAGCACGACCTCGTCGACGCCTCCCCCGGCGGCGGGAGGCCGCACCCCGCCCGCGGCTGACCGAGCTGGCCGGGCTGGCCGGGCTGGCCGGGCTGGCCGTCGGTCGGCGTCACTCGAACCCCACTGCTCCCACTTCCCGGGGCAGTCCCTCGCTTACCGGGGCAGATCTGCCCCGGTAAGCGCGGGAGTCCCCGGTGCACCGGGGACCCCTGCAGGGGCCCCGAGATCAGTCCTCGTCCAGGCCCTGCTCGATCGCCCAGCGCGTGAGCTCGACCCGGTTGTGCATCTGGAGCTTGCGCAGGGTGTTCTGGACGTGGTTCTGCACGGTGCGGTGGGAGAGCACGAGCCGCTCGGCGATCTGCTTGTACGACATCCCCTTCGCGACCATCTTGAGCACCTCGGTCTCGCGCTCGGTCAGCTGCGGCTGCGTCGGGTCGGTGGCCGCCGCGGGGTCCGAGAGCCGCCGGAACTCGCCGAGCACCAGGCCGGCGAGGCCGGGGGTGAACACGGTGTCGCCGCGCGCCACGCGGCGTACGGCGTCGAGGAGCTCCTGCCGCGAGGCGGACTTGACCAGGTAGCCGGTCGCGCCGGCCTTGACCGCCTCCAGCACGTCGGCCTGCTCCCCGCTCGCGCTCAGCACGAGCACCCGCGCCGACGGGTCGTGGGCCAGCGCCTCGCGGGTGACACCGACGCCGTCGGGCTCGGGGATCTGCAGGTCCAGCACGACCACCTGGGGCCGGGCCGCCTTGAACCGCGCGAGCGCCTCGGTGCCGGTGGCGGCCACCGCGACGACCTCGAAGCCGGCCTGCTGCAGGTCCCGCTCGACCGCGTCGCGCCACATCGGGTGGTCGTCGACGACCATCACGCGGATCGGCGTCGTCGGGTCGGTCATGGGTTCCCCTTCTCCTGGGACAGGCGCAGCCAGCGTCCCCGCCGGTGGCCGAGCGGGTCGCCGTCCTCGCCGGCCTCCGCCGCGACGAGGCGGCAGGTGACCAGGGACGACCAGCCGACCTCGCGCTCCTCCTCGAGCTCGACACCGGCCCAGGTGGTGGTCGAGGCGAGCCGCGGGCCGTGCGCGGTGTCCACGAACTCGGCCTGGCGGAACAGCCCGCCCGGCGCCGGTGCGGTGCCGGCGAACATCTCGGCGAGCCCGCGGTCGGCCCACGAGAGCAGCTGGACGACGGCCCGGCCCGTGTCGCGCACGGCGTCGAGGAGGTCGGAGTCGGGGTCGAGCAGCGCGAGCACCCGCGGCGTCTCGCCGTTGGCCACCATCAGCGACGTCACCGTGAGCCCGGCCCGTCCGGCGCCCGCCCCGGCCGTCCACAGGGTGACCGTGCCGCCGAGCCGGCCCCGGAAGCGACGTACCGGGTCGTCCGCACCGGCGAACGGGTGGGTGTCGTGGATGGTCATCGCGCCCGAGGCTAGCGACCACCGCCGGACGGGGTCACCAGCGGTTGTGGACGTCCTCGGCCCAGCCGACCACGTCCGCCACCCGCACCCACGTTCCCGAGTCGTCGCGGACCCGGCCCGCCCAGTGCCCGAAGCACTGGTGGGTGCGGGACGCGAAGACCCGCAGGTCGGTGACGGAGCGGCGCAGGTGGAACGGTGTGAAGGCGAGGTCGACCGAGGCGCCCGAGACCCGCCAGGGCGCCATCCAGTCGTCACGGTCGTAGTCCCAGACCAGCTCCTCGCTGATCTTGGAGAGGTGCCCGTCGACGTAGAGGGAGTTCTCGACCGAGCCGGTGCCGTCGGTCCAGCGCCCGCCCACCTGGATGCCGACGACGTGGCCGTCGGTGCGTCCGGCGCCGGCGCCCCAGTTCCAGCGCACGTCGTAGGGCCACCGGCCGCGGCCGTGGTCGAGGGTCGCCCACGACTCCCCCGCCGGTACGTCGGCGGCGAGCCCGTCGAGGCGGATCGTGCCGGTCGCGGGGCGGGCGACGTCCTTGACGGTGTACTGGAAGAGACGGTCGCTCCACGGCACCACCACGCCCAGGCACTCGTGCCCCTCCGGCCGGTGCGCCACCACGTCGACCTCGACCCGCGGCCCGCTCGCCCGCAGGCGGGTCCCGCCCTCGACCTCCTCGACGTCGATCCGCAGCCGGCGCGTCCGCGAGCGGACCGGTCCGTGGCCCAGCGTGCCGGGCAGCGTCGCGCTGCGGCCGGTCACGCCGATCGCGTCGTGGGCGACCGACTCACCCGTGGCGCGGTCGAGCAGCCAGATGCCGTGGACGGCTGCGTAGTCGATGTCGGAGGTCACCAGGGCCACCACGTGGGTCGGCGTGGTCACCGCCCAGTACTCCCAGCGCTTGTTGCGACCCCGACCGAGGCGGCCACGACCGACTCCGTCCGTGGTGAGCAGCGGGGTGCGGGTCCAGCCGACCGCGTCGGGGTTGAGCCGGCCGTCGGCAGAGGTGAGCGGGACCGGGGCGGTGATCTCCCGCTCGCTGACGGGCTGGGGTCTGACAGGCACGGTCGGAGACTAGCGGCGCCGGTCCGCCGCTCCCGCGGAGCCGGGGGCGGGGACCGGGACGACGAGCTCCCACTCGGTGCCGAACGAGCCGGTGCTCAGCGTCGCGGTCCCGCCGAGGTCGGCGACGCGGCCACGGATCGACTCGCTGACGCCCAGCCGGCCCTCGGCCGCGGCCCGCTCGAGCCGGCCCTCGGGGATGCCGGGCCCCTCGTCGCGCACGGAGAGCTCGACCCGGTCGGGGAACGCCTCGAGCAGCACCCAGGCCGGGGCCTGCGCCCCCACGTGGTTCGCGACGTTGTCCAGGCAGGCGCCGACCACGGCGCACAGCTCCTGCACGACGTCGCGCGGCAGCTCGACCGGGGTCGCCGGCGCGGCGACGGTCACCTGGGCGCGGGACTCCAGCCGGCCGAGCTCCGCGGCCAGGTCGAGGACCGCGCCGGCTCCGCTCCCGCCGGCGGCCTCGTCGGTCGTGCGCTCCTGGGTGCGGATCAGGGTCCGCAGCCGGGACTCCTGCTCGCCCGCGAGCCGCGCCAGCTCGGCCGCCTCGCCGCCGAGCTCGGCGCCGCGCCGCTGGACCAGGGAGAGCACCTGCAGCACGCCGTCGTGCACGGCGCGTGCCAGCCGGGCGCGCTCCGCAGCCGCGGCGGCGGACCGCTCGGCGCGGTCGCGCTCGGCGGCCATCTCCTGCAGCGACCCGCACATGAAGCCGACGATCGGACCGCCGATGAGGAGCAGGAAGACGTTGCCGTAGTTGGACTGGGTCAGCTCCTCGCGGACCAGCACGTCGGCCGCCACCAGCACCGCGGCCGCCACCAGGCCGCCCACCCAGCGGTACCGGACCGCCCAGGCCAGCAGCGCCCCCGCGACCCAGAACCCCGGGACGGTCGCGTTGAAGCCGTCGCCCTTCACCAGGGGGGTGGCCGCCAGCAGCGCGACCGCCACGGCGAGGTCCGCGGCGAGCAGGACGACCGTGCGGCGCCGGGGCGCGGCGTACGCCCAGACGGCGAAGGCGGTCCACGCCGCCATCACCAGCACGCAGGCGACCCCGCCGGCGGGGCGCTGGAAGTTCTCGGCGCGGTAGAGGTTGAGCACCACCGCGTTGGCCAGGGTGACCCCACGCAGGACGGCCAGCGCCCGGAAGAGCCGGTCCTCGACCGCCAGCCCGGCACTGGACCGGGCCGGGTCTGCGCTCAGGACGCCTTCTTCTCTTCGCCCGGACGGTCCGCCGCGGCGTCGCCCGACTGCTCGGCGCGCTGGGCCTTGCGGGACTCGGCCTTGGCCTGGGCGGCGTAGGTGTCGACGTACTCCTGGCCGGAGAGCCGCATGATCTCGTACATGATCTCGTCGGTCACCGAGCGCAGGATGTAGCGGTCGTTGCTCATCCCCTCGTAGCGGGAGAAGTCCAGCGGCTTGCCGAAGCGCACGACCGGGCGGGTGAACGTGCCGAACGTCTTGCCCGGGGGTGCGACCACGTCGGTGCCGACGACGGCGACCGGGATGACCGGGACACCCGTCTCGAGCGCGAGCCGGGCGACACCGGTCTTGCCGCGGTAGAGCCGGCCGTCGTGGCTCCGGGTGCCCTCGGGGTAGATGCCGAACAGGCCGCCCTCCCCCAGGATCCGCTTGGCCGCGGTCAGCGCGCCCTCGGCCGCGCTGGCACCGCCGCGGTCGATCGGGACCTGGCCGGCACCGGAGAAGAACTGCTTCTGGAACCAGCCCTTGATGCCCGGGCTGGTGAAGTACTCCGCCTTCGCCACGAACGTCACCCGGCGCGGCAGCGTGAGCGGCATGAACAGCCAGTCGGCGTACGACAGGTGGTTGCTGGCGAGGATCGCCGGGCCGTCGGTGGGGACGTGCTCGGCGCCGGCGACCTGCGGCCGGAAGATCACGCGCAGGAACGGCCCGAGGGCCACCCACTTCAGGAACCAATAGAACACGCGGCGCACCTTCCACGACCCGGCCCGGACGAGGCAACCCTAGACCTAAGGTGCCGCCATGACGATCGAGCCGACGCTCCACCCGCTGGCCGTTCCCCTGTCCGCCCCGGCACGCCCCGAGCTGACCGGCGGTCGACGCGTCGGCGTGCTGCTCAGCCACGGCTTCACGGGCCAGCCCGCGTCGATCAAGCCGTGGGGCGAGGCGCTCGCGGAGCAGGGGTACGGCGTGGAGGTGCCGCGGCTGCCGGGGCACGGCACGACGTGGCAGGACTGCAACACGACCACGTGGGACGACTGGTACGCCGAGCTGTCGCGCGTCTTCGCCGACCTGCGCGCCTCCCACGACGCGGTCGTGGTCGGCGGGCTCTCCATGGGCGGTGCGCTGACCCTGCGCCTCGCGGCCGACCACGGCGACGCGGTGGCCGGGGTCGTCGTGGTCAACCCCGCCCTGGCCACGGCCCGCAAGGACGTCAGGCTGCTGCCGGTGCTCAAGCACGTGGTCGGGTCCTTCCCCGGGATCGCGAACGACATCAAGAAGCCCGGCGCCGAGGAGCACGGCTACACCCGGACGCCGCTGAAGGCGGCCCACTCGATGTTCCGCGCGTGGCCGGGGCTGGTGTCCGACCTGCCGCGCGTCACGGCCCCGCTGCTCTACCTCCGCTCGACGGTCGACCACGTGGTCGACGGGCTCACCCAGCCGCTCGTCGTCTCCGGCGTCTCCTCGCGCGACGTCACCGAGGTGTCGCTGCCGGAGAGCTACCACGTGGCCACGCTGGACCACGACCTCCCCACCATCGTCGAGGAGACCGCGGCGTTCGTGCGGCGGGTCACCGCCGCGTAACCTCGTCCTCGTGCAGCGCGACGACGAGGACGACGTCTGGCGCTCGATCGTCGAGAACTACGGCGACCGGCCGACCCTCGACGACGAACCGCCTGCGCCGGCACCCGCGCCGACCGCTCCGGCCACGCCGCCGACGTACGACGTCCCGCTGCCCGAGGAGCCGGAGAGCGACCTCGCGCGTGCCGACGAGGAGCGGTTCGTCCCGCCCGAGCCACCGCCGCTGCCGCGCCCCGTCGGCGCCCGCCTCGCCGCGTGGACCGGCGTCTTCGGCGCCCCTGCCGTCCTGCTGCTGTTCCTGGTGCTGGGCATCGGCCTGCCGCAGGTGGTCTCCTACGCGCTGGTCGCCGGGTTCGTCGGCGGCTTCCTCTACCTGGTCTGGCAGATGCCCCGCGGCCCGCGGGACCCCTGGGACGACGGCGCCCAGCTCTGACCTCGGGGGTGGTCGGCCGGCTTGCTGGAGATTTCATCGGCTGACCGCTGAAACTGTCGGTGGGCCGCTGAAGTTTCACCGGCCAACCGGGAGATTCATCGGCCGGCCGATGAAATGTGCGACCGCGCGCCCGGCCAGGTACGGCTAGGAGCGCTGGCGCGCGAGGATCGCGCCACCCACCACGCCGGCCTCCGGGCCGAACCGGGCGCGGACGACGGGCGGGACCTCGCGGTGCGCGGCACCGACGAGCGAGCGGACGAGGGCGTGCCGGGCCGGCTCGAGCAGCCGGTCACCGGCGGCCGAGACCCCGCCGCCGACGACCACGAGCTCGGGGTCGAAGGCCGCGACGAGGTTCGCCAGGCCGACGCCGAGCCAGTCCCCGACGGACGCGAAGGCCTGCCGGGCGACCAGGTCGCCCTGCTCGGCGGCCTCGGTCACCATCGGGCCGACCAGCGTGCTGGGATCGCCGCCGCACAGCTGCTCCAGCATCGTGGGCTCCCGGCCGATCCTGGCCCGGGCGAAGCGGACGAGCGCGTTGCCGCTGGAGTACTGCTCCCAGCACCCGGCACCGCCGCACTCGCAGGGCTGGCCGTCCGGCACGACCTGCGCGTGGCCGAACTCCCCGGCCATGCCGTTGCGGCCGCGGTGGACGCGCCCGCCGAGGACGAGGCCGCCGCCGATGCCGGTGCCCATCGTGATCAGCAGGAAGTCCGCGACGCCCCGCGCCGCGCCGAGCGTCCCCTCGGCGAGGGCGGCGCAGTTGGCGTCGTTGTCGAGGGCGACGGTCGTCCCCCACCGGGCGGCGAGGCGGGCGCGCACGTCCTCGCCCTGCCAGGGCAGGTGCGGCGCGAACATCACCCGCTCCCCCGCGGCGTCCACGAAGCCCGCCGCGGCGAGGCCCACCCCGTCGACGCGGCGCCCGTCGGCGACCTCGGCGACCGCCTCGGTCAGCGCCTGCTCGACGAGCACGGCGTCCACGCGGCGCCCCGGGGTGGAGCGCCGGGCCGTGCGCAGCACCGCGCCCACGGCGTCGACCTCGGCGGCGAGCACCTTGGTGCCGCCGACGTCGACGCCGATGTGGAGGGCCACGGGAGCCGCCTCAGCGGCGGGCGAGGTCGGCCGCGCCGATGAGCCCGGCGCGGTTGCCGAGCGTGGCGCGGCGGATCTCGAGCGTCGGGCGGTGCCCGCGAGCGGGCAGCTCAGCAACGAACGCCGTGCGGATGGGGCCGAGCAGCAGCTCGCCGGCCTCGCTGACGCCGCCACCGATGACCACCACCGCGGGGTCGAGCACGGCGGTGAGCGAGGCGATGCCCTCGCCGAGCCAACGACCCAGCTCGGCGAGCTGGGCCACGGCGAACGGGTCGCCCGCACGCGCCGCCTCGGTGATGAGCGGTCCGGTGATGGCCGCGGTGTCGCCGCCGGCGCGCGCCAGGAGGCTGCGGGCGGCCGGGTTGCCGGTGACCGCCTCGGCGCGGGCGTCGCGCACGAGCGCCGAGCCGCTGGCGTACTGCTCGAAGCAGCCGCGGTTCCCGCACCCGCACCGGATGCCGTCGGGGACGACGCGCATGTGGCCGATCTCCGCGCCGGCGCCGAACGCGCCGCGGTGCAGGAGCCCGTCCAGCACGATGCCGCCGCCGATGCCGGTGCCGACGGTGACCAGCAGCAGGTCGTCGACGTCGTGACCGGCGCCGAAGACGAACTCGCCCCAGGCCGCGGCGTTCGCGTCGTTCTCCACCACGACCGGCAGCTCGACGCGCTGCTCCAGCTCCGCCTTGAGGGGTACGTCGCGCCAGGCGATGTTCGGCGCGAACATCACCACCGCGCGGCCCTTGTCGACGTAGCCGGCCGCACCGACGCCGACCGCCGTGATCTCGTGCCGGGTGCGCAGCTCCGCGACGAGCCCCGCGATGGCGTCCTCGATCGCCTCCGCGTCGGTCGCGGGCGACTCCACGCGCAGCTCCTCGAGGACCTTGCCCTCCTCGTCCACCACACCGCCGGCGATCTTCGTCCCGCCGACGTCCACGCCACACGTGAGCGTCATCCCTCGTCCTCCGGCCACTCGTCAGCCCCGTCGTCGGGGTCCAGGTCGATCCGTTCCACTCCTGCGCCTGCCGGCGGCCCGCCGTCGGGGGGCCGGCGACGGTCCTCGGGCACCGCGGTGGCGAGTGCCTCCGCGGCCGCCTGCAACAGGGAGGATCCTGCCGCCAGCAGGTGGTTGCGCACCTCCGGGCTCGTGCTGCGCACGGCGTGGACGGCTCGGCACACCGGGCACCAGGTGCACTCGGGGGCCCCGGTGGCGACGTGCTCGTCGACCTGCCGGGCCGCGGCCGCCGCCTGGGCGGCGAAGCCGCCCAGCCCGGCACCCAGTCCCGCACCCAGTCCGGAGCCGTTGTCCTGCGCCCAGTCGCCCAGCGCGCCGAACAGCTTGGCGGCCTCCTCGGCCACGCTGCCGACGTCCTCCGGCCGGTCGTGCTCGTCGTCGCTCATGCGCTCTCCCCCCGGGCGTGCGCGGGCCGGGCCTCGTGGAACCGGACCTGCAGCTCGCCCTCCTCGACCCGGGCACCGGCGACGTCGAGCCGCGCCAGGCCGGCGGGCAGGGTCAGCAGGCGGCGGTAGGAGCCGACGGTCACGACCAGCTCGTCGTGCCGGCGGGCCAGGTCGACCTCCGCGCGGGTGACCAGCGGCAGCCGGAGGCGCAGCACGGCCCCGCCGCCGGTGCGGGTGACGAGGAAGGGCCCCTCGCCCACGGGCGCCGCGAGCGGGTCGGAGCCGCCGTACACGTCGGCGGCGAGGGTGCGCAGGGCGTCGACCCCGACCGGCTCGGCGGCGCGGTACTCCGAGCGCCACACCGGCAGCCCGACGAACGACTCCTCGACGTCAGCGAGCACGCGCGCCTGGGCCGCGACCCAGCCGGCGCGCCAGTCGTCGCCGTCGGCGGGCGGGAAGACCCGGTTGGCCACCACGCCGTCGACGCGGTAGCCGTAGAGCGACAGCGTGGTCCAGCTCCGTCGCGCCTCGGCGGCGACGACCGCCTCGGGGGTGAGGACCAGCCGCACGCTGGCGTCCGGGCCCTGCAGCAGCGAGCGCACCTCGTCGAGCTCGGCGTGCAGCCGCTCCACGGCCTCGAAGACGCTCCCACCGGGCATCGGCACGCCCGCGGCGCGGGTGAGGACGGGCTTGAGCGCCTTGACGACACGGGCCTGGGTCGGGAGGACCCGCTGCATGTACCACCCCAGCGCCTCGGGCAGCGCGAGCAGCCGCAGCGTCTCCGCGGTCGGCGCGCAGTCGACGACGACGACGTCCCACTCCCCGGAGAGGACCTGCAGCCGCAGCTCGAGCAGGGCCAGCACCTCCTCGGCGCCGGGCAGCACGGTCAGCTCCTCCGCGGCCAGCCGGTCGACGCCGACGGTGTCGAGGACCGAGAGGAGGTAGCGCTGCACCTCGCCCCAGGACTGCTGGAACCGCAGCTGGGCGTCGACCTGCTGGACGAAGAGCCGCTCCCCGACCTCGGTGGGCTCGGGACCGACCTCGACGCCGAAGGCGTCGGCCAGCGAGTGGGCCGCGTCGGTGGACAGCACGAGGGTGCGGTGCCCGGCCGCGGCCGCGAGCGCCGCCGTACCGGCCGCGACCGTGGACTTGCCGACACCGCCCTTGCCGGTGAGCAGGAGGATGCGCATGCGGCGCGTCAGCGCGACTCGACGCGCTTCTTCAGACCCTTCAGCGCCGTGTCGATGAGGATCTTCTCGCCCTTGCGCTTCAGCATGCCGATGAGCGGGATCGAGACGTCGAGGGCGAGCCGGTAGGTCACCTCGGTGGACCCGCCGAGGTCGCGGAGCACGTAGGCGCCGTCGAGGGCCCGCAGCATCTTGCCCTCGACGAGGGTCCAGGTGACCTCGCGGTCGCCGTCCCACTGGTACTCGAGGGTGTACTCGTCCTTGATCGGCGAGACGTCGAGGGCGAAGAAGACCCGCTCGGCGCGGCCGTCGGGGTACGTCGCGACGACGTCGGCGGTCTGCACGCCCTTGGCCCACTGCGGGTACGCCGCGAAGTCGGCGATCACCGCCATCACCTCGGCCGGGGCGGCGTCGACGGTGATCGACGACGTGGTCTGTTCGGCCATGCGGGGCCCCCTGGAGGTCGCGGCTGCTGGGCGGGGTCGGCGGGTGGATCGATGCGGCAGCGTACCGGATGGGAGAGGCGTCCGACGGCGGCGGTAGCCTGCGACGAGGCGCCCGCCCGGGCGCCCGAATCGACGTGCTCGGAGGAGGAAGCGTGCGGGAGTTCTCCACGCCCCTGACGATCGAGGTCCCGGGGACCGGCAACCTGACCGACGACGTGGTGAGGAACGCCGAGGAGGCGCCCGACGCCGTCGTCTTCAGCCGCCCCGCGGGCGACGGCGCCTGGAGCGACGTCACCGCCGCCGAGTTCCTGGCGGAGGTCACCGCGGTGGCCAAGGGCCTGGTCGCGGCCGGTGTCGAGACCGGCGACCGGGTCGCCCTGATCTCGAAGACGCGCTACGAGTGGACCCTGCTCGACTACGCGATCTGGTTCGCCGGCGCCGTCACGGTGCCGATCTACGAGACCTCCTCGGCCGAGCAGATCGAGTGGATCCTGCGCGACAGCGCCGCCCGCGCGGTCGTCGCCGAGACCGACGACCACGTCGCGCGCGTCGCGGAGGTCCGCGGCGGCCTCGAGGCGCTCAACCACGTGTGGTCGCTGACCGACAACGCCGTCGACGTGCTGCGCCGCCTCGGCGCCGACATCAGCGACGACGACCTGGAGAAGCGGCGCACGACGGCCACGCCGCTGGACCTCGCGACGCTCATCTACACCTCGGGCACGACCGGGCGGCCCAAGGGCTGCATGCTCACTCACGGCAACTTCATGTTCGAGCTCGGCGTGGCCGTCGAGGAGCTCGAGCGGCTCTTCGACGCCGAGGGCGCCTCCACGCTGCTGTTCCTGCCGCTGGCCCACGTCTTCGCCCGGATCATCCAGATCGGCTGCGTGAAGTCCCGCACCCGGCTGGGCCACTCCCCCGACATCAAGAACCTGCTGCCCGACCTGCAGGGGTTCCGGCCGACGTTCATCCTGGCCGTGCCGCGCGTGTTCGAGAAGGTCTTCAACACCGCCTCGCAGAAGGCCACCGCGGAGGGACGCGGCAAGATCTTCGACCGGGCCGCCGACGTGGCGATCGCCTGGTCCCGCGGGCTCGACAAGGGTCGTCCGTCACTGGCCGTCCGGGCCCAGCACGCGCTGTTCGCCAAGCTGGTCTACGGCAAGCTGCTCGACGCCCTCGGCGGGAGCTGCCAGTTCGCGGTCTCCGGCGGCGCGCCCCTGGGCGACCGGCTCGGCCACTTCTACCGCGGCATCGGCCTGACCGTGCTGGAGGGCTACGGGCTCACCGAGACCACGGCGGCGCTCACCGTCAACCTCCCGGACGCCCAGAAGGTCGGCACCGTGGGCCGCCCGCTGCCCGGCACCGCCGTGCGCGTCGCCGACGACGGCGAGCTGCTGTTCCGCGGCGGGCAGGTCTTCGCCGGCTACTGGGAGAACGAGGACGCCACCCGGGAGGCGCTCGAGGCCGACGCGTGGTTCCACACCGGCGACGTCGGCGAGGTCGACGACGAGGGCTTCGTGAAGATCACCGGCCGCAAGAAGGAGATCCTCGTGACCGCCGGCGGCAAGAACGTCGCCCCCGCGGTCCTCGAGGACCGGCTGCGGGCGCACGCGCTGGTCGACCAGTGCATCGTCGTCGGCGACGGCCAGCCCTTCATCGCCGCCCTCGTCACGATCGACCGCGAGTCGCTGCCGGTCTGGGCCGCCGCCCGCGGCAAGTCCGACGACGTCGGGCAGCTGCTCGACGACCCCGACCTGCGCGCCGAGATCGAGGCCGCGGTGGAGGACGCCAACAAGGCCGTCTCCAAGGCGGAGTCCATCCGCAAGTTCTCGGTCCTCGACGCCGAGTGGACCGAGGAGGGCGGGCAGCTCACCCCCAGCCTCAAGCTCAAGCGGAACGTCGTGATGCGCGAGTTCCGCGCCGAGGTGGACGCGCTCTACTCCTGACGCCCCTCCCCACCTGGCTCGACCGGGCCACCGGCCACCCCCGAAGGGGTGGCCGGTGGTGCTTGTTTGGGCAATCGCCGGTGCGTCACCGGTGGGTTCCCTAGCATCGAGAGCCGGCACAGCCGACTCGGGGAGGGAGCCGGCCGTCGCCGCACGGGACAACGCTGGACCGTCGGGAGGGGGCTACCGACGTTCCTCACAGGACGAAAGGGTTCTGTTGATGGATCGACGAAGGATCCTCCTCATCGCCGCGGCGGTCGTCGCGGCCCTGGGCGTGGTGCTGGTCCTCCTCTACGTGCGAGGGGCCGACGCACGCGCGCAGGACCGGTTCGCCACGGTGGAGGTGCTGCGGGCGACCGCCCCGATCGCCAAGGGCGAGAAGATCGAGGACGCGCTGGCCGCCGGCAAGGTCGCGCTCCAGCCGGTCGCGCAGGACCAGCTCCTCGACGGCGCCCAGGGCGACGCGGGCGTCTTCAGCGGCCAGCTCGCGCTGGTGCCGATCTACCCGGGCGAGCAGCTGATCCCCGCAAAGTTCGGCGGCGCCGCGCAGGTGTCGGCCGACACCGGCCTGCAGCTGCAGAAGGGCCAGGTCACCGTGACGGTCAACCTCACCGACACCGCCCGGGTGGCCGGCTTCGTCAACCCCGGCTCGCAGGTCGCGGTCTTCTTCAACGGCTCCGACGCACGCAGCGGCCAGCCGTTCACGCGGCTCCTCCTGCCCGAGGCGACGGTCCTCGCGGTCGGCTCCACCACGCCGGTCTCGACGACGACCACCGACCAGACCGGTCAGCAGACCGTCGAGCAGCTGCCCCGCACCCTCATCACGCTCGCGCTCAGCCAGGCCGAGGCGGAGCGGGTGATGTTCGCGCAGGGCAACGGCGAGCTGGCCTTCGCGCTGGTCGGCGACGACACCCAGGTGCGCCCCGGTCCCGGGGTCACGACCGACAACCTGTTCGGCTGACGCGCATGCCCGTCGTCGTCGATCCCCAGGACGCCACCCTCTCCGCGCTCCTGACCGGGCTGCCGACCGGCACCCAGGGGGTGCTGTCGGTCGACCGGATGCACGGTTGGCTGACCCAGCACTCCGACGAGTACGTCGTCGTGCTCGGCCCCCACCTCGCCCTCGAGGAGACCGTCGCCGTCTGCGAGGGGCTCCGCACCGGCCGGCCGACCGTCAGCGTCGTGCTCGTGCGCGACGAGCTCGACGCCGAGACCCTCGCCGCGGCCATGAAGGCCGGCGCGCGCGACGTCGTGCCGACCGGCGACCTGGTCGCCCTCGAGGCCGCGGTGGACCGCGCCTACCAGCTCCACGTCGCGCTGCGCGGGCCGTCCGGCGCCGCGCACGTCGGCCGCGTGGTGACCGTCTTCTCCCCCAAGGGCGGCGTCGGCAAGACCACGATGGCGGTCAACCTCGCGCTGGCGCTCACCGAGAACGGCGCGCGCAAGGTGTGCCTGGTCGACCTGGACCTCGGGTTCGGCGACGTCGCCATCACCATGCAGCTGTTCCCGACGCACTCGATCGAGCAGGCCGTCGGCGCCGAGGACAGCCTGGACACCGCGATGCTCGACGGGCTCCTGACCCGGCACCAGGAGTCGTTGATGGTGCTGGCCGCGCCGGCCCACCCCGACGTCCGGGAGCGGATCACCGCCCCGCTGGTGACCCGCATCCTGCGGACGCTGCGGGAGACCTTCGACTACGTCGTCATCGACACCGCGCCCGCCTTCGACGAGCAGACCCTGACGGCGCTCGACGAGACCGACGAGTGCGTCATCGTCGCGACGCTCGACGTGCCCACGCTGAAGAACGTCAAGGTGGCCCTCGAGACCCTGGAGATGCTCGACATCGCCCGGGGCCACCGCCACCTGCTGCTCAACCGCGCCGACGACGCCGTCGGCATCGGTCCGGACAAGGTGGAGGCCATCCTCGGCATGGGCGTGGCCGCCTCCGTCGAGAGCTCGATCGACATCGCGGCCGCCACCAACGCGGGGACCCCGATCCTGCTCGAGCGCCCCGACCACCAGTCCAGCGGCGCGATCCGTGGGCTCGCGTCCCGGCTCTCCGGGGAGACCGTCGCCGCGCCGCGGTCCGCCACCACCCCGCCCGACCCCGCGGACGCCGAGGGGGCCGACAAGCCGGCCCGCCGCTTCCGCCTCCGGAGGTGACGTCGATGAGCTCGCTGTCCGAACGGCTCGCCGCCGCCCGCCGCTCCGACCCCGCCGCCTCCCCCGAGCCGCCGGCCGAGGCCACCGCCGCCCTCGACGCCGCTCGGCCGGTCGAGGAGCAGCCCGCCGGGGCCGCGGCCGCCGGGGCCGCCGCTGCCGCCGCCGCGTCCGCGAGGCGCAAGGTCGACGCCGCGCCGCGGCGTACCCTCGGCGCGGCGCAGCCCGACCGGATCGAGGAGCTGAAGAGCAGCGTGCACACCGAGCTGCTCCAGCAGCTCGGGCCGCACCTCTACGACGCCGACATGGACCAGGACGAGCTGGACCAGCGGGTCCGCTCGGTGCTGGCCGACGTCCTCGCCTCCCAGGACCGACCGCTCAGCAGCGGGGACCGCGCGCGGGTGACCCAGGAGATCAGCGACGACATCCTCGGCTACGGGCCGATCCAGCCGTTCCTGCGCGACCCCGACGTCTCCGAGGTCATGGTCAACGGGCACGCCTCGATCTGGTTGGAGAAGGGCGGCCGGCTGATGCCGGCGGACGCGCACTTCCTCGACGAGGCGCACCTGCGGCGCACGATCGACAAGATCGTCTCCCGGATCGGCCGCCGCGTCGACGAGTCCAGCCCGATGGTCGACGCCCGCCTGCCCGACGGCAGCCGCGTCAACGCCGTGGTCCCGCCGTTGGCCGTGGACGGCTCGGCGCTGACCATCCGCAAGTTCGCCACCGACCCGCTGACCGCCACCGACCTGGTCTCCTTCGGGTCCCTGACGCCGCAGACGTGCGACTTCCTCGAGGCGTGCGTGCGCGGCCGGCTCAACGTGATCGTCTCCGGCAGCACCGGCGCCGGGAAGACGACGACGCTCAACGTGCTCTCCTCGTTCATCCCCAGCGACGAGCGGATCGTCACCATCGAGGACGCCGCGGAGCTGCAGCTCAAGCAGGACCACGTGGTCCGCCTGGAGTCGCGCCCGGCCAACATCGAGGGCAAGGGCGCGGTCCACATCCGCGACCTGGTGCGCAACAGCCTGCGGATGCGGCCCGACCGGATCATCGTCGGCGAGGTCCGCGACGCCTCCGCCCTGGACATGCTGCAGGCGATGAACACCGGCCACGACGGCTCCATCTGCACCCTGCACTCCAACGGTCCGCGCGACACGCTCTCGCGGATGGAGACCATGGTGCTGATGGCCGGCATGGACCTGCCGGTCCGCGCGATCCGCGAGCAGGTCGCCTCCGCGGTCGACCTGATCGTGCACCAGACGCGCTTCAAGGACGGCACCCGCCGGATCACCCACATCACCGAGGTGGAGCGGATGGAGGGCGACGTCATCACCCTCCAGGACATCTTCGTCTTCGACGCCTCCGCGGGCTTCGACGTCCACGGCCGCACGCTCGGCCGGCTCCGCCCGACGGGGCTGCGGCCGACGTTCCTGGACAAGATGGCCTACGCCAACGTCACGGTCGACCCGATGCTCTTCGCGACGGACCGGATCTGATGCGTCGGCTGCTGCTCACCCTGGTCGCGCTGGCGGCCGGCGTCCTGCTGTGCCTGCTGCCCTCGGCGGCGCTCGCCGCGGACGGGTCGATCACGCACGTGGAGCCGACCGACGGCGGGCTCGACGTCCTGGTGTCGGTCCCGGCCGGCTCGGCCGTCGACCTGGCGGACGTCACGGTCACCGTCGACGGGGTCGCGGCGCCCGCGACAGCCGAGCGCGCCGGGGCCTCGACGGCGGTACGCCGCACCGCGGTGCTGGCGATCGACACCAGCAACTCCATGCGCGGCGACCGCTTCGGGTCCGCCAAGCAGGCCGCGCTGACCTTCATCCGCAGCGTGCCCCCGGACGTCGAGCTCGGGATCGTCAGCTTCGCCGGCACCGTCGACGAGGCGCTCGCCCCGACGACCGACCGCGACGCGGCTCGCGAGGTGGTCCGCTCGCTCACCCTCAGCCAGCAGACCAGGCTGCACGACGGCGTGCTCGCCGCCCTGCGGCTGGCCGGCGAGGAGGGCCAGCGCTCGCTGCTGGTCCTCTCCGACGGCGCGGACACCTCCGGCACGCCCCTCGCGGACGTCACCGCGGCCGTGGACGAGTCCGGCGTGGGCGTCGACGTCATCGCGCTCGAGCAGGGCGACGCAGCGCTGGCCTCGCTGCGCGAGGTGGCCGAGGCCGGCTCCGGCCAGGTGGTCGAAGCGAGCCGGACCGCGCTGGCCGACACGTTCTCGGAGGAGGCTGCCGTCCTCGCCCGGCAGGTGCTCGTCTCGACCTCCGTGCCCGACGGCGTCGACGCGACCGAGGCGACCGTCGAGGTGACGCTCGGCGGCGCCGCCGGCCCCGTGACGGCCAGCGCCTTCAGCACCGTCCAGCGCGCGGCGACGACGACCGTGGTCCCCCCGCCGGTGGTGCAGCAGCCCGACTGGGTCCCGCCGTCCTGGCTGATGCACGCCGGCATCGGCACGCTCGCCGTCGGCCTGGTCGCGCTCGTCGTGCTCCTGGTCCCGCGCGGCCCGGCGCCGCTGTCGGCGGCCGACCGCCTGGCGCGCTACACCGAGGTGACGAGCGCCGGCGCGACGCCCGCGGGGTCGCGGGTGGACGCCGAGCAGGCGCTCTCGTCGGCCAAGGACGCCGCCGCCACGCTGCTGAGCCGGAACAAGTCGCTCGACGCGCGGATCACCCACCGGCTGGAGGGCGCCGGCAGCGAGCTGAAGGCCTCGGAGTGGCTGCTGGTCCACGTGGGCGTGTTCCTCGCCGCCGGCCTCGTCGGCCTGCTGCTGGGTCGCGGCACCATCGTCCTGGGCCTGCTCTTCCTGGTCCTCGGCGGCCTCGGCCCATGGCTCTACCTCGGCGTCCGGCGGGCGCGCCGGCGCAAGGCGTTCAACGCCCTGCTGCCCGACACCCTGCAGCTGATGTCCGGGTCGCTGGCGGCGGGTCTCTCGCTGGCGCAGTCGGTCGACACGATCGTGCGGGAGGGCGCCGACCCGGTCTCCACGGAGTTCAAGCGGGTCCTGGTCGAGACGCGCCTCGGCGTACCCCTGGAGGACGCGCTCGAGGGGGTCGCCGAGCGGTTCGAGTCCAAGGACTTCGAGTGGGTGGTCATGGCGATCAAGATCCAGCGCCAGGTCGGCGGCAACCTCGCCGAGCTGCTCGACACCGTCGCCGCCACGATGCGCGAGCGGGAGTACCTGCGGCGCCAGGTGGCCGCGCTGGCCGCCGAGGGCAAGCTGTCCGCGTGGGTCCTGGGCTGCCTGCCGCCGCTGTTCATGCTGTACCTCTTCTTCACCCAGCGGGACTACGTGAGCGTGATGTTCACCGACCCGCTCGGCATCCTGATGCTCGTCGGCGCGGTGGTGATCCTCGGCGTGGGGGTCTTCTGGATGAGCAAGCTGGTCAAGGTGGAGGTGTGAGATGACGCTGCTCCTCGTGCTGGGCGCCGTCCTGGTGCTCGTCGCCATCCTGCTCGTCGGCTCGGCGCTCGCCCCCGACGAGGGCCGCACCTCGGGCGTGACCCGCTCCCTCGCCGCCATCCAGGCGATCGGCTCGGCGCCGCAGGCGCTGCGCGACGAGCTCGACCGGCCCTTCGGCGAGCGGGTGCTGGAGCCGCTGCAGGCCCGGGCGCTGCGGATCGGTCGCCGGCTCTCCGGCGCCGACTCGGCCGAACGGATCCGTCGCAAGCTGGACCTGGCCGGCAACCCGCGCGACTGGTCGGTCGACCGGGTGGTGTCGGGCAAGGTGATCGGCGCGGTGGCCCTGACCCTGGTCGCCGGAGCAGTGGTGCTCGTGCTCGGGGTGTCGCTCCCCGTCGCCGTGGTCCTGCTGCTCGCCGGGCTGGTCGTCGGGTTCTTCGTGCCCGACCTGTACCTGTACCAGAAGACCTACGAGCGCACGGAGCGGATCCAGCGCGAGCTGGCCGACGCGATCGACCTGATGACGATCAGCGTGGAGTCCGGGCTCGGGTTCGACGCCGCGGTCCAGCAGGTCGCGCGCAACACCGACGGTCCCCTCGCGGAGGAGTTCTCGCGGGTGCTCCGCGAGATGCAGATCGGCGCCGGCCGGGCGAATGCCCTGCGCGCCCTGGGGGACCGGACCAACGTGGCCGACCTCAAGGCGTTCGTCGGGGCGATGGTCCAGGCGGACTCCTTCGGCATCCCGATCTCGCAGGTGCTGCGCGTGCAGTCGGGCGAGATGCGGGTCAAGCGCCGCCAGCGCGCCGAGCACAAGGCGCAGCAGGTACCTGTCAAGATCACCGTGCCCCTCATCTTCTGCATCCTCCCTTGCCTCTTCATCGCGGTGATGGGGCCCGCGGTGATCAGCATCATGGAGAACATGGGATGACCTTCCCGGACCTGCCGTTCGCGCGACTCACCCTCGCCGCACGCGGGTTCGTGCTGCTCTTCCTCTTCGTCACCGCGCTGGTCGACCGGGACGAGGAGATGCTGCTGGCGCTGATCGCCATCGGCTGTGCCTGGGTCGTCGTCCAGCTCGCCGAGTTCCGCCCGCGCACGTCGATCGTCTTCGCCACGACCTTCGACGCCGTGGTGGTGGGCCTGGTCTGCGGAGTCGCCTCGGCCGAGAGCCTGACCGTGTTGGCCGCCCTCGCCGTGCCGCCGTTCACCGCCGGCCTGCACCGCGGGGCCGTCGGCGTCGCGCTGGCCATGTCGGCCGAGCTCGTGGCGCTGGTCGGCTTCGCGGTGGTCTCCGGCGACGGGCTGTCCGACCCGCAGTGGCTCGGGGTCTTCACGTGGAGCGTCACCGGACTCGGCCTCGGCCTGATCGCGACGTTCCTGCACGCCGCGATCGAGCGCTCGACCGACCCGCTGGCGCCGTACCACTACGCACAAACCCTGCTGCGCCAGCTCATCGACCTCTCCGGCGGCCTCAGCTCCGGGCTGGACCCCAACGCGCTCGGCGGCGCGATCATCAGCACCGTCCGCGACGAGCTGCCGATCGCCGCCCTCGTCCTGTACGTCCCCCGCGGCGACTCGCTCACGCCCCTGGTGGAGAAGAACCTCGAGGGCGAGACGGCCGACTGCGAGGACGTCGCGGCCGAGGCGTGGGCGCGCGGGGAGAACGTCGTCGACGGCCGCTCGTTCGCGATCCCGCTCGACGACGCGGCCGTGGTCGCCGGCGTGCTGTCGGACCGGCTCGACCCCGGCCGGCTCGACCTCGGCGACCGGATCCGCAAGCTGCAGCGCCGGCTGGCACCGAGCGCCGTGCACCTCGACACCGCCCTGCTCTTCGCCTCCTTCCGCGACGCGGCGACCGCGGAGGAGCGCCGGCGCCTCGCGCGGGAGATGCACGACGGTGTCGCGCAGGACATCGCCTCCCTCGGCTACCTCGTCGACGCCCTGGCGGCGCAGCCGTCCTCAGCGCAGCAGGCCGAGCGGATCGCGCTGCTGCGCGACCGGGTCAGCCACGTCGTGGGCGAGGTCCGCCAGTCGGTGCTGACCCTGCGCACGAGCATCGGGGAGAGCGAGAGCCTCGGCGCCGCGATCGGGGCGATCGCCCGCAACCTCAGCGAGGTCTCCGGCGTGCCGATCCAGGTGACCCTCGAGGAGCACACCACCCGCCTGCGGCCCGAGGTGGAGGCGGAGCTCTTCCGGATCACCCAGGAGGCGATGAACAACGCCATCAAGCACGCGCAGGCGTCGGTCATCGACGTCCACTGCCGGGTGCACGCGCCCCGCGCGATCATCACGGTCTCCGACGACGGCCGCGGCATGCAGCAGGCGCGGTCGGACTCCCACGGCCTGGAGATCATGCGCGAGCGCGCGATGCTCATCGGCGGCAGGCTGAGCATCGACCCCGTTCACGGTGGCGGGTTGATGGTCACCGTGGCGGTGGGTACCGACCCCGAGCCCCCGATCAGCTCCGAGCAGCCCAGCGAAGAGAAGGTGAAGGCATGAGCGACCGGAACATCAGCGTGCTCCTCGTCGACGACCACCAGCTGATCCGCGACGGTCTCTCGGGTGTCCTCGACCTCGAGCACGACATGTCCATCGTCGGGGTCGCCGCGACGGTCGCCGAGGCGATGGCCTCCTACGAGCGGCTCTCCCCCGACGTGATCGTGACCGACCTGCAGCTGCAGGACGGCACGGGCCTCGACATCGTCCGCGCGGTCCGCAAGCGGAGCAACGACACCGGTCTGATCGTGCTGACGATGCACTCCGGCGACGAGCAGATCTTCGCCGCGATGCAGGCCGGCGCCTCCGGGTTCGTCGGCAAGGACGCGCCGTCCGGCGAGGTGGTCAAGGCCGCCCGGCACGCGGCGGTCTCCCCGCGGTCGTTCATCTGCACCGGGCTCGTCGGGGCGATGATGCGCCGCCAGGCCGGCGAGTCCACCAAGCTCTCCGACCGGGAGCACGAGGTGCTCCTGCTGCTCGCCGACGGGCTCGGCGCCGCCCAGATCGGCGAGAAGCTCTACCTCAGCGAGTCGACCGCCAAGTCCCACATCGCGAAGATCTACCAGAAGCTCGGCGCGGCCAACCGGGCCCAGGCCCTGGTCACCGCGATGCGGATCGGGCTGCTCTCCAGCGTCAAGCCCGCCGACTCCTGAGGTCGCGCCGCGCGGACGGGCCACGACGGCCGAGGCGGGGAGGTAGTCCGTTCGGACTACCGGAGTCCGGACGGTGACGGGATTCGCCGGGGCGCCGATCCCGGCAGGATCTTCCTCGTGAGGTTCTTCGGCCTCACGCCGGAGAACCACCCCCCGCACAGCACCCCCTCAAGGAGATCCTCGGTCATGGTCGACTACCTGCGCATGCTCATCAACGCCCGCCTCGCCCAGATGGAGGAGCGCGGCGCCTCCGCCGTCGAGTACGGCCTGCTCATCGCCGGCATCGCGGCGCTCATCGTCGTCGCCGTCTTCGCGCTGGGCCCGGTCGTCCAGGGCGCTTTCAACGAGACCTGCGAGAGCATCACCAACGCAGGGACCGCTGGGTCTGGCACCTGCGCCGAGTGACACGTCCAGGTGGGCCCGTGGTCAGCCACGGGCCCACCTGCCATTTTCAGCGGTTGTCTTGTGTCAGCCCCAAGCGGAACAGGGTCGTCGGGTGGCTGCCGAACCACCACTGGCTCCACGCCGGCGGCGTGACGTCGCCGAGCGACCGCTCCGCCAGCCGCACCTGCATCTCCGCGAAGGCCTCCGGGTCGCTCACGCGCAGCGCGTCCACGTCGGCCCGGGTCTCGATCTGCCGGCTGATCCCGTTCTGGACCGGGCTGGCCAGGAAGCCGCCGACCGCGACCAGCGCGAGCGCCACCGGGACGACCGCGGCCCGGCCGGGTCCGGGCCACCCACGCCGGGCGAGGAACCCCAGGCAGAGCGCCAGCAGGCCCACGCCGGCGACCGCGCCGGCCGCCCCGAGCGCGGTGCCCACCAGCACGTCGTCGTGCTGGGCATGGGCCAGCTCGTGCGCCACCACCGACAGCGCCTGGTCGACCGGCAGGTCGTCGACCAGGGTGTCGTAGACGACGACCCGACGCGTCGAGCCGAAGCCGGAGACGTAGGCGTTCAGGGCCGACGTACGACGTGAGGCGTCCACCACCAGGACGTCGCCGATCTCGACGCCCTCCTGGTCGGCCAGCTCCACGATCCCCTGGCGCAGCGGCCCGTCCGGGAGCGGCTCGAAGGAGTTGAACGCCGGCTCGACGACCACCGGGTAGACGAAGGACCCGAGGACCACGAGCGCCGCGACGAGCAGCCCGGCGACCGCCGGCCACGCGCGCGGCAGCCGGCGGGCCAGCCCGACCAGCAGCACGAGGGCGAGCGAGATGACGACGATGCCGAGCGCCTCGTTGCGCACCAGGTCGGCGGCGTACCCCGCCCAGGAGCGGGTCGAGAGCCCGTGGTCGCGGCGGAGCTGCTCGAGCGCGACGCCGAACGGCAGCGTCACGAGCCGTCGCAGCACCTCCACGGCCGCGACGAGCACGACGACCTGGACCCACCACGGCCCCGGCACCCGGTCGGCCCACGCGCGGCCCCGTCGGCTCAAACCCAGCCAGCACGCCACCGCGATCGACACCGCCAGCGACGACCAGCTCCAGGCCCGCGCCCAGCGCGAGAAGTCCTCGGCCCGCGCGAGCTGCTCGGCGCTGAACCAGTCCTCGGGGCGCACCGGCTCCACCGGCCCGTCGGGCACCGGGCTCCACGGCACGAGCCACCAGGCCAGCAGGACGAACGCGACACCTCCTCCGGCCAGCAGCACCCAGGCGGTCCGTCGGGCGGTCGGCGTCACCCGAGCAGTCTCTCAGGCGGCCAAGGCGGCCAGCCGGCGCTGCCACGCCCGGGTGAGGTCGGCCTCGCTCCAGCCGGCGACGCGGCGCAGCGCCCGGTCGAGGCCGTCGCGCTCGACCGCGCGGTAGAGGTCGACCAGGCCGGGCGCCCCCACCCGCTCGGCCAGCACGGTGCAGGCCAGCCAGGCCGCCTCGTACGACGCACCGAGGTGGGTCGTGCCGGTGTCGAACTCCGCGGGGCCGGGGAGCGCCTCCGGCAGCCCCTCGTCGCGGACCTGGGCGATCACCTGCGCGGCGGTGGTGCTGAGCGGAAGGTCGACGTCACGCAGGGCGACGTAGTCGGCGAAGCCCTCGAGCAGCCACAGCGGGGAGCCGCTCAGCGGCGCGCGGGTCGCCACGTGGGCGGCCTCGTGGCTCAGCACGACCTGCGCCCCCTGCGGACGCAGGGTGCCGAGCACCTCGGGGTTGACGAAGACGTGCAGCGGGGCCTCGGGGGCGAGCGAGCCGTCGGGCGAGGCCGTCACCGCGGCCACCCCGTCGTAGGTCCCGTCCTCGGCGCCCAGCAGGTCCCCCAGGCCGTCGGCGGAGGAGGGCACCTCGACGACCAGCCGCGGCCGCCACCGGTCGAGCACGCGGCGGACGACGGGCACCGCCGCCTCCGCACGCCGGGTGACGCCGGCGAGGTCTGCCCCGGGTGCGGCCACCACCAGCACCTCGGGGGTACGACGCACCTCGACCGGGCCGGTCAGCCACAAGGGGGTGCGCCCGTCCCCGCCACCGATGTCGGTGACCACGGCCTCCCCCGCGGACCCGTCGCCGGCGGAGACGGTCATCTCGACCTCCGTGCGGGCCGGCTCGCGGTCGAAGCCGGCGAACCGCCAGGTGACCGAGACCGCGGCGCGGACCCCCTCCTCGGACCGGCCGACCCGGTCCACGTAGCGCAGGTCGAGGTCGCGGACCTCCAGCCGGGCCGCGTTGCCGACGAGGTGGTCGACCGCGGCGACGGCCGGCGCGCCGTCGTCGCCGGAGAGCACGGCCTCCCGCAGCCGGTCGAGCGCGTCGTCGATGTCGGCGGGCCCCAGCGCGGAGGCGGACGGCGCGCCGGGGGTGGCGACGTAGGTCCCGTCGCGCAGCACCAGCCAGGTCGTCGTGGCACCCGCGACGAGGAGGAGGGCGAGGAACGCGACGAGGCCGGCCGCCCACCGACGTGGGCGACCGGCCTCGGGGGCCGTGCGGGGCTCAGCCAGGGCGGACGGCCCCGACGTACGGCATCGAGTGGAGCGGCGCGGTCGTGACGCCACTGCCCGGGTTGGCCGCGTGCACGATCATGCCGCCGCCGATGTACATGCCGACGTGGCTGATCGGGCTGTAGTAGAAGACGAGGTCGCCGGGCTGCAGGTCGCTCTCGGCGACCTGCGGGCCGGAGGAGTACTGCGCGCTCGAGGAGTGCGGCAGCGAGACGCCCGCCGCGTTCCAGGCCATCATCGTGAGGCCGGAGCAGTCGAACGCGCTCGGCCCGGCGGCGCCGTAGACGTAGGCGTCGCCGACCTGGGACATGGCGTAGGCCACGGCGGCACCAGCCCGGCCGGAGGCGGGCACGGTCGCCGGCGGGCGGGTCGTGTCACGGGAGACGACGGCCTCGCGCTCCTCGGCCTCGAGCCGGTCGAGGAGGCCCTCGGCCTCGGCGAGCTTCTCGTCGATCTCGGCCTTCTCGTCGGCCAGCTGGTCCTTGACCTCGGCGACCTGGGCGGCCCGCTCCTCGGTCGCGTCGCGGCGGATGTCGAGGGCCTTGAGCTCGGTGGTGTAGTCACCGAACATCTGGTCCTGGAGGTCGTCGAAGGCCGACATGGTCGACAGCTCGGACAGGAACCCCTGCGGGTCGTCGGAGACGATGACCTGGCCGACGGCGGAGAGGCCCTGGCCCTGGTACTGGCGGACCACCGAGCGCTCGACCTGCTCGCGGACGCCCTCGAGGCGCTCGCCCTGGCGGTCCTCGTCGGCCTCCAGCGAGCGGAGGTCGCGGTTGAGCTCCTCCAGCTCGATGCGGGCGTCGTTGAACCGCTCCGAGGCCTGCTCGGCCTCGTGGAAGAGCCGGTCGACCCGGGCCTGGACATCGCCGACGTCCGGCTCGGCCTGCGCCGGCCCCGAGGGACCGATGCCGATGACGCCGACGATGGCGAGCCCGGTGAGGGCTGGGACAAGTCGCTTCCGACCGTTGAGCACGAGCGGGCGGTCTCCTCGGGTGTCGTACGCCTACCGGGTGAGCTGACGGGTTCGGGCACGACAGGCCCTACGACCGCTCCCCGCCGCTGTGCGGCGACTCACGGACGATTCACCCCAGAGGCGCTGCACGCAGCGCCGGTGGTTCCCCGGCTCCCGGTCCGCCGCAGCGGCCCGGAACTCGACGCGGTGCCCGCGCGGACCGGTTGGTCCACTGCCACGGGCACCTGAGCCAGACAGGTTAGTCGTGGCGGGCGCGCCCCGCGAATCTTCCCGGGTATGTCGCCGTGGTTTCCGGGGAGGACGGGCCAGTCTTTACCTTCCGTCGTCACACCGGTCACACCAGTCACTCCTGTGACGACTGCCCGGTGCGGCGGCGGGTCAGGCCGACTCCACGTCGTACCCGTCCACCGGTCGCACCAGCCGCAGCGGGGGCACCAGCCCACCCTGGGCCAGGACGTCGAGCGCCTGGCGCTCGTCGTCGTCGAACGTCAGCTCCGGCGGCGGGCCCAGCAGCACCGTCACCACGCAGTCGTGGCAGGCCAGACCCCGCACCACGCAGGTGTCGCAGTCGATCCGTGTCGTCATGCGGGCCACCGTGGCAGCGACCACCGACAACGCCCGGTCCCCTCCTCCGATCGGGCACTCCACCGCCGTTCCGGCAGCACACCCGGCGCGCGCCGCCTACCGTGCCTGCGTGGCCGCCTCCCCCCGCTCACGCTCGTCCCGCGCACGACTGGTGCCGCCCGCCCTCGCCGGCCTCGCCGCCGTCGTGTACGCCGCCACCGCCGACCGCTCGATCGGCATGAACGACGTGACGTCCGCGGCCGTCGGTGCCTGGCGGCTCGCCTCGGCGGGGACGCCGTGGCTCGACGGGGTGGACCTGGCCGGACTGGACTTCAACGAGGAGCACCTCTGGGTCGGCGAGGCAGAGAACGGCCACGTCGCGGTCCTCCGCTCCCCCGGCGCCGTCGCCATGGGCGTCCCGGCGTACCTGCTCGCACGCACCGGCACCCAGCCCGAGGACTTCGTGCGCTGGCCGGGCGCTGTGTGGGCCGCGCTGCTCACGACGCTGGCGCTCGTCCTCCTCTGGCGCGGCCTGCGCCGTCACCTGCCCCCCCCGTGGGCGACGGCCGCCGTCGGCGTGCTCGGCTTCGCCACCCCGGTCTGGACGGTCGCCGCGAACGGGCTGTGGACCCACACCCTCACCGTCCTGGGCATCGCCGGGATGGTGTGGGGGGCCGCGACCGGCCGGTGGTGGCTCGTCGGGCTCTTCGGCGGGATCGGCCTCTGGGGTCGTCTGCACGTGGCCCTGGTCGTCGCCCTGCTCGGGCTCGGCGTGGCGGTGTGGCGGCGCGACCCGCGCATCGCGGTCGTCGTCGGCGGGGTCAGCGGCTGCTTCCTCGCCCTGGCCGCGGCGTGGAGCCGCTGGATGTACGGCGGGTGGGACCCGCAGGGGCCCTACCCCTCGCCGACGCAGTACGCCGGGCAGGCCACCGACGCCGGCGTGTGGGACGCGGTGACCAACCAGCTCGGCCTCTGGGTCTCGGCGGACCGCGGCCTGCTCGTCTGGAGCCCCGTGCTGGTGCTCCTGCTCCCCGCGGTGGTCCGGTCCTGGCAGGACCTGCCGGACTGGACGCGCGTGCTCGCCGTCGCGGGGCTCGCGTACGGCGCGGTGCAGGGCCAGCTCAACGAGTTCGACGGCGGGTCCGGCTACTACGGCTACCGGCTGACCCTCGAGGTGCTTGTGTGCCTGTTCCCGGCGTACGCGCTCGCCGCCCACCGGGCCGGCCGCGTGGCCCGGCCCCTGCTGGGGCCCCTGCTCGGGGTCTCCGTCGCGGCGATGGCGGTCGGCGCGACGTCGGAGGGCTTCCTCGTCCAGGAGGCCGACGCGTGGACCGACAACTCCCTCGCCCTCGCGCTGCGCACCTTCCCCGCCCTGTGGCTGTGGCTCGCCCTCATGGCGCTCGTCGGACACTTGGCGGTGCGCGTCTGGCAGGAGCGCGGCCTCGATCTCCTCCGCTCCGCCGCGACCTCGCCGACCCCGCGGACCACGCAGGGCACGTCGTCCAGGTCCGGCGCGCTCAGCTGATCAGCGCCGCGAGCGCGTCGACCGAGGCGCCCCGGGCGCCGGCGCGGGTGACGTCGGCGAGGACCGCCTGGTCCCCGGTGACGACCACCACCACGCGGCCGGGAGGCTCGGCGCCGACCAGGTCGCGGATCACGTCGTCGGCGATGACGCCCTCGGGGCTGAAGTAGACCCGGACGCCCCGCGGCGTGGAGACCACCGGCCGGGCCCCGCTCGCGTTCCCCGCGTCGAAGACCACCGTGGTGTCGACGCCGGTCCGCGCGACCAGCGGCGCCAGCCCGTTGACCAGCCGGATCCGCTGCGCCTCCAGCGGCGAGGTCGGCCACACCGACTTGCTCACGTTGTAGCCGTCCACGATCAGCCGGGCGCGCGGCATCGCGAGGTACTGCTCCAGCAGCCCGGCCGACGCACCCGTGAGCACGCGGGCACCGTCGGCCACGCCGGGCGAGAGACCGGCCTCGACCCGGTCGCCGGGCGCGCCGGTCACCGTCGGCAGCGCCAGCTCGCGGCGCAGCCCCGCCGCCGCGTCGATGACGGTCTCGAGCAGCACACGGGCCCGCACGGTCGCCTCGTCCCGCTCCGCGCGTACGGCGCGCCGGTCCGCCGACGTGCCCGCCTCGAGCTCGGCGACGCGGGCGCGCAGCCGGCGCACCTCCTTCTCCTGCGCGGCGGTCAGGTCGCCGGCGTCGCGGCGCAGCGCGGCGACCTCGGCGGCGGCCTGCTCACCGGCGGCCCGGGCGGCCCTCTCGGCGGCGCGGGCCTCCCCCAGCCGACGCCGGAGCGTGGTGTTCTCCGCCTTGACCTCGTCGAGCTGGGCCCGGTGCATCGCGCGCTGCTCCCGGGCGGCCCGGTCGGCGGCGTCGAGCCGCTCGCGCAGCCGCACCACCTCGGTCTGCTCACGGCTGGGGGCCGCGGGTGCGACCTCGGCCAGCGCGCTGGCCAGGTCCTCCTCCCAGGCGCCCGCGCGCAGCAGCCAGGCCACCGCGGCGCGGTCGGCCGCCGTGGTGGCGCTCGGCGGCTGGACCACCAGGTGCGAGGCCACGCGGCCCCGCAGGTCCTCGTCCCGCAGGGCCGTCGTGATCGCCGTCGTCCCGAGCCTCGCCCGCCGCGCGGGCGCGAAGGAGGCCACCCGGCGCAGCGACGGCGGCAGCTGCCCGAGCGCCGGGAGCACGTCCGCCGTCAACGCCACGACCCGGGCGCGCACGGGCTCGGGCAGCTGGGCCAGCGGCACTGGCGACGACGAGGTGGGCACGAGGGGACTCCAGACGGGCGACGGCGGTCACGACGAGCCTATTCCGCGTGCCGCCACGGCATTGTCGGTGGCCGCACCTACCTTCGGCCCCATGAGCAGCGCCGTCCGGACCGCGCCTGCGCAGTGGGAGTCGCAACGCAGCTTCGACGAGCTGGGTCGCCCGCTGCGGGGCACCACCTTCACCGTGGTCGACCTCGAGACCACGGGCGGCTCCGCCGAGGGCGGCTCGATGATCACCGAGATCGGTGCGGTCAAGGTGCGCGGCGGCGAGGTGCTCGGCGAGTTCCAGACGCTGGTCGACCCGCGCCTGCCGATCCCGCCGTTCATCGCGGTCCTCACCGGCATCAGCAACGCCATGGTCGCCGACGCGCCGCCCATCGAGTCGGCCCTGCCGGCCTTCCTGGAGTTCGCCGCCGGCACCGTCCTGGTCGCGCACAACGCGCCGTTCGACATCGGCTTCCTCCGCCACTTCTGCGAGCAGCAGGGGCGGCCGTGGCCGGGCTTCGAGGTGCTCGACACGGCGCGGCTCGCGCGCCGGGTCATCACCAAGGACGACGCGCCCAACTGCAAGCTCTCCTCCCTGGCCCGGGCCTTCGGCTCGACCACCACGCCCAACCACCGGGCGCTCTCGGACGCCCGGGCGACCGTCGACGTCCTGCACGGGCTGATGGAGCGGCTCGGTGGGCTCGGCGTGCACACGCTGGAGGAGCTGCAGACCTTCTCCGGGCGGGTGAGCACCGCCCAGCGGCGCAAGCGCCACCTCGCCGAGGGCCTGCCGCACGCCCCGGGGGTCTACCTCTTCCGCGACCATGAGCAGCGGGTGCTGTACGTCGGCACGTCCAAGGACCTGCGGACCCGGGTGCGCACCTACTTCACCGCCTCCGAGACCCGCTCGCGGATGGGCGAGATGGTCGGGATCGCTGACAGCGTGACCGGCATCGAGTGCGCCACGTCGCTGGAGGCCGAGGTCCGCGAGCTGCGGCTGATCGCCGAGCACAAGCCGCGCTACAACCGCCGCTCCCGCTTCCCGGAGAAGACCACCTTCCTCAAGCTCACCCGCGAGCCGTGGCCCCGGCTGTCCCTGGTCAAGCGCGTCCTGGACGACGACGCGGACTACCTCGGCCCGTTCTCCTCCCGCAAGGTCGCCGAGAAGTGCCTGGCCGCCCTGCACGACACCTTCCCGCTGCGGCAGTGCTCGGACCGGTTCGGCCGGACCCCCTCGCGCACGCCGTGCGTGCTGGCCGAGCTCGGCCGCTGCCTCTCCCCCTGCGACGGGACGGTCGACCACGACACCTACGCGGCCGTGGTCCGGCAGCTGCGCGACTCGCTGCTGCGCCGCCCCGACCGGGTCGTCGAGCAGGTGAATGCCCGGATGGAGGCGCTCGCCGCCGACGAGCGCTTCGAGGAGGCCGGGGTGCACCGCGACCGCCTCGCCGCCTTCATCCGCGCCGCGAGCCGCACCCAACGGCTCAGCGCGTTGACCCGCTGCCCCGAGGTCATCGCCTCCCGCCGCGGCGACGACGGCCGCTGGGCGGTCCACGTCGTGCGGTACGGCCGGCTCGCCGCGGCCGGGGTGATCCCCGCGGGCGCCGACGCCCACGCCTACGTCGCGTCGCTGCGGGCGTCCGCCGAGACCGTCACCGGGGGGCCCGGCCCGGTCCCGGTGGCGACCGCCGAGGAGACCGAGAAGATCCTGCGGTGGCTCGAGTCGCCGGGCATCCGCCTCGTCGACGTCGAGGGCGAGTGGAGCTGCCCGGTGAGCGGCGCGACCCGGCACCTCGCGATCCACGACGCCGTGAGCCGCTCCCGCGCCGAGCTGGTGCCCTTCGACGACCGCCGCGACCTCGCGCCGGTGCACCAGCCGGCGCGCTGAGCCCCGGGCCCGGTCCCGGCTAGGGTCTGCCCATGATCACCGCCATCGTCTTCGTCAAGGCAGACGTCGCCCGCATCCCCGAGGTGGCCGAGGCGATCGCGGCCCTCGACGGGGTGAGCGAGGTGTACTCGGTGACCGGCCAGATCGACCTCATCGCGCTCGTGCGGGTCCGCGACCACGACGACGTCGCGAACGTCGTGGCCGACCGGCTCAACAAGGTCGCGGGCGTGACCGCCACCGAGACCCACATCGCCTTCCGCGCCTACTCCCAGCACGACCTGGAGTCGGCGTTCTCCCTCGGCCTCGACTAGGGCCCGGCCACCACCGTGGGCTGGCTCGGTGACCACTGGCTCGACCTGGTCGGCTGGGGCGGCAGCGCGCTGCTGGTGTACTCGCTGCTGCAGGCGCGGGTGCTGCGCTTCCGCACGCTGAACCTGGTGGGCTGCCTGGTCCTGCTGGTCTTCAACGCCCTGGTCAGCGTGTGGCCGATGGTCGGCATGAACGCCGTCCTCGCCGCGATCAACGTGTGGTGGATCCTCCGCCTGGTGCGCGAGCGCCACGACGAGGCGGCCTTCGAGGTCGTCGAGGTCCGGCCCGAGGACGCCTACCTGCGGCACGTGCTGCGCACCCACGCCGCCGACATCGCGCGGTTCCAGCCGGACTTCGACCCGGCCCCCGCCGGCGCCCAGCACGCGTTCGTCGTGCTCAAGGGCGACGAGACCGTCGGCGTCGTCGTGCTCCGCGAGGACGGCGACGTCGCGCACGTCCAGCTCGACTACGTCACGCCGCGCTACCGCGACTTCTCACCCGGGGAGTTCCTCTGGCGGCGCAGCGGCGTGCTGCGCGACCTCGGGTTCCGCCACGTGCTCACCCCGCCGGGGATGGTCGGCGCCTACTACCCCCACCTCGGGTTCCGCGAGCACGGCGGCGGGCAGTACGTCCTGGACCTCTAGGCCGACGTGGCGGCGACCCAGCGCTCGAGGGTCGCGGCGGCGGCACCCGTGTCGATGGCGTCGACCGCCCGGCGGACACCCTCGGCGAGCGACTCCGCGGCCGGTGCCGACGGCGAGGCGTGCACGGCCAGGGCGGCACCGGCGTTGAGCACCACCGCGTCCCGCACGGGGCCCCGGTCGCCGGCCAGCAGCCGGCGCACGACCTCGGCGTTGTGCGCGGCGTCGCCACCGCGCAGGTCCTCGGCCGTCGCGGGTGCCAGGCCGTAGGTCGCCGGGTCGACGGTCTCGGTGCTGACCTCGCCGCCGTGGACGCGCCACAGCCGCGACGTGGTCGTGGTCGTGAGCTCGTCGAGCCCGTCGTCGCCGCGGAACACCCACGCGTCGACGCCCCGCGCGGCGTACACCCCCGCCATCACCGGCGCCATCCGGGCGTCGGCGCACCCGATCGCCTGCGCGGCGGGACGGGCCGGGTTGGTGAGCGGGCCGAGCAGGTTGAAGGTGGTGCCGATGCCCAGCTCGCGGCGCGGGACGGCCGCGTGGCGCATCGCGGGGTGGAACGCGGCCGAGAAGCAGAAGGTGATGCCGGCCTCGACCGCCACCTCCGCCACCCGCTCGACCGGCAGGTCGAGCCGGATGCCGAGCGCCTCGAGCACGTCGGCGGACCCGGACTTCGAGGACGCCGACCGGTTGCCGTGCTTGACGACCGGCGCACCGGCGCCGGCCGCCACGATCGCCGACATCGTGGAGATGTTGACCGAGAAGGACCGGTCACCGCCGGTGCCGACGACGTCGAGCAGCCGACCGGGCACCGAGATCCGCCTCGCCTTGGCGAGCATCGCGTCGGCGAGGCCGCGGACCTCCTCGGTCGTCTCGCCCTTGGCTCGCAGCGCGACGGCGAACCCCGCGACCTGGGCGGAGGTCGCCTCGCCGCTGAGCACCTCGTCCATCGCCCAGGCCGTCTGCCCTGCGCTCAGGTCCTGTCCGGCGACGAGCGCGCCGAGGACCTCGGGCCAGGTCGACACCTCAGGCGGAGGTGGTGGGAGCGGGGACCCGCGCGCGCAGCAGACCGACGACGGTCTCGGCGAGCTGGATCGGGTCGAGCGGGTGCGGCACCGCCGCCTCCGCCCGGGACCAGGTCGCCAGCCAGGCGTCCTGCGGCCGCCCGGTCAGCACCACGACCGGCGGGCACTGGTAGATCTCGTCCTTGAGCTGCTTGGCGATGCCCATCCCGCCCGCGGGGACGGCCTCGCCGTCGAGGACGACCAGGTCGATGTGGCCGGCGTCCATGTTCTGGATGACGACCGGCTCGGTCGCGACCTGGACGTACTCCACCTCGGGCAGGTCCGGGTGCGGGCGACGGCCCAGCGCCAGGATCACCTGCTGGCGCGTGTTCACGTCGTCGCTGTAGACGAGCACCTTGAGCGGGGCGGTCGCGGAGTCGGTCACGTCGGGGATCGTACGACGCGGGCCGGTCCCCTGCCCATGACCCTCCCTAGAGTCCGGACGTGCCGACCACGACCCTGACCCGCACCTCCACCCTGCTCCGCCCGGCCGCCGAGGTCTGGGCGCGGGTGACCACGCCCGCCGGCATCCGGCACGAGATGCGGCCGCTGCTGTCGATGACGATGCCGCCGCGGCTGCGGGGCGGCACGCTCGACGACGCCCGCCTGCTGCTGGGGCGCCCGCTCGGGAAAGCATGGCTGCTGGCCGGCGGCGTCGTGCCGGTCGACTTCGACGACATGACGCTGGTGGCGCTGGAGCCCGGCCGCCGTTTCCACGAGAGCTCCCGGATGCTGCTCTTCCCGCGCTGGGAGCACGAGCGCACCGTCGACCCGGTCGACGACGCCTCCTGCACCGTCACCGACCGGCTCGTGCTGGAGCCGCGCGTCCCCGGGACCGGCCACGTCGTGGACCGGTTCTTCGCCCACCGGCACCGTCGCCTGGCCGCGTGGGCGAGCCGGTCAGGACCGGCTCGCTAGGTTCGCCGCGTGGACTCCGAGACCTTCGTCAACCTCGGCCTGGTGCTGCTGTTCGTGCTCGTCGGCGGCGTGTTCTCCGGCACCGAGATCGCCCTGGTCTCGCTGCGGGACAGCCAGGTCTCGCGGATGGAGCGCGAGAGCGCCCGCGGCGCCCGGGTGGCGCAGATCGCACGGGACCCCAACCGCTTCCTGGCCGCCGTCCAGATCGGCGTCACCGTGGCCGGCTTCTTCTCCGCGGCGTACGGCGGGTCGACGCTCGCCCCGGACGTCGCGCCGTACCTCGTCGACCTCGGCCTGGGCAGCGGCGCCGCCGACACCGTCGCGCTGGTGGCGATGACGCTGCTCATCGCCTACTTCTCCCTCGTCCTCGGGGAGCTGGTCCCCAAGCGGATCGCGCTGCAGCGCTCCGCGCAGGTGTCCAAGGTCGTGGGCCCGCCGCTGGACCGCTTCGCCACCGTGATGCGCCCGGTCATCTGGCTGCTCTCGCGCTCGACCGACGCCGTGGTCCGGCTGCTCGGCGGCGACCCGGACGCGACCAACGACGAGCTGTCCGAGGAGGAGCTGCGCGACATCGTCTCGACCCACGAGGGCCTCGACGAGCAGGAGCGACGGATCCTCGGCGACGTCTTCGCGGCCTCCCGCACCAGCGTCAAGGAGGTGATGCGTCCCCGCCACGAGGTCGCGTTCCTCGCCGGCGACCTGCCCCTGTCCGCCGCCGTCGAGCGGGTCCGCGACCTGTCGTGGTCGCGCTACCCGGTGACCGGGGAGGGCGGCTTCGACGACATCACCGGCTTCCTGCACGTCCGTGACCTGCTCGACCTGCGCGACGGCGACCCGCGCCTGGTCCGCGACGTCCAGCGCGAGGTGCTGGTCCTCCCGGGCACGAACCTCGTGCTGCCCACCGTCACCCAGATGCGCCGCGAGGGCGTCCACCTCGCCGTGGTCGTCGACGAGTACGGCGGCACCGACGGGATCGTCACGCTCGAGGACCTCGTCGAGGAGATCGTCGGCGAGATCCGCGACGAGCACGACGCCCCCGAGCCGGAGGTCCGCGACGCCGACGGCTCGCTGCTGCTCGAGGGCGGGCTGAACATCGAGGACTTCGCCGAGCGCACCGGCGTCGAGCTCCCCGACGGCGACTACGAGACCGTCGCCGGGTACGTCGTCGCGCGGCTCGGCCGGATCGCCGAGCCCGGCGACACCGTGGAGGTCGGGGAATCCTGCCTGCGCGTGGCCGCGACCGACGCGGCCCGGGTCACCCGGATCGCCGTGCTCCGCGAGGAGGACCGCGAGCAGGCCGCGGGCGCTGCTACGGACGCCCGCTGAGCTCGCGGGCGCGCGCCCGCTCCTCGCGGTCCAGGCGCCGGTCCTCCCGCTTGGCCTCCTGCATCGAGGACCGCACCCACTGGGCGAAGAGCACCGCGAAGAACGCCAGCCCGATCAGGTCGCCCGAGCCCCACAGGATGCCGCCGGCCAGGTGCTGGTCGTCGGCCATGTCGGGCAGCCAGGAGGCCATCGGCCCCTCGCGCAGCTCGCGGTAGTGCTCGCCGCCGATCAGCTCGGACTGCCCCATGATCGTGACGCCGAGGAAGGCGTGGAACGGCAGCGTCAGCACCGTGAGCAGCACGCGGAACGGGTAGCCCACGCGTCCGGGCACCGGGTCGATCCCCATCAGCGGCCAGAAGAAGAGCGAGCCGACCAGCACCAGGTGCAGGTGCATCATCTCGTGGACGTACGTCGAGGCCAGCGACGCGTCGTACCAGCCGGTGAAGTAGAGCGCCCACGGCGAGATCACGTAGAGCGCGAAGGCCAGCGGCGCGAAGGACAGCACCGCGGCCACCCTGGAGTGCAGCACCGCCAGGAGCCACCGGCGGGGCGCGGCCGGGAGGGTGCGCAGCGCGAGGGTCACCGGGGCGCCGAGCGCGAGCGCGAGCGGCACGACCATCGACAGCACCATGTGCTGGACCATGTGCGCGCTCAGCAGGGTGGTGTCGTACGCCGCCAGGCCGGACGCGGTCGCGACGTAGAACGCACCCATGCCGACCCCGACGAACGCGATCGTCCGGCCCACCGGCCAGCGGTCCCCTCGGCGGCGCAGCTTGGCGACGGCGAGCAGGTAGAGACCGGCCACCCACACGGTGAGCACGGTCGAGACGGGAGCCCAGGACCACTGCGTGAAGAACGCCCCGAGCGTGGGCTCGGGAAGCTCCGGTGCGGCGGTCAGGGCGACGAGGAATGCAGCGCCGGACACGCTGTGAACTTTATGACCCCCACCTGAGAGGGGCCCGTGGTGCCCTCGGCGACCACCCGGGACATAATGGCGCCGTGGCGACCACAGCAACCATCCCGGCCTCCCGCCTCCACGGGCATCACGACCGTCCCAGCATGGTCAGCGTGGGGACCATCATCTGGCTCTCGAGCGAGCTGATGTTCTTCGCGGCCCTGTTCGCGGCGTACTTCACGATCCGCTCGGTGAGCCCGGAGCTGTGGAGCCAGAACACCGCTCTCCTCGACGTCCCGTTCGCGGCCGTCAACACCACGATCCTGGTGCTCAGCTCCCTGACCTGCCAGCTCGGCGTGTTCGCCGCCGAGCGCGGCCAGGTGGGCCGCACCGGGTCGGTGCTGAACGTCCGCGGCTGGGGCCTGCGCGAGTGGTTCCTCCTGACCTACGTCATGGGCGCCATCTTCATCGCCGGCCAGGCCGTGGAGTACGCGAACCTCATCCAGGAGGACGTCACCATCCCGGCCTCGGCCTACGGGACGATGTTCTACCTGACCACCGGCTTCCACGGGATCCACGTGGCCGGCGGCCTGATCGCCTTCCTGTTCGTCCTCGGGCGGACCTACATCGCTCGGAAGTTCACCCACGAGCAGGCCGTCAGCGCCATCGTCGTCTCCTACTACTGGCACTTCGTCGACGTCGTGTGGATCGGTCTCTTCGCGACCATCTACCTCGTCAAGTAGCTACGAACACCTCGTAGCACGCAACCAGCAGCAGCCCCGCCCACCCGCAAGGACCCCGAGGATCACAACGTGCGTCTCCTGAACCGTTCCGCAGGTCGACTCTCCCGGCACCGCCGGGGCCCCCTCGCGGGCGTCGTGCTGCTGCTGCTCGGCCTGGTGCTCACCGGGAGCCTGTACGCCGCGTTCGCGCCGGCGCAGGCGACCTCCGCCGAGAGCGACGCCGAGCAGGTCGCCAAGGGCCGCGAGCTCTTCCTCGTCGGCTGCGCCTTCTGCCACGGGCAGAACGGCGAGGGCATCCTGACCGAGCGCGGCGACACCCAGCTCGGCCCGCCGCTCGTCGGCGTCGGCGCCGCGGCCGTCGACTTCCAGGTCGGCACCGGCCGGATGCCGATGACCCAGCCCGGCCAGCAGGCTCCCGACAAGGAGCCCGTCTACTCCCAGGACGAGATCGACGCCCTCGCGGCGTACGTCGCCTCGCTGGGCCCCGGCCCGGCCATCCCGGACCCCGAGGACTACAGCCTCGAGGGCCTCAGCGAGGAGGAGCGCGAGGAGGCCATCGTCCGCGGTGGCCAGATCTTCCTCACCAACTGCACGGCCTGCCACAACTTCAACGGCGCCGGCGGCGCCATGCCGCGCGGCGGGTACGCCCCCTCGCTGCACGGCACCGACCCCAAGTACATCTACGAGGCCATGCTCACCGGCCCCCAGCAGATGCCGAACTTCTCCAACGGCAACCTCACGCCCGAGGAGAAGCGCGACGTCATCAACTACCTCGAGTCGATCCGCGAGACCCCTGAGTACGGCGGTTTCGGTCTCGGTGGTCTCGGTCCGGTGAGCGAGGGCCTGTTCGCCTGGCTCGTCGGCATCGGCGGCCTCGTCGGGTTCGCGATCTGGATCGCTGCCCACACCACGCGCTCCACGAAGAAGAAGGGACAGGCGGCGTGAGCGACGCCCGCGACCACGAGTCGCACGAGAACGACCCGCACGAGGGCGAGTCGTCGCAGAACCTCCCCGACGCCCCGGGCGGCTCGTCGCCCGTGGTGCCGGAGTCGGCCGAGCCGATCCCGGACCCGGGCCTGCCGCCCCACGAGTGGCGTCCCACGGACGTCGACCCGCGCCAGGAGAAGCGTGCCGAGCGCCAGGTCGCCGGCCTCTTCGGCCTTTCGGCCCTCTGCGTCCTCCTGTTCCTGGTCGCGTACTTCGCCCTGGACATCAAGGACGACCACGACATCGTGGGCAACTACGGTGCCTCCACGGTCGCGCTCGGCACGACCCTGGGCCTGGCCCTGCTGCTCATCGGCGTCGGGATCATCCAGTGGGCCCGCAAGCTCATGGGCGACCACGAGATCAGCGAGCTGCGCCACCCGGCGAAGTCCTCCGACGAGGACCGCGCCGCCACCCTGGCCGCGCTGAACGCCGGCGCCGAGGAGTCGGGCATCACCCGCCGGCCCCTGGTCCGCAACTCGCTGCTCGGTGCGGTCGGCCTCCTGGGCCTGCCCGCCGTCGTGCTGCTGCGCGACCTCGGCCCCACCCCGGGGCAGGTCACGCGGGAGGGCAACTACCCGGGTGCCGGCCTCGAGCACACCGTGTGGACCAAGGGCATGCGCGTCGTCCGCGACGTCGTGGGCACCCCGATCCGCGCCGCCGACCTCGAGATCGGCGACCTGGTCAACGCGGTGCCGGAGGCCCTGTTCGCCGTCGACGAGGAGGGCGAGCCCGAGATCGAGGGCGTCGAGCTCCAGGTCGCGAAGTCCAAGGCGGCGGCCATCGTCGTCCGCATGGAGCCCGACGAGATCATCCCCGGCGAGGGCCGCGAGAACTGGTCCGTCGACGGCGTCATCTGCTACTCCAAGATCTGCACCCACGTCGGGTGCCCGATCTCCCTGTACGAGCGCACCACGCACCACGTGCTGTGCCCGTGCCACCAGTCCACCTTCGACCTCGCGGACTCCGCGCGGGTCGTCTTCGGCCCGGCCGCCCGTGCACTCCCCCAGCTACCCTTGGGCGTGGACGAGGAGGGCTACCTGGTCGCACTCAGCGACTTCACCGAGCCGGTGGGCCCGAGCTACTGGGAGCGTGGCTGACAATGAGCATCGACACGAGCAAGGTCGCCACGAGCAACAGCTCGGCGGCGATCGCCAAGAAGCCGGGCCGCGCGGGCATCGTCGCCAACTGGGCCGACGAGCGTCTGGGCCTGGCGACGGCCATGAAGAAGAACCTGCGCAAGGTCTTCCCCGACCACTGGTCGTTCATGCTGGGCGAGATCGCCCTGTGGAGCTTCGTGGTCCTCCTGCTCTCGGGCGTCTTCCTGACGCTGTGGTTCAACCCGAGCATGGGCGAGATCCACTACGAGGGCTCCTACGACCAGCTGCGCGGCATCGCGATGTCCGAGGCGTACGCCTCCAGCCTCGAGCTGTCCTTCGACGTCCGCGGCGGTCTGCTCATGCGGCAGATGCACCACTGGGCGGCGATGCTCTTCATCGCCTCGATGATGATCCACCTGCTGCGCGTGTTCTTCACCGGCGCGCACCGCAAGCCCCGCGAGATGAACTGGGTCATCGGCTGCCTGCTGCTGATCCTGGGCACGCTCGAGGGCTTCACCGGCTACTCGCTCCCCGACGACCTGCTCTCGGGCACCGGCGTCCGCGCCGCGGACGGCTTCATGAAGTCGATCCCGGTGGTCGGCACCTACATGTCGTTCTTCCTCTTCGGCGGCGAGTTCCCCGGCGACGCGATCATCCCGCGGCTCTACACCATCCACATCCTGCTGATCCCGGGCCTACTGCTCGCGCTGATCGCGGCGCACATGCTGCTGCTCGTGTACCACAAGCACACCCAGTGGCCTGGTCCCGGCCGCACCGAGCAGAACGTCGTGGGCTTCCCGATGCTGCCGGTGTACGCCGCGAAGGCCGGCGGCTTCTTCTTCATCGTCTTCGGCGTCGCCGCCCTCATGGGTGGTCTGCTGACGATCAACCCGGTGTGGAAGTTCGGCCCCTACGACCCGACCAAGGTCACCGCGGGCTCGCAGCCCGACTGGTACATGGGCTGGCCGGACGGCGCGCTGCGGATCATGCCGGGCTGGGAGTCGCACTTCTGGGGCACGACCTGGTCCTGGAACGTCTTCCTGCCGATCATCGTGCTGCCGGGCCTGCTGTTCACCGTGCTGCTCCTCCTGCCGTTCCTGGAGGCGTGGATCACCGGTGACAAGCGGGAGCACCACCTGCTCCAGCGCCCGCGCAACGCCCCGACCCGCACCGCGGTGATGGTCGCGCTGATGACGCTCTACGGCCTCTTCTGGGCCGCGGGCGGCAACGACATCATCGCGATCAAGCTGCACCTGAGCATCAACCAGATCACGTACTTCATGCGTGCTGCGGTGTTCATCGGACCCGTCATCGCCTTCATCATCACCCGACGCTGGTGCATCTCGCTCCAGCGCCAGGACAACGAGAAGCTGCTGCACGGCTACGAGACGGGCGTCATCATGCGCTCGCCGGAGGGCGGCTACAGCGAGCGGCACCTGCCGGTCGACACCGCGAAGGCGTACGCGATCACGGCTCGTGACCGCGACCCGGCGCTCCTCGGCGGCACCACCAGCTCCTTCGACCCCAACGGCGTCCCGGCGCCCAAGGGCCGGCTGAGCGGGCTCCGCACGAAGCTGCAGACCCTCTGGTACGCCGACAACGTGCAGAAGCCGACCGCGGCCGAGCTCGAGGAGGCGCACCACCACGCCGACGAGGAGCACTCCGCCCACGGCGAGCTCGAGGGCGTCTCCGCCGACGGTCACCAGTTCGACGGCCACCACGCCGTCGAGGGCGACTCGCTGCGCGGGGACCACTGACGCCGAGGCGTCACCAGGAGCACCAGCACCACGGGTCGAGGGCCCCGGACCGCACCAGCGGCCGGGGCCCTCGCCCTTTCCCCGGGGACCTCCCGGCCACGCCGCCACGCACGACAGGAGCACCATGGACATCCAGCTCGGGCTCGACACCTTCGGCGACGTCACCGTCGGTCCCGACGGTGCCCTCCTCCCCCAGGCGCAGGTGGTGCGTGACGTGCTGGAGCAGGGCCGCCTCGCCGACGCCGTCGGGGTCGACGCGTTCGGCGTCGGTGAGCACCACCGCGACGACTACGCCGTCTCGGCACCCGACATCGTGCTGGCCGGCCTGGCCACCACCACCGAGCGGATCCTGCTCGGCTCGGCCGTGACGGTGCTCAGCTCGGACGACCCGGTGCGGGTGCTCGAGCGCTTCGCCACCATCGACGCGCTCTCCGGCGGCCGGGCGGAGGTGACGCTGGGGCGCGGCTCTTTCACCGAGTCCTTCCCGCTCTTCGGCTTCGACCTCGCCGACTACGAGGTGCTCTTCAGCGAGAAGCTGGACCTCTTCGCACGCCTCCGGGCGGCCACCGCCGAGGACCGTCCGCTGAGCTGGGAGGGCAGCACGCGCCGCCCCCTGGTCGACGCGCAGGTCTGGCCGCGGCCCGCCGAGCCGCTGCGCAGCTGGGTCGCCGTCGGCGGCTCACCGGAGTCCGTCGTCCGGGCGGCCCGGTACGGCCTGCCGCTCATGCTGGCGATCATCGGCGGCGAGCCGGCCCGCTTCGCGCCGTACGTCGACCTCTACCGGCGGGCCCTCGACGAGCTCGGCCAGCCGGGGCTGCCGGTCGGGGTGCACTCCCCCGGCTTCGTGGCGCCCACGGACGCCGAAGCCCGCGACCGCCTGTTCCCGCACTTCAAGGCCAACCGGGACCGGATCGGCCGCGAGCGCGGCTGGCCGCCCGCCACCCGCGACCAGCTGGACGCCGAGGCCGACCACGGCGCGCTCTTCGTCGGCTCCCCCGAGACGGTGGCGCAGAAGATCGCCGGCACCGTGCGGACGCTCGGGATCGACCGCTTCGACCTCAAGTACTCCCACGGCCCGCTCCCGCACGAGCACCTGATGGAGTGCATCGGGCTGTACGGCACCGAGGTCGCGCCACGGGTCCGGGAGCTGCTCGCCACCGGCTGAGGAGCGAGCGGGCCGGGGTCAGCCGAGCGCCGAGCCCGCGCGGTACTCGCCCCAGGAGGCGTTCCAGTCGCCGTACCCGTTGTCGAGGGTCATCTGCCGGTCGGTGCCGACGTACTCGACGACATCGCCGCGGCGGCTCATGGCGTAGAGCCAGCCGGCGTCGGCGGTGCTGAGGCCCGTGCAGCCGTGACTGACGTTGGCGTAGCCCTGCGAGCCGACCGACCACGGCGCCGCGTGGATGAACTCCCCGGAGTACGTCAGGCGCATCGCCCACTGCACGTCGTCGATGTCGTAGGCCTCGGCGCTGCCGGCGGCGATGCCGACGGTCTCGGAGTTCATCCGCTTGACGTCGAACTTCTCGATGATGACCTTGGTGCCCGAGCGGGTGGTGAACCCGGGCTTGCCGGTCGTGACCGGGATGGTGCGCAGGAGCTTGCCGTTGGAGAAGACCTTCATGTGGTGGGCCTGGGCGTCGACCCGGTAGACGTGCGCGTCGCCCACGGTGAAGTCGACGGTCCGGCTCATCTGGCCGTAGATGCCGCCGCCGGCGGGCACGCTGTTGACGTCGACGTCGACGCTCACCTCGGTGCCGGGCTTCCAGTACTTCTTCGGCCGGTAGTGCACCTCGTTGTCGCTCATCCAGTGCCACGTCCCCGGCTGCGCCGGGCTGGTGTCGACCGAGAGGTGCCTCTCGATGGAGGCGCGGTCGGTGACCGGGACGTCGAAGGTGACGATGACCGGCATGCCGACGCCGACGGTCTCGCCGTCGAGCGGGGCCACCGAGGGGTAGGTCTGCTGGTCCAGGGTCAGGTCCGCGGTGCGGAAGCGGACCGTGCGCCGCGCGGTCGCGCCCGCGGCGTCCTCGACCCGGGCGCGCAGGAGGTAGTCCGTGCCCGGCTCCAGCCGGTCGTCCGCGCGCCAGGTGGTGCCGTCCTCGGCGATGGCGCCCTCGACGGGTCCGGCCTCCTCGGTCGGGCCGCCCGCGGGCGCGAGCGCGACCGACCGCAGCTCACCGTCGGTGACGTCCAGCTCGACGACCCGGTCGACCGGGACGGCGCGGGCGCCGCCGCGGACGTTGACCTCGATCCGTGCCGCGGGAGCGCTCTCGCCGGCGGCCGCGGTGGTCTGCGCGCCGTCGGGCCCCTCGGCGGTCGCTCCCCCGCTGCTGTCGCACGCCGCGAGGAGGGAGGCGGAGAGGGCCAGGGTCGCAGCGACCGCTGCGCCCCGACGGGCGCGCGCTCGGCTGGGTCGGACACGACGCTCGGACATGCAGGACTCCACGGCGGTTCGGGGGGAAGGCTCCGGCGCGGGGCCGGCGTGCTCCTCGAGGTTAACGGCTGACACAGAGGAGACGCGAAACCCCGCGCCCGGGTTGCGTCCGGGTCGCGGGGTCTCGTGGGAGCTGCGTCAGCGGTGCCTCAGTGGGCGTGCTCGCCCCGGTAGTACTCGAAGATCCAGCCGCTCAGCGCGACCGCGCCGAGCACGCCGCCGATGATGAACAGCCACCAGGCGCCGGTCGCGATGCCGAACACGCACACCGCGAGGGTCGAGGCGCACCACAGCGGCCACCAGGAGTACGGCGGGAAGAAGCCGAGCTCCCCCGCGCCGTCGGCGATCTCGGCGTCCTTGAGGTCCTCGGGACGCGGGTCCATCTTCCGGGCGTGGAAGCCCAGGTAGAGGGTCACCATCGCCACCAGCAGGGTGGTCATGACGAGCGCCGAGGTGCCCGTCCAGTCGCCGCCGTTGTCGCTGGCCGAGGTGACGAACCAGTACGCCGGGGTGACCAGCACCAGGAAGACGGTGCAGATCGCGAAGATCCAGGCCTCGGACTTCATCGGTCGTTCTCCTCGTTGTTCGGCGTGCGCTCGTCGAGCAGGCTGGCCCGGCCCTCCATGTCAGGAGCGTCGGCGAAGCCGCCCTCGCTGGCCGCCTTGTTCTGCTCCATCTCCAGCGCCGCGACCTCGGGGTGGTGCAGGTCGAACGCCGGCGACTCCGAGCGGATCCGCGGGATGGTGACGAAGTTGTGGCGCGGCGGCGGGCAGCTGGTGGCCCACTCCAGCGAGCGGCCCCAGCCCCACGGGTCGTCGACGAGCACCTTCGGCCCGCGGGCGGAGATGTAGACGTTGTAGAAGAACGGCAGCGTCGAGGCGGCGAGCAGGAACGAACCGATCGTCGAGACCTGGTTGAGGGCGGTGAAGCCGTCCTCGGGCAGGTAGTCGGCGTACCGGCGCGGCATGCCCTCCACACCCAGCCAGTGCTGGACGAGGAACGTGGTGTGGAAGCCGACGAAGAGCAGCCAGAAGTGGACCTTGCCCAGGCGCTCGTCGAGCATCCGGCCGGTCATCTTCGGCCACCAGAAGTAGAAGCCGGCGAACATCGCGAACACCACGGTGCCGAAGACGACGTAGTGGAAGTGCGCGACCACGAAGTAGGAGTCGGTGACGTGGAAGTCCAGCGGCGGGCTGGCCAGGATGATGCCGGTGAGGCCACCGAAGAGGAAGGTGATGAGGAAGCCGAAGCTCCACAGCATCGGGGTGTCCAGGGACACCGACCCGCCCCACATCGTGCCGATCCAGTTGAAGAACTTCACGCCGGTCGGCACCGCGATCAGGAACGTCATGCCGGAGAAGAACGGCAGGTCGATCGCCCCGGTGACGAACATGTGGTGCGCCCACACCGCGACCGAGAGGATCGCGATCGCCAGGGTCGCGCCGACCAGGCCGACGTAGCCGAAGATCGGCTTGCGGCTGAAGACCGGCAGGATCTCGGTCACGATGCCGAAGAACGGCAGCGCGATGATGTAGACCTCGGGGTGGCCGAAGAACCAGAACAGGTGCTGCCACAGGATCGATCCGCCGTGTGACGGGTCGAAGACGTGGGCGCCGAGCTGTCGGTCGGCCTCCAGCATCAGCAGCGCGCCGGCCAGGATCGGGAAGGCGATGAGCACCAGCAGGCTGGTGATCAGCGTGTTCCAGGTGAACAGCGGCATCCGGAACATGGTCATGCCCGGCGCACGCATCGAGATGATCGTGGTGATGAAGTTGACCGCACCCAGGATCGTGCCCAGACCGGCCAGGTAGAGGCCCATGATCCACAGGTCGCCGCCGACGCTGGGCGAGCGGACCGCGTCGCTCAGCGGGGTGTAGGCGTACCAGCCGAAGTCGGCCGCGCCCTGCGGGGTGAGGAAGCCGGAGGCGGCGATCAGTCCGCCGAACAGGAACAGCCAGTAGCTGAACATGTTCAGGCGGGGGAACGCCACGTCGGGCGAGCCGATCTGGATCGGCATGATCACGTTGGCGAAGCCGAAGAACAGCGGCGTCGCGAAGAGCAGCAGCATGATCGTGCCGTGCATGGTGAAGAGCTGGTTGTACAGCTCGTCGTTCACGACCTGCTGGCCCGGGAAGGCGAGCTCGGAACGGATCAGCAGCGCCATCAGGCCGCCGACGATGAACCAGAAGAACGACGTGCCGAGGTACAGCTTGCCGATCAGCTTGTGGTCCGTCGTGGTCATGATCCGGACCAGCTGCTGCCCCAGGGGCTTCCGCGCGACCGTCATGTCGGCCGTGCGTGCTGCTGTGGCGGTCATTCTGCGTCTCCCTCGCCGTACTCGTCGCCCTCGGTGGTGAGGCCGACCTGGCTGTCGGCGTTCTCGCCGCCGATCAGCGGGCCGTCACTGGTGTTGCCGGACGCCTCGAGGTCCTCGAGGTACGCGGCGTAGTCCTCCTGGCTCACCACCTGGACGTTGAACAGCATCCGCGAGTGGTAGACACCGCAGAGCTCGTAGCACTTGCCGGAGTACTCGCCGATCTCGGTGGGGGTGACCTGGTAGTGGTTCACCCGACCGGGGATCACGTCCATCTTCATGAGGAACGCGGGCACACCGAAGTCGTGGATGACGTCGGGCGAGTACAGGTTGAAGCGCGTGGTCTGGTCGACGGGCAGCACGAGCGTCGGCATGTCCGAGGCCGTGCCGGCCGTGTAGGCGTACTCGTCGTAGGCGTACTCGTCGTCGGTCACCTCGTCGTTCGCGGCCGGGTCCTGCTCGCCCAGGCCGTAGTTGAACGTCCACGACCACTGCTGGCCGACGACCTCGACGGTGTTGTCCGGCGTCGGGTCGTCGAGGACGACGTTCTGCACCCGCACCGTGTGCGAGAAGAACACGATCACCATGATGATCGGCGCGACGGTGTAGAAGATCTCCAGCGGCAGGTTGTAGCGCGTCTGGATCGGGATCTCGTCGTCGCTGCGGCGGCGGTAGCGCCACACGACCCAGAAGATCAGGGCCCAGACGACGACACCGGTCAGGAGGGCGGCTACCCAGGCGCCCTGCCACAGCGCGAGGGTGTGCTCACCCTGCTCCGTGGCCGGCGAGGGCATGGCCAGGTTCTTCCAGTCGTCACGGTTCTCCGAGGAGCACCCGGCGAGCAGCACGACGGCGACGCCGAGAACGGCGGCGAGCAGGGGCGCCCGGCGCCCGCGCCCGGCCTTCCCGACCCCTCGCGGGGGGAGTTGCAGACCCACGAACGAGCCTTCCTCTTGGGTGGTCACGAGTAGGTCGAAGACTACTTCAACCAGTCGCTGGGAGGACCCCGGGGGTCGTCTATGTTCGGGCTGTGACCCCTGGCTCCCGACCCGCGACGTCCTCGGGGACCGGAGCGGGCGGCTACCTCGACGCGGCGTCCGCCGAGCCCCTGCACCCGGCGGCGCGGGAGACGCTCCTCGCCGCGCTCGACCAGGGGTACGCCGACCCCCGTCGGCGGCACCGCGCCGCACGCACCTCGCGACTGCTGCTGGACAACGCCCGCGAGGTCGTCGCCGAGTGCCTGGAGGTCCGCCCCGACGAGGTCACGTTCACCTCCTCGGGCACCGACGCGGTGCACCGCGGGCTCCTCGGGCTGCGCGCCGGGCGGGCGCGGCACGGCGACGCGGTGGTGCACAGCGCGGTCGAGCACTCCGCGGTGCTGCACGCGGCCGCGTGGGTCCCCGGGGACCACGTGGCCGTCGGCGTCGACCGGCTCGGACGGGTCGACCCCGCCGACGTCCGGCGCGCCGCGTCGGCGGACGGCGTGGCCGTCGCGGCCGTCCAGGCGGCCAACCACGAGGTCGGGACCGTCCAGCCCGTGGCCGAGGTGGCGGCCGCGCTCGCCGGCACCGGCGTGCCGCTGTTCGTCGACGCCTGCGCCTCCACCGGTCGCCTGCCCCTCGCGGCCGGCTGGGACGCCGCGGCCGCCTCGGCGCACAAGTGGGGCGGCCCGGCCGGGGTCGGGCTCCTCCTCGTCCGCAAGGGGGCACGCTGGCGCAACCCGTTCCCCGGCGACGACCGGGTCGACGAGCGGAGCACGGGCTTCGAGAACGTCCCGGCGGCCCTGGCCGCCGCCGCGGCCCTGCAGGCCGTCGTGGCGGAGCGCGAGGAGGTCGGCCGGCGCCAGGCCGCCCTGGTCGACCGGGTCCGGGCCGCGGTGGCGGCGGTCCCCGACACCGAGGTGGTCGGCGACCCCCGCGACCGGCTCCCCCACCTCGTGACCTTCTCCTGCCTCTACGTCGACGGCGAGGCGCTGGTCGACGGCCTCGACCGGCGCGGTCACGGCGTCGCGAGCGGGTCGGCGTGCACCGCCTCGACCCTCGAGCCCAGCCACGTGCTCGCGGCGATGGGGGCGCTCACCCACGGCAACGTGCGGGTCTCCCTGGCCCGCGGGACCACCGAGGCGGAGGTCGAGGGCTTCCTCGCCGCACTGCCCGAGGTGGTCGCGGGGATCCGGTCCGAGGTGGGGCTGTGACGGGGGCGCCGGGCTCCCCCGCGGTCGCGCTGGAGCTGGACTGCCGCGGCCTGCTCTGCCCGCTGCCGATCATCCACCTCGGCCGCCGCGTGGCCGAGGTGGCCGTGGGAGAGGTCCTGGGGGTCGTCGCGACCGACGTCGCCGCCCGGACCGACGTCCCGGCGTGGTGCCGCATGCGCGGGCAGGAGTACGTCGGCGAGGACACCGCCGACGACGGCGCCCCGCGCTACCTGGTCCGCCGCACCGGCTGAGCCGGTGCGGTCAGGACAGGTGCGGTCAGGACAGGTGCGGTCAGGACAGGTGCGGTCAGGACAGGTGCGGGCGGACGTCGGCGGCCGCGTCGGCGCCGTACGCCTGCTCGAGCCGCGCGAGGAACTGCTCGCCGGTGAAGGAGTACTCCTGCGTGCCGACCGTCTCCACGACGTACGCCGCGAGCACGCAGCCGACCTGCGCGGCCCGCTCGAGGCCGACCTCCCAGCTCAGCGCGGCGAGGAAGCCCGCGCGGAAGGCGTCGCCGACACCGGTCGGCTCCACCGCCTTCACGTCCTGCACCGCGGGCAGCACGATGTCGGGCTCCCCCTTGCGGTGCACCCGCACGCCGTCCGCGCCCAGGGTGGTCACCTGGACGCCGACGCGGTCGAGGACCTCCGCGGCCGACCAGCCGGTCTTCTGCTCGATCAGGTGCGACTCGTACTCGTTGGAGAAGAGCAGGGCGGCCCCGTCGACGAGGCGGCGGATGAGGTCGCCCTCGCCGAAGGCGAGCTGCTGGCTGGGGTCGGCGATGAACCGGTAGCCCCGCTGGCGGCACTCGTCGGTGTGGCGCAGCATGCCGTCGGGGTCGTCGGCACCGATCAGGACGTACTCGGGCTCTCCCACCACGGCCACGATGGGGGCGAGCTCGATGAGCCGGGCCTCGGCCATCGCGCCGGGGTAGAACGACGCAAACTGAGCCATGGTGGTGTCGGTGGTGCACACGAACCGCGCGGTGTGCTTGGAGTCGGAGATCCGCACGTGGGAGCAGTCCACCCCGTGGCGCTCCAGCCACGAGCGGTAGTCACCGAAGTCCTCGCCGGCCGCGCCGACCAGCACCGGGCGCAGGCCGAGCCGCCCCAGGCCGAAGCACATGTTCGGGGCCACGCCGCCACGCCGGATCTCCAGGTCGTCGACCAGGAACGAGACCGACAGCTTGTGCAGCTGCTCGACCACGAGGGAGTCCTCGAACTTCCCCTGGAAGGTCATCAGGTGGTCCGTGGCGATCGAGCCGGCGATGAGCAGCGGCCGAGGTGAAGGCATGACACGGAACACTACCGAGCGGTACTCGTAGGACTACCCCGCGGTAGCCCCTAGCGTCGCGAGCATGACGACTCCCGCCCCCTCCCCGCGCCGCGCGTACGACGACGCCGCCACGCTCCAGGAGATGCACGCCGACTGCCTGGCGACCGGCGCGCACCTGCCGCTCGCCCGGGCCGCCCGCGCCGCGGTCGGCCCCGTGCCGAGCATCCACTTCGACGAGTTCCCGCGCGAGGTCGCCAAGCGCGACATCCGCGTCGACGAGGCCGCCCAGCGGCTCGCGAACGCGCTGCACCTGCACCTGGACTGAGCGGGGCCGCGCAGGCCTTCTGCGCGGCGAACACGAAGAAGGGCCCCCGCCTGCTGGCGGGGGCCCTTCTCTCGTCGTGCTGCGGTCGCACCCTGGGCGGGCACCTCACCGGGTCTCGACACGCCGGTCGCGGCTTCGTTCCTCAGCCGCGCGGCTCGCTCGACCACCAGCGATCGAGTCCGCTGGCGCGTCCTCGATCAGTGGAAAGAGTCTCCACAGGCGCAGGAGCCGGTCGCGTTCGGGTTGTCGATCGTGAAGCCCTGCTTCTCGATGCTGTCGACGAAGTCGATCATCGCGCCGTTGAGGTAGGGGACGCTCATCCGGTCGACCACGACGGTCACGCCGTCGAAGTCGGTGGTGACGTCACCGTCGAGGGTGCGCTCGTCGAAGAAGAGCTGGTAGCGCAGGCCCGAGCAGCCACCGGGCTGCACGGAGATGCGCAGCGCGAGGTCGTCGCGGCCCTCCTGCTCGAGGAGGGTCTTCACCTTCGTGGCCGCGACCTCGCTCAGGTTGATCTGGTCGGTGCGGCGCTCAGTGGGGGTGTCCACCTGCTCGGTCATGTCGTTGCTCCCAAGGGATAGCGGGGACGGTGCTGCGTGTCGAACGGATCAATCGTCGCACACGGACGGTTATTCCCTGGACCACGTCCGGGCGACCCGGGCGGCGAGGTCGGCGAGCGAGCCGGCGGGGTCGGCGAAGGCCCGCTGCTCGCCCACCAGGTCCACCAGCGAGTACGCCGACTCCACGCCGAGCGCGCGCATCTCGCGCGCCCCGACGAGCACCTGGCCGGCCAGGGCCACGCACGGGCGCAGCGCCTCGCCGGCGGTCGCGGCGACGCCGTACGGCACCTTGCCCGAGCGGCTGGAGAAGTCGAACGCCCCCTCCCCGGTCACCACGAGGTCGGCCGCCCGCGCGCGCCGGGCCAGCCCGACGGCGTCCGCGACCAGCTCGATGCCCGGAGCCCGCCGGGCTCCCAGGGCGAGGAGGGCGAAGCCGAGGCCGCCGGCGGCCCCCGCGCCCTTCTCCAGCGACGTGCGTCGGTCGACGGCGACGGCCAGCTCCTCGAGCACCCCGTCGAGGGCGGGCAGCCGCTCCTCGGGGATGCCCTTCTGGGGTCCGAAGGTCTTGGTCGCGCCGAACAGCCCGGTCAGCGGGCTGTCGACGTCCGTGGCGGCCACCAGCCGCACCGGAAGGTCGGGCAGCGCGACGCCGGTGATCCCGGCCAGACCGGCCGCCCCGGCGTCCAGGGGGCGGTCCGCAGACGCCCCGAGCGCGGCGAGCAGCCCGGCTCCCCCGTCGTTGGTCCCGCTGCCGCCGAGGCCGACGACGACCTCCTCCGCACCGGCGGCCACGGCCGCGGCGACGAGCTCGCCCACGCCGTACGTCGACGCCTCCTCGGCCCGCTCCCCGCCCGTGAGGTGCAGCCCGCACGCCTGCGCGCTCTCGACGTACGCCGTGGCACCGGCCATCAGCAGCGTCGCGGGGACGGGCTCGCCGAGCGGCCCGCGCACCGTGGCCGCGAGCAGGTCGCCGCCGAGGGCGGCGTGCAGCACGTCCACGAACCCGGGTCCGCCGTCGGCCATCGGGCACAGGTCGAGCTCGTCGAGCGGTGCCTGCCGCCGCCAACCGGCCGCGATCGAGTCGGCCGCCTCGACGGCGGTGAGCGTGCCCGCGAACTTGTCCGGGGCCACCAGGATGCGCATGCGGCCATCCTGTCCGACACGACCCTGTCCGACGCGCCCCCGGGCCGCGCCTAGGGTCGCTGCGTGGGCGACCTGATCATCCGGCCGATGACCGCGGACGACGTCGAGGGCGCGGAGCGGGTGAGCGACGAGGGCTTCTTCGAGCTCGACACGCGCGTGCGTCGCGTGAGCGGTCCGGAGCCCGCGCGCCGCACCGCCGCCCACCGGGCGACCTGGATCGAGCGCACGCGCCACCTGGTGCGCACCGACCCCGGCGGGTGCTGGGTCGCCGAGGACGCCTCCGGCGTGGTCGGCATCGCCACGTCGTTGCGGCGCGAGACGCTGTGGTGCCTGGCGACGTACGCCGTGCTGCCGGGCCACCAGGGCCGGGGCATCGGCCGCCCGCTCCTCGCCGCGGCGCTCGACCACGGGCGGGCCTGCCTGCGCGGCATGCTGTCCTCCTCGGTGGACGCCCGGGCGGTGCGGCTCTACCACCGCGCCGGCTTCGAGCTGCACCCGCAGATGCGGCTCTCCGGCACCGTCGACCGCAGTGCGGTCCCCGTCGTGGACAAGGTGCGCGACGGCTCCGCCGGCGACGTCGACCTGATGGACTCCCTCGACCGGCTGGCCCGCGGGGCCGGCCACGGACCGGACCACGAGCTGATGCTGCGCACCTGGAGGCTGCTGGTCTCCGACACCTCGACCGGGCGCGGCTACGCCTACCTCGACGAGCGCGGCCCGGCCCTCCTCGCCGCCTCCGACCGCCGCACGGCGAGCCGCCTGCTCTGGGCCGCGCTCGCGGAGGTACCGGGCCCGGTCGGCGTCGCACACGTCACCGGCGTCAACCAGTGGGCGCTCGATGTCGGGTTCGCCGCAGGCCTGGAGCTCCACCAGGACGGCTACCTGGGGCTGCGCGGGATGCGGCCGCCGGCGCCGTACGTCCACTCGGGCGCGCTTCTGTGAGCGCAGCGGAGGCCCCGCGAATAGGATCCCCACCATGACGACCGTCGACCTCCCCCTGCTCCCGCTCGGTCGTGGCACCGACCGCGTCTCGGAGCGCGGCGTGGACTGCCCGGGCGACCTGCCCGCCCCCTCCGACCCCGACCTGGTGGCGCGGGCCCGGGCGGCCAAGGAGGCCCTGGGCGACAGGGTGTTCGTGCTGGGCCACCACTACCAGCGTGACGAGGTCATCGCCTTCGCCGACGTCACCGGCGACTCCTTCAAGCTGGCCCGGGACGCCGCGGCGCGTCCGGAGGCGGAGTACATCGTCTTCTGCGGCGTGCACTTCATGGCCGAGTCGGCCGACATCCTCACCGGACCCGACCAGAAGGTCGTCCTGCCCGACCTCGCGGCCGGCTGCTCGATGGCCGACATGGCGCGGCTCGCCCAGGTCGAGGACGCCTGGGACGCCCTCGCCGACGCCGGCGTCGTCGACTCGGTCGTCCCGGTGACGTACATGAACTCCAGTGCCGACATCAAGGCCTTCTGCGGCCGCAACGGCGGCGTCGTGTGCACCTCCAGCAACGCCGAGGTGGCGCTGGAGTGGGCCTTCGAGCAGAAGTCGGACGCCAAGATCCTGTTCCTGCCCGACCAGCACCTGGGTCGCAACACCGCCGTGCAGAAGATGGGCCTGACCCTCGAGGACTGCGTGGTGTGGAACCCGCTGCGCCCGAACGGCGGCCTCACCGCCGAGCAGCTGCGCGACGCGCGGATGATCCTGTGGAAGGGCCACTGCTCGGTGCACGGCCGCTTCTCCCCCGCCGTCGTCGACGAGCTGCGGGCGACCATCCCGGACGTCAACATCCTGGTGCACCCCGAGTGCCAGCACGAGGTGGTGCTCAAGGCCGACCTCGTCGGGTCCACGGAGTTCATCATCAAGACGATCGAGGCCGCTCCGTCCGGCTCGAGCTGGGCCATCGGCACGGAGCTGAACCTGGTCAAGCGGCTCGCCGAGGCCCACCCGGACAAGAACATCGTCTTCCTCGACAAGACGGTCTGCTACTGCTCGACGATGAACCGGATCGACCTGCCGCACTTCGTGTGGGCGCTGGAGAACCTGGTCGCCGGCAACGTCGTCAACCAGATCACCGTCGACCCCGAGACCGAGAAGTGGGCGCTGGTCGCCCTCGAGCGGATGCTCGCGCTCCCCGGACGCACCCAGAAGGACTGATCAGGCGGGCAGCTCGAACCACGCCGTGGTGCCGCCGTACGGCGACTCCTCGAGCCCGATCCGGCCGCCGTGCGCCTCGACGATGCGCCGGCAGGTGGTCAGCCCGATCCCGGAGCCCTCGACGGAGTCGTCGACCCGGGCCAGCGGCTGGAAGACCCGCAGGCGCTGACCGGCGGGCACGCCGATGCCGCGGTCGACCACCTCGATCCGCCACGAGTCCCCCCGGCGGTGCGAGCAGACCGACACGTGGGCCTTCTCCCCCGGCCGCGTGAACTTCGCGGCGTTGGCCACCAGGTTCTGCAGCACCGCGCGCAGCTGCACCGCGTCGCCGGTGACGACCGGCAGGTCCTCGACCTCGAGGGTCGCGCCCTCGAGCGCGGCGCTCAGGTCCTCGGTCACCTCGCGCATGACGACCGCGAGGTCGACCGGACGGCGCTGCAGCTCACCGCCGAGGCGCGCGAAGGCCAGGAGGTCGTCGATGAGCGACTGCATCCGGCTCGAACCGCTGATGGCCCGGGCCAGGAGGTACTGGAGGCCGGACTCGCGCTGCACGTCGCGCTCCGCGAGCTCGTCGGAGAGCATCCGCAGCGCCATCGACACCGCGGTCAGCGGGTTGCGCAGGTCGTGGCTGACCTGGCCGGCGAACGCCGCGAGCTGCTCGTTGGACCGCTTGAGCTCGGCCTGGACCTCCTCGAGGCGGCCGACCGACGCACTCAGCTCGCGGGTGCGCAGCTCGAGCTCGAGCAGGTCCACGACCCGGTCGGCGAGGGCACGCAGCGCCTGCTCCTGCTCGGCGGTGATCGTCCGGGGCTCGGTGTCGAAGACGCACAGCGTGCCGATGACGACGCCCTTGGGCGTGCGCAGCTGGTGGGTGGCGTAGAAGCGGACGTCGCCGATCTGCCCGGTGACGAAGGGGTTGTCGGCGAACCGCGGGTCCAGGCTGGCGTCCTCGACCACCACCGGCTCGGGGTCGTGCAGCACCAGGTTGCACATCGAGTCCTCGCGGGCGCAGACCGAGGCGTCGAAGCCCGACGTGGCGATCTGGTGCTGGTGGGTGTCGGTGATCAGGTTGATGGTCGCCAGCGGCACGCGGGCGACCTGCGCCGCGATCTCGACGAGTGCGACCAGGTCCTTGCGGGGTGGCCGCGTGATGATCTGGTACTCGCCGATCTGGGCGACGCGGACATCGTCGGTCTCGTGCGTGACGGACACGCGCGGCTCCTACAGGCTCGGGGGGTGGGTGAGATCGTACGGCGCTGCTCCCGGACCCGGCCGCTCCCTGGTGAACGACCGAGGCGCCCCCGGGTGACGCGCCCGCGACGTCGTGGACGTCACGTCGGTCAGAGGCCGGGCGCGCCCCAGATGGCCAGCCACCGCGACATGTCCCGCTCCACCGGCAGCTCGGCCGCCAGCACGTCACGGACCTGGATCTCCAGCAGGTTGTCGCGCTGCTGCGCGCGACCCGGCTGGGGCGCGAACGGGTAGAAGGTGCCCTGCTTGTAGAGGTAGACCAGGCCCACCCGGCGACCGCTCGCGTCGGCGAAGGGGACCAGCGAGCACAGCAGCGCGGGCCCGAAGCCCTCGGCCTCCAGGCCCGTGTTGACCGCGTGCAGGTCGGTGCACAGCCCGCTCGTCTCCGACGCGTCCCGGTGGACCTGCAGCCAGGTGAAGCCGAAGGAGTCGCTGGTGACCTCGACCGCGGGCGCGTCCGCGGCGTCGCGCAGCAGCGCGAGCACGTCGCCCTGGGTCTGGCTGAAGCCGGCACCGGCCGCGGCTCGGTAGCAGACCGAGCCGTCGCCGGTCGGCACCAGGCCGAGGGTCGTCTGCAGGGTGATCGCGGCGCTGGGCACCATGAACAGGGCGTCGAGGTTCGCCTGCTTCGGCTTCGACCGCCCGAGGATCGAGTCGAGGAAGCCCATCAGGCGCCCGGCCGGCCGAGCTCGGACTGGATCTCGGCCAGCTGCTCGAGCCGCTGCTCGAGCGAGGGGTGGGTCGAGGTGAGCGTGCGCAGGGAGATGCCCTTGACCGCGGGGGCGATGAAGAAGGCGTTCATCGACTGGGAGGCGCGCAGGTCGCGCTGCGGGATGGTGTTCATCTCGCCGGTGATCTTCTGCAGCGCCGAGGCGAGGGCGTGCGGCTTCATGGTGAGGTAGGCGCCGGCCCGGTCGGCCGACAGCTCGCGGTAGCGGGAGAGCACCTTGAGCAGCAGGAAGCTGATGGCGTAGGTGACCATGCTGATCACCAGCACGAGCAGCCAGACCGGCAGGCCGTTGTTGTTGTCGCGACGGTTGCCGCCGAACATCGCGCCGTACTGCGCCCCCTGGGTGAGCATGCCGGCGACGATCCCGGCGGAGGACGCCACGGTCATCACGAGGACGTCGCGGTGCGCCACGTGGGACAGCTCGTGGGCCAGGACGCCCTCGAGCTCCTCGGCGGTCAGCGTGCCCAGGATCCCGGTCGTGACGCAGACGACGGAGCGGTTCGGCGACCGTCCGGTGGCGAAGGCGTTCGGGATGGCCATGTCGGCGATGCCCACCCGCGGCTTGGGCATGTCGGCGAGCGCGCAGAGCCGGTCGATCATGCCGTGCAGCTCGGGGGCCTCGGCCGGGGTCACCTCGCGAGCACGCATCGCGCGCATCGCCACCGAGTCGGAGGACCACCACTGGTACCAGGCGATGCCGAGGCCGGCGACGCCGATGAGCAGGGCGATGCCCGGGGAGCTGCTGAAGGCGTACATCAGCCCCACGATGAGGGCGACGAAAAGGCCGCCCAGCAGGAACATCACCAGGGTCATCCGGGCGGTCAGCCCGGGATCACCCACGAACCGCGACTTGGCCATGGCCCCAGTCTCGCGTGCCACCCCAAGAGCAGCCTGAGCGGGTCCGGCGGACCGGACCCGCGGTCGGCGACGGCGGTCAGCCCTCCTCGCGGGGGCGCTCCACCTTCTCCGGCTCCGCCACGAGGATGTCGTCGCTGGTAGAGCCGCCGGCCTCGATCGCGTCCGGCGCGGCCGGGGCGTCGAGGCCCTTCATCCGGGCCAGCTCGGCCTCGACGTCGGACTGGGAGCTCATCGCCTCGAGCTCGCGGGCGATGTCGTCGCCGCGGTTGAGCGAGCTTGCGTCGTCCAGCGCGCCGGAGGCGATCAGCTCGTCGATGGCGCCGGCGCGGGCCTGCATCTGCGCGGTCTTGTCCTCGGCACGCTCGATGGCCGCACCCACGTCGCCCATCTCGTCGCCGATGCCGGACATCGCCTCGTTGATGCGGGTCTGGGCCTCGGCGGCGGTGTACGTCGCCTTGATCGTCTCCTTGCGGGTGCGGAAGGACTCCACCTTGGCCTGCAGCCGCTGCTGGGCGAGGGTGAGCTTCTCCTCCTCGCCCTGGAGCTGCGCCTGCTGGGTGCGCAGGTCGTTGATCTGGCCCGAGAGCGCCGACTTGCGGGTCAGCGCCTCGCGGGCGAGGTCCTCGCGGCCCATGTCGATCGCCTTCTGGGCCTGGGCCTGCAGCTTGGCGGCCTGCGCCTCGAGCTGGTTGACCTGCAGCTCGACGCGCTTGCGGCTCGTCGCCACGTCCGCCACGCCGCGGCGCACCTTGGAGAGCAGGTCGAGCTGACGCTGGTAGCTGTAGTCCAGCGTCTCGCGCGGGTCCTCCGCGCGGTCGAGGGCCTTGTTGGCCTTCGAGCGGAAGATCATGCTGAGGCGCTTCATCAAGCTCATCGGGTACGGCCCTTCCAAGACGACCTGCGGTGTGGACCTCACCCTACGGCTCGACGGCAACCGGCGGCGAGGCGCCGGTAGGCTGGCCAGCACCGTCCGTCATACGCAGAAGGCCTCCGTGTTCCGTCGCAGCAAGCCAGAGACCGTCGTCTCCCCCGAGCCCGTCCCGACCAAGGTCGGCGGCAAGGGCCGTCCCACGCCCTCGCGCAAGGAGGCCGAGGCCGCCGCGCGGGCTCGCGCCAAGACCCCGCGCACCCGCAAGGAGATGGCCCGCGCCCAGCGCAGCGCCCGTGCGGAGTCCAGCCAGAAGGTGCGCGCCGCGATGAAGGCCGGTGACGAGCGCTACTACCTGCCGCGCGACCGCGGGCCGGTGCGCCGCTTCGTGCGCGACTTCGTCGACACCCGGTTCTCGATCATCGAGCTGATGATCCCGCTGCTGATCCTCACCATGGTGCTCGGCTACTCCGGGAACACCCGGCTGGCCGGGATCGGCAACACCATCCTGTTCGGCACCGTGCTGCTGGTGGTGCTCGACATGGTCTTCCTGCGCTTCCGCCTGCGCCGCGAGCTCGCCCGCCGGTTCCCCGAGGAGAGCACCAAGGGCACGACGTACTACGCCGTCACTCGCGCGATGCAGATGAAGTTCATGCGGCTGCCCAAGGCCCAGGTCAAGATCGGGCAGCAGCTGCCCGACCAGTACCGCTGACCCTCGCCCGTCGGGCCGGTCTCGCGACCGGCCCGACGGGCGTCCGGGCGAGCGACCCTCAGGAGGGTCGACTGGCCGGCGACTGCGTCTTGGCGGGGTCGCGCTCGACGACCGGGTCGAGGACCTCGTCGATCGCCTTGAGCACCGCGTCGTCGAGGGAGACCCCGGCGGCCTTGACGTTCTCGGTGACCTGCTCGGGACGGCTGGCCCCGATGATCGCCGAGGAGACGTTGTCGTTCTGCAGCACCCAGGCCACGGCCAGCTGCGACATCGACAGACCGGCGTCCTCGGCGATCGGGCGCAGCTGCTGGACCCGGGTGAGCACGTCGTCCTGCATCCAGCGGCCGATCATGTCGGCCCCGCCCTTGCTGTCGGTGGCGCGCGACCCCTCCGGCGGGGCCTGGCCCGGCTGGTACTTGCCGGTCAGCACGCCCTGGGCGATCGGGGACCAGACGATCTGGCCGATCCCCAGCTCCTCGCACGTCGGGACCACCTCGGCCTCGATGACGCGCCAGAGCATGGAGTACTGCGGCTGGCTGGAGACCAGCGGGATCCGCAGCTCGCGGGCCAGCGCGTGGGCGGCGCGGATCTCCTCCGCGCGCCACTCCGAGACGCCGATGTAGAGCGCCTTGCCCGAGTGGACGACGTCGGCGAAGGCCTCCATCGTCTCCTCGAGCGGGGTCTCGTAGTCGTAGCGGTGCGCCTGGTAGAGGTCGACGTAGTCGGTGCCGAGCCGCTGCAGTGAGCCGTTGATCGACTCCATGATGTGCTTGCGCGACAGGCCGTGGTCGTTGTGCTTGCCCGGGCCGGTGGGCCAGTAGACCTTGGTGAAGATCTCCAGGCCCTCGCGCCGCTCGCCGGCCAGTGCCTTGCCGAGCACGGTCTCGGCCGCGGTGTTGGCGTACACGTCGGCGGTGTCGAAGGTGGTGATCCCCTCGTCGAGGGCTTGACGCACGCAGGCCAGCGCGGCGTCCTCCTCGACCTGGGATCCGTGGGTGAGCCAGTTTCCGTACGAGATGGCCGATATCTTCAGGCCGCTCGCTCCGAGGTTGCGAATCTCCATGCCGCGACGGTACCCAGCCCCATTCACCCGTCGAAGTCGAGCACCACTCGCTCGGAGGTCGGGTGCGCCTGGCAGGTCAGCACGTGCCCGGCGGCCACCTCGTCGGGCTCCAGCGCCCAGGCGGTGTCCATCGCGACGCTCCCCTCGACGAGGCGGGCGCGGCAGGTGCCGCACACCCCGCCGCGACAGGCCCAGGGCAGGTCGGACCGCGCCCCCAGCGCGGCCTCGAGGACGGGCGGCCCGTCCGGGCGCAGGTCGATCGCCGTGCTGCGCCCGTCGCGGCGCACGACGACCCGCGCGGCGCCGGGCACGGCCGGCGCGACCACGGCGGACCGCGGCGCGGGCTCGGCGTGGAAGAGCTCGGTGTGCACCCGGCCGGGCAGCACCGGCTGCAGCTCGGCCACCAGGGGCTGCGGCCCGCAGACGAACCACTCGTCGGTCCCCTGCAGTCCGAGCACCTCGACCAGCCGGGTCATCCGCGCGGCGTCCAGCCGGCCCGACAGCAGCTCGACGTCCTGCTCCTCACGCGAGAGCACGTGCACGAGCTGCAGCCGCTCGGGGAAGCGGTCCTTGAGGTCGTGCACCTCGTCGAGGAACATGACCGACCGCAGGGTCCGGTCGGCGCGGACCAGCGTCACCCGCGCGTGCCGCTCGCCCTCCAGCAGCGCCTCGACGATCGGCAGGACCGGCGTGATGCCCGATCCGGCGGCGACCGCTCCGTAGCGCCGGTGCGCGGTGGCCTCGATGGTCGGGGTGAAGCGTCCCGACGGCGTCATCACCTCCAGCCGGTCGCCGGCCCGCAGCCGCGGGACGACCCCGTCGCTGAACGCCCCTCCCGGCAGCCGCTTGACCCCGATCCGGAGGGAGCCGGCCGGGCCCGGCGAGCACAGCGAGTAGGAGCGCCGGGTCTCGTCGGTGCCGGCCCGCACCGAGACGTGCTGGCCCGGTCTCGCGGCGTACGCCGTGGCGAGCTCGGGCGGCACGCGGAAGGTGATCGCGACGGCCTCGTCGGTCAGCTCCTCGACCTCGGCGACCTCGAGCGCGTGGAACGGCACGTGCGACCCCTCAGATCGGCTTGACGTGGTCGAACGGCTCGGCGCAGGTGCGGCAGACGCGCAGTGCCTTGCACGCGGTCGAGCCGAAGCGGCTGAGCTCGCGCGTCTCGTGGCTGCCGCAGCGGGGACAGCGGACGGCGAGCACGAGGTCGACCGGCCCGGCGGCGACCGGCGCCGGCGGGGCGATGCCCGAGGCCGCCAGGCGGGCGCGGCCCTGTGGGGTGATCCAGTCGGTCGTCCACGAGGGCCACAGCACCGTCTCGACGTCGACCCGGCGGTAGCCGGCGCAGCTGAGCCGCTCGACGAGGTCCTCGCGGATGGTCTCGACCGCCGGGCAGCCGGAGTAGGTCGGGGTGATCTGCACGTGCACGCAGCCGGTGTCGTTCTCGGTGACGTCGCGCAGGATCCCGAGGTCGCCGATGGTGACGACCGGGAGCTCGGGGTCGGGGACCGCCGCGGCGATGTCCCAGGCGGGCAGCAGCGTGTGGCTCACCAGGAGGCTCCCGGGTGGGCGCGGGCGACCTGCTGCATCTCGGCGAGCAGCTCGGCCAGGTGGGCGGTGTGCCGCCCGGCGCGGCCTCCGCCGTCGGCGGGAGGAGCGCCGAGCTCGGGCACGACGAGGGTCGCCGCGGTCAGCACGGGCACCACGTGGCCGAGCACCGCCTCGTGGAGGCCGGCCGGGTCGACCGGGGCTGCCGGGTCCGCGGCGAGCAGCTCGGGCAGGTGCGGCCACTCGGCGTCGAGCGCGGACTGGGCACGGTCGTGGGAGAGGTCGGTGCCGTCCCCGAGACGGAGCACCCAGTGTCGGCCGTGGTCGAGGTGGTAGGCCACCTCCTTCACCGCCTTGCCCGCGACTCCCCGCGCCGGGCCCTCCCGCGCCGCCAGCGCGGCGTACACCTCGTGCTGCCAGGCGGCGAGCAGCAGCATCCGCACCACGCAGACGGCGAAGTCGGCCTGCGGCCGCTCGACGAGCACGACGTTGCGGAACTCCTCGGGGTCGCGGAGGTAGGCCAGGTCGTCCTCGGTGCGGCCGGCACCCTCGAGGTCCGCGACGACGGTGAGCAGCCCACGGGCCTGGCCGAGCTGGTCGAGCCCGATGTTGGCGAGGGCGACGTCCTCCTCGAGCTCCGGCGCGCGGCTGACCCACCAGCCGAGTCGCTGGGCGGTCACCAGGGCGTCGTCGGCCAGGCCGAGCAGGAAGGAGGACGTCGCGCGCGGGCGCGGCAGCGTGGTCACAGGTGCTCCACCCCGTCCGGCACGGAGTAGTGCGTCGGGTGGCGGTAGTCCTTGTCGGCGGCCGGCTCGAAGAACGCCCCCTGGAGGTCCGGGGTGGACGCGACCACCGCCGTCGACGGGACGACCCACAGCGACACCCCCTCCTGGCGGCGGGTGTAGACGTCGCGGGCGTTGCGCAGGGCCAGCTCGGCGTCAGGAGCGTGCAGCGACCCGACGTGGACGTGGGACATGCCCCGGCGAGCCCGCACGAAGACCTCCCACAGCGGCCACTCCCCCGGACCTCCGGTCGCGTCGCTCGTCATGCCGCCGGCTCCGTCCGCGCCGTGCGGGCGGCCTGCTTCGCGGCGTGGGCGGCCGCGGCCTCGCGCACCCAGGCGCCGTCCTCGTGCGCGCGCACGCGGTGGGCGAGCCGCTGGGCGTTGCACGGGCCGCGGCCGGCGACGACCTCGGCGAGCTCGGAGAAGTCCGGCGTGCCGAAGTCCCAGTGGCCCCGCTCGGCGTCCCAGCGCAGCTCCGGGTCCGGCAGCGTCAGCCCGAGCGCCTCGGCCTGGGGGACCGTGATGTCGACGAAGCGCTGGCGCAGCTCGTCGTTGGTGAACCGCTTGATGCCCCACTCCATCGACTGCGCGGTGTTCGGGGAGTCGGCGTCGGGCGGGCCGAACATCATCAGCGAGGGCCACCAGAAGCGGTCGACGGCGTCCTGGGCCATCGCCTTCTGCTCGGCGGTCCCGTGGCTGAGGGTGTGGAGGATCTCGAAGCCCTGGCGCTGGTGGAAGGACTCCTCCTTGCAGATCCGGACCATCGCGCGGGCGTAGGGACCGTAGGAGCACCGGCACAGCGGCACCTGGTTCACGATCGCGGCCCCGTCGACCAGCCAGCCGATGGCGCCGACGTCGGCCCAGGTGAGCGTCGGGTAGTTGAAGATCGAGGAGTACTTCTGCCGGCCGGTGTGCAGGGCGTCCAGCAGCTCGGCGCGCGGGGTGCCGAGCGTCTCGGCCGCGGCGTACAGGTAGAGCCCGTGGCCGGCCTCGTCCTGCACCTTGGCCATCAGGATCGCCTTGCGCCGCAGGCTCGGCGCCCGGGCGATCCACTCCCCCTCCGGCTGCATGCCGATGATCTCGGAGTGCGCGTGCTGGGCGACCTGGCGCACCAACGTGCGGCGGTACCCCTCCGGCATCGGGTCCGGGGGCTCCACCGTCGCGCTGCGGTCCATCCCGGCACGCTAGCACCGATGTGTGACAGTTCACAGCACGCGTGCACGAACGGTGTCACAAGATGTGCGCCTGCGAGGATGCCCGGCATGACCACCGCCGACGTGAGCGTGCGCATCGCCTGGGCCGACGACGCGCCCGCGATCGCCGAGCTGCAGCTGCGCACCTGGCCCGAGACGTACGCCGGCGTCCTGCCGGCCGCGTCGTTCCCCACCGGGCCGGAGGCGGTCGAGCACGCCGCGGCCGCCTGGCACGCCTCGTTGACCCGCCCGCCGGACGCCCGCCACCGGGCGCTGGTCGCGCTGGAGCACAACCGCGTCGTGGGCTTCGCGGTGACCGGACCGGCCGGGGACCCCGACTGCGACCCGGTCGCCGACGCCGAGCTCACCGAGCTCACCGTCGCCCCCGCCGAGCGGAGCCGGGGCCACGGGTCGCGGCTGCTCCAGGCGGCGGTCGACACCATGCGCGCCGACCGGTTCGGACGTGCCGTGCTGTGGGCGGTCGCCTCCGACGACGCGCTGCGCGGCTTCCTCGCCTCCGCCGGGTGGGCGGCCGACGGCGCGCACCGCGAGCTGGACCTCGACGGCGAGGGCACCACGACGGTCAAGCAGGTCCGCCTCCACACGGGCCTCACCTGACCGTGGCTCCGCCACCCGAGCCACCCGAGCCGCCCGGGCTGCCCGAGCCCCTCGAGCAGCTGGACCCCTCCGAGCACCGCCGCATCGTCCGTGACGGCCTGGGCGTGGGCATCGCGACCGGCGTGTACGGCACGTCGTTCGGCGCCGTGTCGGTGGCCGCGGGCCTCGACGTGTGGCAGACGTGCGTGCTGTCGCTGCTGATGTTCACCGGCGCCTCGCAGTTCGCGCTCGTCGGCGTCGTGGCCTCCGGCGGTGCCCCGCTCTCCGGCGCGCTCACCGCGCTCCTCCTGGGGACCCGCAACACCCTCTACGGCCTGCGCCTGGCCCCGCAGCTGGGCGGTCCGGCCGGCGCCGGGCGGCCGCGGCGCACCTGGTGATCGACGAGTCGACCGCGATGTCGGTGACCCGCGCGACCCGTCCGGCCGCGCGCCTCGGCTTCCTCGTGACGGGCGGGTCGGTCTTCGTGCTCTGGAACCTGGCCACGCTGGTCGGCGCGCTCGCCGGCACCGTGGTCGGCGACCCGCGCGACTACGGGCTCGACGCCGCCGTGGGAGCGGCGTTCCTCGCCCTGCTGTGGCCGCGGCTCGACACCACCCGCAACCGGGTCGTCGCCGTCGCGGCGGCGGCCGTGGCCGTCGGTGCGATCCCGCTGACCGCGGCCGGCGTCCCCGTCCTCGTCGCCGGCGGGGTCGCCCTCCTGGTCGGCGCCCTGGGCCCACGGACGGGAGGCGCGCGGTGAGCCTGTGGGGAGCCGTGCTGGTGGCCGGGGTCGGCTGCTACCTGCTCAAGCTGGTCGGGCTCTCGATCCCCGCCCGCGTCCTGGAGCGGCCGGCCGTCTCGCGGGTCGCCGACCTGATCCCGGTCGCGCTGCTCGCGGCACTCGTCGCGGTGCAGGTCGTCGGGGACGGTCGGTCGCTCGTCGCCGACGCCCGGCTGGCGGGCCTGGGCGCGGCCGTCGTGCTGCTGGTCCTGCGCGCGCCGTTCCTGCTCGTCGTCTTCGGCTCCGCCCTCGTCGCCGCCCTCGTCCGCCTGCTCTGAGGCGGGTCCCTCAGTCCAGGTCGAGGTAGTGCTCGAGACCGACGGTGAGGCCCGGGTGGTCGGCCACGGCGCGGACGCCGGCGAGCACGCCGGGACTGAAGGAGGAGCGGTCGAGCGAGTCGTGCCGGATGGTGAGGGTCTCCCCCACCCCGCCGAGGACGACCTCCTGGTGGGCGACCAGGCCGCGGATCCGCAGGCCGTGCACGCGGATGCCGTCGACGTCGGCGCCGCGGGCGCCCTCGAGCGCGGTGCTGGTCGCGTCGGGCACCGGGCCGAGGCCGGCGTCGCGGCGGGCGGCGGCCACGAGCTGCGCCGTACGACGCGCCGTGCCGGAGGGCGCGTCGGCCTTGTCCGGGTGGTGCAGCTCGACGATCTCGACCGACTCGTAGAACGGCGCGGCCGCGGCGGCGAACCGCATCATCAGGATCGCGCCGATCGAGAAGTTGGGGGCCACGAGCACACCGACGCCCGGGGACCCCGCCAGCCAGCCGCGCAGCGTCTCGAGGCGCTGCTCGTCGAAGCCGGTGGTGCCCACGACGGCGTGGATGCCGTGCTGCACGCAGAAGCGCAGGTTGTCCATCACCACGTCGGGGTGGGTGAAGTCGACGACGACCTCCGCGCCGGCGTCGAGGAGCACGGCGACGTCGTCGCCCGCATCGACCTGCGCCACCAGCTCGGTCCCGTCGGCCGCCTCGACCGCCCAGCACACCTCGGCGCCGACCTTGCCGCGTGCGCCGAGCACGCCCACCTTGATGTTCTTGCTCACGCGTCCACGCTAGTCGGAGCGACCGCCGCACCCACCGCCCGGTCGGTTCTGGCAAAGTTGGCCTCATGGCTGTGCAGGCGATCCCCGCGCGTATCCGCTGGGCGGTGGACTTCATGGACGTCCAGCCCTCCGACCACGTGCTCGAGATCGGGTGCGGACCGGGCGCCGGGGTCGAGGCGATCTGCGCCAAGCTGGAGTCCGGCAGCGGCAAGATGTTCGCCATCGACCGCTCCGAGTCCGGTGTCGACCGCACCAAGCGCCGCAACCAGAAGCACGTCGACGCCGGCCGGCTCACCGTGCGCCAGATCGACCTGGCCACGCTGCGGGTGCCGGTCAAGCGGCTGAACAAGGTCTTCGCGTTCAACGTCAACCTGTTCTGGGTGCGCGACTGCGCCGACGAGATCGCGCTGCTGCACGAGCGGCTCCTGCCCGGCGGGGCGGTCTTCCTGTTCTTCGAGGTGAGGTTCCCCGACCAGGTCCAGGAGATGATCGCCAAGGCGTCGGCGTCGCTGGCGCAGGGCGGCTTCCGCGTCTCGGTCGTCGAGCAGAAGCAGCCGGCCGTCATCGGGATCATCGGCCGCCGCTGATCCCCCGGTGAAGGCTGCACCCTGATGAACGGTCGACATTAGGCAATTCCCTAATGTAAGGTCGGCACCAGGTCGCACCCGGGACCGGAGGAGGCGAGGCGATGTCGCGCACGACCTTCGTCGCCGTGCTCACCGTCGACCAGCGCGGCAGCCGCAGCGGGCCCGACCGGGTCCCCGCCCTCCTGGACACTCTCGCCGGCCACCGCCTGCTGCGCCCGTTCGAGCGCACCGCCGGGGACGAACTGCAGGGCGTGGTCGACGACGCCGCCACGCTCGCCTCGGTCGCCGGCGCCCTGCTGCGCGCGGAGGCGTGGTACGTCGGCATCGGGATCGGTCCCGTCGAGGAGCCCCTGCCGGCCAGCGCGCGCGCCGGCCGCGGCGCGGCGTACCTCCACGCGCGGGACGCCGTCACCGCGGCGAAGAACAGCCCCTGGAACCTCCGGGTGGTCGGCGAGCACCCCGACGCGCGCTCCCTGGAGACCACGCTGTGGCTGTGGGCGGCCGTCCTGGCCCGCCGCACCGCCCGGGGGTGGGAGGTGGCCGACCTGGTCGCCGAGGGGCTCACCTACGAGGAGGTCGGCCGGCGGCTGGGCATCAGCCAGTCCGCGGTCAGCCAGCGGGCGCAGGCGGCCGGCATCGTCGAGGCCCGCCGGGCACAGGAGCTCGCCACGACCCTCGCCGCCGGGATGCTGGACGCCCGGTCCGGGGGTGGCGACCGGTGAGCCAGGAGAACCTCGGCCAGCTGGTGGTCGTGCTGGTCGCCTTCGGCGCGCTGGCCTCGCTCCCGGCCTGGACCCGCGCCGGGGAACGGGTGTTCGTGCCGGCGACGGCCGGCCTGCTCGGCGCCGCGGCGCTGGTCGCCGCCGTGCCGCCGCACGTGGCGGTCGAGGGGCGGTCGCTGACCGCGCTGCTGGTCCTTCTCGGCGGGGTCCTGGCCGTCGCCGGCGGCGGACCGGTGACCGCCCGGGTCTTCGCGCTCGTCGACCGCGAGGACACCGGCTCCTCGCTCGACCGCGCCGGGAGGGTCCTGCGGGGCGGCGCCTGGATCGGGGTGCTGGAGCGGGCGGCGATCTACGCCACGCTCGTCGCGTCGTGGCCGGAGGGCCTGGCGGTCGTCCTGGCCCTCAAGGGCCTGGGCCGCTACCCCGAGCTCAAGGCCGAGGGCGAAGGCACCGCTGAGCGGTTCATCATCGGCACCTTCGCCTCGGTCCTCTGGGCGGCGGCCTGCGCCGCCGTCGTCGTGCTGGTGCGCTAGGCGGGACCCACCACGGCCAGCACCTCGGGCCGGGCGAACACCTCGGCGGCGACCGCGCGGACCTCCTCGAGGGTCACGGCGTCGATCCGGGCGATGACCTCGTCGATCGAGAGCAGCTCGTCGTAGACCAGCTCGGCCTTGCCCAGGCGCGACATCCGCGAGGCGGAGTCCTCCAGGCCCAGGACCAGCCCGCCGCGGAGCTGGCCCTTGCCGCGGGTGAGCTCCTCGGCGTCGATGCCCTCGGCGGCGACCCGGGCGAGCTCGGCGCGGACGGTGGCCAGCACCTCGTCGTACTTCGCGGGCAGGCAGCCGACCGCCACGCCGACCAGGCCGGAGTCGGCGTGGGTGCTGGCGAAGGAGTAGACCGAGTAGGCCAGCCCCCGCCGCTCGCGGACCTCCTGGAACAGCCGGCTGGACGTGCCGCCGCCCAGGGCGGTGTTGAGGACGCCCATGGCGAAGCGGCGCTCGTCGTTGCGGGCCAGGCCCTCCATGCCGAGCACGACGTTGACCTGCTCGAAGGGGCGGGTCGTCGCGACCGTGCCGGGTGCGACCGGCAGCCAGGGTCCGCCCGCCCGGGGCGCAGCCGGCTCGTCGGTGCCGTCGAGGAAGCCGTTGCGCCCGAAGGCCTCGACCACCTGCCCGACCAGCGCGTCGTGGTCGACCGCACCGGCGACCGAGACCACCATGCGCGGCGCCCGGTAGTGCTCGGCGTAGAAGGCCCGCACCTGGTCGGCGTCCAGCGCGGTGATCGAGTCGACCGTGCCGGCGATGTCCCGGCCGAGGGGCGAGTCGCTCCCCCACGCCTGCTCGGCGAAGAGGTTGTGCACCACGTCGTCGGGGTCGTCGTCGTGCATGGCGATCTCGTCGAGGATGACGTCCCGCTCGGCCTCGACGTCGTCGTCGGCCAGCACGGAGGCGGTCATCATGTCGCCGAGCACGTCGACGGCCAGCGGCAGGTCCTCGTCGAGGACCCGGGCGTGGAAGCAGGTGTACTCCTTGGCGGTGAAGGCGTTGACCTCCCCGCCCACCGCGTCCAGCGCGATCGAGATGTCGAACGCCGAGCGCTCCGCGGTGCCCTTGAACAGCAGGTGCTCGAGGAAGTGGGAGCAGCCGTGCAGCGTCGCCGACTCGTCGCGCGAGCCGACGCCGACCCACACGCCGATCGAGGCGGAGCGGACCCCGGCCATCTCCTCGGAGATGACCCGCAGGCCGCCGGGCAGGACCGTCCGGCGGATGGTGGAGGTGACCTGGCCCGAGGAGTCCCGCACCGTCTGCAGGGTCTCGGTCCGGGCGGTCATGTCGTCAGAACGGGACGACCGGCCAGCAGCGGGCTGCTGGCCGGTCGTCGTGGTCCGTGGAGCCACGATGGAGCTCAGGCCTCCTCGGTGACCTCGGCCGCGGCGGCGTCGGCACCCTCGGTGCCCTCGGCCTCCTCGACCACGGGGACCAGCGAGAGCTTGCCCCGGTCGTCGATCTCGCCGATCTCGACCTGGATCTTCTGGCCGACCGAGAGGACGTCCTCGACGGCCTCGACGCGCTTGCCGCCGGCGAGCGGGCGCAGCTTGCTGATGTGCAGCAGGCCGTCCTTGCCGGGGAGCAGCGAGACGAAGGCACCGAAGTTCGTCGTCTTCACGACCGTGCCGAGGTAGCGCTCGCCGACCTCGGGCATGGTCGGGTTCGCGATCGCGTTGACCGCGGACCGGGCGGCGTCGGCGGCCTCGCCGTTGGTGGCACCGATGTAGATCGTGCCGTCGTCCTCGATCGAGATCGACGCACCGGTGTCGTCCTGGATCTGGTTGATCACCTTGCCCTTCGGGCCGATGACCTCGCCGATCTTGTCGACAGGGATCTTGATGGTGATGATCCGCGGCGCGGTGGAGGACATCTCCTCGGGCGCGTCGATGGCCTCGGCCATGACGTCGAGGATGGTGTGGCGGGCGTCGCGGGCCTGCTTCAGGGCCGCGCCGAGCACGTCGGCGGGGATGCCGTCGAGCTTGGTGTCGAGCTGGAGCGCGGTCACGAAGTCCCGGGTGCCGGCGACCTTGAAGTCCATGTCGCCGAAGGCGTCCTCGGCACCGAGGATGTCGGTCAGCGCGACGTACTCGGTCTTGCCGTCGATCTCACCGGAGACCAGGCCCATCGCGATGCCGGCGACGGGGGCCTTCAGCGGCACACCGGCCTGCAGCAGCGACAGCGTCGAGGCGCAGACCGAGCCCATCGAGGTCGAGCCGTTGGAGCCCATGGCCTCGGAGAGCTGGCGGATGGCGTAGGGGAACTCCTCGCGGTCCGGCAGCACCGGCAGCAGCGCGCGGCGCGCGAGCGCGCCGTGGCCGACCTCGCGGCGCTTCGGCGAGCCGACGCGGCCGGTCTCGCCGGTGGAGAACGGCGGGAAGACGTACTTGTGCATGTAGCGGCGCGACTTCTCCGGGGAGAGGGTGTCGAGCTGCTGCTCCATCTTGAGCATGTCGAGGGTGGTGACGCCCAGGATCTGGGTCTCGCCGCGCTCGAACAGCGCCGAGCCGTGGACGCGCGGGATCACGCCGACCTCGGCGTGCAGCGGACGGATGTCGGCCAGGCCGCGACCGTCGATGCGGATCTTGTCGCGCAGGATGCTCTCGCGGACGAGCTGCTTGTTCAGCGCGCGGAACGCCGCGCCGAGCTCCTTCTCGCGACCCTCGAACTGGGCGCCGAGCTTCTCCAGCACCGAGTCCTTGAGCTCGTCGGTGCGGTCGTTGCGCTCGGTCTTGTCGGCGATCTTCATCGCGGTGGCGAGGTCGGCCTTGACGGCGGACTCGACGGCGGCGAAGACGTCGTCCTCGAAGTCGAGGAAGACCGGGAAGTCCTGGACCGGCTTCGCGGCGGCGGCGGCCAGCTCGGCCTGCGCCTCGCACAGCTGCTTGATGAACGGCTTGGCCGCGTCGAGACCGCCGGCGACGACCTCCTCGGTCGGGGCCTGGACGCCGCTCTGGACCTTGGCGAAGGTCTGCTCGGTGGCCTCGGCCTCGACCATCATGATCGCGACGTCACCGGTGTCGGTGACACGACCCGCGACCACCATGTCGAAGACGGCGTCCTCGAGCTGGCTGTGGGTCGGGAACGCGACCCACTGGCCCTCGATGAGGGCGACGCGGACGCCGCCGACCGGGCCGGAGAACGGCAGGCCGGAGAGCTGGGTGGAGATCGAGGCGGCGTTGATCGCGAGCACGTCGTACGGCGTGTCGGGGTTCAGCGCGAGGACGGTGATGACGACCTGGACCTCGTTGCGCAGGCCCTTCTTGAAGGTCGGGCGCAGCGGGCGGTCGATCAGGCGGCAGGTGAGGATCGCGTCCTCGCCCGGGCGCCCCTCGGAGCGGAAGAACGAGCCGGGGATCTTGCCCGCGGCGTACATCCGCTCCTCGACGTCGATCGTCAGGGGGAAGAAGTCGAAGTGGTCCTTGGGCTGCTTGCCGGCGGTGGTCGCCGAGAGCAGCATCGTGTCGTCGTCGAGGTAGGCCGTGACGGAGCCGGCGGCCTGACGGGCCAGCAGGCCGGTCTCGAACTTGACGGTGCGGGTGCCGAACTTGCCGTTGTCCAGCACGGTCTCGACGGCGGAGATGACGGGGTCGGTCAAAGGGTGTCCCTTGTCTGTCGCGGAGCGATCCCGCGGCGTCCCGCGTGGTGTGGCAGGCCGGTCTTCGATCGAGGCCCGCAGGCGCGCCCGCGAGGGGCGTCCGTCCTGAGGGCCACTACCGAGGACCGGGCCGAAACGGCGGGTCGCTCCTGGTGTGGTTGTTCAGTTGGTGAATCTAGCGCAGCGCGGCCGATCGGCCGGGGTTGCGTGGGCCGTGCGGCCCCGAAATGCGTGAAGGGCCCACCGGGGTGGGCCCTCCACGTCGTGTCAGCGGCGCAGGCCGAGGCGCTCGACGATCGACCGGTAGCGGTCGATCTCGGTCTTCTGCAGGTAGTTCAGCAGGCGACGGCGCTGGCCGACCAGCAGGAGCAGGCCACGACGGCTGTGGTGGTCGTGCTTGTGCTGCTTGAGGTGCTCGGTCAGGTGGGAGATGCGGTGGCTGAGCAGCGCGATCTGCACCTCGGGCGAGCCGGTGTCGCCCTCGGTCGTGGCGTACTCGGCGATGATGCGCTTCTTGGTCTCCGCGTCGGTACCGATCGACATGCGGGCTCCTTCCGGCCTGTGCGGCCTTGTCGTTGCGCGGCGCGCCGGGGCCTGTTCACCCGGGCACTCTGGTTCCGCGGCCGTCAGACGGCGGTCGCCCTCCTTCGGGCAACCGGAGAAGACTAGCGCGGCGCCGGAGGGCCGCCCAAAACGACGACCACCCGGTCGGCGGGGGCCGACCGGGTGGTGCGTGGTCCTGCAGGCGCTCCGTGGGAGCGCACCGTGGTCAGACGGCGGGCGGCTCCTGGCGCTGCACGGTCTGCGAGCCGTCGGCGTGCGTGGTGGTCGACACCGCGCCGCCGCGGGCGCGCCGGCTGTTCAGCGTGACCGCCGTCAGCACGAGCACGAGGATGCCACCGATCGCCATGATCCAGCCGACCATCGTGAGGTCCACACCGCTGATCGCGTCCTCCACGGCGAGCGCGAGGATGAGACCGACGACGAGGAGGAAGACTCCGAGTCCGTAGCCCATGACTGTCCTTTCTCAGGTGACGTCGCAGGGGTGACGTCAGACGCCGGTCCCGGTGCCCACCCCGGTGGACGGGAAACGGCGCCGGATCAGACCACCCGACCGGCGGAGACCCGGTCGCGCAGTGCCAGGTAGACCGCGCGGACGCCGACCGCGCGCTCCATCTCCCGCAGCACGCTGCCGAAGAACTGCTCGCGGTAGGTCTCGTCGGTCACCGTCGAGACGGTCAGGTAGAGGTTGGAGAACGCCGCGAGGAACAGCGAGACCTGGAACAGCGGGACCGAGACCTGGTCGAGGTAGGGCAGGTTGCGGATCGACCCCTCGGCGGCGCCGGTCCAGGCCTCCTGGACCCCGATGTCCATGACCAGGCCGCCGAAGACCAGGAAGAAGACCAGGACGGTCGCCGCGAGCAGGAGCACCTGCACGGCCTGGATCACCACGAGGACGAGCACGAGGTTCCAGCGCTCGAACCCCACGACCGTCGCGTACGCCGCGGGGTCGGCGCCCGGGTCGTCGACCAGTGCGCGGCACTCCCCCTCCAGGGGCGTCCCGGCGCAGGCGCGCAGCAGGAAGTCGTCGTCGACGTCGTCGTCGGTGCGGTCGACCTCCTCGGGCAGCCGCACCAGCAGGAACGCGACGGCCAGCAGGCCGAACAGCAGGACGACGAGCCACAGCGTGCCGGTCGAGAGGCTCGCCGAGAGCTGCCAGGCCTCGGCGTTGATGAAGAGGAAGGTCACGAAGAGCAGCAGCAGCGGGAGCGCCCGGCTCATCATCGGCAGCAGCGTCCGCAGGCTGCCCAGCCCGCGGCGCAGCGCCCAGACGACGATCGGCCGCGTGCGCAGCGCGGTCAGGGAGTACGCCGCGGCGCCGAGCACGCCGATCGTCAGCAGGAACGCCGGGGCCGCGGTCAGCTCGTCGGAGAGCCACGCGAGCACCACCCCGCCGCCGAGGGCGAGCAGGACCGTCAGCACCGCCGCCGGGAGGAACCTCCGGGGCCGCAGCGCCTCGCGGGCCTGGTGGCGCTCCTCCGGCACGAAGTAGGACAGCCCGTGCTGCAGGAACCAGGCCTCCGTCGCCGGGAGCGGTCCGCCGGCGACGCCGTGCTCGGTGCTCACGGGACGAGCAGCTCGCGGGCCCGGCGGACGTCGTCGTCCATCTGGGCGACCAGGGACTCCACCGAGTCGAAGGCGGTCATCCCGCGGAGGCGGTCGACGAAGGACACCTCGACCTCCACGCCGTACAGCTCGAGGTCGGTGCGGTCGAGCACGTAGCTCTCGACCCGCCGCTCGCGCACGCCGTCGAAGGTCGGGTTGGTGCCGACCGAGATCGCGGCCGGGAACCGCTCGCCGGTGTCGAGCCGCCGCAGCCAGCCGGCGTACACGCCGTCGGCGGGGGCGGCCTGCATGCCGTCGGTGGGGACGTTGGCGGTCGGGTAGCCGAGCTCGCGGCCACGCTGGTCGCCGCGGACCACGACGCCGCGGACGGCGTAGGGGCGGCCCAGCGCCTCGGCGGCGCCGGCGACGTCGCCGGCCGCCAGGCAGGTCCGGACGTACGTCGAGGACCACACCATCGGCCCGCCGTCGAGCGGGATGCCCTCGGCGGTGAAGTCGTGGGTGCGGCCCTGCTCGGCGAGAGTGGCCACGTCACCGGCGGCACGGCTGCCGAACCGGAAGTTGGCACCGACGACCACGGCGGCGGCGTGGAGGGCGTCGACCAGCACGCGCTCGACGAACTCCTCGGGGCTCCAGCCCGCGACCTCCCGGGAGAAGGGCACCGCCAGCACGCCGTCGGCGCCGGCACCGGCCAGCAGGTCGGCGCGCACCTCCATGGTGGTCAGCGTCGTCGGGGCGTGCTCGGGCCGCAGGACCGCCATCGGGTGCGGGTCGAAGGTGACGGCCACGACCGGCAGGTCGCCGAGGTCGGCGGCGATCTGCTGGGCCCGGGCCAGCACCCGGCGGTGGCCGAGGTGGACGCCGTCGAAGTTGCCGATCACGACCACGGTGCGGCCGAGGCCGCCCGGGACCTCGTCGAGCGAGCGCCAGATCTGCACGGAGCGAACCCTATCGAGACGGTGATCAGACGAAGACGGCAACCGGGCGGGCGAGACCGCCGCGCGGCTCGTAGAGCGCGAGGAACTCCCCCGACGGGGCGAAGACCGCGGTCGTGGCGTCGAGCTCGAGGTCGAGGCTGCGGCCGACCCGCACGTCGGCGGCCGCGCTGTCGTCGAGGTCGCGGGCCGGGAACGCCGCCCGCGCCGCGTCGGCGATCGGCAGCACTCCCCCGTGGCCGGCGGCGACCTCGTCGGCAAGCTCCTCCAGCGTGCGGGCGACGTCGAGCCCGTAGGGGCCGACGGCGGTGCGCCGCAGCGCCGTCAGGTGCCCGCCGACGCCGAGCCGGGCGCCGGCGTCGCGGGCGATCGCGCGGACGTAGGTGCCGCTCGAGCAGCGCAGGCTGATGTCGACGTCGACCACCTCGACCGCGTCGCCGTGCCCAGCCTCATGCCCAGGCCCGTGCGCACCGCGACGCACCTCGTGCACGACGAGCTCGTGGACGGTCACGGCGCGGGCCTGGAGCTCGACCTGCTCGCCGTCGCGGACACGCTGGTAGGCGCGCTTGCCGTCCACCTTGATCGCCGACACGGCGGTCGGGACCTGCTGCAGCTCGCCGACGAACTCGGCGAGCACCGCGTGGACGGCGTCCTCGTCCAGGTGGCCGGCCGGCGTCGCCGCGAGCACCTCGCCCTCGGCGTCGTCGGTCGTCGTGGCGACGCCGAGCCGCACCGTGGCGTCGTACCCCTTGTCGGTGAGCATCAGGTGACCCAGCAGGCGGGTCGCCCGGTCGACGCCGAGCACCAGCACGCCGGTGGCCATCGGGTCGAGCGTGCCGGCGTGGCCCACCTTGCGGGTGCCGACGAGCCGACGGACGCGCGAGACGACGTCGTGGGAGGTCATCCCGCCGGGCTTGTCGACCACGACGAGCCCGGGGCGCACGGCAGGGCGGGCGGCCGGAGCCGTCACACCTCGTCCGGGTCGACGGGGTCGATCGGCTGGGCCGGGCGGGCGGGGTCGCCCGCGGCCCCGTCGTCCTCGCCGGCGTCCTCGTCGGCGTCCTCGTCGTCACCCTCGGCGCGGGGCTTCTTGTAGGGGTCGGGCTCGCCGGCGTAGGCCTCCACGCGGCGGGCGGCGACCTCCTCGTCGAGCGCCTTCGCCCGGGCCAGCACCTCGTCGAGGTGGCGGGCGGACTCCGGCAGCGCGTCGGCGACGAAGGTCAGGCTCGGCACGTGCCGCATGCCGAGCTGCTTGCCGACCTCGGAGCGGATCAGGCCCTTGGCCGACTCGAGCGCCGCGGCCGTGCCGGCCATGGCGGTCTCGTCGTCCTGGGCGCCCTCGCCGGTGCCGGCGAGGACGGTGTAGAAGATCGTCGCCTGCTGGGAGTCGCCCGAGACACGGACGTCGGTGAGGGTCACGAAGCCGAGCCGCGGGTCCTTGATCCGCCGCTCGAGCATCTCGGCCACGACGACCTGGATCCGGTCGGCGATCTTGCGTACCCGGGGACTGCTCATGTCTCTCACTCTCTCAGAACGTGCCCGAGCCGTGACGGCCAGGCGGGGTCGGGCGGGCCGGCCCGTGCCGGCCCGCCCCAGACGCACCGGTCGGCGGGCCCCACCCACGAAGGGGGGACCCGCCGACCGGGTGGTGATCAGCTGCGGGGGATCTCCCGCATCTCGAACGCCTCGACGACGTCGCCTTCCTTGATGTCCTGGAAGTTGCGCAGGACCAGACCGCACTCGAAGCCCTCGCGGACCTCGGACGCGTCGTCCTTCTCCCGCTTGAGCGACGCGAGGTCGAGGTTGTCGGCCACCACGGCGCCGTCACGGATGACGCGCACCTTGGCGTTGCGTCGGATGACGCCCGAGGTGACCATGCAGCCCGCGATGTTGCCGATCCGGGAGGAGCGGAAGATCGCACGGATCTCCGCCTGGCCCAGGGTCGACTCCTCGTACTCGGGCTTGAGCATGCCCTTGAGCGCCGCCTCGATCTCCTCGATCGCCTGGTAGATGACCGAGTAGTAGCGGATCTCGACACCCTCCTTGTCCGCCATCTCGGTCGCCTTGCCCTGGGGGCGGACGTTGAAGCCGATGATGATGGCGTCGGAGGCTGCGGCCAGGTCGACGTTGGTCTCGGTGATCGCACCGACACCGCGGTCGATGACCCGCAGCGTGACCTCGTCGCCGACGTCGATCTGCGACAGCGAGTCCTCGAGCGCCTCGACCGAACCGGACACGTCGCCCTTGAGGATCAGGTTGAGCTCCTGGCTCTGGCCCTTCTCCATGGAGGCCATGAAGTCCTCGAGCGTACGACGCACGCGGCGCTTGGCCTGCATGGCCGCCCGCTCGCGGGCCTCGCGCTTCTCGGCGATCTGACGGGCCATCCGGTCGTCCTCGACGACCAGGAAGTTCTGGCCCGCACCCGGCACTGCGGAGAGACCCAGAACCATCGCCGGACGCGCCGGCGTGGCCTCGGTCAGCTCGTTGCCGTGCTCGTCGAGCATCGCCCGGACCCGGCCGTGGGCCGGACCGGCGACGATCGAGTCGCCGACGCGGAGCGTTCCGCGCTGGACCAGGACCGTGGCGACCGGACCGCGACCGCGGTCCAGGTGCGCCTCGACCACGAGGCCCTGGGCGTCCTGCTTCGGGTTGGCCCGCAGGTCCAGCGACGCGTCGGCGGTCAGCACGACGGCCTCGAGGAGGCTGTCGAGGTTGAGCCCCGACTTGGCCGAGACGTCGACGAACATCGCGTCGCCGCCGTACTCCTCGGGGACCAGGCCGTACTCGGTCAGCTGGCCACGGACCTTGGTCGGGTCCGCCTCCGGCTTGTCGATCTTGTTGACCGCCACCACGATCGGCACCCCGGCGGCCTTGGCGTGGTTGAGCGCCTCGACCGTCTGGGGCATGACGCCGTCGTCGGCCGCGACCACGAGGATCGCGATGTCGGTGGCCTGGGCACCACGGGCACGCATGGCGGTGAACGCCTCGTGACCCGGGGTGTCGATGAGGGTGATGCGGCGCTGCTCGCCGTCGACCTCGGCCGCGACCTGGTAGGCACCGATGTGCTGGGTGATGCCACCGGCCTCCTTGTCGACGACGTTGGCGTTGCGCAGCGCGTCGAGGAGCTTGGTCTTTCCGTGGTCGACGTGACCCATGACCGTGACGACCGGGGGTCGCACGACCAGGTCGGCCTCGTCGCCCTCGTCCTCACCGAACTCGAGGTCGAAGGACTCGAGCAGCTCGCGGTCCTCGTCCTCGGGCGAGACGACCTGCACGACGTAGTTGAGCTCCTCGCCGAGCAGCTCGAGCGTGGCGTCGTTGACCGACTCGGTCGCGGTGACCATCTCGCCGAGGCTGAACAGCATCTGCACCAGCGAGGCGGCGTCGACGCCGATCCGCTCGGCGAAGTCGGTCAGGGACGCACCGCGAGGCAGCTTGACGGTCTCGCCGTCGCCCTTGCGGACGCGCACGCCGCCGATCGTCGGGGCCTGCATGGCCTCGAACTCCTGACGACGCGCCCGCTTGGACTTGCGACCGCGACGCGAGGGACCGCCGGGGCGACCGAACGCACCCTGGGTCTGACCGCGCTGGCCGGGACGGTTGCCGCCGCCGGGACGACCGGCGAAGCCACCGGGACGACCCGGGGCGCCGGCGCCGGCGCCACCCGGGCCACCGCGACCCGGAGCACCGGGACGACCGGGGGCGCCCGGACGGCCGGGACCGCCACCGGGACGACCCGGACCACCGGCGCGACCGCCGGGGCCGGCGCCGAAGGCGGCCGGGGACTTGGGCATCATCGCCGGGTTCGGACGGGGCATGCCCGGACGACCCGGAGCACCGCCGTCGCGACCGGCCGGCGGACGCGGCGGACGCTGGTCACCAGCGCCGGTGCCCGCACCGGCGCCGCCACCGGCGGGAGCGCCGCCGGCAGCCGGACCGGACGGAGCCGGACGCCGGCCCATGCCCTGGTTGGAGCTGAACGGGTTGTTGCCGGGACGCGGCGCGCCGGGGCGACCGACCGGGCGCGGAGCCGGGCTCGGGGCCTTCGGCGTGGCCGGAGCACCGGCCGACGCTGCGGGTGCGGCCGGCGTGGCGGGAGCGGCAGGAGCGGCCGGTGCCTGCTTGGCAGGCGCCTGCGGACGCTCGGGGGCCTTCTCCGGCTCCGGGGCCGGCTTGGCGGCCGGGCCGGGTCGCGGACCCGGCCGGGGGCCGGACGGCGCAGCCGGGGCAGCCGGAGCCGACGGGGCAGCCGGAGCCGACACCGCGGGAGCCGGCGCTGCCGGAGCCGTGGGCGCCGGGGCGGACGGGGTGGGCGCCGACTGCGCGGGGGCAGCCGGAGCGGGGGCCGCGGGTGCGGCCGGGGAGGCCTGCGGGGCCGCCTTCTCGGCGGGCGCGTCGGCCTGGGCGGAGCCGCCGGCAGCCTTCAGCTGCTCGCCGAACTCCTTCTTGAAGCGCATCTCGACGGGGGGCTCCACCGTGGAGCTCGCCGACTTGACGAACTCCCCCATCTCCTTGAGCTTCTCGAGAACGAACTTGCTCTCGACGCCGTACTGCTTGGCGAGCTCGTGAACTCGGGTCTTGGCCACGTTTCTCCTTCTGGCCCCGGACCCGCGCTCGGCGTCCTAGGACCGTTGGTGGTTGTGCAAACTCATTGGGAAGTACTCATCGAGTGCTCATGAGCTGCTGCTCCAGTTCCTGGTCGTGTCATCAGGTCGGACGTGCGTGCGAGCGATGTGCTCGGCCACCGGCGTGCTGGGGAGCCCGGGCGTGCCGCTGATCCTCAGGGCCCGGCCGAACGCCTTCCGGCGCACCGCGAGGTCGTAGCACTCCTGGGTGGGGTGCAGGTGTGCACCACGCCCCGGAACGGTGGCAGTCGGATCGGGGACCACGGCCGGACGGCCGTCGTCGCCCGAGCCGGCGGTCACCCGCAACAACTCGCGCTTGGCGGTCCGCCTCCGGCATCCGATGCAGGTCCGGACCGGCCCCGAGGGGTCGATGTCGTCCGGGCGTGCGGAGGACTGAGGAGAGCGAGCCACTGGCCTCAACCCTACCGGTTCGACGGCTCTTCACCGAACCGGGAGGGTCGAGGGCCGTTCTCAGGCGTCGTCGTCGGGCTCGTCGGAGCGGATGTCGATGCGCCATCCGGTCAGCCGGGCGGCGAGGCGCGCGTTCTGGCCCTCCTTGCCGATGGCGAGGGAGAGCTGGAAGTCCGGCACGACGACGCGGGCCGAGCGGGCGGCGGCGTCCACGACCTCCACGGAGGTGACGCGGGCCGGGGAGAGCGCGTTGGCGACCAGGGTGGCGGGGTCGTCGGACCAGTCGACGATGTCGATCTTCTCGCCGTTGAGCTCGGCCATCACGTTGCGCACGCGCTGGCCCATCGGGCCGATGCACGCGCCCTTGGGGTTGACCCCCGAGGCGGTGCTGTGGACGGCGATCTTGCTGCGGTGGCCGGCCTCGCGGGCGATCGCGGCGATCTCGACGGTGCCGTCGGCGATCTCCGGGACCTCGAGCGCGAAGAGCTTCTTGACCAGGCTCGGGTGCGAGCGCGACAGCGTGATCTGGGGACCGCGCATCCCCTTGCGGACCGAGACGACCAGGCACTTGATGCGGGTGCCGTGGCTGTAGTCCTCGCCCGGCACGCGCTCGCTGACGGGCAGGAGCGCCTCGACCTTCCCCAGGTCGACCATGACGTCGTCGGGGTTGCGACCCTGCTGGATGACGCCGGAGATGATGTCGCCCTCCTTGCCGGAGAACTCACCGAACCGCATCTCGTCCTCGGCGTCGCGCAGCCGCTGCAGCATGATCTGCTTGGCGGTCGTGGCGGCGATCCGGCCGAACCCCTGCGGGGTGTCGTCGTACTCCCCCACCGGGTTGCCCTCGTCGTCGACCTCGGTCGCCATCACGGTCACGTGGCCGGACTTGCGGTCGAGCTCGACGCGCGCACGCTCCTGCGCGCCGGGGGTCTTGTGGTACGCCGTGAGCAGGGCCTGCTCGATCGCCTCGACGAGGACGTCGAAGGAGATCTCCTTCTCCCGCTCCAGCATCCGCAGGATGCTCAGGTCGATGTCCATCAGGACTCCTCCTCCTCGAGGCCCTCGGCCTCGTCCGGACCCTCGTCGGGGTCGGCCTTGCGGTTGAACTCGACCTGGACGAGCGCCTTGGCGACCTCGGTGTACGCCACCCGCCGCGCGCGGCCGGTCACGTCGAGCGTGACGCCGTCGTCGTCGGACGCGGTCACCCGGCCGGTGAGGGTCTGGCCGTCGGTCGTGGTGACCTTGACCAGGCGGTCGGCGTTGCGGCGCCAGTGGCGCGGGAGGGTCAGCGGGCGGTCGACGCCCCGGGAGGTGACCTCGAGGGTGTAGGGCTGCTCGCCCATCACGTCGGAGGCCTCCAGCACGCGGTCCACCTCGCGGGTGGCCTCGGCGACGTCGTCGAGGGTGACCCCGCCGTCCTTGTCGACCGCGACGCGGAGCACGCGCCGCTTCCCGGCCGGGGTGATCTCGACCGCCTCGACGTCGAGCCCCAGCTTCTTCAGGGGGTCGCGGAGCTCGTCCTCGATCCGACCCCGGACGGCGTCCTGCTTGCCTGTGGTCACGGGTGCGCGACCTCCCTGTTCTGTTGTCCTGCACGTGCCGGTGTCCGGACACCATAACGCCCGGGAGGACGGACGTTAGGGTCACGCCGTGCCCTCCCTCCCGACCGCCTCCCGACGCACCGTCGTCGGGGTGGCTGCGGTCACCCTCGGGCCCCTCGTGGGGGGCGCGCTGGCCGGCTGCGACGCCGACCTCGACGGCCTGCTGCCCGGCGGCGACCAGCCCGGCGCGGCGTCGCCGGCGCCCGACCCGGACGCCGACGAGGCGCTCGTCGAGGAGGTCGTGGGCGAGGTGGCGGCCCAGCTGTCGCTGGTCGCGGCCGTGCGGGTCCGCCACCCCAGGCTCCGCCCGGTGCTGGCCGGCTTGGAGGCGGTGCACGTCGCCCACCTCGAGGCGCTCGAGGGCACGCAGGAAGGCCCGTCCGCCCCGCCGACCGCGGACGCCGCCGCCGCGCTCGCGCTGGCCCGCCGCCGCGAGATCGCCCACCAGCGGCGGCTGGCCGGCGCCGCGGTGCGCGCCGACAGCGGCCCCCTGGCCCAGCTGCTGGCCTCCATGGCCGCGGCGGTCGCCCAGCAGCTCACGGTCCTCCCCCGGACCGGCGCCGGGGCCTCGCCCTCCTCGCCGGGGGCGTCCTCGTGACCACCCTGGAGGCGCTGCGGACCACCCTCGCGGCCGAGCACGCCGCGCTCTACGTCGTGGGCGCGCTCGGCGCGCAGACGTCGCAGTCCGGCGCCCCGGGCCTGTACGCCGCGCTGCAGGACGCCTACGTCCAGCACCGCGCGCAGCGCGACCGTCTCGAGCGCGAGCTGCTGGACCGCGGCGCCGACCCGGTGGCGGCGGAGCCGGCCTACGAGCTCCCCGAGCGCCTCGGCACCACCGCGGCGGTCGAGCGCCGGGCCCTGCAGCTGGAGACCGACTGCGCCGCGACGTACGCCGCACTGGTCGCGCACAGCGCGGGACCGCTGCGGCGCTGGGCGGTGGAGGTGCTCGTGCGCACAGCGGTCCGCGAGCTCGCCTTCCGGGGAACGCCCGAGATGTTCCCCGGAGTGCGCGAGCACGCGGACCGCTGACGCGACCCGGACACGGTGGGTCCTGAGGGAGCCGTCCGAGGTGGGGACCGACGGGGAACTCCCTCGTGCAGAACTCTGCATCACCGCAGGTCCCGGGCGCGATGCCGGCGACCCCTCAGGTTCTCGCATTGCACGAACCTGCAGACCGGCGGGCGAGAGCGACCGCCCCGCGCGGTCAGTACCAGCGGCTGACGACCTCGTGGACCTCGCCGATCCGCTGCACCACGGCGTCCGGACTGCCCTCGGCGTGGCCGACCTGCTCGGGCGGGATGACGCTGTGCGGGACGTGCACCGCCCGGAGGCCGGCCTGCTGGGCTCCCCAGACGTCGTCGTAGAGCCGGTCGCCGACGTACACGCAGCGGGCGGGGTCGCTCGCGCCCACGGCGTCCATCGCAGCGCGGAAGGCCAGCGGCGAGGGCTTGGTCCACGGGATCTCGCTGGTGTAGACGTCGCCGTCCAGCAGGTCCAGCACGCCGTCGCGCTCGAAGAACCCGCGGTGCCACGAGCGCGGCCAGATCGTGTTGGAGAGCACGCCGACCTTGACGCCGTCGGCGCGAAGGGCCTCGAGCAGCGGGCGCACCTCGGGGTCGGTCCCGGTGTGCGGCTCCCAGAACTCGTAGTAGGCCGTCAGCAGCTCGGGGTCGTGCTCGAGGCCCGCCGCGGTGAAGAGGTCGCCGATCGTGGCGCTTTCCTGGTGGTCGCGGCTGCGGCCCCAGACGACGGAGCCGGCGGCGTGCAGGCGCTCGGCGTGGAGGTGGCGGTCGTCGTCCTTCGACGGGGTCGCGACCACGGCCGCGGCCAGCGCCAGCGACTCGGCGTGGAAGTCCACGTCGTGCCACCGGGTCAGCGTGCCGCCCCAGTCGAAGATCACCGCCTCGACGCCGCGCCCGCCGGCTCGGCCCGGAGTCCCGGGACGGCGCGGCTCAGGCACGGACGAGGCGCACCACGTGGTCGACCACGTGGTCGGCGGGGACCTGCTCGCGCTCGCCGGTGCGTCGGTCCTTGACCTCGATGACGCCGTCGGCGAGGCCCTTGCCGACCACGACGATCGTCGGGACGCCGATCAGCTCGGCGTCCTTGAACTTCACCCCGGGGCTGACCTTGCCCGGGCGGTCGTCGAAGAGCACGTCGATGCCCTGGTTGGACAGCTCGTGGGCGACGCGCTCGGCGGCGGCGAAGACGGCCTCGTCCTTGCCGGTGGCCACCAGGTGCACGTCGGCCGGCGCGACGTGGCGCGGCCAGCACAGGCCCAGCTCGTCGGCGGTGCCCTCGGCGATGGCCGCGACGGCGCGCGAGGGGCCGATGCCGTAGGAGCCCATCGTGACGGTGACCAGCTTGCCGTTCTCGTCGAGCACCTGCAGGCCCAGCGCGTCGGCGTACTTGCGGCCGAGCTGGAAGATGTGGCCCATCTCGATGCCGCGGGCGGTCTCCAGGACGCCGCCGTCGCAGGCGGGGCACGGGTCGCCGTCACGGACCTCGGCGGCCTCGATGGTGCCGTCGGGGGTGAAGTCGCGTCCGGCGACCAGGTCGAGGACGTGGCTGCCGTCGACGTCGGCGCCGGTCACCCACCGGGTGCCCTCGACGACGCGGGGGTCGACGAGGTAGCGGATGCCCGAGGCGTTGTCCTCCCCCAGCACGCCGGGGCCGATGTAGCCCTTGACCAGCGCGGGGTGCTTGCGCAGCTCCGCCTCGTCCATCGGCTCGACCTCGATCGGCTCGAGCTGACCCTCGAGCCGCTTCTGGTCGACCTCGCGGTCGCCGGGCAGGCCGATCGCGAGCGGCTCGCGGGTGCCGTCGGGGTGCTTGAGGGTCACCAGGACGTTCTTGAGCGTGTCGCCGGCGTGCCAGGGCCGGTCCGCGCGCGGGTACGCCGCGTTGAGGTGGTCGACGAGCGTCTCGATCGTGGGCGTGCCGGGGGTGGCCTCGGCGTGGGCGGCCGGCGCGTCGTCGTACGGCACCGGCTGCGGCGCGCGGACCTGGACGGCCTCGACGTTCGCGGCGTAGTCGCAGGTGGTGCAGCGGACGTAGGTGTCCTCGCCGACCGCGGCCTTGGCGAGGAACTCCTCGGACCTCGAGCCGCCCATGGCCCCCGAGGTGGCCCGGACGATGGCGTACTCGAACCCGAGCCGGTCGAAGATCCGGATGTAGGCGTCGCGGTGGCGCTGGTAGCTCTCCTCCAGGCCGGCGTCGTCGACGTCGAAGGAGTAGGAGTCCTTCATGATGAACTCGCGGCCGCGCAGCAACCCGGCGCGGGGACGCGCCTCGTCGCGGTACTTCGTCTGGATCTGGTACAGCGCGAGCGGGAGGTCCTTGTAGGAGGAGTACAGGTCCTTGACGAGGAGCGTGAACATCTCCTCGTGGGTCGGGCCGAGCAGGTAGTCGCCGCCCTTGCGGTCCTGCAGGCGGAACAGCCCGTCGCCGTACTCGGTCCAGCGGTTGGTGGCCTCGTAGGGCTCCCGGGGCAGCAGCGCGGGGAAGCTGACCTCCTGGGCACCGATCCCGTCCATCTCGTCGCGGACGATGTCCTCGATCCGGCGCAGCACCCGCAGGCCCAGCGGCAGCCAGGTGTAGATGCCGGGGGCGGCGCGGCGGATGTACCCGGCGCGCACGAGCAGCTTGTGGCTGGGGACCTCCGCGTCCGCCGGGTCGTCGCGCAGCGTGCGGACGAAGAGGCTCGACATGCGCAGGATCCGGGCGGTCATGGGCGCAAGGGTACGGCGGGCGGTCCCCCGCCGGCGCACCGGTTCCGAGCCGTCCGCCGGGTCAGGCGCGGGCCGCCTTCAGCGCGGCGCGGATCATCGGCAGCTGCATCGGCAGCCGGCCCAGCGCGATCGCCTTGAACCGGGTGTTGCGGGTCCGCATGGCGTCCTGCGCCATCTGCACGTTGCCCGGGAAGACGCCGAGCAGCACCGCCACGCTGGCGTACGCCGCGACCTTGCGCGTGGCGGGCAGGGCCATGCCCGCGGCGCAGGCCAGCTCGGCGACGCCGCTGGCGTAGATCAGCTCGCGGTGGGCGGGCACCCAGGCCGGCATCAGCGGCTCGAAGACCTGGGGGCGGACCAGGTGGACGACCCCGCTGACGGTGAAGCCGGTGGCGAGGACCTTGGCGCTCAGGGGCAGGCTCATGCGCCCAGCGTGGCAGACCCGGCGGGGCGCGGGCTCAGGACCGGCTCAGGACGCCGCGGTCAGAACATCACGGTGGAGAAGCGGGCCGTCTCGCGGAAGCCCACGCGGTGGTAGGCGCGGCGGGCCGGCTCGTTCCACTCGTTGACGTAGAGCGAGACCACCGGGGCGACCTCGGTGCGGACCAGCTCCACCACGGCGGCCATGCCGCTCTCGGCCAGCCCCTGGCCGCGGTGGTCCGGCGGCACCCACACCCCCTGGATCTGGGCGGCGTACGGCGAGGCGCAGGCGACCTCGGCCTTGAAGACCAGCCGGTCACCCTCGAAGGCGGCGAAGGACCAGCCGCGGTTCATCAGCTGGGTGACCCGCGCCCGGTAGAGCTCCGCGCCGCCGCCCTGCTCGGGCGAGACGCCGACCTCCTCGGTGTACATCGCCACGCACGCGGGGTAGAGCTCGGGCATGTCCTGCCGCGTCGTACGACGCACCCGCGGGTCCGGCTCGATCTCCGGCGGACCGGTCATCTCCAGGTGGGGCTGCTGCCAGCGCAGCTCGCGCGGGCGGCCCCAGCTGTCCGCGACGCCGTTCCAGAACTCCTGGACCGGCTCGTGGGGGCCGACGATGGTCGAGACGGTCCGGCCGCGGGCCAGCGCTCGCTCGGCGAAGGCCCGGGCGTCGTCGGGCGAGGCGCCGATCGGCACCAGGTTCGCGCCGACGTGGCAGGCGGCCACGAGCTGGCCGTCGGCGTACCGGCCCCACATCTCACCGCCGAGCCAGCGCGGCTCGAGGTTGGTGGTGCGGGCGCGGTAGTCGGCGAAGACGTTGACCACCGGGTCGCGGCCGGTCAGCTCGAGGAAGGCGCCGAGGTCGGCCGCCCCGAGGGGGCGCACACCGTGACGCGTCGACAGCACGTCGGCAGCCTACGCGACCGACGCGTCAGCCGACGGTGACCTCGGCGGCGGCGCCGTCGATGCTCTCCATGCCCTCCGCGATGCGCATGGCCTCCTCGATGAGGGTCTCCACGATCTGCGACTCCGGCACGGTCTTGATGACCTCGCCCTTGACGAAGATCTGCCCCTTGCCGTTGCCGGAGGCGACGCCGAGATCGGCCTCGCGCGCCTCGCCGGGACCGTTGACGACGCAGCCCATGACCGCGACGCGCAGCGGGACCTCCATGCCCTCGAGGCCGGCGGTCACCTCGTCGGCGAGCTTGTAGACGTCGACCTGGGCGCGGCCGCAGGACGGGCAGGAGACGATCTCGAGCTTGCGCGGGCGCAGGTTGAGCGACTGCAGGATCTGGATGCCGACCTTGACCTCCTCCACCGGCGGGGCGGAGAGGGAGACGCGGATCGTGTCGCCGATGCCCTGCGACAGCAGGGCACCGAAGGCGGTGGCCGACTTGATGGTGCCCTGGAAGGCCGGGCCGGCCTCGGTGACACCGAGGTGGAGCGGCCAGTCGCCCTCGGCGGCGAGCAGCTCGTAGGCGCGGACCATGACGACCGGGTCGTTGTGCTTGACCGAGATCTTGAAGTCGCGGAAGCCGTGCTCCTCGAAGAGGCCCGCCTCCCACTTCGCGGACTCCACGAGCGCCTCGGGGGTGGCCTTGCCGTACTTCTCCATCAGCCGCTTGTCCAGCGAGCCGGCGTTGACGCCGATCCGGATCGAGGTGCCGCGGTCCGCGGCGGCCCGCGCGATCTCCTTGACCTGGTCGTCGAACTTCTTGATGTTGCCCGGGTTCACCCGCACGGCGGCGCAGCCGGCGTCGATCGCGGCGAAGACGTACTTGGGCTGGAAGTGGATGTCGGCGATGACCGGGATCTGGCTCTTCGCGGCGATCGCGGGCAGGGCCTCGGCGTCGTCCTGGCTCGGGCACGCCACGCGCACGATGTCGCAGCCCGACGCGGTGAGCTCGGCGATCTGCTGGAGGGTGGCGTTGATGTCCGCGGTGACCGTCGTGGTCATCGACTGCACCGAGACCGGGTGGTCGCTGCCGACGCCCACCTTGCCGACCTGGATCTGGCGGGTCTTGCGGCGGGGCGCGAGCACCGGCGGCGGCGCTGCGGGCATCCCCAGGCTGATGGCGGTCATGCCCTCCAGCCTACGGGCCGCCCAGGCACGGTCACGACTCGAGATGCAGCGGCACGACGAGGTCGCCGACGATCAGCACGACGCCCATCACCAGCATGGCCGAGGCGACGACGTACGCGACCGGCAGCAGCTTGGCGGCGTCGACGTACCCGGGGTCGGGGCGGCCGACGACCCGGGCGAAGCCGCGGCGGACTGCCTCCCACAGCGCGCTGGCGATGTGGCCGCCGTCGAGCGGGAGCAGCGGCAGGAAGTTGAACATGCCGATGAAGAAGTTGAACCCGGCGATCAGCAGCAGCAGGAAGACGGCCTTGTCGCCGCCGGGGATCTCCTCGTGCGAGGTGGTCTCCCCCGCGAGGCGGCCGCCGCCGACGATGCTGACCGGGCCCTCGGGGTCGCGCTCCTCGAGGCCGACGATCGCCTGGCCGACGTCCCACACCTTCGCCGGGAGCGTCCCGAGGGCCACGAAGGTGTCCTTGGTCATCTCCCCCATCTGGCCCAGGGTGTAGCCGATGCCGCCGCTCACGAGGTCGGCGCTCGGCGAGATGCCGAGGAACCCGACCTGCTGCAGCGTCTCGTCGGTCGCCGAGGTCGGCCGCGCCGAGACGGTCGTGTTGGTGACCACGGTCTGCTGCTCGCCGTCGCGCTCGATGACGATCTCCGCGCGGCCGTCGTCGTTGCCGCGGATCAGGTCCTGCAGCTGCTCCCAGTCCGCCACCGGCGTGCCGTTGAAGGAGACGAACCGGTCACCCGGCTGCAGCCCCGCCTCGACGGCCGGCGTGGCGGGGTCCTCGTCGGTGCAGACGCGACCGTCCTCGGCCGCCGGGACCACGCACTTCTGCACCGAGCTGACGACCGGCTGGATCTCGACGTCGCCGGGGTTGCCGTAGGTCCCGAAGACCGAGGCGTAGATGCCGAACGCGATGAGGATGTTGACCGTCGGACCCCCGGCCATCACGACGACCTTCTTCCACCAGGCCATCTTGTAGAACAGGCGCCCGTCGTCGCCGGGCTGGACCAGCTCCCACTCCGCCGCGCGGGCGTCGGAGATCAGCTGGGTGAACATGCCGGTGTTGGACTTGCGGACCTTCACGACCTGCTGGCCGTGCTCGTCGTACGTCACCTCGTCGGCGACCGCGGTGGCGCCCGGGGGCAGCATCCCGATGATCTTCACGTACCCGCCGAGCGGGATGGCCTTCAGGCCGTACTCGGTCTCGCCGACCTTCCTGCTCCACACGGTGGGGCCGAACCCGATCATGTACTGGGTGACCTTCCCGCCGAACCGCTTGGCGGGGATCATGTGGCCGAGCTCGTGCAGGCCGATCGAGGCGAGGATGGCGACGACGAAGGTCACCACTCCGAGCAGGTAGAGCAACGCGGTCATCCGGGTCCGATCAGGGGTGGGTCACGAGACGAGCTCCTCGGCCCGGCGACGTGCCCAGGCGTCGGCAGCGAGGACGTCGTCGACGGAGAGGTGCTCGATCGAGGGTACGTCGTGCTCGCTGAGAACGGCCTGAACCGTGGGCACGATGTCGATGAAGCCGAGCCGCCCGCGGCGGAAGGCGTCGACGCAGACCTCGTTGGCCGCGTTGTAGACCGCGGGCGCGGTGGCGCCGCGCTCCCCGGCCGCCCGGGCCAGCGACACCGCGGGGAACGCCTCGTCGTCGAGCGGGTGGAACTCCCAGGTCTCGGTCCGGGTCCAGTCGACCGCGGGCGCGGCGTCCGGCACCCGGTCGGGCCAGGCCAGGCCCAGCGCGATCGGGATCATCATGGTCGGCGGGCTCGCCTGCACCAGCGTGGAGCCGTCGACGAACTCCACCATCGAGTGCACGACGCTCGTCGGGTGGACCACGACCTCGATCCGGTCGTAGGGGATACCGAAGAGCAGGTGCGCCTCGATCACCTCCAGCCCCTTGTTGACCAGCGTCGCGGAGTTGATCGTGATCACCGGGCCCATCGCCCAGGTGGGGTGCGCCATCGCCTGCTCGGGGGTGACGTCGGCGAGCTCCGCGCGGGTGCGTCCGCGGAACGGCCCTCCGCTGGCGGTCAGCACCAGGCGCCGCACCTCCTCGGGCGAGCCGCCGCGCAGGCACTGGGCCAGCGCCGAGTGCTCGGAGTCCACCGGCACGATCTGGCCGGGCCGCGCGCGCTCGAGTACGAGCGGGCCGCCCATGACCAGCGACTCCTTGTTGGCCAGCGCCAGGGTGGTGCCCGCGTCGAGCGCGGCGAGCGTCGGGCGCAGCCCGACCGCACCGGTGATGCCGTTGAGCACGACGTCCGCCTCCATCGAGGCGGCCTCGACCGAGGCGTCCTCCCCCAGCCCGGCGTACGCCGGCCGCAGCTCGGCGACCTGCTGCTCGAACAGCTCGGGGTGGGAGCCGCCGGCGGTCAGCCCGACGACGCGGAAGCGGTCGGGGTTGGCCCGGACCAGGTCGATCGCCTGGGTGCCGATGGAGCCGGTCGAGCCGAGGATGACGATGTCGCGGCGGGCAGTCACCCGCCCAGTCTCCCAGCCGGCGCCCGTCCGGCCCGGGTGGGAGGTTCCGCGCGACCGCTTGACGCGCGTCGGGAAGGCCGCTTCGATCCGGTTGTGACCTACGACACGATCATCAAGGGTGGCCGCTGGTTCGACGGGACGGGTGCACCGTCCGCGGTGCGCCACCTCGGGATCCGCGAGGGTCGCGTCGCGACGGTCTCGGCCGTCCCGCTGGAGGAGGCCGGGTGCCCCGAGGTGGTCGACGCGGCGGGGCGGTGGGTCATGCCGGGCATGGTCGACATCCACACCCACTACGACGTCGAGGTGCTCGAGGGACCGGCGCTGGAGGAGTCGCTGCGGCACGGCGTGACGACGATCCTGCTGGGATCCTGCTCGCTGTCGACGGTGCACGTCGACGCGGTCGACGCCGGCGACCTCTTCGGCCGCGTCGAGGCCATCCCGCGCCAGCACGTGATCCGCTCGGTCGGCGCGCACCGGACCTGGCGCTCCGCCCAGGAGTACGTCGCGGCGCTGGAGTCCCTGCCGCTGGGCCCCAACCTGGCCAGCTTCATCGGGCACTCCGACATGCGCACCGCCACGATGGGCCTGGACCGCGCCACCCGCGACGACGTCCGGCCCACGCGCAGCGAGCTGGACCGGATGGAGGGGATGCTCACCGAGGCGCTCGACGCCGGCTTCATCGGCATGTCGGCCCAGCAGCTGCTCTTCGACAAGCTCGACGGCGACCTGTGCCGCTCGCGCACGCTGCCCTCGACGTACGCCCGGCGGCACGAGATGAAGCGGCTGCGCGACGTCCTGCGCCGGCGCGGCCGCGCGCTGCAGGCCGGACCGGACGCCACCCACCCGCACACGATCGTCACCCAGGCGCTCGGCTCGATCGGCCTCCTCGGCCGCCGCCCGCTGAAGACCAGCCTGCTCTCCGCCGCCGACATCAAGGCGATCCCGTTCGTCATCCACCTGATGCGGCTGCTCGGCGGGGTCGTCAACCGGCTCGGCGCCGACTTCCGCTGGCAGCACCTCCCGGTGCCCTTCGAGGTCTACGCCGACGGCATCGACCTGGTGATCTTCGAGGAGTTCGGCTCCGGGGCCGCGGCGCTGCACCTGCAGGAGAAGCTCGCCCGCGACGAGCTCATGCGCGACCCGGCGTACCGCGCCCGCTTCCGCAAGGACTACGAGTCCAAGTACGGCCCGCGGGTGTGGCACCGCGACTTCTTCGACGCCGAGATCGTCGAGTGCCCCGACGCCTCGGTGGTCGGCAGGTCCTTCGGGCAGGTCGGCGTCGAGCGCGGCGGCGCGCACCCGGTCGACGCGTTCCTCGACCTCGTGCTCGAGCACGGGACCGCGCTGCGCTGGCGCACCACGATCTCCAACCACCGCCCGAAGGTGCTGCGGAGGATGGCGCAGACCCCGAGCATCCAGATGGGGTTCTCCGACGCCGGCGCCCACCTGCGCAACATGGCCTTCTACAACTTCGGCCTGCGCCTGCTCAAGCACGTGCGCGACGCCGAGCGGGCCGGCACGCCGTTCCTCACCACCGAGCAGGCCGTGCACCGGCTGACCGGCGAGCTCGCCGAGTGGTACGACCTCGACGCCGGCCACCTGCGCGAGGGCGACCGGGCCGACCTCGTCGTCGTTGACCCCGAGCGGCTGGACGCCTCGCTCGAGGAGTACGCCGAGAGCCCCGTCGAGCAGTACGGCGGCCTCTCGCGGATGGTCAACCGCAACGACGCCGCCGTGCCGCTGGTCATGGTCGGTGGCCGCACGGTCTGGCGCGACGGCCGCGCGGGCGAGGTGCTCGGCCGCGAGCGGACCGGGCGCTTCCTCCGCGCCGGGCAGCCGGCCGTGGACCCGTTGCCGGCCAGCGGCGCCGACACCCTCCCGTCGGCCAGCTGACCCTCGCCGGCCGCCCGCCCGGAGCCCGGAGGCGGGCCCTCAGGCGTCGAGCTCCTGGATCCCCCACGGGCTGCCGTAGGCCGTGAGCAGGTCGAGGAAAGGGACGGCGTCGAAGGCCTCTGGGCCGAGCACGCCGGCCCCCTTCCAGGCCCCGGTGGCGAGCAGCTCCAGCGCGACGACCGGGTTGACCGCCGTCTGCCAGACCACGCACTGGTGGCCGTACTCCTGCATCGACCACTCGTTGTCGACCACGTGGTAGAGGTACGTCGACCGCGGCGCCCCGTCCGTGCCGCGCCCGGTGACCCACAGCCCGGCGCAGGTCTTGCCGGTCATCAGCGGGCCGAGCTCGGCGGGGTTGGGCAGGCAGGCGGCCACCACGTCGCGGGGGCTGACCTCGACCCCGCCGACGCGCACCTTCTCGGTGCGGTCCAGGCCCAGCTTGTGCAGGGTCTTGAGCACCTCGATGAACTCGTTGCCGAGGCCGTACTTGAACGTTGCCCGCCGGCAGTCGATCCAGCGCGGCATGAGGAGCACCTCCTCGTGCTCGACGTTCACGCACTCGACCGGCCCGATCCCCTCGGGGAAGTCGAAGACCTCCGGCTCCGAGAACGGCGCGGTCGTGCGCCAGCGGCCGTCCTCCCAGATCACCGGCGGGTTGAGGCACTCCTCGATCGTCGTCCAGATCGAGAACGACGGCGCGAAGTCGTACCCCTCGACCGCGAGGTTGGCGCCGTCGCGGGTGCCGAGCTCGTCGATCTCGGAGAACAGGTGGTCCGCGGCGTACCGCGCGAAGACGTCGGAGAGCCCCGGCTCGACGCCGATGCCGACCAGGGCCAGCCGCCCGTCGGACTCCCAGGCCTCCGCCTGGGCGAACTGCTCGTCGCCGAGCTTCACGCCGGTCTGCTCGTACGGCGCGTCCGGGTGCGGGCGCGACAGCGACATCGCCATGTCGAGGTAGTCGGCGCCGGCGGCGCGTGCGCCCTCGAAGACCGGCATCACGAAGCGCGGGTCGACGGCGTTCATGACGTGGGTGGCGCGGTGCTCGCGGGCCAGCGCCGCGACCGACTCCGCGCTGGACGCGTCGACCTGCGCGGGTGTGAACCGGTCGTCGGCGGCCGCGGCCGCCCGCTCGGCCGAGGCCAGCGAGTAGTCGGCGACCACGACGGAGGAGAAGAAGTCGCGGCGGGTCGCGATGGAGCAGAAGGCGGCGCCGACGCCGCCGGCGCCGACCAGGAGGATGCGCATGGGTCTCTTTCCCGTGGCTGGTGGGTGGTGGCTGGGTGTGGAGGTCGGTGTCGCGGCGCTCAGCCGAGGTAGCTCATGACGTGCTTGATGCGGGTGTAGTCCTCGAGGCCGTACATCGAGAGGTCCTTGCCGTAGCCGGAGTGCTTGAAGCCGCCGTGCGGCATCTCCGAGACGTAGGGGATGTGGGTGTTGATCCACACGACGCCGAAGTCGAGGGCGCGCGACATCCGCATCGCGGTGCCGTGGTCCCGGGTCCACACGCTCGAGGCGAGGCCGTACTGCACCCCGTTGGCCCACCGGAGCGCCTCCGCCTCGTCGGCGAACCGCTGGACGGTGATCACCGGGCCGAAGATCTCCTGCTGCACCTGCTCGTCGTCCTGCCGCAGACCCGAGAGGACCGTGGGCTCGTAGAAGTAGCCGGCCTCCCCCTGCCGGTGGCCGCCGGCGTCGAGCCGGGCGTGGTCGGGCAGCCGGTCGACCATCGCGCTGACCCGGGCGAGCTGGTCGGCGTTGTTGAGCGCGCCGTAGAGGACGTCCTCGTCGTCGGGCATGCCGGTCCGGGTGCTGCGCGCCTGCTCGGTGAGCGCGGCCACGAAGTCGTCGTGGACGCCCGGGCCGGCCAGCACGCGGGTGGCGGCGGTGCAGTCCTGGCCGGCGTTGAAGTAGCCGGCCTCGGCGATCGCGGCGGCGGCCCGTCCCACGTCGGCGTCGTCGAAGACGATCACGGGCGCCTTGCCACCCAGCTCGAGGTGGACCCGCTTGAGGTCGGTGGCCGCGGAGCCGGCGACCTCCATCCCGGCGCGCACGGAGCCGGTGATCGCCACCATCTGCGGCGTCGGGTGGGCGACCAGCGCACGGCCGGTCTCCCGGTCGCCGCACACGACGTTCAGCACTCCGGGCGGCAGGAACTCCTGGGCCAGCTCGGCGAGCATCGTCGAGGTCGCCGGGGTGGTGTCCGAGGGCTTGAGGACGACGGTGTTGCCGGCGGCGAGCGCGGGCGCGATCTTCCAGACCATCATCGGCAGCGGGTAGTTCCAGGGCGTCACCTGCCCGACCACGCCGATCGGCTCGCGGCGGACGAAGGAGGTGTGGTCGGGGAGGTACTCCCCCGCGGACTTGCCCTCCAGCACACGGCAGGCGCCGGCGAAGAAGCGGAAGTGGTCGACGGTCGGCGGCATCTCCTCGCTGGTGGTCAGGTGGAGGGGCTTGCCGGTGTCGCGGCACTCCGCGGCCACGAACTCCTCGGTGCGCGCCTCGAGCGCGTCGGCGATCCGCAGCAGGGCGAGCGAGCGCTCCTGGGGCGTCGTGCTCCCCCAGCCGTCGAAGGCCCGGCTCGCGGCGGCGTACGCGCGGTCGACGTCCTCGGCGCCCGACCGCGGCGCGGTGGCGTAGACCTCGCCCGTGCTCGGGTCGATCACCTCGTAGGTCTCGCCGGAGGCGGAGTCGACGGCCTTCCCGTCGACGACATTGCGGAACGTCTGCTCAGCCATGGCCCGACCCTAGTGATCGGGCACGCGATTGGGGAGGTCTGAACGGCACTTGTCCACGGATTTCGTCGTGAAACATGGGCGACACATGCGGATTCCCTCGTCGCGGTCTTGCTCGCCGGGGGTCAGGGCGCGCACCATGGACCCATGCACCCGGACTACGACCACCTGCAGCAGGCCGCCAAGGACCACCTGTGGCTGCACTTCTCCCGCCACGACGCCTACGCCCAGGGCGACGTGCCCGTCATGGTGCGCGGCGAGGGCGCCTACCTGTGGGACGCGACCGGGAAGCGCTACCTCGACGGCCTGGCCGGCCTGTTCGTCTCCCAGCTCGGCCACGGGCGCACCGAGCTGGCCGAGGCCGCCGCCGCGCAGGCCAAGGAGCTGGCCTTCATGCCGCTGTGGTCCTACGCCCACCCGCCGGCCATCGAGCTGGCCGCCAAGGTGGCGTCGTACGCACCGGGCGACCTCAACCGCGTCTTCTTCACCAGCGGCGGTGGCGAGGCCGTCGAGACGGCGTGGAAGCTGGCGAAGAACTACTTCAAGCTCACCGGCCGGCCGATGAAGCACAAGGTGGTCAGCCGGTCGATCGCCTACCACGGCACGACCCAGGGCGCGCTGTCCATCACCGGCCTCCCGCTGCTCAAGCAGCAGTTCGAGCCGCTCGTGCCCTCGACGTTCCGGGTGCCGAACACCAACGCCTACCGCGCCGACGAGATCACCTCCGGGTTCCTCGACGGCTCCGACCCCGAGGCGTTCGGCCGCTGGGCGGCCGACCAGATCGCGGTCGCGATCGAGAACGAGGGCCCCGACACGGTCGCGGCCGTCTTCCTCGAGCCGGTGCAGAACGCCGGCGGCTGCTTCCCGCCCCCGCCGGGCTACTTCCAGCGGGTGCGCGAGATCTGCGACGAGTACGACGTGCTGCTGGTCTCCGACGAGGTGATCTGCGCCTTCGGGCGCCTCGGGCACATGTTCGGCGCCGAGCGCTACGGCTACCAGCCCGACATCATCACCTGCGCGAAGGGCATCACGTCCGGCTACGCCCCGCTCGGCGCGATGATCGCCTCGGACCGGCTGATGGAGCCGTTCCTCGAGGAGAAGGCGATGTTCGCCCACGGCTACACCTTCGGCGGCCACCCGGTCTCCACCGCGGTCGGGCTGCGCAACCTCCAGCTGTTCGAGGAGGAGCGCGTCCTGGAGAACGTCCGCGACAACGAGGCGGAGTGCCGCGCGATCCTCGAGCGGCTGCTCGACCTGCCGATCGTCGGCGACGTCCGCGGCGACGGGTACTTCTACGGGATCGAGCTGGTCAAGGACAAGGCGACCAAGGAGTCCTTCACCGCCGAGGAGTCCGAGCGGATCCTCTACGGCTTCGTCTCCAAGCAGCTCTACGCCGAGGGTCTCTACTGCCGCGCCGACGACCGCGGCGACCCGGTCGTCCAGCTCGCTCCCCCGCTCATCTGCGGCCCCGAGCACTTCGCGGAGATGGAGCAGGTCCTCCGCGTCGTCCTGGACAAGGCCTCCTCGCTCCTCTGACCCCGCCTCGTGATGCCCAGCGCGCGCCGGAGCGCTCGCTGGGCATCACGAGGCGGTCCAGGCTCAGGTGCGGGCGCGGACCCGGCGGCAGTTGCCGACCTCGCCCAGGACCACGACGACGACCGAGACCAGGAACATCACCGCGCCGATGACGTTGACCTGCATCGGCACGCCGCGCTGGGCGACGCCCCAGACGTACATCGGGAACGTCGTGGTGGTGCCGGCGTTGAGGTTGGTGATGATGAAGTCGTCGAAGGACAGCGAGAAGCTCAGCAGCGCCGCGCCGAGGATGCCCGGGAAGACGAGCGGGAACGTCACCCGCCAGAACGTCTGGGCCGGGGTGGCGTACAGGTCCATCGCCGCCTGCTCGAGGTGGTCGTCCATGCCGGCGAGCCGTGCGCGCACCGCCACGACCACGAACGACAGGCAGAACATCACGTGGGCCACGAAGATGGTCCAGAAGCCCAGCTGCCCGCTGAACCCGGTCGCCACGAAGAGCGCCAGCAGCGAGGACCCCAGCACGATCTCCGGGGCCGCCATGGGCAGGAACACCAGCAGGTTGGTGGCCGAGCGGCCGGCGAAGTCGTGGCGCACGAGCGCGAACGCCGCCAGCGTGCCCAGCACCGTGGCGACCAGCGTCGAGAGCGCCCCGATCTCGACGCTGCGGACCAGCGCGTCGCACATGCTCGGGTCCGCGCACGGGTTCGCCCAGTTGTCGAGGGTGAAGGAGCCGAAGGCGTAGACGTTGCGGCTGGCCGGCTCGTTGAAGCTCATCAGGACGACGACCGCGATCGGCACGAACGTGTAGGCCAGCACCAGCAGGCCGAGGACCAGCACCAGGTGCTCGCGCAGCCAGCGGACGGGGGCGCTCACAGCAGCTCCTCGGTGCCGGCGCGGCGGACGTAGACGAGCACCATCACGACGATCAGCACCATCAGCACCATCGACAGCGCGGCGGCGGCCGGGTAGTCGTTGGCGTCGGTGAACAGGCTCTGGATGACGCCGCCGACCATGCGCTGGTTCGGCGAGCCGAGCAGCTCGGCGTTGATGTAGTCGCCGGAGGCCGGGATGAAGGTGAGCAGCGTGCCGGACACCACCCCCGGCAAGGAGAGCGGCCAGGTCACCTTGAAGAAGCCGACGGCCGGGTGGGCGTAGAGGTCGCTGGAGGCCTCCACGAGCCGCGGGTCGATCTTGTCGAGGCTGGCGTAGAGCGGCAGCACCATGAACGGCAGGAAGTTGTACGTCAGCCCCGCCACGACGGCGACCGGGGTGGCAAGCAGGCGGCCGTCGTCGCCGAGCACGTGCAGCAGCTGGAGGCCGTCGACGATCCAGCCGTCGTCGGCCAGGATCAGCTTCCACGACAGCGTGCGCACCAGGAAGCTGGTGAAGAACGGCGCGACGACGAGCACCAGCATCAGGTTCTTCCACCGCCCCGCCTTGAAGGCGATGGCGTAGGCCAGCACGTAGCCGAGCACCAGGCAGAACAGCGTCGCGAGGCCGCCGTACCACAGCGAGCGGAGCATCGGCCGCCAGTACTCCTGGAGGGCGTCGACGTAGTTCCCGAACGCCCACGTCATCTCGTAGCCGCGGAAGTCCGAGCCGGCCGGGTCGTAGAGGCTGGTCGCGACCAGGGAGTAGAACGGCACGACGAAGAAGAGCGCCAGCCACAGCAGGCCGGGCAGGAGCAGCAGGTAGCCGGTGCGCCCGCGGCGGCGGCCGGTCTCGGCGGGGGTCTCCGGCGCGACGTCGGTCTCGGCGAGCGGGGCGACCCCCGCGGTGCTCGTCACTCAGGCCCCCGCCCGCTCGGCGGCGCCGGCGTCGGCGGCCTGGCTGCGGTCGAGGAGGAACGCGTACTCCGGGCGCCAGGACAGCTCGACGGGCTCGCCCTGCCGGAAGAGGCGGGTGCGGCCGGTGTTCTGCGAGAAGACCTGCAGCTCCTGGCCCCACGGCATCCGGACGAGGTACTGCGTGCTGACGCCGACGAAGCTGACGTCGCTGACGACGCCGCCGGGGATGGTGTTGCCCGGCGCGTCGAGCTCCTCGCCGGGCCGGCCGATGAGCACCTTCTCGGGCCGGATGCCGACCCAGCCGGCGTCGGAGCCGGTGTGCACCCGCGCGGTCGGCACCGACACCTCGATCCCCTGCATGTCGACGGTGGCCACGTCGCCGGCCCGGCGGCGTACCCGCCCCTCGATGAGGTTGGACTGGCCCAGGAAGTTGGCGACGAAGGTGCTGCGCGGGTTCTCGTACAGCTCGGCCGGCGCGCCCATCTGCTCGATGACGCCGCCGTTCATCACCGCCACGGTGTCGGCCATCGTCATCGCCTCCTCCTGGTCGTGGGTCACGTGGACGAACGTCCGGCCCACCTCGACCTGGATCCGCTTGACCTCGATCTGCATCGACCGGCGCAGCTTGAGGTCGAGCGCGCCGAGCGGCTCGTCGAGCAGCAGGACCTCGGGGCTGTTGATCAGGGCCCGCGCCAGCGCGACCCGCTGCTGCTGGCCGCCGGAGAGCTGGGCGGGCCGCTTGCGGGCCTGCGAGGTCAGCTCGACCAGCTCGAGCATCTCGCGGACCCGGGTGTCGACGTCCTTCTCCTTGCGCCGGCGCAGGCCGAACGCGACGTTCTCGAAGATGTCGAGGTGCGGGAAGAGCGCGTAGCTCTGGAAGACCGTGTTGACCGGGCGGCGGTAGGGCTTGGCGTAGGTGATGTCCTGGCCGGCCAGGGTGATCGTCCCCGAGGTCGGCGTCTCGAGGCCGGCGACCATCCGCAGCGTGGTGGTCTTGCCGCACCCCGACGGCCCGAGCAGCGCGAAGAACGACCCGCGCGGGACGTCGAGGTCGAGGTCGCGGACCGCGGTGAAGCCGGCGAACCTCTTGGTCACCTGGCGAAGCCGGAGCCCGTCGTACGGCGCGTCGTCGCCGTGGTCGCCCGGGGTCGTCCGGCTCGCGGGGTTCTCAGCCACCTGTGACATCGGACCAGTCCCTTTCGTAGGCCGTCGCCTGCCGGTCGTCCAGCGGCATGAAGGCGAAGGTGCGGGCGAGCATCTCCTCGTCGGGGAAGATCAGGGTGTTGTCGACCAGCGAGCCGTCGATCTTCTCCATCTCCTCGCGCGCCCCCTCGACGGGGCAGATGTAGTTCACCCAGGCGGCGAGGCGCGCGGCGACGGCCGGGTCGTAGAAGTGGTCGATCCAGGCCTCGGCGTTCGCCTGGTGCTCGGCGCCGTTGGGCACGAGCATGTTGTCGCTCCACAGCGCCAGGCCCTCCTCGGGCGCGACGAACTTGATGTCGGGGTTCTCGAACTGGAGCTGGATGACGTCGCCGGACCACGCCTCGCAGGCGACGATGTTGCCCGCGGCCAGGTCCTGGATGTACTCGTTCCCCGTGAAGGCGCGCACCTGGCCGTCGCTGACGGCCTTGCGCAGCCGGTCCACGGCGTCGTCCCACTCGTCCTGGGTGAAGTCCTCGGGGTCGGCGCCGACGATCTTCAGCGCGAACGCCATCGTGTCGCGCATCTCCGAGAGCAGCGTGACGCGCCCCTTGAGCTCGGGGTTGTCGAGCAGCTCGGCGAAGCTGCCGATCTCGCCGGTCTTGGCGGCGTTGTAGGCGACGCCGGTCAGCCCGGTCTGCCAGGGCGCGTGGAACTGGAGGTCGGGGTCCCAGGCGACGCCGCGCAGCGGCTCGATCAGGTTGGCGTGCAGGTTCGGCACCGCCCGCCGGTCGATCGGCTGCACCCAGCCGAGGCTGATCATCCGCGCGGCCATCCAGTCGGTGAGCATCATCAGGTCGCGACCGACCGGCTCGCAGCTGCTGAGCTGGTTCTTGACCTTGGCGTAGAACTCGGCGTTGTCGTTGACGTCGTCGGTGTAGCGGACCGTGACGCCGGTCCGCTCCTCGTAGAGCTCGCGGGTGTTCCCGGCGTCGCGGCGCGGGTCGATGTAGCCCGGCCAGTTCGACACCACGAGCAGGCCGTCGTCCTCCGACCGGTCCGTTGCCCGGCACTTCGCCGGGTCCTGCTGCGCACCGTCCTGGCCGAACAGCGGCAGGACGCCGACGCTGGCGCCCGCCACCACGAGGCCCCCCAGGCCTCGCAGGACGGTACGTCGGGAGGTCAGCGCCCCCCGGGCAGCCGACGGGCCGGTGGGTGTTCGCGGTGTCATCCGGCTCCGCTCCCCTCCGCGGCCCGGCCGGCCGCAGCGCTCCGTGGCTGGCGTGCTCCGGATCGTGCCACCGGTGACCGTCACCGGCAAGGGAAACCGTCGACACGAAACCTGTTCGCAACGAAATCGCTCGTCCGGCACCCCTCCGACCGGCGGTCCGCGCTCGCCAGGACCACGCCCCCGTGGGAGAGTGCCGCCCATGAGTCGCAAGCAGGACCGAGCCCCCATGGCGCTCGACGAGGTCTCCAAGGCGATCATCGAGCAGCTCCAGCAGGACGGGCGCCGGTCCTACGCCGCGATCGGCAAGGTCGTTGGGCTCTCCGAGGCCGCGGTCCGGCAACGGGTGCAGCGCCTCGTCGACGGCGGGGTGATGCAGGTCGTCGCGGTCACCGACCCGCTCGAGCTCGGGTTCGCCCGCCAAGCGATGGTCGGCATCAAGGTGCAGGGGCCCTTGGACGCGGTGGCCGACGCGCTCGCGGCCCTCGACGAGGTGGACTACGTGGTGGTCACCGCTGGCTCGTTCGACCTGCTCGTCGAGGTCGTGTGCGAGAGCGACGAGCACCTCCTGGACCTGCTCTCCCACCGGATCCGCGCGATCGACGGCGTCGTGGCGACCGAGACGTTCATGTACCTCAGCCTGCGCAAGCAGACCTACTCCTGGGGTGTCCGCTGACCGCCTCGCTGTGGCAGGACACCGCTCCGCCGGCTCCCGCGCGACCGCCCCTCCCGGGCGGCCGCGACGCCGACGTGGCGGTCGTCGGCGGCGGCTACACCGGGTTGTGGACGGCGTACTCCCTCGCCGTGGCCGATCCCTCCCTGCGCATCGTGGTGCTCGAGGCCGAGCGGGTCGGGCACGGCGCGTCGGGGCGCAACGGCGGCTGGTGCTCGGCGCTGTTCCCCGCCTCGCTGCCCTCGCTGGCCGCGACGGCCGGCCGCGACGCCGCCCTCGCCCAGCACCGGGCGATGCGGGAGACCGTCGACGAGGTCGCCCGCACGACCGCCGCGGAGGGCATCGACTGCCACCTGGCCAAGGGCGGCACCGTCGTGCTCGCCCGCAGCCGCGCGCAGTGGACGCGTGCCCGGGACGAGGTCGCCGACGCCCGCCGCTGGGGGCGCGGCGAGGACGACCTGCGCCTGCTGGGCGCCGCCGAGGCCGACCGGGTCCTCCGCGCCGGCGGCACGCTCGGTGCGACGTACACCCCCGACTGCGCCGCCGTCCACCCGCTCCGCCTGGCCCGGGGGCTGGCCGAGGCGTGCGAGCGGCACGGCGTGACCATCCACGAGCAGACCCGCGTGACCGCGATCGAGCCGGGAGTAGCCCGCACCGAGCACGGGGACGTCCGGGCCGACGTGGTCGTGCGCGCCACCGAAGGCTTCACCCCGACCCTCCCGGGCCTGCGGCGCGCGGTCGTCCCGGTCTACTCCCTGATGATCGCGACCGAGCCGTTGCCCGCCGAGGTGTGGGACGAGATCGGCCTGGCGCGGCGCGAGACGTTCAGCGACCACCGGCACCTGGTGATCTACGGCCAGCGGACTTCCGACGACCGGCTGGCCTTCGGCGGCCGCGGCGCGCCGTACCACCTCGGCTCGCGGGTGCGCCCGGCGTTCGACCGGGACGAGCGGGTCTTCGCGGGGCTCTACGCGACCCTCACCGAGATGTTCCCGGTGCTGGCCGGCACGCGGGTCACGCACGCCTGGGGCGGACCTCTGGGCATCCCCCGCGACTGGTGCGCCTCCGTCGGGCTCGACCGGAGCACCGGGCTCGCCTGGGCGGGCGGGTACGTCGGCGACGGGGTCGCGACCACGAACCTCGCCGGCCGCACCCTCCGCGACCTCGTCCTCGGGCACGACACCGGCCTCGTCCGCCTGCCGTGGGTCGACCACCGCTCGCCGGCCTGGGAGCGCGAGCCCCTGCGCTGGCTGGGCATCAACCTCGGCCTGCGCGCCACCCGGCTCGCCGACGCCGAGGAGGCCCTCACCGGCCGCCCCAGCCTCGTCGCCCGCGCCACCGCTCCCCTCCTCGGCTGACCGCTGGTCGAGTAGCCGAGCCCTGGCGAGGCGTCGTCGAGACCCGGTGAGGTGCGCAAGACCTGCTGGTCGAGCAGCCGAGCCCCGGCGAGGCGTCTGCTGGTCGAGCAGCGAGCCCCGGCGAGGCGTCGTCGAGACCCGGTGAGGTGCGCAAGACCTGCTGGTCGAGCAGCCGAGCCCCGGCGAGGCGTCGTCGAGACCCGGTGACATGCGCAGGGCCTCGGGCACTCGAGTCGGCCGGCAACTAGTCCCTGAACCCGTAGTCCACGATGTGGTCTGACCTGGGGAAACAGGACCACGACTGTCGGTGGTCGGTGCTTGAGTAGACCCATGGCCAAGGACTCCCGACGCAGCGCGCACGTGGTGTGCCGCGCTGTCGCGAAGTCGCGAAAGCAGATGCGGTCGGCCGCCGAGGTCCACCTGTGGTCGATGTCGGACGACGACGTCACCGACACGCTCAGCGAAGCCGCGAAGCTGCGCGCACAGGCCGAGGCTCTCGAGCTCCGCCTCGCCGCCGAGGCCGACCGCCGGCACGCCGGCGAACGGGTCGGTGCCACCGACACCGCCGCCTGGTGGGCGACCGAGACCCGCCAGACCCGACCCGCCGCGAAGCACCGCATGCGGCTGGCCGAGTCGCTGGACCGCCACAGCCCGACGGCCACCGCTTTCGCGGAGGGCGATGTGTCGGTCGACCACGCACGCGTGATCACCGAGTGCCTCGACGGGCTCCCTACCGACCTCGACGACCCGACCATCCCGCTCCGCGCCGAGCAGCACCTCCTGGCCGAGGCGCGGCACCGTGACCCCAAGGCGCTACGCATCCTGGCCAAGCACGTCCTCACCGTCGTCGCACCCGAGATCGGTGAAGCACGCGACGCCAAGGCCCTCGAAGCCGAGGAGCGCCTCGCCCGGGAGACCGCTTGGCTGACGATGAGCCCCGACGGACGCGGGTCGGTGGTCGGGAAGTTCAAGATCCCCGAGCTGAACGGGGCGATGCTGAAGAAGACCCTCCTCGCCTTCGCGGCTCCGAAGCACCAAGCCGCCACCCAGGACCGCGCTGCCGCCGAGCCGATGGAGCGCCGCCCGTCACCGGAACGGATGGGCGACGCGTTCTGCGAGCTCCTCGAACGCCTCCCCACCGCCTCGATCCCCAAGCTCGGCGGCCTCAACGCCACCGTCGTCATCACCATGGACATCGCCTCGCTCACGGGCGGCCTCGCACCAGGCGTCCTCGACGACGGCAGCACCATCTCCGCAGCCACCGCACGACGGCTCGCCTGCGAAGCAGGACTCATCCCCGCCGTCCTCGGCACTCAGTCCGAGCTGCTCGACCTGGGGCGCACCACCCGCCTCCTCTCCGGCTCTCAGCGGCGGGCGCTGAACCTGACCCAACCGACATGCACCGCAGAAGGCTGCGACTGGCCCGCCCACCTCTGCCACGCCCACCACGACCAACCGTGGTCGAGTGGTGGTGCCACCGACCTGGTCAACGCCCGCAAACTCTGCCCGAGACACCACGCCCGGATCCACGACCCGGCCTACGAGACCACCCACCTGCCCGGAGGAAAGGTCGCCTTCCACCGCAGGACGTAGGCCGAACCCGCCGGTCCATGCTGATGGTCGAGCAGAGTGGCGCCCCAGCGCCGAACGTCGTCGAGACCCCCGAGCCACTCGTTGCCCGTAACCACCCTCACCGGGTCTCGACGACGCTCGCCAGCGCTCGCTGCTCGACCAGCAGGAGGCCGGCCCGACGACCACCCCGACGCCCTGCGCACCTCACCGGGTCTCGACGACGCTCGCTCGCGCTCGCTGCTCGACCAGCAGGCGCGCGGTCTCGGCGACGCTCGCCAGGGCTCGCTGCTCGACCAGCGGGCGCGGTCTCGACGACGCTCGCCAGCGCTCGCTCGACCAACAGGGCGGCGGGCCTCAGTCGGCCGACCGGAGGGCGACGGCGGCGGAGGGGGCGAGCGGGAGCGACGGGAGCAGGAGGGCGTTGAAGGCGTGGTAGGCGTCCGGCTTGCCCGGCCAGGTGACCCCGGCCGGGGCGAGGCCGGCGTCGAGCTCGTGCAGCCAGGAGCCGTCGGCCTCGACGAAGTGCTCGCGGGTGAAGGTCCACCAGCGGTCGGCCAGGTCGGCGTACCGCTGCTCCCCCGTCGCCGAGGCGAGGGCGCGGGCGGCCAGCACGGCCTCGCAGTGCACCCAGTGGAAGCGTTGGTCGACGACGGGCGTGCCGTCCCAGTCGGTGGTGTACGGGAAGCCGGTACGGCCCTCGTCGCAGTCGGCAGCGGCCCGCTCGACCAGTCCGACCGCGGCCTCGAGCAACCAGTCCGGGGACGCCTCGCCGGCGAGCGAGTGCGCGGCACGGAGGTGCAGGAGCAGCCGCGCCCACTCCAGGCCGTGGCCCGGCGTCGCGCCGTACGGACGGAACGGGTCCGCCGGACGGTCGCGGGAGTGCTCGGGCAGCGGACGCCAGTCGCCGTCGAAGTGCTCCACGACCCGCCAGTCGTGCTCCCGGGCGACCCGGTGCACGAGGTGCTCGGCGATGCGCAGGGCGCGGTCGCGCCAGACCGCGTCGCCGGTGGCGTCGGCGGCGACGAGGTAGGCCTCGACCGTGTGCATGTTGCTGTTGGCGCCCCGGTAGTCCTCGGTCGTCGACCAGTCCCCCGCCCGCTGGTCCATGCACCGGCCGAGCGGCTCCTCCCAGAACCGCTCCTCGTGCACGCGCAGCGCGCGCTCGAGGAGCGCCGCGGCGCCCGGCACGTCGGCGACGGTCGCGGTCGCACCGGCGAGGACCACGAAGGCGTGGTCGTAGCAGGACTTGGTCGCGCTCCCCGGCCGGCCGGCGTCGTCCACGGTGCTCCACCAGCCGCCGTGGACGCGGTCCTCGAAGAGCCCGGTCAGCGCGTCGACGCCGTGGCGGGCCTGGTCGGAGGCGTGCTCCACCCCGAGCAGCGAGGCGAGCGCGAAGACGTAGGTCATCCGGGCGTTGACCCACAGCTCGAGACCGCGGGCGGAGTCGACCGTGCCGTCGCGGCGCAGGTGGCCGAAACCGCGCTCGAGCCGCGACCGTCCCGCGAACTCCAGCAGCGGGACGAGCAGCTCCCGGCGCTCCCCGTCGGGCACCGGGCCCATCAGACCAGCCCGTTCGCAGCCGTGCGCGCCGGCGGCTCGTCCGCGCGCAGCCAGGCCTCGAAGAAGCCGTCGAGGTCCTCGCCGCTCACCTCGGCCGCGAGCGCCTCGAACTGCGGGCTCGAGCCGTTCCCGCCCCGGCGCGTGCCGAGCCAGGTGCGCAGCAGGGTCCAGAAGTCGGTCTCGCCGATCCGATGGCGCAGCGCCTGCATCGCCATCCCCCCGCGCTGGTAGACCGGTGCGTCGAAGATCCGGTCCGGTCCGGGGTCGTCGATCCGCAGGTCCCAGAACTCCCGCGAGCCGGAGACCGCGGCGTGGTCGCGCTGCAGCGCGCGCTGCGCGGACGGGCCGCCGTGCGTCTCGGCGTACCGCGCCTCCATGAACGTCGCGGCGCCCTCGTTGAGCCAGATGTCGCGCCACCCGCGCACCGACACCGAGTCGCCGAACCACTGGTGGGCGATCTCGTGGACGAGGATCGTCTCGCCGTAGGCCCTGCCCATGACCGGGTACGTCGGACGCGACTGGTTCTCCAGCGCGAAGCCCGGCTGCAGCCCGGTCGTCAGCCCGCCGGTCGTGCTGAAGGGGTAGGCGCCCAGCTGCTCCTCGGTCCACGCCACGACCGCAGGCGTGCGTCGCATCAGGTCCATCGACCGCCTGCGCGCCGCGGGCGGGACCTGCTTGGACACCGCGACGTACCAGGGCAGCCCGTCGCGGCTGCCGCGGTCGACCTCGAAGCGTCCGGCCGCGAAGAAGGCGAGGTACGGCGCCATCGGCTCGTCGGCCCGCCACCGGGTCGTCGCGTTGGCACCGTGCACGGTGCGCGAGACCCGCCGTCCGTTGGCGACGACCTGGTTGCGGGCCGGGACGGTCACCTCGACGTCCATGAGCGCCTTGTCCCGGGGGTGGTCGTTCGCGGGGAACCACCAGGCGGCCATGTGCGGCTCGTTCATCGCCACGACCTCGGTGTCGTCGGCGAGCCAGCTGCGCTCCCCGCGCCAGCCGATGCGCCCGGGGTGCCCGGCGTACCGCGCGAGGACCGTCACGACGTCGCCGCGGGCCACCGGCCTGGCCGGGGTGACCCGCAGCTCGTGACGGTCCGGTCGCGACCAGCGGGCGGGCCGTCCGCCGACCCTGACCTCCTGCACCGGCAGGAGCAGGTCGAGGTTGAACCGCGAGAGGTGCTGGGTCGCGCGGAGCCGCAGGCGGGTGGTGCCCCGCAGCCGGCCGGTGGCGAAGTCGTACGCGACGTCCACGTCGTAGCGCCGGACGTCGATGCCGCCGTTGCCGTCCCGGGGGAAGTAGGGGTCGCCGATCCCGGCCGCCCCGGGTGTCGCGGGCCCGGCGGCCCGCCCGGAGGTCCCGGCGAGCCCGGACGAGGCGGACGTGCCGCCGAGGACGAGCGCAGCGGCGAGGAGGCCCGGGAGGAGGCGGCGTGGTCGTGGCACGCGCGAACCGTAACCCCCACGCCGCTGACGGGCCCGGGAACAGGAACGGGAACAGCACGGGAACAGGCACGGGGGTCGGTCTGGTTGTGCCAGGTCCGTGCCCGCGACCGGAAGGCGACCATGTCCATCCTGCAACGACCCGGACCCCGCAGCGCTGCGGCCGACGGCCCCCGCGCCGTCCCGCCGGGCCCCCCGCCGGCCCAGGCGCCCCCGGCCCAGGCCGGCCTCGTGGTCGGCGGCCTGCTCGCGGCCCTCGTCCTGGGCGGCGTCATCTGGACCCGCTCCGGCGGCGTGCCGACCGCGCTCTTCGCGATCGGCCTGGCCCTGGGCTTCGTGCTCTTCCACAGCCGCTTCGGGTTCACCTCCGCCTGGCGCCAGCTCGTGGCGGTGCGCCAGGGCAAGGCCCTGCGCGCGCACATGCTGATGCTCGCCGTCGCGTGCACGCTGTTCGCGCCGATCCTCGCCACGGGCGCCGCGATCGGCGACGCCGTGCCCGCGCCGAGCCTGGCCCCGATCGGCTTCGGCCTGTTCGTCGGGTCGTTCCTCTTCGGCGTCGGGATGCAGCTGGGCGGATCGTGCGCCTCCGGCACCCTGTTCGCCATCGGCTCGGGCCAGACCGCCATCGTGCTGACCCTCGCGGGCTTCGTCGTCGGCTCGACGATCGGCGCGCTGCACTTCCCGTGGTGGACCGAGGACCTCCCCAGCCACGCCCCGGTGTCGCTGACCGACGTCGGCGGCGGCTACCTGGGGGCGTGGGCGATCTCGCTGGCGGTGATGGCCGTGGTCGTCGGGCTGACCTACCTGCTCGCCCGCGGCCGGTCCGTGCCGCCCGTCCAGCAGCCGCCGGTCGCGACCGGGGCGGCACGCGCCGTACGCGGGTCCTGGCCGCTGTGGGTCGGCGCGCTGCTGCTCGCCGGTCTCAACGCCCTCACACTGCTGGTCTCGGGCGGGGCGTGGGGCATCACGTTCGCGTTCTCGCTGTGGGGCTCGAAGATCCTCGACGCGGTCGGGGTCGACGTGCTCTCGTGGGGCTTCTGGTCCGACCCGGCGAACCTCGCGAAGTACCAGGCCGGCGTCCTCGTGGAGAAGACCTCCGTGATGGACCTCGGCATCATCCTCGGCGCCCTGGTCGCGTCCGCCGCGGCGGGCTCGTGGGTGCTGCACCGCCGGATCCCCTGGCGGCTCGCGGCCGGCGCGGTCATCGGCGGGATCATGATGGGGTACGGCGCCCGCATCGCCTTCGGCTGCAACATCGGCGCCTACTTCGGTGGCATCGCCTCGTTCAGCCTGCACGGCTGGCTCTGGGGCGTCATGGCCGTCGCCGGGACCTTCGGCGGGCTCGCGCTGCGCCCGCTGTTCGGGCTGGGCAACCCCAAGCCTTCGGACTCGGTCTGCTGACCGCCCGGTAATCCAGTTGCGGCGCCCGGTCGCGGACCTCCACCATGGTCCGCGACCGGGCGCCGTGCCCGTCCGGGTGACGGCGTCCGCAGCGGCGCAGCGGCCCCAGCGATCGAGAGGAGCGTGACATGTCCACGACTGTCTCCGGCCTGCCCCCAGCAGACCACCTCCTCTCGCATCCCTGGAGCACCCGTGACACAGCACGACCAGCACGACCAGCACGCCCGCAGCACCGCTGAGCCCCTCGCCGGGGTCGACCCCGCCTTCGTCACCGAGTGGCGGACCTACGACGAGCTGGCCGACGGCCAGCGCTGGACCACGTGGTACGACGTGGAGCCGCTCGCCCGTGGCCCGGAGCCGCGTCCGGCCTGGGTGGTGACGTCCCGCGGCGCGGTCGACACCGACCTCGGCGTCCTCAAGACAGGCAAGGAGGCCGACGTCTTCCTGCTCGAGCGGGGCGACCCGCACGACCCGGGGAGCTCGGTCGTGATGGCGGCCAAGCGCTACCGCTCGACCGAGCACCGCACCTTCCACCGGGCCGCGTCCTACACCGAGGGCCGGGGCATGAAGCGCTCGCGGGACGTCCGCGCGGTCAAGCGCGGGTCCACCTTCGGCCGCCAGGTGGCGGCCGCGGAGTGGGCCGTCGCGGAGTGGGCCGCGCTCAAGCGGCTGTGGACCCTCGGCCTGCCGGTCCCCTACCCGGTCCAGGTGGACGGCACCGAGCTGCTGATGGAGTGGGTGTGCGTCGAGGGCGAGGACGGGCCGGAGACCGCCCCCAGGCTCGCGCAGACGCGACCGGACGGCGCGCTGCTCGCCTCGTGGTTCGACCAGCTGCGCGACGCGCTCGCGACGATGGTCCAGCACGGCGTGGTGCACGGCGACCTGTCGCCGTACAACATCCTCGCCGCCGGTGAGCGCCTCGTGGTCATCGACCTCCCCCAGGTGGTCGACCTGGTCGCGAACCCCAGCGGGATGGACTACCTGCTGCGCGACTGCACCAACGTCTGCCGGTGGTTCCGTGCGCGGGGGCTCGAGGTCGACGAGCAGGAGCTCTTCGGCGACCTCCTGGCGCACGCCTTCTGAGCCCTCCTGGGACGGCCCCCTAGGTTGACGTGGTGAAGCAGACCCACGGCCGCGTCGTCCACGTCGAGTCGCTGGCCGACTTCGACCGTCGCATGGCTGCCGGGGTCAGCTCCCTGTCGGGCTGGCGGGTCCGGGCGGTCGACCTCAGCGACCGCTCGGACCTGCTGTCGCGCTGCCAGGTGGCGGGCGCGGCGTTCCTCGGGTGCACGCTCGCACCCGGGGACGGCGAGCGCCTCCTGGCGCAGGGCGCGCTGGTGCTGCCCGCCGTGCCGTCCGCGCCCCTGGACACCGCGCGGTCGACGCTCTACACCGCCGAGGAGCTCTACGGCGAGGGCGAGTACCCGCTCTCGCTCGACGCCCGGGCCTACGCCTGGTCGCAGGAGCCCCCCACGCCGGAGTCGGCGCTCGCGGAGGCCGTGCACGACCACGCGGTCGACCAGGCGCTCGACAGGTGGGTCGGGGGCCGGCGGCTGGTCGGGGTCATGGGCGGCCACGCGCTCGAGCGCGGGTCCGACGGGTACGCCGCGGCGGCGGCGCTCGGGCACGCGCTGGCCCGCGACGGCTCACGCACGGTGGCCACCGGCGGCGGGCCGGGCGCGATGGAGGCGGCGAACCTCGGGGCCCGGCTGGCCCGCCGGTCCGTCGAGGAGCTGACCGCCGCGCTGGCCGGGCTGGCGAGCGTGCCGACGTACCGTCCCTCGATCGGCGCCTGGGCGCACGCCGCGCTCGCCGTCTGCGCCGCCCACCCCGACCCGGTCGAGACGCTGGGGATCCCCACCTGGCACTACGGGCACGAGCCACCCAACGTCTTCGCGACCGCCATCGCGAAGTACTTCCGCAACGCGACCCGCGAGGCGGTGCTCCTCGAGGTGTGCGACGCCGGGATCGTGTTCCTGCCCGGCGCCGCCGGGACCGTCCAGGAGGTCTTCCAGGACGCGTGCGAGAACTACTACGCCGACGAGTCGTCGGTGGCGCCGATGGTGCTGGTCGGCGGCTCCTACTGGACCGAGACCTACCCCGTCTGGCCGCTGCTGGAGGCGCTCGCCCGCGGGCGGCACATGGCGCCGCACGTCCACCTCGTCGACACCGTCGAGGAGGCCGCCGAGGTGGTCGCACGAGTTCGGTGAATCCGCTTCGCGGTGGCGGTCGTCACACCTAGGGTGCTGGGACCATGCCTATGCCAGAGATCTCCCGCCGCCACCTGCTCCGCTCCGCCGGGGCCGCCGCCCTCGCCGCCACGGCCGCCGCGTCGGGCGCGCTGTCGTCCGCCTCCTCGGCCGCGTCGTCCGCTGCCTCCTCGGCCGCGGCGTCCGCCTCGTCCGCGGTCGCGCGCGTCGTCCGCGGGACGACCCTCGCGGGCGTCATCCGCAAGGGCCCGGTCGCGAACCCGCTCGGCTACCGCACGCTCGTCGCCGGAGCGGGCGAGAAGCACCTGGTGCGCACCGACCTGGGCCTGGCCGCCAAGAAGGGCCGCGGCCGGCGCCGCAAGGGCCTGCTGGCCTTCGCGCAGCTCAGCGACGTCCACGTGGTCGACGCCCAGTCGCCGCTGCGCGTGGAGTGGGTCGACCGCTGGGACGACGAGGACGCCGAGAACGGGCCGACCGGCCAGCTGGCCTCCTCCTACCGCGCCCACGAGATGCTCGCCGCGCACATCGCCGACTCGATGGTCCGCCGGATCAACTCCATCGGGAAGGGCCCGGTCACCGGCAAGCCGCTGGCCCTCGCCGTGCAGACCGGCGACAACTCCGACAACTCCCAGCGCAACGAGATCCGCTGGAACATCGACGTCCTCGACGGCGGCGAGGTGCGCGTCGACTCGGGCGACCCCGAGAAGTGGGAGGGCGTCGCCGACCTCGACCCCGACCACTACGACATCCACTACTGGCACCCCGACGGTGCGCCCGCCGGCGCCGATGCCGACCGCGCCCGCTCGCGCTACGGCTTCCCGAGCGTGCCCGGGCTGCTCGACGCCGCGCGCCGGCCGTTCACCGCCGAGGGCCTGAAGATGCCGTGGATCAGCGCCTTCGGCAACCACGACGGGCTCGTCCAAGGCAACTTCCCCACCAGCATCGAGGGCCTCAACGCGGTCGCCACCGGCTCGACCAAGGTGATCTCGCCGCCCGAGAACGTCACCAAGCTCGAGGTGCTCCTCGCCCTGAAGTCCGGCAAGGTCGCCGAGATCCTGCAGAAGGTGATCGCCGCGCCCGGCGCCCGCACCGTCACCCCCGACGAGGACCGCCGCCTGCTCAGCCGCGCCGAGGTCGTCGCCGAGCACTTCACCACCAGCAGCAAGCCGGTCGGGCACGGGTTCACCGCCACCAACCGCGCCCAGGGCACGGCGTACTACACCCACGACCGCGGCCGCGTGCGCTTCGTCGTCCTCGACTCGGTCAACACCGCCGGTGAGCAGAACGGCTCGCTGGACCAGGCGCAGTTCGCCTGGCTCAAGACGGTGCTGAAGAAGGCCAAGCGGGACAAGAAGTACGTCGTCGTCTGCTCGCACCACCCGTCGACCTCGATGACGAACAACACCGGCGGCGGGCGCGTCCTCGCAGCCGACATCATGAAGGTGCTGCTCGCCAACCCCGTCGTCGTCGCCTGGGTCAACGGCCACACCCACAGCAACCACGTGTGGCCCCGCCTGGTGAAGGCGAACAAGAAGAAGAACAAGGGCCGCGGCTTCTGGGAGATCAACACGGCCTCCCACATCGACTGGCCGCAGCAGGCGCGCCTGATCGAGATCGCCGACAACAAGGACGGCACGCTGTCGATCTTCACCACGATGGTCGACCACGGCGGCCCGGTGACGCCCGGCACGGACCTCTCCGACACCCACGCCCTCGCCGCCTGGGGCCGGGAGCTGGCCGCGAACGACTGGCACGAGCGCTCCAGCAGCCACGAGGGCACGCGTCAGGACCGCAACGTCGAGCTGATCATCCGCAACCCGCTGGGCTGACCGGCCTCACCACTCGAAGGACCCGCCCTCCCCCGGGCCACCAGGCTCACCGGGGGTGGGCGGGTCCTCGTCGTCCTGGGGTCCGTCCAGGGGCGCGTCGTCCGGCTGCTCCTCCCGGATCCGGGCCTCCCGCTCCCGGGCCCGGGCCTGCTGGCGCTCCAGCTCGCGCAACCGCGCCAGCTCCTCGGCGCTGAGCTCCTCCTCCAGGCGGGCGGCCGACTCCTCGACCGACGCGGTCACCTTGTCGCTGAGCCGCTCGTCGGCCTCCTGCGCGTCGGCTCGTCGCCAGTCCACCGTCGGGTCGTCGACCAGCTCGGTGCACCGGCCGTCGGCGAGCGCGGTCCGTCCGGTGCGCCAGGCGTCCTCCGCGTCCCGTGCGGCCGCACCCCGAGCCTCTTCCGCGCCCCCGGAGTCCGCATCGTCGGCAGCCGCGCGCTCGTCGCCGAGGCGCTCCCAGGCGAGCGCCAGGTTGAGACGGATCGGGCAGACCCACGCGGTGGGCGCGTCGCGCAGCGCGACGGTGAAGTCGTCGACGGCGTCGGCGTACTCCCCCAGGCGGTGGTGCGCGTCGCCCTCGTTGAGCGGTGCGACCCACGGCTCGACCAGTCGCAGCCAGCGGTTGGCCGCGAACCGCTCTCGCGCGGACTCGTGGTCGCCTTCGTCGTACGCCGCGGCGCCGAGGTCGTTGCGGACCACCAGCGTGAGGAGCACGAGCGCCACGACCAGCGCCGCCAGGGACGGCACGGCCCCCGCCAGCAGCAGCTGGTCACGACGGGCGCGACGCGGCGACGGCCGCCACCGTCGGCTCCGGTCCATCGGCCGCCTCATCGCGCCCACCTCAGCCGGCGCGCCTCGTGCAGACCCCGCCAGCCCAGGCGCAGGTCCACGAGCACGAACGGCAGGAGGAGCAGGGCGACCAGCCAGGTGAGGGGCCGCTCCACCACGGTCGCACCCTGCTCGACGCGCACCGGCGGCTCGAGCAGGTCCGCGAGGCCGGCCGCCGGTCCGCCGGCCGACCGGTCGACGTACGCGACGCCGATCTCGTCGGCGAGCCGCCTCAGGTTCGCGGTGTCGCGCCGCGAGACGGCGTCCCCGCCGCGGGTCCGGTCCGGCACCCAGCCCGCGCCGGGGCGGCCCTCCTCGACCGGCATCCGGCCGCCGGCCTCCGTGCCGTAGCCGAGCACCGCGCCGCCGGCGACGAGCTCGTCGAGGGGCGCGAACGAGCGCTGGACCCCGGGCGCGGTGTTCTCCCCGTCGCTGAGGAGCAGCACGGTCGGGTGGCGGTCGGGGTACTGCGCGCGCGCCTCCTCCAGGGTCCGCTCGACGAGCCGCAGGGGACGGTCGACCCGGGAGCCGGTCCCCTCGGTCGGCGACTCGCGGCGGAGGAGCCCCACGGCGTCGGTCCAGGCGGTGAGGTCGCTGGTGAACGGCAGCGCCACCTGGGCGACCGACCCCCACTGCACGAGCGCCAGGCGGGTGCCCTCCGGCACGAGCCCCGGGAGTGCGAGCAGGTCGGCGCGAGCGGTCTCGAGGCGCGAGGCGCCGCCGGCTCCGTCCACGGCCGACATGCTGACCGTGCGGTCGACGACGACCACCACCTGGAGCTCGCCGCGCCCGGCGTACGTCGGGCGCTCGCCGGGCAGGCCCGGACCGAGCACCGCGACGGTGGCGAGGACCGCCATGGCCGCCCGTACCGCCCACGCCCATCGCCCGCGGCCGGAGGAGCGCCCGAGCTGGACCAGCGCGGCTAGGCACACCGCGCCTCCGACGACGAGGGCCGGGGCCCCCGGGACCAGGGGCTCCCAGGCGAGGCCGAGAGCGGTGCTCACGGGCGCCTCGTAACCGAGGACAGCACGGCACCGGCGACCCCCAGCACGACCAGCAGGACCCCCGGGCCGGTCACGTCGCGGGCGGTCTCGACGACCCGCGACGGCGGAGCCTCGCGCCGGCCCGCGATCCGCGAGACCACCGAGGGGACGGCGTCCGCGTCACCCACGTACGCCAGGCTCCCGCCGGTGCTGCCGACGGCGTCGCGGAGCTCCGCCTCCGCGCTAGGACGACCCCGCAACGACTCCACCCCGAGCGCCTCGATCACGACGTCGCGGGTGGCGGCCGCCGCCGCGGCGTCCTCGAGGGTGCGGACGCGCTCGCCCAGCGGCTCGTTGTCGGTGGCGACGAGCACGATCCGGTTCCGGGCCTCCGTCACCCGGTCGAAGCCCTGGATGCACGACAGCAGGCCGTCGCCGAGCTGGGAGCTGCGGAACGGCGCCTCCGCCGTGCGCCGGTAGTCGACGTCGTCGCGCGCGAAGGCACGCTGGGCCTCCTCGAGCCGGTCGGCCACGAAACCCGCGTCATCGGTCAGCGGGAACTTCATCACCGCCACGCCGTCGAACGTCCACAGCCCGAAGCGGTCCCCCGGGAGCCCGTCCGCGACCTGCTCGAGCGCCCCGACCACCGCTTCGTTGTAGCGGCTCATCGAGCCCGAGGCGTCCAGGCAGAGCACGACGTCGCGCCCGGGGACCGTCGCGTCGCGCGTGGTCGCCGTCGGCCGGGCGACCAGGACCAGGCAGCCGGCGGCGGCCACCAGCAGGAACGCCGACCGCGCGGCGGTCCGCCACAGCCGGGCCCGGACCAGCGCTCGGAACCGGGGCAGCTCGCGCAGTCGTGCCGTGTGGGCGACGAGTACGTCACGATGGTGCGGCTCCGGGGAGGGCCGGCGGCCCCACCAGACGAGCAGCCCGAGCACGAGCGCCGCGCCGAGCAGCCCGAGAGCGGGCCACCGAGGATCGTCGACAAGGCTCACCGGGACCCCACGACTTCGCGGGCCAGCCGGAGGGCCCGACCCCACGCCGCCTCGGCGTGTGCGTCGCCGGGCGCGAACTCGGGCGGGTACATCACCTCGACGGCCGCCGCCACGGCCGGTACGTCGCGCTCGCGCAGCTCGGCGAGGGTGAGGTGGCGCGCCGGCACGTCGGTGGTCTCGTGCACGAAGGACCGGGCGGTGGCGCTCAGCTCGTGGTGGGCCGAACGCAGGTCCAGGTCGCCCGCGCGGACGGCGGCCTCGACCCGGTCCAGGCGCGCCAGGTGCGCGGCGCGGACCGCCTCGACGTCGACCCGCTGGGCCGGCGGGACCACGGGGAGCCGGGTGGGGCGGCCCCACCACGCGACGCCGGCGTTCCAGGCGACGACCGCGACGAGGAGGAGGACGGCGAGCGCGAGCCACCCGTCGGCGTAGTCGGCCGGCCCGGCCAGCTCACCTGCGGCGAGCACGGCGGTGCCTCTCCAGCAGGCGCAGGAGCGCCGGCACGGCGTCGGCGTGCCCGGCGACGTGCTCGTGGACGACGCCCGTCGACCGCAGCTGCCCGGCGAGCCGCTCCGCGTCCGCGCGGGTGCGGTCCAGCAGCTCGAGGCCGAGCCGGGTGTCCTCGCGCAGCCACGCCGGGAGCCCCTGGCCGGAGTCCACGTCCCGCAACGCTCGCCCGGTGCGGACCACGGAGGGGTCCAGGTCGCCGACGGTCACGAGCAGGACCTCGTGCTGCACCCGGAGGCGCCGCAGCGCGGCCACGGCGTCGTCCTCGAGCACGGGCGCGTCGCAGACCACCAGCATCACCGTCCGGGTGCGGACGACCCGGGCGGCGTGCCGCAGGACGGCGGCCAGGTCCGTGGAGCCGGCGTCTGGTCCGATCGCGTCGTGGACCGCGGCCAGGCAGCGCTCCAGGCCCAGCTCGCCGCCCGTGGACGGACGGTGCGCCTGCCGGTCGGCGTCCCCGAGCACGAGGCACACCCGGTCGCCGTGGCCGACGGCGAGGTGGCCCATCACGCCGACGACCGTCACGGCGAGGTCACGCTTGGGCACGTCGAGGTCGTTCGCGGCGGCCATCGAGCGGCCGGTCGGGACGACGAGGCTCACCAGCAGCTTGCGGTTGGCGGTGTAGCGCCGCACCAGCATCGTGCGGGTGCGCGCCGACGCCTTCCAGTCCAGGTCCTTGACGTCGTCACCTCGGACGTACTCACGCAGGTCGTTGAAGTCGGTGCTGCGGCCCGGGTCCAGCGCGGCGTACTCCCCCTCCAGCTGCCCGCGCACCCGGCGGTGGGCGTGGATCCGCACCGACGTGCGGACCCGCGTCAGGTGCCCGCTCACGGCGTGGGGACCGCCGCGAAGACCGCGTCGACGACCTGCTCGGGGCGCACGTCGTCGGCGAGCGCCTCGTAGCCCAGGTGCAGCCGGTGCCGCAGGACGCTGTGCCGCAGCTCGCGGACGTCCTCGGGCACGACGTGGTCGCGGCCCTCGAGGACGGCGACGGCGCGGGCGACCTGGAAGAAGGCGATCGTCGCGCGCGGGCTCGCGCCCACCTCGACGTACCGGCCGAGCCCGGCGCCGATCGTGCCGACGGCGTCTCGTGTCGCCTGGACGACGTCGACGATGTACTGCTTGACCGACCGGTCGACGTACACCCGGCCCACCGTGCGGTGCAGGGCCGCGACGTCGGCGAGGTCGATCGCCGCGGTCACCGGTGCCGCCGACCGGCCCAGCGTGCCGTCGGCGATGCGGTCCAGGACGGTGACCTCGTCGGCGGCGCGGGGGTACTCGACGACCTCCTTGAGCAGGAAGCGGTCCATCTGGGCGTGCGGGAGGAGGTAGGTGCCCTCTTCGTCGATGGGGTTCTGCGTGGCGAGCACCAGGAAGGGCGTCGGGAGCCGGTGCACCTCACCGGCGATGGAGGTCTGCCGCTCCTGCATCGCTTCGAGCATCGCCGACTGGGTCTTCGCGCTCGCTCGGTTGATCTCGTCGAAGAGCACGAAGTTCGCGTGGACGGGACCGAGCTGGGTCTCGAACACGTGGGTGCGCGGGTCGTAGACCTGGGTGCCGACGATGTCGCTGGGCAGGAGGTCGGGCGTGCACTGGATGCGCGCGAACCGGCCGTCGACGGCCCCCGCGAGCGTCGAGGCGGCCAGGGTCTTCGCGAGGCCCGGCACGCTCTCCAGCAGCACGTGCCCCTCGGCGAGCAGCGCCACGAGCAGAGCTCGGCGGAGCCGCTCCTGCCCCACGACGCGGGAGGCGAAGGTCTCGGTCACCCGGGCGAGCAGCACCTGGGCCCGGGCCAGCTCCGCCGGGGTCACCCCGGTCGCGATGGTGGTCTCGGTCGTCATCGCGCTCGCCCCGCTCGTCGCTCCTGCTGGCCGTCGAGAAGGTTAACGGCGATCGGTGGTGGAGGTGGTCACTCCGCCGCGGCGAGCTGTCCGCAGGCGCCGTCGATCTCGCGGCCGCGGGTGTCGCGGACGGTGGTCGGGATGCCCTTGGCCTCGAGCCGGCGCACGAACTCGCGCTCGTCGGCGGGGTCCGAGGCGGTCCACTTCGAGCCCGGCGTCGGGTTCAGCGGGATCAGGTTGACGTGCACCCAGCCCCAGTCGCCGTAGGAGTTGAGGACGTCGGCCAGCAGGTCGGCGCGGTGCGCCTGGTCGTTGATGCCGCGCATCATGGCGTACTCGATCGAGACGCGACGCTTGGTCGTGCGGGCGTAGTTCCACGCCGCCTCGACGGTCTCGGCGACCGAGAACCGGGTGTTGATCGGCACCAGCTCGTTGCGCAGCTCGTCGTCGGGCGCGTGCAGGCTCAGGGCGAGCGTGACGGGGATGCCCTCCTCGGCCAGCTGGTTGATCCGCGGGACCAGCCCGACGGTGGAGACGGTGATCCCGCGCGCGGACATGCCCAGGCCGTCGGGCGCGGGGTCGGTGAGGCGTCGTACGGCGCCGATGACCGCCTTGTAGTTGGCCAGCGGCTCACCCATGCCCATGAAGACCACGTTGGAGACCCGGCCCGGCCCGCCGGGGACCTCGCCGCGGGTCATCGCCCGGGCGCCGGCGACGACCTGCTCGACGATCTCAGCGGTGGACATGTTGCGCTGCAGGCCGCCCTGGCCGGTCGCGCAGAACGGGCAGGCCATGCCGCAGCCGGCCTGGCTGGAGACGCAGATGGTCGCGCGGTCGGGATAGCGCATGAGCACCGACTCCACCAGCGCGCCGTCGAAGAGCTTCCACAGCGTCTTGCGGGTCGTGCCGCGGTCCGCCTCGAGGGTCCGCAGCGGGGTCATCAGCTCCGGCAGCAGCGCCGAGACCAGCTCCTCGCGCTGACCGGCCGGAAGGTCGGTCATCTGCGCGGGGTCGTCGACGAGGCGCGCGAAGTAGTGGGTCGAGAGCTGCTTGGCGCGGAAGCCCGGCAGGCCCTGCTCCTCGAGCAGCGTCTTGCGCTCGGCTGAGGTGAGGTCGGCGAGGTGCCGCGGGGGCTTCTTGCGGCCGCGCGGCTCGTTGAAGACGAGAGGGAGGGGCTTCGGGTCGGACATCGCCGCCCATTCTCCCACCCGGCCGGTCACCGCGATGAATCCACGGAGCCGCGGGGGTCCGGCACGCGGAGCCGCGTCAGGACTCGACGCGCATCAGGTACCAGAGCACGAGCGCCGCGACGCCACCCACGACCAGGGCGGTCAGGACCGCGCCCAGCAGCATGTAGCGGGCGAAGCGCCGGGCGCGCGGCACCGCCAGGAGGACGAGCGGCACGGCGAGGACGACCACCACGAACGGGAAGAGGCGCTCGGCGGTGTCGCTGTCGAAGAGCGCGCCGAGCACCGCTGCGTAGATCCCCGGCAGGAGCGTCACGGCCAGCAACCCCGCGAAGAACCCGCTGAGCGGGGTGAACACGGGATGGTCGCGGTGCCACCAGTCGGGCTCCTCCCGATCGGTGCCGGTCCGTTCCTCGAGGGCCTGTCCCGCGGGGGTCTCCTCCCCCGCGGCGGACTCCTGCTCGCGCGCGTCGCTCTCCACCAGCGCGACCATAACGGCTCCGTACGTCGCTCGCGCGGAGCCACCGCCGGCGGGCGCAGGGCCCGCTGCGAGACCGCCCGCTGGAAGACGACCCGCTAGAAGACGGCGTAGTGCAGCAGCAGCCAGATCGGCGCGACGGTGGCGAGGAGCGAGTCGAGCCGGTCCATCAGCCCGCCGTGACCGGGGATCACCTGGCTCATGTCCTTGATGCCCAGGTCGCGCTTGATGACCGACTCGCACAGGTCACCGAGGGTCGCCATGACCACGGCGATGAGGCCGAGGGCGACGCCCACCCACCAGTCGCCGTCGAGCAGGCAGGTCACCAGGGCCCAGCCCGCCGCGACGGTGAACACGAGCGACCCGGCGAATCCCTCCCAGGACTTCTTCGGGGAGATCACCGGGGCCATCGGGTGCTTGCCGAACAGCACGCCCGCGACGTACCCCCCGATGTCCGAGGCGATGGTCACCAGGATGAAGGCGATGATGCCCTGCACGCCCGGGTCGTCCAGCCCGGCGCCGCCGGAGTCCGAGCCGAGGCCGGTGCCGCCCTCAGCGAGCAGCAGGGCCACGAACGAGCCCAGGAACGGCACGTAGACGAGCGTGAAGACCGACGCCGTGGCGTTCTGCACGTAGCCGTCGATGCCGCGCCGCAGCAGCCACAGCATCGTCGCGAGCGCGGAGACCGCCGTGGCGGTCACCAGCGCGGGCGCGCCGTAGAAGTAGGCGACCACGACCATCACGACGCCGCCGACCATCAGCGGCTGCTCGGGCAGGTCGATGCCCTTGGCGGAGAAGCCCTTGCGCAGCTCCCACACCGCGACGACGACCGCCACGGCGACGATCACCATGAACGCGGTCTTCCAGAAGAACAGCGACGCGGCGATCGCGCCGAGCAGCACGACGGCCGACGCGACGGCGGCGCGCAGGTCCCGCCCGGCGCGCCCGTGGTCCTTGGCCGGCGGTGCCGCCGGCTGTGGCGAGTCGGTCATGGAGTCCCGAGGCCCTCAGACCTCGAGGAGCTCGGACTCCTTGTTCTTCAGCATCTCGTCGATGGCGTCGGTGTGGTTCTTGGTGATGCTGTCGAGCCGCTTCTCCGCGCCGGTGACGTCGTCCTTGCCGACCTCGCCGTCCTTCTCGAGCTTCTCGAGGTTCTGCTTGGCGGTGCGGCGCAGGTTGCGCACGGCGACGCGGCCGTCCTCGGCCTTGCCGCGGGCGACCTTGATGTACTCCTTGCGGCGCTCCTCGGTCAGCTCGGGGAAGACGCAGCGGATGACCTTGCCGTCGTCGGCCGGGTTCACGCCCAGGTCGGAGTCGCGGATGGCCCGCTCGATGTTCTTCATCGCGCCCTGGTCGAAGGGCGAGATCAGGATCGTGCGCGCCTCGGGGGCGGTGAACGACGCGAGCTGCTGGATCGGGGTCGGGGTCCCGTAGTAGTCGACCATGATCTTGCTGAACATGCTCGGGTGGGCGCGGCCGGCGCGGATCGCGGCGAACTCCTCGCGCGTCGCCTCGACCGACTTGTCCATCTTGCTGTCGGCCTCGTTGAGGATGTCGTTGATCACCGGTGCTCCTGACTCGTTCGCTTCGTCTCGTCGCTGCGCGTGCTGCTTGCTGAGGGGGTCGGCGCCTCAGCCGGCGCTGACCAACGTCCCGATCCTCTCACCCTGCACGACGCGCAGGATGTTGCCCTCGGGCTCCATGCCGAACACGACCATCGGCAGCTTGTTCTCCCCGCAGAGCGCGAAGGCGGTCTGGTCCATGATCCGCAGGCCCTGGCTGATCGCGTCGTCGTAGGTGAGGTCGTCGTACTTCGTCGCCGTGGGGTCGATCCGCGGGTCGGCGCTGTAGACGCCGTCGACGCCGTTCTTGGCCACCAGCACCACGTCGCACTTGCTCTCGAGCGCGCGCTGGACCGCGACGGTGTCGGTGGAGAAGAACGGCATACCCATGCCGGCGCCGAAGATCACGACGCGGCCCTTCTCCATGTGCCGGATGGCCCGGCGCGGGATGTAGGGCTCGGCGACCTGGCCCATGGTGATGGCCGTCTGGACGCGGGTCTCGACGCCCTCCTTCTCCAGGAAGTCCTGGAGGGCCAGGCAGTTCATGACGATGCCCAGCATGCCCATGTAGTCCGCGCGGGCGCGGTCCATGCCGCGCTGCTGCAGCTCGGCGCCGCGGAAGAAGTTCCCGCCCCCGGTCACGATGGCGACCTGGACGCCGGCCCGCGACACGGCCGCGATCTCCCGCGCGATCTTCTGCACGACGTCGGGATCCACCCCGACCTTGCCGCCACCGAAGACCTCGCCCGACAGCTTGAGCAGGACTCGCTTGTAGGCGGTCAACCGGCTCTCCTCTCCTCGGTGGGTACGACGAAGGCCGGTCCGATGGACAGTGTCTGCTCCATCGAACCGGCCTCCTCGTGATGTCTGGCCAGACCTTAGTGCCTCAGGCGCCGACCTCGAAACGGGCGAAGCGCTTGAGGGTGGTGCCGGCCTCGTCGAGGACGGCCTTGACCGACTTCTTGCTCTCGGTCACCGAGGCCTGCTCGAGGAGCACGACCTCCTTGAAGAAGCCGTTGAGGCGACCCTCGGTGATCTTGGCGATCGCCTGCTCGGGCTTGCCCTCCTCGCGGGACTTCTGCTCGGCGATGCTGCGCTCGTGGGCCACGACGTCGGCCGGGACCTCGTCGCGGGTGAGGTACTGCGGGCGCATGGCCGCGACCTGCATCGCGGCGCCGCGGGCGGCGTCCTCGCTGCCGTCGTACTCCACCAGCACGCCGACGGCGGGCGGGAGGTCGGCGGCACGCTTGTGCATGTAGACGACGACCGGGCCGTCGAAGTACGCCACCTGGCCGAGCTCGATCTTCTCGCCGATGGAGATCGCGAGGTCGCCGACGACGTCGCCGACGGTCTTGTCGCCGAGCTGGACGGCCTTGAGGGTCTCGGCGTCGCCGGCCTTGGCCTCGGCGGCGGCGTCGGCGATCTTCTGGGCGGTGGCGACGAACTCGTCACCCTTGGCCACGAAGTCGGTCTCGCAGCGCAGCTCGACGAGAGCGCCGCCGGAGGTGGCGACGAGGCCGGCGGTGGCCTCGCGCTCGGCGCCGCGGGCCTCGGCCTTCGCAGCGCCCTTGACGCGCAGGATCTCGACGGCCTTGTCGAAGTCGCCGTCGGCCTCGGTCAGGGCCTTCTTGCAGTCCATCATGCCGGCGCCGGTGAGCTCACGGAGCTTCTTGACGTCGGCGGCGGAGATGTTCGCCATGGTGTTGTCCCGTCTGGGTCGCAGGATTCAGGAGTGGAGGGGACGAGTCGGGCTCGTCCCGGCACCGCGCCGCGGCGCCGCTGCGTACGTCGTACGAGCGGCGCCGCGGGCGCGGAGGGTCAGGCCTGGGCCTGGTCGGCGGTCTCGACGGCCTGCTCGGCGGCGGGCTCGTCGGTCGCAGCGGCGGCGGCCTCGTCGGAGGCAGCGCCCTCGGAGGAGGCACCGGTCGCCTCGGAGGCCGGGGCCTCGTCGGTCGCGGCGTCGCCGCCGGTCGCCTCGACGGCGGCCTTCTCGGCGTCGCCACCGAGGAGCTCGCGCTCCCACTCGGCGAGCGGCTCGGCCGCGGTCGCGGTGTCAGCGGCGGCCTTGCCACCGGAGCGGGCGATGAGGCCCTCGGCGACGGCGTCGGCGACCACGCGGGTCAGCAGGCCGACGGCGCGGATCGCGTCGTCGTTGCCCGGGATCGGGAAGTCGACCTCGTCGGGGTCGCAGTTGGTGTCCAGGATGCCGATGATCGGGATCCGGAGCTTGCGAGCCTCCTCGACGGCGAGGTGCTCCTTCTTGGTGTCGACGATCCAGACGGCCGAGGGGGTGCGACCCATCTCGCGGATGCCGCCGAGGGTCTTCTCGAGCTTGTCGCGCTCCCGCTTCATCTGCAGGAGCTCCTTCTTGGTGCGACCCGAGCCCGCCACGTTGTCGAAGTCGACGTCGTCGAGCTCCTTGAGGCGGTTGATCCGCTGGTGCACGGTCTGGAAGTTGGTGAGCATGCCGCCCAGCCAGCGCTGGTTGACGTAGGGCATGCCGACGCGGGTCGCCTGCTCGGCGATCGCCTCCTGGGCCTGCTTCTTGGTGCCGACGAACATGATCGTCCCGCCCTTGGCCACCGTCTCCTTGATGAAGGCGTAGGAGCGGTCGATGTAGGCCAGCGACTGCTGCAGGTCGATGATGTAGATGCCGTTGCGCTCGGTCATGATGAAGCGCTTCATCTTCGGGTTCCAGCGACGGGTCTGGTGCCCGAAGTGAACGCCGCTCTCGAGGAGCTGGCGCATGGTCACGACTGCCATGGTGTGTGTTCTCCTGTGTGGTGGAGCCGCCGCCGTGCGCCCGCCCTTGCGAACGAGGACGGACCGGTGACGCGCTCCGGTCGTTTTCAGTTGCCGCGAGCCGACGGGTGCCGGTCGCCCTGACGCCGGCGCGCGACCCGACCCGGCTCTCGCTGGGACCGAGGGTCGTCGCCCGCGGGTGGTCGGGCCCTCCCAGGATGGAACCCGGAGGGGACCGCCGCGGTCTGCCGACGTGCGAAGTCAGTACGCGTGGTGACGTGCGGACTGCCCTGCCAGCGTACGCGACTCCGGCAGGCGCCCGCCAATCCACCGGGAACCGTCCCCAGGCCTCGTCCTCCGCCGGCTCCTCCCCAGGCCGCCGCCCGGCGGTCGCGCCGGTCCGGCGACCGGCGCACCGTGGCGCCCATGGTCTCCCCGACACTCGCCGCCGCCGTCCTCCTGCTGCTCCCGTCCCCCGCCGGTGCGGGCGCGCCGGCCGGCTCCGGGACCGACCCGGTCGGCGAGTGGCCGCTGCGGCCGGAGCCGGCGGTCGTCGAGCACTTCGACCCACCCGACGATCCGTACGGCGCGGGCCACCGCGGTGTCGACCTGCTCGGCTCCCCCGGGCAACCGGTCCACGCGGCGCTCGCCGGCCGGGTCTCGTGGGCCGGCACCCTCGCCGGGCGTGGCGTCGTCGTGGTCGACCACGGCACGACCCGGACGACCTACGAGCCGGTCTCCGCTGCCCTGGCCGTGGGGACCGTCGTGACCGCCGGCGACATGATCGGCACGCTGCAGGTCCCCGGCTCGCACTGCTTCCCGCGCGCGTGCCTGCACTGGGGGTGGATCGAGGGCGAGACGTACCTCGACCCCCTCGACCTCGTCGGGGCGGGACCGGTGCGGCTCCTGCCGCTGTGGCGCGACGAGCCGGTCACCGGGCGGGTCGCCGTCCCTGTCGCCCACCCCTCCGTCGCCCACCCTACGACGGGTGGCGACCTCAGGCCCGGGGGTGCGCCTGCTGGTAGGCGCGACGCAGGCGGTCGGTGGTGACGTGCGTGTAGAGCTGGGTCGTGGCCAGGGACGCGTGGCCGAGGATCTCCTGGACCGAGCGCAGGTCGGCGCCGCCCTCGAGCAGGTGGGTCGCAGCGGTGTGCCGCAGGCCGTGCGGACCGATGTCCGGGGCGCCCGGGACGTCGGCGATGCGCCGGTGGACGAGCGTCCGGACGGCCCGCTGGTCGATCCGCCGGCCGCGGACACCGAGGAACAGGGCCGGCCCCGAACCGTCGGCGGCCAGGTGCGGCCGACCGTGCTTGGTCCAGAAGTCGAGGGCGCGCGCGGCGGGGCGGCCGAACGGCACCGTCCGCTCCTTGCGGCCCTTGCCCAGCACCCGCACGACGTTGCGGTCGCGGTCGACGTCGTCGACGTCGAGACCGACGAGCTCGCCCACCCGGATCCCGGTGGCGTAGAGCAGCTCGATCATCGCGACGTCGCGCAGGCCGACCGGGCTGCCGTCGTCGGCGCGCTCGGCTGCCGCGCGCACCAGGTCCGCGGCCTCGTCGGCCCGCAGCACCGGCGGCAGCGTCTTGTGCGCCTTGGGCGATCCCAGGCTGGCGCCGGCGTCGGTCGCCGCGCGCCCGGTGCGCAGCAGCCAGGCGGTGAACACCCGGGCCGCGGTCGCCCGGCGAGCGACCGTCGTCCGGGAACGGCCCAGGGTCTGCTGCTTGGCCAGCCAGCTGCGCAGGGCGCGCAGGTCCAGCTCGGCCGGGTCGGTGTGGCCGAGCCGGGCCGCGTGCTCGAGCAGGCCGGCGACGTCGGTGGTGTAGGCGCGCACCGTGTGCGGCGTCAGGTCCCGCTCGGAGACCAGGTGGCGCTCGTAGTCGGCGAGCACGCGGGCCATCGGCTCGGGCAGCACGTCCGGCAAGTCCCCGGGCCGGTCGTCGGGCCGGCCCTCGGGCAGGTCCTCGGGCTGCGGTCCGGCCGCCCGCGGATCGTGCTCCTGGTCCCCCACGGTCGCCGAGTCTAGGAAGCGCGAGCCCCCTCACCGGTGAGCCAGCGCGGCGAGCCGCCACCCGTCCGGTCCCTCGTCGACGAGACCGAGGGCGTGCAGGCGCACCAGCCCGGAACGCACCTCGACCAGCCCGAGCCCGGCCGCTCGCGCGATCGAGTCGGACCTGGCCCCGGACGCGACCGGCACCGCGTCGAGCACCTGCTGCTGGCGCAGCGACAACCGGTCCCGCTGGCGCACCGGCCCACGCGGCTCCTCGACCAGGTGGGCTCCGGAGACCCCGATCAGCTCCAGGACGTCCTCCCCGGACGTCACCAGGGTGGCCGCGCCGGTTCGCACCAGCTGGTGCACGCCCTGGGAGGGCGCGCTCGTCACCGGGCCGGGAACGCCCATCAGGACGCGGTTGAGCCGTCCGGCCCAGTTGGCGGTGTTCAGCGCGCCGCTCCGCACGGCCGCCTCGACGACGACCGTGCCTCGCGTCAGGGCAGCGATGAGCCGGTTCCGGGCGAGGAAGCGCAGCCGGGTCGGTGCCGACCCCGGCGGGAGCTCGGAGACGACCAGCCCCTCCGCTGCGAGGTGGGCCAGCAACGAGCGGTGCGCGGCGGGGTAGGCCCGGTCGACCCCGCAGGCCAGGACGGCCACGGTCGGGCCGTCGACCGCGATCGCCCCGCGGTGGGCCGCCTGGTCGATCCCGAACGCCGCGCCGGAGACCACCGGGACGCCGGCCCCGGCGGCGCAGGCGCCGATCGAGGCGGCGACGTCCGCGCCGTACGTCGTGGCGGAGCGGGAGCCGACCACCGCCAGCGAGCCGTCGAGCCCGTCGAGACGCAGAGGCCCTCTCGCCCACAGGCCGAGGGGTGCGCCGGTGCGCCCCTGCACGTCCCCCGCGGACCCGAGCCCGTCGAGCTGCGCCGGCCACTCGGCGTCGCCCGGGACGACGAACCGGATGCCCAGCCGGGCGGCGATCTCCAGGTCGCGCTCCGGCTCCATGGTCGCCAGCCGCTCCGCGACGTCGGTCAGGACCCCGTTGCCCGGGTCCCGCTCGTGGGCGAGGGCCTGGTGCAGCTCGACCGCGCCGAGCTCGGCGGTGAGCCCGGCGATGCGCGGGTCGCCGGGCTCGGTCAGCCGCGAGAGGGCGACGCGTGCCACCCGCTCGCGGTCCGACGGCTCCCCGGGCGTCCTGTCCCGCGTGTGGTCCGGCCGGGTGTCCGGCGGGGTGTCCGGCGTTGACCGGTACGGCTCGCTCATCCCGCCCTCCTGGTCAGGTCCGAGAGCATGAGCGGCTCGGCCGTGCGCAGCCTCAGGGCAGTGCACAGCTCGACCTCCCCGGGGCCCGGAGCACCCGCGAGGTCGGCGACCGTCCAGGCGAGGCGGTGGACCCGCACCGCCCCGCGCCGGGTCAGCAGGCCCTTGCTGATCTTGTCGTCCAGCACCCGCTGCGCGGACGCCGTCAGCGGCCACAGGTCGCGGAGCGCAGGTCCGGGCGCGTGCCCGTTCAGGCGCCACCCGCAGCCGGCGTACCGCTGGGCCTGGCGGTCGCGAGCCGCGGTCACCCGCGCCCGGATCGCCGCCGTGGGCTCCGGGGGCGCCGCGCCGACCTCCCCGCCCCTGAGCGGGGCGACCTCGCGGGTGATGTCGATCCGGTCGCTGAGCGGCCCGGTGATCCGGCTGCGGTAGTCCCGGCGTGCGCGCTCGCCACACTTGCACTGGTTGTCCCGCGCGACCGGCGAGTACTCACCGCACGGACAGGGGTTGCAGGCCACGACCACGATGCCGCGCGCGGGGAAGGTCGCCGACTCCTCGCCCCGCGCGATGGTCACGTCCCCGCTCTCGAGCGGTTGGCGCAGCGCCTCGATGACGTCGGTGCGGAACAACGGGAACTCGTCGAGGAACAGGACGCCGTGGTGTGCCCGGCTGATCGCCCCCGGGCGGACCCGTCCGGTCCCCCCGCCGATCAGGCTGGCCTTGCTGGCGTCGTGGTGCGGCGCCGCGAACGGCGGGCGGGTGAGCATCCCGCCGGCGGGGTCGAGGACGCCGGCGAGCGAGTGGATCGCCGTCAGCTCGAGCGACTCCTCACCGTCGAGGTCCGGCAGCAGGCCGGGCATCCGCTCGGCCAGCGTCGTCTTGCCCGCGCCCTTCGGGCCGGTGAGCATGACGTGGTGGCCGCCGGCCGCGGCGACCTCCAGGGCGTAGCGGGCGTCCGCCAGGCCGAGGACGTCGACCATGTCGGTGTCGTCGAGCCGGTCGTCGCCCCGCCACGAGAGCAGGCGGCTGCCGGACTGCTCCGCCACCGGCGGCGCCTCGGGCACCTCCTCCCCCGCCAGCTGCGCCGCGACCTGCGCCAGCGACCGCATGCCGTACACCGACACCCCGGGGACCATCGCGGCCTCCGCCGCCTGCGGCTCGGGCACGTAGACCTCGGTGATCCCCCGGCGCGCGGCGGCCAGCACCATCGGCAGCACCCCGGGGACCGAGCGGAGCCCACCGGCCAGGGTGAGCTCGCCGACGAAGAGGCAGCCCTGGAGGCTGGCCTTCGGGACCGCCCCGTTGGCGCCGAGCACCGCGACCGCCATCGCGAGGTCGAAGTGGCTGCCGGTCTTGCTCAGGTCTGCGGGGCTCAGCAGGATCGTCACCCGCTTGGTGGCGGGCCACCCGAGGTCGCTGTTGGCGATCGCCATCCGGCAGCGGTCCCGCGCCTCGTTGAGGGAGACGTCCGGCCGGCCGACGACGATCGTCGCGACGATGCCCGGGGACACGTCGGCCTGCACCTCGATCAGGTGGCCGACCGCTCCCTGGAGCGAGACGGTGTGCGCGGTGGCGAAGGCCATCAGCCGATCCCCCGCACGTGGTCCAACTCGGCGGCACCGCGTCGTGGCAGCTGCACGCAGACCATGTCGACGCGTGCCTCGAGGTGGGCCACGCCGTGCTCCTCCAGCCAGCGGTTCGCCAGCCGTCGCAGCCGGGCGACCTTGATGTCGGTCACCGCCTCGTGCGGCGTGCCGCCGACCCTGCCGCTGCGGGTCTTGACCTCGCAGACGACGACCGTCCGCCCGTCCCGCAGGACCAGGTCGATCTCGCCCTGCTCGCACCGCCAGTTGCGGTCGAGGAGGGCCATGCCCTCCGCGACCAGGTGCCGGGCGGCCAGCGTCTCGCCGTACTGCCCCACCGCGTGGTTCCGCGCTGCTGTCGTCGTCATGTCCTCGACCTCCTGCCCAGGAGGCTGCCGCGGACGGCTGGCGCTCGACCGGCCTCGAGGACCGCCGTGTGGACAAGCGTCGTCACCGACCCGCTGTGAGCGCCAGCTGGGCCGTCAGCGGACCAGGCGCCCCACTTTCATGCCCACCACCGGGTCGTAGGCCACCGTCGGCGCGGACGCCTCGATCGGGAGGGCGTCCTTGTTGAAGACGTAGACCTGGATGCCTTGGACCTGCCTGCCTCCCCCGTTCAGGACGATCCCGTTGGCCGCCGTCGCGTCCGACAGCCCTCGGGTGCTCACCGGCGACTCGTCGGTGACGAACGCCGGCACGAACTCGCGGATCGGCTGGAAGCCCTTCTGCACGCGGTCCGCGGCGTGGACCACCGGCACCCAGACGAACCGCGGCGACCGGATGACCGCCGGGTCCAGCATCGCGGGCGTCACGCCCGTCGCCTTGCTGATGTCGTCGAGGGAGGCCCCGCCCCGGAGGAAGCAGGAGAGGACGTCGTTGTTGATGGTCGCGCCGCCGTACGACACGTCCGACCGACCCTGGCACGTCGTGCTGCCCCGCTCGGCAGCGATGCGACCCGGCCGGGCCCCCACTCCGGTGAGGAACCCGGGGCCCAGCGGGGAGACCCGGTTGCCCGGAAGACCCGTGATGCAGTTCCGCCCGTCCTGGGACACGTCGTCGAGGCGGGCGCCGGGGATCGTCCTGGTGCCGGACCCGCACTCCTTGACCACGGCAGCTCCGCTCGCGAACCGGTAGGGCTCGAGCAGGTGGTCGAGGCCGGCGGCGATGTTCAGCGCGAGCGCGTCCGCAGTCCCCTCACCGCTCTTGCGCGGGCTGTCGAGCTGTCCGAAGTTGCCCCGCTGCTGCCCGACGCAACCGACCGCCGTCGACGCGGGCACGACGATCTCGGAGTCCATGCCGGCGCCGGTCGCCGGGAGGGGCGCGGGCGCAGGGGCAGGCGGTGCCGAGGCCGGCGGCGTCCCGTTGACGGTCAGCGTCTGGTGGTCCACCGAGATCTGCGGAAGCTTCCTGTCGTTCTTCTCCTGCACCACTCCGTAGACCCGCCACGTCCCGGGCGTGCCGGTGACCTCGGGTCCGATCGAGAAGGGGGGCACGATCAGTGGGTCGGTCCTGCCGACGTCCATCGCGGCGTACTCGTGCCAGGTGCCGTCAGGTGCCACGAACCGGATCGAAGCGCGGTCGATGTTGCTCGGGATCTTGGTCAGCCGCAGGTTGCTGACCGTCAGCGTCTGTCCCACCCAGGCGACGCTCGGGACGATCGGGCCCACGACGGTGTGGCCACCCTGCTGGACGTCGCTCGGGAGCACCGTCGGCGTCGCGGTCGGCGTCGCGGTCGGCGTCGCGGTCGGCGTCGCGGTCGGCGTCGCGGCCGGGGACGCCGTCGCGGCGCTCGGAGCCGACCGCGCGCTGGTCGCGGCCTCGTCCGCGTCGGCCGTGACCGTCGTGGAGCCGAACTTCCCCGGGCCGCTCCCCGGCGTCGCATCGAGCATGGCCGGGCCCAGCGCACACCCGCTCGGCAACCAGAACGGCAGCACGCTCTCGCCACGGGGGATCGACGAGAACACCTGCACCGTGGCGGAGCGCTGGACGTCCGTACCGCCCTGTCCGAGCGCTCCGGCCAGGCCGAAGTCGACGCGTGCCTGAGGAGCGGTGACGGAGAGCCGTACGCAGTCGGTCTGGCAGGGCGCTCCGTTCTCGTCCTGCAGGTGCACCTCGCCGTCGAGGACGGAGCCGTTGTGGAGGTCGCCCGGCAGGACCGTTCCCTGGCCGGAGGCGGCGTTGCGCACCAGGTAGGCCGCAGCAGCGGTCGTGATCGTCGCCAGGTCGGTCTCGGAGGCCGGCAGGAGGTGGCTCACGCTCAGTGCGGTCAGGTCGACCTGCTTCTGCACGGACCGCTCGCGCGCCCAGGCGTTGCCCAGGTCGACGGCGAGGGCGGCGACCCCGAAGAGGACGACGGCGAGGACACCGACCATCACCGCGACGGCTCCACCCTCGTCGCGGTGCGCCAGCCGCCTCCTCATGAGCACGCCTCGGGCGCGGACGGCACGAACTCGACCCGGGCCTCGGCGGTCGTCGACACCAGACCTCCGTGGAGGAAGGGCAGGAACGGCAGCTGGAGGTCGGCGGCAGGGAACTCCACGCGCACCTTGACGGTGTCGCCGACGTTGATGCCAGCAGGCATCGAGTCGACGTACGTGCGGGTGATCGAGGCGGCCTCCCCAGCGCCGTTCAGCGTCTCGACCTGCGACCGGACCGAGGTACGGAAGTCCACGCACCTCGCGGGCGTGCCGACAGCCGACTGGCGCGCGGCGTCGCGCGCGATGTCGCTGCCTCCCTGCAACGTCCAGAAGTACAAGCCGTACTGGACGATGCCGAAGACGAGCAGCAGCAAGAGCGGCAGCACGAGCGCGAACTCGACCGCAGCCGCTCCCCCCTCCTTGCCGCGGCGCTGCGTGAGCCGACGGCCGGTCAACCTGGTGCTCCTCCCTACGACCCCCGATGGTCCGAGACCAGGAGCGTAGGCATCTTTACCCGGGCCGACCGGGTCGCTAGTCCGGATGGACTAGGAGGAAGGTCCGGTCGGCGGACCGCCCTCAGCCGACCAGCTTGGGCACGCTGCAGCTGAGCGCGGGCCTGCTGTCGAGCACCACGTCGGACCCCCCGACGCGTGCGCCGGCGAGCGCGAGGAGCGGGTCGAGCAACGTGGCGGTGAGGCTGGCCGGGTTCGCCGGGTCGAAGAGCCGGGTGAGCCCGGACGTGAGGATGGCGTCGAGCAGCTTCGTCTGGTTGGCCGGCGAGATGTAGATGCCCGCGCCGAGCAGCCCTCCGAGGACACCCACGTGGGCGCTGATGTTGGCCCAGGTGCGCGACACCGACTGGAGGGTGGCGCTCCCGCTGCCCGTGTCGTAGGGCGTGTCGAAGGACCGGGGTGGGACGTCGACCCTCACGTCGACGTGCCCGTTCGCGCCCACCGCGACCCGGACCAGCACCTCGGCGTCCACGGCGATCACCGCCTCGGCGAGGCTCGGCAGTCCGAGGAAGGAGCCGTCCAGGACCTTCGCCCCCACCCGCGCGCGCAGCGGCGTCCGGACCGAGAGGGTCGCGACCCCGTTCTCGACGTCGACGACGATGCCGTCCGGCTGCCCACAGGTCACCGCCTTCAGCCTCGAGCTCGTCCCGGCGACGCTGAGGTCGATCGCGACGTGGTTCTCGGCAGTGATCTGCGCGGAGACGACGTTCTCGAGGAGGCCCTCGATGACCGGCGGCACGAAGCTCGTCGTCGTCGGTGCCAGGGTGCCGTCGACGTGGACGCCCAGCTGCTCGGTGTCGGACGCGACCCCGATGGTGGTGCCGTCCCCGGGAGCACCGCAGTACTGCCGGGGGCCCTGGACCAGCTTGGCCCGGAGGTTGACGTTGGCGAGGCCCGGGATCCCGGCGCCGAGATGGACGTTGGCGAGGTTGGTGCCGTTGACCGCGGACACGGCGCCTCCGACCAGGTCCAGGAGGTTCGCGGTGGCGCCCGCCATCGAGCCCGCCCCGCTCGAGACGCCGACCAGCTTGCCGAGCTGCACGCTGACGGTCGAGCTGGCGTTGGCCACGAGGACGTCGAGCACGTTCACGACGGCCGTGCTGGCGGGCTGGGCCAGTGCCCGGACGGCCACCAGGAGCTGCTTCATGGTCACCGTCGTCGTGGCGAGCTGGTCGACCGACCCGACGCCGAGCCGCACCGCGAGCTGGGTGAGGTCCACCGCGGCGGTTGCCAGGCCGGTGTAGCTCAACGCTGCGACCGCCGCGCCGTTGGAGAACGCTCCGGACTGCTCGGCGATCTTGCGGAGGACGGGGTCGAGCAGCGCGGAGTCGCCCGTGTCGACCTTGGTGGCCCAGGATCCCAGCTTGTAGCAGGCGAAGGACGACAACGACGCCGTGGCCGCTCTCGACACCTCGCCGCGACCGGTCGCGAAGGCGAAGTCGACCCCGTTCGACGCGGTCACCCGGACGGCGTTCGGGACCATCGACCCTGCGGTGACCGACGGCGACGACACCGTCGCCGAGCTCGTCGCGTAGCTGACTGCTCCCGCGGCAGTGAAGGTCCCGTCGACCACGCGACCGACCTCCACGCGGACGTCCGGCGCGCTGCCGAGCACCTTGTCGTCGTTGCGGGCCACCGCGTCCTTGACCGCAGCACGGAACGCGGTACTGGCGAGGACGGTCGCGGCGTCGTGGCCCGTCATCTCCCGGGAGAGGTCCAGGGCGACGATGTCCGACAACGCCTGCATGTCCCGTCTCGCCACCCTCTGCATCCCGAGGTCGACCGCGAAGGCGGCGACGAGCAGCAGGACGGTCATCGAGACGGCCACGAGGACCGTGACGCCTCCCTCGTCGGAACGGCGACGCACTCAGCTCACCCGTGCGGACGAGGTGTACGCGAGCCGGTCGGGGAGCACGGTGCCGAGCCCGGGGAAGGCAGGCGTCAACGGGTGTGCGCGGTAGGCGTAGTCCACGGTCACTGACAGGCAGAGCGGCGGGGCCGTACCGTGCCCGGCGCACGAGGCGGGAGCGGACACCGCACAGGTCCCCACCTGCGCGGAGCCTTTGACCAGCTTGCCCGCGGCGCACGTCACGCCGTACGAGCGCAGCCCCTCGTTGACCGCTTTCACGGCATCGCTCTCGCGCGAGGTCGCCACGGTCGAGACGGCCGCCGCCCGGGCTCCCTCGGCCGCCGCCTGGCTCAGCGCCTGGCGGAAGCTGAGCATGTACCCGTAGCTGATGATCCCGAAGACGAGCATCAGCAGCAGTGGGGCGACCAGCGCGAACTCCACGGCAGCGGCCCCGCGCTCGGTACGGCGCGTGCGTGCGCGTCTGCTCGTCACTGCTGGTCCCCTGGCGTGCGTGCCGCGGGCTGTCCCCACGACCGCCCGACCCCGCGACGACCATAAGACCGAGGCTTAGCACTTCGGGCCGAAATGACCCGTTCGGACTACGGCTTGGGCGGATCGATGTCCGAAGGTTGGAGCTCCTCGACGTTCACGTCCTTGAACGTGAGCACCTTGACGTTCTTGGCGAAGCGCGCCGGCCGGTACATGTCCCAGACCCAGGCGTCGGACATGGACACCTCGAAGAAGACGTCCCCGGCCTCGGTGCGGGCCTTCACGTCGACCTGGTTGCACAGGTAGAACCGGCGGTCGGTCTCGACGACGTACTTGAAGATGCCGACGACGTCGCGGTACTCGCGGTAGAGCGTCAGCTCCATCTCGGCCTCGTACTTCTCGAGGTCCTCGGCGCTCATGACAGGTCCTCCAGGGCCTCGACGGGTACGGCGTCCTCATTGTGCACGCGGTCGTCCGGCCTGAGCCCGGCCGCCCGGCGCACGTTGACGAACCGCATCCGGTGCACCGGCGACGGGCCGTGCTGCAGCAGCGCCGCGGTGTGGGTCTCGGTGATGTAGCCCTTGTGCGTCGCGAAGTCGTACGCCGGCCAGTCGGCGTCCATCTCGCGCATGATGCGGTCGCGGGTGACCTTCGCGAGGACCGAGGCCGCCGCGATGCACGCCGCGACCCGGTCGCCCTTCCAGACCGCCAGGCCGGGCACCCCCAGGCCGTCCACGGGGAACCCGTCGGTGAGCACGTACGCGGGAGGCACGTCGAGCAGGGCGACGGCCCGGCGCAGCGCCTCGACGTTCGCCACGTGCATGCCGAGCCGGTCGCACTCGTCGTGCGGGACCACGACGACCGACCAGGCCACCGCGCGCCGCACGACCTGGTCGTAGCAGCGCTCGCGCGCCCTCTCGGTCAGCAGCTTGCTGTCGGCCAGGCCCGGGACGATGCCGGCCTTCCCCGACGGGAGGATGCAGGCACCGGCGACCAGGGGCCCGGCGCAGGCGCCGCGGCCGGCCTCGTCGACCCCGGCGATCGGCTCGATTCCGTGCCGGCGCAGGGCGCGCTCGTAGCCGTAGATGCCGGCGTCACGCCGGACGGTCGAGCCACGTGGGAGGACGCTCACGGGTTCCCGGAGGGGTCAGGACGGGTCGGGCACGTCCGCGAACGCGTCGGGACGCCCCACCCAGTCGAAGCGGTCGGTGGGCCAGAGCAGCACGAACACCTTGCCGACCACGGAGTCCACCGGGACGTAGGGGTTCTCGGTGCAGTCGGTCTCCTGCTCGGGCAGGCACAGGTGCGCGCTGGAGTCGGCGGAGTGGCCGCGGTTGTCACCCATGACGAACAGCTGGCCCTCGGGCACGGGGCCGGCCGACCAGCTGCAGTTGCCGGTCATCGGTCCGCGGCAGTCGATGCCCTTCTCCTGCTTGACGTAGGCGTCCTCGTTCAGCGGCTTGCCGTTGACCGAGATCCGCCCCTTCTTGTCGCAGCAGGTGATGGTGTCGCCGGCGACGCCGACGACCCGCTTCACGAGGTGGCCGCCGGTCGGGTAGAGCCCGACCTTGGCCATCAGCGAGGTCAGCCCGTTGGTGGGCTCGGCGTCCTCGCTGTCGCTGAGCCAGCTGCCCGGGTCCTCGAAGACGACGACGTCGCCGCGCTGCGGCTCGCGGCCGAACCAGTAGGAGACCTTCTGCACCAGGATCCGGTCGTTCTTGACCAGCCCGGGCTCCATGGACTGCGAGGGGATGTAGAAGGCCTGGACGAAGAGCGCCTTGATGACCACGGCCAGCACCAGCGCGATGCCGAGCAGCAGGATCGTCTCCTGCCAGACCGGCAGGTGCTTGCGCTTCTTCTCGGCCGCCGCGCCGTCGGGAGACGACGAAGACCGCGACCCGTCCGGCGTGCCGACGGTGTCGTCGGCGGGATCGAGGTCGCGGTCTTCGGTGGTCACGCGCAGAGTCTAGGGAGGAGTGGCCCACCCGAGACGCATCAGGCCTCGCGGCGCTCCTTGATCTTGGCGGCCTTGCCGCGCAGGTTGCGCAGGTAGTACAGCTTCGCGCGACGGACGTCACCGCGGGTGACGATCTCGATCTGCTCGAAGATCGGGGAGTTCAGCGGGAAGGTGCGCTCGACGCCGACGCCGAAGGAGACCTTGCGGACGGTGAAGGTCCGGCCGATGCCGGAGCCCTGCACGCGGATCACGACGCCCTGGAACACCTGGACGCGGGAGCGGTTGCCCTCGACGACCTTGACGTGGACCTTGATGGTGTCACCGGCGCGGAAGGCCGGGACGTCGTCGCGCTTGGCGCTGTTGCCGAGCTCGGCCACCAGGTTGTTGCTCATGACTGCTCCTCGCGAGTGCCACAGGTCAGCCGCGGTTCGAGTGTTGACGGTGCGGGTGGCGCAGTGCGCGTGGCCGGCGGCGCAGGACTCCCCCTGTGGCAGGAGCCCGGCGCGGACCCCCCGGGTGTGTGCTCGGAGCGGTCCTTCGGCCGACTGGGCCGGTGGACCAGTCTGCCACAGCGCGATCAGCGGCCAGAAATCCGCTTGGTGAGCACCGCCGGGCCCGATCGCCCGTCGAGCACCTCGCGCAGGCGGAAGCCCGCCTTCTTGTACATCCGCAGGTTGTCGGCGCTGCCCTTGCCCGTGAAGAGGCGGTACGACGCGGCGCCGGCCGGCGCGACCGCCTCGACGTGCTCGAGCAGCAGCCGGCCCAGGCCGCGCCCGCGCAGGTCCGGGGCGACCATCAGCCGCCCGATCTCCCAGACGTCGCCGTCGAGCCGGCCGCGCACGGAGCCGACCAGCCGGCCGGCGACCCGCACCACGTAGGTGTCCCAGGTGGCCAGCGAGTCGGTGACGGTCGCCAGGTCCTCGTGCAGGGGCGGGATCCCGAGGTCGTCGTTGGCGATCGCCTCGCGGACCCAGCAGGCGAGCTGGAGGGTGAGGATCTCCGGGGCATCGGCGCGCACGGCGGGCACGACCTCCCACTCCCCCGCGACCGCGCTGCCGTGCAGCAGGTCCGGCCGGCGCTCGGCGGTGCGGCGTACCGCCTGCTCGTGGCGCCAGCGGGCGATCGCACCGTGGTCGCCCGACAGCAGGACGGGCGGCACGTCGTGGCCGCGCCAGCTGGCCGGCTTGGTGTAGACGGGGTACTCCAGCAGCCCGTCCTCGTGGGACTCCTCGACCAGCGAGGCGGCGTTCCCCATGAATCCGGGCAGCAGCCGCACGACGGCCTCGGTCACCGCGAGCGCAGCCACCTCGCCGCCGTTGAGCACGTAGTCGCCGATCGAGACCTCGCGGACCTCGGTGACGGTCCGGGCGTGGTCGAGGACCCGCTGGTCGATCCCCTCGTAGCGGCCGCACGCGAAGACCAGGCGCTCGCGGGTAGCCAGCTCGCGGGCCAGCTCCTGGGTGAACGGCTCCCCCGAGGGCGTCGTCACCACCACGGTCGCCCCCTCGACGGCCAGGTCGTCCAGCGCGGCGCCCCACGGCTCGGGCTTCATCACCATGCCGGCGCCGCCGCCGTACGGCGTGTCGTCGACGGTGCGGTGCCGGTCGTGGGTCCACGCGCGCAGGTCGTGCACGTGCACCTCGATCAGCCCCGACGCCACCGCCTTGCCCGGCAGCGAGAGCTGCAGCGGCGCGAGGTAGTCGGGGAAGATCGTCAGGTAGTCCAGCCGCACCGCCGGCTCACGCGTCCTCGGGCAGCGGCGTCACCAGGCCGGGCCGGTCGGCGACGACCACGCGTCGGGCCGCCAGGTCGACCTCGGGGACGAGGGCCTTGACGAACGGCACCAGCGCCTCGCGGCCCTCGGGCGTGCGGATCGTCAGCAGGTCCTGCGCGCCGCCGTGGACCAGCGCGGAGACCGTGCCGAGCTCGGTCCCCTCCAGGTCGTACGCCGCCAGGCCGATGAGCTGGTGGTCGTAGTACTCGTCGGGGTCGGCCGGGGTCTCGTCGGCGGGGATCGTCGCGTGCAGCACGATGCCGCGGGCGGCCTCGGCGGCGTTCCGGTCGGCGATCTCGGCGAAGGAGACCAGCAGCGTCGTCTGGTGCCAGCGCGCGCTCTCGACGGTCACCTCGCGCAGCGGGGAGGCCGAGCCGCGGGGCGGCTCGGCCCGCAGCCGGGCCCCCACGGCGTACCGCCGCTCGGGCTCGTCGGTGCGCACGTCGACCGTCACCTCGCCGCGGATGCCGTGCGGCTTGCCGATCCGCCCGACCACCAGCTCGATCGTCTCCACTGCTGCTCTCCTCCAGGGAATCGGTGAAAATGCGAACGGGTGCCGCCCCCACAGGGAGCGGCACCCGTCCGGAGTGCTGGACTCAGCGACGCCGGTCGACGTCGACGAAGTCGATCCGCGCACCCTCACGTCCGGCGAGCGCCGAGATGACGGTGCGGAACGCGGACGCCGTGCGGCCGCCGCGCCCGATCACCTTGCCGAGGTCGTCGGGGTGCACCAGGACCTCGAGGACCGAGCCGCGACGGAGCTGCTTGTCGCGGACGACCACGTCGTCGGGGTTGTCCACGACGCCGCGGACGAGGTGCTCGAGCGCGTCGGCCAGCATCGTGCTCAGGCCTGCTTGTCCGCGTCAGGACGCTCGGGGTCGGCGTCCGACTTGGTCTGGGCGGTCTCCACGGCCTCGGCCTCCTCGGTCGCACCCTCGGGGGTCTCGACGCCGGGGGTCACGTTGGCCTCGGGAGCGGCGGCCTCGGCCGACTTCTTCGCGGCCTTCTTGGTCGTCGCGTCGCCGCGGGGCTCGCTCTGAGCCTCCTTGAGCGCCTCGTTGAAGATCTCGAGCTTGTCCCGCTTGGGCTCGGCGTGGCGCAGGGTGCCCTCGGCGCCCGGCTCACCCTTGAACTTCTGCCAGTCGCCGGTGACCTTGAGGATGGCGGCGACGGCCTCGGTCGGCTGCGCGCCGACGCCGAGCCAGTACTGCGCCCGCTCGGAGGTGACGTCGATGTACGACGGGTCCTCCTTGGGGTGGTACTTGCCGATCTCCTCGAGGACGCGACCGTCGCGCTTCTTGCGCGAGTCGACGACGACGATGCGGTACTGCGGCACCCGGACCTTGCCCAGGCGCTTCAAACGGATCTTGACGGCCACAGCTGTGGTGTCTCCTCAGGATGTCGTGTGTGGTGAGGTGCACCGCCACCAGGTGGGGACCGGGTCGGGCTCCTCGGATGGGTCCAGCTGCGTCCGGGTGAGAGGGTCCGGGCGCGCAGGACTCAGCGGCGAAGTCTGCCAGAACGGCGTCCGCGCGGCGAAATCGGGCAGGGTGCGGGCATGAGCGTCCCGCCGGGCCCCCCGACACCCCCACCGTACGCCGCCGGGCCGGGCGCGCCGGACCCGCGCCGGCCCCGGCCGAGCGGCTGGTGGTTCGCAATGGGCGGCGCGCTCCTCGTGGCGGCCGTCGCGTCCGGGATCGGACTCCTGGTCTGGACCCTCTCGGGCTTCCTCGACACCGACGCCACGGTCTCCGGCGACGGCCGGCCCCACCTCGTGACGGTGGACGACGACCGCGACCGCGTGCTCTGGCTGCGCACCGACGACCCGACCGCCTGCCGGGTCGTCGACGCGACCACCGGGCAGGAGGTCCGCCTCGGGCCGGTGGGCGGGACCTTCGAGAAGTCCGACGGCAGCGGCGAGTGGACCGCCGACAGCCGGTTCCGCCCCGGTTCCGGAGAGCTCGAGGTCACCTGCGCCGCGGGCGGTGCGCCGGTGCAGGTGGGCCACGCCCCGGACGTGCGCGGGTTCGTGGGCGGGATCGTCGCGACGGTCGCCGTGCCCCTCGTCCTGGGGCTCGCCGGCCTGGTCGTCCTGCTCGTCACCGCCGTCCGCTGGGGGACGGGGCGCCCCCGGGGACCGACCCGCACCCTGGCCCGCACCGGCGGGCAGGTGCCCTAGACGGGCGCGCGACCGACGACGCGGCCCCGCAGCACGACGCAGACCGGCTCCCACAGCACGGTGGGGTCGGCGACGGGGTCGCGGTCGTAGACGACCAGGTCGGCGCTCGCGCCCTCCTCCAAGCCCGGGAACCCCAGCCATTCCCGGCCGCGCCAGGACGCAGCGGCGACGACGTCCTCGGCCGGCAGGCCCAGCTCGACCATGGCCAGGACCTCGCCGGCGAGCCAGCCGTGCCGCTGCGCGCCGCCGCCGTCGCTGCCGACGTACATCGCCACGCCCGCCTCGTGGGCCGACATCAGCACCTCCCGGCGCCGGGCGTGCAGGTCCTCCATCGTGGCCGCGTAGTCGGGGAACCGGTCGCGGCCCTGCTCGGCGAAGGTCGGGAACTTGGCCGTCTGCATCACGGTCGGCACCAGCGCCACGCCCCGCGACGCCATCTGGTCGAGCTGGTCGAGCGAGAGGCCCGTGCCGTGCTCGATGCAGTCGATGCCCGCGTCGAGCAGGCCCTGCAGCACGTCGCGGCCGAAGCAGTGGGCGGTCACCTTCGCACCCTCGGCGTGGGCGGTCGCGATCGCCTCGGCGAACGCCTCCGGCGGGAACGACGGCGCCAGGTCGCCCACGTCGCGGGAGATCCAGTCGCCGACCACCTTCACCCAGCCGTCGCTCCCCTGCGCCTCCCGACCGACGTACGTCGCGAGGTCGGCCGGCTCGACCTCGTGGGCGTAGCCCCGGATGTAGCGCTTCGTGCGCGCGACGTGCCGCCCGGCCCGCACCAGGCGTGGCAGGTCCTCGCGCTCCTGGACCCAGCGGGTGTCGGCCGGGGAGCCGCAGTCGCGCAGCAGCAGCGCGCCGGCGTCACGGTCGGCCAGCGCCTGGCCCTCGACCTCGGACTCCTCGACCGCGCCGTGGTCCTCGAGGCCGAGGTGGTTGTGGGCGTCGACCAGGCCCGGGACGATCCACCCGCGGGCGACCGTCTCCGCGCCGGCCTGCGGCTCGTAGGTGACCGTGCCGTCCACGACGTACAGGTCGCGGCTCCCGCCGTCGGGCAGGACCGGTCCGGAGAACCTCAACGCAGCCATGCCCCGACGCTAGCGGGCCGGCTCAGCCGATGAGGTCGAGGAGCCAGGAGGGCCCGACGGCGAGGGCGCCGACGCCCTCGACCCGCGCCTGCAGCATCCGGTCGGCGGTCACCACCGTGACCCGCTCGCCCCGTCCGGCCGCCGCCCGGGCCTCGGCGACGATCGTCTCGTCGCCGGAGCCCTTCGCGTGCACGGTGCGCACGTGCTGGTCGCGCCCGGGCCGGACGCCGCCCTTGGCCGCCCCCTCCAGCACGAGGACGACCACGTCCTGGGGCGTGTCCCCCACCAGCAGCTGCTCGTGCAGCCGGCGGGCGGCACCCGCCCGGTCCTTCCACCAGCCGTCCGGGCGGCTGCCCACCACGTTGGCGCCGTCGACCACCAGCGTGGTGGTCACTTGAGGAACTTCGAGAAGTCCTTCGGCAGGTCGAGGGCGGCAGCGGCCTGCTCGTAGTCCACGTCCGCACCGCCGGGGGTGCCGAAGGGGTTGGCGGCCGCGGCGGCGGCTGCCTTCTCCTTCTCGGCGGCCGCCTGCTGGGCGGCCTTGGCCGGGTTGCCGGACCGCTTGGCGCCCTTGCCCTTCTTCTGCTGCGGCTTGGCCTTGCCCTTCTTGGGACCGCCCATGCCGGGCATGCCCGGCATGCCGGGGATCCCGCCGCCGCGCGCCATCTGCATCATCATCTTGCGCGCCTCGAAGAACCGGTCGACGAGCTGGTTGACGTCGGAGACCTGGCGGCCCGACCCCTTCGCGATGCGCGCCCGGCGCGAGCCGTCGATGATCTTGGGGTTGGCCCGCTCGGCCGGCGTCATCGACTGGATGATCGCCTGGATTCGGTCGATCTCGCGCTCATCGAAGTTCTCCAGCTGCTCGCGGAACTGGCCCATCCCGGGGAGCATCCCCATGATCTTCGACATCGAGCCGAGCTTGCGGACCTGCTGCATCTGCTCGAGGAAGTCGTCGAGGGTGAACTCGCCGCCCTGGCCGCTGAGCTTCGCGGCCGCCTTCATGGCCTGCTCGGAGTCGAAGGCCTTCTCGGCCTGCTCGATCAGGGTCATCACGTCACCCATGTCGAGGATGCGCGAGGCCATGCGGTCGGGGTGGAACAGGTCGAAGTCGGTCATCTTCTCGCCGTTGGAGGCGAACATGACCGGCTTGCCGGTGATCGAGGCGATCGACAGCGCCGCGCCACCGCGGGCGTCGCCGTCGAGCTTGGTGAGGACGACGCCGTCGTACCCGACGCCGTCGAGGAAGGCCTGGGCGGTGGAGACGGCGTCCTGGCCGATCATCGCGTCGACGACGAAGAGGACCTCGTCGGGCGAGACCGCGTCGCGGATGTCGGAGGCCTGTTGCATCAGCTCGGCGTCGACGCCGAGGCGGCCGGCGGTGTCGACGATGACGACGTCGTGCAGGCGGCGCTTGGCCTCCTCGATCGACGCGCGGGCCACCGCGACGGGGTCGCCCACGCCGTTGCCGGGCTCCGGCGCGAACACCGGGACGCCGACCCGCTCGCCGTTGACCTCGAGCTGGCGCACGGCGTTGGGGCGCTGCAGGTCGCAGGCCACGAGGAGCGGGGTCTTGCCCTGCTCCTTGAGCCAGAGCGCGAGCTTCGCGGCCAGGGTCGTCTTGCCGGCGCCCTGGAGGCCGGCGAGCATGATCACGGTCGGGCCGCTCTTGGCGTACCGCAGGCGGCGCGTCTCGCCGCCGAGGATCGTCACGAGCTCCTCGTTGACGATCTTGACGATCTGCTGGGCGGGGTTCAGCGCCTGGCTGACCTCCTCGCCGCGGGCGCGGTCCTTGACCGCGGCCACGAACTCCTTGACGACCGGGAGCGCGACGTCCGCCTCGAGCAGGGCGATCCGGATCTCGCGGGCGGTGGCGTCGATGTCGGCCTCGGAGAGCCGACCCTTGCCCCGGAGGTTCTTGAAGGTGTCGGCGAGCCGGTCGGAGAGGGTGGCGAACACGTGAATCCTGACGATCGGTGACGGGTACGACGGGTGGTCGGACACCCAAATCCTAACCGGGTGCCGTGGCTACCCTCCGCCCGCTCGGCGTGCGAGGGTGAGCGCAGTCACTCGGGACAGGAGCACCCCCATGAGCACGGCCACCGACGTCCGCCAGCCCACCCGTCCGCCGCACCGCCGCGACCCCCGGTCGATCGCCCTCTGGGCCGCCGTGGGCGTCGTCGGCGCCGTCTGCTGGGCGGTCCTCGCCCTGTCCCGGGGCGAGGACGTCTCGGCGCTGTGGATGCTGTTCGCAGCGCTGTGCTCCTACGCCATCGCCTACCGGTTCTACGCACGCTTCATCGCCCGGAAGGTGCTCGAGGTCGACGACACCCGGGCCACGCCCGCCGAGCGGCTCGACAACGGCGTCGACTTCGAGGTCACCGACCGCCGGGTGCTCTTCGGCCACCACTTCGCGGCCATCGCGGGCGCAGGGCCGCTCGTCGGGCCGGTCCTGGCCGCCCAGATGGGCTACCTGCCGGGGACGATCTGGATCGTCGCCGGCGTCGTCGCGGCCGGCGCCGTCCAGGACATGGTCGTGCTCTTCTTCTCGATGCGCCGCGACGGCCGGAGCCTGGGCCAGATGGTCCGCGACGAGGTCGGGTTGGTCGGCGGTGTCGCGGCGCTCATCGCGGTGTTCGCGATCATGATCCTGATCCTGGCGGTGCTCGCGCTGGTGGTGGTCAACGCGCTGGCGGAGTCCCCGTGGGGCGTGTTCTCGATCGGGCTCACCATCCCCATCGCCCTGCTGATGGGCTTCTACCTGCGCTACCTGCGCCCGGGGCGCGTCCTGGAGGTCACCGCGATCGGCGTGGTGCTGCTCCTGCTCGCGATCGTCGGCGGCGGCTGGGTCGACGGCTCGTCGCTCGGCGACGACCTGACTCTCTCCAAGGAGACGCTGGTCATCTGCCTGGTCGTCTACGGCTTCGTCGCCTCCGTGCTGCCGGTGTGGATGCTGCTGACCCCGCGCGACTACCTCTCGACGTTCATGAAGGTCGGCGTGATCGTGCTCCTCGCGGTCGGCCTGGTCATCGCCGCGCCGTCGATCCAGGCCGACGCGGTGACGTCGTTCGCCACCGACGGCGACGGGCCGGTCTTCTCCGGCAAGGTCTTCCCGTTCGTGTTCATCACCATCGCCTGCGGCGCCCTGTCGGGCTTCCACGCGCTGATCTCCTCGGGCACGACGCCGAAGCTGATCGCCAAGGAGAGCCAGGTCCGGATGATCGGGTACGGCGGCATGCTGATGGAGTCCTTCGTGGCCATCAGCGCGCTGATCGCCGCGGTCGTCATCGACCAGGGGCTCTACTACTCGATGAACGCCCCCGCCGGCGCCACCGGAGGGACGGTCGAGAGCGCCGCCCAGTTCGTCGCCGGGCTCGGCTACACGATCACCCCCGACCAGCTGGCCGCGGCCGCGGCGGCCGTCGAGGAGGAGTCGCTCATCTCGCGCACCGGCGGTGCGCCGACGCTGGCCTTCGGCCTCTCCCAGGTCTTCTCCGAGGCGTTCGGCGGAGGGCTCCAGGCGTTCTGGTACCACTTCGCGATCATGTTCGAGGCGCTCTTCATCCTGACCGCCGTCGACGCCGGCACCCGCGTGGGCCGGTTCATGCTGCAGGACACCGTCGGCAACGTCTGGAAGCGGTTCGGCGACACCTCGTGGCGGCCGGCCTCCTGGATCGCCAGCGCCGTCGTCGTCGGCGCGTGGGGCTCGATGCTCTACATCGGCGTGACCGACCCGCTGGGCGGGATCAACCAGCTCTTCCCGCTCTTCGGCATCGCCAACCAGCTGCTCGCCGCCATCGCGCTCGCGCTGTGCGTCACCCTGCTCATCAAGCACGGGAAGCTCCGCTACGCCTGGGTCCCCGGCATCCCCCTCGTCTGGGACCTGGTCACGACCATGACCGCGAGCTGGCAGAAGGTGTTCTCCGACAACCCGGCGATCGGCTACTTCGCCCAGGCCGACCGCTACCGCGAGGCACGGGACGCCGGTGAGGTGCTGGCCCCGGCAGCCGACGCCGGGCAGATGGACCAGGTGGTCTTCAACTCCACGCTCAACGGGGTGCTGCAGGCGGCCTTCGCCGTGCTCGTCATCGTGGTCGTCGCCAACGCCGTGGTCGTCTGGGTGCGCGCCGCCCGGGCCGGCGGCCTGCCGACCACGGAGGTGCCGCACACCCCCTCGCGGATCGTCGCACCGGCCGACTTCTTCCCCACCGCCGAGGAGAAGGAGGCGCTGCGCGCCTGGGAGGAGTCCCGGCGAGCCGAACCGGTGGGGGGCCGACGATGACGGGGCGAGGCGTCCTCGGCGAGGTCCGGTGGTACCTCAGGGAGGTCACCGGCGAGTCCCGGTGGGAGGCCTACCTGGCGCGGTGCGAGCGCGACGGCGTCCAGCCGATGACCCGTCGCGAGTACGAACGGCACCGCTCGGACCTCCGCGAGCACAACCCCCAGTCGCGCTGCTGCTGACCGTCGCGGTCGGTCGGCGCGGGGCCGCTACTCCCCCGACAGCGCCGCCCGGACGGCGTGGGCCGCCTCGGCCGCGCGGCCGTCCGGCAGCGGCCCGGCGTCGACCTCCTGGACGTAGAAGACGTCGACCGCCTGCGGCCCCAGGGTGTCGACGTGCGCCGATCGCACCGCCACCCCCAGCCGCGCCAGCGCCGCGCAGACCAGGTGCACGACGCCGGGCCGGTCGGTCGCCCGGACCTCCAGGACGGTCGACTGCTCGGAGGCCTCGGGGCGCACCGCGACGGTCGGCGCCAGCACGTCCGGGCCGGCCGGCCGCAGCCGGGCGGCCGCGTCGACCGAGCCCGAGCGGACGGCGTCGTACCGGGTGCGGAGGACGGCGGGGTCCAGCCCCTGCGCGCCGACCTCCCAGATGCTGACCGCGTGCTGGTCCTGGGACCAGGCGCGGGCGGCGCGCACGGGCAGGCGCTGCAGGGCGAGGACACCGGCGAGGTCGGCGAGGAGGCCCACCCGGTCGGGTGCAACCACCGTGACCCGCGAGCCGTCGGCCAGCTCCTCGACCTCGACGGAGATCCCGCCGCGGCGCACCTCCTCCGGCACGGGGACCTCGTCGGCGACGACGGGCGGCGGCGCCGACCCGCTGTCCAGGGCGGCCCGGGCGCGGCGCGCCAGGTCGAGCACCAGGCCGGCGCGCCAGGACGACCAGGCCTTGGGGGACGTCGCCTTGGCGTCGGCCTCGGTGAGCGCGGTCAGCAGCGACAGCGCCTCGACCGACCCGACCCGGGAGGTGACCAGCTCGACCGTCGCGGGGTCGTCGGGGTCGCGGGTCGTGGCGGTCTCGGCGAGCAGCAGGTGCCAGCGCACGAGCGTGCCGACCAGGTCCACGGCGGCCTCGTCGAACCCCATCCGCCGCGCGATGTCCCGGGCGATCGGCTCGCCGGCCACGCTGTGCTCGGTCAGGCTGCCCTTGCCGATGTCGTGCAGCAGCGCGGCGACCATCAGCACGTCGGGGCGGGCCACCGACCGGATCAGGCCGGAGGCCTCCACGCAGGTCTCGACCACGTGCCGGTCGACGGTGTAGCGGTGGATCGCGGAGGCGTGCGGGAGCAGCCGGATGCGGTCCCACTCCGGCAGGACCGCCCCCAGCGCGCCGGTCTCCTCCAGCGTCTCCCAGGTGTCGAGCAGCCCGCGCCCGGAGGCGAGCATCCGCACCAGCAGCTGGCGGGCCTCGGGGGGCCACGGGTCGGGCAGCGGCGCGCACTCCCGCGCCAGGCGGGCGGCGGTCGGCGGTGCGAGGACGACGTCGCGCTCGGCGGCGTGCGCGGCCGCGCGCAGCAGCAGCACGGGGTCCTGGGCCGGTCGCGCCCGGCCGTCCAGCACCACCTCGCGCCCGGCCATCGCGACCCCCTCGGCCAGCGGGGTCAGGGCCGGTCGGCGCGCGCCGACCGCGGCGGGGCGGGCCAGGTAGTCCTCGACGCGGCGCCAGGTCAGCCGGGACAGGTGGGTGATCCGCCGGCCGAGCTCGCGGACGTGCACCTGCGCGGCGCGGGCGTCGGGTAGCTCGAGGCGGGTGGCCAGCTCGGCCCACATCTCCGGGACCACCCGGTCGCTGGGCCGCCCGGCGACGTCGTGGACGAGGTCGCGGACGTCGAGCAGCGCCAGCCGGACCCGCTCGAGCTCGACGTGGGGGACGTCGACCAGCCAGGTGGCCACCAGCGCTCGCAGCACGGTGGCGTCGCGGATCCCGCCCTCGGCCTCCTTCAGGTCCGGCACCGAGACGTGGGCGAGCTCGCCGACCAGGTCGTGGCGCGCGCGGACCAGCCGCTGCACCTCCGGCAGCCGTTCCCGGGCACCGCGGCGCCACTGGGCGAGCATCGTGGTCCGCAGGCGCAGCGACAGCCCGGGGTCGCCCGCGAGGTGGCGCACGTCGAGCAGGCCGAGCGCGACCTTGAGGTCGGCCTCGGCCGCGGTGACCATCTCCGGCAGCGCCCGCACCGAGTGGTCCACGCGGGCCCCGGAGTCCCACAGGGGGTACCAGAGCTGCTCGGCCACCTCGCCGGGGTCGACCCCCTCGTCGTGGACCAGGACCACGTCGAGGTCGGAGTGGGGCGCCAGCTCGGAGCGGCCGTACCCACCGACGGCGACGAGCGCCATCCCCGCATCGGGACCGCCGACGCCGTCGTAGGCCTTGACGCACAGCGCGTCGGCGTCGGCGGTGCGGGCGGCACGGTCGGCGGCGGTCACGGCGTCCTGGGGCCGGCGGGGAGGACCGTGCCGGGAGGGGCGGGGGCGCGAGAGATCACAGGGCCTCGTCGTCGCGCTCGCCGGTGCGGACGCGCAGGACCGAGTCGACCGGGCTCACCCAGACCTTGCCGTCACCGATCTTGCCGGTCTGCGCGCCGCGCTCGATGGCGCCGACGACCTCGTCGACGTCGCCGTCGGCCACGACGACCTCGAGCCGCAGCTTCGGCACCAGCGCGACGTCGTACTCCGCGCCGCGGTAGACCTCGGTGTGCCCCTTCTGCCGCCCGTAGCCGCTCACCTCGCTGACCGTCATCCCGGTGACGCCGACGGACTCCAGGGCGACCCGGACGTCCTCCCACTTGTGCGGCTTGACCACCGCGGTGACGAGCTTCATCGGTTCTCCTGGTCGCTGGGCTGAGGTGGGCCGATCATGCCCGACCATGCCGACGGCCCGGCTCCCCCACGCGGGGAGGGCCGGGCCGTCGGGGTGGTCACAGGGCGGCTTCGTCCTTGTCGCCGGTGCGGACCCGCACCACCGTCTCGACCGGGCTCACCCAGACCTTGCCGTCGCCGATGCGGCCGGTCTGCGCGGTCTTGACCACGATCCCCACCACGTCGTCGGCGTCGCTGTCGTCGACCACGATCTCGATGCGGATCTTCGGCACGAGCGCGATGTCGTACTCCGCGCCGCGGTAGACCTCGGTGTGGCCCTTCTGGCGTCCGTACCCGCTGACCTCGCTGACGGTCATGCCGGTGACCCCGAAGGTCTCCAGCGCCTCGCGGACGTCCTCCCACTTGTGCGGCTTGATCACCGCGGTCACGAGCTTCATGCGTTGGCTCCTTCCGAGGCGGGGGCGGTGTGTGCGGCGAGGACGCCGGACTTGCCGCCGCCGCCCAGGCTGCTGGTGTGCAGGTCGTACGCCGACTCGCCGTGGGCGCTGAGGTCGATGCCCTCGACCTCGTCGTCCTCGGTGATCCGCAGGCCGATGGTGAACTTGATGGCCAGGGCGATGACCGCGGTCACGATCGCCGAGTAGACCACCGCGACGACCACGCCGAGCGCCTGGTCGCCCAGGGAGCCGGCGCCGCCGCCGTAGAAGAGGCCGTCGATGCCGCCGGCCCCGTCGGAGGTGGAGAACAGGCCGATGAGCAGCGTGCCGACGATGCCGCCCACGAGGTGGACGCCGACGACGTCGAGCGAGTCGTCGTAGCCGAGGCGGAACTTCAGGCCCACGGCCCAGGCGCACACGGCACCGGCGATGACGCCGATGGCGACCGCGCCCTCGATGTCGACCGCACCCGCGGCCGGGGTGATGGCGACCAGGCCCGCGACGATGCCGGAGGCGGCGCCGAGCGAGGTGGCCTTCTTGTGGATCAGCTTCTCCACGGCCAGCCAGCCGAGGATGGCGGCCATGGTGGCCAGCGTGGTGTTGGCGAACGTGCGGCCCATCTCCGAGGGGATGTCCTGGTCGACGACGACGATCGAGCCGACGTTGAAGCCGTACCAGCCGAACCACAGCAGGCCCGCGCCGAGCATGGTCAGCGTCAGGTTGTGCGGGCGCATCTTGTCGCGGGGCCAGCCGAGGCGCTTGCCGAGGAGGACCACCAGCACGAGCGCCGCGACGCCGGCGTTGATGTGGACCGCGGTGCCACCGGCGTAGTCCTGCGCGCCGATCCGTCCGCAGATGAGCGAGTCCTCGGTGCAGCTGAAGACCATGTGGGCCATCGGGAAGTAGCAGAGCAGCGCCCACAGCGGCACGAAGGCCAGCCACGCGCCGAACTTCATCCGGCCCTCGACGGCGCCGCTGATCAGGGCGACGGTGATGATCGCGAAGGTCATCTGGAACATGACGAAGACGTAGTCGGCGGTGCCGACGCCGTCGAGCCAGAACAGGTCGAAGGGGTTCGCGAAGAGCGTGCCGTCGCCGGCCCAGCCCATCGACCAGCCGACCGCGACGTACAGGATGCCGACGATCGCAGCCGCGATGTAGGACATCATCATCATGTTCAGCACGGACTTCGAGCGGGACATGCCGCCGTAGAAGAGCGCCAGTGCGGGCACCGTCATCATCAGCACCAGGGCTGTCGCCACCAGCATGAAGGCGTAATAGCCGTCCACGAAACCTCCAGGGTTGCTCTCGTCGAAGGCCGGCCCGCACGTCGACTGACGTCGCTGTCAGGTGCGGGTCCGGCCGCTGTCGAGAACACTCGGCGGCCGAGGTTTCGCTGCCCGCCGCGCGATGTTGCGAGCAGGAAACGAGTCCTGGAGTTTCGTTACGTCCCGGTTACGGACCGGGCGTGCCGTGTTTGCCCGGCCCGGTCGCCGGGCGCGTCAGCCGAGCAGTGCGTCGACGAACGCGCCGGCGTCGAACGGCGCCAGGTCGTCGGCGCCCTCGCCGAGGCCGACCAGCTTGACCGGTACGCCGAGCTCGCGCTGGACCGCGACCACGATGCCGCCCTTGGCGGACCCGTCGAGCTTGGTGAGCACGATGCCGGTCACGTCGACGACCTCGCTGAAGACGCGGGCCTGGATCATGCCGTTCTGCCCGGTCGTGGCGTCGAGGACGAGCAGCACCTCGGTGACCGGCGCCTGCTTCTCGATGACGCGCTTGACCTTGCCGAGCTCGTCCATCAGGCCGGCCTTGTTCTGCAGGCGGCCGGCGGTGTCCACGATGACGGTGTCGATGCCGCGGTCCACGCCCTCCTTGACCGCCTCGAAGGCGACGCTGGCGGGGTCGGTGCCCTCCGGGCCGCGGACGACCTCGACGCCGACCCGCTCGCCCCAGGTCGCGAGCTGCTCGACCGCAGCCGCACGGAACGTGTCGGCCGCCCCGAGGACGACGCTGCGGTCCTCGGCGACCAGGATCCGGGAGATCTTGCCGACGGTGGTGGTCTTGCCGGCGCCGTTCACGCCCACGACCAGCACCACGCCGGGCCGGCCGTCCTCGCCGCTGACCTGGAGCCGGCGGTCCATCGAGGGGTCGACCAGCGTGAGCAGCTCCTCGCGCAGGACGGTCCGGGCGTCGGCGCCGGTGCCGCCCTCGACCCGCATCCGGGTGCGCAGCCGGTCGACCAGCTCCTGGGTGGGCGCGACGCCGATGTCGGCGGTGAGCAGGGTGTCCTCGATCGACTCCCAGGTGTCCTCGTCGAGCCGGTCGCGGCTCAGCAGGGCGAGCAGCCCGCGGCCCAGGGAGCCCTGGGAGCCGGCCAGGCGCTGGCGCAGCCGCACCAGGCGGCTGGCCGTGCCCTCGGGGCGCTCGAGGACGGGCGCCTCGTCGACCGGCGCGACCTCGGCCTCGACCTCCGGCTCGAGGGTCGCCGGCGGTGAGCTGAGCTCGACCGCCGCCTCATCCTCGGGCGCCTCCGACGGCGGCCGGACGATGACGTCGGTGTGGGTGTTCGGCAGCGGCTTCGGCGACCGCCGCCGCCCGACGATGAGCCCGGTGACGGCCGCGACGAGGCCGAGGCCCACGAGCGCGACGATGAGGATCAGGGCGGAGACGGCTTCCATGGCGTCATCCAATCATCCGGGGCGGGAGCCCCCGAAACGCGTGCCGCGGGTCAGTGGCGGCGGGCGCCGGCGGCCTCGTCGGCCTCGGGGTCGAGCACCGGGGCACGCTCGGCCACGCGCTCCATGGCCTCGCCGAGCCAGGGCGCCTGCGGCACCTGCTGGCCGCGGTGGGGGAACGCGACGTACGTCACCACGAGCCCCGCCACGAGAACGATGAACAGCATCACCAGGGAGATCGTCAGCACTCCTCAGTGTTACCCCTGGGGCGCACGGGGCAACCCACCGGGTCAGCGCAGGAGCGGGGCGACGGCGGCGCGGATCACGTCGGGCACCGGGGTGACCGGCCGCGCGGGATCGGTGTCGTCGACGTAGACGTGCACGAACCGGCCCTCGGCGGCGGCCTCCTCGCCGTCGCCCTGGAACAGCCCGATCCGGTAGACGACCGAGGAGGTGCCGACCTTCTCGCAGACCAGGCCCGCCTCGACCGGTGCGGGGAAGCCGATCTCGCGGAAGTACCGGCACCCGGTCTCGGCGACGATGCCGATCTGCGGCAGCCTGCGGATGTCGACGCCGGTCGCCTCGTAGAGGTGGGCGTTCACCGCGGTGTCGAACATCTCGTAGTACGTCGCGTTGTTGAGGTGCCCGTAGGCGTCGTCGTCGCGCCACCGGGTCGTGATCGTGCGCCACGCGACGTAGTCGGCGCGCGTGGGGCGGGTGCGGTCGCTCATGCCGGCTCCGGCTCCCGCAGCCGCTGGCTGATGACGGCCGAGACGCCGTCCCCTCGCATGGTCACGCCGTACAACGCGTCCCCGACCTCCATCGTCCGCTTCTGGTGGGTGATGACGAGCAGCTGGGAGTTCTCCCGCAGCTCCTCGTAGATCTCGAGCAGCCGCCCGAGGTTGGTGTCGTCGAGCGCCGCCTCGACCTCGTCGAGGATGTAGAACGGCGAGGGCCGGGCCTTGAAGAGCGAGACCAGGAAGCAGACCGCCACCAGGGAGCGCTCGCCGCCGGAGAGCAGCGAGAGCCGCTTGACCTTCTTGCCGGCGGGGCGGGCCTCGACCTCGATGCCGGTGGTCAGCATGCTGCCCGGGTCGGTGAGCACCAGGCGTCCCTCGCCCCCGGGGAAGAGCCGCGCGAACGTCGCGTCGAAGGCCCGCTCCACGTCGGCGTACGCCTCGGTGAAGACCTGCTCGACGCGGGTGTCGACCTCGCGGACGATGTCGAGGAGGTCCTTGCGGGTCTTGCGAAGGTCCTCGAGCTGCTCGGTGAGGAACTTGTGCCGCTCCTCCATCGCCGAGAACTCCTCGAGCGCCAGCGGGTTGACCCGGCCCAGCATCGACAGGGCGCGCTCGGCGGCGCGCAGCCGCTTCTCCTGCTCGGCGCGGACGTACGGCGCAGGCTCGGGGGCTGGGTCGTCCTCGGCCGCGTCGGCGGCAGGTGCGACCGGCACCGGCTGGTCGGGCCCGTAGTCGCCGACCAGTGCGTCGGGCGCGAGGCCGAGCTCCTCGACAGCGCGCTGCTCGAGCTGCTCGATCCGCATCTGCTGCTGCGCGCGGGCCAGCTCGTCGCGGTGGGCGGAGCTGACGAGCTCGTCGTGCTCGCGGGCGAGGTCGCGCAGCCGGGCCCGCACGTCGCGCAGCTGCTGCTCGCGCCCCGCCCTGGCCTGCTCGACGGCGGTCCGTGCCTCGGCCGCGCGGGTCACCGAGACCTCGAGCCGGACGAGCACGTGCGCCACGGCCGTGCCGACCGCCTCCGCGGCCCGCCCCTCGCGCATGAGCCGCTCGCGGCGCTCGGCCGCCTTCGCCCGCGCCTCGCGCTCCGCGCGCGCCGCGCGCAGCAGGCCGTCGGCCCGCCCGTGCAGCGCCCGGGCACGCTCCTCGGAGGTGCGCAGCGCGAGCCGGGCGTCCATCTCGCCCTGGCGGGCGTCGCGGGCGGCGGCGACCAGGCGCTCGCGGTCACCGGTGTCGGGCTCCTCCTCGGGAGCGTCCTGGGCCGTGGCCAGGCGCGTCTCGAGGTCGGCGAGTCCCGCCACCGCCTGCTCGCGGGCCTCCTGGGCCTTGGCGATGGCCTGCGCGAGGCGCTCGGCCTCGCCGCGGGCCGCGCGGGCCTGCGAGCCGTACTGCCCCAGCTCCTCGGCCACTGCCGCCAGCGTCGCGTCCGACTCGTGCAGCTTGGCCATCGCCACGTCGGCGCGCTTCTGCGCCTCCAGCCGCTCGGCCTCGAGCCGGGAGATGTCGAAGGAGAGCCGCTCCCCCGCCGCCGTCACCTCGGCCAGCTGCGCGGCGGCCTCGTCGACCGCGGCCTGCACCTCGATGAGGCTGGGGCGGCTCGTGGACCCGCCCGCGGCGAAGTGGGCGGCCAGCACGTCGCCCTCGCGGGTGACGGCGGTCAGGTCCGGCAGGTCGCCCACCAGGGACCGGGCGGTGTCGAGGTCGTCCACGACGGCCACCCGGTCGAGCAGGCGCGACAGCGCCGGTCGCAGCTCCTCCGGGCACTCCACCACGTCCACGGCGTACGTCGCGTGGCCGGGCAGCGCCGGCCGGTCGGTCGCTCCGGTGGTCCCCGCGCCGCCGAGCACGAGGCCGGCGCGGCCGAGGTCCTCGCCCTTGAGGTGGGCGATCGCGTCGACCGCGGCCGCCGCGTCGGCGACGGCGACCGCGTCGGCGGCCTGCCCGAGGGCGGCGGCGACGGCGGTCTCGAAGCCCGCACGGACCGTGAGCAGTGCCGCGACCGACCCGAGCAGGCCCGGGACCGCGTCGGCGGCGCCCAGCAGCGCGCCGGCGCCGTCCTTGCGGTCCAGGCCGAGCTCGAGGGCGTCCTTGCGGGCCGCCAGCGCGGAGCGGTCGCGGTCGGCCTGCTGGGCCGCGTCGCGGACCTTGGCCAACCGCTCCTCGACGTCGTCGAGCAGCGAGGTGGCCGCCTCGTGCTCGGCGTCGAGGCCCTCCTCCCCCGCGTCGAGGCCGGCGACCCGGGTCTCCAGCGCGGTGAAGTCGCGCTGCGCCCGGTCGGCGCGGGCCAGCGCCTCCTCGCGGGCGAGGGAGAGCCGACCCACCTCGTCGTCGGCGGCCGAGGCGCGCGAGCGCAGCGCGTTGACCTGGCCGTGCAGCCGGGCGAGCCCCTCACGGCGGTCCGCGGCCGCACGCTGGAGGGCCGCGATGCGGCGGTCCTCCTCCGCGGCGGCGTCCTCGGCGGCCCGGCGGGCCGCGACGGCCTCCTCGAGCGTGGTGCGGTGCCGGTCGACCTCGGCGGCGGTGCGCTGCTCGTTCTCGCGCATCCGCTCCGCCTCTGCCTCGAGCTCCTCAGGGTCGCGCCCCCCGCGGTGCTCGGTGCCGGCGCTGCCGGCGGCGTTGCGCCTGCGCTCGGCGGCCAGGGACTGGGTCCCGCGCAGGCGCTCGCGCAGCCCGGACAGGGCGAACCACGTCTCCTGGGCCGCAGCGAGCGTCGGCAGGTCCTCGCGCAGCGCCGCCTCGAGGGCGGCCTCGGCCTCCCGGGCCGACGCGATCGCCGCCTCGACCTGCTCGCGACGCTGCACCAGGACCGACTCGTCGGCCAGCTCCTGCTCCAGCGCGGTGCGCGCGGTCACCAGGTCGTCGGCGAGCAGCCGGGCGCGGGCGTCGCGCACGTCGGCCTGCACGGTCTGGGCGCGCCGGGCGACCTCGGCCTGCCGGCCCAGCGGCTTGAGCTGCCGGCGGATCTCGCTGAGGAGGTCGTTGAGGCGGTTGAGGTTGCCCTCGGTCGCGTCGAGCTTGCGGAGCGCCTTCTCCTTGCGCTTGCGGTGCTTGAGGACGCCCGCCGCCTCCTCGATGAAGCCGCGGCGGTCCTCGGGCGTGGCGTGCAGGATCTGGTCGAGCTGGCCCTGCCCGACGATCACGTGCATCTCGCGGCCGATGCCGGAGTCGGAGAGCAGCTCCTGGACGTCGAGCAGCCGACAGGTGCTGCCGTTGATGGCGTACTCCGACCCGCCGGAGCGGAACATCGTGCGGCTGATCGTGACCTCGGCGTACTCGATGGGCAGGGCGCCGTCGGAGTTGTCGATGGTCAGCACCACCTCGGCGCGCCCCAGCGGTGGGCGGCCGGAGGTGCCGGCGAAGATGACGTCGTCCATCTTGCCGCCGCGCAGCGACTTGGCGCTCGCCTCGCCCATCACCCAGGCGAGCGCGTCGACGACGTTGGACTTGCCCGAGCCGTTCGGGCCGACGATGCAGGTGATGCCCGGCTCGAGCTGGAGCGTCGTCGAGGACGCGAAGGACTTGAACCCCTTCAGGGTCAGGCTCTTCAGGTACAACGGGGGCTCCCTCACACCGGTGGGCATCGGCGCTGACGTGCGCGCGGCGGCTGGCGGGCGCCGCGCGGGGGAAGCTCAGCGGCCTCAGGGTACCTCCCGCGCCGGTCCGTGAGGCCGCCCTGCGGCCCCCGCGCGTCGCGTCGGCGCCCTCAGCTCCGGCGCACGGCGAGCGCGGTGAGCCCGACCGCGGCCACGTCCTCGGCGACGGCGGCCCGCCAGGTCCACCCGCGGCGCTCGGCGGCGTCCCGCCACAGCGCTCCGGCGACGGTGCCGATCGCCGCGCCCGCGGCCCCGGCGAGGACCGCGAGGACCCGCGGGGCGTCGGCACGGCCGGCCAGGGCGGCGCCGCCGCCGGCGCCGGCCAGGAGCCGGCCGCCCGTCGCCTGGGCCTGGAGCCGGCTCGGGGCCTGCGGCAGCTTGTCGCCGACCACCTCTGCAGCCACCAGCCCGGCGCTGAGGACGCCCCGGGCACGGTTGCCAGACGTCAGGGCCGGACCCGCGACGGCGAGGGACGTGCGGCTGCCGGCAGCGGCGCCCAGCGCGAGGCTGCGCCCGAGCAGCCCGGCGGTGACCCGCCCGGTCGGCGCCACCTCGCCGGCCGGCGGCGTGACCCGGTCGAGGGTCCACTGGACGCCGGCGCCGTACGCGAGGTGCGGGAGGACGTCACGGGTCCAGTCCGCGGCCGACCACTCCCGCGGGTCGGTGAGCCCGCCGGCGGCCATCGGCACGTCGGTCGCGGCCATCGCCGCGAGACCGGTCGCCACCGCCCCGACCGGCCCCGGCAGGCGCAGCCCGGCCCGGCGCAGCGCGCTGGCGGCCACGCCGAGGCCGAGACCGGTCGCGGTGCCGGCGAGCGCGCCGTACGCCTCGGGCCGACCGCCGTCGGTGGGCGGCTCCAGCCCGAGGGACCCGGCCAGGCGGAGCACGGTGCGCGTCGGCTGCGCGCTCGCCTCGCGGCCGGTGAGGGCCATGTCGAGGTAGGTGGCCGCGTTCAGCAGCGTGGTGCCCACGGCCCCTGCGGCCAGGCCTCGTCCGATCGTCGTCGCCATGCCGGGGAGGTACCCGCGGCGGGCGGCGCCAGCCGCGACCGTCGCAGGACCCGCGGCGCCGGTCGGCGGGTCAGGCGGGCTGCATCTCCTGCAGCGCCGACTCGCGGTCGAGGATGTCGGCGGCCTGCGCCGCGACGAGGCGGTCGTTCTCCTCGCTCAGCTTGAGCACGAGGGCCTCGAGCTCGCGGACGCGGGCGCGGAGACGGGCGTTGTCCGCCGAGAGGCGGGGGTCACGCAGGTCGCTGTCCAGGTAGCCGATCAGCGCCTTGGCCATGGGGTCTTCCTTCGGTTCGGAGATGGTCGTGCGGAGGGCGGTCCTCGTGGGGCCGGGGGGGCGGCGCAGATGGCCACCGGGGGCGTGCCGCGCGGAGGCGGGCCGTCTTCAAGAGTCCCACCGAGGCGCCGTCCGGTCAATCCGGGACGGGCACCACCGGCGGGACACCCGCCGGCACCGGGCGTCGCCGGCGCGGCACCGGCTGGCAGCGCGGGCAGAAGTACGACGAGCGGTTCATGAACGCCACCCGGCGGATGGGCGTCCCGCACCGGTCGCACGGCTCACCCTCGCGCCCGTAGGCGTGCAACGAGCGGTCGAAGTAGCCGGACTCGCCGTTGACGTTGACGTACAGCGCGTCGAACGACGTCCCGCCCTGGGCGAGCGCGTCGGTCATCACGTCGCGCACGTGGCCGAGGAGCTCGCGCACCTGCGGACCCGTCAGCCGGTCCCCCGGACGCTCGCCGTGCAGGCGCGCGCGCCACAGCGCCTCGTCGGCGTAGATGTTGCCGACACCCGAGACGAGGTTCTGGTCCAGCAGCAGCCGCTTGACGCCCGAGGTCCGGCGCCGCACGCGACGTACGACGTCGTCGAGGTCGAACTGCTCGTCGAGAGGGTCGCGGGCGATGTGGGCGATCTCGGGCGGCAACCCGGCGCCGCCGGCCGAGACCGAGAGGCCGCCGAACATCCGCTGGTCGACGAACCGCAGCTCGCGCCCCTCGTCCGCGCCGTCGAGCGCCAGCCGCACCCGCAGGTGCCGCTCGGCCGGCGCGTCGGGCGGCTGCACCAGCAGCTGCCCGCTCATGCCGAGGTGCGCCATCAGCGCGTCGCCGTCGTCGAGCGGCAGCCAGAGGTACTTCCCGCGCCGGCGGGCGGCGACGATGCGGCGCCCCGCCAGCGCCTGGGCGAAGCCCTCCGGCCCGCGGGGGTCGCGGCGCACCGGTCGCGGGTGGAGGACGTCGACGCGGGTGATCGTCGCGCCGAGCACGTGCCGCTCGAGGCCGGCGCGGACGACCTCGACCTCGGGCAGCTCCGGCACGGCTCAGGCGGAGTGCTGGGAGGTGCTGGTGGCGGTGCTCGTGGCGGTGCTCGTGGCGGTGCTCGTGGCGGCGTCGGCCGCCGGGTCCGTGACGCCCAGGGCGGTGGCGATCTCGCCGTACGCCGTCTCCGCGGCGGCCTGCTCGGCCTCCTTCTTGGAGCGGCCCACACCGTTGCCGTAGAGCTTGTCGCCGACCCGGACCTGCGCGGTGAAGGTCTTCTGGTGGTCGGGGCCCTCGTCCTCGATGACGTACTCGGGGACCCCGAGGGCGTGCTCGGCGGCGAGCTCCTGCAGCGAGGTCTTCCAGTCCAGGCCCGCACCCATGGCCGAGGCGGCCTCGATGAGCGGGTCGAAGAGGAGGTGGACGACGCGGGCGGAGGTCTCGAAGCCGCCACCGGAGAGGTGGACGGCCCCGATGACCGCCTCGACGGTGTCGGAGAGGATCGAGGCCTTGCCCCGACCGCCCGTCGACTCCTCGCCACGACCGAGCTTCACGTGGTCGCCCAGGCCGATGGCCCGACCCACCTCGGCCAGCGCGCGGGCGTTGACGACCGCGGCGCGGAGCTTGGCCAGCCGACCCTCGGAGAGGTCGGGGTGGGTCGTGTAGAGCGTCTCGGTCACGACGACGCCGAGCACCGAGTCACCCAGGAACTCCAGGCGCTCGTTGGTCGGCAGGCCGCCGTTCTCGTACGCGTAGGAACGGTGCGTGAGCGCACGCTCCAGCAGCTCGGGGTCCAGCTCCGGATCCCCGAGCGCCGCGCGCAGCTCGCTGTAGTTGGTCAGTGGACCGGTTCTCAGATGACCTGACGACGGTCGGCGCGAGCGCCGTACTGGCCGCACTCGCCGCACGCACGGTGCGGGAGGTGCTTGGCACCGCAGGCGGGGTTCGCGCAGGTCACCAGGGTGGGCGCGACGGCCTTCCAGGCCGACCGACGGTGACGCGTGTTGCTGCGCGACATCTTCCGCTTCGGGACTGCCACTGTTCTCTCCTCGTTCTGGACCGGTGGTGCCGGCCGTACCTGGCTTCGGTGCTGCTCGCGGGACCGAGGTCGGTCCTGCTGTCTTGGTGGCTCTCAGCTGTCCTGGGAGTCCTGGTCCTGCAGGGCCGCGAGGCCCGCCCACCGCGGGTCGACCGGCGCCTCGTGCGAGTGGTCGGGGTCCTCGGCCAGGCGTGCACCGCACTCGGTGCACAGGCCAGGACAGTCGTCCTCGCACAAGGGCTGGAACGGCAGTGCGAGCACCACCGCGTCCCGCAGCAGCGGCTCGAGGTCGAGCAGGTCGTCCTCGAGCTTGCTGACCTCGTCGTCCTCGGAGTCGCCCTGGTGGGCAGGGTCGTCGTAGACGAACAGCTCCTGGAACGTGACCTCGGTGTCGTCCTCGATCGGTTCCAGGCACCGTGCGCACTCGCCCTCGAGCACGGCTCGCGCCGTGCCCGTCACCAGCACGCCCTCCATGACCGCCTCGAGGCGCAGGTCGAGCTCGACCGGCGACCCCTCGGGGACCTTGAGGACTTCGATGCCCAGATCTGGCGGTGCCGGCACCGTCCGCGTCACCTGTCGCTGGGACCCCGGGCGGCGGCCGAGCTCGCGGGTGTCGAGCACGAGCGGCGCTCTCGGGTCCAGGCTGTTCAGGAGATCACTTCCGGTCCGGGCACGTACAGATCAGCGAGAAGCCTAACCGGCGTGCCGACGATCGGACAAAACGCAGGTCGCGAGGCGTCAGGCACGGGCGGCACGCCGTTCGGCCAGCCGCGCGGTGAGCCGCTCGAGCACGGGTGCCGGCACGAACGCCGAGACGTCGCCGCCGTACGTCGCGACCTCCTTGACCAGGCTGCTGGAGAGGAAGGACCACTCCGGGCTGGTGGGGACGAAGACGGTGTCGACGCCGGTGAGCGAGGTGTTCATGTGCGCCATCGGCAGCTCGTACTCGAAGTCGCCCGCACCCCGCAGGCCCTTCACGACGGCGACGGCGTCGTTCTCCTGGCAGTACGTCGTGAGCAGGCCGGTGAAGCCGTCGACGCGGACGTTGTCCCAGCCGGCGCAGGCCTGCTCGAGCATCGAGATCCGCTCCTCGGCCTCGAAGAGCCGGTTCTTCGACGCGTTGACCCCGACCGCGACGACGACCTCGTCGAAGAGCACCGAGGCGCGTCGGACGATGTCGAGGTGGCCGTGGGTGACGGGGTCGAAGGACCCCGGGCAGACGGCTCGGCGCACGTGCGGCTCCGCTCTAGTCCTCGGCCGGGTCGTCGCCGGCGGGAGGGTCGTCGGTGGGTCGGGCGGCGCGACCGTACCAGAGCACGGTCTCCCCGTAGCGGCGCTCCCGGACCGGCTCGATGCCGTCGGGCCAGGTCGGCTCGGGGCTGCGCACGGACCGCTCGACCACGACCAGCGCGTCGGGGACGAGCCACCCGTGCTCGACCAGGGCGAGCAGGTCGCGGGCCAGGCCCGCCTCGTCCAGGGGGTACGGCGGGTCGCTGAAGACCACGTCGTACGGCGCGGCCGGCGCCCGGTGCAGCGTCGTGCCGACCGCGGCCGCGACGACGTCGGCCCGGGGGAAGCCGATGGTCCGGGCGTTCTCGCGGACGAGGGCGGCCGTGCGGCGGTCCTGCTCGACCAGCGTGACCACCCCGGCGCCCCGGGACCACGCCTCCAGGCCCACCGCGCCGGAGCCGGCGTACAGGTCGAGGAAGCGCAGGCCGTGCAGCGAGCCGCACCAGGACTCCACGGCGGAGAACAGCGCCTCGCGGACCCGGTCGCTGGTGGGCCTGGTCGCGGCCCCGCGGGGGGTGGCCAGCCGCCGCCCGCCGGCGGACCCGCCGATGATCCTCGTCACTGGTCCCTCACGACTTCTCCATGTACTCGCCGGCCACCGAGAGCTCCATGTCCCGCACGACCGCGGCCAGCTCGGGCGCACCGGCCAGCGCGGGGTCGCGGTCCAGCAGCGTCTCGGCGGCCTGCCGCGCCGCCACGATGGTCTCCTCGTCCCGGAGCACGCGGAGGTTCTGCAGGCTCGAGCGGTAGCCGGACTGGTTCTTGCCGAGCACGTCGCCCTCGCGGCGCTGCTCGAGGTCCACCCGGCTCAGCTCGAAGCCGTCGGTGGTCCCGGCGACGGCGTCGAGCCGCTCGCGCGCCGGCGTGCCGGCCTCGGCGCGCGAGACCAGGAGGCACAGCCCCGGCAGCCCGCCGCGGCCGACGCGACCACGCAGCTGGTGCAGCTGGGAGACCCCGAACCGGTCGGCGTCGAGCAGCACCATCGTGGTCGCGTTGGCGACGTCGACGCCCACCTCGATGACCGTGGTCGAGACCAGCACGTCGACGTCGCCCGCGGCGAAGGCGCGCATCGTCCGGTCCTTCTCCTCCGGGTGCATCCGGCCGTGCAGCGCCTGGACGCGGAGGTCGGCGAGCGGGCCGGCGGCGAGCTCCGCGACGACCTCCTCCACGGCCGCCAGGGGTGGTCCGGTGCGGGCGGCCTTCTTCTCCCCCGCCTTCTCCCCCGCCTTCTCACCTGTGTCCTCCCCCGGCGCCCCGGGGTCGTCGGCGGGTGCGTCCTCGCCGCCCTGCTCGAGCTCGTCGCCCGCGATGCGCGGGCACACGACGTACACCTGGTGGCCGGCGGCGACCTCCTCGCGGACCCGCTCCCACACCCGCCCCATCCAGCCGGGGTGCTCGGCGAGCGGCACGACGTTGGTCTGGATCGGTGCCCGGCCCGCCGGCAGCTCGGTGAGCGTCGAGGTCTCCAGGTCGCCGAAGACCGTCATCGCCACGGTGCGCGGGATCGGCGTGGCGGTCATGACCAGCACGTGCGGCGGGGTGCCGGCCTTGTCGGTCAGCGCGGCCCGCTGCTCCACGCCGAAGCGGTGCTGCTCGTCGACGACGACCAGGCCGAGGTCGAAGAACGAGACGTGCTCCTCGAGCAGCGCGTGGGTGCCGATCACGATGCCCGCCTCGCCGGTGGCCAGCCGGGACAGCGGACCGGTGCGCTGGGCCTTGGTCATCGACCCGGTGAGCAGCTCGACGTTCGTGCCGTCCGCGGCGCCGCCGAGCATGCCGCCCGCGGCGAGGTCGCCGAGCATGGCGGTGATCGAGCGGTGGTGCTGCTGGGCGAGCACCTCGGTCGGCGCGAGCAGGGCCGCCTGCCCGCCGGAGTCCACGACCCGGAGCATGGCCCGCAGCGCCACCAGGGTCTTGCCCGAGCCGACCTCGCCCTGGAGGAGGCGGTTCATCGGGTGCGGCTCGGCGAGGTCGCGCTCGATCTCCTCCCCCACCGTGCGCTGGCCGGCGGTGAGCTCGAAGGGCAGCCGGGCGTCGAACGCCGCGAGCAGCCCGCCCTCGCCGCCGGTGCGGGTCCGGGCGCCGAGGTCCCGCAGCGCCCGGCGGCGCCGCGCCAGGACCAGCTGGGTGACCAGCGCCTCCTCGAAGCGGAACCGCTTCATCGCCGCGCCGACCTGGCGACGGTCGTCGGGCGCGTGCACCCAGTCCAGGGCCCGCCGGGCGGGCAGCAGGCCGTGCTCGTCGCGGACGTCGGGCGGCAGGAGGTCGGGCACCTCGTCGACGACGCTGCGCGCGAAGGTGATCGCCCGCTGCAGGTCCCACGACTCCACCCCGCTGGTGAGCGGGTAGATCGGGTAGAGCGCGCCCAGGGCGTCCAGCTCGGCCTCGACGTCCTCGGCGTCGGGCCCGCCGGGACCGCCCTCGGGGCCCTCGCCGAAGAGCACCATCTTGGGGTTGGTCAGCTGCCACTCGCCACGGAAGGCGTTGACGCCGCCGACGAACAGCCCGCGCCGGCCGACCGCCAGGCGGCGGGCGTTCCACTCCGCGACGTGGCGGCCCTTGGCGAAGAACGACATCCGCAGCCGCGGGCCGTCGGTGGTCAGCGTCGTGTCCAGGCGGTACGCCGTGCGGCCGGTGCGCCGGTCGGTGTAGGTGCGGACGTCGGAGGCGACGACCTCGCCGACCACGGTGATGACCTCGCCGGGCTGCAGCTCGTCGACCTTGGTGAGCTCCTTGGTCTCGACGTAGCGCCGCGGGAAGTGGTGCAGCAGGTCGCCGACCGTGCGGATGCCGAGCTTCTCCTCGATCTTGGCGCGCTTGCCCTTGTGGTCGCCCAGCACGGCTGCGACCGGCGTCTCGACGGTGATCACGCGGTGTCCGCTCCCCTCACTCGACCGCCACCAGGAGCGGGTACCGCTCCTGGCCACCGTCGTACACCACGACGTCGACAGCGGGGTGGTGCTCCTCCACCCAGCCGGCGCACCGGGTGGCGAGGGCGCCCTCGGGATCCTCGGCGCCGGCGACGATCGTCACCAGCTCGCCGCCGCCGCCGAGCAGCCGGTCGAGGACCTGCGTGCCCACGGCGAACTGGTCCTCCCCGACGACCACGAAGTCGCCCGCCACCACGCCGAGGACGTCGCCGACCTCGCAGGGGCCGGCCATCGTCATCGCCCGGCGCGCCGCGACGGTGACCGCCCCCTGGCGGGCGTGCCGGGCGGTCGCGGTCATCTCGAGCACGTCCTGGTCGAAGGAGCGGCCCGGCTCGTGGACCGCCAGCGCGGCCAGCCCCGAGACCTGGGCGGGCGTCGGGATGACCGCCACGCGCAGGCCGCCCTGGGCGTCGCCCTCGGCGGTGCTGGCCGCGACCTGCGCGACCCGCACGGAGTCGTGGTCGTTGGGCAGCACGACGACCTCGGAGGCGCCGCAGGAGGTGATCGCCTCCAGCAGCTCCCCCGTGCTCGGCCGGCGGCCCGGCCCGCCGTGCACGACCACCGCGCCGGCCTCCTCGAACAACCGGGCCAGTCCCGGGCCGGCAGCGACGGCCACGACCTTCCGCCCGGCGCGCGCGGGGGTGCGGCGACGTGCCTCGGCGACCTGCTCGGCGAAGTGGGTGACGCGCACCCGGTGCGGCCGGCCGGCCTCGATGCCGGCCTCGATCGCGGCGCCGACGTCGTCGACGTGGACGTGGACGTTCCAGAGCCCCTCGCCGCCGACGACCACCAGCGAGTCGCCGAGCGCGCCCAGCGACCGGCGCAGCGGCGGGATGTGCTCGTCGTCGGCCTCGAGCAGGTACATGACCTCGTAGGACGGACCGTCCGGGGACAGCTCGTGCTGCACCATGGCCGGCTGCGGGATCAGGTGGCTGCCCAGGGGCGCGGTCACCGGCACCGGCCGGCGGCCGGTCAGGACCGTCTCGGCGGCGTCGAGCACCACGCTCAGCCCGCGACCGCCGGCATCGACCACGCCGGCGTCGCGCAGCACGGCCAGCTGCTCCGGCGTACGCGCGAGGGCGGTGCGGGCCGCCTCCGCGGCGGCGGCGAAGACGTCGCGGGCGCGCGCACCCGGCTGGGCAGCGCGTTCCCCGGCCGCCTCGGCGGCGGCGCGACCCACGGTGAGCATCGTGCCCTCGACCGGCTCCCCCACCGCGGCGTACGCCGCGTCGCTGGCGTGCCGGAGCGCGTCGGCCATGACCGCGGCGTTGCGCTCGCCGCCCCGGCCGGACGCGAGCCGCCGGGCGATCGCCCCCAGCATCTCGCTGAAGATCACCCCGGAGTTGCCGCGGGCACCGAGCAGCGCCCCGCGCGCCAGGGCCGCCAGGGCCGGGCCGAGGTCGGCGTCGGGGTCCCCGCCACCGGTCGCCTCGCGCAGCGCGTCGCGCGCCGCCGAGACCGTCAGCCACATGTTGGTGCCCGTGTCGCCGTCCGGCACCGGGTAGACGTTGAGCGCGTCCACCTCCTCGCGCGCCTCGGCGAGAGCCTCGACCGCGATGTCGACGAACCGCAGCACGACCGCGAGCGAGATGGCGCCGTGGCCCGGCACTTGCTCCATCGGCGTCCTCGACTGTCGTGGGTGACCGTGGACCGTGGCACGATGGTCGGGGCCGGTCCTGGCGGATGACGAGGAGCCAGGGTATGGCCTCGGGCGACGATTTCCGGGTGGACCCACTCGTCAGATATTCTCGCCCGGTTGCCCGCTCGTCGGGCGCCTCACACGTAATCGATCATCAGGAGTTCACGGTGGCTGCCGTCTGCGACATCTGCGCCAAGAAGCCTGGCTTCGGCAACAACCGGCCGTGGTCGCGCAAGATCACGAAGCGTCGTTTCGACCCCAACATCCAGCGGGTTCGTGCGACCGTCAACGGTACGCCCAAGCGGCTCAACGTCTGCACCGGCTGCCTCAAGGCCGGCAAGGTCACTCGCTGAGCGAGTCGATCCGCGGAGGCCGTCACCCCTGAGGGGTGGCGGCCTCCTGCTTTTCCCCGCCTTCCGGCGCGCACCCGGGCGTTCGTGCAACGCGCTGTCCGGTGGTCTGCCGCGCCGTCGGGGCGTGCAACGCGCCGTTCGGTGGTCTGCCGCGCCGTTGGAGGCACTGCCGCGCCGATCCGCCGGCGCGGTAGTCCTTCGAACGGCGCGTTGCAAGCAGCGACGCCCGCCCGCCCGGGGCGCCGGAACGGCTCAGAAGTGCGTCCAGCCGGTCGGGCCGTCGTAGGGGGCGCCGTCGACGGTGACGGCGCCGACCGCGCCGTCGGCCGGCTCGGTGACCTCGCCGACCACGTCCCAGCCCTCGGGGACGTCGGCGGGGTCGAAGGTCGCGAGCAGGGCGTGGTCGTCGCCGCCACCGAGCACGAAGCCGAGCGGGTCGGCGCCGAGGGCAGCGCCGACGGCGTGCAGCGGCTCGGGGACCTCGAACGCGCCGCGGCGGACGTCGATCGCCACCCCGGAAGCCGAGGCGAGGTGGCCGGCCTCGGCGAGCAGGCCGTCGGAGACGTCGATCATCGAGGTCGCACCGGCCTCGGCGGCGGCCGGCCCGGCGTCGTACGGCGGGGCGGGGCGGCGGTAGGCCTCGACGAGCACGCGCGGGGAGCGGAAGCCGCGGCCGAGCACCGCCAGTCCCCCGGCGGCCCAGCCCTGCCGGCCGTGCAGGGCGAGCACGTCCCCGGGGCGGGCGCCCGAGCGGAGCACCGGGGAGACGGTGCAGGCGCCGAGGACGGTCACGGCGATGACGATCTCGTCCGCGCGGGTCAGGTCGCCGCCGACGACGCTCGCGCCGACGAGGGCGCACTCGTCGGCGAAGCCGCGGGCGAAGTCCAGCGCCCACTGCGCCTCGAGGTCGGCCGGTGCGGCGAGCCCGACGGTCAGGGAGCCGGCGCGACCGCCCATGGCGTTGATGTCGGAGATGTTCTGCGCGGCGGCACGGTGCCCGACGTCCTCCGCGGACGCCCACTCCCGGCGGAAGTGGCGGCCCTCGACCATCAGGTCGGTGGAGACCACGACGTGTCCGGTGCGCACGCGCAGCACCGCCGCGTCGTCGCCGGGGCCCACCAGGACGTGCTCGCCCTGCTCGAAGAGCCGGGTGAACGCCTCGATCAGGCCGAACTCACCGGCGTCGCCCAACGTCGCGCCGGCGGGGAACGGAGCACTCGCAGCCATGGACCCATCCCACCAGACGCCCGCCGGGCGGCGAGCGGGCGCCGGGCTGTCGGCGCGTGGCGACCAGGGGGTAGGTTGACGCCGAACCGCAGTCCAGCGCTGAGCAGCAGGGAGAGCACCACGATGGTCGTCCAGGCGTACATCCTGATCCAGACCGACGTCGGCAAGGCTGCCGAGGTCGCCCGCGAGATCGCGCAGGTCAAGGGTGTCACCCTCGCCGAGGACGTCACCGGGCCCTACGACGTGATCGTGCGCGCCGAGGCGCGCAACGTCGACGAGCTCGGCAAGCTCGTCGTCGCGAAGGTGCAGACCCTCGACGGCATCACCCGCACCCTCACCTGCCCGGTCGTCCACATCTGAGGACCGCACCTGACGCCCCGTGCCCGCCGGGCGCGGGGCGTCGTGCTGCTCCGGGGCAGGGCGTCAGCGCAGGCCGGTGTCGCGCGCCAGCGCGAGGCGGAGCAGCCGGTCGACCAGCGCCGGGTAGTCCAGGCCGGTGGCCGCCCACATTCGCGGGAACATCGACAGAGGGGTGAACCCGGGCATGGTGTTGAGCTCGTTGACCACCAGCGAGCCGTCGGGGAAGACGAAGAAGTCGACCCGCGCCAGCCCCTCGCACCCGACCGCCTCGAACGCCGCGGCCGACAGGCTGCGCAGCCGCTCCTCCACGCCGTCGGGCAGCACGGCGGGCACGTCGAGCTCGGTGGCCTCCTCGGGGAGGTACTTGGCGTCGAAGTCGTAGAACTCGTGGTCACCGGTGATCCGGATCTCCGCCGGGACGCTGGTCTCGGTCGACCCGTCCAGCGCCTGCAGCACGCCGCACTCGACCTCGCGGGCCCCGGTGGCGCAGACCTCGACCAGCACCCGAGGGTCGTGCTCGAGGGCGTGCTCGATCGCCGCGTCGAGGCCGGCGGGGTCGTGGACCTTGGAGATGCCGATCGACGAGCCGCCGCGGGCGGGCTTCACGAAGAGCGGGTAGCCCAGCCCGGCGGAGCGCTCCCGGCACTCCTGCGGGTCCGCGGACCACTCGCGGGCGGTGACGACCACGCTCGGCATGACCGGCAGGCCGGCGGCGGCGAGGACGACCTTCATGTAGGCCTTGTCCATCGCGACCGCGGACGCGAGCACGCCGGCGCCGACGTACCGCACCCCGGCCATCTCGAGCATGCCCTGGATCGTGCCGTCCTCGCCCCACGGGCCGTGCAGCAGCGGGAAGACCACGTCGACCTCGCCGAGCGTGCGCGGCGGCGCCGAGGCCTCGGTGACGACGAGGTCGGTCCCGGCCGCGTCGGGGGCGAGCGCGACCGTCGCGCGCTCGCCGTCGACGCTGGGCATCCGGTCGGCGCCGTCGCCGGCACCGATCCGCAGCCGCTCGACGTCGCCGGACTCCAGCACCCAGCGGCCGTCCCGGGCGATGCCGACCGGCACGACGTCGTACTGCTCGGGATCGATGGCCTGGAGGACGCTGCCGGCGGTCACGCACGAGATGGCGTGCTCGCTGGAACGGCCACCGAAGACGACAGCGACGCGGGGCTTGCGGATCACCGTCCGACCCTATCGACCTAGGGTTGTCCCATGACTGCGGACGCGCCCGACCACCTGACCGACCACCTCGCGTCGATGGGCACCGGCACCCGCGCGGTGCACCTGGGCCGCCCTCCGCACGTCGCCGACCAGCCGCTGAACGAGCCGATCACGCCGGCCTCGACCTTCGTCGCCGGGGGTGACCGGGAGTACGGCCGGTACGGCAACCCGACCTGGAGCGCGTTCGAGACGGCCCTCGGCGGGCTCGAGGGCGGCCGCGCGCTGGCGTTCTCCTCCGGGCTCGCCGCCGTCGCGACCGTGCTGGACCTCGTCGGCAACGGCGCCAAGGTCGTCGCGCCCCGCAACTGCTACACCGGCACGGCCATGCAGCTCGGCGACCTCGAGGCCCGCGGCCGCCTGCGCACCGAGCTGGTCGACGTGACCGACACCGCCGCGGTGGTCAGGGCCTGCGAGGACGCCGCGCTGGTGTGGCTGGAGTCGCCCACCAACCCGGCGCTCGAGATCGCGGACCTCCCGACGATCATCGCCGCCGCCCACGAGGCCGGGGCGTACGCCGTCGTCGACAACACCTTCGCCACTCCCCTGCTCCAGCGGCCGCTGGAGTCCGGCGCGGACCTGGTCGTGCACTCGGTCACCAAGTACCTCGCCGGCCACAGCGACGTCCTCATGGGCGCGGTCGTCACCGCCGACGACGAGCTGCACGGGGTGATCAAGGGCCGTCGCGACCTGCTCGGCGCGGTGCCCGGCACGTTCGAGGCCTACCTCGCCCTGCGCGGCCTGCGCACCCTCCACCTCCGCGTCGAGCGGGCGCAGTCGAACGCCGCCGAGCTGGCGCGCCGGCTGGGCGACCACCCCGCGATCGGGGAGGTCCGCTACCCCGGGTTCGGCGGCATCGTGGCGATCGTGCTGGCCCAGGGCGCCATGGCCGCGGACCTGCTCACCCACAAGACGAGGCTGTGGGTGCACGCCACGTCCCTCGGCGGCGTGGAGTCCACCTTCGAGCGGCGCCGTCGCTGGAAGGCCGAGCCCGCCACGATCCCCGACGCGCTCGTCCGGCTCTCCGTCGGCGTCGAGGACGTCGACGACCTGTGGGAGGACCTCCGCGTCGCGCTGGACGACCTCACCTGAGGCACCGCCCGCTGGTCGAGCAGCGAGCGCTCGCGAACAGCCGCGCTGGTCGAGCAGCGAGCGCCGGCGAGCGTCGTCGAGACCCGGTGAGGTCCCCACCCGCGGTGCGCACCTCACCGGGTCTCGACCCGCTCGCGCGACCTCGTTCCTCGGTCGCGTCGCTTGCTCGACCTTCGCGAGCCACGCGGCGACCTCGTTGCTCGGTCGCCGCTGCTCGCTCGCTCAGTCGGTCTCGGCCTTGGTGTCGCGGGCGATGAAGGACTCCATCATCTCCTGGGCGGTCATCCGCCCGGCGACGACGGCGTCGACGTGCTCGGCGATCGGTGCGTCGACACCGGTCTGCCGGGCCAGCGCCAGCAGGGAGGAGCAGGACTTCGCGCCCTCCGCGACCTGGCGGGTCGAGGCGTAGATCTCCGCGGCGCTCAGCCCCTGGCCGAGCTTCTCGCCGAACGTGCGGTTGCGCGACAGCGGCGAGGAGCAGGTGGCCACGAGGTCGCCGAGCCCGGCGAGGCCCATCAGGGTCAGCGGGTTGGCGCCGAGGCCCATCGCGAGCCGCGCGGTCTCGGCGAGGCCGCGGGTGATCAACGAGGCGGTGGTGTTGTCGCCGAAGCCCAGGCCGACCGCCATGCCGACCGACAGCGCCACGACGTTCTTGTACGCCCCACCCAGCTCGCAGCCGAGGACGTCGACGCTCGTGTAGGGCCGGAAGGCCGCCGTGTGGCACCGCTGCTGCAGCATCCGCGCGACGTCCTCGTCCTCGCAGGCGACGACCGACGCGGCCGGCTCGCGCCGCGCGATCTCCTTGGCGAGGTTGGGGCCGCTGACGACGGCGATCCGCTCCGGTCCGGCGCCGGTGACCTGGCCAATCACCTCGCTCATCCGCTCCAGCGTGCCGAGCTCCACGCCCTTCATCAGCGAGACGAACACGGCGCCGGGCTCGACGTACGGCGCCCACGCGGTGAGGTTCTCGCGCAGGGACTGGCTGGGGGTGGCCAGCACGACGACGTCGGCGCCGTGCAGCGCCTTCTCCACGTCGTGCGTGGCCGACACCGACGGCGGCAGCTCGATGCCGGGCAGGTAGTCGGGGTTCTCGCGCCGCTCGTTGATCGACTCGGCGACCTCGGGCCGCCGCGCCCACAGCACGACGTCGTTGCCCGCGTCGGCGAGCACGATGGAGAACGCCGTCCCCCACGACCCGGCGCTGAAGACGGCGACCTTGCCGCGCCCACCCGGGGCGTCCTGGCTCGGGACAGTGGTCATGCGGGGTCCTCCCCGATCTCGTGGCGGCGCGGGTTGCCGGTCGGTCGTACCCCGTGCTTGCGCATGTCGAACCTCTCGGCGGGTGCCGTGCCGCCGCGCACGTCCTCGACCAGCACCGTGATCGCGGCCATGATCCGGTCGGTCGCCTCCTGGACGACCTCGGGACTGCGGGGCCGGGCGAGGAGGTCGGCGAGGTCGACGGGGTCGCCGACCTTCATCCTGATCAGCTTGCGGGGGACGACGTCCGGCTTCTTCGCGTACGGCGCCAGCAGCTCCTGCGCGCCCCACTGCCCGACGGGGATCACGGGACACCCGGTCTCCAGCGCGATCCGCGCGGCGCCCGACTTCCCCGTCATCGGCCACAGGTCGGGGTCGCGGGTGATCGTGCCCTCGGGGTAGACCACCACGCACTCACCGGCGCGGACGGCGGCGACCGCGGCGTCGTACGCGCCGATCGCGTTGCGGGTCAGCCGCTCGACGGGGATCTGCCCGGCGGCCTGCAGGAAGAAGCCGAGCGCCTTGTTCTTGAACAGTCCCGACTTGGCCAGGTAGCGCGGGATCCGGCCGTGGTCGTAGACGATGTGCGCCGCGGTGAGCGGGTCGACGTGCGAGATGTGGTTCATGACCAGGATGCAGCCGCCGCGCACCGGGATCTTGTCGCCGCCCTCCCACTCGTGGCGGGTCGTGGCGAGCAGCGTGGGCTTCACGATCGCGACCGCGATGTTCCACGCCCAGCCTCGCTTCTGCTGCAGCTTCCGGACCGTCACGACCGCAGGCTACTCGCCCGGGTCGCCGGCGCCTGAGAGGATCGGGAGCGATGTCTGCCCAGCCCCCGGGACCTCGCTCCCCCGCCCGCTTCGTCGTGGTCGTCCCCGTCAAGCCTCCCGCCTTCGGGAAGTCCCGCCTCGGCGGCCTCGGCGACGACCAACGACGCCGCCTCGCCGCGGCGTTCGCGGTCGACACCGTCGCCGCCTGCCTGGCCGCCGACGCGGTCGCACAGGTGCTCGTGGCGACCGACGACGCGGGGTTCAGCGCGCAGCTGGTGGCGCTCGGGTGCGCCGCCATCCCCGACGGCGACACCAACGACCTCAACTCCGCGCTGCGGCAGGCCGTCGCGGAGGCGGGGCGCCGCTGGCCCGAGCTCGAGCCGGTGGCGCTGTGCGCCGACCTCCCGGCCCTGCGGGCCGAGGACCTCGACGACGCCCTGCACGGACTGGTCCCGGGAGGGGCGTCGTTCGTCGCCGACGCCGCCGGGCTCGGCACGACGCTCTACACCGCGCCGTACGCCGAGTTCGACCCGCAGTTCGGCGTCGGCTCGCGTGAGGCTCACCTGGCCGTCGGCGCGCTCGAGGTGCGCGGCGGGCTGCGGACGCTGCGGCGCGACGTCGACGACCTCGACGACCTCCGCGAGGCCGCCGTCCTCGGGCTGGGCCCGAGGACGGCGCCGCTCGTCGAGGAGCTCGGCCTGGCCTGAGGCGCCTGGTCCGCCGGTGGTCAGCTGGAGCCGCCGGCGGCCTTCTTCGCGGGGGTCTTCTTCGCGGCGGTCTTCGTGACTGGTGCCTTCTTCGCGGCGCTCGTCTTGGCGGTGCTCTTCTTGGCGGTGCTCCCTGCGGCACTCGTCTTCTTGGCGGTCGCCTTCTTCGCCGGGGTCGCCTTCTTCGCCGGGGTCGCCTTCTTGGCCGGGGTCGCCTTCTTGGCCGGGGTCGTCCTCGAGGCCGCGGCCTTCGTGCCGGCGGACTTGGTCGCCGGCGACTTCTTGGCCGCCGCCTTCGTCGTCGCCGCGGAGGTGGTGACGGCCGACTTCCCCGCGGTCGGCGCCGCCGCGCTCGTCTTGGCCGGCGCCTTGGCGGGCTGCTTCCCCCCGGACTTCCCCGCCGACTTGCCCGCGGACTTCCCGGCCGCGGCCGAGCCCTTGCCGGGCCCGACGGGCGCGGCCTTGAGGGCCGCACCGGCCGCCGCCCGCGCAGCACCCGTCGAGGCGGCGACGGTCAGCGCCGGGAGCTTCTTGGCCCCGGAGACGACGTCCTTGAGCTGGGCGCCGGCCTTGAACTTCGGCACGGCGGTCTTCTCGGCCTTGACCCGCTCGCCCGTCGAGGGGTTGCGCACCCAGCGCGCGTCGCGGACCCGCTTCTCGAACGAGCCGAAGCCCGTGATCGCGACCTTGTTGCCCTTGGCCACCTCGCGGGTGATGGTGTCGACCACCGACTCCAGCGCGTGCGCCGCCGCCTTCCTGTTGCCGTCGAACCGCTCGGCGAGCGTGTCGATGAGCTCGGACTTGTTCATCTGGCTGTCCTTCCGACGAACCCCGGACGCCGAGCTCGTGCTCGACCCTCGAGCACGCACGCTAGGGACAAGTGGCCCGGGCCACAACGACCGCGCCGACGACCGCGGGAGGCGGTCGTCGGCGCAGGACGTCGGCAGCGGGCGCTGGCGGGAGCCGGTTCAGGCGTGCTGGGTGACCGGCTTCCACTGCGGGCGCGAGCCCTCGTAGGTGGAGATGTCGCCCTCGTGGCCGAGGGTGATGCCGATGTCGTCGAGGCCCTCCAGGAGCCGCCACCGGGTGTAGTCGTCGATGTCGAAGGAGTCCTCGATCGCGTCGACGCCCTCGCCGGCGCGGACGGTCCGGGTCTCCAGGTCGACGGTGATGGAGGCGCCCGGGTGCTCGTCGAGGTGGTCCCAGAGCCGCTGCACGACCTTCTCGTCGACCTGGGCGGCCAGCAGCCCGGCCTTGCCGGAGTTGCCGCGGAAGATGTCGGCGAACCGCGGCGAGATGACCGCCTTGAAGCCGTAGTTCTGCAGCGCCCAGACGGCGTGCTCGCGCGAGGAGCCGGTGCCGAAGTCCGGCCCGGCGACGAGCACCGAGCCGGCGGCGTACACCGGGTTGTTGAGGACGAAGGACGGGTCGTTGCGCCAGGCTGCGAAGAGCCCGTCCTCGAAGCCGGTGCGGGTCACCCGCTTGAGGTAGACCGCGGGGATGATCTGGTCGGTGTCGACGTTGCTGCGGCGCAGCGGGACGCCGACGCCGGTGTGGGTCGTGAACTTCTCCATGGACGTGCTCCGGTTCAGACGGTCGCCGGCGCGGCGACGGGCTCGAGGTCGGCGGGCGAGGAGAGGGTGCCGCGGACGGCCGTGGCGGCAGCCACCGGCACCGAGACCAGGTGGGTGCGCCCGCCCTTGCCCTGGCGGCCCTCGAAGTTGCGGTTGGAGGTCGAGGCGCTGCGCTCGCCGGGCTGGAGGGTGTCGGGGTTCATGCCCAGGCACATCGAGCAGCCGGCGCCGCGCCACTCGGCGCCCGCCTCCTTGAAGACCACGTCCAGGCCCTCCTCCTCGGCCTGCAGCCGCACCCGGACCGAGCCGGGGACGACGAGCAGGCGCGTGTCGGCGGCGACGTGGTGGCCCTTGATGATGTCGGCGGCCAGCCGAAGGTCCTCGATCCGGCCGTTGGTGCAGGAGCCGACGAAGACGGTGTCGACCTTCACCTCGCGCATCGGGGTGCCGGCCTCGAGACCCATGTACTCCAGGGCCTTCTCGGCGGCGACCTGGTCGCTGACGTCCTCGAAGTCGGCGGGCACCGGGACGGCCGCGCCCAGCGGCACGCCCTGGCCCGGGTTGGTGCCCCAGGTGACGAACGGGGTCATCACGCTGGCGTCGAGCACGATCTCCTTGTCGAAGACCGCGTCGTCGTCGGTGCGCAGGCTCGCCCAGTGCTCGACGGCCGCGTCCCAGTCGGCGCCGGTCGGCGCCTCGGGGCGGCCGGCGATGTAGTCGAAGGTCGTCTGGTCGGGCGCGATCATCCCGGCCTTGGCGCCCCACTCGATGCTCATGTTGCACACCGTCATCCGGCCCTCCATCGAGAGCTCCTCGATGGCCTGGCCGCGGTACTCCACGATGTAGCCCTGGCCGCCGCCGGTGCCGGTGTGCGCGATGAGGTTCAGGACCATGTCCTTGGCCGTGACGCCCTCGGGCAGGCTGCCGTTGATGGTGACGGCCATCGTCTTGGGCTTGGCCTGCATCAGCGTCTGGGTGGCCAGCACGTGCTCGACCTCGGAGGTGCCGATGCCGAAGGCGATCGCACCGAAGGCCCCGTGGGTGCTGGTGTGGCTGTCGCCGCACACGATCGTCATGCCCGGCTGGGTCAGGCCCAGCTGCGGGCCGACGACGTGGACGATGCCCTGGTCGAGGTCGCCGAGCGGGTGCAGGCGGACGCCGAACTCCGCGGCGTTGCGCCGCAGGGTCTCGACCTGCGTGCGGGATACCGGGTCCGCGATCGGCTTGTCCCAGTCCAGCGTCGGGACGTTGTGGTCCTCGGTGGCCAGGGTCAGGTCGGGGCGGCGGACCTGCCGGCCCGCGAGCCGGAGGCCGTCGAAGGCCTGCGGCGAGGTCACCTCGTGGATGAGGTGGAGGTCGATGTAGAGCAGGTCCGGCTCTCCCGGCGTCGAGCGGACGACGTGCTCGTCCCAGACCTTCTCGGACAGGGTCCGACCCATGGTGTCTCTCCCTCATGACGTGCTCGTGACGTACTTCTCGGTACGTCCCCACTGTAGACCCTTGCATCCCATGATGCGAGACGGCAGTATTGCCATATGGACACCACCAGCGGAGTGGGCGTGCTCGACAAGGCCGCTCTCGTGCTCACCGCCCTCGAGTCGGGCCCCGCCACCCTGGCCGGGCTCGTCGCCGGGACCGGCCTGGCCCGCCCCACCGCGCACCGCCTCGCCGTCGCCCTCGAGCACCACCGCCTGGTGGCCCGCGACATGCAGGGCCGCTTCGTGCTGGGCCCCCGCCTCGCCGAGCTGTCCGCCGCCGCCGGCGAGGACCGGCTGCTCGCCACCGCCGGGCCGGTGCTCGCGCGACTGCGCGACATCACCGGCGAGTCCGCGCAGCTGTGGCGCCGGCAGGGCGAGCACCGGGTGTGCGTCGCCGCCGCCGAGCGCCCCTCGGGCCTGCGCGACACGATCCCCGTGGGCTCCCAGCTGACGATGCGCGCCGGCTCGGCCGCCCAGGTGCTCCTGGCGTGGGAGGACCCCGAGCGGATGCACCGTGGCCTGCAGAACTCCGCCTTCTCCGCCGCCGCGCTCTCCGGCATCCGCCGCCGCGGCTGGGCGCAGTCCGTGGGCGAGCGCGAGCAGGGCGTCGCGTCGGTCTCGGCGCCGGTCCGCTCCCCCGGCGGCAAGGTCATCGCCGCGGTCTCCGTCTCCGGCCCGCTCGAGCGGCTCTCCCGCCAGCCCGGTCGCATGCACGCCCCCGCGGTGCTCGCGGCTGCCGAGCGGCTCTCGGAGTCGCTGCGCCGCGCCGCCGCGGAGTGACGCCCCCTGCCCGTCAGAACAGCCCGGCGGACTCCAGGCCGAGCAGCAGCTGCTTGCGCGGCAGGCCGCCGGCGTACCCGGTCAGCGTGCCGTTGGCGCCGATCACCCGGTGGCAGGGCACGACGATGGGGATCGGGTTGCGCCCGTTGGCCAGGCCGACCGCGCGGGACGCGGCGGCGGTCATGCCGAGCCGCAGCGCCACCTGGCCGTACGACGCGGTCTCGCCGTACCCGATCCGGCGCAGCTCGGCCCACACCCGCTGCTGGAAGTCGCTGCCGACCGGCGCGAGCGGCAGGTCGAACTCCTCGAGCTCGCGGTCGAAGTAGGCGCGCAGCTGGCGCGCGGTCTCGACGAGCAGGGGGTGGGTGTCGTCGCGGTTCTCCTCCGCCAGCTCGACGACGGGGGCGAACTCGATCGCGACCAGCGCGTCGTCGCGCTCGACGAGGCGCAGCTCGCCGACGGGGCTCTCGATCACGGTCCACATCTCAGGTGGCCTCCGTCCGGTCCGGTGGTGCGGTGGGTGGCATCAGGGTGTTCCACAGGTGCAGCAGCGCGTAGGAGCGCCAGGGCCGCCAGTCGTCCGCCCCGGCGACGAGCCTGGTGACGGAGACGTCGTCGTGGCCGAGCCCGCGCAGGGCGTTGCGCACGCCGACGTCGGTCGGCAGGAAGACGTCGGGGTGCGCCAGGGCGCGCATGGCGACGTAGTCGGCCGTCCAGGGCCCGATGCCGGGCAGGGCGAGGAGCCGGCGGCGCACGTCGCCGCGTTCCGCGCCCCGGTCGAGCGCGACGTCGCCGGCCGCGAGCGCCGTGGCGAGGCCGACGAGCGCCCGACCACGCGCCCGCGGCATCGGCAGGGTCGCCGGGTCCACCGCGGCCAGCGTGGCCGCGTCCGGGAACAGGTGGGTGAGGCCCGGGACGTCGGTGTCCACCGGGCGGCCGTGCTCGGCGACCAGGCGCCCGAGCACCGTGCGGGCGCCCGCGACGCTGACCTGCTGCCCGACGACGGTGCGCAGGGCGGTCTCGTCACCGTCGACCTGGCCCGGCACGCGCAACCCCGGGCAGGCACGCACGAGCGGCCCGACGACCGGGTCGCCGGCGAAGTGGTCGTCGACGGCCACGGGGTCGCAGTCGGCGTCGAGGAGGCGCCGGGCGCGCTCGACGGCGGCGGTCGTGTCGCGGAGGTCGTGCAGGGTGAGCGTCGCGGCGACGAACGCCGTCCGCCCAGGGTCCCGCTCGTCGGCGAGGTCGAGGCGCACGACGCCCGGCCCGTGCGGCAGGTCGAGGGTCCGGGCGTACCAGCCGTCGCCGGCGACCTCCACCCCCGGGACCAGGTGGTAGGCGAGGAAGTCCAGCAGCGCACGGCCCGCGAAGGGGGTGCGGACGGCGAGCCGCATCGTCACGGTGCCGTCGCCGCCGCGCCGGTCGCGACGACCGCGCAGCTGGGTCGGGGACGCGGCGTACACCTCGCGGACGGTGTCGTTGAACTGCCGGACGCTCGCGAACCCGGCGGCGAAGGCCACGTCGGCGTAGGCCAGGTCGGTGGTCTCGATCAGCACGCGGGCGGTCTGGGCGCGACGGGCGCGCGCCAGGCCCAGGGGGCCGGCGCCGAGCTCGGCCAGGAGGATCCGGGAGAGGTGGCGCGGGGTGTAACCCACCCGGCGGGCGAGCCCCTCGACCCCCTCCCGGTCGACCACGCCGTCCGCGAGCAGCCGCATCGCCCGGCCGGCCACCGTCGCCGCGACGTCCCAGTCCGGGCTGCCCGGGGTCGCGTCCGGCAGGCACCGCTTGCAGGCCCGGTAGCCGGCCGCCTGGGCCGCCGCGGCGCTGGGGTGGAAGGTGACGTTGCCGTACGCCGGGGTGCGCGCCGGGCAGCTGGGCCGGCAGTAGATCCCGGTCGTCCGCACGGCGGTCCAGAAGACGCCGTCGAAGCGACGGTCCCGCGACTTCACCGCGCGGTAGCAGGACTCGGGGTCCAGTCGGAGGTCGCCGTCGGTCGTCGTCACAGCCCCATCCTCGCCCACGCCGCCGACGTCGGCTGGCGGGAATCGGACACTGCCGCCGTCCGCGATCGGCCGCGCCGCGCCCGTCCGCCTGGGACGATGGGCGATGTGGCCCACCGCACGTACCGCCGAACCGTCCTCAAGGTCGTGCTGGTCACCCAGCTGTGCCTGGCCCTGGTCACCGGCATCGCCGTCGTCCTCGTCGTCCGCCACCTCGACGGACGCATCGACGAGGGCGCGTCCATCCCCCACACCGCGGGGGTCGTCCGCGAGCAGCCGAAGCTGCCCACCAGCTCGCTGAACATCCTCGTCATCGGCACCGACGAGCGCGCGTGCGCGGGCTGCGGGATCGACGGCGAGGCGGGTGGCGGCGGGTCGGACCTGACGATGCTGCTGCACGTCGCGGAGGGCCGGCGCTCGGCGTACGGCATCTCGATCCCGCGCGACACCCTCGTCGAGCGACCCGACTGCGAGGTCGACGGCGAGGTGGTGCCCGGCGACGGCGACGCGATGTGGAACGAGGCGTACGCCCTCGGCGGCGCCGCCTGCACCGCGACGCAGGTGGAGGCCGTGACGGGGGTCTACGTCGACGACTACGTGGTGGTCGACTTCGGCGGGTTCAAGGAGATGGTCGGCGCCCTCGGCGGCGTCGAGGTGTGCATCCCGGCCGAGATCGACGACCCCGAGCACCGGATCCACCTCGACGCGGGGACGCAGGTCCTCGACGGCGAGGACGCCCTCGCCTACGTGCGCCAGCGCAGCTCGACCCCCAACTCCGACCTGGGCCGGATGCGGCGCCAGCAGGCCTTCGTCTCCTCGATGCTGGCGACGCTGATGTCGGCAGGGACCCTGACCCGCCCCGACCGCGTCTTCGGGTTCGCCAACGCCCTCGCCGGCTCCATCCAGACCAGCCCCGACCTGGCGAGCGTCACCGACCTCGCCGACCTCGCTCGGTCCCTCCGCCGGGCGGACCTGGCGAAGATCCGCTTCGTCACCGCGCCGGTCGCGGAGTTCGCTGTCGGCGACCCGGACTACGGGCGGCTGTACCTCACGCCCGAGGCCGACCGCCTGTGGACGAAGGTCGTCGACGACGAGCCGCTCGGGACCTTCGGTCGCGACGCGATCAGCGGCGACGAGCAGAGCGGGTCCAAGGACGTCGCCGCGGCCAACGGTCTCTGCGCCTGAGGACCGGCGCCCGGGCTGCTCGACCGAGACCGGGCAGCGGAGCAGCCGGAAATGAGTCAGGGCCCGGATCCAGAGCGGATCCGGGCCCTGCTGCGACGTACCCCCGACCGGATTCGAACCGGCGCTACCGCCTTGAGAGGGCGGCGTGCTAGGCCGCTACACAACGGGGGCTTGCCTTGGCACTCTCTCGAGCGCCTGCGGAACTCTAGCCGGGGCTGTCGTTCGCACAAAATCGCGGGCTTTCCGGTGCCTCCGAGGAGACCTGGGACCTGCGACTCGCTGGGATACTAGGACTCGAACCTAGACTAACTGGACCAGAACCAGTCGTGCTGCCAATTACACCATATCCCACTGACCGACAAGACTTATGACGGCAGTTTCGTGCCCTCCGCCGTGGCGGTGGGCACGGTCGAGAACCTTACACGCGAGTGTTTCGGCGCTCCAAAACGGCCCGGTCGACCGTCCTCCCGACGCCCATCATCCGCGCCACGAGCAGGGTCAGGCCGAGGAACACCAGCGACTGGGTCAGGGTCACCGGGATGCTCCACCAGGTGCCGCCGGTGGGGTTGAGCGCCGAGGTCATGTCACCGAACGCCAGGGCGATGCCGAAGGCCAGCCAGTTGTTCAGCACGTGCATAGCGATCCCGGCCTCCAGCCCGCCGGTGAGGACCACGAGCGTGCCGGCGACGAGGCCGAAGGCGAACCGGTCGAAGAAGATCGGCAGGTCCTGCCCCAGGCCGTGGGCGAGGGCGAAGAGGAACGCCGGCACGACCACGGCGACCCAGCGCCAGCGGACCAGGCCGCCGAACGCCTGGGTGAGGTAGCCCCGGAAGGCGTACTCCTCCCCCGCGGCCTGCAGCGGGGTGAGCAGCAGCACGACGAGCGCGAAGTCACGCGTGGTCCGCGTGAACTCGTTGAGGTCTGTCGACACCTCGGCGCCGTCGGCCTGCGCGGGCAGCAGCGCCGAGACGAGCAGGGTCGCGAACAGCGCCAGGAACGCCACGCCGAAGCAGGCGGCGAACCACTTCCACCGCAGCCGCAGGCCCACCGAGGACACCCAGCCCGGCCGCATCCGGTGCAGGGCGAAGCCGACCAGCCACACCGCCGGGATGGCGAGCGCCCAGCCGATGTTGACCAGCGCCAGGAACGACGGGGTGACGGTGTCCCCCGCGAGCCGGTCGAGCGCCTGGTCGACGGTGTCGCCGCGCAGCACCAGGGCCAGCGCCAGCACGACCGTCGTGACCATCTGGAGGACCAGCACGAGCACGACGAGGAACAGCACGCCGACCAGCGGCCGCCACCAGCCCGTGCGCCCGAGCCGGTGGAGCCGCTCGTAGGTGAGGCCGGTCTCCACCGGGACGGGCGCGTACGGCGCGGGGGCCTGCGTCACGGGGTCAGCCCAGCGCGGAGCGGAGGCGGGAGAGGCTGCGGTCGCGCCCCAGCAGCTCCATCGACTCGAACAGCGGCGGGGAGACCCGGCGCCCGGTGATCGCGACGCGGACGGGCCCGAAGGCGTTGCGCGGCTTCAGGCCCAGCTCCTCGACCAGCTTGCCCTGCAGCGCCTCCTGGATGGCCGCGGTGCTCCACGTCTCGAGCCCCTCGACGGCGTCGTACGCCGCCTGCACGACCTCGACGCCCTTCTCGTCCAGCAGCTTCGCGGCGTCGGCCTCGTCGCGCGTGAAGTCCTCCTCGGCTACGAAGAGGAACCCGAGCATGTCGACGGCCTCGGTGAGCTTGTTGATCCGCTCGGTCACCAGCGGCATCGCCAGGTCCAGCAGCTGCCGGTCGGCCGCGGAGGTGGCGTCGACCACGCCGGCGCCCTCGAGGAACGGCAGCGCCCGCTGGGTGATCTCCTCGACCGACAGCAGCCGCATCTGGGCGGCGTTGATCGCCTCGGCCTTCTTCAGGTCGAAGCGTGCCGGGTTGGGGTTGACGTCGCCGATGTCGAAGGCCTCGACCATCTCCTCGAGCGTGAAGACGTCGCGGTCGGCCGCGATCGACCAGCCCAGCAGCGCGAGGTAGTTGAGCAGTCCCTCGGGGAGGAAGCCCTGCTCCCGGTAGAGCGCCATGTGGGCCTGCGGGTCGCGCTTGGAGAGCTTCTTGTTGCCCTCCCCCATGACGTAGGGCAGGTGGCCGAACGCCGGGGTCTCCTTCGCCACGCCGATCGCCTTGAGCCCCTCGAAAAGCGCGATCTGGCGGGGCGTGCTGGAGAGCAGGTCCTCACCGCGGAGGACGTGGGTGATCTCCATCGTGGCGTCGTCGACCGGGGCGGTCAGCGTGTAGAGCGGGTCGCCGTTGGCGCGGGCCAGCGCGAAGTCCGGCACGTGCTCGGTCTGGAAGGTGATCTCCCCGCGGACGAGGTCGTCGAAGGTGATCGACCCGTCGGGCATCCGGAACCGCACGACCGGCGCGCGGCCCTCGGCCTCGAACGCCGCACGCTGCTCCGCGGACAGGTCGCGGCAGAACCCGTCGTACCCCAGCACCTTGGAGCCGGACTCCTTGCGGCGCGCGTCGACCTCCTCGGTGGTGCAGAAGCAGTCGTAGGTGTAGGACGACTCGCGCAGCCGCGCCAGCACGTCGGTGTAGATGTCGGTGCGCTCGGACTGCCGGTAGGGGCCGTGCGGGCCGCCGACCACGACGCCCTCGTCCCAGGAGAGGCCGAGCCACTGCATCAGGTCGATGAGCGAGTCGTAGGACTCCTGGGTGTTGCGCTCCTTGTCGGTGTCCTCGATCCGGAAGACGAAGGTGCCGCCGTGCCGCCGCGCGAACGCCCAGTTGTAGAGGGCGGTGCGGGCGAGGCCGACGTGCGGGCTGCCGGTCGGGGACGGGGCCATCCGGACGCGGACGGGGGTGCTGCTCAACGCTGGGCCACCTTGTTCGTGAGAGTGCCGAGGCCGGCGATCGAGATCTCGACCTCGTCGCCCACCTCCATCGGACCGACACCCTCCGGGGTGCCGGTGAGGATGACGTCGCCGGGCAGCAGCGTCATCACGCTCGAGACGTACGAGACGAGCGTCGGGACGTCGAAGATCAGGTCGGCGGTGCTGCCGTCCTGCTTCAGGTCGCCGTTGAGGTAGGTCTGGACCCGGACCCCCTCGGCGAAGTGCTGGGGGTCCAGGTCGGTCTCGATCCAGGGACCCAGCGGGCAGAAGGAGTCGAAGCCCTTGGCCCGGGTGAACTGCACGTCGCCCTTCTGCAGGTCGCGCGCGGTCACGTCGTTGGCGATGGTGTAGCCGTGGATGACGTCGGTCGCCTGCTCCGGCGGCACGTCGCGGCAGATCCGGCCGATGACCACCGCGAGCTCGCCCTCGAAGTGGAGGTTGCTCGTCTGCGGCGGGTAGAAGATCGGGTCGCCGGGCCCGACCACGCTGGTGTTGGGCTTGAGGAACATCAGCGGCTCGGTCGGGAGGTCGTTGCCCATCTCGGCGGCGTGCGCGGCGTAGTTGCGGCCGATGCCGACGACCTTGCTGCGCGGCAGCACCGGCGCCAGCAGCCGGACGTCCTCCAACCGGTGCTCGGTGTCGAGCAGCTTCACGCCGACGTACAACGGGTCGCCCGCGAGCGCGACGACGACCGCGTCCTCGCCGGGCTGGCCGAACTCGTCGAGGTCGCCGGTCACGACGCCGTACTGCGGGTCCTCGCCTGTGGTGAATCTCGCGATGCGCACACCACGACACTATCGACCTAGCATCGACGCCCGTGGAGGTGCTGGACCGGGCCGAGTGGCAGGCGAGAGCCGCGGCACACGCGGCCCGCGTCGACACGTTCGTGCGCCCCCACCTCACGCGCCGCGAGGGACGGGTCAAGCACCCGGTCCACGACTTCCTCTTCACCTACTACTCCCAGCGGCCCGCGCAGCTGCGGCGCTGGCACCCGGGCCACGGCACGGGGCTGGTCGGCGCCGACGAGCTCTCCGACCTCAAGGGGTACGGGGTCCTCCCGGGCGGCACGGCCGGGGACGTCGTCACCGTCACGGCCGAGCACGTGCGCTCTCAGCGGCCCCTGCTCGAGTCGCTGCACACCCTGCTGACGGCCACCGAGGGGCGACCCGCGAACTTCGGCTGCTTCGGGATGCACGAGTGGGCGATGGTCTACCGGCTCGAGGAGGACGAGACGCGGCACGCCGACTGGCCGCTGCGCCTGGGTCCGGCCGGCACCGACGCGGTCGTGGAGTCGCACAAGGTGGCCTGCTCCCACTTCGACGCCTACCGGTTCTTCACCGGCCCGGCCCGTCCACTGAACACGCTGCGGCCCACCAGCGCCGACCGGCCGGCGTTCGAGCAGCCGGCCTGCCTGCACGCGGGCATGGACCTCTACAAGCACGCCTTCCGCCTCACGCCGATGATCAGCTCGGACGTGGTCGCGGACTGCTTCGAGCTGGCGCGGGACATCCGCGAGCTCGACATGCGGGCCGCGCCGTACGACCTGCAGGACCTGGGCTTCGACCCGGTGCGCGTCGAGACGCCCGAGGGCAAGCAGGAGTACGTCGCCGCGCAGCGCGCCTTCGCCGAGCGCGGCGCTCCCCTGCGCCGGCGGCTGGTCGAGGAGTGCGAGCGCCTGCTGGCGGTCGCCGGTGTCAGCGCTGGTCCCGGCCAGGGTCAGGGCCGGGATCGGGGCCGGGATCAGGGGTCGGACAGCGTCAGGTCCACGGCCCCGAGCCGGCCCTGACCGTCCGCGGCGAGCACGAGGGCGACATCGTCGAGCGGCCGCTCGGTCGGCCGACATCTCATCGGCCGGCCGATGGAACTGGCGCTTGGCCGATGAAGTTTCAGCGGCCCACCGGGAGCTTCGTCGGCTGGCCGCTGAAGCTCCCGCGACGGCTGACCGAGGCGCGGTCCGCGGACTAGGGTGCGTCAATGGCGACGGCGACGGTGCGGCAGGTCCAGGTGACGTTCGACTGCGCGGACCCGGAGCGGGTCGCACGCTTCTGGTGCGAGGTGCTGGGGTACGTCGTGCCGCCGCCGCCGGAGGGCTTCGGCTCGTGGGCGGACTTCGACGCCTCGCTCCCGCCGGAGCACCAGGGCTCGGCGTTCGCCTGCGTCGACCCGACGGGTGCCGGGCCGCGGCTGTTCTTCCAGCGCGTCCCGGAGGGGAAGGTCGTGAAGAACCGGGTCCACCTCGACGTGCGGGTCGGCACCGGACTCGTCGGCGAGGAGCGGGTGGCGGCGCTCGAGGCCGAGGGGGCGCGGCTGGAGGCGCTCGGCGCCGTGCACGTACGGCTGCTGCCCGCCGACGGGGTCGACGAGTCCTGCCTGGTGATGCAGGACGTCGAGGGCAACGAGTTCTGCCTCGACTGAAGCGACCGGACGGAGCCGTTCGACTCTTGGCCGCCGGCCGGGCCCCCCGCTAGCGTCACCGGCATGGACCCCGTGACGCGCCACGCCGTGACCGTCCAGGGACCACTCGACGCCCCACCCCTGGTGTTCGCCCACGGCTTCGGGTGCGACCAGAGCATGTGGCGGCACGTCGCCCCGGCGTTCGCGGACCGCCACCGGGTGGTGACGTTCGACTTCGCGGGCGCCGGCGGGAGCGACCCCGCGGCGTACGACCCCGACCGGCACCGGCACCTCGACGGCTACGCCGCCGACCTCCTCGACGTGCTGCAGGCCCTCGACCTGCGCGACGTCGTGCTGGTCGGCCACTCGGTCGCGGCGATGATCGGGGCCCTGGCCACCATCGCCGAGCCGGAGCTGTTCGCGGGCCTGGTCATGGTCGGGCCCTCCCCCCGCTACCTCGACGACGACGGCTACACCGGCGGCTTCACGCGCGAGGACATCGACGAGCTGCTCTCCTCCCTGGCCAGCAACTACCTGGGCTGGTCGGCCGCCATGGCACCGGCGATCGTCGGGAACCCCGACCGACCCGAGCTGGGCCACGAGCTCACAGCGGCGTTCTGCCGCACCCACCCCGACGTCGCGCGCCGCTTCGCCGAGGCGACGTTCCTCTCCGACAACCGCGCCGACCTGCCCCACGTGGCGGTGCCGGCGCTGGTCCTGCAGTGCCGCGAGGACGTCATCGCCCCCGTCGAGGTGGGGGCGTACGTCGCCGAGCAGCTGCCCGACGCGACCCTGGTGGTCCTCGACGCCATCGGCCACTGCCCCCAGCTCAGCTCCCCGGAGCTGACGGCCGACGCCATCCGCGCATGGCTCGACGAGCAGGCCGCGGCCTGAGCCCCGCGACGGGTGGGCTCCAGCAGGCCGAGCCGGCCGCGCGGCTGCTCGACCGGGCCCCGTGCGGCCTCCTGACGACCGACCCGGACGGCCGGGTCGTGACGGTGAACGCGACGTTCCTCCGCTGGACGGCGCGGCGCGCCGAGGAGGTGGTCGGCCGACGGCTGGTCGAGCTGCTGACCCCGGGCGGGCGGATCTTCCACGAGACCCACTACGCGCCGCTGCTGCGGCTCCAGGGCTCGGTGCACGAGCTGGCCGTCGACCTGCGCTGCGCGGACGGGGCCCGGCTCCCGGTGCTCCTCAACGCGACCCTCGTGCGGGAGCCGGACGGGCCGGACGGGGCGGGCGGGGCGGAGCGGGAGGTCCACGTCGCGGTCTTCGAGGCGACCGAGCGCCGGCGCTACGAGCAGGACCTGCTGCGCGCCCGCGACGAGGCCCGGGCCGCCGAGGACCGGGCCCGCTCGCTGGCCCGCACCCTGCAGCAGACGCTCATCCCGCCGGTCCCGCCGCAGGTCCCCGGCCTCGACCTCGCCGCGGCGTACCGCCCCGCCGGCGACGGCACCCAGGTCGGCGGTGACTTCTACGACGTCTTCCCCACGGCCCCCGACGAGCACGTCGTCGTGCTCGGGGACGTGTCCGGCAAGGGCGTCGACGCGGCGGTCGTGACCTCGCTGGTGCGCAATACCGTGCGCGCGCTCGCGGTGCTCCACCACCGGCCCTCCGACCTGCTGGCCGAGCTCAACGACGTCGTCGGCGCCCACGAGACCGAGCGCTTCTGCACGGTCGTGCTGATGCGCATGAGGCGCGAGGCGGACGGCGCCTGGCAGGTCACCGTCAGCGCCGGCGGACACCCTCCGCCGATCCTGCTGCGGCCCGGCCGGCGCCCGGTCGAGCTGGCGGTGGGCGGCCCGCTCGTGGGCGTGCTCGGCGACCAGACCTGGGCCGAGGTCGAGCTGCGGGTGCTGCCGGGCGAGGCGCTCGTGCTCTACACCGACGGGGTCACCGAGGCGCGGGGTGCGGAGGCCTACTTCGGCGACGAGCGCCTGCTGGCCACCCTCGACCGGCTCGGGACCGGCGACGTCGCGAGCCTGGTGGAGGCGCTCACCGACGAGGTCGTCGCGTTCCAGTCCGGCGTCACCCACGACGACGTCGCGATCGTCGCCCTCTCCCCGCGCTGAGCCCTCCCGCCTCGCGCGGCCGCGACGCGGCCGGAGTGTGACAAGAGTCCCAGGGAGCGGGCCAGGGGTTGCGGACCCGTCATCGGGTGTCAATAAGGTGAGCCTTACCTAACTCGGAAGGACAAGGCTCGTGCTCCCAGCCTCACCGACGCGCCAGCGTGCCCGCGACACCCGCCACCTGTTCCACCCCGACCACCTCGACGACTTCCTCGCCAGCATGCGCCTCGGCCTGGACCACCTCGCCGACGCGCTGCGCGCCCAGTCCGGGCCCGCGACCGGCGTGCTGCCCGAGCAGGCCGCGAAGGTCGTCGCCGACGTCGACCTGGACCGCCCGCTCGGCGACACCGGCGCCGCGCTCGCCGAGATGAGCCGGGTCTGGCTCGACGACGCGGTCTGGTTCCACGACCCGTCGTACGTCGCGCACCTCAACTGCCCCGTCGTGGTGCCGGCGCTCCTCGCCGAGCTCTTCGTGTCATCGGTCAACTCCTCCCTCGACACCTTCGACCAGAGCGTCGGAGGCACCTTCGTCGAGCGGCACCTGGTCGACTGGACCGCCGCCCGGATCGGCTTCGGAGCCGGCGCGGACGGCATCTTCACCAGCGGCGGGACGCAGTCCAACCTCCAGGCGCTGCACCTGGCGCGCGACGCCGCGCTGGTCGCCGGCCACCCCGTGACGGACCTGCGGGTCCTGGCCTCGGTCGACGGCCACTTCAGCGTGCAGAAGGCCGCCCGACTGCTGGGCCTCTCCCCTGACGCGGTCCTCACCGTCCCGGTCGACGCCGACCACCGGATGGACCCCGCCGCGCTCGGCCGGGCGCTCGCCGGCGTCCGGGAGGCGGGGCTGGTGCCGATGGCCGTCGTCGCGACGGCCGGCACCACCGACTTCGGCGCGGTCGACCCGCTGCCGGCGGTCGCCGCCCTCGCCTCGGCGTACGGCGCGTGGCTGCACGTCGACGCGGCGTACGGCGGCGGCATGCTCGCCTCCGCCCGGCTCCGCCCGCGCCTGGACGGCATCGAGCGGGCCGACTCGGTGACGGTGGACTACCACAAGACCTGGTTCCAGCCGGTCTCCTCCAGCGCGCTGGTCGTCCGCGACGGGCGCCACCTCGGCCACGTGACCTGGCACGCCGACTACCTGAACCCGAAGGACCCCGAGGGCACCGGGCACCCCAACCAGGTCGACAAGAGCCTGCAGACCACCCGCCGGTTCGACGCCCTCAAGCTGTGGCTGACGCTGCGCGTGATGGGGCCCGACACCATCGGCGGCTACGTCGAGGACGTCGTCGACCTGGCCACCGCGGTCGGCGCGCGGCTGGCCGACCACCCGGACCTCGAGCTCGCGGCGACGCCGCAGCTCTCGACGGTGGTGTTCCGCTACCGGCCCGCCGGGCTGGCGGAGGACACCGCCGACCTGCTCGCCGGGCGCATCCGCGCCACCCTCTACGAGCGCGGTGCGGCCATGGTCGCCGCCACCAAGGTCGACGGACGCTGCTGGCTCAAGCTCACCCTGCTGAACCCGATGGCCACCCTCGAGGACGTCCTCGCGGTCACCGACGCCGTCGCCGGGCTCGGCCGCGAGCTCACCGCGGAGGTGGCGGCATGAGCACCGGCCACGTCCACGACGTCGTCGGCATCGGGCTGGGCCCGTTCAACCTCGGCCTCGCCTGCCTCGCCGACCCGGTCGAGGACCTCGACTGTGTCTTCCTCGAGGCGCGGGACCACCTGGCGTGGCACCCCGGGATGATGCTCGACGACGCGACGCTGCAGGTGCCGTTCCTCGCCGACCTGGTGACGATGGCCGACCCGACCTCGCGCTGGTCGTTCCTGAGCTACCTCAAGGAGACCGGCAACCTCTACCCGTTCTACATCCGCGAGTCCTTCTACCCGCTGCGGCGGGAGTACGACGACTACTGCCGCTGGGCCGCCGAGCGGCTCGGGTCGGTGCGCTTCGGGCAGGCCGTGACCGCGGTCGAGCACGACGGCAGCTGCTACGTGGTGACGACCGCCCGCGGGGAGGTGTTCCGCGGCCGGCGGGTCGTGCTCGGCACCGGCACGCAGCCGCGCGTGCTCTCCTGCGTGCGCGACGCCGGAGGGCCGGCCATCCACTCCGCGGACTACCTCGTCCACAAGCAGGCGCTCCAGCGGCTGCCGCGGATCACGATCGTCGGCAGCGGGCAGAGCGCGGCGGAGATCTACCACGACCTGCTCGGCGAGAGCCCCGACCACGACTACGAGCTGGTGTGGCTGACGCGGAGCCCCCGGTTCTTCCCGATGGAGTACACCAAGCTCACCCTCGAGATGACCTCGCCGGAGTACACGACGTACTTCCAGGGGCTCCCGGCCGGGACGCGCGACCGGCTGCTGCGCGAGCAGCGCTCGCTCTACAAGGGCATCAGCGGCGACCTCGTCGACGCGATCTTCGACCTGCACTACCGCCTGCGGGTGCAGGGCGCCGGGCCGCGCACCACGCTGATGACCGGCACGGCCGTGACCGAGGCGGCCTGGGACGGCACGGCGTACACGCTCGGGCTGCACCACGACGAGACCGGGGAGGACGTCTCGGTGCGCACCGAGGGCCTCGTGCTCGCGACCGGGTACGCCGCGCGCGTGCCGGACTTCCTCGAGCCGGTGCGCGACCGGCTGCGGCTGGACGGGCAGGGGCGGTACCTCGCGTCGGCGGCCTACGCCGTCGACCACGGCGGATCCGAGGTCTTCGTGCAGAACGCCGAGGAGCACACCCACGGCTTCGTGGCTCCCGACCTCGGCATGGGTGCCTACCGGAACTCGGTGATCATCGCGGCGCTGACCGGCCGCGAGGTCTACCCCGTGGAGAAGCGGATCGCCGTGCAGTCCTTCGGCGTCCCCGACCACCTGCGGAGCGTGCCGCGATGACCCCCTCCTCCGCGGGCACGACCCTGGAGCCGCTCGACCTGGACCGCGACCTCGGCCTGCTGCACCGCTGGGTCACCCACCCGCGCTCGGCGTTCTGGCTGATGCAGGGCGCGACCGTGCAGGACGTCGCGGCGGAGTACGCCGCGATCGCCGACGACCCGCACCACCACGCCTGGCTGGGTCGGGTCGGAGGCGAGCCGGCGTTCCTGGCCGAGACCTACGACCCGGTCCGGTCCGGGCAGTCGCCGGTCGCGGACCTGCCCGACCTGCGGCCCGGCGACCTCGGCATGCACGTGCTCGTCGCGCCGCCGACCGGCGACCCGGTGCCGGGCTTCACCCGCCGGGTCTTCGCCGCCGTCCTCGACCACTGCTTCGCCGACCCCGCCGTACGTCGCGTGGTGGTCGAGCCCGACGCCCGCAACGGCGCGATCCGCGCGATGAACACCGCCTTCGGGTTCCGCGAGCTCCGCACCGTCCACCTGACCACCCCCGTCGAGAAGGAGGCCGTCCTGTCCGTCCTGGACCGACCGTCCCCCCTGCCCACCCCGTCGTCCGCGGCCACCGGCCGCGCGAGCGACCTGCTCGCCGACCACCTGGCGCCCGACCACCTGGCCCGCGCGCAGCGGCACCTGGTCACCAAGGCGCTCTCCGAGCTCTCCCACGAGCGCCTGCTGGAGCCGGTCGCGACCACCCCCGGCGCCTGGGAGCTGGCCTCCCCCGACGGCCGCGCGACGTACCGGTTCCGTGCCGAGCGGCTCGCGCTCGAGCACTGGGCCGTCGACCCGGCCAGCGTCGAGCGGACCCTCGACGGCGAGCCGGCGCCGCTGGACGTGCAGGACCTCGTCGTCGAGCTGGCGCCGCTGCTGGGCATCCCCGACGGCCTGCTGCCCACCTACCTCGAGGAGCTCGCCGCCACGCTCGCGTCGGCGGCCTGGAAGCTCGAGCACTCCACGCGGTCGGCCGAGGAGCTGCTCGACACGCTGCTGGAGCGCCCGGCGGCCGAGGGCTACCAGGCGGTCGAGGCCGCGATGACCGAGGGCCACCCGGGCTTCCTGGCCAACAACGGGCGGATCGGCTTCGGCGTCGACGACCACGCGGCGTACTCCCCCGAGGCGGGTGCGCCGGTCCGCCTGGTGTGGGTCGCCGCCCGGCGCGAGCACACGCGGCTCTCGCTGTCCGCGGACCTCACCGAGGACGCGCTGTGGGCGGCCGAGCTCGACGACGACACGCGCGTGGGGTTCGAGAAGCGGCTGCGCGACCTGGGGCTCGACCCGGGCGAGTACCTCTACCTCCCGCTGCACCCGTGGCAGTGGCGCAGCAGGGTGGCGGTGACCTTCGCCCCCGACGTCGCGCGGCGCGACCTCGTGCCGCTCGGCGAGGGGCCCGACCACTACCGGGCGCAGCAGTCGATCCGGACGTTCTTCAACACCAGCCGGCCCGGGCGGCACTACGTCAAGACCGCGCTGGCGGTGCAGAACATGGGCTTCCTGCGTGGTCTCTCGCCCGCCTACATGGGTCCCACGCCGGCCATCAACGACTGGGTGGCCGGCCTGGTCGAGGGCGACCCCGAGCTCCGCGCATGCGGGTTCACGGTGCTGCGCGAGCGGGCGGCGATCGGCTACACCGGCGACGCCTACCACCGGCTCGCCGAGCGGCAGGGCGTGCGGTCGCCGTACCAGAAGATGCTCGCCGCGCTCTGGCGCGAGAGCCCGCTCCCCCGGCTCGCCGAGGGCGAGCGGCTGGCGACGATGGCCTCGCTGCTGCACCGCGACGGCGACGGTCGCGCGTTCGTCTCCGCGCTGGTGGCGCGCTCCGGGCTGCCCGCCCGGGAGTGGGTACGGCGCTGGCTCGACGCCTACGTCCGGCCGGTCGCGCACTGCCTGGTCGCGCACGAGCTGGCGTTCATGCCCCACGGCGAGAACCTCGTGCTGGTGCTCCGCGACGGCGTCGTCGACCGCGTCGTGATGAAGGACGTCGGCGAGGAGGTCGCGGTCATGGACGACCAGCCGCTGCCGCCGGAGGTCGAGCGGATCCGCGCCGACGTCCCGCAGGACGTCCGCGCCCTCGCGCTGCACACCGACGTCCTGGACGGGGTGCTGCGGCACGTGGCGGCGGTCCTGCACCTCGACGGGGTGCTGGACGAGCGCGCGTTCTGGGCGGAGGTGCGCGACTGCCTGGTGCGCCACCGCGAGGACCACCCCGAGCTGGCGGAGCGGCACGCGGCGTACGACCTGCTGCGGGCGGAGTTCCGGCACAGCTGCCTCAACCGGCTGCAGCTGCGCAACACCCTGCAGATGGTCGACATCGCCGACCAGGCGGAGTCGCTGATGTACGCCGGCACGCTGGTGAACCCGGTGGGGGTGCTTGACTCCCCGGCGTGACGCATCCCGGCCACACCGTGCTGCAGGTGCCGGTCCCGCCGCTCGAGCAGGTCGTGCGGGGCCGGCACGCGCACTACGACCCCGCCTGGGTGTCCAGCGACCCGGCGTTCGTGCACGCGCACGTGACCGCGCTCGGGCCGTGGCTGCCCGCGCCGGGTGCCGGAGACCTGGCGGCGGTCGGCACGATCGCGGCGTCGACCCCCGCCTTCGACGTCGTGCTCGCCGAGGTGGCGACGTTCCCGAACGGGATCATCCACCTCGTGCCCCAGCCGGACGGACCCTTCCGCGAGCTGACCGCGCGGCTGGCGCAGGCGTTCCCGCAGTGCCCGCCGTACGCCGGGGAGTTCGAGCCGGTCCCCCACCTGACCCTGGACCTGCGCTCCGACGCCGTCACGGAGGCCTCGACGCTCGAGCTGCTGGGCGGGGTGCTGCCGGCCCGTTCCCGCGTCGACGCGCTGGACCTGGCGTGGTACGAGGCCGACGGCTGCCGGCTGCTGCACCGCTGGTCGCTGGCCGGCGGGTGAGCGTCGGCGACGTGTGCTTGGCTCACGCCCATGAGCACCGTCGACGTCGAGGACGAGCACCTGCACGACCTGGACCTGTACGGCGAGGACCTCGGCGCCGCGCGGTACGTCGGGTGCACCTTCACCGGCGTCGACCTGACCGGGGCGACCTCGCGGGGAGCGGTCTTCGAGCGGTGCACGTTCCACGGCGGCCGCCTCGACTCCTCCCGGCACGTCTCGACCGCGTTCGTGGGCTGCGACTTCCGGCGGGTTTCCTTCGCCGACGCCACCCTGGAGGGCTGCAAGCTCACCGGGTCGGTGCTCAGCGAGTGCACCCTGCGGTCGCTGCGGGTCGTCGGCGGCGGGGTCTGGCGCGGCGTCACGGTCCGGGGCACGCGCCTGGCGCGCCTCGACCTCACCGGCCTCGACCTCCGCGAGAGCGACCTGTCGTCGTCCGACTTGACCGGGGCGGTGCTGCGCGACGCCCTGCTCACCGACGCGGTGCTCCAGGGAACGGTGCTCGACGGCGCCGACCTGCGGGGGGCCACCCTCGACGGGGTCGACCTGACGACGGCCCGTCTGCGTCGTACGAGGCTGGACGTGGCGGGTGCCGTCCTCCTCGCCGAGCAGCACGGAGCGCTCGTCGAGGGCTGAGCGCTTCGTCAGCGCCGGCGGCGGGACCGCACGACCAGCACGACGACCAGCGCCACGAGGGCGAGGAACACCAGCAGCGTCCCCACCATGATCGCGATCTCGACCGGGTGCGGCGCGAGGGGGTTCAGCTCGTGCTCCTCGGCGCGGAGCGACAGCGGGAGACGGATCAGCACGCTCGGATCCTACGGCTGCGCGTCGGCCGCACCGACCGCGCCCACGCGTGCGCGGATCCCGTCGACCACCAGGCCGACACCGACGGTGAAGTCCGAGCGCTGGCGGGGGCCGTCCTCGATCGCCCCGGCGCTGCCGGCCTGCAGGTGGGTCTGCTCGTCCATCGTGTGACCGAAGACCAGGTGGAGCAGGGTGCGGGTCGCGGCTCGGACGAGGTCGTCGGGTGCGCCCGAGCCGGCGACGGCCTCGGCCAGGGCGTGCTCGGGAGCCTGCGCGCCGAGCCCGAAGGCGTGCACGGTGGCCACGACCTCGGCCCCGTCGCGGTAGGCCAGCATCGCGTCCCGCAGCTCCACGCACAGGGCCAGCACGCGCTGCTCCCAGGTGCCGACCGGTGCCGGGCGTGCTCCCCTGACGAGGAGCTCGTCGGCGACCGCCGCGAGGAGGAGCTGCTTGCTCGGGAAGTGGTGGTAGAGCGCGCTCGGCTGGACGCCCAGCTCCTTGCCCAGCCGCCGCATCGTGAGGTCGGCGAGGCCGTGGGCGTCGAGCACCCGCAGGGCCTGGTCGACCACGTCCACCCGGTGGTTGCGCACCGTCCCGCCCCTCTCCGCCGCACCTCGGCCGTGGTCGTGCGGTCCCGTTGACCGGACGACCGGTCACACCCTAACCTGAACGCCGTTCACCTGACCAGCGTTCAGGTGCCTGCCACCTCCGTGAAGGACCACCGATGACGATGACCTCCGAGCCCACCACCGCCGCGCCGCGCCGTCCCCGACTGACGACGACGGACCTCTCGCTGGTCGCGGCGTTCGCCGCCCTGGTCGCGGCGTGCGCGCTCGTCGGAGGAGTGCCCGTCGGCGGCGCCGGCGTGGAGATCACGCTGCAGACCTTCGGCATCCTGCTGGCCGGGTGCGTGCTGGGCCCGGTCCGCGGCCTCCTCGCGGTCGCGCTCTACCTGGGCCTCGGGGCCGCGGGCCTGCCCGTGTTCTCCGGCAGGGAGGGCGGGCTGGGCTCGTTCGCCGGCGCCAGCGCCGGCTACCTGTGGTCCTTCCCGCTGGTCGCCGGCCTCGCCGGGCTGCTCGTGCGGCAGGTGGCGGGGCGCAGGCGGAAGAGCCGGGCGTTCTGGGTGTTCCTCTGCGCCGTGCCCGCGGTCGTGGTCAACCACCTGCTGGGGATCGTCGGCATGAAGTACTGGTTCGACGTCTCCTGGGCGGTGGCGTGGGGGTACGACGCGCCGTTCTGGGCCGGCGACCTGCTCAAGGCCGCCCTCGTCGCCCTCGTCGCCGCCGAGGTGCACCGCGCGTTCCCGCAGCTGCTGCACCGCCGCTGATACTGCTCGCGTGCCCCGCATCGACCTCGACGCCGCGTCCGTCGCGGTGCCCACGCCCGACGGGGACCGCGTCGTCCTCGAGCCGACGACCCTGACGCTCACCGAGCACCGGATCGGCGTGGTCGGCGCGAACGGCTCGGGCAAGTCCACCCTCGCCCGGCTGCTCAACGGGCTGGTCGCGCCGACGTCCGGCCGGGTGCTGGTCGACGGGCTCGACGTGGCGCGCGAGGGCGCCGCCGTACGCCGGCGGGTGGGGTTCTGCTTCACCGACCCGTCCGCCCAGCTGGTGATGCCCACCTGCGTGGAGGACGTCGAGCTGTCCCTGCGGCGCACCGAGCGCGACCCCGCCCGCCGCCGCGCCGCCGCGCTCGCGGTCCTCGCCGAGCACGGCCTTGCCGGGCACGCCGACGTGTCGGTGCACGCCCTCTCCGGCGGGCAGAAGCAGCTGCTGGCCCTCGCCGGCGTGCTCGCCACCTCCCCCGACGTGCTGGTCGCCGACGAGCCGACCACGCTGCTCGACCTGGCCAACACCCGGCGGATCGCCGACCTGCTGTTCTCGCTGCCCCAGCAGCTGGTCCTGGTCACCCACGACCTCGACCTGGCCGCCCGCTGCGACCGGGTGCTGGTGGTGCTCGACGGTGCCGTGGCGTACGACGGCGAGCCGGCCGCCGCCGTGGCCCACTACGTCGCCGCGGTGACCACGCCGTGAGCCACCCGCTGCTCGTCGGGACCTACCAGCCGGGCCGGACGGTGCTGCACCGGATGCCGGTCGGGCCGAAGGTGCTCCTCCTCGCCGTCTTCAGCGTCGCCGTCGTGGTCGTCCGGTCGATGCCGGCGTCGTTCGTCACGCTGGCCCTGGCGGTCGGCGCCGCCCTCCTCGCCCGGGTCGCGCTCGCGGCGGTGGGACGCGCGCTGCGCGGGCTGCTGGTCCTCGTCGTCGTGGTCTCGGCGGTCCAGTGGTGGGTCAACGGGCTCCCCCGCGCCGCCGAGACCACGCTCGACCTGGTCGCCCTCGCACTCGCCGCGCTCGTCCTCACCGCCACCACCCCGGTCAACGCCCTGCTCGACGCGATCGTGCGGTGGTTGCGACCGTTCCGCCGGGTCGGGGTCAACCCCGAGCGGGTCGCGCTCGCCTTCTCCCTCGCCGTCGCCGCCCTCCCCGCGACCCTCACCCTCGCCCTCGAGACCCGTGACGCCGCCCGCGCCCGCGGCCTGGGCCGCCACCCCCGCGCCCACCTCACACCGTTCGTCGTCCGCGTCGTCGCCCGCGCCCACGAGACCGGCGACGCCCTGCACGCCCGCGGCCTCGGCGACTGACCCCGGCCTGTCGCGCAGCCGAGCCCCGGCGAGGCGCGCAGGGCGCTCACCTCCGGCCGCCGGGCGGTGCCCCGCTGGTCGAGCAGCCGAGCGCCAGCGGGGCGTCGTCGAGACTCGGTCAGGTGCGCAGGGCCTCGGGTGCGCGCCTCAGGCCGCCGGACGGTGCCCCGCTGGTCGAGCAGCCGAGCCCCACCGAGGCGTCGTCGAGACCCGGTGAGATGCGGGCCTCGGGTACTCGTCTCCTAGTGCCGGGTCATGGGTGGTGGCGGTGGGGGCAGCTACGGGAGAGGCACGGCGCGTGGCCGAGGCGGTCTCCCGGCTGCCGCTGGTCGAGCAGCCGAGCGCCAGCGAGGCGTCGTCGAGACCCGGTGAGGTGCGCAGGGCCTCAGGTGCTCGCCCCCGGCCGCCGGACGGTGCCCCGCTGGTCGAGCAGCCGAGCCCTGGCGAGGCGTCGTCGAGACCCGGTGAGGTGCGCAGGGCCTCGGGTGCGCGCCTCCGGCTTCCTGGTCATGGGGGGTTGCGGTGGGGGCAGCTTCGAGAGGGGTACGGCGGGTGGACGCGGCGGTCTGCCGGCTGCCAGGTCGCCCTGCTGGTCGAGCAGCCGAGCCCTGGCGAGGCGTCGTCGAGACCCGGTGAGGTGCGCAGGGCCTGGGGCTCTCGAGTCGGCCGGCGAGAACTCACCGAACTTGTCGTCCACGATGTGGTCTGACCTGGGGAAACGACCTCGGGACTGTCGGTGGTCGGTGCTTGAGTAGATCCATGGCCAAGGACTCCCGACGCAGCACACACGTGGTGTGCCGCGCCGTCGCGAAGACCCGCAAGCAGATGCGCTCGGCCGCCGAGGTCCACCTGTGGTCGATGTCGGACGACGACGTCACCGACACCCTGGTCGAGGCGACCCGGTTGCGCGCGCAGGCCGAGGCCCTGGAGCTACGCCTGGTCGCGGAAGCCGACCGCCGGCACGCCGGCGAGCGGGTCGGTGCCACCGACACCGCCGCTTGGTGGGCGACCGAAACGCATCAGACCCGTCCCGCTGCGAAGCACCGCATGCGGCTGGCCGAGTCCTTGGACCGCCACTGCCAGACGGCAACGGCTTTCGCCGAGGGCGAGGTGTCGGTCGATCACGCTCGCGTCATCACCGAGTGCCTCGACAAGCTGCCCGCCGGCCTGGACGACCCGACCATCCCGCTCCGTGCGGAGCAGCACCTGCTGGCCGAGGCGCGGCACCGTGACCCCAAGGCGTTGCGGGTCCTGGCCAAGCACGTCCTTACCGTCGTGGCCCCGGAGGTCGGCGAGGCACGCGACGCCCGTGCCCTGGAGGCCGAGGAGCGGCTCGCCCGCGAGACCGCGTGGCTGACGATGAGCCCCGACGGCCGCGGGTCGGTGGTCGGGAAGTTCAAGATCCCCGAGCTGCACGGCGCCATGCTGAAGAAGACCCTATTGGCGTTCGCGGCCCCGAAGCACCAAGCCGCCACCCAGGAACCAGGCGGATCCGAGCCCGTGGAGCGGCGGCCGTCACCGGAACGGATGGGTGACGCGTTCTGCGAGCTCCTCGAACGCCTCCCCACCGCCTCGGTCCCGAAGCTCGGCGGGCTCAACGCCACCGTCGTCATCACCATGGACATCGCCTCGCTCCTCGGCGGACTCGCACCCGGTGTCCTCGACGACGGCGCCACCATCTCCGCAGCCACCGCACGGAGACTGGCCTGCGAGGCAGGCTTGATTCCCGCCGTCCTCGGGTCGAGGTCCGAGCTGCTCGACCTCGGCCGCACCACCCGCCTCTTCTCCGGCGCTCAGCGCCGGGCGCTGAACCTCACCCAACCGACCTGCACCGCAGACGGCTGCGACTGGCCCGCCCACCTCTGCCACGCCCACCACGACCAACCCTGGTCCACCGGCGGAGCCACCGACCTGACGAACGCCCGGAACCTCTGCCCCAGGCACCACGCCCGCATCCACGACCCTGCGTACGACACCACCCACCTGCCCGGAGGGGAGGTCGCCTTCCACCGGAGGACTTAGGCCGAGCAGAGCGACTCCCTCCTCCACCGCAACCACAGCGGTCGACCCCCGCCGGCCGTGGGCCGAGAAGCAGCCGCGCCCAGGACCTCGACCCCAGCGGCGCGCAACCACACGACTCGAAAAAGGAGCCTCGAGCCGAGCCCACCCGGCGGCCCGACGACCATCTCTAGGTCCTGCGCGCACCTCGCGGGGTCTCGACGACGCTCGCCAGCGCTCGCTGCTCGACCAGCGGCAAGCTGGCCCAGACGACCACCCATAGGCCCTGCGCACCTCACGGGGTCTCGACGACGCTCGCCAAGGCTCGCTGCTCGACCAACAGGGCCGGGTCTCGGCGACGCTCGCTCGCGCTCGCTGCTCGACCAACAAGGCGACGCTCGCTCGCTGCTCGACCGGCGGCGGCGGGGCGGGCCCGGATGGAATACCTGGGGCGGTGGGACCGATGAGGAACGGAGACCGAGCAGGACGAGCAGACGGAGGAGAGCGCGTGCGCGCAGCGGTGTACGACCGATTCGGTGGGGCCGACGTGATCGAGGTGCGGGAGGTCGCCGACCCGCCCGTGGGCCCGGACACGGTCCTGGTCCGAGCCAGGGCGACGAGCGTCAACCCGGTGGACTGGAAGATCCGCGAGGGCTACCTGCAGGGCGCCTACCCCCACCACCTGCCGATCATCCCGGGCTGGGACGTCGCGGGCGTGGTCGAGGCGGTCGGGCCGTCGGTGCGGTCCGGGCTCCAGCCGGGCGACGAGGTCTACGGCTACGTGCGGCGCGACGACGTCGCGTTCGGCACCGCGGCGGAGCTGGTCCCAGCGCCCGAGCGGACGGTCGTCCGGAAGCCGGCGAACCTCTCCTTCGAGGAGGCCGCCGCGATCCCGCTCGCCGGTCTCACCGCCTGGCAGCTGGTCGTCGAGGCGCTCGAGGTGGGCGAGGGCGACCGCGTGCTGGTGCACGCGGCGGCCGGCGGCGTCGGGCAGTTCGCGGTCCAGGTCGCCAAGTCCCGCGGTGCGACGGTCGTCGGCACCGCCCGCAGCGACAAGCACGACTACCTGCGCCGGCTCGGTGTCGACGAGGTCGTCGACTACACGCAGGGCACGATCAGCGAGCAGCTCTCGGCCAAGGTCGACGCGGTCGTCGACCTCATCGGCGGCGACGCCCTCGAGGACGCACCGAACCAGGTGCACGACGTCTCGAGGGTCGCCTCCGTCGTGGACGCCGACACGGTGCTGCGCATCGGCGGCCGGTACGTCTTCGTCCGGCCCGTGGCCGAGCACCTCGACGAGCTGCGCGCCCTCGCCGAGGCAGGGGCGCTGCGGGTCGACCTCGCCGCGACGTACCCGCTCGAGCGGATCGGCGACGCCCACCGCGCCAACGAGGACGGCCGCACCCGCGGCAAGATCGCGGTCACGATCTGAGCGACGACCGCGCCGGAGGGCGGCGTCACCAGACGTCGCCCTCCCGCCAGTCGCACGCCAGCGGCAGGTCGAGGTCGAGCGGGCGGACGCCGGAGGGGTCCGGGCCGCACAGCACGTACGTCGAGCCGTCGTCGTCCGCGGTCCGCTCACGGCCGCGCGGCCCGAGCACGGAGGTCGGCCCGCGCCACGGGACCCACCCGCGGCCGCGGTACAGGCCGGCGCCGGCGTCCGAGGACGACAGCGCCAGCAGGTCGTACGCCGCAGCGAGCCCCTCCAGCGCCGCCATGACCGCGGTCGCGTGACCACGACGCCGCTGGCCGGGATGCGTGGCGACCGCCTCGACGTACCCGCACCGCAGCGACCGCTCCCCCGCCCCGGCCCCCACGAGCAGGCGCCGCTGGACCAGCGAGCCGTGCGCCACCAGCACGCCGTCGACGCGGACCAGCGCGTGCATCCCCCCGAGGGCGTGGGACCAGTCGGCGTCGGTGAAGTCGTCGAAGGCCGCGTCCACCAGCGCCCGCGCGGCGGCCAGGTCCGCGGCCGCCAGGTGGGCGGTGTGCGCGAGGACGGTCACCACTGGGGCGGCCGGCGGTGCGCCCACGGAGCGGCCTCCTCGACCTGGGCGGCGAGCGCGAGCAGCAGCTGCTCCTCGGCCGGCCGGGCGGCCAGCATCACGCCGACCGGCAGCCTGTCGTCGGTCCAGTGCAGCGGCAGCGAGACGGCCGGCATGCCGGTGACGTTCCAGGCCGACGTCCAGGGCGTGAAGCGCTTCTGCGCCTCGAAGTCCGCCGCCGGGTCCGCGTCGTCCCGGATCGCGCCGACCGGCAGCGGCGGCGCGGCGAGGGTCGGCGTCAGCACCGCGTCGTACGGCGCCAGCGCGACCAGTGCCTCCGCGGCGAACCTCCGCACCGCCCCGATCGCCAGTCCCAGCTCCGGCCCGCTGACGGCGCGACCGCGGTCGCCGAGCCACCGGGTGAGCGGCCTGAGCAGGTGCTCGCGACCCTCCGGGGCGGCCGACATCGCGGTCAGCACCGCCCAGCAGGTCTCGAACTCCGGCACCGCCTCGCGGGGCAGCGGGACGGCGACGTCCTCGACCTCGTGGCCCAGCGACTCCAGCAGGCGGGAGGCGTCCTCCCAGGCCTGCACGACCGCCGGGTCGAGCTCGGCGTCGGCGATCACCGGCTCCACGAACCGCGCGACCCGCAGGCGCCCCGGCGACCAGTCGCACGACTCGAGGAACGTGCCGCTCGGCTCGGGCGCCCAGGACGGGTCGCCGGACCGCCGGCCGGCCAGGACGTCGAGCAGCGCGGCCGCGTCGCGGACCGTGCGCGCGACCGGCCCGGCGGTGGCCAGGCCGACCGGGTCGCCGTACATCGGGAAGCCGGAGATCCGCCCCCGGGACGGCTTGAGGCCGACCAGTCCGCAGCAGGAGGCGGGGATCCGGATCGACCCACCGCCGTCGGAGCCCTGCGCGACCGGCACCAGGCCGGCCGCGACCGCCGCGGCCGCTCCGCCGGAGGAGCCGCCCGCCATCCGGGTCCGGTCCCACGGGGTCACCGCCGGCGGGCGCCCGTCCGGCTCGGTGTAGCAGGGCGACCCGAACTCCGGCGTGCTCGTCTTGCCGAGGCTCACCAGCCCGGCGGCCTCCAGCGACAGCACGACGCCGTCGGAGGTGTCGGGGACGAAGTCGTCGAACGCCGCCGACCCGAACGTCGTCCGGACACCGGCGGTCAGGTTGAGGTCCTTGACCGCGGTCGGCACGCCCGCGAGCGGACCGGGCGCGGACGCCGCCGTCGCGGCCGCCGAACGCGCCTGCTCGGGGGTGAGCGTGACGAACGCGCCGACCGTGTCGAGACGGTCGGCGCGTTCGAGGTAGTGGTCGACGAGCTCGAGGCTCGAGACCTCACCACGCCGGACGAGGGCGCCCTGCTCGAGGGCGGTCAGGTCGTGGAGGTCGGCCATGCGACCGACGCTAGCCGTCAGGCACGACTGCGTCAGTCGCTCGGCCGGCAGGAGCCGGCAGGAGCCGGCGGGTCAGGCGGCCGAGGACGGCGCGGCGTCGTAGGCGACGAGCGCCTCGAGGGCGCCGCGCAGCTTGCCGAGGACCTCCTCGTCGTTGAGGACGTCGACCTCGACGCCCGGCTGGGAGACGGTGACGTCCTCGAGGACGACCGCGCCCGCGACGTTGGCGGAGCGCACCGTGTCGGCGTGGGCCCAGCGGCCGCCGTACGGCGTGGGCGTGGTGCCGACGACCGCGAACGGCTTGGCGACCAGCGCGCCGGCGCCGTAGGGGCGCGAGAGCCAGTCGATGGCGTTGTTGAGCACGGCCGGCATGGTGCCGTTGTACTCCGGCGTGACGACCAGGACGCGGTCGGCGGCGGCCACCTGGCGGCGCACGTGGGTGGCGGCGTCGGGGGCGGTCTCGCCGTCGATGTCCTCGTTGTAGAACGGCAGGTTCTCGAGGCCGTCGACGATGTCGACCTCGACTCCCTCCGGGGCCCGGGCCGCGAGCAGCTCGGCGATCTTCCGGTTGAGCGAGTCGGCGCGGAGGCTGCCGACGAGGACGGCGACGCGGGTCTGGGACATGGTTGCTCCTGGGGTCGTGCGACGAACGGTCGCCAGCCCAAACGGACCTCGGTCCGGTTGTATTCCCGGCACCGTGTCGGCGTGGTCCCTACAGTGGCGACGTCATGTCCGGACCCCACCTGCTGCCGCTGCTCGGCGACCCGCCGCCCGAGCGGCGCGACGCCGCGCGCAACCGCGAGGCGCTCCTCACCGCGGCCCAGGAGCTGGTGGACGCGTGCGGGGTCGACCACGTGACGATGGAGGCGGTCGCGGCCCGGGCCGGGGTCGGCAAGGGCACGGTGTTCCGCCGGTTCGAGTCCCGCGAGGGCCTGATGGCCGCGCTGCTCGACTTCTCCGAGACGGCCTGGCAGGCGGCGGTCATCTCCGGTCCCCCGCCGCTGGGACCGGGGGCGGACCCGCTGGAGCGGCTGCTCGCCTTCGGCCGGTCCCGCCTGGAGTCGACCCTGCGCCACCAGGAGCTCATCCGCGCGGCGGGCCGTGCCGGCTCGCGGTCGTACGCCGTGTGGTCGTTCACCGCGATGCACGTGCGCTACCTGCTCGACGAGCTCGGCGTGCAGGGCGACCTCCCGCTGCTCGCGACCGCGCTGCTGGCGCCACTCGAGCTCCCCATCCTCGAGCAGCAGCTCTCGGTCGAGGGGTTCCCGCTCGAGCGCGTCGTGCACGGGTGGGTCGACCTGGTCGAGCGGGTCCTGCGGCCGCCGGGCGACTGAGTCCGTCCGCGGCAGCCGGGCTCACCCGGCGTACGGCACCTCCGTCGCCCACGCGTCGAGGTCCTGGTGGGCCGCTGCCCAGATGGCGTCGGCGACCCGGTCGGGGGTGAAGGCCCCCTCGCGCGCCAGGGTCCCGTGCACGGTGACCGACACCGCCCGGATGCCGTCCGGCGCGAGCGCCGCGTCGAGGCTGTGCACGAGGTTGCGCACGCCGGCCTTCTGCACCCCGAGCGAGGCCGCCCGGTGCCAGGGCCGGTCGGCGGCCGCGGGCCCGGTGACCGTCACCCGCCCGCCGGCGGACATGAAGGGACGCGCGGCCTGCACGCAGGTGAGCAGCGCCCCGACCCCGAGCGCGACGTCCTCGAGCAGCTCGGCCACCGTGAGCTCGAGCGGGTCCTTCTCCCGGAAGGCGCTCGGGTTGAAGTGCAGCACGTCGACCCGGCCGCCGAACCCGCCGAACCGCTGCACCGCAGCCGTCGCCGCCTCGACGTCGGTCACGTCCACGACCGCCCGGCCGACCGCCGCACCGAGGTCCTCCAGCTGGCCGGCGAGCGCCACCAGCTGGTCCTCGTCGACGCCCAGCAGGCCGACGTCGTACCCCTCGCGGGCGAAGCGCCGGGCCACCGACCCGCTGACCCCCGGTCCGGCTCCGACGACGACGATGACGGGACGGCTCATGGCCCCACCCTCGCAGGACGGCCGGCCTCCGGCCACCCGCGGCTCAGTCGGCGTGGTGGCGGCGCAGGCCGAAGGTGAGGCCGTCGACGAGCGCGCCCCACGACGCCTCGATGACGTTGGCGCCCACGCCGACCGTCACCCACGACGACCGGCCGTCGGTGGTCTCGATGAGGACCCGGGTGATCGCGTCGGTGCCGTGGCCCTGGTCGAGGATGCGCACCTTGTAGTCGATCAGCTCGAACTTCGCGACCTCGGGGAACGCCTGCCCGATCGCCGACCGCAGCGCCTGGTCGAGCGCGTTGACCGGACCGTTGCCCTCACCGGTCACGACGTAGCGCACCCCGGCGGCCCGCAGCTTGACCGTGGCCTCCGAGAGCGCCTCCTCGGCGGGCTTGGAGTCGGTGATCACCCGCCAGGACTCGACCTCGAAGTACGCCGGTCGGGCGCCCTCGACCTCCTCGAGCAGGAGCAGCTCGAACGACGCGTCGGCCGCCTCGAAGGTGTAGCCGCGCGACTCCAGCAGCTTGACCCGCTCGGTGATCCGCGTGACCAGGTCCTTGCCGGCGGGCGTGCCGGCGTCCAGGTCGAACCCGAGCTCGCGGCCCTTCAGCTCGATCGAGGCCCGACCCGCCATGTCGGAGACCAGCAGGCGCATGTCGTTGCCGACGCCCACCGGGTCCATGTGCTGGTAGAGGTTCGGGTCGACCTTGATCGCGCTGGCGTGCAGGCCGGCCTTGTGCGCGAACGCCGACGTGCCGACGTAGGGCTGGCGCGAGGCGGGCGGGACGTTGGTGACCTCGGCGACGGCGTGGGCGATCCGCGTCGCGTCGCGCAGCAGGCCCGCCGGCAGCACCGCGCGGTCCAGCTTGAGCTCGAGGTTGGCCACGACGGTCACCAGGTCGGCATTGCCGGTGCGCTCGCCGTACCCGTTGATGCAGCCCTGGACGTGCGTCGCGCCCGCCTCGACCGCGGCCAGGGTGTTCGCGACGGCGCAGCCGGTGTCGTTGTGGCAGTGGATGCCGACCCGCACGCCGGTCGTCTCGACGACGTCGTGGACCACGTCGGAGACCCAGGTGGGCAGCATTCCCCCGTTGGTGTCGCACAGGGCGACCACCTCGGCCCCGGCGTCGTACGCCGTCCGCAGCACCTCCAGCGCGTAGGCCCGGTTCGCCCGGTAGCCGTCGAAGAAGTGCTCCGCGTCGAGGAACACCTGCTGCCCCTCGGCGCGCAGGTGGCTGACGGTGTCGCGGACCATCGCGAGGTTCTCCTCCAGCGTGGTCCGCAGCGCCAGCTCGACGTGCCGGTCGTAGGACTTGGCCACCAGGGTGACCACGCCCGCGCCGCTGTCGCGCAGCGCCGCGACCATCGGGTCGTCGGCCGCCCGCGCCCCGGCCCGGCGGGTGGCGCCGAACGCCGCCAGCCGGGCGTGCCGCAGGTCCAGCTCGGCGGCGGCGCGGCGGAAGAACTCGGTGTCCTTGGGGTTCGCCCCGGGCCAGCCGCCCTCGATGTAGCCGACGCCCAGTCCGTCGAGCTGCTGGGCGATCGTGAGCTTGTCGGCGACGGAGAGGTTGAGCCCCTCCTGCTGGGCGCCGTCGCGCAGCGTCGTGTCGTAGACGTGGAACGAGCCGTGGAGGTCCATCGGTCTGTCTCTGCTTCCGGGCTGGGCTGGTCTGGGCTGGTCTGGGCTGGTGCGGGGGGGCTGGTGCTGGTGTGCGGGCACAAAAAAACCTCTCGGGGTGCGAGAGGTCGGCGCGTCGAGGGGCTCGACGCGCTAGGGAATGATGATCGGGGTGCGCTGCACGGCGCCATCGTGCCACGGCCGTCCGCTGGCCGGGACGGTGATCTCAGCACGCGAGCCGGCTCCCGCCCGTACGCTCCCCTGGTGAGGTGGCGGCGCACGGCGGGCACGGCGGCGCTGCTCGTGGCCCTCCCGGCGCTCTCCCTCGTCCCACCCGCCCCGGGCGCGGGCGCCGTCGGCCAGCCGCAACCGGACCTCACGCAGCCGGACCTCCCGCAGCCGGACCTCACGACCGGCACCGGAGGGGCCCCGCCGTGGTCCAGCGGTGCCACGACGCCCGCGGCGGCCCGTCCGTTCGGCATGGTCCAGCTGGGGCCGGACACGACCGCCGACGCGACGGGCGGGACGCCGTCGGCGACGGCCTCGGGGTACGCCGCCACCGACACCCACGTCCGCGGCTTCTCCCCCACCCACCTCTCCGGGGCGGGCTGCCCTGCGTTCGGGGACGTCCCGGTGCTGCCGTGGGCCGGCCGCGCGCCCGCCGACCCCTCCGCGGCGACCGTCGCGCTGGACCGGGCGAGCGAGCGCTCGGCACCCGGGTGGTACCGCGTCCGGCTGGCCAACGGCGTCACCGCCTCCCTCGCCGCCGACGACCGCTCGGGACTGGCCGCCTACCGGTTCCCCCGCGGCGCCGCACCGCGGCTGGTGGTCAAGGCCGACGGCAGCCTGGCCGGCACGAGCGCGGCCCGGGTGCGGCTGGTGGGCCGCCGCGAGGTGGTGCTGCGGGCGACCAGCGGTGGGTTCTGCGGCACCCCCACGGCGTACGACGTGCACGTGCGGCTGCGCCTCGACCGCCCGGTCGCGTCCGTCCGGCGCTGGCCCGGCGGGGTCGTCCTGCGCCTCGACCGCCCCACGGACGGCCGGGGCCGCCGGGACCGCACGGTGCGCACCCAGGTCGCGGTGTCCTTCGTCGACGCCGCCGGCGCCCGCGGCAACCTCGTGGCCGACGCACCGGGCTGGTCGGTCGAGCGGCTGCGCGCCGAGGCCGCCCGCGCGTGGGACGCCGAGCTCGGCCGGGTCGCCGCGACCGGCGGGACGACCGCCCGGCGCACGACGCTGCGCACCGCGCTGTACCACGTGCTGCTGCACCCCACGACGGTCAGCGACGCCGACGGCCGCTACCCCGGCTTCGACGGCCGGGTGCACCGGGTGGCGGCGGGCCACCGGCGCTACACGGCGGCGACCGCCTGGGACGCCTACCGCACCCACACCCCGCTGCTGGCCTGGCTGCGGCCGGACGTCGCCTCGGACCTGGTGACCAGCCTGCTCGCGGCGGCGCGGGAGGGCGGCTGGATGCCCCGGTGGCCGCTGGTCGCCCAGGACACCCTCGTGATGTCGGGCGACTCCGCCGCGCCGCTGGCCGCCGCGGCACATGCCTACGGCGCCCGAGAGTTCGACCTCCCCGGCGTCGTGGACGCCCTGGTCCGCCAGGCGACCGTCCCGACGCCCGCACGCCCCGGCCTCGCCGCGCAGCTCGAGCGCGGCTGGGTGCCCGGGGACGCCTCGACGACGCTCGAGCACGCGGTGGACGACTTCGCCGTCGCCCGGCTGGCCACGGCGGCGGGCCGCGGCCGCGACGCCGCCGGCCTGCTGGCCCGCAGCGGCTGGTGGCGCCACCTGCTCGACCCGGCGCGCCGGGTGCTGGCGCCGCGCGCCGCCGACGGCTCGTTCCCGGGCCCCGGCTGGGACCCCTCGTCCTGCTGCACAGGGTTCCAGGAGGGCACGGCCACGCAGTACACGTGGTTCGTCCCGCACGACATGGCCGGCCTGCTCGCGGCTCTCGGGACCCGCTCCGAGGTCCTCGCCCGCCTCGACGACCTCCACGCCGAGCTGGACGCGGGCGCCGGCCGGCACGCCTGGCTGGGCAACCAGCCGAGCCTGCTGACGCCGTGGGCCCACCTGTGGCTGGGCGAGCCGGCGCGCACCCAGGACGTCGTGGCCCGGGCGCTGGAGCAGCTGTGGCGTCCCGGACCGACGGGGCTGCCCGGGAACGACGACCTCGGTGGGCTGTCGGCGTGGTACGTCTGGGCGGCGCTCGGCCTGCAGCCGCTCGTCCCGGGGACCGACGTCACCGCGCTGGGCCGGCCGCTCTTCGACGAGGTCGTCGTGCGACCGCTCGGGGGCACCGCCACCCGGCTCGTGCGGCGCGGCGACGGCCGCCACGTCGCTGCCGTCACCGTCGACGGCCGGGCCCACACCTCGACGTGGCTCGGCCTGGGGCCGGGTCGCCCCCGCACGGTCGTCGTCGACACCACCGACGCCGACCGGCCTGCCTGGGGCACCCGCCCCGAGGACGTCCCGCCCTCGTACGGCGGCTGACGGCGGGTGGGTCAGGACCCGCCGAGCAGCCCACCGTCCGGCACCGAGAGGTCGGCGAACGGGCGGCCGTCGTCCGGCGCCCAGGAGGTGCCGGAGGCCTCGACGAGCGCACCCAGGCCGCAACCGAGCACGGCCACCGCGACCAGCCCGGCGAGCCAGCCGCGCACGCCGCGCGCAGTGGGGTCGACGACGCGCGACAGCGGCGAGCGGATGCGGGAGCCACCGGGGCCGAGCCAGAGCGCACCGGCCAGCAGCGTCCCGCAGACGAACAGGGTCACCGGCACCGACGCCGCCACGGCGTAGCAGAGCAGGCCGCCGGCGAGGGCGAGCCCGAGGCTCCACAGCAGGAGCACGACGGTGCCGGGGATCGAGCGCACCAGGTCCCACGGCGCCCCCAGGAGCAGCAGCACGCCGTCGTACCACTTGCGGCCGCGCAGGCGCCGGCGGTCGCCGGCCTTGCTCGCGGCCAGGGAGCCGCTGCGCAGCAGCCAGACCAGGACGAGGGTGAGCGCCGTCGCGACCCAGGGGTACGCCGCGAAGCCGGCGCCGGTGGCCAGGGCGCCGCCGAGCAGGAGCGTCCCGCGGCGGAACCGCTCGCCGACCGAGGTCCGCGGGACGACGTACTCCGCGACGTCCCAGTCGTGGACCGTCGGCTCCTGGCCCGCCTCGCGGGCGTCGTGGTCCACCAGGGTCTCGAACGGGCGGGTGTGGGTGCCGTCGGCGTCGGGCCGGTCCAGCATCACCGGCAGGGTCTCGATCGCCGGCTCGAGCACCGGCTCGGGCTCGGGCTCGAGGACGGGCGGGGGGACGCGTCGCCCGCGCCCGACCTGCGGCCGCAGCCAGGCGAGCAGCTGGTCGAGGGTGGGCCGCCGCTCCGGCTCGGGGTCGAGGGCGGCCTCGACGACGGCGGCGAGGTCGCCGGGCAGTCCGGAGACGTCGTGCTCCCCGCGCCGCACGCGGTCCATGACCGCCATCGACGGGCCGCGGCCGAAGGGCGGGCGACCGGTGCCGGCGTAGGCGACGGTCGCCGCCCAGGAGTGGACGTCGGAGGCGGTCGTCGCGTCGTCGCCGTACAGGATCTCGGGCGCGAGGTAGCCGGGCGTGCCGAGCAGCCAGCCGGTGTGGGTCAGCTTCGGGTCGTCGGCGACGCGGGCCAGGCCGAAGTCGATGAGGATCGGCGTGCGGCCCTCCATCAGGACGTTCGAGGGCTTCACGTCGCGGTGCAGCACCCCGGCGGCGTGGACCGAGGCGAGCCCCTCGGCGAGCGAGGCGGCGAACCAGGTGAGGTCGGCGCCGGTGATCGGCCCCTCCTCCACGACGTGGTCGTGCAGGGAGAGACCGGGGACGTAGCGCGTCGCGACGAACGGCACGACCGCCCACGGGTCGGCGTCGACGATCTCGGCGACCCAGCGGGAGCGGACGCGGGACAGCGAGCTGACCTCGCGGGCGAGCCGCTGCCGCGCCTCGTCGTCGCCGACGATGTGCGGCCGCAGCACCTTGAGCGCGACCCGGTCCCCCTCGGGGCTCCGGGCCAGGTGGACGACGCCCATGCCGCCCTCGCCGATCTTGGTGAGCAGGGTGTAGTCCCCCACCACCGCCTGCTGCGTCGTCACCCGCGCAATCTATCCGGCGCGGACGCGCGGAACGCCGCGACCGCGCCCGGGAGTCCCGGACGCGGTCGCGGTGTGGCTGGTCGAGCGGGGTGCTGCACGATGGGGCTCAGCCCGCGGCGTCGGCCTTCTCGACGGCCGGCACGAGGGCCTCGACGAAGTCGTCGAGCCCCCAGGTCAACGACAGCGCGGTCGGCGGGGAGACCGAGGAGACGAGGGACTCGCCCACGACCCGGGCCACGGTGCCGTCCTGGAACTGCTGCATGGCCTTGGCGGCCGCGCTCTTGTCGACCTCCGCGGCGGCCTCCTCGGTCGGCGAGTACGAGACCAGGACGTCGGAGCCGAGCTTGTCGACCTCTTCGGTGGAGACCGTGTAGTAGAAGGTCGTCTCCTCGGTGTCGAGCTCGTCGACGCTCGGGGCGAGGGTGAAGCCGAGGTCCTCGAGGAACTCCACGCGCGGGTCCGCACCGCGGTAGACGTAGAAGGCCGACGGGTCGACGGCGACCGCGGCGATGGTCTTGCCCTCGAACTCGGGGTGCTCCTCGGCGGCGGCGGCGACCTCGGCGTCGATGTCGGCGAGCACCTGCTCGGCCTCGTCGGCCTTGCCGAGCGCCTCACCGACGGTGGTGATCACCTCGCGCCACGGGGTCGCCCACGGCTGGTCGGGGTAGGCCACGGTCGGGGCGATCTTCGAGAGCTTCTCGTAGTCGGCCTCGGTGATGCCGGAGTAGTTGGCGAGGATCAGGTCGGGCGCGGCCTCGGCGATCTCCTCGAACGGCGGCTCGGCGGTCTCGCTGAGCAGCGCCGGCTCCTCGCCGCCGAGCTCCTCGAGCGCCTCGGTCTGCCACGGCATCCGGCCGGCCTCGTCGGCGCCGTAGGAGTACTCCGGCATGGCGACCGGCACGACCCCGAGGGCCAGCGCGGCGTCGCCGCTGCCCCAGCCCCAGGTGGCGACGCGCTCGGGCTCCTCGTCGATCTCGGTGGAGCCGAAGGCGTGGTCGATGGTCACCGGCTCGAAGGTCTCCTCGGCGGGGGCGTCACCGGCCGTCTCCTCGGAGTCCGACTCCGAGCCGCACGCGGCGAGCGGCAGGGCGAGCAGGAGGGCGCCGACGGGCAGCGCCAGGCGGGACAGCCGGCGGCGCCGGTTCAGGGGACGAAGGGACGTCACGTCCACTCCTCGAGGTGCGGGACCGGCCGAGCCCGGTCCAGGTGGTTAGGTGAGGCTCACCTTACAGCAGGTTCACCGGCCCGGGGTGGTGGCGTCCGGCACAGCCGCACGCCCCGCCCCGGAGCCGCGGCGGCCCACCGGCACCACGAGCGGCGACCCGGTGACGGGGTCCGGGACGACCCGGGCGGTCAGCCCGAACGCCTCCTGCACGCAGTCGGCGTCGAGCACGTCGGCGGGCGCACCCTCCCGGAGCAGCCGGCCCTCGCACATCACGACGAGGTGGTCGGCGTACCGGGCGGCGAGGTTGAGCTCGTGCAGCACCATCACCACCGTGGTCCCCCGCGCCTCGTTGAGCTCGGCGAGCAGGTCGAGGACGTCGACCTGGTGGGCGATGTCGAGGTACGTCGTGGGCTCGTCGAGCAGCATGATGCTCGGGTCCTGGGCCAGCATCAGGGCGACCCAGACGCGCTGGCGCTGGCCGCCCGAGAGCTCCTCGACCCGGCGCCCGGCCAGCTCGTGGGTGTCGGTGAGCGCCAGCGCCGTCGCGACGGCGTCGGCGTCACCGGCGTTCCAGCGCCGGAACGCGCCCTGGTGCGGATGCCGGCCCCGGCCGACGAGGTCGGCGACGGTGATCCCCTCCGGCGCGACCGGCTGCTGCGGGAGCAGCCCGAGCACCGCCGCGACGTCGCGGGGACGCATCCGCTGGATGTCCTGGCCGCCCAGGTGCACCGAGCCACCGGTCGGCTTGAGGATGCGACCGAGGCCGCGCAGCAGCGTCGACTTCCCGCAGCCGTTGGCACCGACGATGACCGTGACCTTGCCGGCCGGGATCTCGAGGTCGACGCCCTGCACGACCGTGCGCTGGTCGTAGGCGAGGTGGAGACCGCGCGCGACCAGGCTGACCGGGTCGTGGTGCTCCAGGGCGTCGTCCGGGAGGTGCTGGGGGCCGCCCGCTGCCGGGCGTTCCGCGACGAGGCTCACGCCGTCTCCTTCGATCCGGGCCATCAGGCCCTCCGGGTGCGTCCGCTGGCCATCAGCCAGATGAGGTACGGGCCGCCCACCGCGCCGGTCACGACACCGACCGGGACGGAGAGGTCGGCGGGCAGCAGGTGCTGGGCCACCACGTCGGCCCCGACCACCAGCACCACGCCGACGAGCGCCGACTGGAGGAGCGCGAGCGTGCCGTCGCCCAGCAGCCGCCGGGCCACCGGGGCCGCGATGAACGCCACGAAGGCGACCGGCCCGGCGGCGGCGGTCGCCACGCAGGCCAGCGCCACGCCGAGGCCGACCACGCAGGCCCGGGTCACCTCCGGCCGCAGGCCCAGGCTGCCGGCCTGCTCGTCGCCGAGGAGCAGCAGCGAGAGGCCCCGCGCGACGCAGGCCACCAGCGGGACCAGCACGACGACGGCGACCGCGAGCGTCCGCACCAGCGGCCAGTCCGCCTGGCCCAGGCTGCCGGTCATCCACAGCAGCGCGACCTGGGCCTCCTTGACGTCGCTGCGCGTCAGCAGGTAGCCGATGAGGCTCGTGCAGACGTACGCGACGCCGATGCCGGCCAGCACGAAGCGGTGTCCGGTCATCCCGCCACGCCACGCGACGGCGTACAGCAGGAGGCCGACGAGCGCTCCGCCCGCCAGCGCGGAGAGGGGCACGACGACGCCGCTCGCGCTCCCGACGACCAGCAGGGCGGTGACAGCCCCGGCGCTGGCGCCCTGGGAGATGCCGATGACGTCGGGGCTGGCCAGCGGGTTGCGCAGGACCGACTGGAAGAGCGCGCCGGCGAGGCCGAACGCCACGCCGACCAGGATCCCGAGCACGAGCCGCGGGAGCCGCAGGTCCATCACGATGAAGCGGGCCGCGCCCTCGTCGGAGCCCGCCAGGGTGCGGACCACCTCGGCTGCCGAGAGACGGTAGTCGCCCAGCATCAGCGCGGTCACCGAGAGGACCGCGGCGAGGACCGTGAGGGCGAGCGTGACCAGCAGGCGGCGCCGGAGGCGGCGCCGGCGGTCCGTGCGCAGGCCGCGGCCCGCGACCTCGCGCCGGTCCACCACCGGGTCGGAGCCGTGCTCCAGCACGGCCGGCGCGCTCACGCCGCCACCGCCCGCGACCGGCGCACCAGGGTGATGAGCACCGGCGCCCCGACGACGGCGACGACGAGGCCCGCCTCGAGCTCGGAGGGGCGGGCGACGAGGCGACCGGCGATGTCGGCGACCAGCAGCAGCACCGGCCCGACCAAGGCGGAGAGCGCGACGATCCAGCGGTAGTCCGGCCCGACGACCGCGCGGGCGATGTGCGGGACGACCAGGCCGACGAACGCGATCGGCCCGACCAGCGAGACCGCGGAGCCGCACAGCAGCACGACGGCGGCCACCACCAGGAGGCGCCCGCGGGTGACGTCCTGGCCCAGCCCGCGGGCGACGTCGTCGCCGAGCGCCAGCGCGTTGAGCACGCGGCCCGAGGCGAGGGCGAGCGCCAGCCCGACCGCGACGAACGGCGCCACGGTGGTCAGCACGTCGAGCGGGCGGTTGGCCAGCGACCCCACCTGCCAGAAGCGGTACTCCCCCAGGGTCCGTGTGTCGGTGAGCAGCACGACGGTGATGACCGACGTGCAGGTCGCGGTGAGCGCGGCGCCGACCAGGGCGAGCTTCACCGGCGTGACGCCCTCCCATCCGAGCGAGGCCGCGCCGTACACCACCAGCGCGGCGATCGCGGCGCCGGCGAAGGCGAACCAGAGGTAGCCGGCGGTCGTGGACACACCGAGCCCGGCGATCGCCACGATCACCGCGAGCGAGGCCCCCGCGTTGATCCCGAGGAGGCCGGGATCGGCGATCGGGTTGCGGGTCACGCCCTGCATCAGCGCGCCGGCCGCGCCCAGGGCGGCGCCCCCGACCAGGCCGATCAGCGTGCGGGGCACCCGCAGGTCCCGGACGACGAGGTGGTCGTTGTCGCCGGCGACCGGGGAGACCAGCGCGTCCCAGACCGCGCCGGCGGCGATGTCGCGGGCGCCCCACATCAGGCTCGCGAGGGACACGAGCAGCAGCCCGACCACGAGCACGGCGACGGCGACCAGGCCCCGGAGGGCCGAGCGCGTGCGGCGCGGCCCGTCGGCACCGCCCGGGCGCGCGGCCCCGGGCGGGTGCGGTGCGGACGTCGGGGGGCCGAGCACGGCGCTCATCGCGCTGCCTCCCTCACCCGGGTCGCGCCCGGTGCGCGACGTACTTAGGTAAGGGTAACCTCTCCCGACCGGCGGCGGCAGCCGCCTCCGGAGATCCTCACCGGTGCGTCACCGAGAATCTCAGAGGATCCGGTGCATCCAGCCGAAGGTGTCCTCGGCGCGACCGAACTGGACGTCCACGAGGGCCTGGCGGATCCGCATGGTCAGCGAGGTCTCCGCCGGGGCCGGGACCTCCCCGCCGTCCCACTTCAGCCCGCCCACGGGGGTGACGACCGCGGCCGTGCCGCAGGCGAAGATCTCGCGGATCGCCCCGCTGGTCACGCCCTCGCGCCACTCGTCGATCGAGAACCGGCGCTCCTCGACCTGGTGCCCGAGCTTGCCGGCCAGCTCGATGATGCTGGCCCGGGTGATGCCCTCGAGGATCGTCCCGGTCTCGGGGGTGACGATGCGGCCGTCGTCGTAGACGAAGTACATGTTCATCCCGCCGAGCTCCTCGACGTACCGCCCCTCCTGGCTGTCGAGGAAGACGACCTGGTCGCAGCCGTGGCTCGTGGCCTCCTGCTGCGCGACCAGGGAGCTGGCGTAGTTGCCGCCGGTCTTGGCCGCGCCCATCCCGCCGCGGCCGGCGCGGGTGTACTCCTCGGTCAGCCAGAGCGTGACCGGCTTGACCCCGCCCTTGAAGTAGGAGCCCGCCGGGCTCGCGATCACCATGAACGTGACGTGCTGGGAGGGGCGCACGCCGAGGAACTTCTCCGAGGCGAACATGAACGGGCGCAGGTAGAGGCTCTTCTCCCCCGTCCCCGGCTCGGTGGTCGTCGGCACCCAGCGCTCGTCGACGCGGACCAGCTCGTCGACGGCCTCGATGAAGTCCTCGACCTCGAGCACCGGCAGCGCGAGCCGGTGGCTGGACCGGACCATCCGCTTGGCGTTCTCCTCCGGGCGGAACGACCACACCGAGCCGTCCGCGTGCCGGTAGGCCTTCATGCCCTCGAAGGTCTCCTGCGCGTAGTGCAGGACCGCCGTGGCGGGGTCGAGGCTGAGCGGGCCGTACGGCTCGATCCGCGCGTCGTGCCAGCCGGCGTCCGGCGTCCACTCCACGCGGAACATGTGGTCGGTGAAGTGGTTGCCGAAGCCGGGGTCGGCCAGGACCTGGGCGAGACGGTCCTCGGCGACGGGGTTCTCGTTGCGGGTCGTGCGGATCTGCATGGGGGTCACGGTAGTCCTCGGTGAGCTCGGGCCGGCGGGGCCGGGTCGGCCGGATGGGGCGGGGGACACAGGTCGCGCCGCCGGCCCGGGCTCAGGACACCCGGGACCGACGGTCAGCCGCCTACTCGGGCCGCGACCGCGTCGCCGACCTCCGAGGTGGTCCGGGTGGTGCCCGGCTCGCGGGCGGCGAGGTCGGCGACGACCGCGGACTCGATGGCCGCGGCGGCCTCGGTGTGGCCGAGGTGGTCGAGCAGGAGCGACGCCGAGAGGATCGCGGCGGTGGGGTCGGCCTTCTGCTGCCCGGCGATGTCGGGCGCCGAGCCGTGGACGGGCTCGAACATGCTGGGCGCGGTCCGGTCGGGGTTGACGTTGCCGGAGGCCGCGAGGCCGATGCCGCCGGTGATGGCGGCGGCGAGGTCGGTGATGATGTCGCCGAAGAGGTTGTCGGTCACCACCACGTCGAAGCGCTGCGGGTCGGTGGTCAGGTGGATCATCGCCGCGTCGATGTGCATGTAGTCGGTCGTCACGTCGGGGTGCTCGGCGGCCACCTGCTGGAACAGGCGCCACCACACCGAGCCGGCGTTGACCAGCACGTTGGTCTTGTGGACCAGGGTGAGCTTCTTGCGGGGCCGGCGCTCGGCACGGGCGAACGCGTCGCGGACGACCCGCTCGACGCCGTACGCCGTGTTGACCGAGACCTCGGTGGCGACCTCGTGCGGGGTGCCCACGCGCAGTGCGCCGCCGTTGCCGGTGTAGGGACCCTCGGTGCCCTCCCGGACCACGACGAAGTCCACCTCGCCGCGACCGGTGACGGCCTCCGACAGCGGGGAGACGCTGCCGGGGAAGATCCGCGAGGGCCGCAGGTTGACGTAGTGGTCGAGCTCGAAGCGCAGCCGCAGCAGCAGCCCGCGCTCGAGGATGCCCGGGGGCAGGTTCGGGTCGTTGGGCTTGCCACCCACGGCGCCCAGGAGGATCGCGTCGTGGTCACGGACCTCCGCCAGCACCGAGTCCGGCAGCACCTCGCCGGTCGCGAGGTAGCGCTCGGCGCCGAGGTCGTAGCGGGTCTGCTCGAACTTCACGCCGTCGGGCGAGGCGACCTCGAGGACCTTGAGGGCCTCGGCGGTCACCTCCGGGCCGATGCCGTCGCCGGGGATGACGGCGAGACGGACCGTGCCGCTGGTGGGGCTGGTGGTGTGGGTGGTCATGGGGCCGGACGTTAGTTGTCGTCGGGGCGCTGGCCGCCGTTGTCCCGCAGGTCGAGAGAGCGCTGGACGGCCTCGCGGCCCATCGGGTTCTCCGGGTCGTGGCGGGCGGGGCCCCACTCGGGATACATGTCGTACATCGGTCTTCTCCTTGCTCGGCGGGGACGGTCTCGGGGACGGTCACGGGATGGAGGTGTTGCCCGGAGGACGCCCCGCGGAGGAGCAGGAGGACCGCACGGATCGCGTGCGGCCGAGGACCGACAGGGATGCGGATCGCGCACGTGCTGCTGGGCGGTCCGCCGCGGTGGCGTCTTCGGGTGGTGCGAGGGGGTGAGGCCCGGGAGCAAACGCCGATCACCGCGGCGAGAGGGGCCTCACGGTGCAGTCGTTACTGCTGGGCCTCGCCGCGGCGCTCGATGAGTACGAAGACGCTCCGCATGATGCGCCGACCGTACGCCGCCTCCCCGCGGCCCGCCACAGGTCTCGGCGAACCGTCCGCCATCCGAGACGGTCGTACCGGGATGGGAGACTCCCGCCATGAGCGCGCCACCCGACCTGCCCGACGTGGTGTCCCGTGCGTTCGCGGTCTCGCGACGCTCCGGCTACGTGTCGTTCTGCCGCAACGAGACCGGCCGGCTGCTCGCCACCCTGGCCGCGACCCGCGGCGGCACGATGGCGGAGTTCGGCACCGGCTGCGGCGTCGGCACCGCCTGGCTGCGCTCCGGCGTGCGCGACGCCGACACCCGCATCGTGACCGCGGAGCTCGACGCGAGGCTGGCCGGCGCCGCGGCCGAGATCTTCGTCGACGACCCCCAGGTCGAGGTGCTCTCCGCCGACTGGTCGACCCTGCTCGACAAGGGCCCGTTCTCGCTGCTGTTCCTCGACTCCGGCGAGCCCACCGAGGTCGGCGTCGACGCCGTCGCCGACCTGGTCGAGGCCGGCGGCATCGTCGTGCTCGACGACTTCACCCCGTGCGAGCTGTGGCCGCCGATCACCGGCGGACGCGTGGACACGCTGCGCGAGCAGTGGCTCACCGACGAGCGGTTCACCGCCGTCGAGGTCATGGTCGCCTCCGACGCCTCGACCCTCATCGCCACCAAGCGCTAGCCGGGGCGCTGGGCCCGGCGGTTGAATCGGCCGCGGAGCGTCAACATCCCAAGTGAACCTGGGATCTTGATGCTTCCCTGCCGTTGCAACACCCGCGAAGCGTCAACATCCCAAGTAAACCTGGGATGTTGACGCTTCCCTGCCGATCCTTCCGCGGACGACGTCGGGCTGGCGCCGCGGGGCTCAGGAGCGGTCGGGCAGCTCGACCGTCCAGCCCGGGAGCCAGCGCTGGGTGAGCGGGCCGATCGCGAGGGCGTAGAGGACGGTGCCGAGGCCGAGCACGCCGCCGAGCGCCAGGCCGGCCAGCACGACGGTCACCTCGATGCCGGTGCGGACCAGGCGCAGCGAGCGGCCGGTACGTCGCGCCAGGCCGGTCATCAACCCGTCGCGGGGGCCGCGCCCCAGCTGCGAGCCGATGTACATCGCGCCGGCGTACCCGCACAGCACCACCCCGCCGACCACCAGGCCGACCCGCAGCACGAGCGCGTCCGGGCGGTCGAGCAGCCAGAGGGTCGCGTCGGCGGAGAAGCCGACCACCAGCGCGTTGCTGACGGTGCCCAGGCCCGGGACCTCGCGCAGCGGGATCCACAGCAGCAGCACCACGAAGCTCATCACGACGACGGCCTGGCCCAGGGTCAGCGGGAGGTACCGCACCATGCCGGAGTGCAGCACGTCCCAGGGCGCCAGCCCCAGGTCGGAGCGGACCATCATGCCCAGCGAGACGCCGTAGAGGACGAGCCCGACGTAGAGCTGGGCGAGACGCCGCGGCAGCCGGCCCGCACGCAGCTGCGCGATCGGGCCCAGGTCGGCGAGGGGGGCGGCCGCACGCACAGGGCGAGCGGCACGGGAGGCGAGGACGGTCACGAGGACAACGATCCGCCGGATTGGCCTTCTCGCCAATAGCCAATCGTGGGACAGTGGCCTGCATGCAGCAGTCCATCAGCGCGCCGCGGGTGGCCGGCCTGGTCGCCGGCTTCCCCCGCAACCCGGCGTACGCCGGCCTCGCCGACGCTCTCACCCTGCTCATCGGCGACGGGCGGATCCCGCTGGGCACCCGGCTGCCCAGCGAGCGTGAGCTGACCGAGGCGCTCGGCGTCTCGCGGACCACCGTGACCCGCGCCTACGCCGCGCTGCGCGAGGGCGGGTACGCCGAGGCCCGCCAGGGCGCCGGCACCTTCACTCGCGTCCCCGGCGGGCGGGCGCGCTCGCACGACCGGGCCCTCCTCCCCCGGCCCGAGGACGAGGCCGCCATCGACCTCAACTGCGCCGCGGCGACCGCGCCGGCCGGGCTCGCCGCGGCGTACGCCGAGGCGGTCGCGGAGCTGCCGGCCTACCTGGGCGGCCACGGGTACTTCCCGGCCGGCCTCCCCCGCCTGCAGGCGGCGATCGCGGCGGCGTACGACGCGCGCGGACTGCCCACCGACCCGGCCCAGGTGATGGTCACCCCGGGCGCGCTGAGCGCGGCCGGGATCGTGGCAGCGGCGTACGCGGGCAGGGGCGAGCGCGTGCTCGTCGAGTCGCCGGTCTACCCCAACGCCACGCAGGCGCTGCGCCGGGCGGGCGCGCGGCTCGTCGAGGCGCCGGTCGACCCGGGCGGCTGGGACCTCGACGCGGTGGGCGCCGTGCTGCAGCAGGCGCGGCCGGGCCTGGCCTACCTCGTCCCTGACTTCCAGAACCCCACCGGGCACCTCATGGACGACGCCCAGCGCGAGGTGTACGCCGGGCACCTGCGGCGCGCCGGGACGGTCGCGGTCGTCGACGAGGCCCACCAGGCGCTGGCGCTGGACGGGCAGCCGATGCCCCTGCCGTTCGCGGCGCACGCGCCGGGCACGATCACCATCGGCAGCGCCAGCAAGAGCTTCTGGGGCGGCCTGCGGCTGGGGTGGATCCGCGCGCCGCACGAGCGGATGGAGGAGCTGACCGAGGCGCGGGTCGCGATGGACCTCGGCGCACCGGTGCTCGAGCAGCTGGTGCTCGCCCGGCTGCTCGCCGACGGCCCGGTGATGCCCGACAACGTCACCCGGTTGCGGGCCCAGCGCGACGGCCTGGCCGCGGCGCTGGCCGAGCACCTGCCCGAGTGGCGCTTCCGGCTGCCGACCGGCGGGCTCGCGGTGTGGTGCGAGTTGCCCCGCCCGCTCGGGACGGCGGTCGTCACCGAGGCCGACCGGCTCGGGGTGATCGTCGCGCCCGGACCCGTCTTCGCGGTCTCCGGCGGGCTGGACCGGTTCGTGCGGATCCCCTGGACCCGCCCCGCGCCCGAGCTCGAGGAGGCCGTCCGCCGGCTCGCCGCCGCCTGGGCCGTCGTCCGCGACCGGCCCGCGGGGGTCGCCGGGCGGCGCACCGGTCGGGTCATGGTCGCCTAGGGCGGCCCGAGGTCAACCGAGGTCGACCGCGCGCACCGAGACCGCGTCGATGGCGGCGGCGATCTCGGCGAGGCACTCCGCCGGGATCGCGGAGTCGACCGACAGCGCGACGAGCGCCTCGCCGCCCTTCGCCTGGCGGGCGACCTGCATGCCGGCGATGTTGACGCCCGCGTCACCGAGGATGCCGCCGACCGTGCCCACCATGCCGGGCCGGTCGGCGTACCGCAGGAACGCCAGGTGGTCGGTCGGCTCCAGGTCGACGGCGAACCCGTCGACCTCGACGAGCCGCTCGCGCTGGGCCAGCCCGACCAGCGTGCCGCTCACCGAGACCTGGGAGCCGTCCGCGAGCGTCCCGCGCAGGGTGATCAGGTTGCGGTGGTCGGGGCTCTCGGGGTCGGTCACGAGCCGTACGGCGGTGCCCCGCTCGGCCGCGAGGAGCGGGACGTTGACGTAGGAGACCTGCTCGGGCACGACGTCGGCGAAGACGCCCTTGAGCGCGGCGAGCTCGAGCACCTTGACGTCGTGGTCGGTGATCTCGCCGCGGACCTCGACGTCGAGCTGCTGGGCCACCTCGCCGGCCAGCCCGGTGAACACCCGGCCGAGCTTCTCGGTCAGCGGGATGCCGGGCCGCACGTCCTCGGCGATCAGCCCGCCCTGGACGTTGACGGCGTCCGGGACCAGCTCGCCGGAGAGCGCCAACCGGACCGAGCGGGCGACCGCCAGGCCGGCCTTCTCCTGCGCCTCCGCGGTGGACGCCCCGAGGTGCGGGGTGGCCACGACGTTGTCGAGCGCCAGCAGCGGGCTGTCCGCGCACGGCTCCTCGGCGAAGACGTCGAGCCCCGCGGCGGCCACGCGCCCCTCCTGCAGCGCCGCGTGCAGCGCCTGCTCGTCGACGATGCCGCCGCGGGCGGCGTTGACCAGCACCAGGTGCCGGCGCACCCGGCGCAGCTCGTCGTGGCCGATCAGACCGACGGTCTCGGGGGTGCGCGGGAGGTGCACCGACATGAAGTCCGACTCGCGCAGCAGGGTGTCGAGGTCGACGAGCCGCACGCCCATCTGGGCGGCGCGGCCGGGCTGGACGTAGGGGTCGTAGGCGATGACCTTCATGCCGAACGCCGCGAGCCGCTGGGCGACGAGCACGCCGATCCGGCCCAGGCCCACGATGCCGACGGTCTTCTCGTAGAGCTCGGTGCCGGTGAACCGGGACCGCTCCCAGCGCCCCTCGCGGAGGGCCCGGTGCGCCGGGGACAGGTGGCGGGCGGCGGCGAGCATCAGCGCGACCGCGAGCTCGGCGGCCGAGACGATGTTGGAGGTGGGCGCGGTGACGACCATGACGCCGGCCTGGGTGGCGGCGCGGACGTCGACGTTCTCCAGCCCGACGCCGGCCCGGGCCACCACGCGCAGCCGCGGCGCCGCCCGGAGCAGTGCGGCGTCGACGTGGGTCCCCGAGCGCACCAGCAGCGCGTCGGCCTCCGCGACCGCGGCCAGGAGCGCCGCGCGGTCCTCCCCGTCGCAGTGCCGCACCTCGACGTCGGCGCCGAGCGCCTCGACGGTGGCCGGGCTGAGCGCCTCGGCGATGAGGACGATCGGCTTGTTCACAGCGGCACGCTCACAGCGGTTCCCTCGCAGGTGTCGCCCGGACGACGGGCGTGGGTGGGGGGTGCACGACGCTGTGCCGGTCACCCAGCCTACCCGCGCGAAAACCGCTCGACCGTCGCCGTGCGGGCGACGTACCGTGCTCGTGTCCCAGCCCCGACCGAAGGACGAACCGTTGCTCCTGTGAGGTGACACCCGCGCCGTGCGAGCCGTCCGCGCCGTACGACGCACCACCCCTCACCCGTGGAGCACCGCGTGCCCGGTCCGTCCTCCGTCGTCACCCTCTCCGCCGTCAGCCTCGCCTGGCCCGACGGCACCCCCGCCCTGCGCGACCTCGACCTGCTCGTCCCGCCGGGCCACTCGGCCATCGTCGGCGCCAACGGCTCCGGCAAGTCCACCCTGCTGCGGGTCGTCGCCGGCCAGCTGCGGCCCGACCGCGGCCACGTCACCGTCGAGGGCCGGGTCGGCCACCTCCCCCAGGACCTCACCCTGGACGCCGACCGGCCCGTCGCCGAGCTGCTCGGGCTGGCCGGCGTGCGCCGGGCGCTGCGCGCGGTCGAGGCCGGGTCGGTGGACCAGCGTCACTACGACACGATCGGCGACGACTGGGACGCCGAGGACCGTGCGGTGGCCGAGCTGGGTCGCCTCGGCCTGCCGCCGGACGTGCTCGACCGGCGGCTCGGCGACCTGTCGGGCGGCGAGGTGACCCGCCTCGGCCTGGCGCGCGTGCTCCTGGAGCGGCCGGACGTCCTGCTCCTCGACGAGCCCACCAACAACCTCGACGCCGACGCCCGGGCCCACCTGCACGACGTGGTCGCGGGCTGGACGCGCACGCTGGTCGTGGTCAGCCACGACCGGGAGCTGCTCGAGCGCGTCGACCGGATCGGCGAGCTGCGCGCCGGCTCAGTGCGGTGGTACGGCGGCGGCTGGTCGTCCTACGCCGCGCAGGTCGAGGCCGAGCAGTCGGCCGCCGAGCGCGCGGCCACCGCGGCGCGCTCGGACCTGCGTCGCCAGCGGGCCGACCGGGCCGAGGCCGAGCGGGTCCTCGCCCAGCGGCGGCGGCAGGGCCGGCAGGCGCAGCTGGCCGGCGGCATCCCGCGGATCGCCGCGGGCCGCCAGCGCAACGCGGCCGAGCGGTCGGCCTCGACGTACCGCAAGGTCCACGAGGAGCGCCTCGACGCCGCCCAGGAGCGGCTCGCGGACGCCGAGTCGCGGCTGCGTGAGGACCGCGAGATCCGGGTCGACCTTCCCGGCACGGAGGTCCCCCGCGGCCGGGTCGTGCTCACCACCGAGGCGCTGGTGCTGCGGACCGGTGCCCCGGTCACGCTGGACCTCCACGGCCCCGACCGGGTGGCGGTCGTCGGCCCGAACGGTGCCGGCAAGACCACGCTGCTCCACACCCTCGTCGGCACGGTCGCGCCCGCGGCCGGCACCGCCCGGGTCCACGTCCCGGTGGCGCTGCTGCCCCAGCGGCTCGACGTCCTCGACGAGGACCGCACGGTCGCCGAGAACGTCGCCGCCCGGGCTCCCGGGCACGACGCGGGAACGGTCCGGGCCCGGCTGGCGAGGTTCCTCTTCCGGGGGCGTGCCGCCGACCGCGCGGTGGCGACGCTGTCGGGCGGCGAGCGGTTCCGCGCGACGCTCGCCGCGCTGCTCCTCGCGGATCCCGCACCGCAGCTGTTGCTGCTCGACGAGCCGACCAACAACCTCGACCTGGCGTCGTACGACGCGCTCGTGTCGGCGCTGGCGTCCTACCGCGGCGCGCTGGTGGTGGTCAGCCACGACCGCCGGTTCCTGGCCGACGTCGGCGTCGACCGGGTGCTCGACCTCGGTCAGGCGGCGGACGCGGTGGGGTCCGGCGGCCAGACGTAGGGCAGGTCGCCGGGGACACCGGGGAACAGCGGGCCGTAGAAGTCGGGGTCCTTGCGCACGAGGTTCGACTGGTGGCTGCGGTGCAGCGCCTCCTCGCCCAGCCAGGGCGGCAGCGCACCGGCCTCGGCCAGCTCGGCCTGCGTCCGCACCTCACGCACGCCGGCGGCGGCCAGGTCGACCCCGATGGTCGCGGCGCAGGTGTCGCCGTACCCGAGCTCGACCCACGCCTCGCAGCACGCGAAGGAGTAGCGGCCCAGCGCCTCGAGGTGGCCGCGCCACATCTTCACCGCGGGGTGGTTGCGCCAGCCGTACGTCGGCACCGTGAGGCCGCGGAGCACCTGGATGCACTCGACCCGCTGCTTGCCGAGCCGCTTCTGGTCCAGGACACGGGCGGAGCGGTCGAAGTCGGCGTACGGGAGGAACGTCTGCACCCGTCACCGGTGCCCGGTCCCGGACGCGCGAGACGCCCGGGACCACCGGCGGACCACATCACCTGTCGTCGAGACCAGCGGTGTGCTTGGCTCCCCCGCTGCCCACCTGGTAGCTCACGCTCGCGACCGTCGGCAGCCCGTTGCCCGGCGTCGCCGTGCCGTTGAGCAGCGCGTCGAAGTCGAACTTGCCGTTGGCGACGTTCGTCTGGCCCCAGGCGTCCGCGGTCTTCTTCAGCGCCGCGGCGCCGTCCCCGGCAGCCGTCACCAGCGTGTCGAGGTGCTTGGACATCGCGGTCATCGAGCTGATCAGGCCCTTGATGAAGCCGGTGAGCTTTGCGACCCACTCCCCGACCTTGGCGACGATCTCGCTGATCGCCTTCGGGGCGAGCACGACCGTGAGCAGCTGCGCGGCCTTGGAGATCGCGTAGCCGACCAGCTGGGAGATCGCGTCGCGGACCAGCTCGCGCACGCCGGCGACGATGGCGCCGCCGACGTCGACCGCTGCCGAGACGCCGTCGACGGCCACGCCGAAGGCGTCCATGAGCGCGGCCTGGGCCTTCGCCGCACCCCGGTAGGCGTCGATCGCGACACCGTCCCACTGGGAGGTGGCGGACGCGACGGCGTCGAGGAACTGGTCGGAGGTGTCGCGGACCAGGTCGGCGATGTTGCGCCAGGTGGCGGCGAAGGCCGCGATCTGGTCGGGGTCGCCGGCCAGGTCGTCGAGCCAGCCCGGCAGCGGGCCGAAGTGCTCGATGACCCAGCCGACACCCGCGGAGAGCAGCGCCCCCAGCGGGTCGGCGATGGCGCCGAGCGTCTCCAGGCCGGTGGCGACGCCCATCAGGCCGGCCTCCACCCAGTCGCCGCCGGCCAGCGCGTTGCCGCACCCGACCAGCGACTCGATCGGGCCCAGCCCGGTGACGGCGGTGGTCGACTCCGTCGGAGCGACCACCAGGCTGTCCGCACCCATGCCCCTACCCCCTGAACCTGTCCATGGCGGAGCCGACGACGTCGTCGACCTCCTCGAAGACCTTGGCGACCGCCCGCACCTGGAGGGCGGTGGCGCCCAGGCTGCCGACCGCCGCTCCGGTCGCGGCGATGCCGGTGGCCTGTGCCGGCGCCAGCGCGCCGCCGATGAAGCTGCAGAGCACCCCGAAGGCGGAACCGTCGAGCGCCATGTCGCGCCCGGCCTGGACACCGTCGTACGCCGAGACCGCGAGCTGCTCGACCTGGCCGGCGTGGCTGCGCATCGCCTCGGTGACGACCTTGATCTCCCCGGAGGTCATCCCAGCACCCCCGCCCGCGTCGGGCTGCCGCCGTCGTCGGGCGGCGCCGGGAACATGTCGGCGTACTGCCGCGTGATCTCGCGTGCGGTCGCCGAGTCGGCACCGAACGTCTCCGCGCTGAGCGCGCTCACGCGCTCGACGACCTGGCGCTGGGCGTCGGCGTTGGCCTCGAGGACCGCGGAGCGGATGCGCTCGAGGGTCGCGTCGTTCAGCGTGCGGCCGAGGTAGAGGTCGTGGATCGCGCCGTTGTGGCCGACGGTCACCTCGGCGCCGCCGTCGCGGGACTGGCCGACGATGCGGAGCGTCTCGACCTCGACGGCGTACGCCTGGGCCTTGACGACCTGCTCCTGCATCTTCGCGGCGGCGCGGTCGACCGAGGCGAGCGCTTCTTCGGGGCTGGAGTACACGGGGGTCCTTCCTGTGCGGGTGCCTGCCGCCGATGCTGCCCGCCCCGACGAGGTGCAAACCCGGTCCGGACGGGTATGACTGGTCCGGGCCCCGGCCCGCCGACCGACCACCGAGGAGCGTCATGACGACCGACCCCCTGCCCCCGACCGGGCCGTCCGGGCCCGCCGGACCGACCGGCCGCAGCGAGGTGCTGACCCCCGCCCTCCCCGTGCGCGTCGCCTTCACCCTGGTCGGGGCGTTCTTCGGCGCGGCGCTGCTGTGGGCCGTCGTGAAGATCGCCACCGGCGAGCTGGAGTGGACGACCACCAACATCGTGGCGGTCCCCCTCGTGGTGCTCTTCGGCGTGGCCTCGGTCGCCGGCGTCGTCCAGGCCTGGACCGCGAAGGTCTGGGTGGACCACGACCGCGACGAGCTGCACCAGGTGATCTTCGGCAAGGACGTCGCGATGACGCTGCAGTCGCCGACCACGGCGCGGCTCGACTACCGCCGCCAGGCCATGGGCTCGACGGTCAGCGGCACCTGGAAGGTCGTGGTCACCCACCCCGACCGCCAGCTGACCGTCAACACGCCCTACGTCCGCGACATCGCCGACGTGCTGCGGATCCTGCGCCCCGCGCTGGGCCGGAACCCCGACCTCCCCGCCGACGACTACACCCGTCGCGCGCTGCAGGACCCGGACGCGGCGCTGGTGCCGCCCCAGGTGGACGGCGCCGCCTGAGCCCCTCGGCCCATGCCGAGCAGGTGCGGCTTCAGCCGAAGAGCGTGTGGCCGACGTGCTCCCCGGACGCCGTGCCCGGCGGGACTGCGAAGAGCGCGGAGCCGGTCACCTGGAGGTACTCCGTCAACGCGTCGGACTTCGCCATCGCCAGCTGCACCGGGGTGAAGTGCGTGCGCGGGTCGCGCACGTAGGCGACGAAGAAGAGCCCGGCGTCGAGCCCGCCGAGCGGGTTGGTCCCGTCGACGAAGTTGTAGCCGCGCCGCAGCATCCGTGCGCCGTCGTGGGCGCCGGGGTGCACCACCCGGACGTGCGCGTCGACCGGGATGACCGGCTGGTCGTTGCTGCCGGGCATCTCGAAGTCCGGCTCGGTCATCTCCTCGCCGCCCGAGAGCGGCGCGCCGGTGCCCTTCGTGCGACCGACGAACGCCTCCTGGTCGGCGAGGGGCTGGCGGTCCCACACCTCGATGTGCATCCCGATCCGCCGGGCCACGAGGTAGGAGCCGCCCGCCAGCCAGGCCGCGTCCGGGTCGTCCTCGGCACCGACCCAGACGTGGTCCTCGAGTGCGGTCGTCTCCTCGGCCTTGACGTTGGCGGTGCCGTCCTTGAACCCGAAGAGGTTGCGCGGGGTGTCCTGGGTGACCGACGTCGTCGACGTCCGGCCGAAGCCGAGCTGGGACCACCGCACCGAGACGGTGCCGAAGCCGAGCCGGGCGAGGTTGCGGATGGCGTGCACCGCGACCTGCGGGTCGTCGGCGCACGCCTGCACGCACAGGTCGCCGTCGGAGCGGGCCGGGTCGAGCTCGTCACCCGGGAAGTGCGGGAGCGGCTCCAGCGCCGCGGGCATCCGGTCGGCGATCCCGAACCGGTCGCGCCCCTCGGCGTCGCGGAACAGGCTCGGCCCGAACCCGAAGGTGATCGTGAGCCCACCGGGGGCCAGGCCGATGGCCTCGCCGGTGTCGTCCGGCGGCAGGTTGGCCGCGCCCTCGACCGGGCCGATCTCCCCCGCGGGCAGCCCGCGGGTCATCCGGTCGGCGGCGTCGGTCCAGGCCTGCAGCAGCGCCACCAGCTCCTCGCGGGAGTCGGTGACCACGTCGAAGGCCGCGAAGTGCAGCCGGTCCTGCGCCGGGGTGGTGATCCCCGCCTGGTGCGCGCCGCGGAAGTCGTACGTCGCGGGCGCCGCCGACGCGTGGGCCGGCTCGTCGGCGGTCACCCGGCCGGCGGCGTACGCACCCACGGCCCCGGCGGCGGCCGCGCCGCCGCCGAGGAGCCCGCGTCGTGAGAGCCGCATGATCAGGCCAGCACCGCTGCGGTCAGCCGCGAGAGCGGCTCGGAGAGGGCGTTGACCGCGTCGGACAGCGCCTTGACCTCGGGCTGGGAGAGGTCGTCGTAGGACACGAAGCCCTCGCCCTCGCGCTGCTCGTCGAGCAGGTCCTGCAGCGCGGCGAAGCGGGTGTCGAGCTGCTCGGCGAGCTCGGGGTCCTTCTCCGCCAGCAGCGGCTTCACGCCCTCGTACCCGACGCGGGCGCCGTCGACGTTGGCCTGGAAGTCGTAGAGGTCGGTGCGCGACCAGTACTCCTCCTCGCCGGTCACCTTGCCGGTGGCGACCTCCTCGAGCAGGCCGCGCGAGCCGTTGGCGATCTGGTCGACGGTGAACTCCAGCTCGCCGATCCGCTGGTCCAGCGTCTCGGTGTTGGCGAGCAGGTCCTGGGCGTACGTCGCGCGCTGCTTGGCCGTCAGCGGCGTGTAGCGCTCGGCCCGGCCCGGCCACAGGTCCTTCTCGATCCGGTGCCAGCCGGTCCACTCCTGGCCGGGCTCGAGGTCGGCCTCCCGCGCGTCCATCTGGGGGTCGAGGTCGCCGAAGGACTCCGCGACCGTCTCGATCCGCTCCCAGTGGGTGCGCGCCACGGGGTACAGGGCCCGGGCCCGGTCGTCCTCGCCGGCCTCGTAGAGCTCCACGAACTCGCGCGTCCGCACCAGCAGCTGGTCGGACTGGTCGCGCACGTAGGCCTGGTAGTTCTGCTGGGCGGTGGCGACCAGCTCCTGGTCGTCGGTGCTGACCTCGACGTCGTCGTCGGACCCGGTCACGGTGAAGTCGGCGCGGATGCCCTCCCCGGCCATGCCGGGCTTGCAGGCGGTGACGTAGGTGCCGGCCGGGGCGTTGACGACGAGCTGGCGGCTCAGCGACGGGCCGACGTTCTCGACCTCGCCGACGATGCGCAGGCCGTCCTCCCCCAGCAGGTAGAACTCGGTCACCTGCGAGCCGGCGTTGGTGACGTCGAAGGTGAGCGTGCCGGCCGGGGCCTCGGTGGCCGAGACCTCGCAGGCCTCGTCGGAGGAGGTGACCGCGAGCGCGCGCGGGTCGCCGCCGCCCTCGGTGGAGGCGGCGTCGGTGTTCTCCGTGCAGGCGGCCAGCACGGGGGCCGTGAGCAGCACGGCGGCGACGAGGGTCCTACGCATGGGTCGGGTCCTTCTGCAGTTCGGGTCCGGGGCGGACGGGGCGCGTGCGTCGGCGGACGCCGAGCAGGAAGAGCGTCATGGCCGGCACGGCGTACGCCAGCCAGGCGGCGGCCTCGAGCCAGGTCGTGGCCGGGGAGAAGTTGAAGATGCCCTTGAGCAGGGCGGCGTACCAGCTGCCGGGGTCGATGGTCGCGGAGACGTCGAAGGCCAGGTCGTGCAGGCCCGGCAGGAAGCGCGCCTCCTGCAGGTCGTGCACGCCGTACGACAGCACGCCGGCGGCGACGAGGATCAGGAAGGCACCGGTCCAGGTGAAGAACCGGGTGAGGTTGATGGTGATCGCACCGCGGTAGATCAGCCAGCCGAGCGCCACCGCGGTCGCGATGCCGAGCGCGGCGCCGAGCAGCGGCTCCCAGGTGGGGGTGACCGCTCCCCCGGCATCGCGGGTGCCGGCCTTGGTGGCGGCCCACAGGAACAGGGCGGTCTCGAGCCCCTCGCGGCCGACCGCGAGGACGGCGACGACCACCAGCGACCAGCGGCTGCCCTCGGCGGCCCGGTCGATCTGACCGCGCAGCTCCCCGCTCAGCGAGCGGGCGGCGCGCGCCATCCAGAAGATCATCCAGGTGACGAAGCCGACGGCGATGATCGACAGCGTGCCGCCGATCAGCTCCTGGGCCTCGAAGGTCAGCCCTCGCGGCCCGAACGTCAGGATCGCCCCGAAGGCCAGGCTCACGCCCACCGCGAGCGCGACGCCGGCCCAGATCCGGCCGAGGAGGTGGCGCCGGTCGGTCTTGACGAGGTACGCCACGAGGATGCTCACCACGAGCGCGGCCTCGAGGCCCTCGCGGAGGCCGATCAGGTAGTTGGCGAGCACGAGCCGCGATCCTACGCCCGATTCTTAGGTCTGCCTAAGTGCGCCGGGTCACAGGGCTCCGGGGTCCGCGGCGGGGCCTGTCGGAATCCCCGGGGCCCCGGGGATTCCGGCACTCCTCAGGGGTTGCATCCCCTGAGAGGTACCGGGATCCCCTGAGGAGTCGGCTCAGATCGGGCAGCCGTCGGGGCCGCAGGCGCCGGCGTCGCCGCCGACGGTCTGCAGGACCGGGTGGGCGTCGGCCCAGGCCGTGGCGAGGACCTGCTCGAACACCTCGGTCGGCTGGGCGCCCGAGACGCCGTAGCGCTGGTCGACGACGAAGAACGGCACGCCCGTGGCGCCGTACGCCCGCGCCTGGGCGACGTCGGCGGCGACCGCGTCGGCGTACTCCTGGCCCGCGAGGACCGCGTCCACGCGCTCGCCGCCCGCCGCCTCGGTGAGCCCGGCGGTGCGGGCCGCGGCCCGGAGCACGTCGTGGTCCCCGACGTCCTCGGCGCGCAGGAAGTACGCCGCGAGCAGCTGCTCCTTGAGCTCGCGCTGCAGCGCCGGGCCGCCGGTCTCGAGCGCGAGGTGCAGCAGCCGGTGGGCGTCGACGGTGTTGGTGTGGACGTTGTCGAAGAGCTTCATGTCCAGACCCTCGCCGGCGGCCGTCTCGATGAGCGACTGCATGCCGGCGCGCATCTGGTCCTCGGACTGGCCGTACTTCTTGGCCAGCTGGCTCAGGGTCGACTCGTGCCCGTGCTGCGGGGCGGACGGGTCGAGCTCGAAGGACCGGTAGACGACCTCGACGGCGTCCCGGTGCTCGAAGCCGGCCAGGGCCTTCTCCAGACGGCGCTTGCCCACGTAGCACCACGGGCAGACGACGTCGCTCCAGATCTCGATGCGCATGAGACCCGGAACGCGCCGCCTGCCCGCGTTTGTTCCTGGTGCTGCCGGGGGTGCTGCCGCGTCAGCGGGTGGCGGTGCCCTCGGTGTAGTCCGAGTCGTGGCTCTTGACCCACGCCATGAGCTTGCGCAGCTCGCGACCGGTCTGCTCGATCGGGTGCTGCTCGCCCTGCTCGCGGAACTTCTTGAACTCCGGCGAGCCGTTCTCCTGGTCGGTGATGAACCGCTCGGCGAACGCGCCGTTGGTGATGTCGGCGAGCACGCCCTTCATGTTCTCCTTGACGCGCTCGTCGATGACCCGCGGGCCCGAGACGTAGTCACCGAACTCGGCGGTGTCGGAGACCGACCAGCGCTGCTTGGCGATGCCGCCCTCGTACATCAGGTCGACGATCAGCTTCAGCTCGTGGAGGCACTCGAAGTAGGCGACCTCCGGCTGGTAGCCGGCCTCGGTGAGGACCTCGAAGCCGTACTGCACCAGCTGCGAGGCGCCGCCGCACAGGACGGCCTGCTCGCCGAACAGGTCGGTCTCGGTCTCCTCGGTGAAGGTGGTCTTGATGCCGCCGGCGCGCAGGCCGCCGATGGCCTTGGCGTAGGAGAGCGCGAGGTCCCAGGCCGTGCCCGAGGCGTCCTTCTCGACGGCGACGAGCACCGGCACGCCGCGCCCGTCGACGTACTCGCGGCGGACGAGGTGGCCCGGGCCCTTGGGGGCGACCATGAAGACGTCGACGCCCTCGGGCGGGGTGATGTAGCCGAAGCGGATGTTGAAGCCGTGGCCGAAGACCAGGGTGTCGCCCTCGGTGAGGCTCGGGGCGATCTCCTCGGAGTAGAGCTTCCGCTGGTGCTGGTCGGGGGCGAGGATGACGATGACGTCGGCCTCCTCCGCGGCCTCGGCCGGCGTGACGACGCGGAGGCCCTCGGCCTCGGCCTTGGCGCGGCTCTTGGAGTCGGGCTGCAGGCCGACGCGCACGTCGACACCGGAGTCGCGGAGCGACAGCGCGTGGGCGTGGCCCTGGCTGCCGTAGCCGATGACGGCCACGTTCTTGCCCTGGATCAGGGACAGGTCGGCGTGGTCGTCGTAGAACATCTCAGCCACGGGGGCTTCTCCTTCTGGTTGGGTCCTGCCGGTTGGCGGCAGTGGGTGTCGGTGCTGCTGGTCTGGTGGGTGCTGCTGGCGCCGGGGCGCTGCCGAGGTACGTCGGTCAGCCGGCGGCCGGGCGGGCCGGGGTGACCGGCCGCAGGTTCCGCTCGGAGATCGACCGAGAGCCGCGGCCGATGGCGACCATCCCGGACTGGACGAGCTCGCGGATGCCGAAGGGCTCGAGCACCCGCAGGAAGTCCGCGATCTTCCCGGCGTTCCCGGTGATCTGGATGGTGACCGCGTCGGGGGCCACGTCGATGACCTTCGCGCGGAAGAGCTGGACGGTGTCGAGCACCTGGCCCCGGGTGTCCGCGGTGGCGGCGACCTTGACCAGGACGAGCTCGCGGTCGACCGATGCGGTCGGGTCGAGCTCGACGATCTTGATGACCTCGACCAGCTTGTTGAGCTGCTTGGTCACCTGCTCCAGCGGGGACGACTCGACGTTGACGACGATGGTCATCCGCGAGACGTCGGCGTGCTCGGTGGGGCCCACGGCGAGGGAGTCGATGTTGAAGCCGCGGCGGCTGAACAGGCCGGCGATCCGGGCCAGGACACCGGGCTTGTCCTCCACCAGGACGCTCAGGGTGTGCTTGCTCATCGACGTCCTCGCTTCGCTCCGGGCGCCGACGAGGCTCCGGTTGCGCTGTCTTGAATGATTCGCTCGCTCCGCTCGCTCATGCCGGTCGGACCTCCCAGTCGTCCTCGACCCGGTCGAAGTCGGGTGCGAGGTCACGTGCGTACTTGATCTCGTCGTTGCTCTTGCCGGCGGCGACCATCGGCCACACCATCGAGTCGCGGTTGACGCGGAAGTCGACCACGACCGGGACGTCGTTGATCGACATCGCCTTCTCGATGATCGAGTCGACGTCGGCCGGGGTCTCGCAGGAGAGGCCGACGCAGCCGTAGGCCTCGGCGAGCTTGACGAAGTCGGGGATCCGCTTGGAGTGCAGGTCGGTGTTGGAGTAGCGCTCGTTGTAGAAGAGCGTCTGCCACTGCCGGACCATGCCGAGCGACTCGTTGTTGACGATCGCGACCTTGATCGGGATGTCGTTGATCGCGCAGGTGGCGAGCTCCTGGTTGGTCATCTGGAAGCAGCCGTCGCCGTCGATGGCCCAGACAGTGGTGTCCGGGGCGCCGACCTTTGCTCCCATGGCCGCGGGGACCGAGTAGCCCATCGTGCCGAGGCCGCCGGAGTTCAGCCAGGTGCGCGGCTTCTCGTAGCCGATGAACTGCGCAGCCCACATCTGGTGCTGGCCCACCCCGGAGGTGTAGATCGTGTCCGGGCCGGCGATCTGGCCGAGCCGCTCGATGACGTACTGCGGCGCGAGGCTGCCGTCGGCGGGCGCCTCGTAGCCCAGCGGGTAGCGGCGCTTGATCCCGGAGAGGAACTCCGCCCACGCCTCGAAGTCCCCGGTGTGGCCGGCGTCGGCCTCGGCCCGCAGGACGGCGAGCAGGTCGGCGATGACCTCGCGGCAGTCGCCCACGATCGGGACGTCGGCGTGGCGGTTCTTGCCGATCTCGGCGGGGTCGATGTCGGCGTGGACGACCTTGGCGTTCGGCGCGAAGGAGTCGAGCCGACCGGTGACCCGGTCGTCGAAGCGGGCACCCAGGCTGATGATCAGGTCGGACTTCTGCAGGCCCGCGACCGCCGAGACCGAGCCGTGCATGCCGGGCATGCCGAGGTGCTGGGGGTGGCTGTCGGGGAACGCACCGCGTGCCATGAGGGTGGTCACCACCGGCATGCCGGTGAGCTCGGCCAGCGCCCGCAGCTCGGCCGAGGCGCCGGCGCGGACCGTGCCGCCGCCGACGTACAGCACCGGGCGGCGCGACTCGAGGATCAGCTTGGCCGCCTCGCGGATCTGCTTGGCGTGCGGCTTGGTCACCGGGCGGTAGCCGGGCAGGTGCAGCTCGGTGGGCCAACGGAACGTCGTCATCGCCTCAAGCGCGGACTTGGCGACGTCGACGAGGACCGGGCCGGGGCGGCCGGTGGAGGCGATGTGGAACGCCTCGGCCACGCGCTGCGGGATCTCGGCCGGGTCGGTGACGAGGAAGTTGTGCTTGGTGATCGGCATCGTGATGCCGCGGATGTCGGCCTCCTGGAAGGCGTCCGTCCCGATCATCGACGCGCCGACCTGGCCGGTCACGGCCACCATCGGCACGGAGTCCATGTGGGCGTCCGCGATCGGCGTGACCAGGTTGGTCGCGCCCGGCCCGGAGGTCGCCATGCACACGCCGACCCGGCCGGTCGCGGCGGCGTACCCCTGCGCCGCGTGGCCCGCACCCTGCTCGTGGCGGACCAGGATGTGGCGGATGCTGGAGTCCAGCAGCGGGTCGTAGGCCGGGAGGATCGCGCCGCCCGGGATGCCGAAGACGTCGGTGACGCCGGCTGCCTCCAGCGACGCGACCAGGCTCTGGGCGCCTGTGATCTGCTCGGTCATCTTCTCGCTTCCCCGTTCAGTGGTGGTGCTGGTGGTGCATGGCCAACAAAAAACCCCTCGGCCGCAGGCGGCGAGGGGTGACGCGCTGGCGGAGCCGGTTCGGCTCAGCCCACGCGTCGCGTGCGTACAAGGAGGTCCTGGCGCATGCCACCACGGTAGCCGCCCGCCCCCGCGCCCGTCACCCGGACCCGACTGCCGTCCCAGCATACGGGACACGAATCCCACATGTTGGGCCGGGTGAGGGTGCGATGGGCGCAAGTTCAGCGGCCGGCCGACGAACCTGGCGGTGGGCCGCTGAAGTTTCAGCGGCCATCCGGGAGTTTCAGCGGCCGGCCGCTTGATCTCCCGGTGGGCCGCTGAAACTCACGCGTGCTCAGTCCTCGCGGCCCAGCCAGGTGGTGATGCAGGCGCGGTTGCCCTGAGCGTCGGCGAGCACCCAGAAGCGCGGGGCCGGGCCGTCGTCGACGAGGGTGCCGCCGGCCTCGACCGCCGCGCGTACCCGCTGCTCGGCGACCTCGGGCGGGACGCGCACGTCGAGGTGGAAGCGCTGCTCGACGTCGCCGGGCCGGCGGGGGCCGGACTCCTGGAACCACAGGGTGGGGCCGTGGCCCAGCGGGTCGCGGAGCTCGTCGGGGTCGTCGACGGGCTCGTAGCCCAGCACCGCCGCCCAGAACGGCCGCACCTCGTCGAGGTCGTGGGTGTCCAGCGCCAGCTCGAGGACCGAGAGCCGGTGCGGTTCCGCGGTCGCGCCGAGGCGGCCGGCCGCGTCGCTGACCGCCCGGGCGAGGCGTACGTCGCGCCGGGTCACCGCGCCGACGTCGTGGCTCCACGTCCGCACCACGACGGCGCCGTACGTCAGCTCGACGTCGGGGTGGTGGTCCATCTCCTCGGCCGCCTCGCCGATGGCCGCGACGAGCCGGAGCCCGGTCGCGAAGTCACCGGTGGCGAACCGGGCGTGCAGCTGCTCGAACATCACCCGCCAGTCGGCGAGCTGCTCGGCCTCGAGGTCGCGGCCGGACAGCCGGGTGCGGTCACCGGGCGCGCCCGCCGCGGGACGGTCTCGTGGGTCGGTCACGGGCGACACCTTCCGCTGCAGGGGGATCCGTCTCGTGCTCTCGTACCCGAGGGCTCAGGGCAGCACGCGCTGCCCGATCGGGCCGGGGTTCCAGGCGACCTCCCAGCGGTGGCCGTCCGGGTCTGCGAAGTAGCCGGTGTACCCGCCCCACGGGCGCTCGGTCGCCCCGCTCACCGGGTCGGCGCCCGCCGCGCGGGCGGTGTCGAGCACCGCGTCGACCTCCGCGGGGGTCGCGACGTTGTGGGCCAGCGCGAACGGCGCGACGCCCGGTCCGGTGGCGAGCGGACCCACCTCGGCCTCGAAGGCCGAGCGCACCCACAGCGAGAGCACGAGGTGCTCCCCCACCTCGATCATCACCACGTCGTCGGGCACCTCGAGCGCCGGCGTCCACCCCAGGCCGTCGCAGTAGAACGCCCGGCTCGCGGCGAGGTCGGCCACGGCCAGGGTCACGAAGCTGATCCGCTGGTCCATGCGGCGATCCTGGCAGCCGGCGCCGACACCGTCTCCTCAGCCGGCGGCGCGGGCCGACCCCACCCGGCGGGCGAGCCACCCGACGGCCAGCCCGATGACCACGCCGACGAGCGTCTCGGTCCCGCGGTCGACGAGCAGCTCGGAGGTCGGCACCGGCGAGACGAGGTGCACCATCAGCAGGGCCAGGGGCGTGATGACCACCAGCGCGAGCGCGTAGTTGCGGCCGACGAGCAGCTCGGCGGCGACCTGCAGCGCGACGACCGCCAGCACGGTGGCGAGCGGCCCGAGGTCGAGCGCCAGGAGCGCCCCCGCGAGCGCGAGGCCGACGCCGGTGCCGAGCAGGCGGTGCAGGCCGCGCACGAGCTGGCGCAGCGGGTCGGCGGCCGCGAGCGGGACGACCGCGGAGACCATCGCCCAGTAGGGGTGGCCGATGCCGACCCCGGTCGCCACGCTGCCGGCGAGCAGCACCGCGACACCACTGGGCAGCACGTGCCGCCACAGCCCGGTGGTCGGGCTCGCCGCCCGGGCGCCCGGGGCGCCGGACGGGCGGTCGGCGGCGGCGTACGTCGCGCGACGGCGCCGCAGCCAGGCGCCGAGGTTCCCCACCAGCAGCGAGAACGCCGCGGAGCAGCCGGCGACGAGGAGCGCCACGAGGGCGTCGGAGGGCTCGCCGGGGATCGAGGCGCAGGCGGTGAGCGCGAAGACCGGGAACAGCGCGCCGGGCGGGTGCCAGTGCTGCCGGTCGGAGAGGACGGCCGCGCCGATCGTCAGAAGCGCCGCCGTGGGGACGGCGAGCCAGGCCCGGTGCTCGGAGGAGCCGACCAGGGTGCCGACGGCGACGACGGCGGTCAGCAGGACGCCGACCTCGGTCTGCAGCCGCACCCGCAGCGGGCCGACGCGCTCGCGGCCGTAGAGCGCGGTGAACGCCCCGAAGGTGGCGTAGATCGACCACTCCAGCCGCCCGGCCGCCAGCAGCACGAGGAGCGGCACGAGCACCGAGACGCCGGCCCGCGCCGCGACGCGGTGGGCGCCGGCGTGCGGCCCGAAGCCGAGCAGCTCGCGACCGAGCTGCCCGGCCCCGGTCCCCCGGGTCACCCCGGTCAGCTGGTGACCGCGCCGTGCGCGGCGGAGCGGACGGTCGCGGCGTACTTGCCGAGGACGCCGCGGGTGTACTTGGGCGCATTGGGCTCCCAGCCGACCTTGCGGGCCTCGAGGTCGTCGATCTCGACCTCGAGGCTGCGGTTGAGCACGTCGAGGGTGATGGTGTCGCCGTCGCGGACGAAGGCGATCGGACCGCCGTCGACGGCCTCCGGGGCGACGTGGCCGACGCAGAGGCCGGTCGTGCCGCCGGAGAACCGGCCGTCGGTCAGGAGCAGGACGTCCTTGCCGAGGCCCGCGCCCTTGATCGCGCCGGTGATGGCGAGCATCTCGCGCATGCCGGGGCCGCCCTTGGGGCCCTCGTAGCGGATGACCACCACGTCGCCGGCGACGATGCGGCCCTCGGCGAGGGCGTCCATCGCCGCGCGCTCGCCGTCGAAGACCCGGGCGGTGCCGGTGAAGACCGACTCGTCGAAGCCCGCCGACTTCACGACCGCGCCCTCGGGGGCCAGCGAGCCCTTGAGGATGGTCAGGCCGCCGGTGGCGTGGATCGGGCGGTCGAGGCTGCGGATGACGTCGTCGTCGAGGGCCGGGGGCGCGAGCTCGGCGAGGTTCTCGGCCAGCGTCTTGCCGGTGACCGTCAGGCAGTCGCCGTGCATGAGGCCCGCGTCGAGCAGCGCCTTCATGACGACCGGGATGCCGCCGACCTTGTCGACGTCGTACATGACGTACTTGCCGAACGGCTTGAGGTCGCCCAGGTGCGGGACCTTGTCGCCGATCCGGTTGAAGTCGTCGATGGTCAGGTCGACCTCGGCCTCGCGGGCCATGGCGAGCAGGTGCAGGACGGCGTTGGTCGAGCCGCCGAGCGCCATCACGACGGTGATGGCGTTCTCGAACGCCTCCTTGGTCATGATCTGGCGCGCGGTGATGCCCTTGCGCAGCAGGTTGACCACGGCCTCGCCGGACTTGTGGGCGTAGCCGTCGCGGCGGCGGTCCACGGCCGGCGGCGCGGCGGACCCGGGCAGCGACATGCCGATGGCCTCGGCGACCGCGGCCATCGTGTTGGCGGTGTACATGCCGCCGCAGGCGCCCTCGCCGGGGCAGATGGCGCGCTCGACCTTGTCGACCTCCTCGCGGGAGATCTTGCCGGCCAGGCAGGCTCCGACGGCCTCGAACGCGTCGATGATCGTGACGTCGCGACCGTCGACGTTGCCCGGCATGATCGAGCCGGCGTAGAGGAAGACGCTGGAGAGGTCCAGCCGCGCGGCGGCCATCATCATCCCGGGCAGCGACTTGTCGCAGCCGGCGAGCAGCACCGAGCCGTCGAGCCGCTCCGCACTCATCACGACCTCGACGGAGTCCGCGATGACCTCGCGGGAGACCAGCGAGTAGTGCATGCCCTCGTGGCCCATGGAGATGCCGTCGGAGACCGAGATGGTCCCGAACTCCATCGGGAAGCCGCCCGCCGCGTGCACGCCGTTCTTGGCGGCCTTCGCGAGGCGGTCGAGGGACAGGTTGCAGGGGGTGATCTCGTTCCAGCTCGAGGCGACGCCGATCTGGGGCTTCTCCCAGTCGTCGTCGCCCATGCCGACCGCCCGGAGCATGCCGCGCGCCGCGGCCCGCTCGAGGCCGTCGGTGACGTCGCGGGAGCGGGGCTTGATGTCGGGCGTGGTGGGCTTCGGGTCCTGCTCGGTCATGCGGGCCAGCCTAGTCGCGGGCGCCGCCGCGGCCCGTCGGGTCTCAACCGGTGTGAGATGTCAGACGACCGCCGCGCGCACCACCATCACGTCGGGCAGGTCTGCCACCACGCAGCGCCAGGTGTCACCGCCGTCCGCCGAGCCCCACACCGCGCCGTTGCGCGCACCGAGGTAGAGCCCGGTCCGCTCGTGGTCGTCGGCGCACATCGCGTCGCGCATGACGCCCACGAAGAACCGGTCCGGCAGACCATCGCCGAGCTCCTCCCAGGTCTCCCCGGCGTCGCGCGAGCGCCAGACCCGGGCCCGGCCGTCGGTCGGGTAGCGGCCGAAGCCCGCGCTGAGGGGGAAGAGGAAGACGGTGTCGGGCTCCTGGGGGTGCACCACGACCGGGAACCCGAAGTCGGCGGGCAGCCCGTCGGCGATCGACACCCAGGTCGCGGCGTGGTCGTCCGAGCGGTAGACGCCGCCGTGGTTCTGCAGGTAGAGCCGCTCGGGCCGCGCCGGGTGCCGGGCCACCTTGTGGACGCACTGGCCGAGCTCGGGGTACTGCTGGCCCTCGGGCAGGAAGTCCGCCCGGATGCCGGTGTTCCGCGGCTGCCACGACGCGCCGCCGTCCGAGGTCTGGTAGACCCCGCCGGTCGAGATCGCGACGGTGACCGAGGCCGGGTCGGTCGGGTGCGGGAGCACGGTGTGGAAGGCCTGGCCGCCGAACCCCTCCCCCCACTCCGACCGGTGCGGGTGGTCCCACAGCGCCCGCTCGAGGGCGAAGGTCTCGCCGCCGTCGTGGGAGCGGAAGACCGCGCCCGGCTCCGTGCCGGCCCACACCGACCCGGGGTCGGGGCCGGGGGTCAGCTGCCAGATCCGCTCGACGCTCGCGTCGACGTCGTCGGGGAAGCGGACCGCGCCGCCCGGCGTCTCCTCCCACGTCGCGCCGAGGTCGTCGGACCGGCGCACCTGCGGCCCCAGCCAGCTCGACGACGCCCCGGCGAGGAGCCGGGGCCGCTCGCCGCGGGTGTCGACCATGCAGGAGTAGACCTCCTCCATGTCGAAGTGCGGGCCGGTGAACTCCCAGTCCTTCCGCGCCTCGTCCGAGCGCCCGAGCCAGAGCCCCTTGCGCGTGCCCACCATCAGGATCGTCCCGCGAGCCATCCCCGCTCCTTCCGCCGTCGACCGGTCCCCTACCTTGACCCGGTGACGCAGCCGAACTCATCGCCCGGCTCACGCGTCGCCGCCGCGCCCCTGCGGGGGGTCTCGCCGGTCTGGCTCGTCCTGGTCGGCATCGCCTCGGTCCAGCTGGGAGCGGGGGTGGCGAAGAGCCTGTTCGACGAGGTCTCCCCCACCACCATCGTCTGGCTGCGGCTGGTGACCAGCGCCGTGGTCCTCGTGCTCGTGGCCCGGCCGGTGCTGCGCGGCAAGAGCCGGCAGGACTGGCTGGTCGTCCTGGGGTACGGCGCCTCGCTGGGGCTGATGAACTGGGCGATCTACCAGTCCTTCCAGCGCATCCCGCTCGGGCTCGCGGTCACCATCGAGTTCGTCGGCCCGCTGACCCTGGCGGTGCTGGGCTCGCGCAGGCTGCGCGACCTCGCCTGGGTGGGGCTGGCCGGCCTCGGCGTGCTGCTGCTCGGCTTCGAGCGCTCCGACCTCGACCTCGCCGGCGTGGCCTTCGCGGTCCTCGCCGGCGCCGCGTGGGCGGCGTACATCCTGCTCAGCGCGGAGACCGGCGCCCGCTGGCGCGGCCTCGACGGGCTGGCGGTGGCCAGCGTCGTCGCGACCCTGCTGCTCTCGCCGCTGGCGCTGGGGAGGTACGGCGACCAGCTGGCCGACCTCCACGTGGTGCTCCTCGGGGCGCTGGTCGGCCTGCTCAGCTCCGTGGTGCCGTACACCTGCGAGCTGGTCGCGCTGCGGTCGATCAAGCCGTCGGTGTTCAGCGTGCTGATGTCGCTGGAGCCGGCCGCGGCGGCGCTCGCCGGCATCGTGGTGCTCGGCGAGCTGCTCGCCCCCGTCCAGTGGGTCGCGATGGCCTGCGTCGTCGTCGCCAGCGTCGGCGCGACCCGGTCGGGGCGGACGCTCGCGGAGCCGGTCCCGGACTGAGCACCGGCGTACCGCCCGCGGTGTCTGGACCAGTTCACCGGAACGTCACACGGCAGTGACCTCTGCGTCGCGGGCCGCTCCTAGCGTCGAGCCATGGCCCCCAGCTCCCTGCTCCCGCTGCTGCCGACCCTCGTCCACCGGGTCCGCACGTGGCCGGAGGAGTCCCAGCTGCGGGCCCGGCGCAACGCCATGGTCGCCTCCACCGCGCTGGCCCGACGACGTGCCGAGCGCGACGACGTGGAGGACTTCCTCGCCGCCCTGGCGGGGACGGTCGTGCCGGCGACTCCGGTCCGGCGCGCCGCTCACGGCTGAGCCCGCCGGTCCGGCCCTCGCCGGGCCGGCGGGCTCGTCCACCACCCCGCCCTCGCGGCGCTCTGGCACCCTGGCTGCATGCAGCCCGCCGCCCGCACTGCGCCCGCGCCTCCCGCCACCGTCGCCTTCACCGACGTGCTCTCCGACGACGGCACCCGGCTGCGGGCCTGGACGAACGACCCCGAGGGCCGGCTCGCCGGACCCGCGGTGCTGCTGTGCAACGGCCTCGGCACCAGCGCCTTCGCCTGGCCCGCGCTGCTCGCCCCCGGCTGCGGGGTGCGGGTCGTGTCGTGGAACCACCGCGGCACCGGCGGCTCGGACCGGCCGGCGCGCGCCGACGCCTGCGGCGTCGACGAGCTGGTCGAGGACGCGCTGTCGGTCATGGACCACTTCGGCCTGGACCGGGTCGTGGTGATGGGCTGGTCCATCGGCGTCAACACCGCCTTCCAGCTGGCCGTGGACCACCCCGAGCGGGTCGGCGGGATCCTCGCGGTCGCCGGCGTCCCCGGCGACACCTTCGCCACCATGCTCGGTCCCCTGCGGCTCCCCCGCGTCGCCGCCCGTCTGGTGACGACGGGCATCTCCCGCGCCGTCCGGCTCGCCGGCCGGGCGGTCACGCCGGTCACGACGCGGCTGCCGGTCGGCGAGCGGACCGTCGACGTGCTCAGCCACAGCGGGTTCATGTTCCCGGTGGCCGACCCGCAGCTCACCGCCGCGGCGGTCCGGCAGTTCCTCACCACCCCCGTCGACTGGTACTTCCACATGGCGCTGACCACCTCCCGGCACCGGCGCGTGCCGCTGAGCCGGGTGGGCGTGCCGTGCGTCTTCGTCGCGGGCCGGTGGGACCTGCTGGCCGGGGCCCGGCACATGGCGAGCGCGGCCGAGCGCGTGGCGGACGGGACCTACGTGGAGCTCGAGGGCTCCCACTTCATCCAGATGGAGCACCCCGACGAGGTGCACCGGCTGCTGGTCGACCTGGTGGCCCGGGTCTCGAGCGAGAAGGCCGCCTGACGTGCGCCGGCCGACCCGCCGCCTCGCGGCGTACGCCGCCGGCGCGCTGCTCGCCCCGCTCGTGCTCGCCGGGTGCGGCCAGGGCGGCAACGAGGTCGACGTCGACGTCACCGGGACCGCCCCGGCGAGCCCGTCGTCGCGACCCTCCTCCGGTGGGAGCCCCGGTGGAAGCCCCGGTGGGAGCGCGAGCGGGACCCCCGACGGCGGCGCCGGCGCGGGCGGGACCTCCGCGCGACCGACGGTGACGGGCACGGTCGTGACCGGCCTCGAGGCCCCGTGGGGCATCGACTTCCTGCCCGACGGCGACGCCGTCGTCACCGAGCGCGACACCACCCGCGTGCTCCGCGTGACCGAGGACGGCGACGTCACCGAGCTCGGCACGATCGACGCGGCCGCCCCCCAGGGCGAGGCCGGCCTCCTGGGCGTCGCGGTCTCCCCGGACTTCGCCGAGGACCGGCTGGTCTACCTCTACGTCTCCACCGCGGAGGACAACCGCGTCGTGCGCGCGCAGCTGCGCGGCGACCGGCTCGGCGCGACCGAGGACGTCCTCACCGGCATCCCCAACGGGTTCATCCACGACGGCGGGCGGCTGCTGTTCGGCCCCGACGGGCACCTCTACGTCTCCACCGGCGAGGGCGGCGAGGAGTCGCGCTCCCAGGACCGTGACGACCTCGGCGGCAAGATCCTGCGGATCACGACCGAGGGCGACCCGGCGCCCGGCAACCCCTTCGACTCCCCCGTCTGGTCGTGGGGCCACCGCAACGTGCAGGGCCTGGCGTTCGACGCGGACGGCCGGCTGTGGGCCTCGGAGTTCGGCGACAGCACGTGGGACGAGCTGAACCTCGTCGAGAAGGGTCGCAACTACGGCTGGCCCGAGGTCGAAGGCCGCGCCGAGGGCGACATCGAGGGCGGGCCGAGCGGAGAGTTCGTCGACCCGGAGGTGCAGTGGCGCACCGACGAGGCCTCGCCCTCCGGACTGGCGTTCCTCGACGGCCACCTCTACCTCGCGGCCCTGCGCGGCGAGCGCCTGTGGCGGGTGCCCGTCGAGGGCGGCGAGGCCGGGGAGCCCGAGGCGTTCCTCGTCGGCGAGCACGGCCGGATGCGCACGGTCGCGGTCTCGCCCGACGGCGTCCTGTGGCTGAGCACGAGCAACCGCGACGGCCGCGGCGAGCCCGTCGAGGGCGACGACCGGATCCTGGCGCTCAGGCCCTGACCGGCGGCTCGGCCTCCGCCCCGTCCACCCGGCGGACCTCGCCGACGACGGTCGCGCGCCGGGCCGCCCGCCGCAGCGTGGTGAGCACCGCGGGGCCGAGCAGCACGATCGCGACCGCGTTGGTCACGGCACGGCCGGTGTCGAAGCTGCCGGTCGAGGTGAGCAGGGTGTACCGCGCGAACGTCGCGAGGTTGTCGAGCACCGGCGCGCCCGGCACGAAGGCCAGCGACCCCTCGTGACCGGGCACCTGCACGCCGAGCAGGAACGGCCACGACGAGAGGTTCATCAGCGCGCCGAAGAGGTACGCCGCCAGCACGCCGTACGCCGCCAGCATCGCGATCTCCCAGCGCCCCCGCACCCGGCGGGGCAGCAGGCCCGCGCCCATCCCCAGCCAGGCCGCGCACATCATCTGGAACGGCAGCCACGGCCCGACGCCGGCGGTCATCAGCGCCGAGGTGAACAGCGACGTGCACCCGAGCACGAATCCGAAACCGGGCCCGAAGACCCGCCCGGCCAGCACGAGCAGGAAGAAGACCAGCTCCACGCCCGCCGTGCCGGCGGAGACGGCGCGCAGCACGGCCTGGACCGCGCTCAGCACGCCGAGGACGGCCAGCACCCGGGCGTCGAGCCCGCCCTCGGTCAGCTCGGCGAGCACGACCACCACCACGACCGGCAGCAGGGCCAGGAACAGGAACGGCGGGTCGACGCGGGCCTCGCCCGGCGACTGCAGCAGCAGCGGCCAGCACAGCATCATCAGCCCCGCCAGGGACGCCACGGACAGGACGAGCGCCGAGCGGCGGGAGACGCGGACCGCCGCCGTCGAGCCTGCGCCGCTCACGCCGGCTCCAGGGCCCGGGCGACCTCGTCGACCCGCAGCCACGGCGGCCCGAGCACCTTGGCCACCTGCGGGGCGAAGGACGGCGACTCCGCGAGCACGCGGCGTGCCGGGCCGTCCGAGACCACCTCTCCCTCGGCCAGCACCACCACGTCGTCGGCAGCCTGGGCGACGAACTCCACGTCGTGCGTCGCGACCAGCACCGCCCGGCCGTCGGCGGCGAGGCGGCGCAGCGTCGCGGCCAGGACCTCCTTGGCCGCGTAGTCCAGCCCGCGCGTCGGCTCGTCGAGCAGCAGCACCCGGGGCCGGGCGGCCAGCACCAGCGACAGCGCGAGCGCGAGCCGCTGGCCTTCGGAGAGGTCACGGGGATGGGCGTCGTCGGGGACACCGGGCACGAGGGAGTCGAGGATCCCGCGGGTGGTCGGGCCGCCCGCGGCGCACTCCTCGGCGACGGTCTCGAGGTACAGCAGGTCGGCGGCGTCCTGGGGCAGCAGCCCCACCGCGGCCCGGCGCTCGGCCGGGCCCAGGCGGGCGGGGTCCTGCCCCGCGACGTCGACCGTGCCGGCGTGCCGGCGGCGGCTGCCCTGCAGCGCCCACAGCAGCGAGGACTTCCCGGCGCCGTTGCGACCCATCAGGCCGGTCACCCGCCCGGCGACCAGGCGCAGGTCGACCTCGCGCAGCGCGGTGGTGCGGCCGTGGACCACGGTCAGCGACCGCGCGTCGAGGAGGGGGGCGCCGGACCGGGTGTCCCGGCCGGGGTCGGTCCCGGGCTCCGCCCCGGGCGGGGTCAGGACCAGCGAGCGCGCCCGTCGGCGCGCGTCACGGACGCTCAGCGGCAGCGGGTGCCAGCCGGCGAGCCGGCCGAGCTCGACGATCGGCGGGACGACGGGCGAGGTCTCGAGCAGCTCGGCGGTCTCCCCGACGCGGACCGACCCGCTGCCGTCGAGCAGCAGCATCCGGTCGGCGAAGGGCACCACGCGCTCGAGCCGGTGCTCGGCCAGGAGCACGGACACGCCGAGGTCGTGGACGAGCCGGGTCAGCGTGGCGAGCACCTCCTCGGCCGCGGTGGGGTCGAGGGCGCTGGTGGGCTCGTCGAGGACCAGCAGTCGGGGGTGCATGGTCAGCACCGCCCCGATGGCGACCCGCTGCTGCTGGCCCCCCGAGAGCGTGCGCAGGTCCCGGTCGCGCAGCGCGGCGATGCCGAGCAGGTCGAGGGTCTCCTCGACCCGGCGGCGCATCGTCGCGGGCGGCAGGCCGAGCTGCTCCATGCCGTACGCGAGCTCCTCCTCCACGGTGTCGGTCACGAACCCCGCGGCGGGGTCCTGGCCGACGTACCCCACGACGTGGGCGCGGTCGCGCGGCGGCGCCTGGACCACGCTGGTGCCGTCGAGGAGCACGTCGCCGGTGAGCACGCCGCCGGAGAACCGCGGCACCAGGCCGGTGACGACGCCGAGCAGCGTCGACTTCCCGACGCCGGTCGGCCCGCTCACCAGGAGCAGCTCGCCCTCCTCGATCGTCAGGTCGACGCCGTCGAGCACCGGCGGGTGCCCCTCGCCGTAGCTGAACGTGATGCCCCGCAGCTCGATCACGCCGCCACCGTCCTCGGCGCCGGCGCCACGACCGCCGCGAGCGCTCCGAGGAGCACGCCGACGAGCAGGACCAGGCTGATCTCCGGCGCGCCGGCCAGGTCGGGGTAGGCGATCGCGACCTGGCTACGGCTGGCCCACACGCCGACCGCGCCGACGGCCACCCCGGAGGCGACGACGACCAGCTCCGGCCAGCGCCACCGGTCGGGCCGGTAGCGGCTGCGCTCCACCCGCCGCCCGGCGCTGGCCAGGCCGGCCACCGCCGCGACCACGCCGAGGACCAGCATCGGGGCCGCCAGCGCACGCGGCGCGGTCCGGTCGAGGACGCCGTACACCCCGACGCAGATGCCGCACAGGCCCAGCAGCAGGAACGCCCCGGTGGTGCGCCGCTCGGTCCTCCCGAGGCCCGGGGCCCGGCCGTACCCGCGGGCGTCCATGCCGGCCGCCAGCGCCAGGGAGCGCTCGAGCGCGTCCTCCAGCACCGGCACGAGCACGCGCCGCAGCCCCCGGACGCGGCGCTCCTCCCCCGCGCGCAGCTGCTGGGCGGCGCGGACCCGCCGGACGCTGTCGGCCAGCTGGGGCAGCACGGTGACGGCGACGACCAGCGCGGTGCCGACCTCGTGGAGCGCCGGCGGCACCGAGCGGAGCAGCCGCTTGGGGTTGGCCAGCGCGTTGGCCGCGCCGATGCAGACGATGATCGTGGCGAGCCGCAGCCCGTCGTACACCCCGCTCAGCAGGCCCTCCCGCGTCACCGGGCCGAGCAGCGTGACGCCCAGGACCCAGTCCGGGAGCGGCACCTGCGGCAGGTCCAGGAGGACGGTGCCGGGGTAGCTGCCGCCGAAGACGACCCGGAACAGCACCCGCAGCACCAGCACGAGGAGCCCCAGCCAGAGGTAGAGCCGGAAGGACGCCGCCCACGGCTGGTCGGAGCGGCGGCTCACGACCACGAGCGTCGCCACGGCGAGCAGGAGGCCCAGGACGAGCGGGTTGGTCGTCGACGAGGCGGCCGTCGCCAGGCCGATCGCCCACGCGTACCACGCGACCGGGTGGAGGTCGCGCGGCAGGCGCGCCGCCCGGGCCCGCGCGCGGACGTCGGCCACGCCCGACCTGGTCCCGCTCACGCCGTGCTCATGCTCTGGTCATGGCCGTGCTCACGGCCTCCCGGTCGTGCGACGGCGGGCCACGACCGCGGCGACCGCGGCCAGCAGGAGCACGACGAACGCGAGCGGCACCCAGGCCGGGAGGCCGTCGTCGTCCGGCTCGGCGGCGGTGGGTGCGGTGTCCTCCTCGACCGCCGGGTACGTCGTCGAGCCGGCCTCCGACGGGCTGGGCGAGGCCGAGCCGGACGCACCGGCGCGCCGGTCGCCCGAGCGGCGCTCGTCGTCCTCGCGGGCCTTGCGGTCCTCGCGTCCCCCGGCTGCGTCCTGGGCGGCCGTCGCCGACGCGTCCGCGGAGGGCGACGCCGCGCCACCGGCCGAGCCGCTGGTCGTCGGCGCCGCGGCCGGGCCGCGGGTCGGCCCCGCCGTGGGGGTGGAGCGCCCGCCGCCGGTGGACGGCTGCTTCGTCGGGCCCGCGGTGGGGCTCGGCGAAGCGGCCGGGGCCCGGTGCGGCGTGGGGGTCGCGCTCGGCGGGCTCTTGGTGCTCGAGCCCTGCCAGGAGAACGCGACGTAGCCGCCGTCGGGCACCGTGAGGCTGCCGGCACCGAGGGAGGCGTAGGTCCAGGAGCCCGACGTGCCGTCGGACCAGTACAGCGCCCAGTAGGCGTCGGCCGGCGCGGCGTTGACGCACGGGTCGCTGGCGGGCACGCCACCCACGCGGCACACGAAGCCGGGGTCGCGCTGGGCGTAGGAGAGCGGGAACCCCGCAGCGCCGAAGACGGCAGCCGCGGTGTCACCGCCGCCGCCCGGGACGCACACCTGCTGCACGCCGCCGCCGAGCTGGTTGTGGTCGACGACCGCGGTGACGCCGGTGTCGCTCGAGCAGGCCGCGGCCTGGGCGGACGCGGGGGTCACCACGCCGGCCGCCGCGACCACGAGGGTCGCGGCGGCCGTGCGTGCGAGCAGGCGGCGGAGCATCAGCGGCAGCCCGACGTGTACGCCAGGCCCGGCACGCCCTGCGCCGTCGCGCGGCGCCACTGGTCGCGCTCCTCCACCGAGATGCCGTCGCGCGCGGCCTTCTCGGCGGCGCGGTCGAAGGCGATCGCACCCTTCTCGCCGGCCAGCGGCGTCCCGGCGTAGGAGCCGGTGAGCTGGAGGCCGGCGACGGCGCGCGCCGCCTTCTGGGCCGCCGAGCAGCGACCGGCGTCGCCCAGCGCCCAGGCGGCGAGCCCGGTGCTGTTCGCGTTCGGGTCGCTGCCGGTGCGCCGGCCGTCGGAGGCGTACAGGCCGTCGCGCTGCGGGCGCTTGGCCAGCCAGCCGAGCGCGGAGCTGATCGCGCGGCGGACCTTCGTCGACTTCTGGGGCAGGGCGCGGAGGGAGATCACCGCGACGGCGGTCGCGTCGACGTTGGGCTTGGCGTTCGAGCGCGGCGCGGCGTCGCAGCCGTGGCTGGCGGCGTCCACGGCGTCGAGCGTGACCCGGAAGTAGCCGGCGTCGCACTGCTGGCGCAGCAGGAAGCGGACCGCCGCTGCCGCGTGCCGCGAGCGCGCGACGGAGAGGGCCTCGGCGGCGTAGGCCTGCCCGAGGGTGTTGGCGTAGTCGGTCGCGCCCCGGTCCTGGATCCGGCCGGCGGCCGCGCCCTTCTTGACGACACGGCCGTTGAGCCGCTTGACCAGGTCGGTGCCGCCGAAGTCGCGGGCGTCGGCGCCCGCGCGCTGGGCCAGCACGGCGGCCTTGGCGACCGAGCCGGCGTACACGTCACTGGAGCCGAAGTCGGCACCCGTGGTCCAGCTGTCGACGCGAGGGGCCAGCGCCTTGCGGATCGTGCGCACGGTCCGGGCCTCGCCGCCCACGGCGTCGAGGGCGAGGGCGACGTCCGCGGTCAGGCCGTAGTCGTCGAAGTCGTACTGGTCGTTGTGGACCAGCCCGTCGGTGAGCTGCTGGGTGAGCCACCGGGCACCGCGGTCCTCGGGGGCCGCGTGGGCGGGGGCGGAGAGGACGCCGGCCGAGAGCACCGCTGCGGTGAGACCTCCGGCGAGCAGGCGAGCTGGGTTGCGCATGTGTTCCTTCCCGCTGCGCCAGCGGGACGGCTGCGACCGGGGAGCCCCGGCGTGGCCACCCGCTGCGTTCCTCGACAGCGTGTGATCGGGCGTCTCGCAGCAGGTGCTCCGGCTCGCCGCGCGGTCCCGGTGGTGCTGGGGCCGTCGGCCTACGGTTGCGGGTCAGCGCCGGACTCGGACCGGCTTCCCCTGGCTGTGGACGGTGTGGATGTCTGCGGCAGCGTACTCCACGCTGCACTCGCCCCCACCGTCCTCGGACGGGTGAGGAAGGCCTCAGCCGGGCCTCCCCCACCGCGTCCGCGGCGGGGCGTCGGGACTCCCCGGTCAGCCCTCCTGGATGAGGGCGTAGGGGTCGACGCCGTCGACGAGCGTGCCCAGGGGCAGGTGCTCGGGCAGCTGCACGGCGCCGGTGCGCGCCGTCCGCCCGGCGGCCGGGCGCGAGCGCGGCGGCGGGTTGCGGTAGAGCCGCTCGACGAAGCCGTTGTAGCGCTTCAGCACGCCCGGAGCCTGCAGCCGGATGAGCACCTCGTCGCTCGGCAGCGCCGCCGGGGACCAGTTGGCCGAGCCGTTGAGGGTCATGGTGGCGCGGCGGTCGTTGCCGTAGTGGCCACGCACGGTCAGCACCTTGGTGTGCAGGTAGCGGTCGTAGACGCCGTCGCCGTTGAAGTCCTGGGTGACCTGCCGCAGCGGCACCGGCCTCGCGCCCTCGCGGCGAAGGATGCGGAGCACCTCGTTGCCCGCGACGGCGTACACGATCTTCACGTTGCAGCCGGAGTTCTGCTTGCGGCGCACCGCCCAGGCGATCTTCTTGCCGCGCTCACCGTGCCAGGAGGTCATCGAGATCCGGATCTTCGTCCGGCCCGAGGAGGTGTTGCGGGCGCCGGTGCAGGAGATCTTCGACAGCTCGCGCAGCACCGGGTCGCCCTGGGTGCCCTTGCCGCGCCAGGGGTAGACCATCGTGGTGAGGCTCTTGCCGAATGCCCGGTGCCGGTAGCCCTGCTTGACGTTCTTGTCCTGCCACATCTGGGCGAAGACCGTGCGCAGCTCCTGGTAGACCGGCTTGCGGCCGACGACGGTGTACATGTCGTTCCACTGGCCGTACGCCGCGAGGTCGGTGGCGTTGAACGAGCCGTTCATGACCACCCAGCGGGCCTTGCCGGCCTGGCTGAAGAGGAAGAACTTCGAGTGGGCGATGCCGCCCCGCCCGCGGCAGGCGCTCACGCACTTGCGCAGCCCGCTGCGCAGGTAGGGCTTGCGCGAGCCGTTGCCCTCCTTCAGCGCGCGCTGCAGGCGGTTGACGCCACGGTTGGGGTTGTCGGGGTTGGCGTTGAGGCGGTCCATGACGACCTTGACGCCGACCTTGCGCTTGGCGTGCGCGCGGATGAGCGCGTCGACGATGTCGTCGCTGCGGACGTTCCAGCTGGCGATGCGGATCTGGCCCTTGCGCGGCACGGCGTTGATGGACTTGATGACGTGCCCGATCACCGCGCGACGGGCGTCGCGCCCACCGAGCGGGTCATTGGTCTTCACCCCCGCCGGTGGGGTGTAGCGGGCGGCCTCGGCCGGCACCGCGAGGGGGCCGGCCAGGAGGGCGAGGACGGCGGCGACGCTCGTGAGCGCGGTGAGGAGGGAGGTCCGTGCGGAGGGGAGGGACGGGCGGTTGGTCATCGACGAGGCACCCCGGAATCGGCTCGGTCGTGGGGGGACAACTGCATCCACGACGGTAACAAGAGCCCCCCGTGCCACACGGGACCCGGGTGCCTAGGGCCCGGCGGGTCCGGCGCCGCCGGCCCTCCGCTTCCCGGTCAGCGCGGGTCACGGCCCGTCAGGGCCCGTCAGGGCCGGTCAGTCGACCTCGATCTCGGCGTACGGGTCCAGCACGCCGAGCCGGCGGCCGAGCAGCGGCGCGAGCTGACCGGTCTCGGGCGGGTGCCGGTAGAGCTTGGTGATCCACCGGTCGTAGTCGCGCAGGACCGAGGGGCGCTTGATCCGCAGCACCGCCTCGTCGCTGTTGAGCACCGCCGGCGACCAGTTGGCCGAGCCGTTGACGGTGATCCAGGCCGAGCGGTCCCCGCGGTAGCGCCCGCGGATGGTGAGCACCTTCATGTGCAGGTAGCGGTCGTAGACCCCGTCCCCGTCGAAGTCCTGGACGATCTGGCGCATCCGCACCGGCCGTCGGCCCTCGCGGCGCAGGATGCGCAGCACCTCATTGCCCATGACGGCGTAGACGATCTTCACGTCGCAGCCGTGGTTCTGCATCCGGCGCACCCGCCACGCCAGGCGGGTGCCGCGCTCGCCGAACCAGCTGGTCATCGCGATCCGGACCTTGGTGCGGCCGCTGGCGGTGTTGCGCGCACCGCGGCAGCGCACGGCCTTCAGCTCGCTGAGGGCCGGGTCGAGCCGGCGCGCCCGGGGCCCGGCGTAGGGGTAGAAGAACGCGGTGACCGGGCCGACCTTGGCGCGGGTGAAGGCCTTGCGCACCGGCTTGTCGCGCCACATCTGGGCGAACGTGCCGCGGAACGCGTCGTACATCCCCGGCTTGCCGCGCACGGTGTAGATCTCGTTCCACTGGTTGCTGGAGGCGAGGTCGGTGGCGTTGAACGAGCCGTTCATGACCACCCAGCGGGCGCGACCGGTGCGGCTGAAGAGGAAGAACTTCGAGTGCGAGATGCCGCTGGTGCCGCGGCAGGAGCTCACGCAGGTCTTCACGTGGCTGCGGCGGGCCGGTCGCCGGGCGTCGTTGCCGTTGGTGGACAGCTCGTGGACCAGGCTGCGCACTCCCGGGTTCGGGTCCTCGCTGGTCCCCAGGTTGCCGCGCGACATGATCATCCGGACGGTCGCGCCCCGGCGGTGCGCCGAGGCGAGCGCGCGGGTGATGCCGGCGTTGCGGACGTTCCAGCTCGCGACGCGGATCTGGCCGCCGCGGGGGGTGTGGTCGATCGCCTTGATCACCTGGCGCACGATCCGGCGCCGCTCGCGCCGCCCGCCGAGCGGGTTGTTGAACGTCGCGCCGGCGCGGGGGCGCCACGCCTTCCTCGGCCCCTTGCGTGCCGCCGGCGGCGCCGCCGCGAGGGCTGCGGGCCCGACGGACGCGACGGACCGGGCCGACGGAGCGGCGGGCGCCGCGGTGGCCGGGCCGGCGCCGAGCGGCACGGACCCGGCGAGGGTGAGGACGAGGGCGAGGACCGTGCTCAGGACGAGCAGGCCCAGGGTGCGGCGGACGACGGACACGACACTCCTAGCAACGGACGAGACGGTCCCCCAAGACCGCGTGCACAGGGTACGGGTCCGTCCCACCAGTCACAGCCGTCACACGCCGCACGGTCGACGTTCGTCACGGCTGGTCGCGCTCGTTGCGGTTCGTCGCCCCTCGACACCGGCGCACGACGATCCAGGGGCCACCCGGGACCGTCCACGTGGACGGGCCGGGTGGCCCCTGGCCGGGTCGAGCAGGAGGCGCGCGCTCAGCCGAGCTTCTCGAGGATCAGCTCGCGCACGCGGCTGGCGTCGGCCTGGCCGCGCATCTCCTTCATCACCGCACCGATGAGCGCACCGGCCGCGGCGACCTTGCCGTCGCGGATCTTGTCGGCGACGTCGGGGTTGGCCGCGATGGCGTTGTCGACGGCCGCGGAGAGCGCGCCCTCGTCGGAGACGATCGCGAGCCCACGACCCTCGACGACCTCGTCCGGGGTGCCCTCGCCTGCGAGCAGGCCGTCGAAGACCTGGCGCGCCAGCTTGTCGTTGATCGCGCCGGAGTCCACGAGCGCCTGGACACGGGCGACGTCGACCGGCGAGACGCCGAGGCCGGCGAGCTCGGTGCCGGCCTCGTTCGCGCGACGGGCGAGCTCGGAGAGCCACCACTTGCGGGCCGCCTGCGGGCTGGCGCCGGCGGCGATCGTCTCCTCGACCAGGCCGAGCGCGCCGGCGCCCACCGTGTCGCGCATCTCCAGGTCCGAGAAGCCCCAGGCCTCCTGCAGCCGGGCCCGCTTCACGGTCGGGTTCTCCGGCAGCGTCCCGCGCAGCTCGTCGACCCACTGGCGCGAGGGCGCCACCGGGACGAGGTCGGGCTCGGGGAAGTACCGGTAGTCCTCCGCGTCGGACTTCTCCCGGCCGCTGGTGGTGATGCCGGTGTCCTCGTGCCAGTGGCGGGTCTCCTGGAGGATCGGGCTGCCGCCGGAGAGGATCGCGCCGTGGCGCTGCATCTCGTAGCGGACCGCCCGCTCCACCGAGCGCAGCGAGTTGACGTTCTTGGTCTCCGTGCGGGTGCCGAGCTCGCCGGTGCCCTTCGGCGCCAGCGAGAGGTTCACGTCGGCGCGGATCGAGCCCTGGTCCATCCGCGCGTCGGAGACGCCGAGGGCGACGATCAGCTCGCGCAGCTGCGCGACGTACGCCTTGGCGATCTCCGGTGCCTTCTCCCCCGCGCCGCGGATCGGCTTGGTGACGATCTCGATCAGGGGGATGCCGGCGCGGTTGTAGTCGACGAGGGAGTACTCCGCACCGTGGATGCGGCCGGTGGCCCCGCCGACGTGCAGCGACTTGCCGGTGTCCTCCTCCATGTGCGCGCGCTCGATCTCGACGCGGAAGGTCTCCCCGTCGACGTCGACGTCCATGTAGCCCTCGAACGCGATCGGCTCGTCGTACTGGGAGGTCTGGAAGTTCTTCGGCATGTCCGGGTAGAAGTAGTTCTTCCGCGCGAACCGGCACCACTCGGCGATCTCGCAGTTGAGCGCCAGCCCGATCCGGATGGCCGACTCCACCGCCTTGCCGTTGACGACCGGCATGGCGCCGGGCAGGCCGAGGCAGGTCGGGCAGACCTGGGTGTTCGGCTCGGCGCCGAACTCCGTGGGGCAGCCGCAGAACATCTTCGAGGCGGTGTTGAGCTCGACGTGGACCTCCAGGCCCAGCGCCGGGTCGTACGACGCGAGCACGTCGTCCCACGGCATGAGTGCCTCGCGGGTGCTCGTGGTGGTCATCGGGGTGCTCCTTCCAGGGCGGGTGCCTGCGCCAGCAGCGGGCCGCCCCACTGCTCGTGCAGCGCGGCCTCCAGCGCGGCGCCGACGCGGTAGAGCCGGTCGTCGGCCAGGGCGGGCGCCAGCACCTGGAAGCCCGCGGGCAGGCCGTCCTCGGCGAGGCCGCTGGGCAGCGACATGCCGGGGACGCCGGCGAGGTTGGCCGGGATGGTGGCGAGGTCGTTGAGGTACATCGCCAGCGGGTCGTCGAGCTTCTCGCCGAGCTTGAACGCGGTCGTCGGCGCCGTCGGGGAGACCAGGACGTCGGCCTTCTCGAAGGCCGCGTCGAAGTCGCGGCTGATCAGCGTCCGCACCTTCTGGGCCTGGCCGTAGTAGGCGTCGTAGTAGCCGCTGGAGAGCGCGTAGGTGCCCAGGATGATGCGGCGCTTGACCTCGTCGCCGAAGCCGGCGTCACGGGTGGCGCGCATGACCTGCTCGGCGCTCGGGTTGTCGATCCCCTCGGGGAGCACGCGCAGGCCGTAGCGCATGGCGTCGAACTTCGCCAGGTTGCTGGAGGCCTCGCACGGCATGACCAGGTAGTAGGTCGCCAGGGCGTGGACGAAGCTCGGGCAGGAGACCTCGACGACCTCCGCGCCGGCCTTGACCAGCAGCTCGACGGCCTCGGTGAAGCGCGCCTGCACGCCCGCCTGGTAGCCCTCCCCCTGCAGCTCGGTGATGACGCCGACCCGCACGCCGGTCAGGTCGCCGAGGGCGCCCTGCTCCGCGGCGGCGACCAAGCCCGGGAGCGGCTGGGCGATGCTGGTGGAGTCGAACGGGTCGTGCCCGCCGACCAGCTCGTGCAGCAGCGCGGAGTCGAGCACGGTGCGGGTCACCGGCCCGACCTGGTCGAGGCTGTTGGCCATCGCCACGAGGCCGTAGCGCGACACCCCGCCGTACGTCGGCTTGACGCCGACGGTGCCGGTGACGGCGCCGGGCTGGCGGATCGAGCCGCCGGTGTCGGTGCCGAGGGCCAGCGGCGCCTCGAAGGCCGCCACGGCCGCGGCCGAGCCGCCGCCCGAGCCGCCCGGGATCCGGTCGAGGTCCCAGGGGTTGCGGGTGGGTCCGTACGCCGAGTGCTCGGTCGAGGAGCCCATCGCGAACTCGTCCATGTTGGTCTTGCCGAGGATCGGCAGGCCGGCCTCCTTGAGGCGGCGCACGACGGTCGCGTCGTACGGCGGCAGCCAGCCCTCCAGGATCTTCGAGCCGCACGTGGTGGGCATCCCGACCGTGGTCAGCACGTCCTTGACGGCGATCGGCACGCCGTCCAGGCGCGAGGCCGCGGTGCCGGCGGCACGGCGGGCGTCGGACTCGGCGGCCTGGGCCAGCGCACCCTCGGCGTCGACGTGGAGGAACGCGTGGACCGCGCCGTCGACCTCGGCGATGCGGTCGAGGTGGGCCTGGGTCAGCGCGACCGAGGTGGTCTCGCCGGCGGCCAGGGCGTCGCCGAGCTCGGCGGCGGTGCGGGTCTCGAGGTGGTCTCGCGTGCTCACTGCTCGTCCCCCAGGATCCGCGGCACGGCGAAGCGCTGCTGCTCGACGGCGGGCGCCATCGCGAGCGCCTCGTCGGGGGTCAGGGACGGGGTCACGACGTCCTCCCGGAAGACGTTGGTCAGCGGCAGCGGGTGGGACGTCGGCGGCACGTCGTCGCCGGCGGCCCCGGTGATGGAGGCCACCGACTCCAGGATCACCGTCAGCTGCGGGGCGAGGTGGTCCAGCTCGGCGTCGTCCAGGTCGATCCGGGCGAGGTCCGCCAGGTGCGCGACCTCGTCACGCGTTATCTCAGGCATGGGGTCGATCTTAGGAGCCCGGCCCGTTTGTCCCGTCGCCGGTCGGGCACCGGAGAAGTTGAACGGTCAACCGAACACCCCAACCGGACGGAGACACCGCTCCTCATGACCAAGCTCGCGATCGTCTACTACTCCTCCTACGGCACCACCCACCAGATGGCCCGGCGCGTCGCCGAGGCCGCCGAGAAGCACGGTGCCGAGGTGCGGCTGCGCCACGTCGCCGAGACCGCCCCGACCGAGGTCGTCGAGGGCCAGGAGGCCTGGGCGGCCCACCGCCGCGAGGTGGAGGGCGAGCCCGTCGCCTCGCCCGACGACCTGGACTGGGCCGACGCCGTGGTCTTCGGCTCGCCGACCCGCTACGGCCACGTGACCAGCCAGCTGCAGTCGTTCATCGACACCCTCGGCCCGCTGTGGGCCCAGGGGAAGCTGGCCGACAAGGTCTACACCGCCTTCACCTCCTCCCAGACCCGGCACGGCGGCCAGGAATCGACGCTGCTGGCGATGCACACGACCTTCGCCCACTTCGGCGGCATCATCGTGCCGCCGGGCTACACCGACCAGCTGAAGTTCAACGACGGCAACCCCTACGGCGTCGGCAAGGTCACCGGCCAGTCCGCCGAGCTGGACGACGACGACAACGCCGCGCTGGACCACCTGGTCGTCCGCGCCCTCACCGTCGCGGAGCGGCTCGCCGGCTGAGGCTGCTCGTCCGCACGGCCCCTGCAGGAGTCCCCGGTCCACCGGGGACTCCTGCGCTTCCCGGGGTGGATGTGCCCCGGTGAGCACCGGACTCCCCGGTAACCATCGCGCGCCTCTGGCTGGCACGCCGGTACGCCGGCACCCCGCCTGACCCAACCGGTCCTGGCGGTCGCGGCATCTGAACGGGTAGACACCACCCGACAGGAGCCGCCCGTGCCACGACCACCCTCCGACGCCGAGTTCGGCGAGCTGGTCCACGCCACGTGGCCCTCGCTGTACCGCACGGCGTACCTCCTCCTCGGCGACCACGCCGAGGCCGAGGACCTCGTCCAGACCGCGCTGGCCAAGACGTACGCGTCGTGGTCGAAGGTGCGCACCCTCGAGGCGGCGCCGGCGTACGCCCGCACCGTCCTGGTCAACACCGCCGGCTCCTGGTTCCGCAAGCGCGGGTGGCGCAACGAGCGCCCGACCGCCGAGCTGCCCGAGCACGTCGCGCCCGGCACCGACCCCGCCGACCGGCCGACCCTCGTCGCGGCCCTCTCCGAGCTCGCGCCGCGGCAGCGCGCCGTGGTGGTGCTGCGCTACTACGCCGACCTCCCGGTCGCCCAGGTCGCCGCCGCCCTCGGCTGCAGCGAAGGCACCGTCAAGAGCCAGACCTCCGACGCACTCGTCCGGCTGCGCTCGCTGCTCGGCGACGCCGTCGTCCCGCACACCTCAGGAGCCCACCGTGACTGAACGTCTCTCCGCCCTCCTCCACGCCGAGGCCGACGAGCTGCGGGTGCCGCCGCCGGACCCCGCCACCGTCCTGGCGGGCGGTCGGCGGATCCGGCGCCGCGGGAGGCTGGCGGCCGCCGGCACGTCGCTGGCGGTCCTCGCCCTCGTCGGTGGCGGCGCCCTCGCGGCGACCGGCGGCGACGACTCCCCTGGGCGCGGCGTCGACCTGCCGGTGGCCAGCGCTCCTGCGGTGGACTGGGCGGTCGGGTCGGGGTCCACCGTGCACCTCGACGACGGCTCCGAGGTCGAGGTCGACGGCGTGGTCACCTCGCTCTACTACACCTCCGCCGGCGTGCTGGTCCGCACCGGCGCGAGCTCCTCGGCCGACCAGGACGACCACCACTACGAGCTGGTCGACGGCGACGGCGCCCCGACGTCGTTCGACCTCGACCTCGGCGACCGTGTGGCGAGCACCGACCCCACGCTCCCGCTCATGGCCTACGCCCGCTCCGGCGGCGACGCCCGCAGCTGGGAGGTGGTGCTCCGCGACGTGCGCAGCGGCGAGGAGGTCCGGAGCTTCCCGGTCCGGGGCTCCTACACCTGGGCCGGCTGGGTGGCGCCGCCGGTCGCGCTCGACGGCGACACGGTGTACGTCGGGCTCGACGACGCCACGCTGGCCGTCGACTGGCGCTCGGGCGAGGTCAGCACCAGCACGCTGCCGGGCAGCACCATGCCGGCGGTCCGCGGCGGCCGCGACGTCGTCGACGTCCTCGAGGGACCCCGCGCGCAGGACGCCGAGGCCGTCGTGGCCGTCGGCAGCCGGGAGGAGCTCCTGGTGACCTCCGGCCCCGAGCAGCTGGCCAGCCTGTCCCCCGACGGGCGGACGGCGCTGCTGCACGGCTACCGGCTGTGCAAGAACGACGACCGGTGCAGCTTCACCGAGGACGGCGTGCTCGTCGACCTGGAGACCGGGCGGCGGGTCGACGTCGCCCTGGACGGCGCCTCCGGCAGCGGCTGGACCACCGACGGCCGGCTGCTGGTGGTCACCGCGGAGACGGTGGCGGTGTGCGACGCGACCGGTGCCTGCACGCCCACGTCGGTGGAGGTGGACGAGGCGGGGATCCGGGTGGCCGGCACCCTCTACGAGGCCTGACCACTGCGGACGCCGGGGCTCTCAGGCCTCGGCGTCCGCCCCGGTGCCATTTCCGGCGTCCTCCCCGGTGTCCTCCCCGGCCCCGTCCCCGGCGACCGCCGGGCGCACGGCGTCGGCGCCACCCTCGAGCAGCGCTCGGAAGCCGTCCTCGTCGAGGACCGGCACGCCGAGCTGCTCGGCCTTGTCGGCCTTGGACCCGGCGTTCTCGCCCACCACCACGAAGTCGGTCTTCTTCGACACCGAGCCCGCGGCCTTGCCGCCGCGGGCGAGGATCGCCTCCTTGGCCTCGTCGCGGCTGAAGCCCTCGAGGGAGCCGGTGACCACGACCGAGAGCCCCTCCAGCGTGCGTGGCGTGGACTCGTCGCGCTCGTCGGCCATGGCGACGCCGGCGGCGGTCCACTTCTCGACGATGTCGGCGTGCCAGTCGACCGAGAACCACTCGATCACCGCCTCGGCGATGGTCGGGCCGACGCCCTCGGCGGCGGCCAGCTCGGCCTCGCTGGCCGCCCGGATCCGCTCCATCGAGCCGAACTCCTGGGCCAGCGCGCGCGCGGCGGTCGGCCCCACGTGGCGGATCGACAGCGCGACGAGCACCCGCCACAGCGGAACCTGCTTGCGGTCGCCGAGGTTGGCGAGGAGCCGCTGGCCGTTGGCGTTGAGCACCGGCCCGTCGCCCTCGTCCTTCTTCGGCGCACGGGTGAACAACGGCGCCCGCAGCAGCCCCTCGGCGGTGATGTCGAAGACGTCGCCCTCGTTGGCGATCACCCCGGCGTCGAGCAGGGCGGTGGCCGCCTCGTAGCCGAGCCCCTCGATGTCGAAGGCGCCGCGGCCGGCGACGTGGAAGACCCGCTCGCGGGCCTGCGCGGGGCAGGACCGGTGGTTGGGGCAGCGCAGGTCCCGGTCGCCCTCCTTCTGCTGGTACAGCGGGGTCCCGCAGGCGGGGCACTCGGTCGGCATCACCCACTCCGGCAGGCCCTCGGGCCGCAGTGCCAGGACCGGCCCGACGATCTCGGGGATCACGTCACCAGCCTTGCGCAGGACGACGGTGTCGCCGGGGCGCACGTCCTTGCGCTTCACCTCGTGGGCGTTGTGCAGGGTGGCCTTCTCGACCGTCGAGCCGGCCACGCGGGTCGGCTCCATCCGCCCGAACGGCGAGACCCGGCCGGTGCGGCCGACCTGCACCTCGATGGCGTGGAGCAGCGTGTTGACCTCCTCCGGCGGGTACTTGAACGCGATCGCCCACCGGGGAGCCCGGCTGGTCGACCCGAGCCGCCGCTGCTGGCCGACGTCGTCGACCTTGAGCACGACGCCGTCGATCTCGTGCTCGACGTCGTGGCGGTGCTCGCCGTAGTGCTCGATGAACTCCTGCGCCTCGGCGAGGGACTCAACCACCCGGGCCCGGTCGGAGGTCGGCAGGCCCCACGCCCGCAGCGCGTCGTACGCCGCGGACTGGGCGCGCGGCTCGAAGCCCTCGCGCTTGCCGATGCCGTGGCAGACCATGCCGAGCGCGCGCGTGGCCGTGACGCGGGGGTCCTTCTGCCGCAGCGAGCCGGCGGCGGCGTTGCGCGGGTTGGCGAAGACCGGCTTCCCCGCGTCGGTCATCGCCTCGTTGAGCCGCTCGAACGCCTCGACCGGGAGGAACACCTCGCCCCGCACCTCGACCAGCCGCGGGACCGGGTGCTCGTCGGTGCCGGTGAGCCGGTGCGGGACCGAGTCGATGGTCTTGACGTTCGGCGTGACGTCCTCGCCGGTCCGGCCGTCCCCGCGGGTCAGCGCGCGGACGAGCCGGCCGTCCTCGTAGAGCAGGTTGATGGCGAGCCCGTCGACCTTGAGCTCGCAGAGCAGCGCCGGGTCCTCCACGCCGTCGCGGCGCAGCCGGCCGTACCACGCCTCCAGCTCCTCGAAGGAGAAGGCGTTGTCCAGGCTCTCCATGCGCTGGAGGTGGTCCACCGCCGTGAAGTCGGTGGACACGGCTCCCCCGACCTTCTGGGTCGGGCTGTCGGGCGTGCGGAGCTCGGGGTTCGCCTCCTCGAGCTCCTCGAGCCTGCGCATCCGCCGGTCGAAGTCGGCGTCGGAGAGCGCCGGGGCGTCGAGCACGTAGTAGCGCCACCGGGCGTCCTCGACCTCCTCGGCCAGCCGTCGGTGCTCCTCGCGTGCGTCCTCGCTCGCCGGGGTCGGGTCGGTCATGGGGACATCTTGCCCGGCCCCGCCGACACCGCTCGCAGCCCACCGATGAGGCACGGCGGCGGCAGCGGTCCAGACCAGTGGAATAGGACCGGCAGGTCGCCGGTTGGAGCTCGATGGAACGAAACGGTTCCGTTTCGTCCAGGTGAACGAGAGGTGGACACCCGACCATGGTCCCGACCGGCACCGACGCCGAGCACGCTCCCCGACCGCGCATCGAGGGCGACCGCGAGCAGGAGATCCTCGCGGCCACCCTCGAGGTCCTGGGCGACGTCGGCTACGACCGGCTGACGATGGACGCCGTGGCCACCCGGGCGCGGGCCTCCAAGGCCACGCTCTACCGCCGCTGGTCCAGCAAGGCCCGGCTGGTGGTGGAGGCCCTCCACTCGACCAAGACGCCGACGGAGGTGCCCGACACCGGCAGCCTGCGCGAGGACCTCACGCTGCTCTTCTGCGGGTTCGGGGCCGGGGACGGCCTGATGGACCCCGAGCAGGTCGGCCTCTTCGCCAGCGTCATCACCGCCATCGCCCGCGACGCCGATTTCGCCGCCGCCTGGCGCGAGCACGTCGTCCCCCTCAAGCAGGCGCCCTCCCGCGAGGTGTGGGAGCGCGCCGTACGACGTGGCGAGGTCCGCGCCGACGCCGACCTCGACCTGCTCGAGGCGGCCCTGCCCGGCATCGTCCTGCACCGCGTCTTCGTCCTGGGCGAGGAGCCCTCACCCGAGCTCGTCGCCCGCGTCATCGACCAGATCGTCCTACCCGCCGCCACCGACGGCCACTGAAAGAGAAGGAAGAGGACCACCCATGTCCGACATCACCACCACCGACACCTCGGTGGCCGATCCGGGGACGGGGCGCACCCGACACCTGGGCTGGGCCCTCGTGCTCATCTCGGTCGCCCAGCTGATGGTCGTGCTCGACGCGAGCATCGCGAACATCGCCCTGCCGTTCATCGGCGAGGACCTCGACATCGACGAGGCCAACCTGACCTGGATCGTCACCGGCTACGCCCTGGCCTTCGGCGGCCTGCTGCTGCTCGGCGGCCGCCTGGCCGACCTCTACGGGCGCCGCCGGATCTTCATGGTCGGCCTGGCGGTCTTCGCGGTCGCCTCGCTCCTGGGCGGCATCGCGACGAGCGAGCCGCTGCTCCTCGGCGCCCGCGGCCTGCAGGGCCTCGGCGCGGCGCTCGCCTCCCCCGCCGCCCTGGCGCTGATCACCACGACGTTCCCGGCCGGCCCGGCGCGCAACCGCGCCTTCGCCGTATACGCCGCCATGTCGGGCGCCGGCGCCGCCGTCGGCCTGATCCTGGGCGGCTGGCTCACCGGGCTCGACCCGATCCTCGGCCTCGAGGGCTGGCGCTGGACGTTCCTCATCAACGTGCCGATCGGCGTCGTCGCGGCCCTGCTGGCGCCGCGCTTCCTGCCGGAGTCCGAGTCGCACCCCGGTCAGCTCGACGTGCCCGGCGCCGTCACGGGCACCCTCGGCCTGCTCGGCCTGGTCTACGGCTTCAGCCGGGCCGGCGAGGAGGCGCACGGCTGGGGCGACACGTGGACGATCGCCTCGCTCGCCGCCGGCGTCGCCCTGCTCCTCGCCTTCGCGTTCGTCGAGTCCCGGGTCTCCCACCCGCTGCTCCCGGTCCGGGTCTTCGCCAACCGCACCCGTGCCACCAGCTTCCTCGTGATGGCGCTGGTCCCGGCCGCGATGTTCGCGATGTTCTACTTCCTCAGCCTGTTCATCCAGCTGGTCGTGGGCTACAGCCCGCTCGAGACCGGGTTCGCGTTCCTGCCGTTCTCGGTCGGCATCGTCATCGGCGCCGGGGTCTCCTCGAACCTGGTCAACCGCATCGACGCGCGCTACATCGCCGGCACCGGCACCCTGATGGCGGTCGTGGCCCTGGTGGGCTTCTCCCGGCTCTCGGTGCCCACGGGCGCGGCCGACCTCCTCGCGCTGGGCCCCGACGGCCACCTCGGCTCGGACGTGAGCTACTGGGCGTCGATCTTCCCGTTCATCGTCCTGATGTCGATCGGCATGGGCCTCACCTTCGTGCCGCTCACCCTGACCGCGGTGCACCACCTGCGCGCCGAGGACTCCGGCATCGGCTCCGGCGTGCTCAACACGATGCAGCAGGTCGGCGGCGCGCTCGGCCTGGCCATCCTCGGCACGGTCTCCCTGCACTACGCCGAGGGCACCAAGGACCGGCTCTCCGAGCAGCTGACCGCCCAGGGCCTCCCGCCCGAGCAGGCCGGCGGCCTCGCCTTCCTCGGCTCGTTCACCGAGGGCGCCACGGCGGCGTTCCTGGTCGGCGCGGCACTCATCGCGCTCGGCTCGATCGCGATCTGGGCGTTCCTCAACGTCAAGCACACCGAGCTCGCGACCGACGGCCCCGAGGGCGGGGTCCACGTCGGCTGAGCTCAGCCCGCCCGCACGTTCGCGGCGCTCGTCCTGACCAGGGCGAGCGCCGCGCGTGCGTACGACGCGTCCGCGCCCGCGAGACCGCAGGCCGGGGCCACGACCAGGCCGGGCAGCTCGGCGGGGTCCAGGCCGAGCATGTCCAGCCAGCGGAGCACCCGCTCGGTGACGTGGGAGTCGCCGGGCAGCGCACCGCCGGCGCCCGGCAGCACGCCGAGGGCGACCGACTCCCCCGCCTCGAGCGCCTCGGCCAGCACGTCGTGGTCGGCGGCCGCCAGCACCTCGACATCGACCGACAGCCCACGGGCACCGGCGCCGCGCACGAGGCCCCAGGGCGTCCCGGGGGCGCACGCGTGCACCCACGGCTCCGCACCGGCCTCGGCGATCGCGCCCAGCACCCACTCGAGGCCCTGGGACGCCTCCGGCAGGTCGACCGTGCGGTGCCGGCCGAAGCCGGAGGCGGTCGGCACGGACCCGGAGACGACGGCGGCGAGCGCCGGCTCGTCGACCTGGACGACCAGCCGGTCGACCGACGGCAGCCGGCAACGCACGTCGGCGACATGGGAGCGGACCCCCTCGGCGAGCGCCTGGGCCAGCTCCCGGCGGGCACCGTGGTCGGCGAGGACCTTGTCCCCGCGGGGCCGCTCGACGGTGGCGGCCAGGGTCCACGGCCCGGCGACCTGGACCTTGAAGGCGCCGCCCGGGGACGTCAGCGCGGCCTGCGCCTGCTCCTCGAGCCCGTCGAGGTCCTGGGCGAGCCGGCTGCGTGCGCGCCGGTGGTCGAGGCCCGGGGACCCCGAGGACCCGGTGAGCCGCCAGCCGGCCGGCTGCAGGTCGGCGTCGAGCCCGTCGAGGACGGCGAGGCCGCGACCGGTCATCGTGGCGGTCGCGCCGCGGCCGGGCACCTCGGGCAGGTACGGCAGCCCGGGCTCCTCCCCCAGCTCGCCGAGCACGACCTTGACCGCCTCGTCGAACCACCGCTGGTCCTCGCCCGGGTGCGATCCGACCCCGGTGGCCAGCGTCCGCCCCGCGGTCACGCGGGGACCCGCTGGGTCGCGGCGATGGTGGCCGAGCCGACCACCCGCGTGCCGTCGTACACCACGACCGCCTGGCCGGGCGCGATGCCGTACGCCGGGTCGAGCAGCTCGACGTCCACGCCGTCCGGGCCGACGGCCACCCGGGCGCGGTGCTCGTCGCCGTGCGCGCGCAGCTGGACGGTGACGCCGGGCCCGTCGAGCCCGGTCGGCACGGTGCCGCACCAGCGCGGCCGGACGCCCCGCAGGTGGGCCACCGCGAGCCGGTCGCGGGGGCCGACCCGGACGGTGCCGGAGACCGGCTCGATGTCGAGCACGAAGCGCGGCTTGCCGTCCGCGGCGGGCGTCCCGATCCGCAGCCCCTTGCGCTGGCCGATCGTGTAGCCGTAGGTGCCCCCGTGCCGGCCGAGCACCTCGCCGGTCGCGTCGTCGACGATGTCGCCGCCGTGGTTGGGCGCGCGGTCGCCGAGCTTCTCGCGCAGCCAGCCGGCGTTGTCGCCGTCGGCGACGAAGCAGATGTCGTGGCTGTCCGGCTTGTCCGCGACGAGCAGGCCGCGGCGGGCGGCCTCCTCGCGCACCTGGGCCTTGGGGGTGTCCCCGAGCGGGAACAGGGAGTGCCGCAGCTGGTCCTGGTCGAGCACCCCGAGGACGTAGGACTGGTCCTTGCCGCCGTCGGCCGCGCGGTGCATCTCGACCAGCCCGTCCGCGCCCTCGCGCAGCTGCGCGTAGTGGCCGGTGACGACCGCGTCGAACCCGAGCGCCAGCGCGCGGTCGAGGACCGCGGCGAACTTGATCCTCTCGTTGCAGCGCAGGCACGGGTTGGGCGTGCGCCCTGCGGCGTACTCGTCCATGAAGTCCTCGACCACGTCCTCGTGGAAGCGGTCGCTCATGTCCCAGACGTAGAACGGGATCCCGATGACGTCAGCCGCGCGGCGCGCGTCGTTGCTGTCCTCGATGGTGCAGCAGCCGCGGGCGCCGGTGCGGTACGACGCCGGGTTGCGCGAGAGGGCCAGGTGGACGCCGGTGACGTCGTGGCCGGCCTCGGCGGCGCGGGCGGCGGCGACGGCGGAGTCGACGCCGCCGGACATGGCGGCGAGGACCCTCATGCCCGCGCGGCCCGGGCCCGCTCGACGACGGGGGCGATGGCCTCCACGACCGCGTCGACGTCGGCGGTGGTGCTGGTGTGGCCGAGGGAGAAGCGCAGGGAGTGGCGAGCCGACTCCTCGTCGCAGCCCATCGCGAGCAGCACGTGGCTGGCCTGCGGCACGCCCGCGCTGCAGGCCGAGCCGGTGGAGCACTCCACGCCCCGCGCGTCGAGCAGCATCAGCAGCGAGTCGCCCTCGCAGCCGGGGAAGCCGAGGTGGGCGTTGCCGGGGAGGCGGTGGCCCGGGCGGTCCAGCGGGGCGCCGTGCAGGTGGGCGTCGGGCACGCGCTCGACGATGCGGCGGACGAGGTCGTCGCGGAGCGCCGCGACCCGGGCCGTGTGCTCTGCCTGGTTCTTGACGGCCAGCTCCACCGCGGCGGCGAACCCGGCGATCGCCGGCACGTCGAGCGTGCCGCTGCGGATGTCGCGCTCCTGGCCGCCACCGTGGACGATCGGGACCACGCCGAGCTCGCGCCGCACGACGAGCGCGCCGACGCCGTAGGGACCGCCGACCTTGTGCCCGGTCAGGGTCAGGGCGTCCACGCCGGTGCGGGCGAAGTCCACCGGGACCTGCCCGACGGCCTGGACGGCGTCGGTGTGGACCGGGATGCCGTGGGGCGCGACCACCGCCACGACCTCCTCGACCGGCTGCACCGTGCCGACCTCGTTGTTGGCCCACATCACCGAGACGACCGCGACGCTCGCGGGGTCGCGCTCGACGGAGGCGCGCAGCGCGTCGACGTCGAGGACGCCGTGCCGGTCCACCGGCAGCAGCTCCACCTCGGCGCCCTCGTGCTCCTCGAGCCAGTGCACGGTGTCGAGCACGGCGTGGTGCTCGACGGCCGTGGTCAGCACGCGCGTGCGCCGGGGGTCGGCGTCGCGACGGGCCCAGAAGACCCCCTTGACCGCCAGGTTGTCGGCCTCGGTGCCCCCGGAGGTGAAGACGACCTCGCCGGGACGGCAGCCGATCGCCTGCGCGATGGTCTCCCGCGACTCCTCCACCACCCGGCGCGCGTGGCGGCCGGAGGCGTGCAGGGAGCTGGGGTTGCCGACCTCGAGCATCCGGTTCGTCATCGCCTCCACGGCCGCGGGGACCATCGGGGTGGTCGCGGCGTGGTCGAGGTAGACGGTCCTGCTGGTCATGGCACCCCCAGCCTACGGCGCGCCCCTCCACCCGACCGAGGTGGCGGTCCCGCCGGGGTCACTGGGGCGCGAGCACCGCGACGACGGCGCGGTGGTCGGTGCCGCCGAGGGCGACGGTCCGCGCGGAGCGGGCGGCGAGGTCCTCGCCCACGAGCACGTGGTCGATCTGGACCAGCGCGGGCAGGACCCCGAGCGGGCCGAACAGCCCGTTCTCGGGCCAGGTCGGCCGGTAGCCGGCGTTGGTGAGCTCGACGGCGTCGCGGTAGCCGGCGTCGACGAGCCGCCGGAGCGGGGCGTGGTCGAGGGTGGCGTTCAGGTCGCCGACGACGAGGTCGGCCCCGCCGCGGACCGCGGCGCGGCGCACGGTGTCGTGGTCGCGTCGCCAGCCGTCCGCGTCGAGCGGCGCGGAGGGGTGGACGGCGAGCAGGGTCAGCCCGCCCGGTCCCCCGACGTCGACCTTCCAGGAGCCCAGGGGCGTGTCGAGGCGGCGCGGCTCGGACAGCGGCACCCGGCTGAAGACCATGGTCCCCACGACGGGGTCGGTCTCGGGCCCGCCGACGGAGTACGGCAGGACGTCGTCGAGGCCGGCCGAGCGCATCCGCCGCAGCGCCGGGCCGGTGACCTCGTTGACCACCAGCAGGTCGGCCTCCTCGGCGCTGGCCAGCTCGACCAGCCCGAGCGCGTCACCCTCGCCCTGGAACAGGTTGGACGTCACCACGACGAGCGGCTCGGCGCCGCGGGCGGCGGGCGGGTTGGGCCCCAGCCAGTACGGCGCGAGCCACCATCCGTGCAGGGCCAGGCCGACCGCCGCGAGCGCCACCGGCACGAGCTCTAGCCGGCCGCGCCACCGGGCGTGCACGATCCCGCCGACGACCAGGGCGGCGGCGTACAGCGGGAGCGCGTAGGGGGCGAAGGACACCGCCCGGACCGCCGGACCCCAGGACGGGTCGCCCAGCCGGAGGGCGGTGAGCCCGACGGCGGGCAGGAGCAGCAGCGTCACCAGAGTCAGGCCGAGGTGGTCGCGCACCCACCAGCCGGCCCCGGACAGCGCCCGACGGACCACGTCAGACCAGGACGAGGTCGTCGCGGTGGACGACCTCGCGCTCGTACGCCGCGCCGAGCTCCTGCGCGAGCTCGCGCGAGGACCGCCCCAGCAGGTCGGGGAGCTCCTCGGAGTCGAAGTTGACCAGGCCGCGCCCCACGACGACGCCGTCGGGCCCGACCACGTCGACCGGGTCACCGGCCTGGAAGGTGCCGGTCACCCCGGTGACACCGGCCGCCAGGAGCGAGGCCCGCCGCTCGACCACGGCCCGCACCGCACCCGCGTCGAGCACGAGCGAGCCGAGCGGCTCGGTCGCGTGCGCCAGCCACAGCAGCCGGGTCGGGCGACGGCGCCCGGTGGCGTGGAAGAGCGTGCCGACCCGGTCGCCGGCCAGCGCGTCGCCGGCCCGGTCGGCGGAGGTGAGCACGACGGGGACGCCGGCGCCGGTGGCGATCCGGGCGGCCTCGACCTTGGTCTGCATCCCACCGGTGCCGACGCCGGCCGAGCCGGTGCCGCCGATGTCGACCGCGGCCAGGTCGGCCTCGGAGACCACGTCGCCGAGCAGCCGGCTGCCCGGCACCGAGGGCGCGGCGTCGTACAGCCCGTCGACGTCGGAGAGCAGGACCAGCAGGTCGGCGTGGACCAGGTGGGCGACCAGCGCGGCCAGCCGGTCGTTGTCGCCGAAGCGGATCTCGGTGGTGGCGACCGTGTCGTTCTCGTTGACGATCGGCAGCACCCCGAGCTCGAGGAGCTTCGCGAGCGTCTGGTGGGCGTTGCGGTAGTGCGCGCGACGGGTCACGTCGTGCACCGTGAGCAGCACCTGCCCGGCGACGACGCCGTGCCGGGCGAGCTCCTCGGTGTAGCGGTGCACGAGCAGCCCCTGGCCCACCGACGCTGCGGCCTGCTGGGCGGCCAGGCCGCGGGGGCGGGTGCGCAGGCCCAGCGGCGCGAGGCCGGCCGCGATCGCGCCGGAGGAGACCAGCACGATCTCCGCGCCGCGCGCGCGGACCGCGGCGAGCACGTCGACGAGGCGGCTGACCCGCTCGGGGTCGATGCCGCCGGCGGCGGTGGTCAGCGAGGAGGAGCCGACCTTGACCACCACGCGGCGGGCACCGGTCACCTCCGCCCTGCTGGACGGCGCCTCACTCACCCGGGTCGTCCTCGGCCCAGTCGGGGTCCTCCGCGGTCCCGATCTCGTACGACGTGGGGCCGGCCGGCCGGTCCAGCCGGCGGGCGACGTCGGCGCGGGTCTCGCCCTCGACGCGGTCGTCCATCAGCTCGTCGATCGCGCGGCGACGGCGGGCGGCGGGCCGGGACTCGTCGAAGCGCTGGTCCTCGCCGCGGCGGCCGAGCATCTCCGCGCCGGCCTCCATCCCGGGCTTGAAGTCGAAGACGACCGCGTTGTCGGGGTGGCCGATGAGGACGGTGTCGCCCTCCTCCGCGCCGAGCTTGACGAGCCGGTCCTCGACGCCGAGGCGGTTGAGCCGGTCGGCGAGGAAGCCGACGGCCTCGTCGTTGCTGAAGTCGGTCTGGCGGACCCAGCGCTCCGGCTTGGTGCCGCGCACCCGCCAGCCGTCGTGGGTCGCGGTGATGGTGAAGTCGTCGCCGCCGTCGGCACCGGCCGGGCGCAGCACGATCCGCTTGGTCTCGGCCACCGGCGTGGCGGCGCGGGACGCCTCGACGATCGCGGCCATCGCGAAGGTCAGCTCGCGCAGCCCGGCGCCCGAGGCGGCCGAGACGGGGAGGACGGTGAGGCCGCGCGCACGCAGGTCCTCGATGGTGATGTCGGCGAGGTCGGAGCCGTCGGGGACGTCGACCTTGTTGAGCGCGACGAGGCGCGGCCGGTCCTCGAGGCCGCCGTACCGGCTCAGCTCGTTCTCGATGACGTCGAGGTCGTCCACCGGGTTGCGACCCGGCTCGATGGTGGCGGTGTCGATGACGTGGACGATCGCCGCGCAGCGCTCGATGTGGCGCAGGAAGTCGTGGCCCAGGCCGCGGCCCTCGCTGGCGCCCTCGATCAGGCCCGGCACGTCGGCGACGGTGAACGTCGTGTCGCCGGCCGTGACCACGCCGAGGTTCGGCACCAGCGTCGTGAACGGGTAGTCGGCGATCTTCGGGCGCGCCCGGGAGATCGCGGCGATCAGGCTGGACTTGCCGGCGCTCGGGAAGCCGACCAGGCCGATGTCGGCCACGACCTTGAGCTCGAGCACGATGTCGAGCTCCTCGCCGGGCTCGCCGAGCAGGGCGAAGCCGGGCGCCTTGCGCTTGCTGCTGGCCAGCGCGGCGTTGCCGAGGCCGCCGCGGCCGCCCTGGGCGATGACCAGCTCGGTGCCGCCGCCGACGAGGTCGGCCAGCACCGTTCCGTCGCGCAGGCTCACCACGGTGCCGTCGGGCACCGGGAGCACCAGGTCGGCGCCGTGGCCGCCGTTGCGGTGGGCGCCCGCTCCCTGCCCGCCGTGCTCGGCGCGGCGCTTGGGGCTGTGGTGGTACTCGACGAGCGTGGTGATCTGCGGGTCGACGCGCAGGATGACCGAGCCGCCGGGCCCGCCGTTGCCGCCGTCGGGCCCGCCGAGCGGCTTGAACTTCTCGCGGTGGACGGACGCGACGCCGTTCCCACCGCGCCCGGCTGCGACGTGCAGGGTCACGCGGTCGACGAATGTGGGGACGGCCATGGGTCTACCTACTTCTGTGGCGGTGTGCCGGGGAGAAATGACGAAGGGCGCCCCGGATCCGGGGCGCCCTACGGTGGCCGGTGCGAGACCGGCCGACGATGTGTCGCCTCAGGTCACTCGCCCGGGACGATGTTCACGACGCGACGACCACGGCGGGTGCCGAACTCGACCGCACCGGGAACGAGCGCGAACAGCGTGTCGTCGCCGCCACGGCCGACGCCGCTGCCCGGGTGGAAGTGGGTGCCGCGCTGGCGGACGATGATCTCGCCGGCGTTGACGGCCTGGCCGCCGAAGCGCTTGACGCCCAGACGCTGCGCGTTGGAGTCGCGACCGTTCTTGGTCGACGCCGCGCCCTTCTTGTGTGCCATGTCGTGTCCTTGGGTGTGGGTTGCTGACCTGAGAGCGCGGGGCTCAGAGGGAGATGTCGGTGACCTTGACCTGGGTGTACTTCTGGCGGTGACCCTGGCGCTTCTTGTAGCCGGTCTTGTTCTTGTACTTCTGGATGATGATCTTCGGGCCCTTGGTGGCACCGACGACCTCGGCGGTCACCGAGGCGCCGCCGAGCTTGGCGGAGTCGGAGGTGACGGTCTCGCCGTCGACCACGAGCACGACGGGGAGGGTGAGGGAGTCACCGGCGGCCGTCGCGACCTTGTCGATCTCGATGACGTCGCCCACGGCAACCTTCTGCTGCTTGGCGCCTGCGCGCACGATCGCGTACACCGCGGTCTCCTTCGTCGGTCTCTGCTCGATGTCTCTGGGCACTGCGTTCGGGTCTCCGGGCACGCACGCTGGCGCGCCGCACGGAGAGAGGGCGCACTGGGAAGCGCGCACCGAGGGTCAATAGTACGGACGTGGGGCGACGACCGCAAAACGCCGGTACGCCGCCCCACCCTCCGTGGCCTGCACGGTCAGCGCTTGCGCGGGCTCCGCTTCTTCACGGGCACGGCCTCGACCGAGGAGTCGTCCACGTCCTGGCCGGAGTCCTGGCCGGAGTCCTGGCCGGAGGCCTGGCCATCGGTGGCCGCGGCGCCGTCCACGGCGGCGCCGCCGCCGGCCTGGGCCCCTGCGGGCGGACCGGCCGGACGGGTGGCGCTGCGACCGCGCGTGCGGGTCACCACACGCGGCGGGGGCGGCGTCTCCACCGGCGTCGCCGGGGCCGTCTCGAGCGGCTCGACGGCCTCGGCGGTGGCCGGGGCCTCCGGGGAGGCCGGCTCGCTGATCGAGACCGGCTCGCTCACCGTGACGGCGGCGGGCTGCCCGGCCGGACGGCTGGCCGAGCGGCGACGGGTGCGGGTCACCACCCGGGGTGCCGCCGGCTCGGCCGGCGCCTGGTCGAGCGGCACGGCAGGTGCCTCCGCAGCGGGCTCGGGTGCCGGCTCAGCGGTCTGCCCAGCGGTCTGCTCCGCGGTCTGCTCCGGGGCCTGCTCGGCGGCCGGCTGCTTCGCGGGGTCGGCCGTCGGCTCGACCCGCGCCGGGACGTCGGCCTGCTTCTGGTCGGCCTGCTTCTGGTCGGCCTGCTTCTGGTCGGCCTGCTTCTGGTCGGCCTGCTTCTCGTCGTGGCGCGCCATCGCGGCGAGCTCCGCCGGCGTCGGCACCTTCGCGCCGCCGTCCTGGCCACCGTGCTGGCCGCCGTTCTGGCCGCCGTTCTGCTTGCCCGACCCCTGCTGCTGGTCGTCGTCGCCCCGGCCCTTGCCGCCGCGGCGACGGCCGCTGCGACCGCGACCCTCGTCCTCGGCACCCTTGCGGGCCTCGACGGGCGCGTCGTGGATGACCACGCCGCGTCCCTGGCAGTGCTCGCAGTTCTCCGAGAACGACTCGACCAGGCCGGTGCCGATGCGCTTGCGGGTCATCTGCACGAGCCCGAGCGAGGTCACCTCGGCGACCTGGTGGCGCGTGCGGTCGCGGCCCAGGCACTCGACGAGGCGGCGCAGCACCAGGTCGCGGTTGGACTCCAGGACCATGTCGATGAAGTCGACGACGATGATGCCGCCGATGTCGCGCAGCCGGAGCTGGCGCACGACCTCCTCGGCCGCCTCCAGGTTGTTCTTGGTGACCGTCTCCTCGAGGTTGCCCCCGGAGCCGGTGAACTTGCCGGTGTTGACGTCGATGACCGTCATCGCCTCGGTGCGGTCGATGATCAGCGACCCGCCGGAGGGCAACCAGACCTTGCGGTCGAGCGCCTTGGCGATCTGCTCCTCGACCCGGTGGGCGGCGAAGACGTCCTTGCCGTCGTGCTCGGAGGGCTCGTAGCGCTCCAGCCGCTCGGCGAGGTCCGGGGCGACGTGCTGGACGTAGCCCTGCACGGTGTCCCAGGCGTCCTGGCCCTCGATGACGAGCCGGGAGAAGTCCTCGGTGAACAGGTCGCGGACCACCTTGAGGGTCAGGTCCGGCTCGCCGTACAGCAGCTGCGGGGCGCTGCCCTTGGCCTTCTTCTCGATGTCCTCCCAGCGCGCCTTGAGCCGCTCGACGTCGCGGGTCAGCTCGTCCTCGCTGGCGCCCTCGGCGGCGGTCCGCACGATCACCCCGGCGGTGTCGGGGACGATCTCCTTGAGCAGCGCCTTGAGGCGGCCGCGCTCGGTGTCGGGCAGCTTGCGGGAGATGCCGCTGGTGGTGCCGTCGGGCACGTAGACCAGGAACCGGCCGGCGAGGCTGACCTGGCTGGTCAGCCGGGCGCCCTTGTGGCCGATCGGGTCCTTGGTGACCTGGACGAGCACCGACTGGCCCGAGGAGAGCACCGACTCGATCTTGCGGGGCTGGCCCTCGCGGTGGCCGAGCGCGGACCAGTTGACCTCGCCGGCGTAGAGCACCGCGTTGCGGCCCTTGCCGATGTCGATGAACGCCGCCTCCATCGAGGGCAGGACGTTCTGGACGCGACCGAGGTAGACGTTGCCGATCAGCGAGGTCTGCGACTCGCGGGCGACGTAGTGCTCGACGAGCACCTTGTCCTCGAGCACGCCGATCTGGGTGAGCTCGTCGCGCTGGCGGATGACCATGACCCGGTCGACGGCCTCGCGGCGGGCCAGGAACTCGGCCTCGCTCACGATCGGCGCACGGCGGCGGCCGGCCTCGCGGCCCTCGCGACGGCGCTGCTTCTTGGCCTCGAGGCGGGTGGAGCCGGAGACCGCGGTGATCTGGTCCTCGCCGGTGCGGCCCTGGCGGACCCGCGTGACGGTCTTCTCCGAGTCCTCGCCGCCCTCGTTGGCGTCCCCGCCCTCGCCCGAGCGGCGGCGACGCCGGCGGCGCCGCGAGGAGGAGCCCTCGCCGGACTCCGGCTCGTCCTTGCCCTGCTCGGACGTCTCGTCCTCGGCCTGGCCGGAGGCATCGCCGGACTTGTCGCCCGACGTGTCGCCGGAGCCGTTCCCGGACTGCCCGCCCTGGCCCCTGCCGCGCTGGTTGCGGCCGGCCGCCGGGGCCTCGTCGTCCTCGGCGGTGGCCTCGGAGCCGCCCTCGCCGGACTCACCGTTGCCGCCCCCGCCGGACTTGCGACGGCGGCGACCGCCGCGACGGCGCCGACGACGGCCGTTGCCGCCACCCTCGCCGTCCTGGTCCTGGTCCTGGTCCTGGTCCTGGTCCTCGTCGGTGTCCGACTCGCTGTCCGACTCGGTGTCCGCGTCGTCGGTGTCGGTGCCCGACTCGGTGTCGTCCTCGCTGTCGTCGGCGTCCGCGGGCGGCTCGACCGTCGGCTCGCCGGGGGCGACCTCGGTCAGCTCGGCCTCGGTCTCGCCGGCGGCCGCGCCGTCGACGGTCTCGTCCTCGACCTCGGCGACCGGCGCCGGGGCGGCGACGGCCTTCTTGCGGGTACGGCGTGCCGGCGCCTTGACGGGCTCGGGCGCCTGGAAGAGCGGTACGGCGGCGCTGCGGGCCGCCTCGGTCGCGGGCTCGGCGGTCGGCTCGGCCGGCGCCTGGTCGGCGGGCTGCTCGACGGGCGCGTCGGCGTCGGCGGCCTTGGCGGCGGCCGTCTTGCGCGTGCTGGCCTTCTTGGCCGTGGTCTTCTTCGCGGTGCGCTTGGCGGCCGCCTTCTTCGCCGGCGGCGCCTCGCCCGCCTCGGCAGCCACCTCGGTGCCGACCGCGTCGACCGCCTCGGGCGCGACGTCGACCGGAGCGTCGCCGGGCGCCTCGACCGGAGCGGCGTCCGCGATCGGGAGCTCGGCCTCGGCGGCGACCGCTGCCTTCTTGGCGGTCCGCTTGGCGGTGGTCTTCTTGGCGGCGGTGGTCTTGGCCGCCGTCGCCTTCTTCGCGGCGGGCGCCTTCTTCGCCGCGCTCTTGCGCGCGGCGGTCTTGCGCGCCGGCGCGGCGTCGCCCTCGGGGGTGTCCCCCGGGACGGCGCCGGGGGTGGTGCCCACGGTGGTGTCGGTGGGGGCGACCTGCAGGTCGTCGTCAGCCATGTGCTGCTCCTCGGCCCGGCTCCCCGCAGGGCGGCCGGGCGGTCAGACGCCGCGGACCCGCGTGCTCAAGGTCGACGGCGCAAAGCCTTCGGTGGCGGCGACACCCTCCGCGGTGTGCGTCACTGGGAGCGGGGAGTCACCTGCCGCGGTCGCTGGGCCCTGTCACGGCCGCGTCGCGGTCTGGCGACGACCTGCACCCACCGTGCCGGCCCGCAGGCTGCGGACCAGGCGAGAACGTCGTCGGGTCGACGGGGTCGACCGTTGCCGAGTATCGCACACCACACCTGCGATGCGGTCATGCCCGCGCGCGCAGCGGGTCGCCGATCTCCCCGGTGGTCTCGTCGAGCGGGCCCTGGGCGACCCGGGTGAGCAGTGGCGCCGGGCCGACCGCCAGCGCCGAGACCTGGGCGAGTCCGCTCAGGACGTCGTCGGGACGGATCGACGGCACGGCGTGTCGCAGCACCAGGTCGAGCCGCGCGCCGGCCGGGGAACCCTCCGGCGCGGGCCCGGCGACGAGCGAGACCACGGGGACCCGGCAGTCCAGCTCCCGCAGTCCCTTCTTGGTCATCCGCTCGACGACCACCGACCCGGTGGCGAGGAACGCGTCGACCGCGGTCGCCGCCTCCATCGGCTGGGCGGCGACGTCTGCCCACCAGTGGCTGCCCTCGAGCAGGTCCGCGAGGGAGCCGCCGGGCGACTCCACGACCTCGAGGACGTCGAGCCCGGAGGGCAGGGCCTCCTCCAGGCTGACGTGGACGTCGGCGGGGTCCAGGACCGCCGCGAGCCCGATCTCGAGGTACTCGGCCTCGCTCGCCGACCCGGTCGGTGCCGCACCGGCGTACGAGATGCGCGGGTGCGGGTTGAAGCCGGAGGAGTACGCCATGGGGATGCGGGCGCGGAACACCGCGCGCTCGAAGGCGCGGCTGAAGTCGCGGTGGCTGGTGAACCGCAGCCGGCCGCGCTTGGCGTACCGGATCCGCAGCCGCTGGACCGGCGGGGCTTGCTGCTCGGGCTGCTGACGCACCCGCGGATCCTACGGCCGGCAGTCCTCGAGCAGGGGATCGGCGAACGGGCCCGACCCGGGACTGCAGCTCGGCGCGGGCGTCCGCTCGATCTCCTCGAGGCGGTCCAGGTTCCGGTCGAAGGTCACGCCGAGCAGCACGAACATGCCCACCAGGGCCAGGAGCGCCAGCGCGGACAGCAGCGTGCCGACGAGGCCGGTGACGAAGCCGGCGGTGGCGATGCCGTCACCTCCCAGGCGGCCGCCGGACGCAGCGATCTCGCGGCCCGCCGAACGGCCCAGCACCATCGCGGGGATGCCGCTCAGGAAGCCCAGGCAGGTGAGCGAGAGGACCCCGAGGACGAGCGCTGCCGTCGCGCGGCCGGGGACCGGCGGCGGGGGCTGCGGCGTCCAGGCGGGGTGCGGCGGTGGCTGGTACGGCGGTGGCTGGGTCACAGCAGCTCCTCCAGGACCGGTCGCATGGCCGGCGAGGGGTAGACGGTGCCCACACGCTCCCCCGCCAGCCAGGCGGTCAACCGCTCCGCCTCGAGGTCGAGCCGCGCGCGGACGGCTGCGGGCACGTCCTCGACGAGCCGGACGTGCACCCGCCCCGCGGGGTCCTGCACCCAGCAGCCGACGACGCGCCCGTCCCACCAGGCGGTGGTGCCGGCGTTGCCGTTGCGGTCGAAGAGCAGCGGGGCGTGCGGGCCCAGGTACCAGCCGCGCTCCTTCCAGCCCATCACCGTCGGGTCGAGCACCGGGAGCAGCGCCACCCAGTCCTCCGGGGTGGCGACCGGGTCGAGGTCCCCGGGCAGCAGCCAGCCCGTGCCGCCGCCGTCGAGGCGCACCTGGACCGCGGCCAGGTCCGCGAGGGCCGCACGCGCCGCCGCCTTGGTCGAGCCGAGCCACCAGACGAGGTCCACCTCCGTGCCGGGCCCGAAGGTCCACAGCCAGCGCCGCACCAGCTCGGCGTACCCCTCCGCGGGCGGGAGCGGGGCCGGCAGCTCCCCGAGCCAGTGCTCCATGAGGGTCCAGCGCGGCCGCGACACCCGCCAGTGCTGGGTGTTGGTGCCGCGCACGACGTGGGCGGAGGCGCCGAGCCCGGCCAGCACGCGCGAGACGAGGGTGGAGCCACCGAGGGCCGGCAGCGCCGCGCGGAGCTCGGCCGCGGTCAGCCCGTCGGGCCGTGCTGCGAGCAGCGCGAGCAGGTCCGAGCGCGCCGAGCGCAGCCAGGAGCCGCCGTCGGTCGCGATCCCCTCGAGCACGACGTCCTTGGCGACGCGCGCCTGCTCGGTGGCCGCCACCCGTGCCGCCGCGCTCCCCCACGCCGCCGGCAGCAGGTCGCGCGGGAAGACGAACAGGGTGCGCCGCATCGCCAGCTGCTTGACCAGGCTGCGGTCCGCCTCGAGCGCCCGGTCCAGGTCGGTGCGGGCGAACGCGTCGACGCGCGCCCACATCGAGAGGTACGGCGTCGCCGGCTCGGTCGAGTGCAGGACGGTCATGGCGGCGGTGGCCGTCTCGACGTCCGCCGCCCGCGCGGACGGCACGAGGCCGTGGCGGAGCCCGAGGCGCGCCCGTCGTTCGTCGTCGGTCACGTGGCGCACGGCGCCTATCCTGCCCACGTGAGTCGCTGGGTGCACGGGCTGTTCGCCCTCGTCGCCCTCGCGACGATCGTGGCGCTCGTCGTCCTGTGGCCCTCCCCCGACCGCGTGCCCGACGGTCCCCCGGGCTCCCCGACCGGCGGACCGAGCGGCATCCCGGAGCCGACCGGACCCTCCGCCACGGGTCCCTCCGGTGGTCCCACCGTCGGGCCGTCCGGGCCGTCCGGCGGGCCCACGGGGCTGCCGACGCTGCCCACCGAGCCCACCCAGACCTGCACCGACCCGCGCCCGGACCGGCTGGTGGCGCTGACGTTCAACATCCACGGCGGGCTCGGCGGCGGTGGCCTCGACCTGGAGCGCGTCGCCCGCGAGATCGAGGCGTGGGACGCCGACGTCGTCCTGGTGCAGGAGGTCGACCGGTTCCGCGCGCGGTCACGGTTCGTCGACGAGCCGACCTGGCTGGGCACCCGCCTGGGCATGAACGTCGTCTTCGGTCGCAACGTCGTCCGCGCGCCCGAGCGCCGCGGTGCCCCCCGCTCGGAGTACGGCACCGCGCTGCTGAGCCGGCTGCCGGTGCGCCGCTGGGAGAACCGGCTCCTCCCCCGCCGGCCCGGCCAGGAGCAGCGCGGGCTGCTGCGCGCGACCCTCGACCTCGACGGCCGCGGGATCGACGTCTACGGCACCCACCTGCAGCACACCCGCGGCACGATCCGCATCGCACAGCTGCGAGCGGTGCGCCGGATGGTCGCCGCGGCCTCGGGCGCCTCGACGCCGTTCCTCCTCGGCGGCGACCTCAACGCCACGCCGGACTCCCCGGCGATGGCCGTCGCGCGGTCCTTCGCCCTGGATCCGTGGCCGGTCGTGGGCAGCGGGGAGGGGCTGACGGTCCCGCCGCGGGTGCCGAGGCGCAGGATTGACTACGTGCTCCACTCCCCCCACCTCCTCCCGACCAGCGCCCAGGTGCTGCGCTCGGCGATCAGCGACCACCGCGCCGTGCGCGTCAGCTTCGACGTCCCTCGCCCCGGGTGCGGGCAGTGACCGCGCCGCAGACGACCCGCGGCACCACGAGCACCGGAGGCGCCGGCCCGCGACGTACCGCCGCGCTCGCCGCGCCCCTGCTGCTCGTCGGCGTCCTGCTGCTCTCGTTGAACCTGCGACCGGCCGCGGTGAGCGTCGGGCCGGTGCTCGACGAGGTGCGCGACGCGTTCGGCATGTCCGGCGCGACCGCGGGCCTGCTCACCTCGCTGCCCGTGCTGGCGTTCGCGGTCTTCGGCGCGTTCGCCCCCACCGCCGCCCGCGCGGTCGGCCTGCACCGGGTGACGCTGCTGGCGCTGCTCGCCGTGGGCGGGGGCCTGCTGGGTCGCGCGGTCACCGGCAGCGAGACGGTCTTCCTTGGCCTGTCCCTGCTGGCCGTGGCCGGCATGGCGATGGCCAACGTGCTGCTGCCGTCGCTGGTCAAGCTGCACTTCCCCGACCGGATCGGGGCGATGACTGCGGCGTACACGACCGCGCTCGCCGTCGGCCTGACCGCCTCCCTGGCCCTGACGGTCCCGGTCGCCGAGGCCTTCGGCGGCTGGCGGACGGGACTGGGGCTCTGGGCGGTCCTCGCACTGGTCGCGGCGCTGCCCTGGCTCGGCCTGGTCGCGCACGACCGCCGGCCCGCCGGCGAGCCCGGCACGCGCGCGGTGCGGTACGCCGAGGTCGCGCGGACGCCCCTCGGCCTGGCGATGGCGCTCTTCTTCGGCCTCCAGTCGCTGCAGGCGTACGCCGTGTTCGGCTGGTTCGCCCAGCTGTGGCGCGACAGCGGCTGGTCCCCCACCGCGGCGGGCCTGCTGGTCGCCCTGGTGGCCGCGGTCAGCATCCCGCTGTCGCTGTGGCTGCCCCGGCTCCTGGCCGCTCGCGAGAACCCCCTGACCGTCCTGCTCGCGGTCATCGCCTGCTACCCGGTCGGCTACCTCGGCCTGCTCGTCGCGCCGTACTCCCTGGCACCGCTGTGGGCCGTGCTCGTCGGCACCGGCTGCTGCACCTTCCCGCTGATCCTCACCCTCGTCGGCCTGCGGGCCCGGACCCCGGGCGGCACCGCCGCGCTCTCCGCGTTCACCCAGTCGGCCGGCTACCTGCTGGCCGCGGCCGGGCCCTTCGCCATCGGCGTGGTCCACGACGCGAGCGGTGGGTGGGACCTGCCGGTGGTGGTGCTGCTCGTGCTGAGCCTGCCGCTGGCGCTCGTGGCGACGTACGTCGCCAAGCCGCGGGCGATCGAGGACCAGCTGCACCGGTGACCCGGAGGGCGGGCGCCGCGTCCGCTGCGGCCTCCGGCTGCCTGAGGCGCCGGTCACGTCGTAGGGTGCGGTCAGGCCGTCGGGAGCCGCACGACGCCGTACCTCTCGGGAGACGTCCGTGACCGCTTCGCACCGACCACGCACGGGGGCGCTGCGCGCGCTCCTGACCGGCCTCGTCACCGGGCTGGCGGCGACCGTCGCGACCGTGTCCGTCGCCGCACCGGCCCCCGCGGCCGAGCCCGCGCCCGGCGCCTTCACCGGCTACGCCTTCGACGCGCGGTGCGCGCCCACGCAGTCGGAGATGGACGCCTGGCTGACGTCCTCGCCGTTCTGGGGCGTGGGCGTCTACCTCGGCGGCTCGACGATGTCGTGCCGGCCCGACCCGGCCGACCCGGCGTCGGGCCAGCCGCACCTCGACGCGACCTGGGTGAGCCGGCAGACGGCCGCGGGCTGGCGGCTGCTGCCCCTCTGGGTCGGGCCCCAGGCCTCGTGCAGCAGCTACGCGGACCGGATCGATCCCACGTCCACGGACGCCTACGCCGCCGCCGACGCCCAGGGCCGGGTCGAGGCCGCGGCCGCCGTGCAGCGGGCCCGCGCGCTCGGCATCGCCCGGGGCAGCACCCTCTGGTACGACCTCGAGGGCGGCTTCGACCTCGAGGACACCGACTGCCGGCGCTCCGCGCTGCGGTTCCTGTCGGGCTGGACCTCCGGGCTGCACGCCCTGGGCCACCGCTCCGGCGTCTACTCCAACATCGCGGACGGCATCCACGCCCTCGACAACGCCGACAACCTCTCCGCCGGCTCCTACGAGATGCCCGACCAGGTGTGGTTCGCCTGGGCGAACGGTCGGGCCGACACGGTGTTCTCCGACAAGGTCCGCGCCGGCAGCTGGACCGGGGAGCGCGTGCACCAGTACGCCCTCGACCAGAGCGCGACCTACGGCGGCGTCACGCTGGCCATCGACCGCAACTTCCTGCAGGTCGGCGGCGGCTCGGTGGCTCCCCGCGCGCCGCGGGCGTGTGGCGGCGTACGCCTCGACCGCGCCGACTACCCGTCCCTCGCCAAGGGCCGCCGGGGCGCGGTCGTCGAGGCCGCGCAGTGCCTGCTCAAGCAGCGCGGCAGCTACCGCGGCCGGGTCGACGGCCGCTTCGACCGCGACGTGGCGGCCGCCGTGCGCGGGCACCAGCGCGCCCGCGACCTGTCCGCCACCGGCCGGGTCGACCGCCGTACCTGGACCAGCCTGCTCGCCGCCGGCTCCGGCCCGCTGCTCAAGGTGGGCTCCGCCGAGGACGCCGTACGCCGCCTCCAGCGCGCGCTGAACGTCGCCACCACCGCCGACCTCCGGGTCACCGGTGTCCTCGACGACGCCACGAGCCGCTGGGTGGCGACCTACCAGCGCCGGGTCGGCCGGCCCGTCACCGGTGTCGTCGCCGCCGACACCTGGACCGCCCTGCGCGCCGGGCGGGTCTGACGCCTACGGGCAGGTCGGTGCCCGGGCCGACCGACCTCACACGACGCTGAGCGGGAGCAGCTGGCGCCCGGTGGGGCCGATCTGGATCTCGGTGCCCATCTCCGGGCACACGCCGCAGTCGTAGCAAGGCGTCCAGCGGCAGTCCTCGACCTCGACGTCGGAGGAGCCGTCGGCGACGGCGAGGGCGTCCTCCCAGTCGGCCCACAGCCAGTCCTTGTCCAGGCCGGAGTCGAGGTGGTCCCAGGGCAGGACCTCGTCGTAGCCGCGCTCACGGGTGGTGTACCAGCCCAGGTCGACGACGCCGCCGCCCTCGACGGGGGCCAGGGCGCCCAGCGCCTGCTCGGCGGCGGCGACCCAGCGGTCGTAGGAGAAGTGCTCGCTCCAGCCGTCGAACCGGCCGCCGTCGCGCCAGACCTGCTCGATGACCGCGCCGACGCGACGGTCGCCGCGCGAGAGCAGTCCCTCGATGATGCCGGGCTTGCCGTCGTGGTAGCGGAAGCCGATCGCGCGACCGTACTTCTTGTCCTCCCGCACGGTGTCGCGCAGCTTGCGCAGGCGCTCGTCGGTGGTCTCGTGGTCCAGCTGCGCGGCCCACTGGAACGGCGTGTGCGGCTTGGGCACGAACCCGCCGATCGACACCGTGCAGCGCACGTCGTTGCGGCCGGAGACCTCGCGGCCCTTGGCGATGACGCGCTTGGCGAGGTCGGCGATCTGCAGCACGTCCTCGTCGGTCTCGGTCGGGAGGCCGCACATGAAGTAGAGCTTCACCTGCCGCCAGCCGTGGGAGTACGCCGCGGCGACGGTGCGGATGAGGTCCTCCTCGGTGACCATCTTGTTGATCACCTTCCGCATCCGCTCCGACCCGCCCTCGGGGGCGAAGGTCAGCCCCGAGCGGCGACCGTTGCGGGAGAACTCGTTGGCCAGGTTGATGTTGAACGCGTCGACGCGGGTCGAGGGCAGCGACAGCGAGACGTTCTGGCCCTCGTACCGGTCCGCCAGGCCCTTGGCGACCTCGCCGATCTCGGTGTGGTCGGCGCTGGAGAGCGAGAGCAGGCCGACCTCCTCGAAGCCGGAGCTGCGGATGCCGTTCTCGACCATCGCGCCGATCGTCTCGATCGAGCGCTCGCGCACGGGGCGGGTGATCATGCCCGCCTGGCAGAACCGGCAGCCGCGGGTGCAGCCGCGGAAGATCTCCACGCTGAACCGCTCGTGCACGGTCTCGGCCAGCGGCACCAGCGGCTTGGCCGGGTACGGCCACGCGTCGAGGTCCATCAGCGTGTGCTTGGTGACCCGGTACGGGACGCCGGGGACGTTCGGCACGACCGCGGCGATGGCGCCGTCGGCGCCGTAGCCGACGTCGTAGAACTTCGGCACGTAGACGCCGCCGCTGACCGCGAGCCGGCGCAGCAGCTCGTCGCGCGGGCTGGGCATGTCGCCGGCGGGCCGGCCCTGGGCCTTCCACTCCCGGACGACCTCGGAGATCGCGAGCACGATCTCCTCGCCGTCGCCGAGGACGGCGGCGTCGAGGAAGTCCGCGATCGGCTCGGGGTTGAACGCCGCGTGGCCGCCGGCCAGCACGACCGGGTCCTCGCCGGTGCGGTCGGCCGCGTGCAGCGGGATGCCGGCGAGGTCGAGGGCGTTGAGCATGTTGGTGTAGCCGAGCTCGGTGGAGAAGCTCAGGCCGAGCACGTCGAAGGCGCGGACCGGTCGGTGCCCGTCGACGGTGAACTGCGGGATCGGGCCGTGCTCGTCGCCCTCGCGGAGGACCTTCTCCATGTCCGGCCACACGGCGTACGTGCGCTCCGCCACGATCCAGTCGCGCTCGTTGAGCACCTCGTAGAGGATCTGGACGCCCTGGTTGGGCAGCCCGACCTCGTAGGCGTCGGGGTACATCAGGGCCCAGCGGACGGTCTCGCCGACCTCGGTGCCCGCGCCGCAGTCCCAGTCCTTGACCGTGGAGTTGAGCTCGCCCCCGACGTACTGGATCGGCTTGGACACCGAGGGGAGGCGGGGCTCGAGCCGCGGGAAGACGGACTCAGGGGCGGACATGGGCGACCTCTCGCAGGGCGGATCGGGACTGGTCAAGCGTACGTGCGCCGACCGATAGGTTCGAAGTCGTGAGCTCCCCCGCCGTCCGTGGTCCCTTCCAGTGGTCGGTCGTCGTGCCGGTCGTCGCCCTGATCGTCCTCGCCGCCACGTGGGCCAGCCACTCGCACTGGGCGGTGCTGGTGCTCATCGCTGCGGCGCTCGTCGGTGCCGTGCTGGCCGCGGTGCACCACGCCGAGGTGGTCGCGCACAAGGTCGGCGAGCCGTTCGGGTCGCTGATCCTCGCGGTCGCCGTGACGGTGATCGAGGTCGGGCTGATCGTCATGCTGATGACCAGCGGTGGGGAGGGCACGAGCACCTACGCCCGCGACACCGTCTTCGCCGCGGTGATGATCACCCTCAACGGCATCGTCGGGATCGCCCTCCTCGTCGGCGCGGTCAAGCACCACCTGGTGAGCTTCAACCCCTCGGGCACCGGCACGGCGCTCACGACCGTGATCGCCCTGGCCAGCCTCACGATGGTGCTGCCGAGCTTCACGACGTCCGGCGACGGCCGGGAGTTCTCCGCCTCGCAGCTGGCGTTCGCCGCCGTCGCCTCGATCGTGCTGTACGCCGGCTTCGTCTTCACCCAGACCGTGCGGCACCGCGACTTCTTCGTGCCGGTCACCAGCGACGAGTACGGCCGGATCACCGGCCTGCTCGACGAGGACGGCGACGACCACGCCGACCCGCCCTCGGGCCGCGAGACCGCGCTGAGCCTGGTCATGCTCGTGGTCGCGCTGGTCTCGGTCGTCGGCCTGGCCAAGCTGCTCTCCCCCACCATCGAGGACGGCGTGACGAGCCTCGGCGCGCCGTACGCCGTCGTCGGTGTCGTGATCGCCCTGCTGGTGCTCGCCCCCGAGTCCATCGCGGCGGTCCGCAACGCCTCCCGCGACCGGGTCCAGGTCAGCCTGAACCTCGGCTACGGCTCGGCGATGGCCTCCATCGGCCTGACCGTCCCGACCATCGCGGTCGCCTCGATCTGGCTCGACGGTCCGCTCGTCCTGGGCCTGGAGACCACCCAGCTCGTGCTGCTCGCGATCACCGTCGTCGTCTCGGCGCTCACGGTCGCCCAGGGTCGCGCCAAGTCCCAGCAGGGACTGGTGCACCTCGTCCTGTTCGGAGCGTTCCTGTTCCTCTCCGTGGTCCCCTGATCGGGCCTGGGTGAGGGGCCTGCGGGCCCAGGCCGACGGACCCGGTCAGCGACCGGCGAGCCCGGCGAACCGGGTGGCGGCGGGGGCGGTGGCCCGCAGGTGGATGTTCTGCAGCAGCCCGATGGCGAGCATGCCGGCGAACATCGAGGAGCCGCCGTACGACACGAACGGCAGCGGGACGCCGGTGACCGGCATGATGCCCAGGCACATGCCGATGTTCTGGAACGCCTGGAACCCGAACCAGCAGGCGATGCCGGCGGCGGCCACCCGGCCGAAGACGTCGTCGGTGCGCGCGGCGATGACGAGCGCGCGCCACAGGACGACGACGAGCAGGCCGATGAGCAGGCCGGCGCCGAGCAGCCCGAGCTCCTCGCCGGCCACGGTGAAGATGAAGTCGGTGTGCTGCTCGGGGACGAAGCCCGAGCGGGTCTGGGAGCCGTCGAAGAGGCCCTGGCCGAAGAGCCCGCCGTTGCCGACGGCGATCCGCGCCTGCTCGACGTTGTAGCCGGCGCCGCGGGGGTCGAGGTCGGGGTTGGTGAAGGCGAGGAACCGGTCGACCTGGTACTGCTTGAGCGCTCCGGCGGCGACCGCCGCGACGGCCGCGGTGACGCCCCCGCCGACCAGGAGCAGCAGCCAGCGGCGCGGCGCGCCGGAGACCGCGAGCACGCCGAAGACGGTCGCGGAGAGCACGAGCATCGTGCCGAGGTCGGGCTGCAGCATGATCAGCGCCGCGGGCAGGCCGGCGATGGCCAGCATGCCGGCCACCTCCCCCGTCCCGACGCGGGCCCGCCAGCGCCCCTCGGCGCGCTCGGCGACGAGGAGCGCCATGCCGATCACGACCGCGAGCTTGGCGAACTCCGAGGGCTGGATCGACATCCCGCCCAGGTTGATCCACGAACGCGACCCGTTGATCGTGCTGCCCAGCGGGGAGAGCACCAGGCCGAGCCCGACGATCGAGGCGAGGTAGACCAGCGGCGCGACGATCCGCACCCACCGGTGGTCGGTGGCCATGACCAGGACCATCAGCACGACGCCGATGGCGACGTTCGTGACGTGCTTGGAGAGGTACGCCGTGGAGTCGCCGCCGGTGAGCGTGTCGCGGGCCGAGGTGGCCGACCACACCAGCAGCGTGCCGAGCACCACGAGGGCCAGCACGGCGCCGGTGAGCCACCAGTCGAGCCCGGGCGCCCGCACCGTGGTGCCGAGCCGGGTCCGGCCAGCGGTCCGCGACGCGGTCCCGCCGGCGGGCCGGACGGCGACGCGCGGGGTGAGTCGCGTGACGGTCATCGGCCCTCCTCCTGCTGCTCGGAGCGGCCCGGCGGCAGGATCGAGCCGTCGGCCATGAACGTCGGGAGCCCGGCCGGCGGCTCGGTGCCGGGGATGAACGCCTTGCGCGGGTCCACGGTGGCGCCCTCGACGCCGTACAGCGCCTCGTAGATGCGTCGGATGGAGTCGCCGTTGCGGCCCGAGCCGGTGCCGCCCTGGCTGACCATCATCACCACGACGTAGTCGTCGGTGTAGGAGGCGACCCACGAGGTCGACTGCTTGCCGTAGACCTCGGCCGAGCCGGTCTTGGACCGGATGTCGACCTCCTCGAGCGGGAAGCCGGGCAGCTTCCAGCTCATCGTGCCGCGGCTGCTGACGCCCTTCAAGGCGGTGTCGATGTAGTCGAGGACCGACGCGGGCAGGCCGACGGAGCCGACCTTCTTGGGCTTGATCTCGCGGATGGTCTTGCCGGTCGGGTCGACGATCGCCTTGCCGACCCGGGGCGCCCACAGGGTGCCGCCGTTCGCGAGCGCGGCGTACGCGCGCGCCAGCTGCAGCGGCGTGACGATGGTGTCGCCCTGGCCGATGGCGAAGTTGACCGCGTCGCCGGCGCGGTAGGCGAAGCCCTCGATGCAGAACTCGCGGGCGAACCGGTAGACGAAGTCGGAGGTCTTCGCGTCCTGCGGCTCGTCGGCGATGCCGCAGTAGTAGTCCTTCATCGAGTCGTAGTAGGCGCGCTTCCACTTCCGGTCGGCGATCCGGCCGGAAGCCTCGCCGGGGAGGTCGATGCCGGTCTCGTCGCCGAAGCCGAAGGTCTTGGCCTCCTCGACCAGCGGGTCCTTGGCCTCGACGTCGTCGACGTCGGAGCCGAAGCGCTGCCAGTAGTCGTAGCCGATCCGGTAGAAGAAGCTGTTGCAGGAGACCTCGAGCGCCTTGTCGAAGCCGATCGAGCCGTAGGCGCCGGACTCGTAGTTCTTGAACACGCGGTTGCCGACCTGGAAGCCCGAGGAGCAGGCCAGCCGGGTGTCCTCGGTGTAGCCGTTGGTCAGCGCGCCGGCCGTCATGAACGGCTTCCACGTCGAGCCCGGGGCGAACTGGCCCTGGGTGGCGCGGCCGAGCAGCGGGGTGCCGGCGGCCTCGGAGTACAGGTGCGCGAGCTGCTTCTTGGTGATCCCGCCGACCCAGACACCGGGGTCGTACGTCGGCTGGCTGGCCATGGCGACGACCCGGCCGGTGTCGGCCTCCATCACCACGACCGCGCCCGAGTCGGCCTCGTAGCGGCGGCCGGTGACGGTGTCGACCTCGGTGCGGGCCTGCTGCAGCGTGGCGGCGAGCTCCTTCTCGACCAGGCCCTGGACGCGGGCGTCGATCGAGGTGACCAGCGTCGCGCCCGGGGTGGCCTCGACCTCCCCGTCGTCGCCGAGCACGCGACCCATCGAGTCCACGGCGACGCTGCGGTAGCCGGGCATCCCGCGCAGCCAGCGGTCGTACTGCTTCTCCACCCCGGCCCGGCCCACCGACGAGGCGCCGTTGACCGACTCGTCGCCGTCCTCCTCGGCGGAGTCGAGCTCCTCCTCGGTGATCGGGCTGAGGTAGCCCAGCACGTGCGCGAGGTTCACGCCGTACGGCTCGGGGTAGTTGCGGACGGTCTGCTGCTCGGCCAGCACGGCCGGGAAGTCCTCGGGCTGCTCGAGGATGCGCAGGGCGACGGACTGCTCGACGTCGGAGGCGATCGGGACCGGCTGGTACGGCGAGCCGTTCCAGCACGCGCCCACGACGCTGCCCTCCGAGCCGCAGGTGACCAGCCGCTTGCGGATCATCCCCGCGCGCACCCCGCTGACCTGGGCGAGCCGCTCGACGAGCTTGTCCTGCTGGCCCTCGCCCATCTTGGCGAGCATGCCGCGGTCGACCGAGACCACCCAGGCGGTCCGGTTGGTGACCAGGGGGCGGCCCATGTCGTCGACGATGAGCCCGCGCTGGGGCTGGACGACGATGTCGCGCACCGACTGGTCGGCGGCCTGCGCGGTGTACCGCTCGCCGCTCACCACCTGCAGGTAGTACAGCCGCACGAAGAGGGTCGCGAACAGCGAGAAGACCAGCGCCTGCACGACGACGAGCCGGAGGCGGCTGCGGCGGCTGGCGGCCTCGGCGGCGCTCATGCGGAGGCCCGGGCCGGCTCGAGGCGGCGGAAGGCGCCCATCACCACCGGCAGCACGAGCGGGGTGAGCAGCACGTCCCAGAACACGCCGATCGCGATCACCTGCAGGACCTCGCCGACGCCCAGGGCGGGGTCCTGGAGGACGATCCCGGTGAGCGCGAAGACGGAGGTCCCGACGAACGACGACGCGGCGACGGTGGCGACGACCGACCCGGCGGTGGGCCGCACGTCCTGGCGCACCCGCCCGGCGACGTACCCCACCACGACGAGGGCCAGCGCCCAGCGCCCGGCGACGTGGTCGGCCGGGGGTGCGAGGTCGAGCACGACGCCGGCGACGAGGCCGAGGACCATGGCCGGCTCCGCGCCGCGGACGAGGCCGGTGGCGACGACGACCAGCAGGACGAGGTTCGGCACGACCCCCTCCCAGGCGAGGTGGGAGAAGACCGAGACCTGGAGGACGAGCGCGACGGCCACCGCCGCGACGGCCGCGGCCGTGCGGACCGGGCTCACCGGACGCTCCCGTCGGCCTCGATGACGGCACGGTCCGAGGCGGTGCCCGAGGGGACCACGACGCCGACGAGGTCGAGGGAGGAGAAGTCGACGTAGGGGTCGACGACGGCCCGCTGCGCGGTCTCCCGGAGGCTGGAGTAGACGGCCGTGACGCGGCCGATCGGGACGCCGGAGACGTACGGCGCGCCGCCCTCGCTCCCCCAGGTGACGACGGCGTCGTCCTTGCGGGGCACGTTGGCCTCGTCGATCAGCTCCAGGTCCAGGCGGCCGGTCGAGCCGAGCTGGCCGCGGCCCTTGACCGAGCCCAGCTCCATCGAGGAGCCGACGCGGCCGCCGACGACCGAGTCGGCGTCGACGATGAGCAGCACGGTGGCGGTGGTGCGCGTGACCCGGATGACGCGGCCGACCAGGCCGTCGTTGTTCATCACGGTCATGTCCGGGCGCAGGCCCGAGACGGAGCCGGCGTCGATGGTGACGGTGCTGGAGAACGACTGCGCCGGCGCGAGGCCGACCACGCGGGCCGGCACCAGCGAGTAGCCGAGGTCCTCGGCGGCCGCGGTCAGCCCGTCGTACTCGGTGAGCCGGTTGCGGTCGTAGTCGGCGGTGTTGACCTCGGTCCGCAGCCGGGCGTTCTCGGCCTCGAGGTCGCCGATCTCCTCGCGCAGGTCGCCGTGCGTGCGGAACCACGACGGCACCGCGGCGAACGGGCCGACCACCGCGGCCGCACCCACCTCCACGGGGCCGAACACCTCGCCGAGCGCGCGGCGGACCGGCTCGACCGGCGAGCGTTCGCCGGCCTGGGAGTCCAGGGTGATCAGCGTGAGGCACGCCAGCAGGAGGGCGACGACCAGCGAGCGCCGGGGGCGGCCGCGGTCCTCGAGCCGCTCGGTGACGCGCCAGCGCCGCTCGCGCGGGCCGCGCAGTCCGCGCTGCCGCTTGTCCTGGCCGGACTGCTGCCCGGCACCGCGCTGCACGCGCTCGAAGAGGTCGACCGCCATCAGAACCGCCTCGGCTCCGTGACGAGCACCTGCTGCAGCGCCTCGAACTCCTCCACGCACTTGCCGGCACCGAGCGCGACCGAGGTCAGCGGCTCCTCCGCGACGTGCACGGGCATGCCCGTCTCGTGGCGGATCCGCTCGTCGAGGCCGCGGAGCAGGGCGCCGCCGCCGGTGAGCACGATGCCGCGGTCCATGATGTCGCCGGCCAGCTCGGGCGGTGTCTGGTCGAGCGTCGCGCGCACCGCGTCGACGATGGCGTGCAGCGGCTCCTCGATCGCCTGGCGGATCTCCGAGCTCGAGACCACCACTGTGCGCGGGAGGCCCGAGACCATGTCGCGGCCGCGGATCTCGGCCTCCGGCTCCTCGGCCATCGGGAACGCCGAGCCCAGGGTCGTCTTGACCTCCTCGGCGGTGCGCTCCCCCAGCATCAGGGAGTACTCCTTCTTCATCCACGCCACGATCGCCGCGTCGAGGTCGTCCCCGGCCGTGCGCACGCTGAGGCTGGTCACGATCCCGCCCAGGGAGATGACCGCGACCTCGGTCGTGCCGCCGCCGACGTCGACGACCATGTTGCCGGTGGCCTGGTGCACCGGCAGCCCCGCGCCGATCGCCGCGGCCATCGGCTCCTCGACGATGTAGACGCGCCGGGCGCCGGCCTGGTAGCCGGCCTCCTTGACCGCGCGCTGCTCGACCGCGGTGATGCCGCTGGGCACGCAGATCACCATGCGCGGCTTGGCGAAGTACCGCCGCTTGTGGACCTGCTGGATGAAGAACCGCAGCATCTGCTCGGTGGCCTCGAAGTCGGCGATGACGCCGTCCTTGAGGGGCCGGATCGCGGTGATCCCGTCCGGGGTGCGCCCGATCATCCGCTTGGCCTCGTGCCCGACCGCGAGCACCTCGCCGGTGGAGACGTTCATCGCCACGACGCTCGGCTCGTCGAGCAGCACGCCCTTGCCGCGGACATAGACGAGCGTGTTGGCGGTGCCGAGGTCCACGGCCATGTCGCGGCCGATGAAGCTGTTCGCCATGCCTGGTGCCTCGCAGGTCCGTCGCGTCCGGGGAAGTCGCGGGCGCACGACGTACCGCAGCGCCCACCGGGAGCGTAAGGACCGCGCGCCGTCCTCCCGTGGAGGCACGCCGCGCGTCGGTGTGTCAGGTGTGGCGGGTGTGGTCGGGCGCGTCGGCGAGGTTCAACATCCCAGGTTTACTTGGGATGTTGACGCTTCCCTGCTGTTGCAACACCAAAGAACCTTCAACATCCCACGTTCACTTGGGATGTTGCAGGTCCCAGGAGCCCCACGAGTCACACGAGCCCCAGGGCCGGGCGCGGGCGCGGCTCAGAGGGTGAGCTGCGGGAACCAGATCGCGATCTCGCGGGCGGCGGACTCGGGCGAGTCGGAGCCGTGGACGAGGTTCTCGCGGTTGGAGAGCGACAGGTCGCCGCGGATGGTGCCGGGGGCGGCCTTGCGGCCGTCGGTGGCGCCGTTGAGGGCGCGGACGACCTCGATCGCGCTGTCGCCCTCGAGGACCAGGGCGACCAGCGGGCCGCTGGTGACGAAGTCGCGCAGCGGCGGGTAGAAGTCGCGCTCGACGTGCTCGGCGTAGTGCTCGTCGGCCTTAGCAGCGTCGATGTGCCGCAGCTCCATCGCGACGATCGAGAGGCCCTTGGCCTCGAACCGGGACAGGACCTCGCCGACCAGGCCACGGCGGACGGTGTCGGGCTTGAAGAGGACGAGGGTGCGCTCGGTCATGGCACGGACCCTATCGAGCCGCCAGGTCGCGCACACGGGCAGCCACGTCCTCGGGTACCGGTCCGTCCGCCTCTGGCGCCGGCACCACCGCCCCGGCCACGCGCCGCAGCGGCACGTGACCGGCCCAGGTGCCCGCCGCGACGTCCTCGGCGTCGTCATTGGGACCGCCCGCGCGCGCCTTCATCGACGCCTCGTGCAGGGGTACGGCGAGCACGGCGGTCGCCGCGAGCTCCTTGCGCGTGCTGGGGCGCAGGGTCGCCGCCCGACCGGGGACCATCTGGTCGACGACGAGGTCCAGGGCGCGGGCGCGTTCGGCCTCGTCCTCCACCAGGCGGGCGGTGCCGATGACGACGGCCGAGCGGTAGTTCATCGAGTGGTGGAAGGCCGACCGGGCGGTGACCAGCCCGTCCAGCTCGGTGACGGTCACGCAGACCGTGGAGCCGACGGCGGCCCCCAGCCAGACCGAGGCCACCGAGCCGTGCACGTAGAGCGAGCCGCCCTCGTCCGGGCCGGCCGGGTCCACGGCGTACGCGCAGGGCAGCACGAGCGGGTGGTCCCCCACGACGACCCCGACGTGTGCCACCAGCCCGTCGGCGAAGAGGTCGTGCAGGCGCTCGCGGGCGTCCACGACGCGCTCCCTCCCGCGCCGGACGGTCGTGCGGGCGGTCGGGGACAGCGGGGCGGCGTTCGTCGTCACTGCTCCAGGATGCCCGCGAAGTGGCCTAGACTCAGCAGCCACTTCGGCACGAATGAGGCAGGCCATTGGCACGGACGCTCGCCGTCGTCCTCGACCGCGCTGACCACCGCACCCTCGGCGCCCAGCTCGCCGACGAGGTACGTCGCCAGGTCGGTGACGGGCGGCTGCCGGTCGGGACGCGCCTGCCCAGCACGCGCGCGCTCGCGGCGGACCTCGGCGTCGCCCGCGCGGTGGCCGAGCGCGCCTACGCCCAGCTCGTCGCCGAGGGCTGGCTGGAGGGCCGTCACGGCGCCGGGACGTTCGTCGCCGGGGGCACCGGTCTCGCTCCCCCGCCGCGCCGCCGCCCGGCTCCCGCGTCCGCCGGCTCGCCGCTCGTCCGGCTGGGCACGGGCACGCCCTGGATCGACCCGCGGTACGCCGACGCGTGGCGGCGTGCGTGGCGCGACGTGGGTGCGGCCCGCCCGCCCGAGGGCTACGACGACCCGCGCGGCCTGCCGGCGCTGCGGGTCGAGCTCGCCGCCCGCCTCGCGCGCACCCGCGGCCTCGACGTCGAGCCCGACGACGTGCGCATCACGACGGGGACGGGTGACGGCCTGCGCCACGTCCTCGCCGCCCTGCCGCCGGGCGCCGTGGGCGTGGAGGACCCCGGCTACCGCTCCGCGGCCGCGGTCGCGGAGCTGCTCGGCCGGACCGTGGTGGACCTGCCGGCCGCCGACCCCGCCGGCTGGGACCTCACCGGGCTCGCGGCGGCGTACGTCACGCCCGCCCACCAGCACCCGCTCGGCCACACGATGCCGGGCCAGGCGCGGGTCGCCCTGCTCGCTGCGGCCCGGGACGCCGGCGCGCTCGTCGTCGAGGACGACTACGACTCCGAGTTCCGCTACGACGTGGCGCCCGTGCCCGCCCTCGCGAGCCTGGACCGGGAGCGGGTCGCCTACCTCGGGACGGCGAGCAAGACCGTCGCCCCGAGCATGCGGATGGGGTGGCTGGTCGCACCGCCGGCGGTGCTCGACCGGGTCGACCGGACGCGGGAGGTGACCCACGACGCCGCGGCGTGGCCGGTGCAGCGGGCCTTCCTCTCCCTGCTGCGCGAGGGGTACGTCGAGCGGGTCGTCCGCTCCGCCCGGCGCCGCTACGCCCAGCGCGCGGAGCTCGTCGCCACCGCGCTCGAGCCGTACGGCGACCTGGCCGGGCCGGTCGCCGGGATGTACGCCACGCTCCGCCTCGACGAGGCCGACGCGCTGCGGGCGCACGCGGCCGCGCGGGCCGCCGGGTTCGACGTGCCGCTGCTGGCCGACCACTGCCGCAGCGCCGGCCTGCACGGGCTCGTCGTCGGGTTCGGCGGGTGCACCGACCAGCAGCTGGCGCGGGCGCTGCGCGCCCTCACGACCGCGCTGGCGTGAGGCCGGGGCCTCAGGCCTCGGGGGTCGTCCCGGGCGCGGGCGTGCCCTGCTCGGCGGCGAAGGCGGCGTACGCCTCGGCGCGCTCCCGCTCGATCTTGCGGCCGAGGAGGTCGGCGGTCCCCCACAGCAGCGCGAAGATGCCGCCGAGGACGAACATGATCGGGACGACGAAGCCGAGCGCGACCGCGGCCAGCTGCACCGCCCACCCGGCGCCGTACGCCCAGGGCTTGCGGAGCATCCCCGAGAGCAGCAGGCACACGACCATCAGGCCGAGCCCGATCGAGAGCGCGACGCCGGTGTCGACGTCGGCCACCGAGATCATCACCGGCGTGGTCAGGCCCAGGGCGATCGCCTCGAGGCAGAGGATCGCCGCGCACATGCCGCGTCGCGGCGAGCGCTGCTCGGGGTTGCTCATCGGGCTCCTCCCAGCAGCGTGCGCGCCTCGCCGACGGTCACGACGGAGCCGGTGACCAGCACGGCGCCGGACCCCAGCGGGCTGCCGACCGCCTCGCCCGCCTCGGCCAGCGCGGCCGCGGCGTCGATGGCGTCCGCGAGGCGGGGCGAGACCGAGACCCGGTCCTCGCCGTAGATGCCGCGGGCGACCTCGGCCAGCTCCTCGGCGGGCATCGCCCGGTCGGTGCCGTTCTGGGTGCAGACGACGTGGGCCAGCGAGGGCTCGAAGGCCGCGAGCAGGCCCTCGGCGTCCTTGTCGGCCATCACCCCGACGACCCCGATCAGCGGGGAGAAGGTGAAGGAGTCCTCGATCGCCGCGGCCGTGGCCTCGGCGCCGGCGGGGTTGTGCGCGGCGTCGAGCAGGACCGTGGGCGAGCGCCGCACGACCTCGAGCCGGCCGGGCGAGGTCACCTCGGCGAACGCCGCCCGGACGAGGTCCTCGTCGAGCGGCTGGCCCTCGTCGCCCCCGGCGAGGAACGCCTCGACCGCGGCCAGCGCGACCGCGGCGTTCTGCGCCTGGTGCGCGCCGTGGAGGGGCAGGAAGACGTCGTCGTAGCGGCCGCGCAGCCCCTGCAGCGAGACCAGCTGGCCCCCGACGCCTGGCACCCGGGAGACCACGCCGAACTCCAGGCCCTCGCGGGCCACCGTCGCGCCGACCTCGGCCGCGCGCTCGAGCAGCACCGCCGCTGCCTCCGGCGGCTGCTGGGCGAGGACCACCTGCGCGCCGGGCTTGATGATCCCGGCCTTCTCCTGGGCGATCGCGGCGACCGACCCGCCGAGGTAGCGGGTGTGGTCGATGGCGATCGGCGTCACCACGGCGACCGCGCCGTCGGCGACGTTGGTGGCGTCCCACGTGCCGCCCATGCCCACCTCGACGATCGCGACCTCGACCGGGGCGTCGGCGAACGCGGCGTACGCCATGCCGACGACGGTCTCGAAGAACGACAGCGGGTGCGGCTGGTCCTCGTCGACCAGGTGGGTGTACGGCGCGACGTCGTTGAACGCGGCCACGAACGCCTCGTCGTCCAGCGGCTCGCCGTCGATGCTGATCCGCTCGTTCATCCGCTCGACGTGCGGGCTGGTGAACCGACCGGTGCGCAGCTCGAGCCCGCGCAGCAGGGCGTCGACCATCCGCGAGGTCGAGGTCTTGCCGTTGGTGCCGGTCAGGTGGATGACCGGGTAGGCGGCCTGCGGGTCGCCGAGCAGCTCGGTGAAGGCGCGGATGCGGTCGAGGGACGGCTCGAGCCGGGTCTCGGGCCACCGGGACAGGAGCGCGTCCTCCACCTCGGCGAAGGTCTCGGCGAGGCGGGGGGCGTCGGGGGCGGTCGAGTCGGTCATCGTCCCCGAGTCTAGGGAGCCCGGAACCGGTGACAGGAACTGGAACGCGTTCTAGGTTGGCCGCATGCGCACCACGGTCGCCGTCGTGAACGGCCCAGGACAGGACTTCGCCCTCGAGGAGGTCGAGCTCGAGGGGCCGCGCGCCGACGAGGTGCTCGTCCGGGTCGTGGCGACCGGGCTCTGCCACACCGACGTCACGATGGCCTCCATGCTGCCGGCCGAGATGTACCCCCACGTGTTCGGGCACGAGGGAGCCGGCGTCGTCGAGGCGGTCGGCCCCGACGTCGCCGGGATCGAGGTGGGCGACCACGTGGTCCTCTCCTTCCGCTCCTGCCGGCAGTGCGACCGCTGCCGGGCCGGCGAGGTCGGCTACTGCGAGTCCTCGCTGCTGCTCAACTACATGGGCATGCGGATGGACGGCTCGACGGCGTACTCCCGCGACTCCGGCCCGGTCTTCTCCCACTTCTTCGGGCAGTCCTCCTTCTCCCGGCACGCCCTCGCGTACGCCGACAACTGCGTGGTGGTCGACCGGGAGCTCGACCTCACCCGGGTCGCGCCGTACGGCTGCGGCTTCCAGACCGGCGCCGGCACCGTGCTCAACGTCCTGCGGCCCGGGCCCGGGGACAGCCTGGTGGTGTGGGGCGCGGGCGCCGTCGGGCTGGCCGCGGTCGCCGCGGCGGCGACGACCGGCACCGGCACGGTCGTGGCCGTCGACCTGGTCGCCGACCGGCTCGAGCGGGCCGCCGCGCTCGGCGCGGTCACCGTCGACCCCTCGACGCCGGGCGAGCAACCGGTCGTCGACCGGGTCAAGGAGCTCACCGGCGGCGGGGCGACGTACGGCATCGACACCACCGCGGTGCCGGCCGTGGTCAAGCAGGCCCAGCAGGCGCTCGGCGTCCGGGGTGAGCTCGTCGTGCTCGGCCTCGGCGCCGAGGAGTACCAGCTCGACGCGATCGACATGCTGCAGAACGGCAAGGTCGTCAAGGGCTCGATCGAGGGCGACTCGGACCCCCAGGAGATGGTGCCGCGGCTGATCGCGATGAACGCCGCGGGCAGCTTCCCCGTCGACGACTGGATCCGCACCTACTCCTTCGAGGACATCGGCACCGCGGTGGCCGACCTGCACGACGGCAGGGTCGTCAAGGCCGTCCTGGTCTGGTGAGTCAGCGCACCAGCAGGTTGACGGTCTCCGCGACTGGGCGGTAGCCGATCGCGGCGTAGACCCGGTTCGACGTCGGGTTGGCCTGGTCGGTGTAGAGGCAGGCGCGGTCCCCCGCCTCGAGCACCCGCCGGGTCACCTGCGCGACGGCGGCGCGCGCGTACCCGTGGCCGCGGTGCCCGCGCAGGGTGAAGACCGGGCCGACCCGGACCACGCCGTACGCCGGCTCGCTGTGCGCCGTCAGGTGCACCACCTCACCGTCCGCGGACTCCCACAACCACAGCAGCCCCCGCTCCACCCGGGCCGCCATCCCCTCCGCGGTCTCGCCGTCCATCGGGTGCGCACCCTCGCGACCGCCCTGCTCGGCCGCGTCGAGCGCGAACGCCTCGAACCACGCCAGGCACAGCGGTACGTCGCCGGGCGTCGCGGCCCGCAGGCGGCCCGCGGCCGCGTGGTCGACGAGACCGTCGAGCGCCGGCAGCTCCCACAGCCGCAGGTGCTCCTCGACGACGACCCGACCGCCGGTGAGCCCGGCCAGCTCGTCCGCGACGACCCGCGCCGCGGGCAGCGAGCCGTTGACCGCGTCGAGCCGCTCGCCGCGCTCGTGCAGCACGCGCGCGAGCGTCCGTGCCGCGGGCGCCGGCATGGGCAGGACGTACGCGGGGTGCGGCGCGAACGGCGCCGTGCGCATCGCGGCACCGACGACGGTCCCGTCGGCATCGCGGACCACCGCCCACCAGCGCGGGTGACGCCCCGGCGGCGGCACCCCGCGCGCGTCGTCGTCGGCCGCCCGCCGCGTCACCGTGGCCACCACGGTGGTCACGACGGGGTCGGCCGCCAGGTGCTCACCGGCCTCGACGAGGAAGGCGGCCGGGTCGGTCGTGATCGTGACGCGGTGGTGGGGATCCGGCTCGGGCATGCCGGGGAGGGTATGCACCCGTGCCCGGCGAACGGCAACCGGTTTCCGCAGGTCGGAGCGGCCGAACTAGGCTTCGCCCATGACCGAGACCCCTCAGCAGCAGGCCCCCGACACGCCGAGCGCCCCTCGCGCGCTCGCCGTACCGGAGAAGCCCGCGTTGGAGGGGCTCGAGCAGAAGTGGGCCGAGCACTGGAAGACCGAGCAGACCTACGCCTTCGACCGCACCCAGCCGCGGGAGAACGTCTTCTCGATCGACACCCCGCCCCCGACCGTCAGCGGCAGCCTGCACGTCGGCCACGTCTTCTCCTACACCCACACCGACGTCGTCGCGCGCTTCCAGCGGATGCGCGGCAAGTCGGTCTTCTACCCGATGGGCTGGGACGACAACGGCCTGCCCACCGAGCGCCGGGTGCAGAACTACTTCGGTGTGCGCTGCGACCCCTCGCTGCCCTACGACCCCGACTTCACCCCGCCGGAGAAGCCGGACCCGAAGAAGCAGGTGCCGATCAGCCGGCCCAACTTCGTCGCCCTGTGCGAGCGGCTGGTCGAGCAGGACGAGCAGGTCTTCGAGTCGCTGTGGCGCACCCTCGGCCTCTCGGTCGACTGGGACCAGCATTACACGACCATCGGCCCCAAGGCGCAGACCGCCAGCCAGCGCGCCTTCCTGCGCAACTTCGCCCGTGGGGAGGCCTACCTCCAGGAGGCGCCGACCCTCTGGGACGTCACCTTCCAGACTGCCGTCGCGCAGGCCGAGCTCGAGGCGCGCGAGTACGCCGGCGCCTACCACCGCGTGGCCTTCCACCAGGCCGACGGCACTGCCGTCCACATCGAGACGACCCGGCCCGAGCTGATCCCGGCCGTCGTCGCCCTGATCGCGCACCCCGACGACGAGCGCTACCAGCCGCTGTTCGGCACGACCGTCGCCTCGCCGGTCTTCGGCGTCCAGGTGCCGGTCCTCCCCCACCCGGCCGCGGAGATGGACAAGGGCGCGGGCATCGCCATGTGCTGCACCTTCGGCGACCTCACCGACGTGCAGTGGTGGCGCGAGCTGCAGCTGCCCGTCCGCACCGTCATCGGTCGCGACGGCCGCCTGCTCCGCGAGACCCCGGAGTGGCTCGCGGCCGCGCCGGCCGCGGCGGCGTACGAGCGCCTCGCGGGGAAGACGACGTTCTCCGCCCGTGAGGAGATGGTCGGGCTGCTCCGCGAGAGCGGCGACCTCGACGGCGACCCGAAGCCCACCCAGCGGATGACGAACTTCTTCGAGAAGGGCGACAAGCCGCTCGAGATCGTCGCGACGCGGCAGTGGTACATCCGCAACGGCGGTCGCGACGCCGGCCTGCGCGACGAGCTGGTCGCCCGCGGGTCGGAGATCACCTGGGTCCCCACCCACATGAAGCACCGCTACGACAACTGGGTCGGCGGCCTGAACGGCGACTGGCTGATCTCGCGCCAGCGCTTCTTCGGCATCCCGTTCCCGGTCTGGTACCCGCTGGACGACCAGGGCGAGCCCGACTACGACCACCCGCTGCTGCCCAGCGAGGCCGAGCTCCCGGTCGACCCCTCGACCGACGCTCCGCGCGGGTACGGCGAGGACCAGCGCGGCCGCGCCGGCGGGTTCATCGGCGACCCCGATGTGATGGACACCTGGGCCACCTCCTCCCTCACCCCGCAGATCGCCGGCGGCTGGGAGGACGACCCCGACCTCTTCGAGCGGGTCTTCCCGATGGACCTGGCCACCCAGGCCCACGACATCATCCGCACCTGGCTGTTCTCCCGGGTCGTGCGCGCCCACTTCGAGCAGGGCGTCACCCCGTGGACCCACGCGCTGATCTCCGGCTTCGTGGTCGACCCCGACCGCAAGAAGATGTCGAAGTCCAAGGGCAACGTCGTGGTCCCCACCGAGATCCTCGACAAGTTCGGCGCGGACGCCGTCCGCTGGCGGGCCGCCATGTCGCGGCCCGGGCTGGACTCGCCGTTCGACGAGAGCCAGATGAAGGTCGGCCGCCGGCTGGCGATGAAGGTCCTCAACGCCTCGAAGTTCGTCCTCGGCGGCGTCGGCGCCACCGAGCTCAACGCCTTCGAGGTCTCCGAGCCGGTCGACTGCGCGCTGCTCGCCCGCCTGGCCAACGTGGTCACCCGTGCCACGGACGCGTTCGAGGCCTACGACTACACGACCGCCCTCGAGGCCGTGGAGAAGTTCTTCTGGGAGTTCTGCGACGACTACCTCGAGCTGGTCAAGGAGCGCGCGTACGACGAGGACGGCGGCCCCGCCACCGCCTCGGCGCGCGCGACCCTCGCGCTGGCCCTCGAGGTGCAGCTGCGCCTGCTCGCGCCGTTCCTCCCCTACGTCACCGAGGAGGTCTGGTCGTGGTGGCGCCCCCGCGGCGACGACCACGGCTCGATCCACCGTGCGCCGTGGCCGACCGAGCTGGACCTCGGCTCCGCCGCGGCCGCCGACCCGAGCACCGTCGACGCCGTCGCCTCCGCGCTCGCGGGCATCCGCGGCGCCAAGTCCCAGGCGAAGGTCTCCATGCGTGCCGAGCTCTCCCGCGTGGAGGTGACCGGGCCGGAGGCGCTGGTCCGCGCGGCCGAGGTCGCCGCGGACGACCTGCGCCGCAGCGGCAAGGTCGTCGGTGACCTGGTCTTCACCGTGGACGGCTCGACCACCGAGCTGTCCGTCGCCGCCGAGCTCGCGCCGGTCGCCGAGGCCTGAGCGGGCCCGCAGCCGCTGGGCTGCCCGCCGGCCGGCCCCGTCAGGGGGTCGGCGACCCGGTGGGCTGCCCGGTGGGATGCCCGGTGGGCTGCTCGACCGGCCGTTCCGCGCCGCCGCTCGGACCGGGCGACCCGGTCGGTGACCCCGTGGGCGTGGGGTCGGGCGACGTGGTCGGTGACGGGCTCGGCTGACCGCTGGGCGAGGGCTCCGTCGGGCTGGGCTCCTCCGAGGGGCCGGCGGTGGGCGCGAGCTCGGTCGGTGGCGCCTGCTCCCCCGGGCCGGACGCCGGGGGCTGGGCAGCACCGCTGCCCAGGAACGCCGCGAGCCCCGGGATCACGTCGATGAGGCCGGGCGGCATGCCGTCGGCGGCGATGGCCGGCACGTCGCCCTCCGAGGGGCGCTCGGACGGACCACCGGCGCCGCTGGTGGGGGTCGTCGGGGTCGGCGCGCCCGCGGGCGCGCCGGAGGACGGCGGGGGCGACGGGGCGACCGCGCGCGGCACCTGGACCGAGGGGGTGCTCGTGGCCGCGACCGTGTCGCTCGTGCGGCCGGCCCGGTCGCCGTGCAGCGACTGGGCGGCGACGGCACCGGCGACCACCGTCACGATGACGAAGGCCGCGAGGGGCGCCTGGTGCTGGGTGGCCACGGCTCTTCCCTTCCTGCCCGATCAGGAGTACTGCGGTCGACGAGCACGAGTGTCCCCCACCTCGAGTGTGCGCGCCGCATCCGCGCAGCGGAATGGCCCGATCGGGCCACGCCGGGGGGCCATCGGACACCTGACCGGTGGCCGGTCAGCCGGTCGCCCAGCCGGTCGACGGACCGCGCCTGCCGGGCCGGGGTCGGACCCCGGCCCGGCGGCTCAGGCCGACTTCTTCTTCTTGGTCTCGACCTCGCGCGGGACGAGGGTGGGCGCCGCCACACCCTCGACGACGTCACCGGTCAGGACGACCTTGGCGATGTCGCCGCGGGAGGGCACGTCGTACATCACGTGGAGGAGGACCTCCTCGATGATCGCCCGCAGGCCACGCGCACCGGTGCCCCGCTCGAGCGCCTTGTCGGCGATCGCGGCGATGGCGTCCTCGGTGAACTCCAGGTCGACGCCGTCGAGCTCGAAGAGCTTCTGGTACTGCTTGACCAGCGCGTTGCGCGGCTCGGTCAGGATCTGCACCAGCGCCTCCTGGTCGAGCTTGTTGACGCTCGCGATCAGGGGCAGGCGGCCGATGAACTCGGGGATCAGGCCGAACTTGGTGAGGTCCTCGGGGCGGACCTGCTGGAGCAGGTCGTCGGCCTCGCGCTCGGCCTGGCCGCGGACGTCGGCGGTGAAGCCCAGGGTCTTCTTGCCCACCCGCTGCTCGATGATGTGCTCGAGCCCGGCGAAGGCGCCGCCGACCACGAACAGGATGTTCGTGGTGTCGATCTGGATGAACTCCTGGTGCGGGTGCTTGCGGCCGCCCTGCGGCGGGACCGAGGCGGTCGTGCCCTCGATGATCTTCAGCAGCGCCTGCTGGACGCCCTCGCCGGAGACGTCCCGGGTGATCGACGGGTTCTCGGCCTTGCGGGCCACCTTGTCGATCTCGTCGATGTAGATGATCCCCGTCTCGGCCTTCTTGACGTCGTAGTCGGCGGCCTGGATCAGTTTGAGCAGGATGTTCTCGACGTCCTCACCGACGTACCCGGCCTCGGTGAGCGCGGTGGCGTCGGCGATCGCGAAGGGGACGTTCAGCATCCGCGCGAGGGTCTGGGCGAGGTAGGTCTTGCCGCAGCCGGTGGGTCCGATCACGAGGATGTTGGACTTCGCGACCTCGACGACCTCCTCCTTGCTGTGCTTGCCCGCGACGGGCTGGAGGCCGGCCTGCACGCGCTTGTAGTGGTTGTACACCGCCACCGCGAGCGACTTCTTGGCCTGCTCCTGGCCGATCACGTAGGAGTTGAGGAACTCGAAGATCTCCTTGGGCTTGGGCAGCTCCTCGAGGCTGACCTCGGCGCCCTCGCTGAGCTCCTCCTCGATGATCTCGTTGCACAGGTCGATGCACTCGTCGCAGATGTAGACCCCGGGGCCCGCGATGAGCTTCTTGACCTGCTTCTGGCTCTTTCCGCAGAAGGAACACTTCAGCAGGTCGCCACCGTCACCGATACGCGCCACGGTCGGTCATCCTCCTCAACAGTGCTGAAACTCAGGAGACGGTACCCCGTGCCGGCCCCGCGAGGGGGCCGACACGGGGGACGCGTCAGGACGGCAGGAGCGCCGGGGTCGCCTTGCGGGACTCGACCACGGTGTCGATCAGGCCGTACTCGAGGGCCTGGTCGGCGGTGAGGATCTTGTCGCGCTCGATGTCGCGGCTGACCTGCTCCATGTCCTTGCCGGAGTGGGTGCTGATCATCCGCTCGAGCAGCTCGCGCATCCGCAGGATCTCGTTGGCCTGGATCTCGATGTCCGAGGTCTGGCCGAACGTGCCCTCGGTGTAGGGCTGGTGGATGAGGATCCGGCTGTTCGGGAGCGCGAGGCGCTTGCCCTTGGTGCCGGCGGCGAGCAGGATCGCGGCGGCCGAGGCGGCCTGCCCGATGCACACGGTCTGCACGTCGGGCTTGATGAAGTTCATCGTGTCGTAGATCGCCGTCAGCGCGGTGAACGAGCCACCGGGGCTGTTGATGTAGATCTGCACGTCCTGGTCGGGGTTCATCGACTCCAGGCACATCAGCTGCGCGATGACGGCGTTCGCGACGTCGTCGGAGATCGGCGTGCCGAGGTAGATGATCCGGTCCTCGAAGAGCTTCGCGTAGGGGTCGATGCGGCGGAACCCGTAGGAGGTCCGCTCTTCCCACTGCGGGATGTAGTAGTTCATGTTGTTCAGTCCTTCTGGTGGGCCGGGCGGCCGTCGTCGGCTGCCTCGCGGGCGGACTTGACGACCTGGTCGACGAGGCCGTACTCCTTGGCCTGGTCGGCGGTGAACCAGCGGTCGCGGTCGGCGTCGGCCTCGACCTGCTCGCGCGACTGGCCGGTGTGCTCGGCGATGAGGTCGAGCAGGACCTGCTTGATGTGCAGCGACTGCTGCGCCTGGATCTTGATGTCGGAGGCGGAGCCGCCCATGCCCGAGGAGGGCTGGTGCATCATGATCCGCGCGTGCGGCAGGGCGTAGCGCTTGCCCTTGGTGCCGGCGCAGAGCAGGAACTGGCCCATCGAGGCGGCCAGGCCCATGCCGACCGTCGCGACGTCGTTGGGGATGTAGTTCATGGTGTCGTAGATCGCCATGCCGGCGTCCACGGAACCACCCGGGCTGTTGATGTGCAGGAAGATGTCGGCCTCGGGGTCCTCGGCCGAGAGCAGCAGCAGCTGGGCGCAGATCGCGTTGGCGTTCTGGTCGCGGACCTCCGAGCCGAGGAACACGATCCGCTCGCGCAGCAGACGCTGGTAGATGTGGTCGTCGAGGACGTTCAGGCCTGCGCCGCCGTTCATCTCAGGGGCGCCGGAGAGGCTGGGGTTCTGGGTCACGTCGTCGACCCTAGCCCGCTGTCCCGACACTTCCACGGGTTCTCCCCCGCTGTTCGCCGACAGCGGATTTCGTCCCGCCGCGGGCGGGTTCGCGCCGCGGTCGGCGCGCGGGGCCGGTCACCCCTCGGCGGCCGTCCGGAGCCGCTCGACGGTGCGCGCCATGCCCTGCTCCAGCTCGTCGGCGTGCGCCGCGGAGCCGCCCAGGGCGAGCGGTGCGAAGACCGCGCTCACCCGCGTGAGGCGCCGCGGCACGGGGCGCCGGTGGACCACGCGCGTCGCGCGTCCCTGCGGCCCCTCCGGGGACAGCTCCCAGACCCAGCGCGCACCGCTGGACGTGGTCAGCCAGGCGAGCCGCAGGCCCGGGAGGAGCTCGTCGACGACGTTGCGGGTCGGCCACACGGCCAGGCCGCGGCGGTTCACCCCGAGGTACCACTGCCCCACCCGCAGGCCGCCCGGCTTCAGCGGCACCATGCGCACCAGCTCCGGGCTCCACTCCCCCATCCGCGAGAGGTCGGTGAGCAGGGCCCACACGTGGGCGGGCGGTGCGTCGACGACGGCCTCGGCGCGCAGCTCGCGGTCCGGGGCGCCGGCGGGGGTTGCGGCAGGGGTTCCGGCGGCGGTCACGGCAGCCATCGTTCCATGGCGCGGTGGACCTCGGGGTGGTTGAGCAGCCCGAAGTGGTCGGTGCGTCCGACGTGCAGCACCTCGCCGCCCGGGAAGAGCGTGCGCCCCCGCCGGTCGCGGCCGTACGCCGACCGCGGCCGCACGAGCAGGTCGCCGCCGACGTCACCCACCGGGTGCCGCTGGGACCGGGTCAGGGTCGCCGCGACGAGCCGGTAGCGGGCGTGCGGCAGCGGCGGCACGTCGTGGGCGAGGCCCGCCACCAGGTCGTGGACGCCGACGGAGCGCCAGTCCAGGACACGGCCGAAGGCAGCGGTCTCCGGCAGCACGCCGAGGCCCCGGCTGCCGTGGCCGATGCCGCGCGCGATGGGGGCGCCGAGGTGCGGGGTGCCCAGCGTGACCACGTCGCCGACCCGGTCGGTCCACGGCGCCGCGGCCTCCGTGGCCACCGCGCCGGCGGCGCGCACGACGAGCCCGCCCAGGGAGTGCCCGACCAGGGCCACCCGGTCGACCTCGACCGGCCACCCGTCCACCAGGCGCTGGAGCAGCGCGGACAGCGCCACGCCGTTCTCGCGCAGGCCCAGCCCGGTGTTGGCGCGCAGGAAGACCGGTGTCCACCCGCGGGCGGCCAGCGCCTCGCCGTACGTCGTCCCGGTGCGCTCGCGCCAGCGGTCCCAGTACGACTCGTTCTCGCACAGGCCGTGCAGGAACACGACGACCTTCCCGGTCGCCGCGGGGAACGCCGCGCCCAGGTCGTCGAGGGGCACGTCGGCCCCGTCCCGGCGCACCGCCATGGGGATCGCCATCTGCGGGCGCTCGCGCAGCAGCCGGTCGCCGATCAGCCCGTTGACCGCGGAGCTGACGAAGCGGCCCCGGGGGCCGTCCTCCAGCCGGGGTCCGACGCCGGTGGCCGCGGCGCGGTCCAGGCCGACCGAGGCGGCGCGCAGGCTCGCCGAGACGCCGGCGTACACCGCTCCGGCGATCCCGCGGTGGACCCGCTCCGGGACGCTCGAGGCGCCGCCCGTGACCCGCCGCGTGACGCCGTGGACACGGTCGGCCCATGCGTCGTGGGTGTCGCGCGCGCTGCGCACGACCAGCTCGTCGGCGACCTCGCTCAGCAGCGACAGCGCGTCGAGGTAGGTGGGACCGGAGGTCGGGGCGAGGGGCACGAGATCGACGATACCCGCCCGAGTGCACACATGTGCACCGATACGGGTCCACTGTTCTCCCGCGGGGCGGGCCCCGCGCGTGTTGGATGTGTCCGGTGCGCACCCCTCCTGCCCCAGAGCCGCGCCCGGCCAGCCCTCGCCCCGCGGCGGTCGGCCGCCTGCTGCAGCCCGGTCGGGTGCGGCACGAGGACATCGAGGCCCGGGTCGGCCGACGCGACGGCGCGACGGTCGGCAGGGATCACGTGCGGGTGGCTCCCCTGCTCCACGTGTCGGACCTCCGCGGGAGGCGGACCGTCGCAGTCGGCCACGTGACGCTGGTCGTCGCCGAGGACGGCGGGGTGGCGTTCGACGTGGCGGCGGACTCCCTCTGGGTCCACGACGACGAGACGGGCGCGTTCGACGAGCTCCCGTGGGAGCGTGCCGACCACCTCGTCGCGGAGATCGGCGCCCTGCTGGCCGACGTTCCCGCGACCGCGCCCGCCGACCAGCGGGTGGCGGCGTGCGCGAAGACGGTCTGCGAGTCCTCCCGGAACGCGGTCGCGGACCTGCGCGAGTTCCGGTACGAGCTCGAGCTGGCCCTCGCGCGCAACAGCCTGGACGCGACCGGCGCCGGTCGGCAGGTCAAGGTCGTCGCCGCCCTCCTCCAGCTCGACATCATCGCGGGTCGAGCGGCGGACCAGGCCCGGGAGGCGGTCCGCGAGGGCCTGTGGCTCTACGTCGACGACGACGACGCCTACCACGCCCACCGCGCGCTCCATGACCCCTCGCTCGCCTCGGTCCGGCCCTCGGAGCAGACTTCCCTCTCCCGGCCGTGGATGCGGGTCCACGACGCCGCGGTCCGGCAGTGCACCGAGATGGGACGTCAGCTCGAGCAGGAGCACCTGGCGGTGTCGTCGCTCCTCGCCGCCGCCTCCAGCATCTCCGGCGCCCGGGAGGCCGAGGCGCAGGGACGCTTCAACGTGATGGTCGGCGTCGTGTCGATCTGCCTCGGCGTGCCGGCCCTCGTGCTGGGGCTCTACGGGGCGGACAGCGTGGTCCCCTTCGAGTCCTGGCGCCAGGTGTGGGCCTTCCTCCCGATCGCAGTCGTGCTCCTGGGCTCCCTCGCCATCGCGACGTTCTCGCCCGCGGGCAGCCCGGTGCGCCAGGGTCGCTGGCTGGTGGGGTCGCTGGTGCTCCTCGTGCTCACGCTGCTCGTCTTCGCGGGACTGGTCGTCCCCGCGACGGACGGCTGAGCCGCGCCCCTACGCGACGACGGCGCCCCTCCGCGGAGGAGGGGCGCCGTCGTCGGGTGTGCGTGGGGGTCAGTCCTCCTTGGAGGACTCCTCCTCGGCCGGGGCCTCGGCGGTCTCCTCGGTCGCGGCGTCGTCGCCGGTCTCCTCGGTGATCTCCATGATGGTGCCGTCGGGCTGCAGGTTCGTCAGCTCGACCACGTTGCCCGAGGCGTCCTTGACGACCGCGGTCTCCACGATCGTCGCGAGCGCCTTGCCGCGCAGGATCTCCTGCACGAGCTCGGGGATGTGGTTGTGCTCGAACATGTGGTTCGCGAACTCCTGCGGGTTCTGGCCCGACTGCTGGGCGCGCCGCACGAGGTGCTGGGAGAGCTCGTTCTGGTCGACGCCGAGCTCCTCCTTCTTCGCGATCTCGTCGAGGAGGAACTGCGCGGCGACCGCGTCGCGGACCCGGCGGTCGAGGTCGGCCTCGAACTCCTCCTGGGTCTGGCCCTCGTCCTCGAGGTACTTGTCCATCGTGATGCCGGCGAACGCGAGCTGCTGCTCGATGTTCTGGCGACGGGCGTTGAGCTCGTCGGCGACGATGCTCTCCGGCAGCGGCACCTCCACCTTCTCCAGCAGCGACTCGAGGACCGCGTCGCGGGCCTCGGCCGCCTGCTCCAGGCGCTTGCCACGGCCGAGCCGCTCGCGCACGTCGGCGGTGAGCTCGTCGATGGTGTCGAACTCCGAGGCGAGCTGGGCGAACTCGTCGTCGTACTCCGGCAGCTCCTGCTGCTGGACCTGGGTGACCTTGACCTGGACCTCGACCTCCTGGCCGACCAGGTCGCCGCCGACGAGGGCGGTGGTGAAGGTCTTCTCCTCGCCGGCGGCCATGCCGGTCAGGGCCTCGTCGAGCCCGTCGATCATGCCGCCACGGCCGACCTGGTAGCTCATGCCGCTGACCTCGGCGCCGTCGACGACCTCGCCGTCCTGGGTGGCGCGCAGGTCGAGCACGACGAAGTCGTCCTCGACCGCGGGGCGCTCGACGTCGACCAGGGTCGCGAAGCGCTCACGCAGGGCCTTGACCTGCTCCTCGACGTCCTCGTCGCTGATCTCGACGTCGTCCACGGAGGCCTCGAGGCCCTCGTAGGAGGGCAGCTCGATCTCGGGACGGATGTCGACCTCGGCGGTGAACTCGAGGGCCTCGTTGTCCTCGAACTTCGTGACCTCGATCTCCGGCTGCGCGAGCGGGCTCAGCGAGTTCTCCTCGAGCGCCGCGACGTACTTCTTGGGCAGCACGTCGTTGATCGCCTCGTCGAGGACGGCGCCGCGCCCGACCTGGCGGTCGATGACCATCGGGGGCACCTTGCCCCGGCGGAAGCCGGGGACGTTGATCTGCTGAGCGATCTTCTTGTACGCCGCGTCGAGGCTCGGCTTGAGCTCCTCGAAGGGCACCTCGACGGTCAGCTTGGCCCGGGTCGGGCTCAAGGTCTCGACGGCGCTCTTCACAGGTTGTCTCCTGTCAATCGTTGTCTCGGCTCACCGGTCGGTGAGGGTGGTGTGGTGCGTCGGGGCGACAGGACTCGAACCTGCGGTCTCCTGCTCCCAAAGCAGGCGCGCTAGCCACTACGCTACGCCCCGCCAAGAGGCCCGCCGGAGGTCCGGCCGGCTCCTGAGAGCGGATGACGGGAATCGAACCCGCGTAGCCAGTTTGGAAGACTGGGGCTCTACCATTGAGCTACATCCGCGCGCCGTCGTCAGGGCATGCGAGCACGCCTGAGTCCTGCTCGGGTCATCGTGCCACACCCCCGAGCGGCGCTCCCAAACGCCCTCCGCCCTCGCAGGGCTACGATCCGGCGGCGGAGGTCAGCGCCGGTTGACCACGACCATCGCCCGGTCGTCGTCGCGCGACCCGACCGCGGCCACGAGCCGGTCGGCCGCCCCGCGGAAGTCCCCGCGCAGAAGCCCCTCGGCCTCGCCGAGCATCCGGTCGATGCCGAGCTCGATGTCGCGCCGCGGCTCCTCGACCATGCCGTCGGTGTAGAGCAGGAGGGCGTCGCCGGCGCGGAGCACGCCCTCGGCGGCGAGGAAGTCGGCGTCGTCCATCAGGCCGAGGATCGGGCCCTCGCTGGTCAGCACCGACCAGCGCCCGCTGCCGGCGGCGCGGACGACGGCCGGGGGGTGGCCGGCGGTGCGGACGGCGTACGCGCCGGTGACCAGGTCGAGGGAGAGGTGCACGGCGGTGGCGAAGCCCTCCTCCCAGTCCTGCTGGAGCAGGTAGCCGTTGGCGGCGGGCAGGAACTGCTCGGGCGGCAGCGCGCCGAGCAGGCCGCCGAAGGCACCGGAGAGCATCAGCGCGCGCGTGCCGGCCTGCTCCCCCTTGCCCGAGACGTCGACGACGACGAGCTCGAGGCGGTCGGTGCCGTGCGGACGGATGGCGACGACGAAGTCCCCCGCGAACGGCGTCCCGCCCGCCGACCGCAGCGCGGTCTCGACCTGCCACTGCTCGGGCAGCCGCGGGACCCCGCCCTGGTTGAGGATCCGGTCGCGCAGGTCGACGAGCATCGACTCCCCCAGCAGGTTCGCGACACCGAGGCGCGAGCGGCGGAAGGAGGTGAGGAGCACGACGAACCCGAGCGCGAACTGCACGCCGACCGAGCCGACGATGCGCACCGTGATGTCCGGCTGGACCGCGAGCGAGAGGGTCAGCAGCAGCATCATCGTGATGACGAACCACGGCAGCGTGCGCGGGCCCAGCACCAGGCTGCCCAGCAGCAGCGGCAGCATCAGGGTGTTGAGCGGCATGTCGGCCGGGAACGCCGCCACCAGGCCGGTCAGGACGACCCCGAGCAGGACCAGCCCGAGGGCCCAGCGGTTCTCCAGCGGCACCCGCCGGCGGAGCACCGAGGCGTACCCGTGCCGGCGCACGCGGAGGCGCCGCGCGCCGTACGCAGCCGTCATGGTCGCCTCGCCGGGTGTCGTCGGGTGCCTGCCGGGCACCTGCGCGTCCAGCCGGTCCGGACCGTCTCCGCAGGTGGGAGCGGGTTCACTGTACGGCGCGGGAGCGGAACGTCGGCTGGCAACGCGGGCACCAGAACAGGTTGCGTCCCTGGAGCACCTCGGTGCGGACCTTCGCGCCGCACACGTGGCAGGGCTGGCCGTGGCGGCGGTAGACGTACACCTCGCCGCCGTGGTCGTCCTTGCGCGGCGGGCGGCCCATCGCCTCGGGCGTGTGCTCGGGCCGGACGGTGTCGATCCGGCCGGTGCGCACGCCCTCGGCCATCAGCACCACCAGGTCGTCCCACATCGCGCGCCACTGCGCCGGCCGCAGGGTGCTGCCCGGCCGCAGCGGGTGCATGCGGTGCCGGTAGAGCACCTCCGCGCGGTAGACGTTGCCGACGCCGGCGAGCACGGTCTGGTCCATCAGCAGGCCGCCGATGGGCGCCCGGCTGCGGCGGATGCGCTGCCAGGCCCGGTCGGGGTCGGCGTCGGGCCGGATCGGGTCGGGTCCGGACCGGTCGACGACCAGGTCCCGCTGGGCGAGGGTCACCAGCTCGCAGGTCGTGGCGCCGCGCAGGTCGGCGTACGCCGTGCCGTCGGTGCGCACGATGCGCATCCGGACCTGCCCGACCGGGTCGGGCACGTCCTCGACCCCGGTGTGCACGTCGAGCTTGCCGTAGAGGCCCAGGTGCACGTGGACGAAGCGGTCCCCGGGGAAGGCGACGAACAGGTGCTTGCCCCAGGCCTCTGCGCCCTCGAGCACCTGGCCGTCGACCAGCGCCGCGGACTCCGCGAACCGGCCCTGCGGGCTGCCGACGCGCACCGGGCTCCCGGCGAACGCGTCGGTGACCTCCAGCGCGAGCCGGTGGAGGGTGTGTCCCTCGGGCATCGCGGCCCGGTCAGCCCTGCTCGTGGCCGCGCGCCGACTCCGGCAGCGGCGGGAGCTCGCGGGTGGTCTCGTACGACGCCAGCTGGCCGATCCGGCGCACGTGGCGCTCGTCGCCGGTGAAGTCGGTGCCGAGGAAGACCTCGACGAAGCGGGTCATGTCCTCCAGGGAGTGCATCCGGCCGCCGACGGAGACGACGTTGGCGTCGTTGTGCTCCCGGGCCAGCACCGCGGTCTCCTCGGACCAGACCAGCGCGCAGCGGACGCCGATGACCTTGTTGGCCGCCATCTGCTCGCCGTTGCCCGAGCCGCCGACGACCACGCCGAGGGCCGGCGTACCGGCCGCCTGGTCCGCGGCGACGCCCTCGGCCGCCCGGAGGCAGAACACGGGGTAGTCGTCGAGGGCGTCGTGGACGAAGGGGCCGTGGTCGACCGGGTCGTGGCCGTGCTCGCGCAGCCAGGCCACCAGGTGGTCCTTGAGCTCGAGGCCGGCATGGTCGGAGCCGAGGTGCACGCGCATGGGCCCGATCCTCTCAGGGGACCTGCTGGCGCAGGAACCCGGCCACCTGGCCCATCAGGGCCTCGGCCGCCGGGAACACGGTGGGGTGGCGCCAGAAGCCGTGCAGCTGCCCCTGGTAGCGCGTGGCGACCACCTCGACCCCCTCCTCGGCCAGGCGGAGCGCGAGCTGCTCGCCCTCGTCGCGGAGCGGGTCGTGCTCGGCGGTCACCACCAGGGTCGGCGGCAGCGAGCCGAGCCGGTCCGAGCGCAGCGGCGCGAGGTCCGGGTGCTCGAGGTCGGCCGGCGCGGCGGCGTACTGCTCCCAGTACCAGGACGCCTCGCGGGGGTCGAAGCCGTCGGCGGCGGTCCGGTAGGAGTCCGCCCCGGCGGTGGGGTCGAGGAAGGGGTAGACCAGCACCGCTGCCGCGAAGACCCCGGGGTGGCGCAGCGCGGCGACCAGCGCGAGGTTGCCGCCGGCGCTGTCGCCGTGCGCGACGAACGGACCCGCCTCGTGCGCCTGCAGCCACCGCACCGCCGACGAGACGTCGTCCGGCGCGGCGGGGAAGCGGTGCTCGGGCGGGCGGCGGTAGTCGACGCTCAGCACCGACAGGCCGGTGCGGTTGGCCAGCCGCCGGGCCGAGGCGTCGTGGACCTCGACGTCGTGGAAGACGAAGCCGCCGCCGTGTGCGTGGAGGACGACGCCCGGGCGCGCGCCGGCCGGCCGGTAGAGCCGGCACGGGACGCCGTCGGCGTCGACGTCACGGACCTCCGCGACGTCCTCGCGGGGCTCGGCCATCGCCGTCGCCCGGGCCTGGGCCCGCTCGGCGTCGAGGTCGTGCTCGTCGGACCACACCGGCGGCCCCGACGGCTGCTCGAGTGCGCGACGGGACTCGGGGAACAGCACGGCGGCGTCCCGGTCAGCGCTGCATCAGCGCGTCGAGGCCGACGGCGATCGCCGCGGCGACGCGGAAGTCGACGCGCTGGTCGGGGACGTGCACGGTGTACTTGTCGCGCACCGAACCCTGCCGCTCGACGCCGAGCAGCGGCTGGCCGTCGGCGGAGACGAAGTCGAAGTGGATCGGCAGGAACGGGATGTCGGTGAACCGGCGGATCAGCGCGACCGCCTGGCTCCGCTCCTGCCCGGTCCCCTGGTAGCCGGGACCCTCCACGTGGAACGTCGAGCGCAGCAGGCTGGCGCCGAAGTCCTTGCGGAAGAACCCGATCTGCTGGCCCGCCTCGTCGGTGATGTCGTAGCCCGCGTTGAGGTCGATCTTTCTGCGCGCCTTGAACGCGAAGACCGGACGGCTCTTGGATGCGTCGCTGAAGAACGTCACCTGCTCCTTGAACGCCATCCGCTTCTGCTCCGCGAAGCCGTACATCTGGCCGAAGGACCCGTCGGGGTTCGCGGCGTACAGCTCGTAGCGGTTGGTCGTCATCGCGAACTTCTGCTTGACGAAGAAGGTCGGCAGGTACATCTCGGCGCTCATGCGCCGCAGCCTAGGGGCAGGCGACGCTCACGCGCCGCCGTTGTCGCCGCCCAGCGAGCCGGGCGAGGTCGGCTCCTCGTCGGCGGGAGCGCCGGTGGGTCCGTCGGCGCCCTCCTCGGCGAAGCTGACCGGGTGGCCCGAGCGCACGGCGTGGGCCACCTCCCGGACCCAGCGGTCGTCGTCGAGCGCCATGCCCGCCTGCGCCATCTCGCGGCGCAGGGTGTCCTCGACGTCGATCGAGGCGTCCTCGGTGTACGCCGTCGCGGTGGCGTCCACGGCGCGCTGGGTCGCCACGCGGAGCTGGGCCTCGTCGATGGGTTCGCTCGTCATGACCGACCCGTACCCACCTGGGGCCGGTCCGAGAGCCGCCCTGGGAGCCGGCCTGGTTCTCACTCCCCCGTGAGGCGGGCGAGCTCCTCCTCGACGACCGAGGTGTCGAGCTTGGTGAAGACCGGGGTCGGCTTGGCCACGGGGGTCCCGACGACCACCGGGCGTCGCTCCCACCGGGGCGCAGTGGAGTAGTCGCCGGTGATGACGGGGTACGGCGCGCCGCCGTCGAGGTCCTCGACGTCCTCGAGCCGCGGCATCGGCGCCACGTCGCCGGCACCGCCGAGGGCGGCGTCGACCAGGTTGGCCGAGAACGGCAGGAACGGTGCGAGCACGAGGTTGAGGTCGGCGACGCACTGCGCCATGACGTGCAGGATGGTCGCGAGCCGCTCGCGCTGGTCCTCGCCCTTGAGCTTCCAGGGCTCGGAGTCCGAGACGTACTTGTTGACCTCGGCGACCGCGCGCATGGCCTCACCGATCGCCTGCTTCTGGCGGTGCCGGCCGATCAGGTCGCCGACCGTGCCGAACGCCGCCTCGACGACGGCCAGGACGGCCTCGTCCTCGGGCGCCAGCTCGCCGGCGGCGGGGATCTCCCCGAAGTTCTTGGCCACCAGGTTCGCCGTGCGGTTGACCAGGTTGCCCCAGCCGGCGACCAGCTCGTCGTTGGTGCGGCGCACGAACTCCGCCCAGGTGAAGTCGGCGTCCTGGTTCTCCGGGCCGGCGGCCGCCACGAAGTACCGGAACGCGTCGGGCTGGTAGCGGCTCAGCAGGTCGCGGACGTAGATGACGACCTTCTTGGAGGAGGAGAACTTCTTCCCCTCCATGGTCAGGAACTCCGAGGAGACGACCTCGGTGGGCAGGTTCAGCACGCCGTACTCGCGCGGCTCGCCGCCCTTGTCCCCCCGGCCGGCGTACGCGAGCAGCTCCGCGGGCCAGATCTGGGAGTGGAAGGTGATGTTGTCCTTGCCCATGAAGTAGTACGACAGGGCCTCGGGGTCGTTCCACCACTGGCGCCACGCCTCCGGGTCGCCGGTGCGCCGCGCCCACTCGATCGACGCCGAGAGGTAGCCGATGACGGCGTCGAACCACACGTAGAGCTTCTTGGTGGGGTTCTCCCGCCAGCCGTCCAGCGGCACCGCGATGCCCCAGTCGATGTCGCGCGTCATCGCGCGCGGCCGGATCTCCTTGAGGATGTTCTGGCTGAACCGGATGACGTTCGGCCGCCACAGGCCGGTCGCCGCGCGCTCGTCGAGCCAGGCGCCGAGGGCGTCGGCGAGCGCCGGGAGGTCCAGGAAGAAGTGCTGGGTCTCCACGAACTCCGGGGTCTCGCCGTTGATCCGCGAGACGGGGTTCTTCAGGTCGGCGGGGTCGAGCTGGTTGCCGCAGTTGTCGCACTGGTCGCCGCGCGCCCCGTCGTACCCGCAGATCGGGCAGGTGCCCTCGATGTAGCGGTCGGGCAGGGTACGGCCGGTCGACGGGGAGATGGCGCCGTACGTCGTCTGCTCGACGAAGTAGCCGTTCTCGTAGACCCCGAGGAACAGCTCCTGGACCACCGCGTGGTGGTTGCGCGTCGTGGTGCGCGTGTAGAGGTCGTAGGAGACCCCGAGCGCGGTGAGGTCCTCGGCGATGATCCGGTGGTTGCGGTCGGCGAGCTCCTGCGGCGACACGCCGGCCTCGTCGGCTGCGATGAGGATCGGGGTGCCGTGCTCGTCGGTCCCGGAGACCATGAGGACGTCGTGCCCGGCCATCCGCATGTAGCGGCTGAAGACGTCGGAGGGCACACCGAAACCGGCGACGTGGCCGATGTGGCGCGGGCCGTTGGCGTACGGCCAGGCGACGGCGGACAGGACTCGACTCATGGGGCCGATCCTAGGGTCGCGGCCCGCTCGCGCCTGCGCCGGTGCGGGCCGCGGACGGCGCTAGCGTGATCCGCATGACGCTCATCGCCGAGGACCTCCTCCTCCTGCTGCTCGACGACGAGAAGGGCACCGTCGCCGCGAGCACCTACCTGCAGACCGCGCTCGGCGGCGCGCTGCTCGTGGAGCTGGCGCTCGCCGGGGCCGTCGAGGTCGAGGACAAGCGCGGCTTCTGGCACTCCGCGAAGGTGCGCCCGGCGCCGGCCGCCGCCCCGCAGGACCCGTTGCTCGCCGCAGCCCTGGCGACGGTCGCCGAGAAGGAGCGCGGCGCGCAGGACCTGGTCAACCGGCTCGGCAAGGGCGTCAAGGACGACCTCTTCGCGAGCCTGGAGCGCCGCGGGATGGTCGAGCAGCGCACCGACAAGGTGCTGGGGCTGTTCCCCCGCCGGACCTGGCCCGCGGTCGACTCCACCCACGAGGACGCCGTGCGGCGCGCGCTCACCGCCGCGCTGGTCTCCGGCGCCGAGCCTGACGAGCGCACCCGCGCGCTGGTGGCGCTGCTCGACGCCCTGGGCCGCGCCCACAAGACCGTCGACCACCAGGGCATGTCGGGCGGCGAGGTGCGCAAGCGCGCGAAGGCGCTGGCCGACGGCGACTGGGCGGCCAAGGCGGTCAAGGACGCGATCGCCGCCTCCACCGCGGCGATGACCGCGGCGGTCGCGGCCGGAGGGGCCGCGACCGCCGGGTCGAGCTAGCCGGGTCGAGCCAGCCGGGTCCGGCTAGCTGAAGTCGAGCTCGGCGTTGCGCGAGCGCTTGAGCTCGAAGAAGTAGGGGTAGCCCGCGAGCAGGACGGCACCGTCCCAGACCTTGCCGGCCTCCTCGCCCTTGGGGATCGAGGACAGCACCGGCCCGAAGAACGCGGTGCCCTCGATGGCGATGGTCGGGGTGCCGACCTCGTCGCCGACCTGGTCCATGCCGAGGTGGTGGGACTTCTTGATCGCCTCGTCGTAGGAGGAGTCGTCCATCGCGTCGGCCAGCGAGGTCGGCAGGCCGGCCTCCTCGAGGGCGGACTCGATGACCTCGCGGGTGAAGTCCTGGCCCTCGTTGTGCCGGCGGGTGCCCAGCGCGGTGTACAGCGGCAGGAGCACCTCCTTGCCGTGGGCCTGCTCGGCGGCCATGACGACCCGCACGGGCTGCCAGGCGGTCTTGAGGAACTCGCGGTACTCCTCGGGGATGTCCTTGTCCTGGTTGAGGTAGGCCAGGGACATCAGGTGCCAGGTGACGGAGATGTCGCGGACCTTCTCGACCTCGAGGATCCAGCGCGAGGTGATCCAGGCGAACGGGCAGGCGGGGTCGAACCAGAAGTCGGCGTTGGTGGTCATGGCTGGAGTCAACACCGGCCGGCCGACGGGTGTTCCGCGGCTCACCCGGCCGCTGGGTCAGCGGGTGAGCAGGTGCAGCACCAGGCCGAGCAGGGCGCAGGCCCCGAGCGTGCGCAGCACCGACCAGCGCAGGCGCAGGACGAGGACCAGCGCCACCGCGGTCACGAGCACCGCCTGCCAGGACCACGACGACCACACGGGCAGCTCCAGCCCGAGGTGGTCCAGCCCGACGTGCCGGGTGTCGGCGAAGAGGGTGTGCACCGCGAAGAACAGCGCCAGGTTCGCGATCACCCCGACGACCGCCGCGGTCACCCCGGCCAGCGCCGCCGACAGGGACGCGCTGCCCCGCAGCCGCTCGACGTACGGCGCGCCGAGGTAGATGAAGAGGAAGCACGGCACGAAGGTGACCCACACCGTGAGCAGCGAGGCCAGGACGGCCGCCAGCCACGGGTCGAGACCGCCGGGATCGCGGTAGGCGCCGAGGAACGCGACGAACTGCACGACCATGATCAGCGGGCCCGGGGTCGACTCCGCGAGCGCCAGTCCGCGCGCCATCTCCCCCGCGCCCAGCCAGCCGTAGGTCTCCACGGCCGCCTGCGCGACGTAGGACAGCACCGCGTAGGCGCCGCCGAAGGTCACCAGCGCCATGCCCCCGAAGAACAGGCCCTGGTCGGTGTAGACGCTCGACCGGCCACCGGCGAGCGCCCATGCCGCCACGACCGGGAGCACCCACAGCACGACGCCGACGACGAGCACGACCAGGTTGCGGCGCCAGGAGGGCGGGGCGGTGTGGAGCGCGTCGTCGGGCACGAGCGGCGGCGGGCCGTCGGCCGCCTCGTCCTCCCGCGGCCGGGCGAACGCCGGCAGCCGCCGCCCGACCAGCCAGCCGACCAGGCCCGCACCGAGCACCACCACGGGGAACGGCACGTCGAGCACCGCCAGGCACAGGAACGCCGCCACCGCCAGCGCGACCAGCGCCGGGTGCCGCAGCGAGCGGCCACCGATCCGCAGCACCGCCTGGAGCACGACGGCGACGACCGCGGGCGCGAGACCGAGGAACAACCCCGTGACGACCACGCTGTCGCCCTGCGCGACGTAGAGCCACGACAGCGCCAGGAGCGCGACGACGCCGGGGAGGACGAACAGCACCCCGGCCACCAGTCCGCCGAGCCAGCCGTTGAGCAGCCACCCGGTGTAGATCGCGAGCTGCTGGGCCTCCGGCCCCGGCAGCAGCATGCAGTAGCTCAGCGCGTGGAGGAATCGCCGCTCGCCGAGCCAGCGACGCTCGTCGACCAGCTCGCGCTGCATCACCGCGATCTGGCCGGCCGGCCCCCCGAAGGTCTGCAGGGAGATGCGGAACCACGCGGCCGTCGCCTCCCGGAGGGGGACGACCTGCGACTCGCGCCGGCCCGGTGCTCGACTCACGGACGGATCGTGGCAGACGCCGGGGCCGGCGTCAGCGCACGACCACCGTGGTGGTCGCCCGGCTGCTGCGGACCAGCGAGGTGCCGGCGTACACGACGGTGACCTGGTGGCGACCCGCCCTGACCTTTGCGACCACGACCCGTGCCCGGCCACCCACGACCGTCGCGGTCACCGTCCGGCCGCCGACCTTGACCTTGACCGGACCACCGGGTCCGCTGAGGCCCGGGGCGCTGACGTCGACCACGACCACCGCCCTGCCGGCCCTGCCCGTCGCGCGGACCGCCAGCGAGGAGGTGGTCGCCACGCTGCCGTCGGTGCGGACGGTGCTCGTCGCGCTCCGGTAGTGCGGGGCGGCGAGGTCCACGCGCAGCGACATCCGGTGCCCGGCGTCCTCGGGGGTGAGCACGTAGGTCGGGCCGGTGCCGACCGGCGTGCCGTCGCGCAGCCAGGTCCGCGTGACCTCGGCGTCGGCCGGGGAGAACCGGCCGTCCACGGCCGTCAGCGTCCGCCCCACGCGCGGCACGCCGCGGACCCGGAACTGGTCGGTCACCTCGATGGTGCCGGCGATGACCTTCGGGGTGGGCGCCGCCTCGACGACGGCCTTGGTGTAGCCGGCCGACCTCGCCGTGACCCGCGCCGACACGGCCGCGCCGATCTGCTCCTGGCCGAGCTCCAGCGACCACCCGGTCGCGCCGGCGATCGGCCGGCCGTCGGCCAGCCACTGCACGGCCTGCTTCTCCGGGGCGGGGGTGAACGTCGGCTGCGAGACGGTGAGGGTCTGGTCGACCTCCGCGGTGCCGCTGATGGCCGGCGCGGGCCCGGGCTCCAACGCGCCCGGCGCGACGGCGGGGGCGACCGGGGAGGTCGCCGACGCCGCGGCGTACCCCTTGCGCTGGGCGGTGACCCGTACGGCGAGCTGGGTGCCCTTGAGGGCGGGCGTGGGGGTGAACGTCGAGCTCGTGGCGCCGGCGACCGGCTTGCCGCCGGCCAGCCACTGGTAGGTGTACGTCGCCGTCGGCTGCCACGCCCCGGCGTCCGCGGTCACCGGCCGGCCCACGGTCGGGGTGCCGACGACGGCCGGCGGCGCGTCGTTGACGACCACGCGGTCGTTGAAGTGGATGAAGCCGCTGGGCCAGCTGCCGCCGGACTTGGTGATCCGCCGCCAGTGGAAGTCGCCGCGCCAGCTGTCCTCGGACACCACGATCTCGGAGGCGGAGACGACCTGCTCGACGTAGGCGACGTGGCCGACCGACCCGGCGCCGCCGGTGTTGGCCTTCCACCACGCGACGGCACCGACCATGGGGGTGGCGTCGGTGATCGACGCCATCGCCCGGCCCCAGTTCTCGGCGTTGCCGCCGCCGGACCACGGTCGGTCGTCCGGCATGCCGCTCTTGACCATCCGGTAGGCGACGTAGTTGGTGCAGTTGTGCCCCGCGTACATCCGCCAGTACATCTTCGAGCCGGCGGCCTCGTAGCCGGCGTTGGAGTAGCCCGCCTGGCGGCACCCCTGGTAGCCGGTGCACAGGTACGTCGAGGCGGCCGCGGCCGGCGCGACCGGCACCACGACGAGCCCGGCGACCAGGCCGAGGAGGGTGCTGACGAGCAGCACGAGGGCCGCGGCGGGACGCCGGACCGGGGAGGTCTGCGGCGCACGGGACGGCTGTGACTGCTGGGGCACAGCGGCACTCTAGTGAAAGATGTCAAGCACCGACACGCGAGTCGGGAAACTTTTCTTCCGGCGCTGCTCGGGCGCCTGCACCGCCCCTGCGAGCCGGTGGCAGGATCCTCCCATGCCTGGAACCAACCTCACCCGGGACGAGGCCGCCACCCGCGCGGCCCTCCTGGACGTCACGTCGTACGCCATCGACCTCGACCTCACGGCCGCCACCGCGGCCGAGCACACCGGCACCTTCGGCTCGACCACCACGATCGCGTTCACCTGCCGCGAGCCCGGTGCGGAGACCTTCGCCGACCTCGTCGACGCCCAGGTCCACGAGATCACGCTGAACGGCGAGCCCCTGGACCCCGCCACCGCGTACGCCGACAGCCGGATCGCCCTGCCCGGGCTCCAGGCCGAGAACGTGCTGGTCGTCCGTGCCGACTGCACCTACTCCCACACCGGGGAGGGCCTGCACCGGTTCGTCGACCCGACCGACGACCGGGTCTACCTCTACTCCCAGTTCGAGGTCCCCGACGCGCGCCGGGTGTTCACCACCTTCGAGCAGCCCGACCTCAAGGCGCCCTTCACCTTCACCGTCACCGCGCCCTCCCACTGGGTCGTGGTGTCGAACTCCCCCACGCCCGAGCCGCGCGCCGTCGACGGCGATGCCGGCAAGGCGGTCTGGGCCTTCGAGCCGACCCAGCCGATGTCGACGTACATCACCGCGATCGTGGCCGGCGAGTACCACGCCGAGCACGACGTCTACGAGGGCAAGCACGGGTCGATCCCGCTCGGCCACTACTGCCGCCAGTCGCTGGTCGAGCACATGGACACCGCCGAGCTGGTCAAGATCACCAAGCAGAGCTTCGAGTTCTTCGAGGAGAAGTTCGACTTCCCCTACCCCTTCGGCAAGTACGACCAGCTCTACGTGCCGGAGTACAACATGGGCGCGATGGAGAACGCCGGCTGCGTGACGCTGCGCGACGAGTACCTCCCCCGCAGCCGCCAGCCGCGCTCGTTCTACGAGTTCCGCACCTCGGTCATCACCCACGAGATGGCGCACATGTGGTTCGGCGACCTGGTGACGATGAAGTGGTGGGACGACCTCTGGCTCAACGAGTCCTTCGCCGAGTGGGCCTGCTACTGGTGCGAGGCCGAGGCGACCGAGTTCACCGACGCCTGGACCGGCTTTGCCAACGCGCGCAAGCAGACCGGCTACCGCGCCGACCAGCTGCCCTCGACCCACCCGATCGCGGCCGACAACGTCGACCTGCACGCGGTCGAGGTCAACTTCGACATGATCACCTACGCCAAGGGCGCGTCGGTGCTCAAGCAGCTCGTCGCCTGGGTCGGCCTCGACCCGTTCGTCGCGGGCCTGCGGCAGTACTTCAAGGACCACGCCTTCGGGAACGCCACCTTCGCCGACCTGCTCGCCGCGCTCGAGAGGTCCTCGGGCCGTGAGCTCGGCGGCTGGGCGCAGGAGTGGCTGCAGACCGCCGGCGTCAACACCCTCGCGCCGCGCTTCGAGCTCGACGGCGAGGGCCGCTACACGTCGTTCTCCGTCGAGCAGAGCGCCCACCCCGACCAGCCCACCCTGCGCCGGCACCGCCTCGGCATCGGCCTCTACGACGAGGTCGGCGGCCGGCTCGTGCGCCGCGAGTACGTCGAGGTCGACGTCGAGGGCGCCTCGACCGCCGTCGAGGAGCTGGTGGGCCGCGAGCAGCCGGCACTGCTGCTGCTCAACGACGAGGACCACGCCTACGCCAAGATCCGCCTCGACGAGCGGTCGCTGGCCACCGTCGTCTCCGGGCTCTCCAGGCTCGAGGACTCCCTCCCCCGCGCGCTCGCGTGGGGCGCCGCCTGGGACATGACCCGCGACGGCGAGATGCGCACGACGGACTGGGTGCGCCTGGTGCTGGCCAACATCGGCCAGGAGACCGACGCGTGGGGCGTCACGCGGATCCCCGCCTCGACCGCGCTGGCCGTGGAGTTCTACTCCGACCCGGCGGGCCGCCCGGCTCTGAGGGCCGAGTGGGAGTCGGGCCTGCGCGAGCTGCTGCTCGCCGCGGAGCCCGGCAGCGACCACCAGCTCACCTTCGTCCGCTCCTACGCGCTCGCCGCGCACGGCGAGCAGGCCGTCGCCGACCTGCGCGGGCTGCTCGACGGCTCCTTCACCGTCGAGGGCCTCAGCGTCGACCAGGACCTGCGCTGGGAGCTGGTGAAGAACCTCGCCCGCACGGGCGCGATCGGCGAGGCGGAGATCGACGCCGAGCTCGACCGCGACCCGACCAACGCCGGCAAGGAGAAGGCCGCCGCCGCCCGCGTCGCGCAGCCGACGGCCGCGGCCAAGGAGGCCGGCTGGGCGGCGGTCATGGACCCGGCCACGCCCAACGAGACGTCGCGGGAGATGGTCTTCTCGATCTTCCGGTTCGGCCAGGAGGACGTCCTCGCGCCGTACCTCGAGAAGTACCTGGAGGCCGCGGACACCGCGATCGACCTCCTCGGCTTCCACAAGGGCTCGGTCGTCCTGGAGTACGGCTTCCCGAAGGCGCTCGCCTCCGCGGAGACCGTCGCCCGGCTCGACGCCTGGCTCGCCGACAACGACGCCCCCAAGGGCGCCCAGCGCTACGTCGGCGAGGCCCGCGCCGAGGTCGTCCGCGCCCTGGCCGCCCAGGAGCGCGACGCCCGCTCCTGACGGTCCGGCCCGGTACGCGACGACGGCCGGTCTCCCCTCGGGGAGGCCGGCCGTCGTCGTACGTCGGGGCGTCGGGCGCTGCCCGGGTCAGGCCTCGGGCGCGTGCAGGGTCTGGGGCGAGCGGGCGTGGTCGGCGAGCATCTGGATGCCCCGGACCAGGCCGCCGACGAGGTCGTCCTCGGCGAAGGCCTGCTGCATGTGCAGCGCGACCAGCTCGACCTCCTTGTCGGTCAGCGAGCGGCGCACCCAGCCGCCGGTGACGATCTCCAGCGTGCGTGCGCCGGGGTCGACCATCACCAGGATGCTCCGGGCCGGCGCGACGAGCGAGTTGTGCAGCTGCGTGGCGAACGGCCTGGCCGGCCCCTCAGCGTGGCCGATGAAGACGGAGAACTCGACCCTCGAGTGACGCTCGGCCGCGCGGATCGCCTCGTCGAGGCGGGTCCGCTGGGCCGGGGTCAGGGGTTCACCAGCGGGCACTGGCGCCACCGGCCTGCGAGTCGTCGCCGTCAGGACCGGCGAGCTCGGCGGTGGACTTGCGCGGGCCGCCGATCCACTGGTCCTCGGCGGTGGCCGTGCCGGGGGCGACGCGCTCGCCGCGCACCATGGCGGGGACGTAGACGAGCAGCCAGATGAGGACGAAGAGCAGCAGCGGGACGCCGCCCAGCAGGAGCAGCGCGTGCAGCGTGTTGACCGGGTCCGGGTCCGACCAGCCCTCGGGCACGTCGGCGCTCGCGGGGGCGGCCAGCGCGACACCGGCGGTCAGGACGACGAGGAGGCCGGTGAGGAGCGCGGCGGCCCGACGGAGGGAGGAGAACGTGGCGGTCACGGAGGCAGGATATCGGCACCCCTCGGCGACCTCGGAGGCCCGTCCGGTCGGATGGCTCACACCGGTCGTCCGAGGCTTCGGCGGGCCCGTGCGGACCTGTTAGACATGGTCCCCATGTTCTCCGCCACCGCCGCCCCCTGCGAGGAGGGCGAGCAGACCTGCGAGGTCGCGCTGGACCTCTTCGGCAACGACACCGTGGCCCAGGTCGCCGACGTCATCATCGGCAAGCCGCTGGCCGTCACCGTGCTCCTGGTGCTCGGCCTCCTCGTGCGCTGGGCGCTGCACAAGGTCGTCGACCGGCTGGTCGCCAGTGCCGAGGACGGCGTGCTCCCCGACCGGGTGACCCGCCTCCCGAAGCGCGGCAAGGCCGTCCATGCCGTCGCGGCTCGCGACGCCGCCACCCAGACCCGCCGGGTGCAGCGCGCCAAGACCATGGGCGACCTGCTCAAGAGCGTGATCACCGGCATCCTGGTGGCGATCGTCGGCACCATGGTCCTCAGCGAGCTGGGCGTCAACATCGCCCCGATCATCGCCAGCGCCGGCATCGTCGGCGTCGCGCTCGGCTTCGGCGCCCAGTCGCTGGTCAAGGACTTCCTGTCCGGCATCTTCATGATCTTCGAGGACCAGTACGGCGTCGGCGACGTCGTGGACGTGGGCGAGGCCACCGGCACCATCGAGGCGGTCAGCCTCCGGGTGACGCGGCTGCGCGACCTCAACGGCACGGTCTGGTACGTCCCCAACGGGTCGATCCTCCGCGTCGGCAACATGAGCCAGAACTGGTCCCGCGCCGTCGTGGACGTCAACGTCGCCTACGGCGAGGACCTGGTCCGGGTCCAGGAGGTGCTGCGCGACGTCAGCCACGGCATGTGGGAGGACGACGACTTCCGCAACGTGGTCATCGAGGAGCCTGAGGTGACCGGCGTGGAGGTGCTCGCGGCCGACTCGGTCACCCTGCGGGTGATGGTCAAGACCGCGCCGATGGAGCAGTGGGGCGTGGCCCGCGAGCTGCGCCAGCGGATCAAGGCCCGCTTCGACCACGAGGGCATCGAGATCCCGTTCGCCCAGCGCGTGGTGTGGCACCGCGACGACGAGAAGGCCCAGCCGCCGGTCGCCGCGGACGCCGACGCCGCGGGCGCGGACGCCACCGAGAAGGTCTGACCCCGCACCCGACACCGAGCACGACAGCGGCCCGCCCGGATCACCGGGCGGGCCGCTGTGCGTCGTACGGCGTGGAGCCGGTCAGCCCTTGAGCGAGGCGTCCAGCGTGATCGTCGTGCCGGCGAGCGCCTGGCTGACCGGGCAGCCCTCCTTGGCGCCGTTCGCGGCCTCGACGAACTGCTCCTCGGTGACCCCCTCGACGGTGCCGACCACGGTGAGCTTGATGCCCGTGATGCCGGTGCCGGGGGTCAGCTCGACCTCGGCGCTGGTCTCGAGCGTGGTCGGCGGGGTGCCGGCCTTGGAGAGGGCGGCGGAGAGCGCCATGGAGAAGCACGAGGAGTGCGCCGCGGCGATGAGCTCCTCGGGGCTGGTCTTCCCGTTCGCCGACTCGGCCCGGGAGGGCCAGGAGACGTCGAAGGTCCCCACGCCGGAGGACTGGAGCTCCACGGAGCCGGAGCCCTCCTGGAGCGAGCCCTGCCAGGTGGTCTGCGCGGTGCGCGTCGTTGCCATGCGTCGATCACTCCTGTGACTTGTCGTCGGTGGGCGGGCCGGGAGGCCCGTTCGTCGCGAGTCTCGCACGCGGATTCAACGGGCTGGACGGCCGTCGGCAGAATGGACGTGTGACCACGTTCTACGAGGAGATCGGCGGCTTCGAGACGTTCCGGAGGATCGTCGCGAAGTTCTACGAGGGCGTGGCGACCGACGAGGTGCTGCGCCCGATGTACCCCGAGCAGGACCTCGGCCCGGCCGAGGAGCGCTTCCTGCTGTTCCTCGTGCAGTACTGGGGCGGCCCCACGACGTACTCCGAGACCCGCGGCCACCCCCGCCTGCGGATGCGGCATGCGCCGTTCCAGGTGACGCCGGAGTCGCGCGACCACTGGCTGCGGCACTTCCGCGCCGGGCTCGACTCGGTCGACCTCACCCCGGAGCAGGACGCGCAGTTCTGGGAGTACGTCACCCACGCCGCCCAGTTCATGGTCAACACCCTCGACGAGCCGCCGGCGGCGTCCTGAGGCTCAGCCGGTCGCGGCCCGGGTGAGGCCGTCCAGGTCGTCGGCCAGCACCGGTCGCACGTCGCCGTTGGACCCGACCCAGCCGACCCCCGGCTCGTAGCGGCGCACCACCCGCGCCGGGTTGCCCGCCACCACGGCGTGGTCCTCGACCACCCCGCGGACGATCGACCCGGCCGCCACGACCACGTTGCGCCCCAGCCGCGTCCCGGGGAGCAGCACGGCGTGGTGCCCGATCCACGAGCCCGCCCCGACCACGACCGGGTCGGAGGCCCCGAACTGCGCCCCCACCGGCCGGTCCGGCACCTGGTAGCCGTGGCTCGCGTCCGTGACGAACACCCCCTGCCCGCAGAACACGTCGTCGCCGATCTCGATCGACTCGTGGGCCGTGATGCTCGTGCGGGCGCCGAGGATGCACCGGTCGCCGATCACCAGACCGCGCGGGGGCAGCACCTGCTCGCCGGTCCCCCACCCGACCGACAGCGTCACCTGCCGCCCGACCAGCGTCCCCGACCCCAGGTGGATCGAGCCGGCGCCGAGGATCGTCGCCGGCGGGAAGTCGATGCACGACCCGGCCCCGAAGCTCCCGAACTCCCCCGCCGCCCGGGTCCCCGGCACGATCTCCCCGGCCCGGTCCACCCACCTCCACCCGGCGTGGACGGCACGGTTGACCAGGCGGGCGATCGGGCTCACGCCCGGACCCTAGCGTCGGCGCTCGTCGGGAGCGGCCGTACGCAGCCGCGGGCCTGGCGCAGTGTCGCCGAGACCCCGCGCACTGCTGGTCGAGCAGCGAGCGCCAGCGAGCGTCGTCGAGACCCCACAACCCGCCGGAGCAACCAACCGGCGGGGCACAGGCACGCCCGCTGTAACGCCCGACGTGCCTGGCGACAAGTAGCGACGACCGGGCACTCCGCCCGGCTGGACCAGTGGTGCGCAGGCGCCGCGGTGGCGCTCCAGGCGTTACCGTTCTGCACGCGGACGGAGGCAGCGAGAGATGGCACGACCGAGCACGGAACGGTTGCGGGTGGATCCCCCCGACCTGCGACCCGACGACGCTCTGGTCGCGCGCCTGGCCTCGCTGGCCGCAGCGTCCGCACCGTCTCCCCGCACCCGGCGACCGGCGCGCATCCGCGCCGCGCTCGCCGTCGCCTCGGTCGCCGCCCTCGCGGGCAGCGGCGCTGCCATCGCCGCCGTCGTCGACCACGAGCGCTCGGCTCCCCCGGAGCCGCGGCCGACGCAGGAACCGGTCCAGCCGGACGTACCCAGCGCCCCGCCGGGCAGCTCCACGCCGACCGACGGGTCGGCGCCTTCCGGCGGGCCGTCGCGGAACCCCTCGCGGTCGCCGGGTGCGCCCGGCGCCTCGGGGCCCGCGACGCCCGGCTCGCCCGTCAGCACCTCCCCCGTGGGGCCGGGCGGGCCGGGCACCTCAACGGTCCCCTCCGCCGGATCGAGCACGCTCGCCGGCGACACCGGTCCTGGGAACGCGAACGGCAACGGGCCGGGCTACGGCCCGGGGAACAACCCCGGGCTCGGCCAGGGCCAGGGCGGCGGCCAGTCCAACGGCCAGGGACCCGGTTCGGGCAACCCCGCCAACAACGGCAACGGCGGCAGCGGCAACCCGGGCGGCGGGAACGCCCAGGGTCCGGCGAACGGGCCTGGAACGGGGGCCGGGAACGGCGGCGCCGAGCCGAGCGGCGGCCAAGGGAACGGGCAGGGCAACGGGCAGGGCAACGCCAACGGGCAGGGCAACGGGCAGGGCAACGGCGGCAACGGTGCCGGCAGCGGGGACCGCGGGTGGACTCAGACGACGAGCTGATCACCCGCGCCAAGGAGGGCGACCAGGACGCCTGGCGGAGGTTGTACGTCGACCACGCCGGGCGTCTCGTCGTGTGGTTGCAGACGCGTCCCTCTGGCGACTCGGCCATGGCCGCGGAGGACGTCGCCTCCGAGGCGTGGTTGACCGCAGCGGGCAAGATCCACGAGTTCACCGGCACCGGCGAGCAGTTCGCGGGGTGGCTGTTCGGCATCGCCCGCAACGTCGGCATGAACGCGCGCCGCAAGAGCGACCGGCGGCGCACCGACCCGACCGCCGACGAGCAGGTGCGGGAGGTCGCCGAGGCGCCGGAGACCTACCTGGTGGGCAAGGACTGGGTCCGCCAGGTGCTCGCCCAGCTCCCGCCGCGCGAGCGCGACGTCATCGGGTGCCTGGAGGTGGTCGGCCTCGACACCGAGGCGACGGCCCGGGCCCTCGACATCAGCGCGGTCGCCGTCCGGGTCGCCCGGCACCGGGGCCTGCGCCGACTGCGGGGCCTGGGCCTGCTCGACGGCCCTCCGCACCAGCCGGACGGGCCGGACCCGGCCGCCGGCGCGGCTCAGGCCAGCGCGGCGACCAACGCCTCACGGAACGGCGGCGGGGGCGGCGTCGGGCGCTGAGCCTCCCGGTCGACCACCACGATGGTCGTGTGCGCGCGGGCGAGCAGCATGTCGCCGTCGGCCAGCTCGGACTGGACGTCGAACGACGTCGTGCCCACGCGCGAGATCCACGACCACGCGTCGTACGGCGCCGGCCGGTGCAGCACCGGCACGCGGTAGTCGACCTCCTTGCGGGCGACGACCAGCAGCGGCTGCTCCAGCGTCCGGCGCAGCTCTCCCCACAGCTGCTCGAAGTAGTGGATGCGCGCCTCCTGGAAGTACTCGAAGTACGTCACGTTGTTGACGTGGCGGTAGACGTCCACGTCGGAGAAGCGGACCTGCACGGGGTAGTGGCCGGCGCCCGCCGGCCGGGCGGCGACGGCCACCCGCGGGGACGCCTCGGCCGGCTCGAGGTAGACCGCCAGGCCGGCGCGCTCCTCGGCGGTGAGCCGCCGCGGGCGCTCCTCGGCGAAGACGTACGGCGTCAGGACGGTCGCGGCCTGGAGGTAGACCGTGCGCGAGCCGTCCTCGTGCCCGTGGAAGACCTCGTAGGCGAGCGTGAACGTGGCGGCGCGCAGCTCGGTGACCCAGCACTCGACGAGCACCGGGCGGAAGTCGAAGAACAGCGGCGCCCGGTAGGTCACCTCGTTGCGCACGACGACCGCACCCTCGGCGAGCTCCTCGGCGTCGCGGGAGCGCCCGTGGGTGCGCAGCATGTCGACGCGCGCCTCCTGCAGGTAGTCGACGTAGACGACGTTGTTGACGTGGCCCAGCAGGTCCATGTCGCCCCAGCGGGTCGGGCACTCGTAGACGTGTCTCACACCGCAGATCCTTCCAGCCGGCGCTGATCTAGTCTGAGGCGGCACATCCCCCGAGATCGGAGTTCTGCATGCCCGAAGCCGTCATCGTCTCTGCCGCCCGTTCGCCCATCGGCCGAGCGAACAAGGGCTCGCTGAAGGACATCCGCCCCGACGACCTGGCCGCCCAGGTCGTCAAGGCCGCCCTGGACAAGATCCCGGAGCTCGACCCCAGCACCGTCGACGACCTGTACCTCGGCTGTGGCCTGCCGGGCGGCGAGTCCGGCAACAACATGGCCAAGATCGTCAACGTCCTCAACGACATGGACGCCGTCCCGGGCGCGACCGTGACGCGCTACTGCGCCTCCTCGGTGCAGACCTCGCGGATGGCCTTCCACGCGATCAAGGCCGGCGAGGGCGACGTGTTCATCTCCGCCGGCGTCGAGACCGTGTCGCGCTTCGCGAAGGGCACCTCGGACCACTGGCCCGACACCCACAACCCGAAGTTCGAGGACGCGAAGGCCCGCACCAAGCAGATGGCCGAGGGCGGCGTCGACTGGCACGACCCGCGCGAGGACGGCGTCCTGCCCGACGTCTACATCGCCATGGGCCAGACCGCCGAGAACGTCGCGCGCCTGCGCGGCGTGACCCGCGAGGAGTCCGACCGGTACGCCGCGCGCTCGCAGAACCTCGCCGAGAAGGCCATCAAGGACGGCTTCTGGGCACGCGAGATCACGCCGATCACCACGCCCGACGGCACCGTGGTCTCGGCCGACGACGGCCCCCGGGCCGGCGTCACGTTCGAGGCGCTCTCCGAGCTCAAGCCGGTCTTCCGCCCCGACGGCGTCGTGACCGCGGGCAACTGCTGCCCGCTCAACGACGGCGCCGCCGCCGTCGTGATGATGTCGGACACCAAGGCCGCCGAGCTCGGGATCACGCCGCTCGCGCGGATCGTCTCCACCGGTGTCTCGGGCCTCTCTCCGGAGATCATGGGCCTCGGCCCGGTCGAGGCGACCAAGCGTGCGCTGAAGCTCGCCGGCATGAGCATCAACGACATCGACCTGGTCGAGATCAACGAGGCGTTCGCCGCCCAGGTGATCCCGTCCTACCAGGAGCTCGGCATCGACCTGGACCGGCTCAGCGTGAACGGCGGCGCGATCGCCGTCGGCCACCCGTTCGGCATGACCGGCGCCCGGCTCCAGAACACCATGCTCAACAGCCTGGACTGGCACGACAAGACCACCGGCCTCATCACGCTCTGCGTCGGTGGCGGCCAGGGCATGGCCATGGTCCTCGAGCGGATCTGAGCACCCGCTCGTCGCTGGACCCCGCGAACGCCTGGCCACCGAACGTGGCCAGGCGTTCTGCTTGCCCGGCCACGCCGCTGGACGCGGTCGTGCGCCACACCGATCCTGCAGCGGGTCCCGACGGGCGCGCCGGGATGCGGCCGACCGGCGTCCCGCCCGCCTAGAGTGACCCCGTGGCAGAGGCGACCGGACCGCAGTGGCTCGACGACCGGCAGCAGTGGGCGTGGCGGTCCCTGGTCATGGGGACCACCCTCCTCTTCGACCGGCTCGACGACGACCTGCGCGCCGGCTTCGACATCTCGCTGGTGGAGTACGAGATCCTAGTGCGGCTCTCCGAGCGGGACGGGCAGATGCGGATGGCGCAGCTCGCGGACGCGCTCGCGCACAGCCGCAGCCGGGTCACCCACACCGTCGCCCGGATGGAGAAGGCCGGCCTCGTGCGCCGCTCCAGCTCCCCCGAGGACGGTCGCGGCATCGTCTGCACCCTCACCGAGAAGGGCCTGGACCTGCTGCGCCGGGCCGCGCCCGTGCACGTGCAGGGCGTCCGCGACCACCTCGTCGACCTCGCGAGCGAGGACGACTTCGCCGCCCTCGGCCGGGTCATGGGCGCCGCGGCCGACCACCTCGTGACGGCCCACCCGGAGATGGAGATCCGCCAGCGCTGAGCCGCGGCCGGACCGGGCCGGACCCTCCCGGAGCGGGTCAGGCGCGGGTCAGGCGCCCTTGCCGACGCACGAGCTCGCGTACGACACCAGGTCGGCCGCGTCCCAGTGCGAGGGGTCCGCGTGGCCGCCCTTGACGTCCAGCACGCTGACGGCGACGTCGCGCGACTCCAGCTGCTGCACGAGCGGCTGGGTGTTCTCCTGCCACGGCACCCACTCGTCCTGCCGGGAGGACACCACGCGGTAGCGGGTCTCGCCCGGGAGCCGCTCGACGTTCTGGATCGGGTTGCGGTCGGCCGGGACCGACCCGCCGCCGTAGGCGCGCCGGATGTAGCCCGGACCGCCGGGGACCTGGTCCATCTGGGTCAGGTCGAGCGCCGGCTTCACGCCGTACCAGCAGGCCGGCGCCTTGACGCCGTGGGTAAGGGCATTGAGCGCGATCGAGGCGCCCATCGAGCCCGAGACCCAGACACGGGCCTTCGTGCCGACCTGCTTCTCCGCCCACTCCACGAGCAGCCGGGTGTCCTTGGTGGAGGCCTCGTTGCCCCACGACTGGGAGTGGAACTCCGAGGACGCGACCGCCCAGCCGTCGCGCCGCAGCGCGTCGAGCCACGGCCCGTCGACACGGTCGTTGACGCCGCCCCCCTGGCCGTGGAACCAGATGACCAGGCCCTTCGGGTCGTCCCCGGGGACCGAGAGCCGCACCGACTGGCCGGCCAGGGTGCTGCGGATGGTGGTCGCCTGCTCCTCGGTGCCGCCGTCGGCACCCGAGCTGAGCAGGGGTGCGACGACGACGGCGGCCGCGACCCCCAGCGCGACCACCACTGAGCTGACGACGGCAGAGCGCCGGATCCTCATGGGTCCTCCCCCCAGGACGGCCGCCGGACGACGGCCTGTCGAGGGTGCCAACGACCACGGGACCCGGTGGTTATGAGTCCCGTGGTGTGGTCTGGGCGACCCGCCGGACCCGCCGCCGGGCCCGCAGGCCCGGCGGTCGCCGTCAGTCGCGGGTGAGGCGGCGGTGCGTCACGCGGTGCGGTCGGGCGGCCTCGACACCGAGGCGCTCGACCTTGTTCTCCTCGTACGCCGCGAAGTTGCCCTCGAACCAGAACCACTTGGCCTGGTCCTCGTTGTCGCCCTCCCACGCGAGGATGTGCGTGGCGACCCGGTCGAGGAACCACCGGTCGTGGGAGGTGACCACGGCGCAGCCGGGGAAGTCGAGCAGCGCGTCCTCGAGGGAGGACAGCGTCTCGACGTCCAGGTCGTTGGTCGGCTCGTCGAGCAGCAGCAGGTTGCCGCCCATCTTCAGGGTGAGCGCGAGGTTCAGGCGGTTGCGCTCGCCACCGGACAGCACGCCGGACTTCTTCTGCTGGTCGGGGCCCTTGAAGCCGAACGAGGCGACGTAGGCCCGGGAGTTCATCTCGAAGTTCGCGACCTTGATGAAGTCCAGGCCGTCCGAGACGACCTCCCAGACGTTCTTCTGCGGGTCCAGGCCGCCGCGGCTCTGGTCGACGTAGGAGATCTTCACGGTCTGGCCCACGTTGAGCTCGCCGCCGTCGGGCTCCTCGTTGCCGGTGATCATCCGGAAGAGCGTCGTCTTGCCGACGCCGTTGGGGCCGATGACGCCGACGATGCCGGCGCGCGGGAGCGAGAACGACAGGTCGTTGATCAGCGTGCGGCCCTCGAAGCCCTTGGTGAGCCCCTTGGCCTCGAGCACCACGTCACCGAGCCGCGGTCCGGCCGGGATGTTGATCTCGGAGGTGTCGATCTTCCGCATCCGATCGGCCTCGGCCGCCATCTCCTCGTAGCGGGCCAGGCGCGACTTGCTCTTCGCCTGCCGGGCCTTGGGGTTGGAGCGGACCCACTCCAGCTCCTTCTCCAGCATCTTCGCGCGCTTGGCGTCCTTCTGGCCCTCGATCTTGAGGCGGTCCTTCTTGGTCTCCAGGTAGGTGGAGTAGTTGCCCTCGTAGCCGTGGATCGAGCCGCGGTCGACCTCGGCGATCCACTCCGCGACGTTGTCGAGGAAGTACCGGTCGTGGGTCACCGCCAGGACGGCGCCGGGGTAGCTCTTCAGGTGACCCTCGAGCCACTGCACCGACTCGGCGTCGAGGTGGTTGGTGGGCTCGTCGAGGAGGAGGAGGTCGGGCTGCTGGAGCAGCAGCTTGCACAGCGCCACGCGGCGGCGCTCACCACCGGAGAGGTGGTCCACGAGCGCGTCGGCCGGCGGGCAGCGCAGCGCGTCCATCGCCTGGTCCAGGCGCGAGTCGAGGTCCCACGCGTTGGCGTGGTCGAGGTCGGTCTGGAGGTCGCCCATCTCGGCCAGCAGCGTGTCGAAGTCGGCGTCGGGGTTCGCCATCTCCTCGCTGATCGCGTTGTAGCGGTCCAGCTTGGCCTTGATGTCGCCGACGGCCTCCTGGACGTTCTCCAGGACCGTCTTCCCCTCGGTCAGCGGCGGCTCCTGCTGGAGCATGCCCACCGTCGCCTCGGGGTCGAGGATCGCGTCGCCGTTGTTGGGCTGGTCGAGCCCGGCCATGATCTTGAGCAGCGAGGACTTGCCCGCGCCGTTGGGCCCGACCACGCCGATCTTCGCCCCGTGCAGGAACGAGAGGGTCACGTTGTCGAGGACGACCTTGTCGCCGTGGGCCTTGCGCACGTTGCGCAGGGTGAAGACATATTCCGCCATGGTCAGCGAGCGTAGTTGGGATCGCCGCCGAACGCCCGTCCGGGGTGAACGGGGCGGCCCGCCGGGGGCCGCCCCGCGCTCCGGCGCTCAGGCGGCCACCGTCGCGGCCTCCGGGGTGGACCCCTCCGCCGCGGCGCCGTCGGGCGACGCCACGGGTGCGGGCCCCTGCCCCTCGGGCCTCTGGGGACGCGGCGTCCTGGTGAACGCGCTGGTGCCGCGGGCCAGGTCGTGACCCACGAAGGTCGCCTCGACCTCGAAGGAGGTGACCTCCACACCCGCCGTGCTGACCCAGGTGCTGACGTTGAGCCGGCCGTGCACGACGACCGGGTCGCCGCGCCGCACCGACGCCGCCACGTTCTCCCCCAGCGCCCGCCAGGCGTTGACGGTGTACCACTGGGTCTCGCCGTCGCCCCACTCCCCCGTCCTCCGGGAGAACCGGCGCGGGGTCGCGCCCACGCGGAAGCTGGCCACCTGGGCGTCGCCGGCCTGGCGGAGGGCCACGTCCCTGCCGACCCATCCCTGCAGCGTCACGGTCGTCTCGTTGCTCACGATGTCTCTCCTCGTCTCGCACCGGGCGGGCCGCGTCTCGGCCCTCCTCGGTCACACGGACGAGGCTGCGGGCGGGCGCCGACCACGCCGGGCCGGTCGACGCCGGCCTGAGAAGCACGAGGCCCCAGGGCACCGTGTGGAGAGCAGGTGGGCACCGCGGCCCGGCGGCGCTACTTCAGGGCGGCGACGAGGCCGTTGCGCACGACGGTGTAGGCCTGCAGCTCCGCCTCGACCGGCCGGACGACCAGCTCCTCGGCCACGTCGTGCACGGCCGTGCGCAGCCGCCGGTCGGCCACCGCCGCCCGGCGGCGGGCCGTCGCGGCGACGAGGAACCGGCAGACGAGCGCCAGCAGGAGCCCCAGCGCCACCCCGCCCAGGAGCAGCACGAGCGGCAGCGCGATCCCGGCCAGCTTCGGCGTGGAGTCGTCGCCAAGGGTGCCCGAGACGACGAGGAGCACCGTCCACACCAGCCCGGCCGCGGCGGCCAGGACGAGGAGCCACTGGAGCACGCGGACCAGCCCGGCCCACACCGGCATCTTCGCGACACCGAGGTCGGTCTGCGAGAGAGCCAGGTCCAGGCGGTCGTGCAGGTCCCCGAGGCGGCCGGTCGACGCACGGCGGACGGACTCCACCCACGGCCGGCCGAGGCCGTCGGAGACGTCGTCGGCCAGCCGGCGCACCTCGGTGTCGACCCGCGCCTGCTGGACCGGGGTGGCCACCGGCATCGAGGACCGGGCCTGCCCGGTGAACTCCTTGCCCGCCGAGCCGAGGTCGAGGTGCAGCCGCTTGAGCGGGTCGGGCTTGAGGCCCGAGAGCCAGGAGACGACCGGCCACCCGGTCGCCCGCCCGGCGCGCAGGCGGGTGGAGCGCTCCACGGCGGCGACGACGGTGGGCACCCCGGCGGCCTCGGCGAGCGCGGACTCCAGGTCCGCCACGCGGGACTCGGGGAGGGCACGGGTCTTCGCGGTGCCGCTGGCCTCCTGCACCCGCTCGGCCGCGCCGCGCAGGTCCGCCTCGAGCCGGGTCCGGGTCATCTTCTTGGCCTTGACCCGCTCCCCGATCTCGGCGCGCAGCTCGTCGAGCCCGATGCCGTGGCGCGCGCTGACCGGGATGACCGGCACGCCGGGCAGCCCGTCGGCGTCGAGCAGGCGGCGCACGTCGTCGACCATCGCCTGGCGCCGCTCCTCGGGCACCGTGTCGATGTGGTTGAGGACCACGACCATGACGTCCGCGTGGGTCTGCAGCGGCACGAGGTACCGGTCGTGGATCGCCGCGTCGGCGTACTTCTGCGGGTCCAGGACCCACACGAGGAGGTCGGCGAGCTGGACGAGCCGGTCGACCTCGAGGTGGTGGGAGACCTCGGTGGAGTCGTGGTCGGGCAGGTCGAGCAGGACCACGCCCTCCATCGCCGCGTCCTCGCGGCGGGTGTCGAGCAGGGAGTCGCGCATGGTCTGGTGGCGCGGCGGGATCCCCAGCCACTCCAGCAGCTCGGCCGCACCGTCCGCACCCCACACGCAGGCGGTCGCCCAGGAGGTCGTCGGGCGGCGCACGCCGACGGCGGAGAGCTCGAGGCCCGTGAGCGCGTTGAACGTCGAGGACTTGCCCGAGCCCGTGGCGCCGGCGATGCCGACCACCGTGTGGTCGGCGGAGAGGCGCAGGCGACCCGCGGCACGCTCGGCGACGGCGTGCGCGTCGTCGAGCAGCTGGTCGTCGAGACGTCCCCGGCCGGCCTGCACGGCCGCGTCGAGGCCCTCGATCCGGGCACCGATGTCGGTACCCCGGGTGACCAGCTTCTTGGCACCCTCGAGCAAGGACGTCATGGTCTCCCTACAAGCAGCTCGGTCGATCGGTCCTGACACACCCTAGGCGTCCCGCGCTCAGGAGCCCGAGCCGGCGCCGTCGTCCGCACCGTCCCCGGCCCCACCCCGCGACGCGGCGAAGCGCAGGTCGTCGACCCGGCGGGACGCCGCCCGCAGCCGCTCGGGCGCACCGGCGGAGAGCTCGAGGCCGTCGAGGACGGAGGTGTACCGCGCTCGCTCGGCCTCCAGCAGCTCGGAGATGCGTACGTCGAGCGCGCGGCGGGCCCGCTCGGCGAGCGACCGCACGGCCTGGTCGCCGAAGACCGCCTCGAGCAGCTTCTGGCCCAGGACCGCGCTGCCGCCGGCGATGCCGACCTCGGCCCCGACGAGCGCGCCGCCGGTGCTGGCGAAGACCACGACCATGAGTGCGACCGAGAGCCCGTTGACGCCGTAGGCGAGGAAGCGGGCCGTGGTGCGCTTGTCGGCGCCCTCCTGGCGGACCATCTCGAGCACGTCCTGCTGCCACTCGCGCACGGCCCGCTCGACCTGCCGGCGCAGCTCGCGCGAGGCGCGGCCGAGGTCCTGGTCGGCGCCCGCGAGCAGGGCCTGGCCCGCGGCGTACTGCTGCCAGGCCGCCTCGGCCCGCTCGGCGGCGGACTCGGCGTGCTCGAGGACGAGGGTCTCCAGCCCGGACTCGACGGCCACGGTCACCCGCTCGGCCTGCTGCGGCTTGCCCTTGACGGCGCTGACCACCCGGTCGCGCAGCCAGCCGACCCGGTTCTCCAACGACTTGAGCAGCTCACCGGTGCCGACGAACTCCTGCCACCGCGCCAGCACCTCGCCCCGCAGCAGCGTGCCGTCCGCGCAGGCGGCGCGGATCTGCTCGGCCGCGGCGTCGTAAGCGTGATCGGCGTCCTCACGCAGGCGGCGGGCGGCCTCCACCTGCTCGTCGGCGGCGGCGGCGACGCCGAACGAGCGGTTCGTCAGCGTGCGGATCGCGCCCTCGAGCGTCTGCTTGACCACGGCACCGCGTGCGTCGGCGTCCGCGGCCAGCGACTCCAGCCAGCCCCGGATGTCGGCCACGTGGTGCGGGGGCAGCAGCCCGTCGGCGTCGACCTGGCCCTCGGTGACGGTGAACAGGGGCGAGTCCTTGAGGCCGCGGCTCGCGAGCATGCGGGCCAGGTGCGTCGCGACGGTCTGGATCGCCTCGTCGGGCGTCCGGTCGAGCACGATCGCGACGGCGGTGGACCGCTCGGCCGCCTGCTTGAGGAACCCCCACGGGACCTGGTCGGCGTAGCGCGCGGCCGAGGTGACGAACAGCCACAGGTCCGCGGCGGCCAGCAGCTGGGCGGCGAGGAGGCGGTTGCGCTCCTCGACGGAGTCCACGTCGGGCGCGTCGAGGATCGCCAGGCCCTGCGGGACGGCCGGCGAGGCGACGAGCTGGAGGGCGTCGGGGTCGTTGGTGGAGTGCTGCACCCGCTCGAGGTCCGGGAGCAGCCGGTCCTGGCCGAACCACTCCGCGTCGTCGGGGTGGTGCACGAGGACGGGCGACCGGGTGGTCGGCCGGAGCACGCCGGGGGTGGTGACGCGGGTCCCGACGAGGCTGTTGACCAACGTCGACTTGCCGGCCCCGGTGGAGCCGCCGACGACGGTGAGCAGCGGCGCGTCGATGGTCATCAGCCGTGGGATGACGTAGTCCTCGAGCTGGTCGACCATCTCCTGGCGAGCGGTGCGCTGCTCCTCCGCGCCGGGCAGCTCGAGCGGCAGCGCGGCCGCCTGGAGGGCGCTGCGCAGCTGCACCAGCGCCGTCAGCATCCGGCTGTCCCCGCCGGTCGGTCCGGGGTTCTCCTGCGGCTGGGTCGGGCTCATCGGGTGGGTACCACCTGTCCGGGGAAGGCGATGAACGGGCGCACGGCACCGATCCTCGCGACGTACTCGTGACCGCGCGCGGCGAAGTCCGGCGGCGGCGTACCACGCAGGTAGCGGTGGTGGAGGAACCCGAGCTCGACGGCTGCCTGCTGGTAGTCGCGCATCGCCCGCTCGGCGGGGACGCCGCCGAGCGCCCGGGCGTGGACGCGGGCGCGGCGGCGGGCACCGAGGTCGGTGACCCACCCGATGTCCGTGGCGGGGACCAGGCCGCGGCGGGCCGCGTCGGTGAGGGCGGCGGTGAGCATCCGGCGCTCGCTGCGCCGAGCCCACACCGCCAGGCAGGCGACGCCGACGAGGGCGGGCGCCATCAGCACGACGTAGACGAGGGCGAAGCTGCCCAGGCCGTAGACGGTCGAGCCGTTCCAGAGACCGTGGGCGAGCACTGCCAGGACGTACCCGCCCAGCGGCGCGAGGACACGCACGGCGCCGGAGCGCGAGGCCACCGCGATGCCCACCCCGATGCCGGTGAAGGTCGTGAAGAGCGGGTGGGCGAAGGGGCTGAAGAGGCAGCGGACGACGAACGTCGTCGTGACCGCGTCGGTGCCGCCCGGACCCATCCCGTCGGTGCCGTCGTAGGCGGCCGCCAGGTAGAGGATGTTCTCGGTGAAGGCGAACCCGACGCCGACCATGCCGGCGTACACCAGCCCGTCCAGGATCCCGTCGAGCTCGGCGCGGCGCCACCACAGCAGGAGCAGGAGGAACAGTCCCTTGCTGGCCTCCTCGGTCACCGGCGCGACGACGGCGAGGCTGGCCTCCTCCGAGACGCCCACCGCGTAGCCACCGACGCCCTGGACGACGATGGCCGCGGCCGTCGCCACGAAGGCGCCCCACAGCAGCCCGCTGGCCAGCAGCCGCTTAGGCTCCGGCTCGTACCGGTCCAGCCACAGGTAGCACGCGACGACCGGGCCGACCGGCAGCGCGGCCAGGACGGTCGCGGTCAGCAGGGTCCGCGGCGCTCCCGAGAGCGCTATCACCAGCAGCATGAGCGCGGCGCAGATCGCCACCAGCACGGTCACCACGACCGTGAAGGCGAGGCTGTCCCTCCGCGGTGCCGACACGGGGCGAAGCCTATCGGTGGCGCCACCTGCGGGGTGCCACGCCGTCGGCGGCCCGATCTACAGTGGACGGATGAGCGAGCAAGCCACCCCGGAAGTCCCCGCGCAGCCGAAGAACGACCCGGCGGCCACGCCGCGGACCGAGTCCCACGACCCCGCCGTCCCGGCGGCGTACTCCTCCTTCATGCGCACCGGGTGGGGCGACCGCGAGCTCGACCTGCCTGCGCACCCCGTCGCCCCGTGGGCGGCCAAGCGGCGCGAGCGGCTCGCGGCTGCCTTCGCCGGCGACCGCCTGGTGCTGCCGGCCGGCGGCTACAAGGTGCGGGCCAACGACACCGACTACCGGTTCCGCGCGGACACCGCCCACGCCTACTTCTCCGGCAACCAGACCAGCGACGCGGTGCTGGTCGTCGAGGCCGACGGCAGCTCGGTGCTCTACGCGCGCCCGCGCTCCTCGCGGGAGACCGACGAGTTCTTCCGCGACCGGCAGTACGGCGAGCTGTGGGCCGGGCGCCGGCCGTCCATGCGGGAGATCTCCGACTCCCTCGGCATCGAGGTGCGCCACGTCGACCGGCTGCAGGACGACCTCGCCGCGGCTGCCCCGACCAAGACCCGCGTCCTGCGCGGGGCCTCCCCCGCCGTCGACCAGATGCTGCCGGGCGACGCCTCGCTGGACGAGGACCTGGCGCGCGTGGCCTCCGAGCTGCGCCTGGTCAAGGACGAGTGGGAGGTGGGCGAGCTGCAGGCCGCCTGCGACGCCACCACGCTGGGCTTCGAGGACTCGGTGCGGGAGTGGGACAACGTCCTGCGGTACGGCGAGCGCTGGATCGAGGGCACGTTCTTCCGGCGGGCCCGAGCGATGGGCAACGACATCGGCTACGACTCGATCGTCGCCGGCGGCAAGCACGCCACCACGCTGCACTGGATCGAGAACTCCGGGGCGATCACCCCGGGCGAGCTGGTACTGCTCGACATGGGCGTCGAGGGACACAACCTCTACACCGCCGACGTCACCCGGACCCTGCCGGTCGACGGCACCTGGACCGCTCGGCAGCGCGAGCTGTACGAGGTCGTCCTGGCCGCCCAGCAGGCCGGCATCGACGCCGTCCGTCCCGGCGTGCCCTTCACCGCCGCCCACGACGCCGCGATGACGGTCCTCGCCCACGCGCTGGACGACATGGGGCTGCTGCCGGTCCCGGCCGAGCAGGCGCTCGACACCGACAACAAGGTCTACGCCCGCTGGACCCTGCACGGCACGAGCCACATGCTCGGCATGGACGTCCACGACTGCGGGCAGGCGGCGCCGGAGGCGTACGCCAAGGGGACCCTCGCCGAGGGCATGGTCCTCACCGTCGAGCCCGGGCTGTACTTCCAGGAGGACGACCTCCTGGTCCCCGAGGAGCTGCGCGGCGTCGGGATCCGGATCGAGGACGACATCCTCGTGACCGCCGACGGCCAGCAGAACCTCTCCGGGTCGCTGCCGCGCTCGGCCGACGAGATCGAGGGCTGGATGGCCGCGCGGGTGCCTTCGCGGGACTGACCCGGCCCCCGCACGACGAACGGCCCGGCCCCGTGCGGATCACCGCACGGGGCCGGGCCGTCGCTCGTCAGGGCCGCTGCCCGGCCCGACGAGCTGGGCTCAGTCGAGGACCTCGGGCGCGACCTGGTCCTCGCCCAGCCAGTCCCAGCCGTCCTCGTAGTGCTCGTGGTCGACGGCGTTCTCCTCGTCCCGGCCACGTCCCTTGGAGCCGGCCGCACCTGCGGCGGCCGCGCCGCGGGCCCCGCCCGCACCGGCTCCGCGGCCGGCTGCTCCGCGAGTCCCGGCACCGGCAGCCGCGCCACGGCCACCGGCCGCGCCGCGCCCACCCGATGCTCCGCGACCGCCCGCGGACCCGGCGACACCGGCGCCGGCTCGGGCCCCGGTACCTCCGGCGCCACGCCCGGCAGTGCCACGCCCGGCTGCGCCTCGGCCAGCGGCTCCGGGCCGGGTGGTCGGGCTGCCGGCGCTGCCGACCGTCCCGCTCCGGCCCAGGGCACCGGCCGAGCCGGCCCGGCTCGAGCTGCCGATGGGCCGCGTCGCGCCGGCCCCCGCACTGCTCGCGCCCGGCACGACACCGCCACGGATGCCACCGAGGGCGCCCTGCGACAGGCCGCCGGCCAGCAGGCCTCCTGCGGCCGCTCCGCCGGCGATCCCGCCGATCGCTCCACCCGCGCCGACCCCGATCGACCCCGCCGGGGACGCGCCCGCGCCCGGCACGGGGCCGAGCGGGCTCGTGCCGACGGCGCCGGGGCCCTGCGGAGTGCCCAGGCCGGGGCCGGGGTCGAGCGGCGTACCGGGGACCCCGACCGGCGGCGTGCCGATCGGAGGCGTCAGGCCGGGTTCCTCGATCACGACCGGCGGGTCGACCGGGGGGTCGATCGGCGGGGTGACCGGCGAGTCGTCGTCGTTGCCGTTGTTGCCGTCGTTGCCCTTGTCGTCGTCCTGGTCGCCGTTCGGATGGTCGTCGTCGGTCGGCGTCTGGTCGGTCGGCATCTTGCCCGGAGGGGTGCCCCCGCCGGGGCCGCCCTGGTAGCCCTTCGGCTCCGGGACCGGGTCCGGGATGCCGTGGATCTGCTTCATGGTCGCGGTCGAGCCGGTGAAGGTGGTGTCCATGTCGGCGATCGCGGCCGTCGCGACGGCCTCGTTCCAGGCGTAGTCGTCCCAGAACTTCGCGACCGCGGTGTGGTAGCTCTTCTGCGCCTGGACGTCGGCGTCGGTCGTCGCTCCGGGCGAGCTGGTCGGCGGGAGCGGCATGACCAGTCCGCGCATCTTGCCCAGCGCCGTCTCGCCGCGCCGGATGGCGTCGGCCGACGTGCGCAGGGCCTCGCTCGCCTTGTTCAGCTGCTCGTACTTGCGCCTCAGCGACTGGGCCGAGGCGTTGAAGGCCTCCACGACCTTGGGCCCGGTCTGGCCCTCGATCCCCTGTCGGGCCTGGTCCACGCCCTGCGTCTCCAGACGGCTGGCCACCTGGTCGAGCACCGTCGCCGCCTGGAGCCAGGCGGACTGACCGGTGTCGATGTTCTCGACGGCGGAGGCGAGCATGGTCGCCTCGAGCCGGAGCTGCTGGGGACCCTTCATCACGTGTCACTCCCGCCGGGGACGGTGCACTGGGGCGCCGTCGGCCTGTTCTGGTCGGCGAAGTCGCCGCCGGCGCAGTCGGTGCCCGCCTGCAGCGGCGTGAAGGAGGCGCCGACGACCTCGTCGGTGGCGAAGGCGTCCTTGCGGTACGCGTCGACGTTCTCGGCGTACACCTGCAGGCCCGTCACCACGTCCTCCAGGGCCTCCACGACGGTGTCCCGGGCCAGCGTCGTGTGCTGACCGAGCATCGCGGCGGTGCCGAGGTTGCCGAACGCCGCCGGCGACACCGGCTCGACGGGCCTGGCCTTGATGTCGTCGATCGAGGCGTTGAGGAGCGAGATCACCTCGTCCACCCTCTGCGAGTCCACTGCCATGTCGATCTGCTCGAGCAGGCCGGACAGATCGATGCCGAAGACGCTCACCCAGGACTCCTTCCCATGACTCCTCCGCCCGCTCCGGGCGGTCGCGTCGGACATACCCGGGTCCGCAGGACCCGAAACCACGGTCGTCGGATCGGGCCGCCCGGCCCCCTCACTAGGGTGGGCGCGACCGCGTCCTCGACCCCCGGGAGCCGATGTGCCCAGCCGCCACCGCCCGCGCCGCGCCGCCCTCGCCGCCGCCCTCTCCGCGGTGGTCCTGGTGACCGGCTGCAGCGACGACGAGGAGCCCGGCGGGACGGCACCGGAGTCGGCCAGCGCCTCTCCGAGCGCGGGCGGCTCCTCCCCGGCGTCGAGCACGGACCCGGAGGCGAGCCCGACGAGCAGCTCGGACGCGACCATCGACACCCCGCCCGCGACCGGCCCGGTCATCGAGTCCGCAGCGTTCCGCATGCGGGTCCCGGAGCGCTGGACCGTCGCCGACCCGATCAGCGACTTCGTCCGGGTCGCCACCAGGCCCGAGATCTCCGGCGACATCAGCATCGGCTTCATCGAGGCGACCGAGGGCGCAACGGTGGACGACTACCAGCGCGCCTCGACGAAGAACTGGGGCTACCCCGTCGGCCCGCGCAACGGCCCACGCCGTGACGTGAACGGCGTGGAGATGTACCACCAGACCGGCAAGGCCGGCGAGACCCGGGTGGTGGAGGTGTACGGCGCCCCGCACGCCGGCCTGGCCGTCGAGATCACGTTCCTCCTCCCGACCGACATGCCTGCGGCCGAGCGCACCTCACTCGTCGACTCGGTGCTGGCCAGCATCGAGTGGGCGTGACCCTGCCGGACCGGTCGCTCAGCGGACCTCGTCGATCCGCAGCAGGTTGCCGGTGGGGTCGCGGAACGCGCAGTCGCGGACGCCGTAGGGCTGGTCCATCGGCTCCTGCAGGACGTCCGCGCCACCGTCGACGAGCCGCTTGAACAGTCCGTCGAGGTCGTCGGTCGCGAGCGTGAGCGCCGCGCCGCAGCTTCCCTTGGCGATCAGCTCGAGGACGGTGCGGCGCTCGTCGTCGCTCAGGCCGGGGTCGACCGCCGGCGGGTGGAGCACCAGGGTCGTGCCGGTGCCGCCGGCCGGCCCGAGCGTGAGCCACCGCATGCCGTCGTACCCGACGTCGTTGCGGAGCTCGAGGCCGAGCAGGTCGCGGTAGAACCCGAGCGCGGCCTCGGCGTCGGTGTGCGGGAGGAAGGCGTGGTGGAGGGTGACGTCCATGCCGGCGACGCTAGTCAGGACGACCGGGTCGCCGCTTCTCGATTCCTGACCGGTCGGGTCACCTGGCGGGCCAGGCAGGACGGGATCCCGTCCGTCGCGCCCGCCGACTGCGCCCGGTAGACCGACGGCGGCACCCCGACGAGCTCGGTGAACCGCGTGCTGAACGTCCCGAGGGAGGAGCAGCCCACGGCGAAGCAGACCTCGGTCACGCTGAGGTCGCCGCGGCGCAGCAACGTCATCGCGCGCTCCACGCGCCGGGTCATCAGGTAGGAGTACGGCGACTCGCCGTACACCTGCTTGAACTGCCGGCTCAGGTGCCCGGCCGACATGCGCACGCCGCGGGCGAGCTCCTCGACGTCGAGCGGCTGCGCGTGGTCGCGGTCGATCCGGTCGCGCACGCGCCGCAGCTGCTCGAGCCGCCGGAGCCGCTCGGAGTCGGGGGACGGGACCGCCATGCCCGGATCCTGGCACGCCGGGCCCGCCGCGGGACAGGCCCGCGGCAGGTGGGCGGGCGGCGCGGTGCGGCATACTGGCCGCCGGCCGGTCGCCCGGCCTCCCGCCTCCGTAGCTCAGCTGGATAGAGCAGCGGCCTTCTAATCCGCCGGTCGCAGGTTCGAGTCCTGCCGGGGGCGCCACCACTCCCCGACCCGGGACCGCCGGGTCAGCGCAGGCCCGCCTCCTGCGAGCAGGCCGGCCACGCTCCCCAGCCCTGGGCGTCCTGGATCCGCTCGGCGACGCGGATCTGCTCGGCCTTGGTGGCGCCGTGCGGGTACGGCGCGAGCCGGCGTCCGCCGAAGCCGTCCCAGGTCTGCTTGCTGATCTGGAGACCGCCGTAGTAGCCGTTGCCGGTGTCGATGTGCCAGCGCCCGCCGGACTCGCACTGGGCGAGCCGGTCCCAGGTGCGCTCGGGGGCGGCCTGTGCGGGCGCCTGCGCGGCCACGACGGGGACGAGGGTGGCTGCGGCGAGGGCGGCGGACGAGACGAGCGTGCGGATGCGCATGTGCGGACCTCCGTGACGCCTGCGGGCCGGTCGCGCTCGGCGCGTGGCGCTCACCCCGCTCCGGGCATCGCGTTCGACCCCTGCGCGGAGCGGGTGCGGCGGGCGCAGGTGGACGCCCCGGTCGACCGGGACCCCACGAACCTAGGACGAGCCCCCCGGGGCGGATCAAGTCGGACCGGATCAGGTCGGGCCGGATCAGGCCGGGCCGGGTCAGGTCGGGCCCGGATCGGGTCGAGGACGGGACCGCTGGCAGGATGCACGCGTCCGGCGGGCCTCACCCGTCAGGGCCGATCGGGACGAAATGCGACCGTCGTGGTTGCGGGTACCTGAGACTGTCCCCGTCCCCGCCAGCGCCGCCAGCGCTCCTGAACCGGAGAGCAGAACGAACACGATGACGTCCCCCGACCCTGCCCCTGACGAGCAGCTGGTCCTGCACGTCGAGCACGAGGGCGGCTTCGCCGTGGTGCAGGCCCGCGGGGAGATCGACCTCGCGACCGTCGGCGGCTTCCGGATGGTGCTCAACGACCTGATGGTCGACGGGCACGTCGACGTGGTCGTCGACCTCACGCAGGTGCCGTTCGTCGACTCCTCCGCACTGGGCGCGCTCGTGGCCGCCCACCGCCGCGCGCGAGGCCTCGGTGGCTCGCTCGCGGTCGCCGGCATCCAGCAGCCGGTCGCGCGCATCCTGGAGCTCACGGGGCTGGACCGGGTGCTGGCCACCTACCCCACGGCCCGGGACGCCGTCGCCGGGTGAGCGCCGACGTGTCGATGAGCGACTTCCTGCGCCGGAGCGGGACGGTCGGCCAGGACCTCCTCGACGTCGACTGGTCCCTGACGTCGGTCGGCGAGCCGGACACCTGGCCGCTGAGCCTGCGCAACGCCGTGCGCATCCTGCTCACCTCGAAGTTCTCGATGTGGATGGCGTGGGGCGAGGACCTGACGTTCTTCTGCAACGACGCCTACCGGCGCGACACGCTCGGCAGCAAGTACCCCTGGGCGCTCGCGCGACCGGCCTCCGAGGTGTGGCGCGAGATCTGGCCGGACATCGGCCCCCGGATCGAGCGGGTCATGGCCACGGGCGAGGCGACGTGGGACGAGAAGCTCCTCCTCTTCCTCGAGCGGAGCGGCTACGTCGAGGAGAGCTACCACACCTTCTCCTACAGCCCGCTGGCCGACGACGACGGCGTGGTCGCCGGCATGCTCTGCGTGGTCACCGAGGACACCGAGGAGGTCGTCTCGACCCGGCGGATGACCACCCTGCGCGACCTCGGCATCCGGTCCGGCGCGGCCGGCAACGAGGCAGCGGCCGTCGCCGCGGCGTGCGAGCACCTGGCCGAGAACGGCCACTCCCTCCCGTTCGTGCTGGTCTACCTCTTCGGCTCCGAGGGCACGGTCGCGCACCGTCGAGGACTGGCCGGCATCGCGTCCGAGCACGCCGCGGCGCCCCGGACCGTGCAGGTCGGCGCTCCGGACGCCGTCTGGCCCCTCGACGCCGCGTGGCGCGGCGAGGACGTCGTGGTCTCGGCCATCGACGAGCTCTTCCCCGACCTGCCGACCGGCGCCTGGGCCGAGCCGCCGACCCGCGCCTACGTCACCCCGCTCGCCCAGCCCGGCCAGGCCGCGCCGTACGGCGCGCTCGTGGTCGGCCTCAACCGGTACCGGCCCTTCGACGCCGGCTACCGCGACTTCCTCGAGCTGCTCGCCGGCCACCTCTCGGCCGCCATCGGCGACGCGCGCGCGATCGAGCAGGAGAAGCAGCGGGTCGAGGAGCTGGCCCGCATCGACCAGGCGAAGACCGACTTCTTCGCCAACGTCAGCCACGAGCTGCGCACGCCGTTGACGCTGCTCCTGGCGCCCGCCGAGGACGCCCTGGCCGACCAGGAGCGACCGTTGCCGCCGGGGCAGCGCGACCGGCTGCAGGTGATCGCGCGCAACGGCCAGCGGATGCTGCAGCTGGTCAACACGCTGCTCGACTTCTCGCGCCTGGAGGCCGGCCGGGACGGCAGTGAGTTCGTCGCCACCGACCTGTGCGCGTACACCTCCGAGCTCGCCGCGATGTTCGAGTCGGCGGCGGAGAGCGCCGGCCTGCGCCTGGAGATCGACTGCGACGCCGAGGTCCCGGCGTACGTCGACCGCGAGGCCTGGGCCAAGATCGTGCTGAACCTGGTCTCCAACGCCCTGAAGTTCACCTTCGAGGGCGGGGTCACGGTGCGGCTGCGCGAGGAGGACGGCCGGGCAGTGCTCCGCGTCAGCGACACCGGCAGCGGCATCCCGGCCGGAGAGCTGCCCCGGCTCTTCGAGCGGTTCCACCGGGTCGCGGGGTCCCGCTCGCGGACCCACGAGGGCACCGGCATCGGGCTCGCCCTGGTCCGCGAGCTGGTCGAGCAGCACGACGGCCGGGTGGGCGCGACCAGCAGCACCGAGGACGCCGACCACGGCACGACGTTCACGGTCTCGCTCCCGCTGGGATGGGGCCACCTGCCGGCCGACCGGGTCCGGCACGCCTCCGACGCCGCTCCCGACCCCGGGGCCGAACGACGGGCCCAGGCGTTCGTGGAGCAGAGCTCCAGGTGGCTGCTCGGCGAGCAGGCGGGAGAGGTGGCCGCACCGCCCGACGCGGCCGGCTCCTCGAGCGACGACCCGGCCGACGACCGGTGGCGGGTGCTGGTGGTCGACGACAACGACGACATGCGCCGCTACATCCGCGACCTTCTCGCGCCGGCGTACGACGTCCGGACGGCCGTCGACGGGCTCGACGCGCTCGACGCGATGGCGCAGGACGTGCCCGACCTCGTGCTGACCGACGTGATGATGCCCGAGCTCGACGGGTTCGGGCTGCTGCGGCGGATGCAGGCCGACCCCACCCTGACCTCGGTGCCGGTGATCATGCTCTCCGCACGCGCCGGCGAGGAGGGCACGCTCGAGGGCCTGGAGGCCGGCGCCGACGACTACCTCGTCAAGCCGTTCTCCGCGCGGGAGCTCCTGGCCCGGGTCCGGGTGAACCTCGAGCTGGACCGGGCGCACCGGGTCCGCGACGCGCTGGAGCGCAGCCGGGAGCTGCTCGACCAGGCGCAGCGGCTGGCGCGGCTCGGCAGCTGGGAGGTCGACCTCGCGCGGGACACCATCACCGGCTCGCGGACCTTCTTCGACATGCTCGGCCTCAACCGGGAGGACGCCGAGGAGCGGGGTGCCCGAAGGGTCATCACCCAGCTCGTTCACCCCGAGGACCTGCCCCGCGTCGAGGAGCGGCTGGCCGCGGCGACCGCCGGCGAGACGATCGTCTACGAGGTCCGCGTGGTCACCCCGGCCGGGGAAGTGCGCCTCTTCCAGGCCTACGGCGAGCCGGCGACCGGCCCCGACGGGAGCCGCCTGGTGCGCGGCTCCTTCCAGGACATCACCGACCAGCGGGCGCTCCAGCAGCGGCTCGTCGCGGCGGAGTCCGAGCGCGAGGTCGTCGAGCGCGAGCGGCAGATCGCCCGGGAGCTGCAGGCGAGCCTGCTCCCCCGCACCGACCCCGACGTGGCCGGGCTGGAGGTCGCGACCTACTACCGGGCCGGCGTCGTCGGCACCCAGGTCGGCGGCGACTGGTACGACGTCATCGACCTCGGCGCCGGCCGGACCGCGGTGGTCATCGGCGACGTGATGGGTCGCGGCGTCCGCGCCGCCGCGGTCATGGGGCAGCTGCGCGCGGCGACCCGGGCGTTCGCGAAGCTCGACCTGTCCCCCACCGACGTCCTGGAGCACCTCGACCCGCTGGTGCAGGACCTCGCCGGGGACCAGATCGTCACGTGCGTGTACGCCGTGTTCGACGCCGCGGACCACACGCTGGCCTACGCGAACGCCGGTCACCTCCCGCCGCTGCTGGCCCACGCCGACGGCCGGGTCTCGCTGCTGCGCGAGGTGGGGCCGCCCCTCGGCGCCGGCCACTACGGGTTGGCGACCACCACCGTCACCCTCGACCCGACCGACGTGCTGCTGCTCTACACCGACGGGCTCGTCGAGCGCCGCGGCGAGGACCTCCAGCTCGGCCTGGAACGGCTCGGCACGACCGTGGCACCGCGGACGACGCTCCCCGCGGGCGCCCTCCTCGCCGAGGTCGTGTCCGCACTGACCGGCGACGGCGTCGACGACGACGTGGCGATGGTCGTCGCCCGGGCCCGGGCGGAACCCGCGGGCGCCGTGGCCCGGTTCGAGGTCGGCACGCCCGAGGTCCTCGGCACGCTGCGCCGCCAGGTCGCCGACCAGCTCTCCCGCTGGGAGGTGCCCGAGGGGCGGGCCGGCGACGTGGTCCAGGTGGTCACCGAGCTCGCGACCAACGCGCTGCGGCACGCCGAGCCGCCGGTGGTCCAGCTCCGACGCCTCGACGAGGCGGTCCTGGTGGAGGTGCGCGACGCCGCCATGGTGCGGCCGCGCCGCCGGCGCACGACCGGGACCGACGAGGCCGGCCGCGGGCTGAACATGGTCGCCGTGCTGGCCGACGACTGGGGGACGCGACCCACGGAGGACGGCAAGACCGTGTGGGCGCTGGTCGGGTGGGCACCCCGGGACTGAGGCCTTATCACACCCCTATGGGTGGTGGTGGACCAGACCGGTTCCGGGCAACGTCGAGTGCGCGCCCGACCCGGGTGCGTGGAACGCACCCGACCTCGGAAGGAGCGGACCGCCTCATGCAGAGCCCGACGCACGGCGCTGGAGCCGACCACCGCACGATGTCCCGCGAGGAGCGCTCGACGCGCACCTCGGAGCTGCTGGCCCGAGCCCGCGCCAGCCAGGGCGCCGAGCGCGAGGAGGTCCTCGCCGAGGTGGTCCTCGTCAACCGTCGCGTCGCCGACGCCGTGGCCAACCGCTACCGCCGTCGGGGGATCCCGCTCGAGGACCTGCAGCAGGTGGCCTACGAGGGCCTGGTCAAGGCGGTCCACCGCTTCGACCCCACCGTCCGCGAGGACCTGCTGACCTACGCGGTGCCCACGATCCGCGGCGAGATCCAGCGCCACTTCCGTGACCAGGGCTGGATGGTCCGGCCGCCGCGCCGCGTGCAGGAGCTGCAGCGCGACCTGACGATGGCCACCGACCGGCTCGAGCAGGAGCTCGGCCGCGAGCCCACCGACGAGGAGGTCGAGCGCGAGCTCGGCATCACCCCCGAGGAGCACCGCGAGGCGCTGCAGGGGCTCGGCTGCTTCCAGCCGACGTCGCTGGACCAACCGGTCGGCAGCGAGTCCGGCACCAGCCTCGGCGAGGTGCTCCCGCAGGACCCCGACGAGGGCCCGGCCGAGGCGCGCGCCGTGCTCGCCCCGGTCATGCGCGGGCTCTCCGAGCGCGACCGCCGGGTGCTCTACCTGCGGTTCTACGAGGACCAGACCCAGCGCGAGATCGGCGACGAGCTCGGCGTGAGCCAGGTGCAGGTCTCCCGCGTCCTCACGCGGATCCTGGAGACGATGCGGGAGCAGATCGGGTCCGAGCACCCGTCGGCACACTGACCAGCAGCCCGTCCCGGGGCGTGGTGGGCATCCGCGTGCGGTCGACCACGTCGTCCACCACCGAGTACGGCATGGGCGCGAGCACCCGCAGCGTCGCCCCGAGCACCCGCAGCGTGAGCGACTCGCCCGGGCAGCGGTGCCCCGAGGGGTGGCCACCCCCCTGGGGGACCAGGTCGAACGCGCCGGGGGCGTGGTCGAGGAACCGCTCGGGGCGGAACGCGTGCGGGGCGGGCCAGCGCGCGGGGTCGTGGTCGATGCCCATGATGTCGAGCACCAGCCGGTCACCGCGCCGCACCCGCACGCCGTCGATCCGCGCGGGGCGCGTCGCCCGGGCGGCGAGCACCGGCGCGAACGGCGTGGTGCGCCGCACCTCCTGCGCGAACGCCAGCCGGGCCAGCTCCTCCCCCGGGTCCGCCAGCCGCTCCCGCCACTCGGGGTGCTCGGCGAGCCGCAGCGCGGCGAAGGTGCCGAGGTAGGCGACCGCGATCGTGGGACGCAGGATGTTGCCGAGCTCCACCCCCGCGGTCCGGTCGTCCACGTCGAGGCCGCCGACGAGCCGGGCGGCCGGTGAGTCCTCGGGCACGCCGGCGCGGCCGGAGCGGACGTCGGCCGCTAGCCGGGTCGCCCAGCGGTTCCACCACAGTCGGGAGGCCCAGCCGCGCAGGTAGGCCGCCCCGGCGAAGCCGAAGCCGTCGACCTGCTGCCCCAGGCGGTGCGCCAGCTGGTCGGCCCGCCGGTCGGGCAGGTCGAGGCCCGCCCACTGCAGCACCGCCCGGCCGTACGCCGAGACCAGCGCCGGGTGGACGCTCACCTGGCGGCCCGGCCAGCGCTCCGTCGCAGCGGTGAGCTCGGCGGCGACCCGGTCGACCACCGGGCCCAGCCCGTCGGCGGACAGCACGTCGACCATGACCTGCTTGCGCTCGCGGTGCGCCACGCCGTCCATCCCGTGCAGCGCGCCGCGCCCGAACAGCAGCCAGGCGAGCGGCGGCGGCACGACGCCCTTGCGCTCGGCCGCGGACTCGTCGTAGAAGAACCGCACGCCGGGCTCGCTGCGCACGACGACCGCCCGGCGACCGGCGAGACGGCTGGCGTGGGTCCCGGCATCGGCACCGACGCCACGCGCCTCCCGGTCGGCGGCGACGCCGTCGTACCCGTGTCGGAGCAGGCGGAGGGTGAGGTCCATGGCGGCCCGGTGTCCCGTCCCGGCGCTCCCAGTCGGGTGCCCCGTCAGGAATCGAGCGGCTGGACCTGGCGCGACCGGTCCGGGAGGAGGCCGTGCTGGAGCCCCCAGGCCACGGCCTGCGAGCGCCGCGTGACGCCGATCTTGCGGTACGCCGTGCGGATGTAGGTCTTCACGGAGTTGATCGAGAGGTAGGTGCGCTCGGCGATCTCCTGGTTGGACAGCCCCCGGCTGATCAGCGAGACCACCTCGGCCTCCCGCGCGCTGAGCCCGTGCGCCTTCCCGGGCCAGGACCCCGACGACTCCCCGTCCGCGAGCTCCGCCGCCAGGTCGGCGTCCACCCCGCCCTGGGGACGGACCGCCTCCCCCGCGTGCACCTTCACGACGGTGGCCACGATCTCCTCGGCGCGTGCCGACTTGGGCAGGTAGCCCGCCGCGCCCCGGGCCATCGTCCGCTCGACCACGTCGGGCCGGGTGTTCCAGCTGTAGACCACGACCCGCGGCTTGCCGTCGTCGAGGAGGTCGTCGACGCTGAGGTGCTCGCCCTCGCCCTGGCCGAAGGTGTCGACGAGCACGACGTCGACGTCGCAGACGGGCGGCACGCCGCTGTCCAGCTCCACGACCACGACCTGGTCGGAGAACGGCGCGAGCATCGCGGCGACCCCGGCCACGACGAGCTCGAAGTCGTTGACCACGGCGACGCGGACAGGATGGACGGACATGGACGCATCCTATTTGGTCCGTCCAGCCCGCGGGCCCGTCCGCGCGGACGGGCACGGACAAGTCCTGCCCGTCGACCTCAGGCGGGACGGGTCCCGTGCGCGACGTACGCGTCGATCTCGGCGAGCAGCCTCGCCCGGAGGGACTCCTCGGCGAAGGAGGCCCGCACGGCCGTCCGCGCGAGGTCGGCGACCCCGTCGTCGTCGAGGCCGAGCAGCTCGGCCGCGACCTCGTACTCCCGGTTGAGGGAGGTGCCGAACATCGGCGGGTCGTCGGAGGCCACCGTGACCGTGACCCCCGCGTCGCGGAACGCGACGATCGGGTGCTCGGCCAGGTCGGCCACGGCCCGGGTGGCGACGTTCGAGGAGGGGCAGACCTCGAGCGGGACGCCGGTCTCGGCGAGGTGGGCCAGCAGCGCGGGGTCCTGGGCGGCCGAGGTGCCGTGGCCGATCCGGTCGGCGCCGAGCAGGTGCAGGGCGTCCCACACCGTCCGCGGACCGGTCGTCTCGCCGGCGTGCGGGACGGAGCGCAGCCCCGCGGCACGGGCGGCGTCGAAGTGCGGCTGGAACTGCGCGCGCGGCACGCCGATCTCGGGACCGCCGAGGCCGAAGCCGACCAGGCCCTCGGGCCGGTGCCGGAGCGCGAAGTCGAGGGTCGCGTCCGCGCTGGGGACGCCCGCCTCGCCCGGGATGTCGTAGACCCACCGGAGCACGAGGCCGAAGTCCCGCTCGGCGGCCACCCGGGCGTCCTCGATGGCCTCGGTGTAGGCCTCGATCGGCATCCCGAGCTCCGGCTCGTGCGGCCGCACCGAGGTGTACGGCGTGCAGGTCAGCTCGGCGTACCGCAGCGACTGGCCCTGTGCCATCTCCCGCGCGACCTCGTAGGTCAGGTAGCGGACGTCCTCGGGGGTGCGCACCAGGTCGACCACAGCGAGGTAGACCTCGATGAAGTGCGCGAAGTCGCGGAACTCGTAGAACCTGCGCAGCTCGTCGAGGTCGCTCGGGACCGTGCCCGGGTGGCGCGCGGCCAGCTCGGCGACCATCCGCGGCGACGCGGACCCGACGTGGTGGACGTGCAGCTCGGCCTTCGGCAGGCCCGCGACGAACCCGGGGGTGAGGGACACCCCCGGATCATCGGCTCACTCGACCGCGGCGACCAAGTTGTCGGCGAGCTCCTCGACGGTGTCGCCGTCGGTGAAGACCTCGCCGTCGACCAGCACCGTCGGCGTCCCGTTCACGCCGGCCCGCGAGGCGGCGTCGGTGGCGTTCTGCACCCACTGGTCGAACTCGCGGTCCTCGATCGCCCCGCGCACCTGCGCCTCCTCCGCACCCGCCTCGACGGCGAGGTCGACCAGGTCGTCGTCGCTCGGGAACGGCCCGGACTCCCCCGGCTGGTTCTCGAAGAGCAGGTCGTGGAACTCCTTGGCCACCTGCGGACCGGCCGCGTCGAGGACGGCCGCGAAGGCGTTCGTCGCGCGAGCGGAGTAGTCGCCGTACCTGCTGAGCAGGTCGAAGGGGCGGTACTCGACGTAGACCTGGCCGTCCGCGGCGAGCCGCTCGAGGTCCGCGCGGGTCTCGCCCTCCAGGGCGCCGCAGAAGGGGCAGAGGAAGTCCTCGTAGACGACCACCTGGTGCGGCGCGTCCGCGTCACCGATCGCGAGCGAGTACTGGCCGGTCGCGCCGGCCGGCGGGGCGGCGACCTCCCCGGTGTCGTCGCGCCCGCGCTGCACGAGCACGCCGACCGCGACGACGACCAGCAGGAGCAGGACCACCCCGCCGACGATCAGCGCCCGGCGGCGACGCTCCTGGCGCTCCTGCTCGAGGATGGCGGCGGCGGCGCGTTCGGCGCGCGACTGCTGGCGGTTCTTGGTGGACACCTCAGGCCTCTCGGGTGGTGGACGTGCTCGTCGTACGACGGAACAGGGCGCTGTCCAGCGCGAGCCGCGTCGAGCGGCTCCACACCAGGAGCAGCGACAGGGCGAGGAGACCGACGTCGCGGGCGATCTCCCAGGGGTACTGGCTGGCGGCGCCCTCCTCGAAGCCGCCGCCGCCGAAGCAGCCGCAGTCGATCTGCAGCCCGCGCGCCCAGGCGGACGCGATGCCGATGATGAAGGCGAGGAAGAGCAGCGCGGACACGGCGGCGGCGCCGCGCGTGAGCACGCCCAGGACGAGCGCCAGACCGACCACCACCTCCAGCACCGGGAGCAGGTGGCCGACGGTGGGGACGATCGACTCCGGGAGCAGGTCGTAGGCGCGGACCGCTCGCACGCTCTCGTAGGGGTCGGGCAGCTTCAGCGCACCGGCGACGATCCACACGCCGCCGGTCACGAGCCGGGCGACCAGGCCGAACCACTCCCTCACGTCGGGCACGCTAGGCAGCCCACCTGAGCCGACCCTGAGGTCCCGGCCAGCGGCGGCTGAGAAGCGCCTGGACCACTGCGGGACCACTGCGGGGACCCTGACCGGGGCTGCCCGTAGGGTGCCCTCCGTGAACGACAGACTCGTCTGGATCGACTGCGAGATGACCGGCCTCGACCTGCGCGCGGACGCGCTGATCGAGGTGGCGGCCCTCGTCACCGACTTCGACCTCAACGTCCTCGGCGACGGCGTCGACATCGTCATCCGGCCGCCCGAGGAGGCGCTGGAGCAGATGGGCGACTTCGTGCGCAGCATGCACGAGAGCTCCGGGCTGCTCGAGGAGCTCGCGAAGGGCGTGAGCCTCGCCGAGGCCGAGGAGCGGACGCTGGCCTACCTGCGTCAGCACTGCCCCGAGGGCAGCCGCCCGCCCCTGGCCGGCAACACGGTCGGCACCGACCGCGCGTTCATCGCCCGGGACATGACCGGGCTCGAGTCGTTCCTGCACTACCGGATCGTCGACGTCAGCTCGATCAAGGAGCTGTCCCGCCGGTGGTACCCGCGCGCCTACCACCAGGCGCCCGCCAAGCGGGGGAACCACCGCGCGCTCGCCGACATCCGCGAGAGCATCGAGGAGCTGCGCTACTACCGGGAGGCCGTGTTCGTCCCCGCCCCGGGGCCCGACTCGGCGACCGCCAAGGCGATCGCCGCGCGCCACGGCGGCGCCCTCACCGGGACCGCACCCCAGGATTCCACCCCCGCGGACTGAGTCGCCTATACTTCCCAGCGGCCCCGACCCAGGTCGGACCGCCATGGTGGGTATAGCTCAGCTGGTAGAGCGCTGCGTTGTGGTCGCAGATGTCGCGGGTTCAAGTCCCGTTACTCACCCCACTGCCGAACGGCACGATGCGAGCCCCCGACCGGGACACCGGTCAGGGGCTCGTCCCGTCTCCGGGGGCCTCAGCCGCTCGCGTCAGCGCCCGGGTGCCGGCTCCGGCTCCGGCTCCGGCTCCGGCTCCTCGAAGTCGGCCGGGCTGAACTCACCGTTGGCGAGGTGGCTCTCGATGTTCTCCAGGCTGCGGCCGGTCAGCTCGGGCATGAGCCGCCACACGAAGATGAACGCCGCCACGTTGAAGGCCGCGTAGAGCCAGAAGGTCTGCCCCACCCCGAGCAGCTCGATGGTCGAGAGCAGCGTCAGGGTGATCAGCAGGTTGGTCGACCACAGCACCGCCGACTGGGCGGCCGTGCCGGCGCTCCGGACGGCGAGCGGGTAGATCTCGGACCCGGTGAGCCACCCCATGAGCTGCAGGCCACCGGCGGTGAAGAGCATGAAGACCACCAGGCAGGCGATGATGAACGGCGTGCTGCCGCGGCCGGAGTGGCCGGTGGCGAAGACCGTCCCGAGGGTGCCCAGCGCCAGCGCGGCGCCCGGGATCGTCACGAGGGCGAGCCGCCGCCGACCCACCCGGTCGACCAGCGCCAGTCCCACGAGCTGCGCCACCAGGTAGGCGAAGCCGAGCGCGACGCTGACCTGCAGGGCGGTGCTGGTGCTGAAGCCGTTGTCGGTCAGGATCGTCGGCGAGTAGTAGATGATCATCTCGATGCCGCTGAGCTGGGTGAAGACCGCGATCCCGCAGCCGACCACCAGCGCCGGGCGCACCCAGCGCTGACGCAGCCCCCGCCACCCGCGGCGGTCGTCCCGGACGCCCCGCTCCTGCTCGTCGAGGTCGGCGATCTCCGCCAGCTCGCCGTCGACGTCGTACGACGCCGGCCGCAGGCGCTCGAGGACGGCCCGGGCGTCGTCGGACCGGTCCTGCCTGACCAGCCAGCGCGGGCTCTCGGGCAGCAGCAGCATGAGCACGCCCATGACGAGGGCCGGCACCGCCGCGGCGCCGATCGCGATCCGCCAGTCGAGGGCCTCGGTCGCCCCGACGATGGTGGCGACCACGATGCCGACGCCGATGGCCAGCTGGAAGCAGAGGACGAGCCGGCCGCGCCGGGCCGCCGGCGCCAGCTCCGCGACGTACATGGGGACGGTCTGGGTGGCGCCGCCGACCGCGACGCCGAGCAGGACGCGGCCGCCGGCGAGTGCCCAGGGCGACGGCGCGAGGGCCGCCGCGAGGGTGCCGAGGACGAAGACCACGGCGATCACCAGGATCGTGCGGTGCCGGCCGGCGCGCTCGGAGAGCACGCTGCCGCTCAAGGCCCCGATCACCGCGCCCAGCAGGATGCTGGCCGCGATGACCTGCTCGAGCCCGTGCCCGATGTCGAACTCGTCGCTGATCTGCAGCAGCGCGCCGGAGATGATGCCGGTGTCGTAGCCGTAGAGGAACCCGCTCACCGCCGACACGAGCGCCACCACGAGCATCCGCCCGGTCATCGTCGGACCGCTGGTCCCCTGGTCCCCGGCCGTCGTCGTCATGCCGCTCCTCCCCCGGGGCCCGGTCGGCCCGCCGCCGGGGGTGGTACCCGCAGGCGGCACCGTCAACGCCGCCCGGCGGTCCGCCCGTCGCTCAGCCGGCGTCCAGCACCCGCTGGAGGAAGCGGCGGGTCCGCCCCTCCCGCGGCTCGACGAGCACCTCCGGGCCGCCGCGCTCCGCGACGACACCGCCGTCGAGGAAGAGCACCTGGTCGGCGACGTCCCGGGCGAAGCGCACCTCGTGGGTCACGATCACCAGCGTCCAGCCCTCGCGCGCCAGGTCCCGGATCACCGCGAGCACCTCGCCGACGAGCTCGGGGTCGAGCGCGGAGGTCGGCTCGTCGAGGAGCAGCACCTCCGGGCGCAGGGCGAGCGCGCGGGCGATGCCGACGCGTTGCTGCTGCCCGCCGGAGAGCTGCGCGGGGTAGGCGTCCTCCCGCCCCTCCAGCCCGACCTGGGCCAGCAGCGCGCGGGCGTCCTCGGCGGCCTCGTCGCGGTCGCGGCCCTGGACCTGCACGGGTCCCTCGAGGAGGTTGCCGAGCACGGTCATGTGCGGAAAGAGGTTGTGGGACTGGAAGACCATCCCGCTGCGCGCGCGGAGCGCCTTGACCGCGCGGCGGTGATCCGCCTTGCCGGCCGGCGGGTGGGTGAAGTCGAGCTCGGCGTCGCCGATCCGCACGGTCCCCGCGTCGGGCGTCTCGAGCACGTTCATCGAGCGCAGGACCGTCGTCTTGCCCGACCCGGAGGGGCCCAGCAGCACGCTCACGGTGCCCGCCGCGGCGGTGAAGTCCACGCCCTGGAGGACCCGGTTGTCGCCGAAGGACTTCTCCAGCCCCCGGACCTCGATCAGCTCGCTCATGCCACGTACCTGCTCAGTCGTCGTTCCAGGGGGCCTTGGGCCAGGCTCACCAGGTAGCAGACCACCCAGAAGTAGAGCGCGGCCATCACGTAGAGCGGGAGGTACTCGAAGGTGGCGCCCGCCGTCACCTGCGCCTCGCGGAAGAGCTCGGGGACCAGCACCAGCGAGGCGAGCGCGGTGTCCTTGATGAGCGAGAGCAGCGTGTTGGACAGCGGCGGCACCGCGATCCGGGCGGCCTGCGGGAGGATCACCCGCCGCATCGACTGCCGGTAGTCCATGCCGATGACGGTCGCCGCCTCGTACTGCCCGCGGGGCACCGAGAGGATCGCCGCACGCACCACCTCGGCGGCGTACCCACCGACGTTGAGGCTCAGGGCCAGGATCGCGGCGGGGTAGGGGTCGAGGTCCACGCCGAGCTGCGGCAGGCCGAAGAAGACGATGAACAGCTGCACGACCAGCGGCGTGCCGCGGATGAGCGAGATGTAGGCCCGCGCGATCCAGTCGAGGACCCGGATCGAGGAGAGCCGGGCGAGGGCCGCCGCGACGGCCAGGACCAGCCCGATCGCGAAGCTCGCCACGGTGAGCGGGATGTTGCCCTTCACCAGCCCGACGAGCATGGGCCAGGCGGTGTCCTGGACGACCTCCCACCGGGAGCGGGCGTCGGAGGCGTCGACCTCCACGTCGGTCGTGCCGCCCTCGACGGTCACGTCCGCGCCGAAGTACTCCTCGGAGATCTCCTCCAGGGTGCCGTCCGCGGTCAGCGCCTCGATCGCCGCGTCGGCCTCCTCCTGGAGCGCCGCGTCGTCCTGGGTGAACGCCAGGGCCTGCTCGAGGACCTCGTCGCCCGCCGGCCCGGCGATCTTCACCTCGTCGGTCCCGGACGTCGCGAGGTAGTCGAGGACCGCGATGTTGTCGTTGACGATCGCGTCGACCCGGCCCTGCAGGAGGAGCTCGACGCCCGGCCCGAAGTCCTGGACGAAGTCGACCTCCGCCCCGGCGTCCTCGGCGACCTGCGCCCAGTTGCTGCTCGCGGTCTGGGCGGTCGTGCGTCCCTCGAGGTCCGCGAGCGAGGTGATGTCGTCGGTGTCCGCCCCGGTGACGATGACGCCTCGGGAGTAGGTGTACGGCGTGCTGAACAGGTAGCGCGCCTCCCGCTCGGGGGTGACCGTCACCTGGTTGGCGATGACGTCGAGGCGGCCGGTGTCGAGCGCCGGGAACAGCGCGTCGAACGGCGCCTCGACGAAGCGCACGTCCCACCCGGCCTCCTCACCGATCGCTCGCACCACGTCGACGTCGAAGCCGGTCAGCTCGTTGCTCTCGGAGTCGCGGTAGCTGAAGGGCGGGTAGACCCCCTCCGTGCCCACCCGCACGACCCGGGGCGCGTCGTCGTCCGCGGCGTCCGCGGCGGTCGCGGGGGCGGCGACGCCGAGCAGCGCGCCCAGGACGAGGCTCCAGCCGACGGCGAGCAGCGCGAGAGGACGGGTCAACGGCACCCGCACTCCGTACCCCGCTGCGGGGTCGAGCACTCGACGTCGTACGCGGCGGCGGCTGTCACCCGTGCGGGCGAGCCTCGCGGCCACACACAGGGGAACCCATGAGTCAACCGACCGAAGGGGTCGCCGAGACGAATGTTTGGTGACGTAGCAGAACGGGTAGGTGACCAGTTCTGTTCGCACCCCTGGTGCCCCACGAACGACAGGAGGTGTGAGTGCTTCGTCCCAACCAGGACCACGTCCTCCCCGCACCGGCCACCGCGCTCCGTCTGGGCCTCGGCACCCTCGGTGCCCTCCCGCCCCGGGTCAGCCGCCCCACCTACGACGTCGCAGCGCTCGGCACGGGTGTCGTGCACCTCGGGGTCGGCGCGTTCCACCGTGCCCACCAGGCCGTCTACCTCGACCGCCTCGCCGCCCTCGGCGCCCGTGACTGGGGCGTCCGCGGTGTCGGGCTGCGCACGAACAGCCACCGCGCCGAGCTCGCCGCCCAGGACTTCCTCTACACCACCCTGGAGCTCTCCTTCGGCCAGCCGCGCGCCCACGTCGTCGGCGTGCTGCGCGACTACCTCGCCGCCGGCGGCCGCGACGGCGCCGCGAACGCCATCGCAGCACTGGTCGACCCCCGCACGCTGCTCGTGACGCTGACCGTCACGGCGCCGTCGTACGCCGTGTCGGCCGCCACCGGTCCCGCCGTGCCGCCCACCGCCTTCGACCTGCTGGCCCGCGCGCTCGGCGCGCGGCGCCGCGCCGGCCAGGCGCCGTTCACGGTGCTGTCGTGCGACAACCTGCCCGGCAACGGCGACGCCACGCGTCGGTGCGTCGTGGCGGCCGCCGAGGCGCTCGAGCCGGGGCTCGCCCGGTGGATCGCACGCCACGTCGCCTTCCCGAACAGCATGGCCGACCGGATCACGCCGCCCACGACGGCCGAGCACCGGGGACTCCTGCGCCACGAGCTGGGCGTCCACGACCGCGCACCCGTCGTCACCGAGCCGTTCAGCCAGTGGGTCGTCGAGGACTCCTTCGGCGGCCCGCGCCCCCCGCTCGAGGACGTCGGCGTAGAGGTCGTCTCCGACGCCCGGCCGTACGTCGAGGCCAAGATGCGCCTGCTGAACGCCGGCCACGTGGCCCTCGGCTTCCTCGGCGAGGCGACCGCGCACTCGACCACCGACGCCGCGATGGCCGACCCCGCCGTCGGTCCCCTCGTCGAGCGGATGCTCGCCGAGGAGGTCTGCCCGCTGCTGGACCCGGTCCCCGGGCTCGACCTGCCGTCGTACCTGCGGGGCGTGCTCGACCGGTTCCGCAACCCGGCCATCGCCGACCCGCTGACCCGGCTGCGGCGCCGCGGCTCGGTGCGGATGCGCAACTACGTCCTGCCCTCGCTCGAGCGCGCCGTGCTCGCGGGCCGGCCGCACGCCCTGCTGACCAGCGTCGTCGCGGCCTGGATCGACGGCCTGCGCCGCTCCGCGCAGGCGGTCGCGGACGGGCTGGTCACCTCCGGCGACCTCGCCGACACCCTCGCCGACCCCGCGCTCGCCGACCTGCTGGGGCCGGCTTCGCGGGCAGGGCACGACGTGCGACCCTTCCTGGCGGCCGCCGAGGGGTTCGAGCGGCTCGCCCGCTGCCCGGAGTTCGTCACGGCGCTGCAGCAGGCGCTCGTCGGACGAGAGGTGGAGGACCGTGCAGCAGCCGCAGCATCCTGAGCTGGACCTGGGACCGGTGCGTGCCCTGCTCCTGGACGCGGACGGCAACCTGTTCGCCTCCGAGGAGCCGGCCTTCGCCGCGTCCACCGGGGTGACCAACGACTTCCTCGCCCGGCTCGGCTCCGACCACCACTGGGAGCCGGCGGACCTCCAGGCCGCGGCGCTCGGCCGCAACTTCCGCAGCCTGGCCGGCGACCTGGCCGCCGAGCAGGGCGTGACGGTCCCCGACGACGAGATGGAGACCTGGGTCGCCCGCGAGCAGGACGTCGTCACCCGGCACCTGGCCGCCACCCTCGTGCCCGACCCGGCCGTGAGCGACGCGCTGCGCCTCCTCGCGGACCGTTGGCAGCTCGCCGTCGTCAGCTCGAGCGCCCTCGGCCGCCTGGCTGCCTGCTTCACGGCCGCGGACCTCGACGAGGTGCTGCCGGTCGCGGACCGCTTCAGCGCGCAGGACTCGCTGCCGGCGCCGACCAGCAAGCCCGACCCGGCCGTCTACCTGCTCGCGCTCGAGCGGCTGGGGCTCGCCCCGCACGAGGCGGTCGCAGTGGAGGACGCCGTCTCCGGCGCCCGCTCCGCCGTCGGCGCGGGCATCCCCACCGTCGGGAACCTGGTCTTCGTGCCCGAGCCGGAGCGGGCGGAGCGCCGACGTGCGCTGCTGGACGCCGGCGTGGTCGCGGTCGTCGAGGACTGGGACGAGCTGGTCGACCTGCTCGGGCTGCAGGAGGAACGACGTACGGAGGTGTCGGCATGAAGATCGTCTGGAACAGCTTCCACGGACGGTTCTCCGACAACCCGCGGGCCCTGTGGGAGCGGGTCGCGGACCGGCCCGGGCTCGAGCACGTGTGGCTCGCCGACCAGGAGCACCTGGCGGCGTTCCCGGACGGCGTGACGACCGTCGACATCGACTCCCCCGCGGCGACCGAGGCGCTGGAGTCGGCCGACCTGCTGGTTGCCAACACCCACACCGAGGTCGAGTGGACCAAGCCGGCCGGCACGACGTACGTCCAGACCTGGCACGGCACCCCGCTCAAGCGGATCCACCGGGACGTGCTGTGGGCGCCCGAGGGTCGGCTGGACCGGCTCGACCACGACATCGCCAAGTGGGACCTGCTGCTCTCGCCGAACGCCGCGAGCACGCCGCGGCTGCGGGGCGCCTTCGGCTTCACCGGCGAGGTGCTCGAGTCCGGCTACCCGCGCAACGACCTGCTGAGCCTGCCGGAGTCCCGGGAGGCCGGTGCGCGCGTGCGGGCCTCCCTCGGCGTCCCCGACGGCGCGAAGGTCGTCCTCTACACGCCGACCTGGCGCGACGACGAGGCCTTCGCCGAGGGCCGCCCCGAGGTCCCGCTCGCCCTGGACGTCGACCGGTTCGCCGCTGCTCTCGGCCCCGAGCACGTGCTGCTCGTGCGCGCCCACAACATGGTGACCGGTCGCTCCCGGATCGCGGCGGTCCCCCACGTCCACGACGTCTCGTACCACCCGGACGTCCGCGACCTCTACTGCGCGGCCGACGTCATGGTGACCGACTACTCCTCGACGATGTTCGACTACGCGATCACCGGTCGGCCGATCGTGCACTTCGCCTACGACCTCGAGCGGTTCCAGGACTCGGTGCGGGGGTTCTACTTCGACCTCGTCCCGGAGGCGCCCGGCCCCATCGTCCGCACCACCGGTGAGCTGGTCGACGTCATCGGCGACCTCGAGCGGGTCGAGAAGGAGCACGCCGCGCAGTACGCCGCGTTCCGCGAGCGCTACACGTCCCTCGAGGACGGCCGGGCGACCGACCGGGTGCTGGAGCGGCTCGGGCTGTCCTGATCGCCGTGTCGTCGGTGTGAGCCCGCCCGGACGGGGCACCGGTCGGCCATGGCTAGCAAGCCGCTGAGCGTCGGCGTGATCAGTCCGCACGAGCTGGTGCTCACCGGGCTCTCCACGATGCTGCGGCGTCACCCGGCGCGCGTGTGGCTGTGCGACGCGGCCTCCTCCGACGGGCACCTGGCCGGGCTCGACGTCGTGCTGTACGACGCGGCCGGCCTCGACCCGGTGGACGGCACGGCCGGCAGCGACCTCGCGCACCTGGTCCGCAGCAACGCCCGGGTCGTCGCGCTCGCCCGCCCGCAGGAGCCGGCGCTGACCACGGCCGCCCTCGAGCGCGGGGTCGCGGGCGTCGTGCGCATGGACGCGACCGCGATCGAGATGATCGACGTCTTCGACCGGGTCGCCCGCGCCGGGCCCGGCGGCAACCCCTCCACCCGCCACGTCGACGCCAAGCTGCTCCTGCTCCCCCACGGGCTCACCGTCCGGGAGTTCGAGGTGCTGGGCCTGGTCGCCGCGGGCCTGTCGAACGCCGAGATCGCCGAGCGCCTCTACGTCAGCGTCAACACCGTCAAGACCTACGTCCGCGCCGCCTACCGCAAGATCGGCGTCGACCGCCGCTCGCAGGCCGTCATCTGGTGCGCCCACCACGGCGTCTCCGCCAACTGACCCCGCTGGTCGAGCGGCCGAGCGTCGCTGGTCGAGCAGCCGAGCGCTAGCGAGGCGGCTGTTGGTCGAGCAGCCGAGCCCTGGCGAGGCGGCTGCTGGTCGAGCAGCCGAGCCCCGGCGAGGCGTCGTCGAGACCCGGCGAGATGCGCAGAGCCTCGGGCACTCGAGTGGCCAGCGAAGGCCCTTAGATGGTGGTCCACGATGCGGTCTGAACTGGGAAAACAGCCCCGGGACTGTCGGTGGTCGGTGCTTGAGTAGACCCATGGCCAAGGACTCCCGACGCAGCGCACACCTGGTGTGCCGCGCTGTCGCGAAGTCCCACGCCAGGCTCGACCGTGCGCACGAGTCGCACCTGTGGTCGATGTCCGACGACGACGTCGCGGCGACCCTTCTCGAGGCTGCCCGCCTCCGCGCCCGGGTCGAGGCCCTAGAGCTGCGGCTCGCCGCGGAAGCCGAACGCCGTCACGCCGGCGAACGTGTCGGTGCGACCGACACCGCCTCCTGGTGGGCGACCGAGACCCGCCAGACGAGGCCCTCGGCGAAGCACCGGATGCGGTTGGCCGAGTCGCTGGACCGTCACGACCTCACCGCGGCAGTCCTCGCGGACGGTGATGTGTCGGTCGACCACGCCCGGGTGATCACCGAGTGCCTCGACCGGCTGCCCACCGACCTGGACGACCCGACCATCCCCCTTCGTGCCGAGCAGCACCTGCTCGCCGAGGCACGGCACCGGGACCCCAAGGCCCTGCGGGTCCTGGCCAAGCACGTCCTCACCGTCGTCGCCCCCGAGATCGGCGAGGCCCGCGACGCCCGCGCCCTGGAGGCCGAGGAGCGACTCGCCCGCGAGACCGCGTGGCTGACGATGAGCCCCGACGGGCGCGGGTTGGTGGTCGGGAAGTTCAAGATCCCCGAGCTCCACGGCGCGATGCTGAAGAAGACGCTCCTCGCCTTCGCGGCTCCGAAGCACCAAGCCGCCACCCAGGATCAAGGCGCGCCCGAGGCGGTCGAGCGCCGACCGGTTCCGGAGCGGATTGGTGATGCGTTCTGCGAGCTCCTCGAACGCCTCCCCGCTACTTCGGTCCCGAAGCTCGGCGGGCTCAACGCCACCGTCGTCGTCACCATGGACATCGCCTCGTTGATGGGTGGCCTCGCACCGGGTGTCCTCGACGACGGCAGCACCATCTCCGCCGCCCAGGCACGACGGCTCGCCTGTGAAGCAGGCCTGATCCCCGGCGTCCTCGGCACTCAGTCCGAGCTCCTGGACCTGGGGCGCACCACCCGGTTGTTCACCGGCGCACAACGTCGGGCGCTGAACCTCACCCAGCCGACCTGCACCGCAGAAGGCTGCGACTGGCCCGCCCACCTCTGCCACGCCCACCACGACAACCCTGGTCGAACGGCGGCGCCACCGACCTCGCCAACGCCCGCAACCTCTGCCCCCGACACCACGCCCGCATACACGACCCCGCCTACGACACCACCCACCTACCCGGAGGAAAGGTCGCGATCCACCGCAGGACCTAGGCCGACCCAGCGATCCATGATGCTGGTCGAGCAGAGAGGCGCCCCAGCGCCGAACGTCGTCGAGACCCCCCGAGCCACTCGTTGCCCGTAACCACCCTCACCGGGCCTCGACGACGCTCGCCAGCGCTCGCTGCTCGACCGGCAGGAGGCCGGCCCGCCGACCACCCCGGCGCCCTGCGCACCTCGCCGGGTCTCGACGACGCTCGCCAGAGCTCGCTGCTCGACCAGCGGGTGGGGGTCTCGACGACGCTCGCTTGAGCTCGCTGCTCGACCAGCGGGTGGGGGTCTCGACGACGCTCGCTCGCGCTCGCTGCTCGACCAGCAGGAGGCCGGGTCTCGACGACGCTCGCTCGCGCTCGCAGCTCGACCGGCGGAGCACGCCTCAGCGGCCGGCGGCCTGGCGGGTGAGGAAGGCGAGCTGGGCGGGCTTGGTGGAGAGCTGGACGACGGGGCCGAGCTCGAAGCCGAGGCGGCGGACCAAGCCGACGGCCTTGTCGTTGCGGGCGTCCGGCTCGGCGACGAGCCGGTGGACGGCCGGGTCGGCGAACGCGTGGTCGAGGAGCAGCCCCACGACCTCGGCGGTGAAGCCGTGCCGCACGGTGTCGGCGGGGGCGAGCATGAAGTGGATGCCCAGGTCGCCGGGGAGGACGTCGTACGTCGAGCCGACCTCCTCGGCGGTGGGCTCGTAGTCCTGGAAGAGGGCGACGGGCTCGCCGGACTCCTCGCGCACCAGCCACACGTGGTGCGTGGGCTGCTCGTCGAGCCAGGTGTAGATCTCGCGGACCTCCTCGAGGGTGTGGTCCTGCATCATCCAGAAGCGCGCACGCTCCTCGACCACCCACGAGTGGAGGGTCGCACTGTCGCGCTCGGGGACGAACGGGTCGAGGTGCAGGGTCATCGGGGCGTCTCCTCGGTCAGGCGGTCCCAGTCGGTGACGACCGGGGCGAGTCGGCCGGCCGCCCAGAGCGGCAGCTGGTCGCGGTGGTGGGGGCTGCGGGGGTCGCCGGCCGTGCCGAGCGGGACGACCCAAGCGCTGGCCTGGCGGTCGGACAGGTCCCAGACGTAGCGGGCGACCGAGCCGCGGTAGCACTCGTCGGTCCATCCCGGCACCGATCCGGTGCACCGGACGCAGTCGCTGTCGCCGGAGACCGGCAGCGCGGGCACGTACGGCGGCTCGAGGTCGGCGTCGGCGACCTCGAAGGCGTGCACGGGCGTCGCGACGTGCGTCGTGCCCCAGGTCGCCGGGTGCCCGGCGGCGTCGTCGAGCGCGTCCCGGGCGAGCGCGCGCAGGTCGATGCCGAACGGGTCGCCCGCGGCGGCGAGGGTCTCCAGCGCGTGCCCGACCCGGCCGACGAGGTCCATCCAGGGCAGGAAGACCAGGTCGTGGCGAGGGTCGGCGAACGGCGCGAACACCGGCTCGGCAGCGATCCGCCGTACCAGCGCCGCGCGCCAGGCGGCGTACGCCGCGGCTCCCACCGACGTCGCCGCCATCCGGCCGTCCCACTCGAGGACGGCGTCGCGGACGGCCTCGCCCGCGGCCGACGGCTGCTGCCCCTCGACCAGGGCGTCACGCAGGACGAGCGCCTGCGCGGACAGGTCGTCGTCGTGGATCGCCGCGAAGTACTCCCCCGTGAGCCCGTCCCGGCCGTCCAGGAGGGCCGCGATCCGGCGGGCACGGTGCGGCGAGGCGAACGTCGCGCCGACCGGGTCGCTCTCCGGGCCGCGCCGCTCGTTGGCGGTGACCACCTGCCCGTCGGGAGGTACGTCGTGCCGCGGCAGCGGGTCCAGCCAGCCGGCCCAGGCGGTCGCCGGGTCGGCGGCGTCGACGACCCCGTGCCGGTTGGCCTCGTCCCGCAGCGGGATCCGCCCGGCGAGGCGGTAGCGCACGGCGCCGCTGGTGTCGGCGACGACGACGTTGTTGACCGGCTCCACCCACCGGTCGAGCGCCGCGTCCACGTCGTCGACGGTCCTCGAGCGCAGGAGCGGCAGCAGGGCGTCGAAGCCGAGGTCGCCGAGGACGTCGGAGGCGAAGCGGACCGAGAGGCCGGTGCCGGCGTCGACACTGCCCTCGAACACCGGTCCGCGCGGCGTGACGACCACCTCGACCGTCTCCGGGGCAGCGCCGCGCACGGCGATCGTCTCGGTCCGGGCGGCCACCGCCTCCCAGCCGTCCGGCCCCAGCGCCTCCACCGCCGCCCCGTCGCCGGCTCGCCGCAGCCGCTCGTCGTACACGTCCTGGTAGTCGGCCATGCCGTTCGTGATCGCCCACGCCACCTCGCCGGCGTGCGCGAAGTGCTGGACGCCCGGGACGCCGGGGAACGCCAGCCCCACCACGTCGACGGGGTCGGCGGGGTCCTCGCAGGCCAGCCGCACCTGCTGGTAGACACCCGGGGCCTCGACCACCCGGTGCGGGTCGCCGCCGATGAGCGGGGCGCCGGTCGCGGTGCGGTCGCCGCCGACGGCCCAGGCGTTGGAGCCGCTCGCCGAGGGCCCCTCGTGCGACAGCAGGCGGGCGTCGGCGCCGAGCACCTCCCGGGCGCGGTGCGCCCACAGCTTGCCCGGCAGGCTCGCGAACAGCAGGTGCTGGGCGAGGAACACCGCCAGCGGCGTCCACTCCTCCCAGGGCCGGGCGTCGATGCCGAGCCGGTCGAGCTCGGGGACGCCGCCGCGACCGGCGGTCTCGAGGCCCTCGTTCACGCCCCGCACGTACGCCGCGACGAAGGCCCGCGTCTCGCCGGCGAGGCCCGCGTGGGCCCGGCGGGCGACGTCGGCGAGGCACGTGCGCCGGGCCAGCCGGTCCCACGGCAGCGCCGGCGCGCCCAACACCTCCGCGGTGGTGCCGGTGGCGCGACGGCGCAGGTGCTCGAGCTGCCAGGTGCGGTCGCGCGCGGTGACCTCGCCCTGTCCGTGGGCGAGGTCGGCGAGGGAGGTCGCCCGCACGTGCGCGACGCCCCACGCGTCGCGGTAGGTCCGGGCCATGGGCCCGCAACCTAGTGGGTCGCCGGGTCAGGCGGCCGTGGGCATCCGGACGCGGAACAGGGTGCCGCGGCCGACCGCGGACTCGACGTCGATCGCGCCGCCGTGCTTCTCCACGATCGCCCGCGTGATCGACAGCCCCAGGCCGGAGCCGGGGATGGCCTTCTCGAGCGCGATCGAGCTGCGGAAGAAGCGCGAGAACAGCTGCTCGATCTCCTGGTGCGGGATGCCCACCCCGGTGTCGCGCACGTCGAGGTGGACCTCGGAGCCGTGGCCGCCCAGGACCACCGAGACGGCGCCGCCCTCGGGGGTGAACTTCACGGCGTTGCCCACCAGGTTGACCACGACCCGCTCGAGCATGTCCCGGTCGCCGACGAACTCGACGGGCTCCTCGGGGAGGTCGAGGGAGACCTCGAGCCGCCGGTGCGCCCAGGCCGGCGCCACGACGGCGTACCCCTCGCGGACGACCTCCCGCAGGTCGAAGGCGCGGGTGCTGAGCGCGAGCCCGTCCTCGCTGAGCCGGGAGAGCGTGAGCAGCTCGTCGATCAGGCCGAGCAGCCGGCCGCTGTTGTCGGAGACCCGCTTCAGCGCCTTCCCCTGGTCCGGGGTCAGCGGGCCGTACGAGCCGTCGCCGAGCAGCTCGAGGTAGCCCATGATGCTGGTGATCGGGGTGCGCAGCTCGTGGCTGACCGAGGAGACGAACGCGTCCTTGGCCCGGTCGACCTCCCGCAGGCGGTCGACGGCCTGCCGCTCGGTGTCGAGGGCGTCCTGGAGCCGCTGCTGCGCGTCGACGGAGTCGGTCACGTCCTCGGACGTGCTGACGTACCCGACGGTCGCGCCGCGCTCGTCCACCATCCGGGTCAGGGTCATCGAGTGGATCCGCTCAACGCCGTCCTTGCGGCGGAACCGCATGAGCGTGCCCGCGTGCTCACCGGTCACGATCCGCTGCACGACGGAGCCGAAGTCCGGGGCGGTGCGCAGCTCCCTGGCCTTGTCGACCACAGACCGCATGGAGTGCAGGATCCGCGTCGACCGGCCCATCATCTCCGCTGCGGAGTAGCCGAGCAGCCGCTCCGCCCCCGGGTTGAAGAGGGTGACCCGGCCCTCGGCGTCGGCGCCGATGATCGCGATGCCGGTCGCGCCGTCGACGATGCTCTGCACCTTGTCGCGCTCGGAGCGCGCCTCGCGGGAGATCACTATGTGGGCGCCGACCCGGATCAGGAGCGGCACCACGATGAGCGCGCACGTGGTGGCGAACGCCGCGAGGAACACGCCCCGGGCGTCCGCGGGCAGGTCGTAGGCCTGCGGGGCGGCGGCGAACGGCCCGCGCCCGGCGGTCGTCATCAGGATGGCGAAGAAGACCAGCGCCGCCATCTGGGCGAGCGCCTCGAAGGGCCGGATCCGCTGGGCGCCCCACGCGAGCAACGGCACCACCATGAACGCCATCGACGGCACGTCGTCGAAGGAGAAGACCAGCGGGGTGATGACGATGATCGCCGCCCACTGCAGCACCCGCTCGGTCACGCTCGCGATGGAGCCGTGCGGAGGCAGCCGCATGAAGAACGGCAGCAGCGTGATCTGGGAGGCCAGGTGGGCGGTGCCCAGCGCGAGCGCCACCGTGCCGGGGTTCCCGAACCCGGTCAGCACCGAGGTGAGCCCGCCCGAGGCCGCCGCCACCAGCCCTGCCCCGGCGACGGCGAGGTAGTAGCGCCGGAGGTCGGCGTCCGTGCGCAGGGGCGGCCGACCCTCGACCCCACGGGTGAGCACGGCGACCACCAGCGCCGTCTCGACCGTGATGCCGAGGCCGTACCCGATCGCGACGTCCGCTGGCCGGCCGCCCAGCCAGATCGTGAGCACGGCGACGAACAGCACCACGGGGAGCACGTACGGCGCACGCCGGCGGCCGACCTCGAGGGCGAGCGCGGACGCGACGCCCACCGGCCAGATCCCGATGACGGTCCCGCCGTCCGGTGCTGCGTGCAGGGCGAGGAACCCGCTGACGACGAGCGCAGCGAGCAGCCCTCCGACCCGGACCGACGGGTCCAGCCTCACGACCCACCCCTCCCCGAGCGGAACCTCCGGGATGGATGCAACCATCAACCACCCGCCGCCGCAGGCAGTCGTCCATTTCGTGACCTGGCCGTGCCCCGACCACCCGAAGGGGCGATGGCCTAGCGTGACCCGCGTGATCTCGGGAGACGCTGCTCAGGACCGCACCCGCTACGACGTCGTGGTGGTCGGCGGCGGCCACAACGGCCTGGTCTCGGCCGCCTACCTCGCCCGCGCGGGCCTCTCGGTCCTCGTGCTCGAGCGGCTCGACCACACCGGCGGGGCCGCCGTCTCCTCCGCCGCGTTCGCGGGCCACGGCACGCGGCTGTCGCGCTACTCCTACCTCGTCTCCCTCATGCCCGAGGCGCTGATGGCCGACCTCGGCCTGGACCTGACCCTGGTGTCGCGCCCGACCGCGTCGTACACCCCGGTCCTCCGCGACGGCCGCGCGGGCGGGCTGCTCGTCGAGCGCACGGAGGGTCCCGCGACGGCGGAGTCCTTCCGCGCCCTCACCGGCTCCGACGAGGAGTACGACGCGTGGCGGGAGTTCTACGCCGACGTCGCCGACCTCGCCCGCGTCGTCGCCCCGACGCTGCTCCAGCCGCTGCCGACCGAGCGGGCGGTCCGCGACCGCGTCGACCCGGGCACGTGGCGCGACATCGTCGTGCGGCCCCTCGGCGAGGCGGTCGAGCGCCGGTTCCGCGACGACACCGTCCGGGGCGTGGTCGCGACCGACGCGCTCATCGGCACGTTCGCCTCGCTCCACGACCCCTCGCTGGTGCAGAACCGGTGCTTCCTCTACCACCTCGTCGGCAACGGCACGGGCGAGTGGCGGGTGCCCGTCGGCGGCATGGGCGCGGTGACCGACGCGCTCGCCCGGGCCGCGACAGAAGCCGGGGCGACCCTGCGCACCGGAGCCGGGGTGAGCGCCGTCCGGGCCCATGCCGACGGCGTGGAGGTCGACTGGCACGACGGCGAGCGGCTGCGGACGGTCGAGGCGGGGACCGTGCTGGCGAACGTCGCGCCGTGGGTGCTGCGCATCCTGCTCGGCGGTCCCGAGGACCCCGCCACCAAGCCGGTCGGCGCCCAGCTGAAGATCAACTTCCTGCTCGACCGGCTCCCGCGGCTGCGCTCCGGCGTCGACCCGGCCGTGGCGTTCGCGGGCACCCTCCACCTCGCCGAGGACTACAGCCAGCTGGCCGGCGCGCACGCCGACGCCGCGGCCGGGCGGGTCCCCTCGGTCCTGCCGGGCGAGGTCTACTGCCACTCGCTGACCGACTCCTCGGTCCTCGGCGGGGAGCCGGAGGGCACCCACACGCTGACGTACTTCGGCCTGCACACCCCGGCCACGCTCTTCGAGGCCGACCCTGCCGCCGCGAAGGCGACCGCGGTGGCCCGGGCGATCGCCTCCCTCGACGAGCACCTGGTCGACCCGATCGAGTCGTGCGTCGCCCGTGACGCCGCCGGCCGGCCGTGCATCGAGGCGAAGATCCCGCAGGACGTCGAGCGCGACCTCGCCATGCCGGGCGGGCACATCTTCCACGGCGACCTGGACTGGCCCTGGGCGGCCAACCGGGCCCGGCTCGACACCCCCGCACAGCAGTGGGGCGTGCAGACCGGTGTCGACTCGGTGCTGCTCTGCGGCTCCGGCGCGCGTCGTGGCGGCGCGGTGTCGGGCATCGCCGGGCACAACGCGGCCCAGGCCGTGCTGGCCGCCCGCTGACCCCTGCGCACGCCACCCGGCGATTTCTCCCGGTGGCCGCCCACTGGTAACGTAGTCCTCGCTTCACCGGGCGCCATTAGCTCAATTGGCAGAGCAGCTGACTCTTAATCAGCGGGTTCGGGGTTCGAGTCCCTGATGGCGTACCACCACCGGCTCCGACCAGCAGAGATGCAGGTCGGAGCCGGTCCTCGTTTCGGGCCGACCGGCGCGGGACAACGGGACGCCATGACGGTGCACTGGGCGGTCGACGGTCGCGCACCGACGCCGTGGACGCGCCTCTACGTCCTCGGCATGCGGGCCCGTCGCGACAAGCAGGCCTTCGAGGGCGCGCAGCACACGCGCGCCACGGCGAAGCGGCTCCAGGAGCAGGGGGACGCGCCGCCGACCCGCCTCACCCGGTGGGTACGGCGCGTGGCGACCGACCGGCCCGAGGGGCTGACCGTGTGGACGGTCCGACCGCGGCGCGGCCGCCCGCGGGCACGGGTGCTCTACGTGCACGGGGGCGGCTACGTCCACCCGCTGACACCGGACTACTGGCGGCTGGTCCGGGCGCTCTCGGGCCGCTCGGCCGCCGCAGAGGTGGTCGTGCCCGCGTACCCGCTGGCCCCGGTGGCGACTGTCGACGACGCGCTCCCCCGGCTCCTCGACCTCGCACGGGAGGCCGCCGCGGACGACCTGCCGCTGGTGCTGATGGGCGACTCGGCGGGCGGGGCGCTCGTCCTCGTCCTCGCCCGGTGCCTGCGCGACGAGGGCGGTCCGCAGGCGGCCCGCGTGGTCGCGCTCAGTCCCTGGCTGGACCCGACTCTCGACGAGGAGGCCGTGCGCGACCTCGAGCCCACCGACCCCGTGCTCGCCGAGTCCGGCCTGCGAGCGGCGGCCCGGTGGTGGGCCGGCGACCGCCCGACGACCGACCCCCTCGTCGACCCGCTGGCCGACGACCTCCGCGGCCTCCCGCCGGTCGACGTGCACATCGGCGACCGCGACATCCTCCGCCCGGCGGTCGACGCCCTCGCCGCCCGCCTGCGCGACGGCTCGACCGACCTGCGGGTCCTCGAGGTGCCCGCGATGTTCCACGTCTGGATGACCCGCGCGGTCCCCGAGGCCCGCCGTACCCGCCGCCGACTGGCCCGGGCGGTCCGCGACGCCGCCCGGACGGGAGCGGCCCCGCGGGCGTGACGGGAGCCACGGCGGGGTACCGGCGCACCGCAGACGGACCGCAGGAGGGCCACCGGTGACGCAGCAGGACCAGCACGACCCCGTGACGACCGCACCCAGGGCCGCGCCCATCGTGCTGACGGCGGCCGAGCTCGCCGAGGTCGCGGCCGTCGACCGGCAGACCGTCGAGCACTGGCGACGCGCCGGGATCGGACCGGCGCCCGTGACCGCCCACCCCGAGACGGCCTACGACCTCGCCGAGGTGCAGCGCTTCCTCGCGGCCAGGCAACCGCAGGAGAAGCCCGCCTGATGGCCCTGGTCTCGCCCTGGCAGGCACGGCACCCGCGTCCGGACGCGGGTGCGCCGACCCTCGGCGGGACCCACGACGTGGTCGTCGTCGGCGGCGGGATCACCGGCCTCACCACCGCGGGGCTCCTCGCCCGGGGCGGCCTCTCGGTGGCCGTGGTCGAGGCCCGCAGGATCGGCGCGGGCACCACCGGCGGCAGCACGGCCAAGGTCAGCCTCCTGCAGGGCACGACGTTCTCCCGGATCGCGCGTCGGCACCCGCCGTCGGTGCTGGCGTCGTACGCCGCCGGCAACCGCGAGGGACAGGCCTGGCTGGCCCGGTTCGTCGCCGAGCACGGCGTGGAGGCGCAGCGCCGTCCGGCGTACACCTACGCCACCTCGCTCGTCGGCCGCCGCCGGCTCCGCGCCGAGCAGCGTGCGCTCGACGGCGTCGACCTCGGCCCGGGCCCCGAGGTCGAGTGGGTCGAGGACCCGCCGCTGCCCTACGACACGTTCGGCGCGCTGCGGCTGGCCGACCAGCTGCAGGTCGACCCGGTGGCGCTGCTCGAGGCGCTCGCCGACGACGCACGCGCTCACGGGGTGCGGATCGTCGAGGACGCCCGCGTGCGCCGGGTCACCGGGCACGTCCCGGCGCGCGTCGTCACCGACCACGGCACCGTCAGCGCCCGGTCGGTGGTGCTGGCGACCGGCGTGCCGGTGCTCGACCGCGGCGGGTTCTTCGCCCGCGTCGAGCCGTCGCGCTCCTACGGCCTGGCCTTCCGCACCCCCACCCCGGCCGTCGACGGGATGTACCTCTCCGCGGACTCCCCCACCCGCTCCCTGCGCGACGCACCTGTCAGCCCGGGCGACCCCGCCGGTCCCGACGGTCACCTGCTGCTGGTGGGCGGGGCCGGCCACCGCGTCGGCGCCGCCGTCTCCGAGCGGGAGCGCCTCGACGAGCTGCGGGCCTGGACCTCCGAGCACTGGCCGGGCGCCGAGGAGACCCACGCCTGGTCCGCGCAGGACTACGTGCCGCACCACGGCCTGCCCTACGCCGGCCCGCTCCTCCCGGGACGGGACGACCTCCTCGTCGCGGGCGGGTACGCCAAGTGGGGCCTGACGAACGGCGTGGCCGCCGCCCACCTGCTCGCGGCCCGTGTGCTCGGCGGCCGGGTCCCGTGGGCCGGCGCGTACGCCACCTGGGACCCGCGCGAGCTCCGTGGGCTCCCCCGGTCCACCCGGCTCAACACGCAGGTCGCCGTCGAGCTGGGCTGGGGCTGGGTCCGTCCCACGCTCCGCTCGCACCCGCTGGTCGGCACGCCCGGCGAGGGCGAGGGCGTGGTGCGGTACGACCGGGTCGGCACGCCGACCGCGGTCTCGGTCGTCGACGGCGTCGAGCGGCGGGTCTCCGCCGTCTGCAGCCACCTGCGCGGCGTGCTGCGGTGGAACGACGCCGAGCAGAGCTGGGACTGCCCCCTGCACGGCTCCCGGTTCGCCCCCGACGGCGCGGTCCTCGAGGGACCGGCGACCTGCCCGCTCACCGGTCAGTGACGGGAGCGGTCGCGAGAACCTTCACCTGCGCGACCGCGTGACCGGCGTCACCCTGGGATACCGGTCAGGGTATGCACCAGGGAGAGAGCACCGGGACCGTCCAGCGGGAGACCGACCACGAGACCGACCGGGAGACCGTCACCGCCGGCGGCTGCCTGCGGTGCGGCGAGCCGATGCTGCCGCGCCTGACCGGCGCCGCGACGCCCATCGCCGGAGGCGCACCGCTGTGCGCGGACCTCCCGGTCCGCCTGGCCTGCCCGACCTGCACCTGAGCGGGAGCGGGCCGGGACGGGCCGCGTGGTCAGCGGCCCTTGCCGCCCTTGCCGCCCTTGCCGCCCTTGCCGCCCTTGCCGCCCTTGCCGTGGCCCTTCGCCTTGCCGTGACCCCCGGCCTTGCCGGCTCCCTTGCCGTGACCCTTCGCCTTGCCGTGGCCGTGGCCCCGACCGTTGCCCTTCGCACCGTCCCCGCCGCCGCCGCCCTGGCCCGCGGTCGAGCCGCCGCCGGCGGCCCGGGAACCGTTCCGCCCACCGTCCGGCGCCGCCGTGGCCGACCGGGTCGCGGTGGAGACCGGGCGGCCGGCCGCCGTGCCCTCGGTGGACGCTGCCGCCGATGGGGACAGCACCGAGGCCGGCTGCAGGGCCTGCGCGGCGGCGGCCCTGCTCCCCGGGTCCGCGTCGCTCGCCGCCGGGTCGGGCAGCAGGGTGGCGGCGCCGGCGACGATCCCGGCGACGACCGCCGCGGCAGCAGCCGCCAGACCCGCCGTACGGCGTCGTGTGCGCCGGCGCGGGACCCACTCGGTCCGCGGCCCGGCGGCGGTGGTGACGGTCGGCGGCAGGTCGGCGACCGGCACGACGACGGGGCGGCCCTCGGCCAGCGCACGGAGGGCCGCCGCGGCGACCGACGCGGCGGGCCGCTCGGCGGGGTCGGAGGCCGTCATGGCGGCGAGCAGCCGAGGCCACCCGGTCGGCAGCGACAGGGGGATCGTCGGGCTGTGGTGCAGCCGCGCGAAGGCCGACTCGGTCGACGTGCCCGGGTAGGCGCGCACGCCGGTGACGGCCTCGAGGAGCAGCAGGCCCAGGGCATAGACGTCGACCGCCGCCCCGACCCCCTCGCCGCGGACCTGCTCGGGCGCGAGGTAGGCGATGGTGCCGACGGTGTTCCCCGTCCGCGTCACCCCGGCGGTCTCGCCGAGGAGCCGCGCGATGCCGAAGTCGGCCAGCTTGACGCGCCGGTCACGGGTCAGCAGGACGTTTCCCGGCTTGACGTCGCGGTGCACGATCCCGTGCGCGTGGGCGTGGGCCAGCGCGTCGGCGAGCTGGGCGCCCACGCCGGCGACCAGCACGGGGTCCAGCGGGGCGTCGGCCAGGAGGGACGCGAACGTGCCCCCGTCGACGAGCTCCATCACGAAGTGGGGCCGACCGGTCGACGTGCCCACGTCCAGCAGCGTCACCAGGCCGGGGTGGTCCAGGCGGGCCAGCAGCTTGGCCTCGGCGGCGAACCGCAGCCGCGCCGTCTCGGCCTCCTCGAGCCCCGTCGGGGCGAGGAGCACCTTGACCGCGACGTCCCGCTGCAGCACCCGGTCCCAGGCCCGGTGGACCTCGGCCATGCCACCGCGACCGATGACCTCTCGCAGCTCGTAGCGCTCGTCGAGCAGCTCCATCCGAACGCCTCCGGGCAGGGTCGGGCACGGTCAGGTCAGGGGCAGACGCGTGGCACGGCGGGGGATCCGTGCTCCTCGACCGGTGCCCCCGGTGCCGTCGGTGCAATCACCACCCGTCGGGGTGGTCTGGCCCGCGGTGCGGGCCCGGCCCGCGGGGTACCTCCCGGACGCCGCACACCGACCCGGGAGGAGCCCCATGCGCTTCGGATACTTCCTGTCCTGCGAGGAGTACACCCCGCAGCAGCTGATCGAGCAGGCCGTCGCCGCCGAGGAGGCGGGGTTCGAGGCCCTCTGGATCAGCGACCACTTCCACCCCTGGAACGACGAGCAGGGTGAGAGCGCCTTCGTCTGGTCGGTCATCGGCGCCCTGTCGCAGGCCTGCTCGCTGCCCGTGACCACCGCCGTGACCTGCCCGACCGTGCGGGTGCACCCGGCGGTCGTCGCCCAGGCGGCCGCGACCGCGTCGGTGATGCTCGACGGCCGGTTCACCCTCGGCGTGGGCACGGGCGAGGCCCTCAACGAGCACGTGCTCGGCGGCCCGTGGCCCTCGCTCGACGTCCGGCTCGAGATGCTCGAGGAGGCCGTCGACGTGATGCGCGAGCTGTGGACGGGGCAGACCGTCACCCGCCAGGGCAAGCACTACCAGGTCGACACCGCACGGCTCTACACGCTCCCCGAGCAGCCGGTCCCCGTCTACGTCTCGGCGTTCGGCCCCAAGGCGCTGCAGGCGGCCATCGCGATCGGCGACGGCTTCGTCAGCACCGCTCCGGACGCCGACTCCGTCGCGCAGTTCAAGGAGGCCACCGGCGGCAAGCCCACCCAGGGCGGCGTCAAGGTCGCCTGGGCCGCCACCGAGGACGAGGGAGTCGACCACGCCCACCGGCTGTGGGCCAACGCGGGCCTGCCCGGCGAGCTCGCCCAGGTGCTCCCCTCGCCCAAGCACTTCGAGCAGGCCTCCCAGCTCGTCACCCGGGAGTCGACGGCCGGCAGCATCGTCGCCGGCCCGGACGTCGCCCGCCACGTCGACCAGCTGCAGCAGTACGTCGACGCCGGCTACGACGAGGTCTACGTCGCCAACATGGGCCCGCACTACCTCGACATGATCCGCGCCTACGGCAGCGAGGTGCTCCCCCAGCTGCGCTCCTGAGCCGGGGTGTGCCGCCGCAGAGGTCCCCGGTCCACCGGGGACCCCCTCGCTTCCCGGGGCAGATCTACCCGGGGAAGCGAGGGACTGCCCCGGGAAGCGGGGCCCGGCGGGGCTCAGGCGGGGGCTCAGGCGGGGTACGGCGCGGCCTTGAGCAGCCGGGCCAGGTGGACCGTGTTCTTCGCGGTCGTGTCGTTGGTGCCGGCGGTCTTCTCCGGCGTCTCGTCGTGGTCGGCGTAGTCGACCGCCTGCATCGCCTCGCCGACCCAGTAGGTGCTGCCGTTCGCCGCGACGGAGAAGCCCGTGTCGTTGAGGGCTTGGAGGCACTCGGCCACCACGTGGTGGGCGCCGTCCTCGTTGCCGACCACCGCGACCGCCGCGACCTTGCCGTAGGTGAGCATCCGGCCCTCCTCGTCGGTCTCGCCGAGCTCGGCGTCGAGCCGCTCGAGCACCATCTTGGTCACCGAGGAGGGCTGGCCCAGCCAGATCGGGGTCGCGACGACGAGCACGTCCGCCGCGAGCATCCTGCTCCGGATGGCCGGCCACTCGTCGCCGTCGCCCTCGTCGATGGTGACGCCGAAGCGCACGTCGTGGTCGACCACGCGGACGACCTCCCCCGGCGCGCCGTACGACGCCAGCCGGTCGAGGACCTGGCGGCCGATGAGGTCCGAGCTGGAGTCCTGGTCGCCGGACTTCAGGGTGCACACGAGCACGAGGGAGCGGAGGTCGTCGAGGTTGTCGTCCATGACCGGCCGGTACCCACCGGACCTCAGGCGCGCTCCCAGCCGTCCGCGGTACGCCGCACCAGCCCCTGCTCCTCGAACGCCATCAGCCAGCCGCGCATCGGCCACTCCCCCCACCTCCGGTGGAAGAGCGCGCCGTTGCGCAGGATGTCGTCGAGGTGGCGCACCGGCGGGCTCTCGACCGGGTGGTGCTGGTGGTAGGCCCGGGCACCGCCCACCCAGCCGATCCGCAGGCCGGCGGCGACCGCCGAGCGGCCGTAGTCGGTGTCCTCGCCGCCGTAGCCGACGTACTCCTCGCAGAACCCCCCGACGCGCGCCCACCCGGTCGCCGACACCGCGAAGGACAGGGACCAGAACAGGTCCGGGTCGCCCTCGCCGACCAGCTCGCCCCGAGCAGGGGCGGGCCGGGCCGGGTGCGGGTCGTCGAGCTCGTCGAGGCGGTCGAGGTCGCCCCCGCCCCGCCCCGGCGGGAGGTAGGTCACCGGGCCGGACCACAGCACGTCCGGCTCGCGCTGGGCCGCGTCGGCGTAGGCACCGACCAGCTCGCGGCCGGCCAGGCAGTCGACGTCGAGGAAGACCACCACGTCCGCGCCGGCGTCCAGCACCGCCCGCGCGCCGCGGTTGCGGGCGGTGGCCAGCGGCAGGCGCCCGTCCGCCGGCAGCGCGAGAGGCACGACGCGCCGGGCCAGGCCGTCGACGGAGCCGGGCGTGATGCCCGGGTCCCCCATCGCCACCACGACGTAGTCGTCGGGCAGCCGGTCGGACCTGGCGAGCGCACGGTGCTGGTGGTGCAGGTGCTCGTGGCGGCCGTGGGCGACGGTGACGACGCCGACCCGCACGCGCGGGGCACTCTCGGAGGCGGGCCCCGGGGCGGCCGCCGGGCTGCTGGACATGCTCACGCGGTTCCCCCGTCGGCCACGCGACGTACCACCGCGGCGGCGCGGGCGGCGGCGCCGCCGTCGCACCACGCCGACCACCCCTCGCCGTCGAGCGCGCGGGCCTCCTCGAGCAACCCGGCCCACCCCTCGGCGGGGAAGGCGTCGCGCACGAGCGCCGGCCACCCGCCCGCGCCGAGCACCCGGGCGGTCGAGCGTTGCTCGTCGTGGGGCCGGTCCTGCGGGACGACGACCGCCGGCCGGCGCAGGGCGGCGACCTCGGCGAGGGCGTTCTGGCCGGCGTGGGTGACGACGACGTCGGCCTCGGCGATGGCGCTGCGCGGGTCCTCGACCCACGGCGCGGAGCCGCCGAGCACGGTCCACTCCCAGTCCGGCGTCCCCTGCCGGGCACGCTCCAGCAGGGCCGGGTCCAGCTCGTGGCCACCCGAACCGGCCAGGTAGGTCACCCGCAGCGGCCCGGGCCGGCGCGGGCCGGGCGGTGCGACGGCGTACCGCGCCAGGCCACCGACCGCCGTGACCCGTCGGGCGAGGCCGTCCGGCCGCACCATCCCGGTGGCCGCCGGGGGCCAGAAGGCCAGCAGGGCGTCGGCGACGTCCGCGCCGAGCCCGTGCGGGCCGTCGTCGCGGACCCCGGGGAGGACCGCCGAGACGACCGGCACGCCGTGCAGCCGGGCGAGCAGGCACACCTCGACCGACACGTCGACGACCACCGCCGCCGGGTCGGCCGACCCGATCCAGGCCGAGACCGCGGCCGACCGGTCCCGCAGCCCGGCGTGGCGGCGCGGCACCCAGTGCAGGCGGCCGCCGGCGGTCACCGCGTCGCGCTCGACCTCGACGCCCCCGTCGTCCGGCGCCAGCTCGACCCACGGGCCGGTCCAGCCCCGCGGCCGCGGCAGCGTGGAGAGGCCGGTGACCTCCGCCCCGCCGCGGGTCAGCTCCGCCGCGATCGAGGTGGCCCGGTGCAGGTGGCCGCGCCCGACGTGGTGGACGTAGTACCCGACCTTCACGCGGCGAGCTCGTCGTCGACGAGGTCGGCGTAGATCCGCTCGTACTCGTCGGTCATCCGCGTCAGCGAGCAGTGCTCCACGGCATGGCGGCGCACCTCCCCGCGGTCGCAGCCGCGCGCCTCGAGGACCGCTCGGGCCAGGTCGTCGACGTCCCCGGGCCGGGCCAGGACGCCGGCACCCGGGGCCACGACCTCGGGCAGCGCCCCGCGGGAGTACGACGCCACCGGCGTGCCGCACGCCATCGCCTCGGCCGCGACCAGCCCGTACGGCTCGTCCCAGGCCGGCGTGGTCACCGCGACCGAGGCCCGGCCGAGCAGCCCGGCCAGGGCGGCGTGGTCGAGGTGCCCGACGTACCTCACGTCCCCGCCGAGGCGCGGCGCGATGTGCGACTCGTGGTACCCGAGGTCCGCCAGCGGCCCGGCGAGCACCAGCGGCACGCCGGCCCGGCGGCACGCGTCGATCGCCTCGTGCGGGGCCTTCTCGGGCACCAGGCGGCCCGTCCACACCGCCGGGCCGCCGCCCGGACCGGGCAGCCAGGTGTCGACGTCCACCCCGTTGTGCACGGCGGCGGCGTCCGTCACGTGCGACCACGCGCGCGCCGTGGCACGGCTGACCGCGACGAACGACGACTCCCCCGGCGCCAGCGCGATGGCCGACTCCAGCCAGGGCAGCGGCGGGGTGTGCAGGGTGGTCACCACCGGCACCGAGATGCTCCCGGCCATCGCGACCGGCAGGTGGTGGAGGCTGTTGTTGTGGACCACGTCGAAGCGCTGGTCCTCCCCGCCGGCCAGCCGCAGCATCAGGGACAGGTAGGCGTGGTGCTCGGCCATCCAGTGCCGCGAGGGGGCGTTGACGTCGCTCATGGCGACGTCGCTGGGCTCGAACTCCGGCAGGTCGAGCAGCTCGACCGGCAGCGCCCGGTCGGAGCCGGGGCCGGCGAAGAGCGACACCTCGTGGCCCCGGTAGACCAGCTCCCGCGCCAGGGCGTGCGTCATCGCCTCCAGGCCGCCGGCGAAGGGCTCGGCGACCGGGAACCGGGAGGACGCGATCAGGCAGATGCGCACCGGCGGCCGACCTTCTCCAGGGCCGCCGCGTACACGCGGTCGTGCGCGGCGGCCACCTCGGCCCGCTGGCCCCGGCGCTCGTCGATCGACGCCCCGAACCGGGGCCGGGTCTCGAAGGCGGTGCGCACGGCCTCGGCCAGGGTCGAGGCGTCGTACTCCTGCTCGGCGTGGACGTAGGACAGCACCGGCCCCTGGTCGGCGTAGTAGCCGCAGCTCGGCGCCACGACGGTGGTCCCGAGGTCGCGGCAGGCCTCCAGCCAGCCCGAGTGGGTGCCGAACCGGTACGGCAGCACCGAGACGTCCAGCGAGGCGAGGTAGGCCCACAGCTCGTCGTCGGTGAAGTAGTCGTGGACGCGGAGGTCGACCAGGCCGTCGGCCTCGAGCCCGCGCAGGTACGTCGCGAGCCGGTCGTCCCGGCGCGCGCCGTCGTCGTCCAGGACGTCGCGGTGGGCGTCGACCTGCAGGACCGCCCCGGGCAGCGAGGCGACCGTGTCGACGAGCGCCGGGAGGATCGTCATCGGCGCCATGCCGGCGCGCAGGCTCTTGACGTGCAGTCCGACGCGGAACCCGTCGCCGCGACCGGCGCCCCGGCGCGCGCGGACGTCCTGCGCCACCGCCATGGTGCGCAGGTCGACGACGTGCGGGTGCGGGACGACGGTGGCGGTGCGGCCCCAGCGCCGCCGGATCTCCTCGGCGGCGCCGGCGGTGAGTGTGACCAGCTCGTCGGCCGCCGGCACGAGGACGTCGAGCTGGGCGTCGTGGAGCGTGCGGTCCTCGTGGTGGGGGTTGCGCAGGTCGTGGACGGTGTAGACGAGCGGCCGCCCGGTGTCGTGCAGCGCGTCGGCGAAGGCCTTCAGGTCCTCCGGGCTGCGCGCGTCGAAGCCGAAGTGCAGGTGAAGCAGGTCGAACTCGTGCCCCCGCACCCAGGAGGGGTCGAGCATGGCCGGCGGCCACCACACCTGGGAGTCCGCGGGACGGCCGGCGGGCCGGGGGTCGGTCAACCGCCGCGGACCGCCACCGGCCTCGGGCGCGAGGTGGCGGACGTACACGTGCCCGGCCGGCACGGAGGCGACGGTCACCGCCGACCCGGACCGGGGAGCACGCGGGGCGCGCGCGGGCGCGGGTTCGTCGAGGAGCGTCACGTGCCGACCGATACCCGCCTGCCGACACGCCCGACCTAGCCCATCGGGGTGAAAGCGCTTCTCCTCCAGGGTCGGGTCCCACGACGTGACCGCCGCGACCCTCCTCGTGTGTGGCGCGGTGCGGCCGGGTACCCGACGGGCACCGAACGCCGACGACGCACAGCCGGCCGACCACGGCCGACGAGGAGGAGCACCGGATGAAGGCAGTGACCTGGCAGGGAACCCGTGACATGCAGGTGGTCGAGGTCCCGGACCCGACGATCGTCGACCCGACCGACGCGATCATCAAGGTGACCTCGACCGGTCTGTGCGGCTCCGACCTGCACCTCTACGAGCCGCTCTCGCCGTTCATGACCAAGGGCGACGTCGTGGGCCACGAGCCGATGGGCGTGGTGCAGGAGGTCGGTCCCGCCGTGAAGGACCTCAAGGTCGGCGACCGCGTGGTGGTTCCCTTCAACGTCAGCTGCGGCACCTGCTGGACGTGCTCGCAGGGCCTGCACAGCCAATGCGAGACCACGCAGAACCGCGAGCACGGCACCGGCGCGAGCCTGCTGGGCTACAGCAAGCTCTACGGCCAGGTGCCCGGCGGCCAGGCGGAGTACCTCCGCGTGCAGTTCGCCGACACCCTCCCGATCAAGATCCCCGAGGGCCCCTCGGACGACCGGTTCGTCTACCTCTCCGACGTGCTGCCGACCGCCTACCAGGCCGTGCGGTACGCCGAGCTCCCGCCCGAGGGCGTCCTGCTGGTCATGGGCGCCGGCCCGATCGGCGACATGGCCACCCGGATCGCGATCCACGAGGGCCACCGCGTGATCGTCGTCGACCGGGTCCCCGAGCGCCTCGACCGCGTGCGCGCCCGCGGCGCCGAGACCATCGACCTCGACGCCGTCGACGACCTCGCCGAGGAGGTGCGCAGCCGCACCGGCGGTCGCGGCGCCGACTCCGTCATCGACGCGGTCGGCATGGAGGCCCACGGCAACCCCGCGGCCGAGAAGGCCATCAAGGCCGTCGGCCTGCTGCCGGACGCCGTCGCCGAGCCGCTGATGCTCAAGGCCGGCTTCGACCGCCTCGCCGCGCTGCACGCCTCGATCGACTGCGTCCGCCGCGGCGGCACGGTGTCGCTGTCCGGCGTGTACGGCGGCGCCACCGACCCGATGCCGATGTTCCAGATGTTCGACAAGCAGATCCAGCTCCGCATGGGCCAGGCCAACGTCCGCCGCTGGAGCGACGACATCCTGCCGCTGCTCACCGACGGTGACCCGCTGGGCACCGAGGACTTCGCGACCCACCACCTCCCGCTGGACGCGGCCCCCGAGGCCTACGCCAAGTTCCGCGCCAAGGAGGACGGCATGGTCAAGGTGGTGTTCCGGCCGTGAGCACCACCACCCGCCTCCTGCACGCCACGCCCGAGCAGGTCTGGGAGGTGCTCTGCGACGGCTGGCTCTACCCGCTGTGGGTGGTCGGCGCCTCGCGGATGCGCGACGTCGACGAGACCTGGCCCGAGGTCGGGTCCAGGCTGCACCACTCCGTCGGCACGTGGCCCCTCCTCATCGACGACAACACCGAGGTGCTGCGCGCGCAGCCGCCCTCGCTCCTGGAGCTGAAGGCGCGCGGGTGGCCCGCCGGCACCGCGCGGGTGCGGCTGCACCTCGAGGCGGTCGGCACCGAGACCCAGGTGACGATCGAGGAGGACGTCGAGGACGGCCCCGGACGACTGGTCCCCAAGCCGATCCGCGACGCCCAGCTCGGCTGGCGCAACGTGGAGTCCCTCCGCCGCCTGGCGTACGTCGTCGAGGGGCGCGTCACGACCTGACCGCCCCACCCGTCCAGCCGTCGGCCGGGCTCAGCCCTCGCGCTGGGTCCGGCCGTCGACGTGGCGGACCCGGTCGGGCTGGAAGCCGTGCTCGATGCCGAAGGCCACGGCCTGCGCCCGGCGCGTCACGCCGATCTTGCGGTAGAGCGTGCGGATGTAGGTCTTGACCGTGTTGATCCCGATGTAGGCCCGCTCGCCGATCTCCTGGTTCGACAGCCCCTGGGTGATCAGGGCCAGCACCTCGGACTCGCGCTGGCTCAGCCCCAGGTCGGCGCCGGGCCACCGGCCGAACTCGCCCGACCGTGCCGGCTGGTCCTCGTCCGGGGTGATCGTCTCCCCGTCGTGCACCCGCTCGATGAGGCCGACCAGCTCCTCGGCGCTGATGCCCTTCGACACGTACGCCGACGCGCCGTTGTCGAGCGAGCGCTGCACGAGGTCGGGCTGGACGTTCCAGCTGAAGACCACGACCTTCGCATCGGTCCCCTGGAGCTGGCTCTCGATGTCGATCCGGTCGCCCTGGACCTGGCCGTAGGAGTCGTAGAGCACGACGTCCACGTCGCTCACGACCGGCATCCGGCTGTCGAGCTCCACGACCTCCACGCGGTCGTCGTACCGGGACAGCAGCGCGGCGACGCCGGCGACCACGAGCTCGTAGTCGTTCACGATCGCGAGGCGCACGGGGCGCGTCTGCTGGGCCATGGATGCATCCCACCACATCCCGGCCGCCCCGGGTCCCCTCGACTGCATGCCGTCCTCGGGATCGGGACACAGGGCGCTCATGCGAGATGACCGTGAACGCAGGGACGGACAGCCGTCATGAGCGCCAAGAAGCCGGTCGACGACCGCCGGGCCCGGTACCTCATCGCGGGAGCGGTCCTCGTCCTGCTGATCGTCGTGGGAGGGACCTTCCTCCTCATCGGCGTCATCCGGGGCGACGACACCGACGACGGCAACCAGGCGCCCACCAGCGACATCGTGACGTGGGGCCTCGCGGCTCCCGCCGACGCCTCGAGCAGCGGCCGGTGACGGCCCAGCACGGCACCGCCGTCGGCGAGCAGATGGCCTTCGGGCCGCTGACGATCACCTTCGACGAGCACGTCCTGCGGCCGCGACCCTGGACCGTGGCCCAGTCGGAGTGGGCCGCCGAGCTGCTGCCTGACGCACCCCCGGGACCGGTCCTCGAGCTGTGCTCCGGTGCTGGCCAGATCGGCCTGCTCGCGGTGCGCGACAGCGACCGGCGGCTGGTGTGCGTCGACGCCAACCAGGTGGCCTGCGCCTACACCCTCCAGAACGCCGCCGCCGCCGGCCTCGGCGACCGGGTCGAGGTCCGCAACGGCGACCTCGCGACGATGGTGCCCGCCGACGAGCGGTACGGGCTCGTGGTGGCCGACCCGCCGTGGGTGCCGGCCGCCGACACGTCCCGCTTCCCCGAGGACCCCCTGCTCGCCATCGACGGGGGCGTCGACGGCCTGGTCGTGGCGATCGCCTGCGTCGAGGTCGCCGCGGCCCACCTGCTGCCCGGCGCCTCGCTCCTGCTGCAGCTGGGCACCCTCGAGCAGGTCGAGGCCCTCGCCGACCCGGTCGCCTCCGCGCACGGGCTCCGGCTGGAGTCCTCGCGCTCCTTCGAGCGCGGGGTCGTCGCGCGCTTCGTCCGGGCCTGAGCCGCTGCTCGACCCGCGGCACGCCTGACCCGCTGCTCGGCCCGGCACGCGCCGGGGTCCGAGCAGCGGGCTGCGTCCGGGGCTAGGGCCGCAGCTTCTTCGGCAGCAGCTTGTGCGTGCCGTCGCACCACGGCTTGGTGGCCGACTTGTTGCACCGGCAGACCGCGCTCACCGGCCGCGTGGTGCGGTGCCGGGTGCCCTCCGTGTCCTCGATGACCAGGTCGCCGCGGACCAGCATCGGCCCCTCCGGGCACATGACGATCGTGGGCCGCTCCTCGACCACCGGCCGCGACGGAGCGGCTGCCACCTGCTCCTCTACCTCCTCGGTCTGCTCGGCCGGATCGCTCGGCGCGCGGTCCACGGGCTGGGCGCTCACGCGTCCACCCCCCACTTCGCCAGCAGGTCGAGGGCCTGGCGGTCCTCGGTGTCGAGGCAGGCGAAGGCACCGAGGAAGACGTCGTCGGCGAGCGCCGGCTCGGTCTCGACGAGGGGGACGCAGATGTCGCGGACGGCCAGCTGCTCGTGGACGGCGTCGGCCTCCACGTGCTCGCGGTAGTAGTCGACGATCTCGTCGGGGAAGCCCAGCCGCTCGAGGCCCTGGGCCATCCGCCGCGAGGGGATCGAGCTGGTGGCCTCGAACGCCGCGAGGTGGCCCAGCGACGCGGCGCGCAGCCGCCGGTGCAGCCCGAGGAAGGACTGCACGTTGTTGGCCTCCAGCACCGCCAGGGTGGCCTCGTCGACGTACGCGCCGTACTCGGAGCGCAGCCCGGCGGCCTCGAGCCCGCGCTCGAAGAGGTGCTGGTGGAGGCGGGCGGGGTTGCCGTCGCCGTACTCGTCGAACTGCAGCTCCATGAGCGCGGCCTTGGGGCCGGTGGGGAGCCGTGGGACGACCCAGGCGCTCGGGTCGGCCTCCTTGAGGTGGTACACGGACTTCTGCCGCAGCAGCTCCAGCACCTGCGCCTCGGTCGCGTCGGTCTGGACGTAGCGCGCCATCGACGGCCCGTCGTGGCCGGCGACGTAGTCGAAGAGGTCCTTGGCCAGGTCGTCGGTGCGCTCGGGCTGGTGGACGGCGTACCGCTCGCGCAGCTCGAGCTCGAGCAGCTCCTCCAGTCCGGCGCGCACGCGCAGCACGTCCGGGCTCCACTCCCAGCGGTCGTCGACGTCCTCGAAGCCGCGGTAGTGCAGCTCGTAGGACGCCCACAGCGCGATCGCCCGGTCCTCGGCGTCGTCGGCGACCGCGGCGTCCAGCGGGACCGGGGTGCCCGGCTCCTCGCGCAGCGCGGCGAACAGCTGCTCGCTCAGCGTCCCGCGGGCCTTCGGGAGCAGCATCAGCCCTGTCCCCCGTCGTCGTCGACGTCGAGCCGGTGCCACGTGCCCCGGCAGTCACGGAAGCCCGTGCCGGGCCCGTCGGGAGCATTGGTCGGGGAGCCCCCCGGGGAGGCGGGCGGCAGCGGGCGCCGGTCGGTCAGCAGCGTCATGCCGCTCCGGTGACCTGCGGCCGAGGGCCGGAAACCTCGCTGCCGACCGTGCCGTCGGCCACTCCAGGCGCGGCGGGCGGGCCCACGACAGAATGACCCTTAGGGGTGAGGAACTCGGTTCGGCCGCTCTCCACGAGGGCCGATAGGGTCGACGCATGTTGGAACGGCCTTTCTCGTCCTCGTACGCCGACGGGGTGCTCACCCTCGGCGGGTCCATCGACGAGTACGCCGTCGCCGCGCTGCGCACCGCGGTCCAGGAGCACTCGGCCGGGGGCACGCGGGCGCTGGCCGTCGAGCTGAGCAACGTCGACTTCCTGCCGAGCGTGGCCGTCGGCGTCCTCGCGACCGGCCTGCGCCAGGCCGACCAGAACGGCGTGGACTTCGCGCTGGTCGCCGCTCCCGGCACCATCGCGCACCGGGTCCTGTTCATCACCGGCATGCCGTACCACGAGGCGGTCCCGCAGCCCTGGTCCGCCGGCCCTGCGGCCACCGAGTCCGTCTGAACCTCCGGCGGCCCGGTCCTACCGGCCGCAGACCTCACCCGTTCGGGTGGAAACCACATCGGATGTGATTGCCACCCGCGGCCCCGGGTACCTCCCCGGTGCCGACGGATCCGAGGGCATGGGACTTACGCAGACCCGAAGACTGCAGCACGACCCGCCGGCACATCTTTCCCGGACGCTCCGGACGTCCGGACGGCACGAGGCCCGGCGCCTTCCAGGCGCCGGGCCTCGTCATGCGTGGGGACGCCTCAGAGGTCGACCTTGCCGGTGTCGGCGTCGTAGGTGTCGCCGGTCAGCTTGGCCTTGGCGAAGCTGATCAGCGAGGCCACCTTGCCGCCGGGGCTGTCCCAGTACTCCCCGTGGTCCACGGTCACGTGGATGAGCACCGCGTTCGGGTCCTCGGGGCCGCCGGGCAGCCAGGCCTCGGCGAAGGTGTTCCACAGCTCGCGCAGCTTGGTCTCGTCGTCCACCACCTCGGCCCGGCCCCGCAGCGAGACCCAGGAGTCCCGCGCGGAGAACGTCAGCCCCACCTGGGGACGGGCCCGGATGTCGTCGACGTGCTGGGTGTCCCGAGCGGTGATGAACCACAGGTCCGCGGTCGGCTCGACCTCCTGGCGGGCCATCGGCAGCGCCCGCAGGTCGCCGCGGGCGTCGACGGTGGTCATCATCGCGATCGGCATGTCGTCGAGAAGCTCGACGAGCTTGCGCTCCTCGGCGTGCGGGGTGTCGGTCTGGTCGCTCACGCGGGTTCCTCCCGGTCGGTGTTGGGTACGTCGTCGGTCGATCGGCCCGGTACCCGCCCGGCTACCGTCGACCCCGCCCGTCCCCCACCTGCGAGGAACCGATGAGCGACCAGACGCCCGACCGACGCCCCGACACCGTCGTGCTCGACCTCGACGGCACCCTCGTCGACTCCGTCTACGTCCACGTCTGCTGCTGGCGCGCCGCGTTCCGCGACGTCGGCGTCGACGTGGCGTCCTGGCGGCTGCACCGCGCGATCGGCATGGGGGGCGACCGGCTGGTCGCCGCGGTCACCAACGACAGCGTGGAGAGCTCCGTCGGCGACGACATCCGCGCCCGGCACGCCCACCACCTCGACGCGCGGTTCGGGGACGTGGGTGTCCTCGAGGGCGCCGAGGAGCTGCTCACGGCCCTGCGCGACGCCCGCGTGGAGATCGTGCTGGCCAGCTCCGGGGAGCGGCAGCTCACCGACCGGCTGCTCGACCTCGTCCCGGGCGCCGGCCTGGTCCGGTCGACGCTCTCGGGTGACGAGGCCGAGTCGAGCAAGCCGGCGCCCGACCTGCTCTCGGCCAGCCTGGAGCGGGTCGAGGCCCACCGGTCCTTCGCGGTGGGCGACACGGTGTGGGACGCCGAGGCGGCGCACGCCGCCGGGATCGCCTTCGTCGGCGTCCTCACCGGCGGGACCACCGAGGCCGATCTGCGCGAGGCGGGCGCCGTCGCCGTCCACGACGGGCCGGCCTCGCTGGCCGAGCACCTCGACGAGGTGCTCGCCGCGGTCGCGCGTGCGGGAGAAGGTGCCGACCCGCCCGGATGACCCCGTGCCGGTTCCCGGCCGGTAAAGTCAGCGCGACCTGCCGCGACTGCCGAGGAGCCCGCGTGACCGAGACGGTGTCGCCGCACACCCCGGCGTACGGTCGCGTCGACCTCAACAACTGCGACCGCGAGCCGATCCACGTCCCCGGGGCCATCCAGCCGCACGGCGTGCTGCTGTCGATCGACCCCGGCACGACCGCGACCGTCATGGTCTCCGCCAACGTGGACCAGATGCTCGGCATCGCGCTCGAGGAGGCGGTCGGCCGACCGCTGGCCGACCTCCTCGGTGCGGGCGCCACCGAGGCGGTCCTGCGGCACGCCGAGCTGGCCACGGCCCGCGAGCCGCTGACCCTCCTGCTGCCCGCGGACCGCCCGGGGACCCTCGCGGGCGCCACGGTCGACGTGGGCGTGCACCGCTCCGGCGAGCGGCTGGTGGTCGAGGTCGAGCCCGTCGAGCGCGGCCGGGCACTCCCGATGTCCTACCGCTCGGCACGCAGCGCGATGGGGCGCCTCGCCGCCGCGACCACCGTCGACGACCTCACCGCGCAGCTGGCCCGCGAGGTCAGCGAGATCACCGGCTTCGACCGCGTCATGGTCTACCGCTTCGACCAGCACTGGAACGGCGAGGTCGTCGCCGAGGAGCGCCGCGAGGACCTCAACCCGTTCCTCGGGCTGCACTACCCCGCGACCGACATCCCGGCCCAGGCACGCCGCCTCTACACGGTGAACTGGACCCGGCTGATCGCCGACATCGGCTACACCCCGGTCCCGCTGCACCCCGTGCTCGACCCCGGCACGGGCGCCCCGCTGGACCTGTCCCACTCCACGCTGCGCAGCGTCTCCCCCATCCACGTCGAGTACCTCACGAACATGGGCGTCACCGCCTCGATGTCGGTCTCGCTGATCGTCGACGACGAGCTGTGGGGCCTCGTCGCCTGCCACCACTACTCCGGCCCGCACCGGCCCAGCCAGGACGCACGCGCCGCGGCGGAGTTCCTGGGCCAGGTGACCTCCCAGATGGTCGCCGAGCGGGAGCGCTCCGACCAGCGCGAGGCCGCCCTGGCCGCGCAGTCGACCCTCGCGCAGATGACGGCGCGGCTCTCCGCCTCGAGCACCGCTCCCCTGGACGGCCTGGTCTGCGACCCCGACCTGCTGAGCCTCATGGAGGCCGGCGGCGTCGCGCTGTGCCACGACGAGCAGCTGCACACCGCCGGCGACGTCCCTCCCGACGACGTCGTACGGCGCATCGCGCAGCTGCTGCTGCGCCCGACCGGCGACGTCGTGGCCAGCGACCACCTCGCCGTGCTCGACCCCGCCCTGGCGGCGCACTCCTCGGTGGCGGCGGGCGCCCTGTGCATCGCCGCGGGGCCGGACAGCTGGCTGCTGTGGCTGCGTCCCGAGCTCGAGCAGGTCGTCGACTGGGGCGGCGACCCGACGAACAAGCTGATCGCCGCGCAGGAGGGCCCCGAGGTCCGGCTGTCCCCGCGCAAGTCCTTCGAGAAGTGGCAGCAGGTCGTGCGCGGGCACAGCGCGCCGTGGGAGCCCTGGCAGGCCGACGCGGCCACGGCGCTGCAGACCCACGTCAACGGCCTCATGCTGCAGCGCTCGCGCGAGCAGATCGCCGTCGCGGAGTCGCTGCAGCGCTCGATCCTGCGCGAGCACCTCCCCGAGGTCGACGGCGTCGACGTCGTGGCCCGCTACCTGCCCGCGTCCACCTTCCAGCTCGGCGGCGACTGGTGGGACGCGGTCGAGGTCGGCGGCGGCCGGGTCGCCTACGTGGTCGGCGACGTCGCCGGCCACGGCGTCTCCGCGGTCGGGGCGATGACCCAGATCCGCAGCGCCATGCGCGCCTACCTCTTCGCCGGCGACGACCCCGGCACCTGCCTGGACCGCCTCGACCGGCTGATGTCCTCGATGATCGACGAGCGGGTGGCCACGGCGCTCGTGGCCGTGGTCGACCCCGCGACCCGCCGGGTGGAGCTGGTCAGCGCCGGGCACCCGCTGCCGCTGCTCTTCGACGGCGTCGCGGCACGCGACGTACCCGTCACCGCCCGGCCGCTCCTCGGCTTCGGGGAGGGGCACGCGCGGGCCGCCGAGGTGGTCGTGCCCGAGGGGTCGACGCTGCTCATGTTCAGCGACGGCCTGGTCGAGCGTCGGGAGGTCGACCTGCTGGCCGCGCTGGGCCTGCTGCGGGCCGCCGGTGGCACCGGCCCGGGCACGGAGGGGCTCGAGGCCTGGGTGGACGCCCTCGTGGAGGCCGTGCCGGGCGAGAAGGACGACGACACCACCGTCGTCGCCATCCGTTTCGGGTAGGCGCCGGGGGCCGACCCGGCCTCGGTTACGATGGCTCCCGTGTTGGATCGACCCTTCAGTGCGGACTACGACGAGCAGACCCGCACCGTGCGCGTGAGCGGCACGATCGACGAGCTCGCCGGCCCGCGGTTCCGCGACGTCCTGCAGAAGTACAGCCAGGACTTCGCCCAGTCCCTCGTGGTCGACCTCAGCGACGTCGACTTCATGCCCAGCCTCGCCGTCGGTGTGCTGGCCACGGCCCACAAGAACATGAGGAGCGCCGGCGCCGAGCTCGACCTCCTCGCCGAGGACGGGACCGTCGCGCAGCGCGTGCTGCACGTGTGCGCGATGCCGTACCGCACCGCATGAGCACCGGCGACGTCCGGTCCTACCGGCTCCCGTTCGAGCTGGCCGCCGCCACGGCCGCCCGCCACCAGCTGCACGACTTCCTGACCCAGGCCGGCGTCCCGGCGCGGATCGTCAACGACGCCGCGCTGGTCGTCAGTGAGCTGGTCACCAACGGGGTCGAGCACGGCCGGTCCGACGACGACGCCATCCACGTGTCGTGGTGGGTCGAGGACCGCGTGCTGACCCTGTGCGTGCGCGACGACGGCAGCGAGGCGGAGCCGACGGTCACCAAGGTCGACATGTACGCCCCGCGGGGACGTGGCCTCGCCCTGGTCGAGTCGATCTGCCAGAGCCTGTCGATCGACCGCAGCGACGGCACCCGGATCACCGCCAAGCTCGAGCTCGGCTGAGACTCCTCCTCCCGCGACGCCGTCGGCCCTCCGGCCGGCGGCGTCCTTGCTCGTCCGGCTCATCCAGCCTCCTCCCGGGGCCCGCCGGAACTGGAGTTTTCTCAAGACCTGCTGAAGGTTCGGCCCGCGCGGCGCAAGGTTCGATCAACTCCGACAGAACCGCGCGATCGGCCTGCAAGAGTCCTCTTCAACGCCCCTCCCGTGGAAGAAGAAGGAACTCGTGCGCACCCGTCTCGCCTCCCTCGCGGCTCTCGCCGCGGCCGCCGTCACCCTCCCCGTGGTGACCCTCGCCGGCACCGCCGCCCCGGCGGCCGCCACCAACACCGGTCAGGTCTGCGTGCCGCTCAGCAGCACCAAGATCGACACCAAGGGCGAGCCGCAGACGGTCACGATCACCGCGCCGGAGGGCTACGTCGTGATCGCCACCTGCGTGAAGGCGGGCAGCGTCAAGCAGAACTACGGCCCGGAGTACGCCTACTACTCGGCGAACCCGACCCGGACGGTCGTGATCAAGCACAGCTCGGGCAAGGCGATCTCGCACTACAGCTACGCCGTCTGGAAGGTCGCCAACGCGGCGGCTCCCACGCCCACCCCGACGCCGACGCCGACGCCGACCCCCACGCCGACCCCCACGCCGACCCCGACGCCCACGCCCACGCCCACGCCGACCCCCACGCCCACGCCCACGCCCACGCCGACGCCCACGCCGACCCCCACGCCGACCCCCACGCCCACGCCGACGCCCACGCCGACGCCGACCGCGCCGCCCGTGCTGGTCCCGGACCCGACCGAGCCGGTGCTGCCGCTCCCCGCGACCCCTGAGGAGGCCGGCCTGCCGTCCTTCCCGGTCAACGAGCCGGCGGTCGACAGCAGCGGGAACTTCGACTGGAACTGGCGCTACACCGACCCGTCCTGCGACGCGCTCGTGGTCGACTACCCCTCGAACATCCCGGACGGCCAGTCCAACGACATCAACGTCCGCGTCTGGACCGACACCGCCGGCGAGGTCACGCTCAACTTCCACAACAACGAGACCACCTGGTCCGGCACCCGCGCGTTCAGCTACGCCCAGCACCCCAGGTGGCCGGCCGGCGTCCGTGACTACGCGGTCGTCTGGACCCAGGTCGCCGGCAGCAACTACCACTACGGCGAGAAGTTCCACCAGGAGCCGGCCAAGGCCCCGCTGACCTGCCGGATCGACGACGACGGCGATGCCTCGACGTACGACGTCCCGCTCGCCGTCTCCGACATCGACGGCTGGCGCAGCGCCGCCACCGTCCGCAAGGGCTCGGCGGCCCCCTCGGCCCGGGTCAACGTCGAGCAGCCCGGCCTCGAGACCCTCGCCCTGCAGCGCTACCGCGCCGGCGGCACCTGGAGCACGCTGAAGACCCTCACCCCGGCCAGCCGCACGACGACCGTCACCTTCCCGCGCGAGCAGAAGAAGGGCACCTACCGCTACCGCCTGGTCCTCCCCGGCTCGGAGTCGACCACCGGAGCCACGACGGGGACCTACACCGTCCGCGTCCGCTGAGACCAGCCACCGCGAGGTGGCGCGCAGGCCACGAGGGCCGGTTCCCCGGGGGGAGGACCGGCCCTCGTGCCGTCCCCGCCGCCGGTCCGCACCGCGGACGGCACGGCGGGCACCCGTAACCCGCCTGCGCCACCGGCGTTGGACGAAGGACAACCGTCGACATCGGAGCCGCGCCCGGCAGGCAGCGGCGACAGGGAGCCTCCTTCGTGACCACACGCCGCACCGCCGCCCGGATCGCCGCCGCAGCCACCGCCGGCTCGCTCGTCCTGCTCACCGGCACGCCGGCGGTCGCCGCCGAGCCGGTCGCGCGGGCCAGCGCGACGGCGCTGCGGCTGACCATCGGGGGCACGCCGGCCGACTCGGGCACCTACTCGGTGACCGACGACGGGTCCGGCGAGAAGCGCGAGGGCAGCGACAGCCCGGCGATCTCGGTGCTCGGCGGCCAGGACTTCCTCCAGGCCGGCACGCTCGCCCAGAAGGCGCGCACCCAGGTCGAGGGCCGCAAGGGCGCGTCGGCCGCCTGCTCCGGCCTCGCCGGCGACGGCGCGGTGCTGGTGGAGGTCGACGAGGGCAGCTGCCTGCGGCCCGGCGACAACCTCGAGCTGGACGCCGCGAACCTCGACCTCTCGAACCTGCAGCTGGTCCGCTCCGACTTCCTCGCCGGCTTCGACCAGCAGCTCCAGGACGCGCTGCGCCCGGTGCTCGACCCGCTGCTCGCCGGTCTCCAGACCGCGCTCGAGCAGGTGCTCACCTCCGCCGACGCCGCGGTCGTGCTGGACCTCGGTGCCGTCCAGTCCTTCTGCGTGGCCCGCCCCGGCGAGATCAGCGGCGGCACGACGCTCGCCGGCGCCGGCGCCTCCCTCCGGCTGGCGGGGCAGGAGGTCGACCTCCTCGACCTGCCCGCCGACCCCGCACCGAACACGAAGCTCGTCACCGACCTCGGCGCGGTGGTCGACCTCCTCCTCCAGGCCCTGCGCACCCAGTTCACGCAGGCCATCGACGGCGTGCTCGGCCCGCTGGGCCAGGTCGTCGACCAGGCCGAGGTCCTCACGTCCGCGCTCGGCACCGTCGGGGAGCAGCTCGCGCCGCTGGAGGAGAACGTCCTGGACGTCACGCTGAACAAGCAGGAGCGCGGCCGCGACCGGATCGACGTCACGGCCCTGGACCTCCGGCTGCTGCCCGCGGCCGCCAGCTTCGGCGTCGAGCTGCTGAACGTCGAGATCGGCCACAGCAGCTGCGGCCCCAACGGACGCATCCAGCCCGACGCCCCCGAGGAGCCCACCACGCCGACCCCCGACCCGCAGCCGGAGGAGCCGCAGGTGCCCACCTCCGTGCCCGCCGGGTCCGGCGGCGCCGGTCTCGGCACCGGTGGCCTGCTCGTGATCCTGCTGACGGCGCTCGGCGCGGGCGTCGTCACCACCCGTCGCAGCCTGCGCGGCTGAGCGGCCGGGCCGACCCGTGAGCGCCGAGGACGACACGCCCCGCCGGGGCGCCGCGGTACGGCGACGGGCCGCTGCGGTCGCGCGCGGCGTCTGGGTCGGCCTGCTCGTGCTGGGGCTCGGGATGACCGTGACGGGCGCGGTCCTCCCGGCCGGCGACGACGCCGCTCGATCGTACGTCGCGCCGGCGCCTGCCCAGCCGGTCCGCCTGAAGATCCCCTCGCAGGGCGTCACCGCACCCGTCCTGGCCATCGGCATGTCACCGGGGCGGGTGCTGCAACCACCCGCCGACGAGCAGGAGGTCGGCTGGTGGGACGCGAGTGCCCGCGCCGGCGCCGCCCGCGGCCAGACCGTGATCACCGGGCACACCGTCCACACCGGGGGCGGGGCGCTCAACCGCATCCCCACCCTCGAGAAGCGCGACCGGGTGCTGGTGGTCACCCGGAAGGGCACGGTGCGCTACCGGGTGACCGGGGTCCAGGTGATCAGCCGCGCCGAGCTCGCCGAGCGCGCCGAGGCGCTCTTCGGCCAGGACCACGGCCGGGGACGGCTGGTGCTGGTCTCGTGCACCGACTGGGACGGCACCGTCTTCGAGAACAACGTGGTCGTGCTCGCCCGGCGCGTCTGACTGGCCGGCGTCGTGCTGCTTCGTCCCTTGGCCCCGGGCTGGCGCGTCCGGTGTCCAGCGACAACAGGGTCGCTGAAGAGGCGGCGATCAGCTCAGACCACGATCGCTCCGTGCCACCGCCGACCGGCAGTCAGCCGGGGTCGGGGTCAGAGGTAGAGCCCGGTCGCCTCGTCGGCCAGCCGGTCGGCGGCGACGGCGTGCACGTCGCGCTCGCGCATCACGACGTACAGCTCCCCGTGGACCTCGACCTCGGCCTTGTCCTCGGCCTCGAACAGGACCCGGTCGCCGACCTCGACGGCGCGCGCCTGCGGCCCGACGGCGACGACCTTGGACCAGGAGAGCCGGGTGGCGCCCATGGCCGCGGTAGCGGGGATGACGATGCCACCGGTGGAGCGGCGCTCACCGGCGTCCTTGTCGACCTCGCACAGGATGCGGTCGTGCAGCATCTTGATCGGCGTGCCGTCGTTCATGGCGCGCCCCACGGTCAGGAGGTCACCTTGCGCAGGACCACCAGGACGGCGACCGCGCCGACGACCGCGCCGACGGTCTTGAGGATGTTGTCGGTGCGCGGGTTGCCCGCGGCGTCGACGTAGTGCGCCTTGATCGAGTCGACCTCGCGGCCGACGATCGTCTTGGGGCTGGAGCGGTGCAGGAGCTGGTCGATGGTGGTCGCCAGGCGCTCGCGGGTCTCCTCGATCTCGCGCTCGAGGGAGGAGGTGTCGTTGCCCTTGCTCACGTGAGGTCTCCTGGGTTCGTGTGCGTGCCGGGAGACGCTACCAATCCCCCGACCTCACCCGCGCGGTGCGGTGCGGTCCCGGTGCCCACTCCGCGCCCGATCGAGCGCGGGTCGAAGCCGAACGGCAGCTCCAGCCGGTGCGCGCGCATGAGCGCGTCGTCGGTCAGGACGTCGTACGTCGACCCGTCGGCGACCACGCTCCCGTCGGAGAGGACGACCGCGCGGGGGCAGAGCTCGAGGGCGTAGGGCAGGTCGTGGGTGACCATCAGCACGGTGACGTCGAGCGAGCGCAGGATGTCGGCGAGCTCGCGGCGCGAGGCGGGATCGAGGTTCGAGGACGGCTCGTCGAGCACGAGCACCTCGGGCTGCATGGCCAGCACGGTGGCCACCGCGACCCGGCGGCGCTGGCCGAAGGAGAGGTGGTGCGGCGGCCGGTCGACGTGCTCGGCCATCCCGACCTGCTCGAGCGCCGTCATCACGCGGCGGTCGAGGTCGGCGCCGCGGACGCCGAGGTTGGCCGGGCCGAAGGCGACGTCCTCCCGGACGCTGCCCATGAAGAGCTGGTCGTCGGGGTCCTGGAAGACGATGCCGACGCGGCGGCGGACCTCCTGCAGGTTCTTCCTGGCGACGGGGAGCCCGCTGACCTCGACGGTGCCGGCGCCCGCGGTGAGGATGCCGTTGAGGTGGAGCACCAGCGTCGTCTTGCCGGCCCCGTTGGGACCTAGGAGCGCGACGCGCTCACCGCGGTGGACGTGCAGGTCGACGCCGAAGAGGGCCTGGTGGCCGTCGGGGTAGGCGTAGGCCAGGCCGCGGACGTCGAGCACCGGCGCGGTCACCGCTCGCCCCCGCCGGCCGGGGCGGTGCGGGCGGCCGCGGGCATGGTGCCGGTGTAGCCGCGGGAGAGCATCGCGAGGTGCACCCGCTCGCCGCGCTCGTAGCTGCGGATGAACAGCGCACCCAGCGAGCGCGCGAGCGCCGGCCAGTGCCGCGGCGAGCGGGGGTCGCAGCCGCGGGAGCGCATCGCGGTCAGCATCCGGCCGAGGTCGCCGGTCACGACGTCGAGGTAGCGCAGCATGAAGGACATGATCTCGACCATCAGGGCCGGGACGCGCAGGCGGCGCAGACCGCGCAGCACGTCGGTGGGCTCGGTCGTGGCGGCCAGCGTCAGCGACGCCATCACGCCGAGGGTGCCCTTGACCGCGAGCCCCCACGCGGCGACCAGGCCCGGCTCGGACACGCTGAGCCCGAGGACCTCCGTGCGGGGGCCGTGGGCCACGAAGGGCACGAGCGCCGCGAAGACGAGGAACGGCACCTCGACGACCATCCGCCGCACGACCCACAGCAGCGGCACGCGGGCGGAGACGACGACGCCGACCACCACCGCGAGGTAGGCCGGGAACGCGGCGTACCACTCGTGGGGGGTCGCCACGACGAGCAGCACGAAGCCGACGAGGGCGAGGATCTTCAGGTGCGCCGGCGCGCGGTGGACGGCGCTGTGGCCGTGGTGGTGCAGGCGGTGGCCGTGGGCGGCGCCCACTCAGACCTGCTCGGCTTCGTGGCCCCGACGGGGGTCACGCTCGTCGTCGGCCGCCTCGGGCCGGGGCCCGCGCCGGCGCAGGAGCAGCGCGAGGCCGCCCGCCAGGACCAGCACGGCGAGCGTCCCGAGCACGCCGGCGATGCCCACGCTGAGCCGCTCGTCGTCGACGCCCTTGGTCGAGTAGTCGGCGAACGGGCTGTTCGAGGTCGGCGAGTCCTCGGCGGAGTCCAGGAAGCCCGTCTCGCCGGCGACGTGCTCGAGGCCGTCGGGGTGCGCGCTGGCGTAGTAGCTGGCGACGCCGGCGACGAGCAGGGCGACGACGAGCCCGGCGACCACGAGGGCGCGGGTGCTCACCCGGGGGCGGCTGCCGGCCGGCCCGCTCACGCGGCCACCGTCCGGATCTCGAGCTCGCGGGCCGCGACGACCGGTCGGGCACCGCGGACCAGGTCCGGCCGGGCCGCGACGACCGCACCGACCACCAGGCCCGTGACGACCGCCTCGCCGATGCCGATGAGGACGTGCCAGCCCACCATCGCGGTCAGCACCTTGCCGGTGTCGACCGGGGCGGTGCCGCCGACCGCGAAGAGCAGGCTGAAGACGACGGCGGCGACCGGGACCGAGACGAACGCCGCGACGGCGGCGACCGGCGCGACCGTGCCCACCCGTCGCGGCAGGACGGCCTGCAGCGCGCGGAACACGACGTACCCGACCAGCGCGGTGACCACGGCGATCAGCACGACGTTCGTGCCGAGCGCGGTGATGCCGCCGTCGGCCATGAAGAGGGCCTGGACCACGAGCACCACCGAGACGCACAGCAACCCCGTCCACGGCCCCACGAGCACCGCGGCGAGCGTCCCGCCCATCAGGTGGCCGCTCGTGCCGGCACCGACCGGGAAGTTGATCATCTGGGCCGCGAACACGAACGCCGCGACCAGGCCGGCCATCGGCGCGGTCCGGTCGTCGAGCTCGGTGCGGGCCTTGTAGAGGGCGACGCCGATGGCGCCCGCGGCGACCACCCCGGTGGCGACGGACGTCGGTGCGTCCAGGAACCCGTCGGGCACGTGCATGGAGCGGCTCCTCCCGGTGCGGCGGCCTCGACCGTCGGTGCTGGTCGGTACCGTCGGGTCCCCGGCGGTACGTCGTACCCGCCCAGCCTAGGTTGTTGCACATCACTTGCAAGAAGGAGCCCCTCGTGGCCGAGACGCCCCGCCTCTCCCCCGGCGACACCGCACCGGACTTCACGCTCACCGACGACGCCGGTGAGCAGGTGACGCTGAGCGACCTGCGGGGCCGCAAGGTGATCGTCTACTTCTACCCCTCGGCGATGACCCCGGGCTGCACCAAGCAGGCCTGCGACTTCAGTGACTCCCTCGACTCGCTGCAGGCGCAGGGCTACGAGGTCCTCGGCATCTCACCGGACGGGCCCGAGAAGCTCGCGCGGTTCCGCGAGAAGGAGGCCCTCACCATCCGGCTGCTGTCCGACCCCGACCGGTCGGTGATGACCGCCTGGGGCGCCTTCGGGGAGAAGAAGCTCTACGGCAAGGTCGTCCAGGGCGTCATCCGCTCCACCGTGGTGGTCGGCGAGGACGGCGCCGTCGAGGTCGCGCAGTACAACGTCAAGGCCACCGGCCACGTCGCGAAGCTGCGCAAGGACCTTGCGCTGGCCTGAGCACGCCTGCTCCCTAGACTCGGCGCCGCGCGCCCGTAGCCCAATTGGCAGAGGCACCAGGTTTAGGTCCTGGCCAGTGAGAGTTCGAGTCTCTCCGGGCGCACCCGTGGGTACTCGTGCGGCATGGACGACACGAAGCAGACCGGCCTGGCCCTGGTGACCGGCGCGTCGACGGGCATCGGCCTCTCGATCGCCCGCGAGCTCGGCCGCCGGGGGTACGACGTGGTGGTGACCGCCGAGGAGCCGGGGATCCACGTCGCCGCGGCCGACCTGGGGACCGAGCTGGGCGTCGACGTGCGCGCGGTGCAGGTGGACCTGACCCGCCCCGAGGAGGTGGCGCACCTCTGGCAGGAGGCGGCCGGCACCGGACGCCCCGTCGACGTGGTCGCGCTGAACGCCGGCGTGGGTGTCGGCGGGACGTTCGCCGACACCGACCTGGAGCGCCACCTCGGCCTGGTCGACCTCAACGTCCGCTCCACCGTCCACCTCGCGAAGCTGGCGGTCGACGACATGGTGGCCCGCGGCAGCGGCCGGATCCTGATGACCGCCTCGATCGCCGCCGTCGCGCCCAGCCCGTTCCAGGCGACGTACGCCGCGTCCAAGGCGTTCGTGCACTCCTTCGCCGAGGGCATCCGCCACGAGCTGCAGGACACCGGCGTCGTCGTCACCTCGCTGATGCCCGGACCGACCGACACCGAGTTCTTCCGGCGCGCCGGACTGCTCGACACCCCGCTCGGCCAGGGCCCGAAGGACGACCCGGACGACGTCGCCCGGGACGGGCTCGACGCACTCTTCGCCGGCAAGCCGCACGTCGTGGCCGGGTCGTTGAAGAACCGCGCGATGGCCGAGCTGGCCACCCACCTGCCGGACCGGCTGACGACCAAGGCCTTCGCCACGCAGACGAAGAAGAAGGACGACTGACCTCAGCCCGTTCCCGGGCGGCCTGTGACGCCGGTCACTAGAGTCCGGCCATGGACTCCGCGCTCACGACCGTCGGCCTGCCGATCGCGCTCGCGATCATCATGTTCGGCCTCGGCCTGTCCCTCGTGCCCGACGACTTCCGTCGCGTCGCCCGCGCCCCGCGCGCCGTGGCGGTCGCCCTGGCCTGCCAGCTCCTCCTGCTGCCCCTGCTCTGCTTCGGCCTCGTGGAGCTGCTGGACCTCCCGCCGCTGCTGGCGGTCGGCATGATGCTGCTGGCTGCGAGCCCCGGCGGGACCAGCGCGAACCTGTTCAGCCACCTGTTCCGCGGCGACGTGGCGCTGAACGTGTCGCTGACCGCGATCAACTCGGTGGTGGCCATCGCGTCCCTGCCGGTGATCACCAACCTCGCGATCGACCACTACGGCCTCGGCGACGAGGTCTCCCTGCAGTTCTCCAAGGTGGTCGAGGTCTTCGCGGTCGTCCTCGTGCCGGTCGTGCTCGGCATGCTGGTGCGTGCCCGCGCGGAGGCGTTCGCGCTGCGCATGGACCGACCGGTGCGCACCGGCTCGGCGGTCATCCTGGCCGTCCTGGTGCTCGGCATCCTGGTCGACCAGCGCTCGAGCGTCGGCGAGTACCTCGCCGACGTCGGCCTCGCCGCCGCGGTCTTCTGCGCCCTCTCCCTCGTCGTGGGGTACGTCGTGCCGCGCGCGGCCGGCGTCCGCGAGGCCCAGGCGGTCGCGTCGTCGATGGAGATCGGCGTGCACAACGCCACGCTGGCCATCTTCGTCGCTGTCGAGGTGCTCGACAACACCGAGATCTCGGTGCCCGCGGCGGTCTACTCGGTCTTCATGTTCGTCTTCGCGGCCCTGTGGGGGCTGCTGCTCACCAAGGTCCTCGTCCGCCGCGGCACCGCTCCCGCCGGGTCGACGCCCGTCGCCTGAGCGGTCAGCCGAGCGCGTCGGCGACGAGCGGGGCGATCTCGCGCAGCGCGCGGCCGCGGTGGGAGATGGCGTCCTTGTCCTCGCGGGTCAGCTCCGCCGTGGAGCGCCCCGGGTGGTCGTCGGCCTCGAACAGCACGTCGTACCCGAAGCCGCCGGTCCCCCGGACCCCGTGCAGCACCCGGCCGTCCATCCGCCCGTGCACGACCAGCTCGCCACCGGGGTGGCAGAAGGCCACGGCGCAGGTGAAGTGGGCGCCCCGCCGCTCGTCGGGCACGTCGGACAGCTGGGCGAGCAGCAGCTCGTTGTTGCGCTCGTCGGACTTCGGCGGTCCCGACCAACGGGCGGACAGGACGCCCGGCATGCCGTTGAGCGCGTCGACGCAGATGCCCGAGTCGTCGGCCAGGGAGGGCAGCCCGGTGGCGGCCAGGCCGGCCCGGGCCTTGAGCAGGGCGTTGCCCTCGAAGGTCGGCTGGTCCTCGACCGGCTCGTCGTACGCCGGCACGTCGTCGAGGCCGACGACCTCGATGGCGGGTGCGTGCTCGCGCAGGATGCGCTCCATCTCCGCGAGCTTCTTCGCGTTGCGCGAGGCCAGGAAGACCTTCACCGGGCGAGCGCCTCCTGCTGCAGGCGGGTGAGGTCCGCGCAGCCCTTCTCGGCGAGCCCGAGCAGCGCGTCGAGCTCGCTGCGGTCGAACGCGGCGCCCTCCGCGGTGCCCTGGACCTCCACGAACTTGCCGGCCCCGGTCATCACGACGTTCATGTCGGTCTCGGCGCGGACGTCCTCGACGTAGGGCAGGTCGAGGCGGGGGACGCCGTCGATGATGCCCACGCTGATCGCGGCGACCGAGCCGGTCAGCGGCTCGCCCTTCAGCGCGCCGGCGGCGCGCAGCGAGGCGACGGCGTCGGCCAGCGCGACGTAGGCCCCGGTGATCGCCGCGGTGCGGGTGCCGCCGTCGGCCTGGAGCACGTCGCAGTCCAGGACGATGGTGTTCTCCCCCAGCGCCTGGTAGTCGATCACCGCGCGCAGCGAGCGGCCGATGAGCCGGCTGATCTCGTGGGTGCGGCCGCCGATGCGGCCCTTGACCGACTCCCGGTCCGAGCGGGTGTTCGTGGCGGCCGGGAGCATGGCGTACTCCGCGGTGACCCAGCCCAGGCCGGAGCCCTTGCGCCAGCGCGGGACGCCCTCGGAGGCGGAGGCGGCGCAGAGGACGCGGGTCTTCCCGAACTCCACCAGCACCGAGCCCGCGGCGTGGTCCAGCCAGCCGCGGGTGATCTTCACGGGGCGCAGCTCGTCGTCGGCCCGGCCGTCTTCGCGTGTCATGGGGACCACGCTAGAGGGCCGGGCCGACGACGGTGAGCCGGGGACGGGACCGGGCTACTTGACCTCGGCCCGCAGCACGCGGATCCAACCGAGGACGAACGGCAGCACGATCCAGATCAGCGAGGTCGTGGCCAGCTGGGCGTACTCCTCACCGGACAGCCCGGACCCGCCGAAGCTGTTGAACAGCGGTGCCTGCGCGGTGCTGAGGTCCAGCCAGGGCGCGAGGTCCTCCAGCGCCGAGACCAGGCTGAACACGATGCTCGAGGCGATCGGCAGCACGAAGAACGTCACGATCGCCGCGGGGGTGTTGAGCAGGATCAGGCCGTAGGCCAGGCCCTGCAGGATCGTGAGCAGCTGCAGCGCGAGGAACAGCACGAAGAGCTTCGTCTCGACGTCGTCGAAGCCGCCGTCGGCCCCGCCCAGCATCGTGCACACGGCGGCCACCACGAGGGCGGCGGCGAAGGCCGCGACGCCGAAGATGAGCGCGGCGACGGTCTTGGCGCCGATCACCTTCGTCCGCGACGGCTCGAGGGCGAAGGTGACCATCGCGGTCCGCTGGGACCACTCGCTGGTCACCAGCAGGATGCCGAGGACCGGGAGCAGGAAGCCCTGCGGGGTGGCGGAGATGCCGATGAAGTTGCCGAACGTGCGCTCGGGCTGGTCGGCGGCGAAGAAGAAGATCGTCATGATCGCCGCGGTGATCAGGACGATCGCGCCCAGCAGCCAGCGGCCGGCGCGGGTGTCGTAGATCTTGCGCAGCTCGACCGACACCAGCCGGGCGAACGGCACCTTCGGCGTGCCCGAGACGTCGAGGGTCATGGGAGCGGTGGGTGCGGTGCTCATGCCTGGGCTCCTTGCTGGTGCTGCTGCTGCGGCTGGTTCGGGTCCTGGAGCTGGGTCGCGGCGGCGGGGTGGCCCTCGCGCTGGGTGCCGGCGGTGAGCTCGAGGAAGAGGTCCTCCAGCCCGCGGCGGCCGTTGCGCAGGTCGGTCAGGACGACCCCCGCCTGGAGGGCGGCGCGGCCGACGTCGACGGGCTCGGCGTCGACCCGCAGGCCCTCGCCGGCCGGCGTGACCGTGTGGCCCTGGGCCCGCAGCGCGCCGGCCAGGGCGTCGTTGTCGAGCGCGGTGACGTACGCCGCGGCCGGGCCCGACTGGGCCAGCAGGGTCTTCTTGTCGCCCTGGGCGACGATCCGGCCGCGACCGATGAGGATCATCTCGTCGGCGACCAGCTCGACCTCATTGAGCAGGTGGCTGGAGAGCAGCACGGTGCCGCCGCGGTTTGCGTAGCCCTTGAGCAGGTCGCGCATCCAGCGGATGCCGGCCGGGTCCAGGCCGTTGGCGGGCTCGTCGAGGATCAGCACCGACGGGTCGCCGAGCAGGGCGTGGGCGATGCCGAGCCGCTGCTTCATGCCGAGGGAGTAGTTGCGCATCCGCCGCGTGGCCTCGGCGTCGGTCAGCGAGACCAGCGCCAGCATCTCGTCGACCCGCGACATGGGCAGGCCCATCGTCTTCGCGCCGAGGGTGAGGATCTCGCGGCCGGTGCGCCCGGCGTGCTGGGCGCCGGCGTCGAGGAGCACCCCGACGTGGCGGCCGGGGTTGGGGATGTCGTGGTAGTCCAGCCCGCCGATCGTCACCTGCCCCTTCGTGGCCGGGGTCAGACCCACCATGATCCGCATCGTGGTCGTCTTCCCGGCCCCGTTGGGTCCGAGGAAGCCGGTCACGCGGCCGGGTTGGCAGGTGAAGCTCACGTCGTCGACGGCGGTGAAGCCGCCGTACGTCCTGGTCAGTCGGTCGACCTTGATCATGGTGACCACCCTGCCCGAAGGGCTTGGCGCCGCGCACCGGACGCGCGGCGGTGGCGGGGGTGACGAAAGTAGGGGGCCGGTGCCGACCGGCGCAGGCTGACGGTACGTCGCCGGGCGGCCCTAGCCTGGCCCCGTGGACCGGCCGGGCCCCGAGGACTTCCAGCCGCCGCTGACGCCCTGGGGGCTGACGTGGCGGCTGCTCGCCATGCTCGCGCTGACCGCGATCGTGTGGCTGCCGGTGGCCGGGGCGCAGCTGCGGGAGGCCCGCTGGCTGTTCTGGCTCGACCTCGGCCTGGGGCTGGTGTCCTACCTCCTGGTGACCCGGCGGCGGCAGTGGCCGCTCGCGGTCGCCCTGCTGACCAGCGCGTTCGCCGGGATCTCCGGCGTGGCGGCCGGGCCGGCGACGCTGGCGGCGGTCTCCGTCGCCACCCGCCGGCGGTGGCAGCAGCTCGCCGTGGTCTTCGTCGTGGGGCTGGCCGGCGCCCAGCTGTTCACGATCACCCAGGACGACGGCGGCGACCCGCTGTGGCTGCTGACCACCCTCAACGTCATCGTGCTGGCGGCGTGCATCGGCTGGGGCATGTACCTCGGCTCCCGCCGCGAGCTGCTCTGGACGCTGCGGCACCGCGCCGAGCGCGCGGAGGCCGAGCAGGAGCTGCGGGTCGCACGCGCCCGCAGCACCGAGCGGGCTCGCATCGCGCGGGAGATGCACGACGTGCTGGCCCACCGGATCTCCCAGATCTCGCTCCACGCGGGGGCGCTGAGCTTCCGCGAGGACCTCTCGGCCGAGCAGATGCGGGCCAGCGCGGCGGTCATCCAGGACAAGGCGCACGAGGCGCTGACCGACCTGCGCGGCGTGCTCGGCGTCCTTCGCGACGAGGACACCGGCGAGGTCGTCCACACCCCGCAGCCGACGTACGACGACGTCCCCCGGCTCGTGGCCGAGGCGACCGAGGCGGGGCTGCACGTCGAGCACCTCGACCGGGTCGACCGCACGGCGGGCCCGGTGCCCGACGGCGTCGGCCGCACGGTCTACCGGATCGTCCAAGAGGGGATCACCAACGCCCGCAAGCACGCTCCGGGGGCACTGCTGACCATCGAGGTGAGCGGCTCCCCCGAGCACGGCGTGGACGTCTGCCTGCGCAACCCGCTCGGCTTCGGGACGGGCGTCACCCCGGGTGCCGGGCTCGGCCTGGTCGGGCTGTCGGAGCGCGCCGAGCTGCGCGGCGGGCGCCTGGAGCACCGCCGCGACAGTGGGGCGTTCGTGCTGCACGGGTGGCTGCCGTGGGCGGCGTGACCGGCCCGGCGGCCGGTGCCGTGGCCGGCCCCGCGGCGCGGCCGGTCCGGGTGCTGGTCGTCGACGACGACCCGCTGGTGCGGTCGGCGCTGTCGCTGATGCTCGGCGGACAGGCCGACCTGGAGGTCGTGGGCGAGGCCGGGAACGGCCGCGAGGGCGTGCTGCTCGGCGACTCGCTGCGGCCCGACGTGGTGCTGATGGACATCCGGATGCCGGTGCTTGACGGGCTGGAGGCCACCCGGCGGCTGCACCGGCTGCCCGACCCGCCGCGGGTGATCGTGCTGACGACGTTCGACGCCGACGAGCACGTGGTCGAGGCGCTGGCCGCGGGTGCCGACGGGTTCCTGCTCAAGGACACCCCGCCGGCCCGGATCGTCGAGGCGCTGCGCAAGGTCGCCGACGGGGAACCGATGCTCTCCCCCTCGGTGACGCGGACCCTCATCGACCGGCTGCGCGCGGCGCACGCCGAGCCCGCCGACGACCGCGCGCTCCGCGCCGAGCGGCGGCTGGCGCTGCTCACCGAGCGGGAGCGCGAGGTGGCCCTGGCGGTCGGGCGCGGACTGAGCAACGCCGAGATCGCCCGGGAGCTCCACCTCTCGGTGCCGACCGTGAAGGCGCACGTGTCCCGGCTCTTCGACAAGCTGGTCGTCACCAACCGGGTGCAGATCGCGATCTGCGTGCACGACGCCGGGCTCGTCTGAGGCGGACCGGCGCGGGGCGTCAGGAGCCGAGCTCGTAGACCGAGCCGGGGCGGGCGAGCTCGACGGGACCGTCGTACGTCGCGGTCGCCTCGGCCAGCACGACGGCCGGGTCGTGCCACGGCGGCACGTGGGTCAGCACCAGCCGGCGCGCGGCCGCGCGGGTGGCGGTGTCGCCGCACTCGGCGCCGGTGAGGTGCAGGTTCGGCGGGTTGTCGACGCCCTCCTCGAACGACGCCTCGGCGAGGAAGAGGTCGGCGTCGGTCGCGACGCGGTCCAGGCCGGTGCACGGGCCGGTGTCGCCGCTGTAGGCCAGCACCGCGCCGTCCGCCTCGATCCGCAGCCCGAACGCCGGGACCGGGTGGTCGACCGGCACCGGGTCGACCGCGAACGGCCCCACCCGGACCGGGCCGTCCCACACCCGGAAGTCGAACTCCTCGTGCATGCCCGTCTCGAGCGGCAGGTCGTAGGCCCGGGCCATCCGGTCCGCGGTCCCCTCGGGGCCGTAAACCGGGATCCGCGGCTGCGCACCGTCTGGGTGGTAGCGCCGCAGCACGTGGTAGCCGCACAGGTCGAGGCAGTGGTCGGCGTGCAGGTGGCTGAGCAGCACCGCGTCGATGCTCAGCGGGTCCACGACCGCCTGCAACGGTCCGAGCGCCCCGCTGCCGAGGTCGACCAGCACGCGCCAGGTGCGCGGACCGGTGCCGTCGTCGTGCTCGGCCTCGAGCAGGTAGCAGCTGGCGGGGGACGTCGGGCCCGGGTAGGACCCCGAGCACCCGACGACCGTGAGCCTCACCGCAGGCCCCCGGCGAACTGGCCGGCCGCGACCATCTCGGGGCCGAGGAACCGCCGGCCGATCGTCTCGAACTCGGCGGGCGAGCCCGTGGTGACGAAGGAGTACGCCGGCTCCCCGGAGCCGCGCATCAGGCCGGTGGCGGTCAGCATCTTGTACACGTCCTTCGCACACTCCTCGGCACTGCTGACCAGGGTGACGGCGTCGCCCATCACGTAGGAGATGACACCGGTCAGCAGGGGGTAGTGCGTGCAGCCGAGGATCAGCGTGTCGACGCGCGCCTCGATCAGCGGGTCGAGGTACTCGTGCGCGGCCTCGATCAGCTCCGGGCCGCCGGTCACGCCGGCCTCGACGAAGTCGACGAAGCGGGGGCAGGCCCGGGTGAGGAGCTCGACCTGGGGCGCCGCGGCGAAGGCGTCGTCGTACGCCATCGACTCGGCGGTCGCACGGGTGCAGATCACGCCGATCCGCCCGGTGCGGCTGGCGGCCACCGCACGCCGCGTGGCGGGGTAGATCACTTCGACGACCGGCACGTCGTACCGCTCGCGGGCGTCGCGCAGCATCGCGGCGCTGGCGGAGTTGCACGCGATCACCAGCGCCTTGACCCCCTGCTCGACGAGGTGGTCGAGGCACTCCAGGGCGTACTCCCGGACCTCGCCGATCGGCTTGGGGCCGTACGGCTGGCGAGCGGTGTCGCCGACGTAGGCGATGGACTCGTGGGGCAGCTGGTCGATGACCGACCGTGCCACCGTCAGCCCGCCGAAGCCGGAGTCGAAGATGCCGATGGGGGCGTCGAGGTCCCCGACGGCTGCGGGACTGGACACGAGCGGCACGAGACGCAACGTTAGGCGCAACCACCCCCGAAGGCACGGACTCTTGAGCAGCGTCACGCCGGAACCCGGCGCACGTCACACCGGGGCCGGAGGCGGGGTTAGCGTGGTCCGGTGCGCCGGACCTCCCTCGTAGCCGCCCTCGTCACGGGCCTGCTGTCCCTCTCCTGCACCTCCGCGCCCCCGGCTCCGGCCGAGCGCGCGGAGCCGGCCGAGCGCGCCGTCGCCCCGGACGGCCGCGTGCTGGCGGTCTCCGTCGACGGGTTGAACCCCGCCGCGCTGAACCGGCTCGGCAGGGCCCGCACCCCGGTGCTGCACCGCCTGCTCGCCGAGGGCGCGGCGACGACGGCGGCCCGGACCGAGCGGGAGCTGACGCTGACGCTGCCCAACCACACCGGCATGGTCACCGGGCGGCGCGTCGACCGGGCGCGCGGCGGCCACGGCGTCACCTGGAACACCCACCGGCCCGGCACGACCGTCCAGCGAGCCGCCGGCCACGCCGTCGCCTCGGTCTTCAGCGTCGTGCACGCCGGCGGCGGGGAGTCGGCGGTCTTCACCGGGAAGGAGAAGTTCACGCTCTTCGAGCGCTCCTGGCCGCAGGGCGTGGACGCGCTGACCTACGACGAGGACCCGCTCGCGCTGGTCAAGGCGGCCCGGCGCGACCTGCTGCACCAGGACCGCGCACTGACCTTCCTCCACCTCGCCACACCGGACGTCGCCGGTCACGCGAACGGCTTCATGTCCCAGCCCTACCTCGACGCCGTCGCCCGCACCGACCGGCTGCTCGGCAAGCTCCTGCGGGCCGTCGAGGCCGACGAGGAGCTGCGGAGGGAGCTGACCGTCGTTCTCACCGCCGATCACGGCGGCAAGGGCCGCGACCACTTCGACGCGACGCGGTACGCCAACTACCGGGTGCCGTTCCTGGTCTGGGGGCCCGGCATCGAGCCGGCCGACCTGTACGCGCTCAACGCCGACCGCAGGGCACCCGGCCGCACGCGCACGTCGTACGCCGGGAAGCAGCCGGTCCGCAACGGCGACCTGGCCAACGTGGTGACCGGCCTGCTCGGGCTCGACCCGGTGCCGGGCAGCGCGTTCGGCCGGACCGACCCGCTCGACGTCACCGCCGACTGAGCCGACTCGGACGATCGAGCGACCGGGCCGACTCGGTCAGCGCAGCTCGCCGAGGGTGGGCCACGGGTTGAACCGGCACCCGCCGAGCCCCTTGGACTGCTGCTGCATGACCGGGGCGAGCTGGCCCGGGCCGCCGCACGAGGCGTGGCCGCGGCCCAGCCAGTGGCCGGTCTCGTGGTTCACGACCATGTGGCGGTAGTCGCGCAGGGCTCCGCGGGCGGCGTTCCAGGCCGGTGAGGCGTGCTTCCACCGCTCCTGGTTGATCACCACGTAGCGACCCACCCGGCAGCTCCACGTGGCGCTGCAGACCGGGCTGAACCGCGGCACCTCCGCGGCCGCCGCGAGCACGAGCGTGAACGAGCCACCGCGCCGGACCGGCACGAAGCGGACTCCCCCGCCGCGCCAGCCGCGGGCGTCGAGGTAGGTCTCCTGCGCCTGGCGGCGGAACGTCGCGAGGCTGGTGGTGATCCGGCCGCGGGTCTGCACCGAGTAGGTGACCGTGCGGCGCACGTCGACGCGGTGCTCGACCCGCCGCGCGGCGGTGCGCAGGACCGTCGTGCGATGGCCCGGCGCGCGGAGGGTCACCACTCCCCGCAGCCGCCGGCCGACGTCACCGGGCCGGACGCGGTAGGCCCGGCCGCGCTCGCCGGCGACGGGCTCGCCGGCGACGGTCCACCGGGTGCGCGTGCGCGTCGGCGCGGGCCGGACGTCGCCGGCGCGCAGCGCGACGCTGCGCCCGAAGCGGGCGACGCCCGCGACCCGCGGCCTCGCCCGCACGTCGAAGTCGGCCCGCTCGACCCGGGCGGTGGGCGCGGAGACCGCGGTGGCGCTCTCCCCGGCCGGGTCCGTGGCGGTGACGGCGACGCTGATGCGGCGGCCGAGGTCGTCGAGCCCGAGCCGGAGCGTGCGGCCGGTGGCGCCCGGTACGGCCTCGCCGGCACGCAGCCACTGGTAGGTGAGGGTCAGCTCCTCGGAGCCGGAGCCGGCACCGGTGTCCCAGGTGCCCGCCCCGGCGACGAGCCGCTCGCCGTACACCGGCTCGCCCTTGACCAGCGGCGGCTGCGTCGGCACCGGCTGCGCTCCGGCGGCCCCGGGCGTCGCGACCAGCAGCGCGGCGCCGAGGAGCACCGCGAGCAGGAGCCGGGTCAGGCCCACAGCTGGCCCTCGAGGCGGTCCTCGGCCTCGTCGACGGTGCCCTCGTAGGCGCCGGTAGAGAGGTACTTCCAGCCGCCGTCGCACACGACGAAGGCGATGTCGGCGCTCTCGCCGGCCTTGACCGCCTTGGCGGCCTGGCCGAGCGCGGCGTGCAGGATCGCACCGGTCGAGATGCCGGCGAAGATGCCCTCGAGCTCGAGCAGCTCCCGCACGCGGCGCACCGCGTCGCGCGGGCCGACGGAGAACCGGGAGTCGATCAGGTCGGCGTCGTACAGCTCGGGCACGAACCCCTCGTCGAGGTTGCGCAGCCCGTAGACGAGCTCGCCGTACCGTGGCTCGGCCGCCACGATCCGCACGTCGGGCTTGGCCCGGCGGAAGAACCGGCTGACCCCCATCAGCGTGCCCGTGGTGCCGAGGCCGGCCACGAAGTGGGTGATGCCGGGGAGGTCGGCCAGCAGCTCGGGGCCTGTCCCCTCCTCGTGGGCGAGCGCGTTGGCGGCGTTGCCGTACTGGTAGAGCATCACCCAGTCCGGGTGCTCGTCGGCGACCCGCTTGGCGACGCGGACGGCCTCGTTGGACCCGCCGGCGGCCGGTGAGGAGATGATCTCCGCGCCCCACATCCGCAGCAGCTGGCGGCGCTCCTCGGAGGTGTTCTCCGGCATCACGCAGACGATCCGGTAGCCCTTGAGCTTGGCCGCCATCGCCAGCGAGATGCCGGTGTTGCCCGACGTCGGCTCGAGGATGGTGCAGCCCGGGCGGAGCAGTCCGTCGGCCTCGGCCTGCTCGATCATCCGCAGTGCCGGGCGGTCCTTGATCGAGCCGGTCGGGTTGCGGTCCTCCAGCTTCGCCCACAGCCGCACCTCCGGGGAGGGCGAGAGGCGGGGCAGCCCGACCAGCGGGGTGCCGCCGACCGAGGCGAGGAGGTTGTCGTAGCGCATGGGTGCAGCATGCCTTTCCGGTCGTCGGGTCGCTCCCCCGCGGCGCGGGCGTCAGCGCAGGAAGCGCTCGGGGTCGAACTCGTCCAGGGGGATGATCCGCACGCGGGGCAGCGGGACGTTGAACGCCCGCACGTCGTCCTCGAGGTCGTGGACGCGGATGCCGAGGGTGTCGAACTGGGCGCTGGCGTACTCGCGCAGGGCGACGAGGCCGACGCGGCGCTTGTAGGCGCTCTCGTCGAGCAGCCGGTTGAGGTGCTCGGCGAAGTCGGCGTCGTGGCTGACCAGCAGCACGTCGTCGGCGCGCTGCAGCAGCGCGTCCAGCGTGCGCTGGATGCCGATGTCGACGACCTTCTCGTCGGTGCGGCCGGCCAGTGGGACCGGCCGGTAGTCCATCGCCAGGAGCGCCTGCACGAAGCTGCTGGGCAGCTGGCCGCTGGAGGCGTTGAGGAAGAACAGGCCGGTGACCGGCTGGCCCCACAGCTGCTCGGCGTACGCCGTCACCCGCTCCCAGCGGGGCCGCTCCTCGGGGAGCGGCCGTCGGCCGAGCAGGGAGTTGCCGAGCGTCGCGTCGATGTTCTCGCCGTCGACGAGGACGAACGTGCGGCGGTCTCCCTGCGCGGCCATGTCGTCCGCGCTCAGCAGCCGCCGGCGACGGCGGGCAGCACGACGACCTGGTCGCCGTCGCTGAGCGGGGCCTCGAGGCCGCCGATGAAGCGGACGTCCTCGTCGTTGATGTAGACGTTGACGAACCGGCGCAGGTCGCCGTTGTCGATGAGGCGGTCCTTGAGGCCGGGGTGGTTCGCCTCCAGGTCGTCGATCAGCGCGCTCAGGCTGGCGCCGTCACCGGTCACGGCCTTCTCGCCGTCGGTGTAGGTGCGCAGGATGGTCGGGATTCGGACCTCGATGGCCATGGTTCGTCGGACTCCTCGTGACGGGGTTGTCGATAGGTGCGATCAGGGTGGGGCCGGGGCGTCGGTCAGGGCAGCGCGGCGACCACGGTGACCCCTTCCTCGGTCACCGCGCCGGCGACGATCCTGTAGGACCTGAACTCCACCGGGCCCTCGTTATTCCCGTGCTCCCGGGTGCTGACGAGCACGTAGTGGGCGCCGGGCTCGCTGGCCAGGCCGATGTCGGTGCGGCTGGGGTAGGCCTCGGTCGCGGTGTGGGAGTGGTAGATCACGACCGGCTCCTCGTCGTTGTCCCACATCTGCTTGTACAGCTCGAGCAGCTCGGTGGAGTCGAACTCGTAGAAGGTCGGGCTCCCCGCCGCGTTGACCATCTCGACGAGCCGCTCGGGGCGGTCGCTGCCCTCGGGGCCGGCCACGATGCCGCACGCCTCGTCGGGGTGGTCGCGCTTCGCGTGCCGGACGATGGCGTCGTACGTCGCCTGGTCGATGGTGAGCACGTCACGAGCCTAGGCGAGGCGTCCCGCATGACGGACACCCCGCCCGGTCTCCGGACCAGACCGAGCCGCTGCCTAGGCTCGGTCCATGGACACCCTGGACCCGCTGCTGCAGCCGCACTACGAGACGGTGCTCGCCCGCAACCCCGGCGAGCGCGAGTTCCACCAGGCGGTGCTCGAGGTGCTCGAGTCGCTCGGACCGGTCGTGCGCAAGCACCAGCACTACGTCGACGAGGCCGTCATCGAGCGGCTCTGCGAGCCCGAGCGCCAGCTGATCTTCCGGGTGCCGTGGACCGACGACCGGGGCCGCGTGCAGATCAACCGCGCCTTCCGCGTCGAGTTCAACTCCGCGCTCGGCCCCTACAAGGGCGGCCTGCGGTTCCACCCGTCGGTCTACCTCGGGATCGTGAAGTTCCTCGGCTTCGAGCAGATCTTCAAGAACGCGCTGACCGGCATGCCCATCGGCGGCGGCAAGGGCGGGTCGGACTTCGACCCCAAGGGCCGCAGCGACGCCGAGGTCATGCGCTTCTGCCAGTCCCTGATGACCGAGCTCTACCGCCACCTCGGGGAGTACACCGACGTCCCCGCCGGCGACATCGGCGTCGGCGGCCGCGAGATCGGCTACCTGTTCGGGCAGTACAAGCGGATCACCAACCGCTACGAGTCCGGCGTGCTCACCGGCAAGGGACTGGCGTACGGCGGCTCGCAGGTCCGCACCGAGGCCACCGGCTACGGCACGGTGTTCTTCACCGAGGAGATGCTGCGCACCTCCGACCGGTCGCTCTCGGGCCGGCGGGTCGTGGTCTCGGGGTCGGGCAACGTCGCGATCTACGCCGCGCAGAAGGCCGCCGAGCTCGGTGCGCAGGTCGTCGCCTGCTCGGACTCCTCGGGGTACGTCGTCGACGAGGCCGGCCTCGACATCGCCCTGCTGCGGCAGGTCAAGGAGGTCGACCGGGCCCGGCTCTCGGCGTACGCCGACCAGCGCCCCGGCGCGACGTTCGTCGCCGACGGCCGCGTGTGGGACGTGCCGTGCGAGGTCGCCCTCCCCTGCGCCACGCAGAACGAGCTCGACGCCGACGCCGCCCAGGTGCTGGTCGACAACGGCGTGCTCGTCGTCGCCGAGGGCGCCAACATGCCGTGCACGCCCGAGGCGACCCGCGTGTTCCAGGAGCGCGGCGTGCTCTTCGCGCCGGGCAAGGCCGCCAACGCCGGCGGTGTCGCCACCAGCGCCCTGGAGATGCAGCAGAACGCCTCGCGCGACTCCTGGTCCTTCGCCCACACCGAGGAGCGGCTGCGCGACATCATGGTCGGCGTCCACGAGCGCTGCGCGACCGCGGCCGACGAGTACGGCACCCCCGGCAACTACGTCGCCGGCGCCAACATCTCCTCGTTCCTCCAGGTCGCCGACGCGATGCTGTCGCTCGGGGTCGTCTGAGTCGTCTGGCGGGTGCGCGCCGCCCGGCGCCGGAGACCCGGCGCCGGGTCAGGCGATGAACCGGGCGGCGACCTCGTCGGACAGCCCGGCCTCGATCCGGGCGAGCATCCAGTCCTGCATGGGCGGCAGGTCCGCGACCGGCCACCAGCGCACGTCGGTGTTCTCGTCGTCGGCCGCGTGCGGCTCCCCCGCGACCCAGGAGCAGGCGAAGGTCAGGTCGAGGTAGACGCCCCGGTCGCCGTTGGGGTGGGTGATCCGCGGGCTGGCGCTGACGGCCGCGAGCCGGTCGACCGAGATCTCGACACCGGCCTCCTCGAGCGCCTCGCGGCGGGCGGCGACGGCCGGCTCCTCGCCGGGGTCGACGATGCCGGTCACGGGAGCCCAGCGGCCGTTGTCGACCCGCTCGGTCAGCAGGATCTCGTCCCCACGACGCACGACGGCGGTCACGCCGGGCAGCCACAGCTCCCGGGTGCCGATGAGCTCGCGGAGCTCGGCGACGAAGGGCGGGATCGGCACGCCGCCGAGTGTCCCACCCGCCGGGCGGCCGGTCCTCAGCGACGCGCGGTCAGCGACTCGACGAGCGTCTCCTGCAGGTAGCCGACCCACTCGTAGATGTCGTGGGCCTGGCCGCGGGGGTCGTCGTCGGGGAGGGCGTACCAGTACTCCTCGTCGCCGTCCTCCACGCCGAGACGGGTCGCCAGCGCGAGCCGGATGTCGGTGAAGGACCGCATCCAGGTCTCGGCGGTCGGCTCGTCGAGCTCGACGTCGATCATCAGGCCGTCCTCGGTCAGCTCCGCGGGCAGCCCGGCCTCCTCGAGGCCGTCGATGATCGTGGCGGCCGCGCGGGCCTTCCCATCGCGCAGCGCCCCCTCGGTGTAGCGCCGGAACTCCGAGGCGGCCTCGGCGTCGTCGCGGTACGCCGTCGGGAAGAGCCGCGCGAGCACCGGGTCGTCCGGCTCGGTGGTGGGGCCGGTGAAGTCCATCAGGGCCTCGAACGGGTCCTGGGTCTCGCTCGGCACCGCCGCCTCGTTGCGGAGCAGCTCGACGACCTGGGAGGCCAGCGAGCGCAGCAGGTCGGCCTCGAAGCCGGTGAAGTTGGCGATGACCCGCCCGCTGCGTCGGTGGCGTGCGAAGCCGCTCACTCGGCGCGCTCCATCGTCGCCCAGAGGCCGTACTCGTGCATCGCCTGCACGTCGCGCTCCATCTCCTCGCGGGTCCCGTGGCTGACGACGGACTTGCCGTCCTCGTGGACCTCCATCATCAGCTTCTCGGCCTTCTTCTTGTCGTACCCGAAGTACTTCTGGAACACGTAGGTGACGTACGACATCAGGTTGACCGGGTCGTTCCAGACGATGGTCACCCAGGGCTTGGAGAGGAAGGTGAGCTCGTCGGGAGTGATGGTCGGCTCGACCTCGACGGGACTGGCGGCGGACACCCCGCCATGGTGTCACAGCGGGAAGTGGGCACTCTTCTCCCGTGACCACCTCACCCTCGACCGCGCCGTCGGCGTCCACGGTGCTGTCCACGGCGCCGTCCACGGCGCTGCTCACCGACCACTACGAGCTCACCATGCTGCAGGCCGCGCTGGCCGCCGGGACCGCCGAGCGCCGCTCGGTCTTCGAGCTGTTCCCGCGGCGCCTGCCCGACGGCCGCAGGTACGGCGTGGTGGCCGGCGTGGGCCGGGCGCTCGACGCCATCGAGTCCTTCCGCTTCGACGAGCAGGCGCTGGCCGTGCTCGAGGACGTCGTCGACGAGCCGACGCGGGAGTGGCTGGCGTCGTACCGCTTCTCCGGGGACGTCTGGGGCTACCCCGAGGGCGAGGTGTACTTCCCGCACTCGCCGCTGGTGGTGGTGGAGTCGACCTTCGCCGAGGCGGTGCTGCTGGAGACGGTGCTGCTCTCGATCTACAACCACGACTCCGCGATCGCGTCGGCGGCCTCGCGGATGACGATGGTCTCCTGCGAGCGCCCCTGCCTGGAGATGGGCTCCCGGCGCACCCACGAGGAGGCGGCCGTCGCGGCCGCGCGGGCGGCGTACGTCGCGGGCTTCTCGGGGACCTCGAACCTCGCCGCCCGGCAGCGGTACGGCGTGCCCACCTCGGGCACCTCGGCGCACAGCTTCACCCTGCTCCACGACACCGAGGCCGATGCGTTCCGCGCGCAGGTCGCCTCGCTCGGCACCGGCACCACGCTGCTGGTCGACACCTACGACATCGCCGAGGCCGTGCGGGTGGGCGTCGAGGTCGCCGGCACCGACCTCGGCGCGGTGCGCCTGGACTCCGGCGACCTCGGCTCGCTGGCCCAGCAGGTCCGCGACCAGCTGGACTCCCTCGGTGCGACCGGCACGCGGATCATCGTGACCAGCGACCTCGACGAGTACGCCATCGCGGCGCTCGCCGCGGCGCCGGTCGACGGGTACGGCGTCGGCACGCAGCTGGTGACCGGCTCGGGCCACCCGACCAGCGGCTTCGTCTACAAGCTCGTCGCCCGCGAGGCCGACGACGGGTCCATGGTGCCGGTGGCGAAGCGGAGCGCCGACAAGGTGTCCTACGGCGGCCGCAAGTACGCCCTGCGCCGCCGTCGCGCCGACGGCACCGCCGAGGCCGAGGTCGTCGGGACCGGCCGGGTGCCCGACGACGACGGCGACGACCGCGAGCTGCTCGTGCCGCTGGTGCGCGCCGGCGAGGTGGTCGGGCGCGAGCCGCTCGAGGCCGCCCGCGACCGCCACCTGCGCTCGCGCGCCGAGCTGCCCCTCGCCGCGCAGCAGATGTCGCGCGGCGAGCCGGTCATCCCGACGGTCCGGCTGGACTGAGCGAGCGCGCCCCCGCGCCTGCACTAGCCTCGCCGCATGACTCGAGCGCTCGTCGTCGTCGACGTCCAGAACGACTTCTGCGAGGGCGGATCGCTGCCCGTGACCGGCGGGGCGCAGGTCGCCCGCGACGTGACCGCGGTGCTCCGGCGCCGGGCCGACGGTGGGCCGAGCGCCTCCGACTGGGCGCACGTGGTGGCGACCAAGGACCACCACCGCGACCCCGGCGACCACTGGTCGAACGACCCGGACTTCGTGCACTCCTGGCCGCGGCACTGCGAGGTCGGGACGACCGGCGAGGACTTCCACCCCGAGCTCGACCCCGCACCGTTCGAGGCGGTCTTCCGCAAGGGGGAGCACGCGGCGGCGTACTCCGGCTTCGAGGGGCTCGCCGAGGACGGCTCGACCCTGACCGACTGGCTCCGCGCGCGCGGGATCACCGAGGTCGACGTCTGCGGGATCGCGACCGACCACTGCGTGCGCGCGACCGCCCTGGACGCGGCGGCCGCCGGCTTCGCCACGCGGGTGCTGCTCGACCTGTGCGCCGGCGTCGCGCCCGCCACGACCGAGGCCGCGCTGGCCGAGCTGCGCGAGGCCGGTGTCGACGTTGCCTGAGCCGGCTCCGGAGGTCCGCGTCGAGCTCACCGACGGGGTGCTGCGGCTGACCATGGACCGGCCGCAGGCGCTCAACGCGCTGACCCCGGACATGCCGGTGCTGATGGCCGCCGAGCTCGAGCGGGCCACCGCCCGCGACGACGTGCGGGTCGTGGTCCTCACCGGCACCGGCCGGGCGTTCAGCACCGGGGCGGACATCTCCGGGCGCTACACGATCGACGACACCTCGATGGACACCGCGAACCGCTGGATCCGGGCCATCACCACCTGCGACAAGCCGGTCGTCGCGGCGGTCAACGGCGTCGCCGCCGGCGTCAGCTGCTCCGCGGCGCTGGCGTGCGACCTGGTCGTCGCGGCCGAGTCGGCGTCGTTCCTGCTGCCCTTCGCCAAGGTCGGGCTGATGGTCGACGGCGGGGCGTCCGCCACCGTCGCGGCGGCCGTGGGCCGGGCCCGCGCGATGCGGATGGCCCTGCTCGCCGAGCCGCTCGGCGCCCGGGAGGCGTACGACGCCGGGCTGGTCAGCCACCTGGCGCCCGACGAGTCGTTCGCCGACGTGGTGGCCGACCTGGCCGCGCGGCTCGCCGCCGGCCCGCCCCTGGCGCTGGCCGCCAGCAAGCGGGCCGTCAACGCAGCCACCCTCACCCAGCTCGACCCGGCCCTCGAGCGGGAGCGGTCCGGACAGTCGCTGCTCCTGCGCACCGCCGACGTCGTCGAGGGCGTCATGGCCTTCGCCGAGCGCCGGCCGCCGGTGTTCCGCGGCGAGTGAGCCGGCCGCCGGGCATGTAACGCGCTGTTCGCTGCTGCAACGCGCTGTTCCCCGCTCTGTAGGCACGCTGCAGCGTGCCTACAGAGCGGCGAACGTCGCGTCACATGGCCGATTCCGGGCAGCCCGACCCCCCCCGGGCCGCCCGGAGCAGCCGCCGTCAGCTGATCGTGATCGGCTTGCCGCCGGAGACCAGCTGCCAGTCGACCGAGGCGAACTCCTCGGGGTCGATCGTGCCGTGCTCGACGACCCAGTCGATGAGCAGCTGACGGATCTCGTTCTGCTGGTTGTAGATCACCGGCGCGGTCGAGACGTGCGGGAAGCCGCCGCCGCCGGACTGGCGGTAGTTGTTCACCGCCAGCGCGAACTGCTGGTCGTCGGTCACCGGCTTCCCGTCGTAGGCGAGGTCGGTGATCCGCGACCCGGCCGGCTTGGAGACGTCGATGGCGTAGGTCAGCGGCGCGTCGAGGCCGGCGACGGCGTCGTAGTTGTAGTCCGGCGTGCCGTTCGGGGCGGACGCGGTGACCGCGTTGGTCAGGTCGGCGATCGTGAAGGGGCCGCTGCCGGTGACCTGCTTGAAGTAGCGGGCCGAGAACTCGAGGTACTCGCGCAGCTGCTTGCCGGTGATCCGCACGCCGAGCAGCGTGTTGTCGAAGACGTAGAGCCCGGCCACGTCTCGGATCGTGATCTCGCCCTCCGGGAAGCGGGCGGTGCGGCTGAACGGCGCGGCGATCGAGAGCACCGGCAGCGCCGCGTCGGCGCCGGACAGGCCGGCCTTCACGGCCTCGCCCTGGACGTGCTGGACGAAGTCGATGATCGGGACGTCCTCGACGACGCCGCGGGCGCCGAGGAGCTCGACGGCCGAGGTGCCGACGACGGAGTTGACGTAGTCGACGACCGTGTCGTGCTGCCGGCGCACGGCCGCGGCGACCTTCGGGTCCTCGGCGACGGTGTTGGAGTTGAGCACCTGGGAGCCGGAGGAGACCAGCACCCACTTCTGCTTGCCGTTCTTGCCGTAGACCTCCTGGAGGGTGAAGTCCATGACGGCCACGCGCATGCCCCAGTAGAGCGGCTCGCACAGCACGACCTGGCGGCCGGTCCTCTTGTTGCGCACGAACCGCTGCGCGATCTCCTTGTGCGCGTGGCCGACCAGGATCGCGTCGATGCCCGGGACCTCCTCGGCCACCAGGGACGCGGCGTTCTCCGGGAACGGCAGCGCGTCGCCGTACGACGAGGACGTGTCGGCGCCGGAGTGCGCCGCGACGACGACGAGGTCGCAGCCCTTGCGCTTCATCTCCGGCACGAACTTCCGCGCCTGCTCCACCAGGCCGGGGAACTCCATCCGGCCCTCGACGTTGGTCTTGTCCCAGATCGCGATGCCGGGGTTGGTCAGGCCCAGCACGCCGACCTTCACCTTGCGGCCGCGGCCGACCTTGTAGGTCTTGATGACGTAGGGCTCGAAGACCGGCCGCTTGGTCGCGGGGTCGACCGCGTTGGCGGCGAGCAGCGGGAAGCTCACCTGCTCCTCGAAGGTGCGCAGCAGGTCGATGCCGTAGTTGAACTCGTGGTTGCCGAGCGCGGCCGCGTCGTAGCCGACGAGGTTCATCGCGCGCGCCATCGGGTGCACGACGGCCCCGCCGATCGGCTCGACCCGCGCGTAGTAGTAGGCCAGGGGCGTGCCCTGCAGGGTGTCGCCGGCGTCGAGGGTGAGCACCGGGCCCTTCGACCGCAGCTCCTTGCGGGCCGCCTTGATCACCGTGGCGACCTTGGCGACGCCGATGTCGTCCTTGGTGGCGTTGTCGAACTCGGCGTCCTTGAAGTAGTCCCAGTTGAAGACGTTGCCGTGCAGGTCGGTGGTGCCGAGGACCGAGACGGTGACGCGCTTGCCCTTGCGGGCGGCACCGGCCGGGAGGCGGTCGTCCGCGGCGACGGCGGGCGCGGCGTACCCCGCGGCGGCCAGGGCGGCGGTCCCGGTGAGGACGGCGCGGCGCGAGGGGACGGGCTGGCTCATGTGTGCTCCGAGTGTGGTTCGTGTGGGGGGCTCGGGATTCCGGGCGAGCAGTGTTCTATCCCACTGCGCCGACGTTCTCGACACCGGACGCATCACGATCCGGTGAACCTCAGGAGCACCACTTCGCCACGAGCGCGTCCACCACGGTCCGGTTGCGGTTGGTGGCGACGCCGAGGTGGCGCTCCACGGTCGCGTTGGTCAGCCGGGCCTCGTGGTAGTTCTCACCCAGCATCAGGTGCACCCCCCGGCCACCCACCCTCACCACCTCCTCCGCGGTGCTGGCGGCCTCCAGCAGCCGCACCGTCTCGGGTGTCGGCTCCTCCTTGAGCAGCGACACGTAGTGGCGGCCGTCGTGGTCGAACGACGCCGCGTGCTCGGCCACCGCCCGCAGCTCCGCGGGCGTGAGCACGATGGTCGGCACCTCGAACCCGGCCCGCTCGTGGAACGCCTCCTCGAGCGCCGCCTCCACCTTCGCCCGCGACCGCAGCGGGCAGTCGAACCGCACGTTCCCGGTGTTGATGTGGGTCCGCACGTCGGTCCAGCCGAGCCCCTCGACGGCCGCGACGATCTCGCCCTTCGGGAACTTGCGCCTGGCCCCGAGGTTGATGGCACGCAGGAAGGCGAGGTACGTCGGCACGTGCCCATCGTGGCGCACCGCGTGCCGCAGATCACCCCCGCCGTGCATCGTGATACATAGGCAGCCTATGTAAAGTGGAGCGAGTGGACAGGATCACCGACGCCGACCTGGAGCTGGCGAGCGACCTCGTCGTCCATGCCGCCCGCCTCGTCCGCGCCGTACGCCGCATGGTCGACCTGCCCGCAGCGGTGCGGCTGCTCTCGATCCTCGACGAGCACGGGCCGCTGGGCGTGAGCCGGCTGGCCGCCCTGGACCGGTGCTCACAGCCCACGATGTCGGCCGCCGTCGCCGCGGCCGCCGAGCGCGGGTGGGTCGACAAGCAGCCGAACCCCGACGACGCCCGCGGGAGCGTCGTCACCCTCACCGCCGCCGGGCGCGACGAGCTGGCCCGAATCCGCCGTACCCACGGGGAGGCCGTGGCCGCCCGGCTCGCCGCCCTCCCCCACCGCACCCCCGAGGACGTCGCCACGGCCGTCGCCGTGCTCCGCGACCTCGTCGAGTCCCCCCTAGAACCACCGTCCTCGGAAGGAGCTGCTCGTTGAGCACCTCACCCTCGATCCTCAAGCAGCCACGCGCGGTGTGGGCCGTCGCGTTCGCCTGCGTCATCGCGTTCATGGGCATCGGGCTCGTCGACCCGATCCTCAAGGAGATCGCCGCCCAGCTCGAGGCGACGCCCAGCCAGGTCTCCTTGCTGTTCACCAGCTACATGGCGGTGATGGGCATCGCGATGCTCGTCACCGGCGTGGTCTCCAGCCGGATCGGCCCCAAGCGCACGCTGCTGGCCGGGCTCGTCCTGATCATCGTCTTCGCCGGGCTCGCCGGCACCTCCGACAGCGTCGGCGCGGTCATCGGCTTCCGTGCCGGCTGGGGCCTGGGCAACGCGCTCTTCGTGGCCACGGCGCTGGCCACCATCGTGAGCTCCTCCAAGGGCTCGGTCGCGCAGGCGATCATCCTCTTCGAGGCCGCCCTCGGCCTCGGCATCGCCTCCGGACCGCTCGTGGGCGGCCTGCTCGGCGAGCAGTCCTGGCGCGGCCCGTTCTTCGGCGTCTCGGTGCTCATGACGATCGCGCTGGTCGCCACCGCGGTCTTCCTGCCCACCACGCCCCCGCAGGGCCGGCGCACCTCGCTGCTGGACCCGTTCCGCGCGCTCAAGCACCCGGCACTGCTGCTCATCGGGCTCGTCGCGATCTGCTACAACCTCGGGTTCTTCACGCTGATGGCCGCCGGCCCGTTCGCCCTGCCGACGTTCGACATCATGGCCATCGGGTGGACGTTCTTCGGCTGGGGCCTGCTGCTGGCCTTCACCTCCGTGGTGGCGGCCCCGTGGCTGCAGCGGCTGTTCGGGACGATGCCGACGCTGGTCGCCGTGCTCGCGCTGTTCGCCGCCGACCTCGCCGCCATGGCGGTGCTGGCCGAGCACGAGCCGGTCGTCGCGACCGGCATCGTCGTCGCCGGCGCGTTCCTCGGCGTGACCAACACGCTGGTCACCGAGGCCGTCATGGGCGCCGCCCCGGTCGAGCGCCCGATCGCCTCCGCGGCGTACTCCTTCCTGCGGTTCACCGGTGGCGCCGTCGGTCCCTACGTCGCGCTGAAGCTCGGCGAGCACGTCGACGTGCACGCGCCGTTCTGGTTCGGGGCGGCCGCCGTGGCCGTCGGCGTGGTCATCGCGCTCGCCGGCACGCCGACCGTGCGCCGCGCCCTGGCCGGGCACGCCCCGGCCCCGCACACGCCGGCGGAGGCCGAGGCCGAGCTGGTCGGCGACCTGGGCTGACCTCGCAGGCGCTCGCCGGGTGGGGGTGAGCGGGTCAGAGGTTCCCGCGGGCCTCCTGCTCGCGCTCGATGGCCTCGAAGAGCGCCTTGAAGTTGCCCTTGCCGAAGCCCAGCGAGCCGTGCCGCTCGATGAGCTCGTAGAACACCGTCGGGCGGTCGCCGACCGGCTTGGTGAAGATCTGCAGCAGGTAGCCGTCCTCGTCGCGGTCGACCAGGACCCGCCGCGCCTTGAGCTCCTCGATGGGCACCCGCACCTCGCCGATCCGGGCCCGGAGCGCGGGGTCGTCGTAGTAGGAGTCGGGGGTGTCGAGGAACTCGACGCCCTGGGCGCGCATGACGTCGACGGTGCGCAGGATGTCGTTGGTCGCGAGCGCGATGTGCTGGCAGCCGGCGCCCTCGTAGAACTCGAGGTACTCGTCGATCTGCGACTTCTTGCGCGCGACGGCAGGCTCGTTGAGCGGGAACTTGACCCGGTGGTTGCCGCTGGCGACGACCTTCGACATCAGCGCCGAGTAGTCGGTGGCGATGTCGTCGCCGATGAACTCGGCCATGTTCGCGAAGCCCATCACCCGGTGGTAGAAGTCCACCCACTCGTCCATCCGCCCGAGCTCGACGTTGCCGACGCAGTGGTCGACGGCCTGGAACAGCCGCTTCGGGTGCCCCTCGGGCCGCACCAGGGTCGAGGTGCGCGCGACGTACCCGGGGAGGTAGGGACCGGAGTAGCGGGAGCGGTCGACCAGCGTGTGGCGGGTCTCGCCGTACGTCGCGATCGCGGCCAGCCGGACGGTGCCGTGCTCGTCGGTCTCGTCGTGCGGCTCGACCAGCACCGTGGCGCCCACGGACCGGGCGTGCTCGATGCAGGCGTCGACGTCGGGGACCTCGAGCGCGAGGTCGACGACGCCGTCGCCGTGGCGCCGGTGGTGGTCGAGCACGGCGCTGTCGGGCGTGACGCCGCCGGTGAGCACGAAGCGCGCGCTGCCGGAGCGCAGCACGTAGGACTTGCTGTCCCGGCACCCGGTCTCCGGACCCCGGTACGCCTCGAGGTCCATCCCGAGCGCGAGCTGGTACCAGGCCGCCGCCTGGGTGGCGTTGCCGACGACGAACCCGACCGCGTCCATCGCGGTCACCGGGAACGGGTCGCGGCTGGCGTCGTACTCCACCAGGCCGACCAGCTCGCGGAGCTGCTCGAGGGTGAGGTCGGCCTTGAGCTCGTCAGCGGTGAGCGCACCGCCCGTGGTCGGGGTGTCCTGCGTGGTCGTCATGGGTCGCAGCGTGGGCCAGGTCACGCACAGTGTGCAATCGTTGCCCGACAGGGTGGACAACCTGCTCAACCGGGAGGACCGCGATGGACGAGCTGGACGGCAGGTTGCTCGCCCTGCTGCACGACGAGCCGCGGGTCGGCGTCCTGGAGGCGTCGCGGCGGCTCGGCGTCGCGCGCGGGACCGTCCAGGCCCGGCTCGACCGGTTGGAGGCGCGCGGGGTCGTCACGGGATGGGGGCCCGAGCTGGACCCGGCGGCCCTGGGGCACCCGGTGACGGCGTTCCTGAGCCTGGAGATCCGCCAGGCGGCGTCGGGCTCCGGGGCCGAGCACGGTGGCCACGACGCCGTCGCCGCGCACCTCGCGACGATCCCGGAGGTGCTCGAGGCGCACACCACCACCGGCGCGGGCGACCTGCTGGTTCGGGTCGTCGCCCGCTCCAACACCGACCTGCAACGGGTCATCGACGCCGTGGTCGCCTCCGACGCGGTCGTCCGCTGCTCGACCACCATCGCGCTGGCCACCCAGGTGCCGTACCGCACGTTGCCGCTCGCGATGGCGGCCGGGCGGTCGTCAGGTCCAGCGGCCGGCCGCTGAAGCTTCCGCCTCACTCCAGCCGCAGCCGCTCCGCCACCTCACCGGCGGCGGCGACGACCCGCGGGCCGACCCGGTCGGCGTCGAGGTCACCGAGGGTCACGATGCCGATGCTGGCGGCGAGGCCGTCGACGCCGAGCACCGGCGCGGCGAGCCCGCGGGCGCCCGCCTGCAGCTCGCCCGACGTCGCGCACCACGAGGGCCGCTCGGGGTCGCGGTCGCGCCCGAGCAGGATCGCCCGGCCGGCGGCGCCCTGGCCGAGGGGGTGGCGGGAGCCGACGCGGTACCCCACGTGGAAGTCGGTCCAGGACGGCTCGACCACGGCCAGGGCCAGCGCCTCCTCGCCCTCGGCGACGGTCAGGTGGGCGGTGCAGCCGACGGCCTCGGCGAGCGAGCGCAGCACCGGCGCGGCCAGGTCGCGCAGCACCGGCTGCACCGCCGAGGCCAGGTGCAGGACGCCGAGACCGACGTGCAGCCGGCCCCGCCCGTCCCGGCGGACCAGGGCGTGCTGCTCGAGCGTGCTGACCAGCCGGTACGCCACGGTGCGCGGCACCTCCAGCCGGCCGGCGACCTCGGTGACGGTCAGCCCGTCGGGCGCACCGGCGAGCAGGCCGAGCAGGCGCAGCCCGCGGTCGAGCGTCTGGGAGGTCTCGGCCGGCACAGGGCCAGCCTAGGGACCCTCGGCCGGGTCGGTGCGTCTCCTGGGCCCTTGGCGGGGTAGTCCGGCACGCACGAGCCCTTGGTGAGCTCGGCGGGGTAGTCCGCCACGTGCGCGCCCTTGGAGGTCGGCCGAAGGGCGCACCCGTGCCGGACTACCCGGCGAAGGACGCAGACGTGCCGAACTACCCCGACGAAGGGCGCACCCGTGCCGGACTACCCCAGCAGACGCGAGCCTCAGGAAGACTTCCGCGTCGCCGCCCACTCGCGGAGCCGGTCGATCCGGGCGTGGAGCTGCTCGGCGTTCGCGACGGCGGCCGCCGGGCCGCCGCACTCCTTGCGCAGGGCCGCGTGGGTGATGCCGTGGGCCTGGCCGGTGCGGTGGTGCCAGGCGGCGACCAGGCCGTTGAGCTCGCGGCGGAGCACGGCGAGCTGCTCGTGCGTGCTCAGCTGCGCGACGGAGTCGCCGGCGGCCTCGGCCGGGGTGGCGACCGCCTTCTGCTTGCGCGCGCGGTCGCTCTGCCGCTGGCGCAGCAGCTCGCGCATCTGGTCGGGCTCGAGCAGGCCCGGGATGCCGAGGAAGTCCATCTCCTCCTCCGAGCCGACCTGCACCTCGCCGGCGTGACCCCACTCGCCGCCGTCGAAGAGGACGCGGTCGAAGCGTGCCTCCGAGCCGAGCGCCTCGAAGGACATCTCCAGCTCCGCGGACGCCGACTCGCTCTCGTTGGCCCGGGCCAGCAGCTCGTCCTCGGCGGCGAAGATGTCGCCCTCGTCGGTGACCTTGCGGCCGAGCACGTGGTCGCGCTCGACCTCCATCTCGGAGGCGAAGCCGAGCAGCGACGGCGCCGAGGGCAGGAAGACCGAGGCCGTCTCGCCCCGGGCCCGGGCCCGCACGAAGCGGCCCACGGCCTGGGCGAAGAACAGCGGCGTCGACGTCGTGGTCGCGTAGACGCCGACCGCCAGGCGGGGGACGTCGACGCCCTCGGAGACCATGCGGACCGCGACCATCCAGCGGTCGTCGCTGTCGGTGAACGCCGAGATCTTCTTCGAGGCCAGCTTCTCGTCGGAGAGCACGACGACCGGCGACTCGCCGGTGATCTGCTTGAGCAGCTTGGCGTAGGCCCGGGCGCTGTCCTGGTCGGTGGCGATCACCAGGCCGCCGGCGTCGGGCACGTGGCGACGTACCTCCGAGAGCCGCTTGTCCGCCGCGGCCAGCACCGACGGCATCCACGACCCGTTCGGGTCCAGCGCCGTGCGCAGCGCCTGGTTGGTGAGGTCCTTGGTCAGCGGCTCCCCGAGCCGGGCGGAGATCTCGTCGCCGGCGCGCGTGCGCCACTGCATCTCGCCGGAGTACGCCATGAACAGCACCGGCCGCACGACGTGGTCGGCCAGCGCGTGGGCGTAGCCGTAGGTGTAGTCCGCCACCGAGCGCGGGACGCCGTCGGCCCCCGGCGCGTAGGTGACGAACGGGATCGGGTTGATGTCGGAGCGGAACGGCGTGCCGGTCAGCGCCAGGCGCCGCGCGGCGGGCTCGAATGCCTCGCGCACGCCCTCGCCCCACGACAGCGCGTCGCCGGCGTGGTGGACCTCGTCGAGGATGACCAGCGTCTTGAACCGCTCGGCGCGGATCCGCATCGCCAGCGGGTTGACCGCGACACCGGCGTAGGTGACCGCGACACCGACGAAGTCACCGGAGGTCTTGCCCTTGCCCGCGGCGTACGTCGGGTCGATCGGGATGCCCGCACGGGCGGCGGCCTCGGCCCACTGCAGCTTCAGGTGCTCGGTGGGCGCGACGACGATGATCCGGTCCACGATGCGCCGGCCGAGGAGCTCGGAGGCCACCGACAGCGCGAACGTCGTCTTGCCCGCGCCCGGCGTCGCGACCGCGAGGAAGTCGCGCGGCTGCTCGGCGAAGTACTTCGTCATCGCCGCCTGCTGCCAGGCGCGCAGCGACGGCGCGGTGCCCCAGGCGGCGCGCTCGGGCCACGCCGGGCTCAGGGCCGGCGTGAGGGTGAGGTCCTCGGTCTGCTGGGTGCTGGAGCGGTCGGTCGGGCGGTCGTGCCGTCCGGTCACTCGTCGTCCGAGTCGTCGCGCATGCTCTCCCAGGCTTCCTTGCAGTCGGGGCAGACCGGGAACTTCTCCGGGGCGCGGCTGGGCACCCACACCTTCCCGCAGAGTGCGACGACGGGGGTGCCCATGACCATCGCCTCGGTGAGCTTGTCCTTCTCCACGTAGTGGGAGAACCGCTCGTGGTCACCGTCGTCGGTGGGGACGGTGCGCTGGTCCTCCCGGACCCGCTCGTCGACGGCGGTGCCGGTCCCGAATCCGATCTGGCTCACGGGGCCAGCCTACGTCAGGAACGACGTGGACGAGGCAGCCGCGGGATGCCCACGGCGTGGACAGGGGCGGGGACAGAGGTCTAGTTGAGGTCGGGGTCGACCGGTCGCGTGGAGTGCCACGCCATCTCGCCGGGCTGGCGGCGCAGCACGTCGCGCCAGAGCCCGGTGGGGTCGAGCCGGAACGCGTCCCGGGGCTCCCCCGGCACGACGTACCAGCTGCCCTCCTCGATCTCGGCCTCGAGCTGGCCGGATCCCCAGCCGGCGTACCCGGCGAAGATGCGCAGGCCGACGAGCGTGCCGTCGATGAGCTCCATCGGCGTGTCCAGGTCGAGCAGGCCGAGCCGCCCCTCGACCTCGCGGAAGCCGACCGGGGCGTCCTCGGCGTCGCGCAGGAGCGCGACCGCCAGCGCCCCCTCGGGGCCGACCGGACCGCCCTGGAAGAGGACCTCGGGCTCGGCCACCACCTCGCCCCAGCTCCCCAGCACCTCCGAGACCGGGACGGGCGAGGGGCGGTTGACCACGACGCCGAGCGCCCCACCGGCGTCGACGTCGAGCAGCAGGACGACGGACTCCGCGAAGTTCGGGTCGAGCAGCGCAGGGGTGGCCACCAGCAGGTTCCCCGCGCGCAGCTCGCTCACCACTCCACTATGGCGCACCGCGGGCGAGCCAGCGATGCCCCGGGCGCACCGGGCCTCAGGCCGCCAGCGCGGCCTTGAGCCGGCCCAGGCGGTGCCGCAGCGAGGGACGGGCGCCGAAGCGACCGGCGCCGTCCGCGCCCCGGGCGGCGGCGATAGCGGCGCTGAGGGTGCGGGCCCGCTGCTCGATCCGCGCGCCGGCCGCGGCCGCACGGGCGGCGCTGCGGCCGTCGTGCGCGCTCCCCCGGCCGGCCATGACCGCGAGCAGGACGTGCTCCTTGTGGGTCGCCTTGGCGATGGCCGCAGCCATCGCCTCGTCGACGGGGTGCTCGCGGTAGTGGTCGAGGATTGCGCGGACCCCGGGCATCTCGTCGGCGAGCGTGCGCCAGGCGCTGATGACCGCACCCTCGAGGTCCATCGGCTGGTCCAGCAGCTCGCGCTCGATGCGCCCGGCGAGCCGGGTGTGCCACCGCAGCGACAGGGCGCCGTACAGCGACAGCTCGTCGCCGATGGTCTCGCGGACGCCGGTGACGCCCATCGGGAGGAGGCCGTCGCGGCGCTGGTCGGCGGTGCGGATGACGGAGCGCAGGATCTCTCCGCGGTGGTGAAAGGAAGTCCAGGTCATGGTCTGCTCCTTCGAAGGGCCTCACATACCGTGAGTACGTACCCACAGTACGGAGCCATACTCGCGGTATGCAACGACGCAGCGGGTGATCCCGGCCACCCGCGGCGCCGCCGGGTGCCTAAACTGCCGGGATGCCACCGAAGCCGAGCGTCTCCAAGCTGGTGCCGAAGGTGCCGAAGGTCCCGGCCGTGCCGGGCGTCACCGGCGGCAGCCGCCGCCAGCAGTACTCCGCCTCCACCAAGCGGGCGCTGGTCGACGTGGCCGAGGAGCTCTTCACCGACCACGGGTACGCCGCGGCGTCGCTCGACACGATCGTGGCCGGCGCGCAGGTGACCAAAGGCGCGCTCTACCACCACTTCAGCGGCAAGCAGGCGCTGTTCGAGGCCGTCTTCGAGCGGGTGGAGGCCGACGCCTCCCGGGCGATCCAGAAGGCGCTGCGCGGGCAGAAGGACCCGTGGGACAAGGCGCTGGCCGGCCTGCAGGCGTTCCTCGCGGTGGTGCAGGAGCCGCGCTACCGCCGGATCGTCATCCAGGAGGGCCCGTCGGTCCTCGGCTACGAGCGCTTCCGCGAGCAGGAGGAGCGCTCGACGTTCGCCAACGTCCTCGAGATCGTCCGGTCGGTGCTCAGCGCCGGTACCTGGGAGCTCGAGGAGGACATGCTCCAGACGTTCGCGCGAATCTTCTTCGGCGCGATGTCCTCGGCCGGGGAGTCGGTCTCCAGCGCCGACGACCCGATCGCCGCCGCCGAGCGCGTGGAGACCGCGATCGCCTTCATCCTCCAGGGCTTCCAGGCCCTCGCGACCGCGGGCGTCCCGCTGCCGGGCGCCACGGACGCGGCCGGCGGGGACGCCGCCGGCCGCCCGGTCAGCGGCTGAAGCTGACGTTCCCCGCCTCGCGCGGGACCAGCTCGACCCAGGTGTGGCCCGCCGGGACCTTGAGCTCGCCCTGCTTGGTGGAGAGCTCGATCGGGGCGTCGAGGGCGTCCTTGGACCAGGTGCCCCGCACGACGCGGCCGTCGTGGAAGAGCAGCGCCTCGCCCTTGCCCTCGAGCTTGGTCTCGGGGACCGGGTTGCCCGCGGGGTCGCGGTAGCCGGCGTCGCCGACCTCCACCCGGAGCACCAGCACGGTGTCGGCGGGGAACTCGTCGCCCTCGGCGGCGTAGGTCCCCTCGTTGACGTAGCCCCCGTCGCGGAAGGACCAGGTCGTGGTGTGGCTGCCGCCGAAGCTGGCCGCCAGCGAGGTCGCCGGCTTGCCCTTCGGCAGGTCCTTCGCCTCGCCCCAGGAGAGGTAGTCCGCGGGACGGTCCCCGCCCTTGGTCAGGGTCGCGGTCTCGGCCATGTCGGTGAACAGGTTGTACGGCGCGCTGCGGCCGCTCGCGCGGTAGAAGCCCTTCGCGCCCTCACCGAAGAACTTGATGCCGGCGCCGTTGATCCGCTTGATCGTGATCGGCGCCGCGCCGCTGGTCACCATCGCGGCGTCGACCGGGCTGACGATGCCGATGTCGCTGGCCCGCATCGACCGGACCGGGCCGGCGTCGCTGGGGATGCGGGAGTAGAAGAAGGCCGCGAGCCGGGTCATCCCGCCCTCGACGAGCTCCTCGACGACCAGGTCCGCGGAGCCGAGGCCGACCTGGGGTGCGCTGGAGGAGGTGTTGTCCATCTTCAGCACCAGCACGGGGTGGTCCTGGCTCGCGGAGTCGTCGCCCTTGACCGGCAGGCCGGTGAGCGGCCAGGTCGAGGCGAGCGTCGAGCCGGCGCTCGTGCTCTGCGGGTCGGCGCCGCCCTCGCCGGAGCCCTCGTCGCCCCCGCCGCAGGCGGTCAGGAGGAGGGCGGAGGTGGCGAGGGTGGCGACGAGGGCGCGGGTCCGGGTGCGGCGCACGGCGGGCTCCAATGCAGGTGGTGACGGGTGAATGACTACAGGTTCGATCGACTTCGAGGCGTCGCGTCCAGTGTGCGACGGCACGCAGCCGCTGGCGCGCAGGCGCGCCACAGGGAGGGGCCGACGGAGCCGGCCCCTCCCCGGAGGTCTCAGCCGAGCTTGGCGCCGCCGTCGACGTACAGCGTCTGGCCGGTGATGTAGGAGGCCTCGTCGCTGGCCAGGAACGCGACCGCGGCCGCGATGTCCTCGGGGTAGCCCACCCGGCGCACCGGGTTGGCCTCCGCGTTGAGCTTGCGGAACTCCTCCACGTCCATCTTCAACCGCGCAGCGGTGGCGTCGGTCATCTCGGTGGCGATGAAGCCCGGCGCGACCGCGTTGGCGTTGATCCCGAACGGGCCCAGCTCGATGCCCAGCGTGCGGGTGAAGCCCTGCACGCCCATCTTCGCCGCCGAGTAGTTCGCCTGCCCCCGGTTGCCCAGCGCCGAGACGCTGGAGAGGTTCACGATCTTCCCGTACTTCTGCTCCACGAAGTGCTTCTGGGCCGCCTTGGTCATCAGGAACGCACCCTTCAGGTGCACCCCCAGGACCAGGTCCCAGTCGGTCTCGGTCATCTTGAACAGCAGGTTGTCGCGCGTGATCCCGGCATTGTTGACCAGCACGTGGATCCCGCCGAGCTCGGCCACGACCCGCTCGACCGCGGCGTCGACCGAGGCCGCGTCGGCCACGTCCGCGCCGATCCCGACCGCCTTCGCGCCACCGGTGACCGGCAGCCGCCCGGCCGCGTCCGCGGCAGCCGACTCGTCGAGGTCGATGATCGCGACCGACGCGCCCTCCTCGGCGAACCGGGTGGCGGTGCCGAACCCGATCCCGCGCGCCGCTCCGGTGACGACGGCGACCCGCCCGTCGAATCGACCCATGATCTGCACTCCTGCTCCTCGGTGGCGTGGACGGCCCACACGGTAGACCAGCCTCAGTCGAGGACCGCACGCAGTCTCGCGGCGTACGCCGCGCGCTCGTCGAGGTGCTCGTAGCGGTGCCGCGGCCAGAAGAACCCCCGCAGCCCGTCGCCCTTGGTGCGCGGCACGACGTGCAGGTGCAGGTGCGGGACCGACTGGCTGACGACGTTGTTCATCGCGACGAAGGAGCCCTGCGCGCCCAGCCCCTCGACGACGGCGGTCGCCAGCCGCTGGGCGTGGGCGAGGAAGGGTTCGCGCAGCGGCGCGGGCAGGTCGGGCAGCGTCACGACGTGCTGGCGCGGCACGAGCAGCACGTGCCCCTTGAACACCGGCCGCTGGTCGAGGAACGCCACGAAGTCGTCGTCCTCCAGCACCCGGTCGGCCTCGGACTCCCCCGCGACGATCCCGCAGAACACGCACGCCCCGCCCGGCGCGGCTGCGGCCATCAGTGGCACACCGCTGCCCCGCAGGCGCGCTCGACCGGAGCCGGCACGGCCCGCCCGCTACCCCCGACGGCGTCGAAGTGGTGGTTGTCGGAGCGGCCGTAGGTCCACCGCAGGCCGTGCGCCGCCATCAGCCGCACCACCGGGTGGCTCGAGGACCGCCAGGCGACGAGGGGGTGGGTGCGGGACACCCACCAACCGTTCGGCGTCCAGCCGTGGGAGGCGCGGTAGGGGTTCTCCCACGGGTTGACGTCCAGCGAGCGGCCGTAGGAGTGCGGCGAGCGGACGCCGGGGCGTCCGACGACCCAGCGGCAGTTGAAGGCCGAGGTGTTGCCCGCGGCCATGGAGCGGTAGTCGTCGGCGCCCTGCAGCCGGGCGGACCAGCCGAACCGGTCGACGCGGTACATCGAGCGGATCGGGAGGCGGCGGTCGTGCATCGCGGCGAGGGCGGCGCCCATCCGGCCGGCCGCGGACGCGGCGGCGACGACCTCCCCGCGGTGGCGGTAGCCGTCGTAGCCCCAGTAGTTGACCCGCACCAGCCGCAGGCCGGCGCGGCCCACCGGGCAGCCGGGGTGCCAGCTGCGGCCGACCATCGAGCGCCAGACGCCGTCGGGGATGCGGTCGACCGTGACGTTCGCGCCGGGGCCGGTCGCCCGCGGCTGGGCGGGCAGCCCGACGCGCGGCCGGGGAGCGCCGGCCGGCAGCCGGACCGGGTCGCCGGGCGGCACGTTGTCGATGCGGTGCACGCCGCTGGTCGCCCGGGCGGCCCACGCCGTCCCGGTCGCCCTCGCCCGCCAGGCGGTGTCCACCCGGGGCCGCACGACGACCTCGGCGCGGCCCTCCTCGTCGGTGCGCAGCGTCCGCGCGAGGCGCCACCGCCCGCCGCGGTCCTTGCGGAAGAGCTCGACCACGCCCGCGACGGCTTCCCCGTTGCCGGTGCGCCACAGCACGCCGATCGGAACCCCGCGCTCGTCGACGACCCGCCGGGGCCCGGTGACGCGGACCTGGCTGGTGCGCTCGACCAGCGGCGCGGTCACCGGACCGGATCCCGAGGCGGCGTACGTCGCGTCGCCGGCGAAGACCGCGCGGAACGCGTTGTCGGCCGGCTGCCGCGAGAGCACCGCCCGGGAGGCGGCCCGGCCGGCGGCGTCGGTGACGACCGTCGCGACGGCGGTCCACGAACCGCCGGACCGGCGCTCGAGGGTGACCGGCGCGCCGGCCACCGGGGTCCCGTCGGCCGCGGAGGTCAACGTCGCGACCACCTCGGTCGGCCGGTCGGCGTACCCGCCGGGCACCGCGAGCGCCAGCGTGGTCGGCACGGGTTCCGCGGCCGCCGCCGGCGGGGCGAGCCCCGCGAGCAGGGCCAGACCGGCCACGACCGTGATGAGCAGGGTGGAGCAACGCCCGAGCATGCACGCGATCATGCCGTGCCCCGCCGACGGATCAGGACAGCCAGTCCTCCCGCGCGTCCACGGCGGAGTCCGGGTGGTCGGCGAAGACGCCGTCCACCCCGGCCTCGAAGAGGGCCAGCAGCTCGGCGCGGACGTCGCCCTTGGCGGTCGGGCTGGTGCCGCGGCGGAAGTTGGTCGCCATGAACTGGTTCTCGTCGCGGACCGTGAAGACCACGACCTCCAGCCCGGCGCGGTGCGCGTCGGCGACCAGGCTGCTCGGGGCGGTGGCGGCGCCGGCGGCGTCGCGCGGCAGCACCAGGTCCTTGTTCGGGCCGAGCCAGTCGGCGTACCGCGCGATCCGCCGCAGGCCGGCCGGCGTGACCAGCTGCTGGTACGTCGTGCCCGAGCCGGCCAGGTCGAACGGACCGCCCGCGGCGTCGACCAGCTGCTCGATCGGGGCGTCGACCATCCGGTCGAGCTCCCGGAGGTTGCTGGTCTCGAACGACTGGATGAGCACCTTGGCCCGGCGACCGTCCAGGTCGTGCTTGCGCAGCAGCCGCACCATCGGCTCCTCGAGGGAGAGCCCGATGGAGTCGAAGTAGGTGGGGTGCTTGGTCTCCGGCGCGACGCCGATGGTGCGACCGGTCTCCTTGCGCAGCCTCTTCACCAGCTCGAGGACCTCGGCGAAGGTCGGCACCTCGAAGCGGCCGTCGTAGCGGGTGTTGTCGGGGCGGACCTGCGGCAGGCGCTCCTTCGCGCGGAGCGTCTTGAGCTCGGCGAGGGTGAAGTCCTCGGTGAACCAGCCGGTGACGGGGCGTCCGTCGATCGTCTTGGTGGTGCGCCGGTCGGCGAACTCGGGGTGGTCGGCGACGTCGGTGGTCCCGGAGATCTCGTTCTCGTGACGGGCCACCAGCACGCCGTCCTTGGTCGGGACCAGGTCCGGCTCGATGTAGTCGGCGCCCAGCTGCACGGCCAGGCGGTACGCCGCCAGCGTGTGCTCGGGGCGGTAGCCCGACGCGCCGCGGTGGCCGACCACGATCGGCGCGGCCTGCCGGCCGGCGGGCGGCTTCGCGGCACGCTCGCCCGGGCGGGCGTCGGCCGGGGCGAGGAAGGCCGGGGCGGCGAGCGCCGGGGCCAGCAGGGCGGGGAGGAGGGTGAGCGCGAGGGCGCGGGTGCGGGAGGTCCTCGTGCGAGGGGTCCGGGTCCGAGAGGTCATGGTCCGACCCGACCGGTCGGTGGTGGCCGGACGGTCACGACCGGGTGACGCGACCACGAACGTCGGCGGTCCAGCCGCCCGTCAGCCGCCCGTCAGCCGAGCACCGACGGGGGCGGCTCGTGGTCCGGCACGAGCTCGGCCACCAGCCGCCGGACCCGGGCGTCGAGGTCGGCGACGATCGCGCGGACCGTGGCCGGGTCCTGGCCCCCGGGGTCGGCGACCGGCCAGTCGACGTACCGGACGCCCGGGACGTAGGGGCACTCCTCGCCGCAGCCGAGGGTGACCGCCAGGTCGCTGGCGGCCACGGTGTCGCGGGTGAGCAGGGTCGGGGTCTCGCGGGAGGTGTCGAGGCCGAGCTCCTCGAGCACGGCGACGACCTCGGGGTGGACGTGCTCGCCGGGCTGCGTGCCCGCCGAGAGCGCACGGACGCGGCCGTCGGCGTAGTGCTCGGTCAGCACGCGCGCGATGACCGAGCGACCGCCGTTGCGGACGCAGGCGAAGACGACCTGGGGAACGTCGGTCGCGGGGTCTGTCATCGGGAGGCTCCTGCCGGGAAGGCGCGGCGGACCGCGAGGCTGACGTAGACGAGGCCGATGAGCACGGGCACCTCGATGAGCGGGCCGACGACACCGGCGAGCGCCTGGCCCGAGGCGACGCCGAACACGCCGATGGCGACTGCGATGGCGAGCTCGAAGTTGTTGCCGGCCGCGGTGAACGAGACCGCGGTCGCACGCTCGTAGTCGAAGCCGAGCGCCCGGGTGAGCAGCATCGAGCCGCCCCACACCAGGACGAAGTACGCCAGGAGCGGCAGCGCGATCCGGGCCACGTCGAGGGGCTGGGAGGTGATCCGGTCGCCCTGCAGCGCGAACAGCAGCACGATGGTGACGAGCAGGCCGTACAGCGCCAGAGGGCCGATGCGCGGCAGGATGTGCTCCTCGTACCAGTCCCGGCCGCGCGAGCGCTCGCCGAGCCGGCGGGTGAGGTAGCCCGCGAGCAGCGGCACGCCGAGGAAGACCAGGACCGACCGGGCGATCTCCCAGGTCGAGACCGACAGGCCGGTGCCCTCGAGCCCGAGCCAGCCGGGCAGCACCTCGAGGTAGAACCAGCCCAGCAGCGCGAAGGCGACCACCTGGAAGACGGCGTTGACCGCGACCAGGACCGCCGCGGCCTCGCGGTCGCCGCAGGCGAGGTCGTTCCACACCAGCACCATCGCGATGCAGCGGGCCAGCCCGACGATGACCAGGCCGGTGCGGTACTCCGGCAGGTCCGGCAGCATCAGCCAGGCGAGGGCGAACATCAGGGCCGGCCCGAGCACCCAGTTGAGGACGATCGAGGTGGCGAGCAGCCGGCGGTCCGCCGTCACGTGCCCGAGCTCGTCGTAGCGCACCTTGGCGAGGACGGGATACATCATCACCAGCAGCCCGAGGGCGATCGGCAAGGACACCGAGCCCACCTCGACGGCGGCGAGCGCGTCGTCGAGGCCGCCCACCGCGCGACCGAGGAGCAGGCCGGCCGCCATCGCCAGCCCGATCCAGACCGGCAGGTAGCGGTCGAGCGTGGACAGCCGGCCGCCGGCGGCGGTCTCGGTCACCGTGTCGCTCACCGCGCCACCGCCTCCGGGACCAGGGTGAACAGCCCGGCGAGCGCGGAGACCGCCTCGCGACGGGCGCGGTAGTAGACCCAGCTGCCGCGGCGCTCACGCTCGAGGAGTCCGGCCTCGTGCAGCACCTTGAGGTGGTGGCTGACCGTCGGCTGGCCGAGGTCGAAGTGCGGGAGCAGGTCGCACACGCACGCCTCGCCGCCCTCGTGGCTGAGCACCAGGGACAGCAGGCGCAGCCGGGCGGGGTCCGCGACCGCCTTGAGCAGCGGGGTCAGGGCAGCGGCGTCCTCCGCACCCAACGGCTCGCGCGCCAGGGGCACGCACCGGACCGCGGTGGCGGCCTCGGACGAGGGCACGGGCATCGACATGCGTCGATATTGACAGACATCGAAGTGAAGCGCGAGTCCTGGGCGGCCCGCCCTCAGTCGAGCGTCAGCGCGTAGCCCCGGCCGCGCAGGCGACGGATCCGCGCGACACCCTCGAGCCGGTGCCGCAGCCGGGCCACGTGCACCGCGATGGTGTTGTCGCTGGGGCCGACCGCCTCGCTCCCCCACAGGGCGGTGCGCAGCTCGTCGTTGCCGACGACGCCGGGTGACCGCCGCAGCAGCACGTGCAGCAGCTCGAACTCCTTGCCGGGCGGGTCGGCGGCCCGCTGCCCGTGGATCCAGACCGCGTAGCTGTCGGTGTCGAGCACGATCGGGCCGTGCCGGAGCTGGGCCTGGGGGCGCAGCTCCGAGGCGGGGCGCTGGAGGGCGGCCCAGAGGTCGGCTGGCGTGAACGGCCGGGTCAGCACGCTGCGGGCGCCGGCCAGGACCATCTGGCCGGCCAGCGCGGCGTCGCCGGCGTCGACGAGGGCGACCACCAGCGGGTCCCCGTGCCGCAGCAGCGCCGTGACCACCTCGGCCGCGGGGGCGCCCTCGACGCCGGAGGCCACGACGACGACATCCGGGCGGGCGTCGCCGAAGTGCACCAGCGCGTCGAGCGCGGAGGCGAAGGCGCTGACCTCCACGCCCTCGCCGCGCAGTGCGCACGCCACGGCGTCGGCGTCCTCGGCGGGGCCGATCACCTGCACGGGCGCACCGTGCGCGAGGGCCGCGGCAGCGCCCGGGACGGCCTCGATGCTGCGGCGCATCGCCTCTGCTCCTGTTCGTTCGTCGTTCGTCGCCGGACCCCCGACCGGCGCAGGCGGGATCAGCCGAACCGGCCGGAGATGTAGGCCTCGGTCGACGGGTCGTCGGGGTTGGCGAAGACCTTGCTGGTCGCGTTGAACTCCACCAGGTGGCCCGGCTCGCCGGTCGCCTTGAGGTTGAAGAAGCCGGTGTCGTCGGACACGCGCGCGGCCTGCTGCATGTTGTGGGTGACGATGACGATCGTGTAGTCGGTCTTGAGCTCGTGGATCAGGTCCTCGATCGCCGCGGTGGAGATCGGGTCCAGCGCCGAGCACGGCTCGTCCATCAGCAGCACCTGCGGCTCGACCGCGATCGCCCGGGCGATGCAGAGGCGCTGCTGCTGGCCGCCGGAGAGGCCCATGCCGGGCTTGCCCAGCCGGTCCTTCACCTCGTTCCACAGGTTCGCGCCCTTGAGCGACTTCTCGACGATCGCGTCGGCCTCGGACTTCTTCATCCGCTTGGCGTTGAGCCGGTTGCCGGCGAGCACGTTCTCGTAGATCGACATCGTCGGGAACGGGTTGGGGCGCTGGAAGACCATGCCGATCTGGCGGCGGACGGCCACCGGGTCGACCGAGTCGTCGTAGAGCGACTGGCCGTCGACGACGACCTTGCCCTCCACGCGGGCGCCCGGGATCACCTCGTGCATCCGGTTGAGCGAGCGCAGGAAGGTCGACTTGCCGCAGCCGGACGGGCCGATGAAGGCGGTCACCGCGCGGGCGCGGATGGTCATGTCGACGCCCTCGACGGCGAGGAAGTCCCCGTAGTAGATGTTCAGGTCGGAGATGTCGATGCTCTTGGCCATGAGAGGTTCCTTGGGGTGTCAGCGCCCGGTCTTGGGCGCGAAGATCTTGCCGACGGCACGGGCGAGGAGGTTGAGCGCCATCACGATGGCGACCAGGACCAGGGCGGCGCCCCAGGCCCGGGCGGTCTGCTCCGCGTCGTACTTCCCGCCGGTGGTGACCGAGGAGAAGATGAACACCGGGAGCGTCGCCATCCGGCCGTCGAACGGGTTGAGGTTCAGGGTCGTCGTGGTGCCGACGATGATCAGCAGCGGCGCGGTCTCGCCGGCGACGCGGGCGATGGCCAGCGTCACGCCGGTGACGATGCCGCCGAGGGCGGTGGGCAGGACGACCTTGGTGATCGTGCGCCACTTCGGCACGCCCAGGGCGTACGACGCCTCGCGCAGCTCCTCGGGGACGAGCTTGAGCATCTCCTCGGTGGCGCGGACGACGATCGGGATCATCAGCACCGACAGCGCGACCGCGCCGCCGATGCCGAAGCGGACACCGGGCCCGAAGATCAGCGTGAAGAGCGCGAAGGCGAAGAGGCCGGCCACGATCGAGGGGATGCCGGTCATGACGTCGACCAGGAAGGTGACGGTCCGCGCCAGGCGGTTGCCCTTGCCGTACTCGATCAGGTAGATCGCGGCGAGGACGCCGATCGGCACCGAGATCGCGGTGGCCAGCGCCGTGATCACCAGCGTGCCCATGAGGGCGTGGTAGATGCCTCCGCCCTCGCCGAGCACGCCGCGCATGTCGTAGGTCAGGAACTCGCTCGAGAGGACGCCGTACCCGTTGGAGACGACCTCGTAGACCAGGCTGACCAGCGGGATCATCGCCAGGGCGAACGTCGACCAGGCGATGGTCGTGACGAGCCGGTCCTTGGCGCGGCGGTTGCCCTCGACGGCCGCGGACCAGGCCGGCAGGACGACGACGAGGAGAGCCCAGGCCAGCAGGACGACGGCGACGACGGACCAGCCGAGGAGGATGCCGAGCAGGGCGGCGACACCGGCGGCGACGACGGCGGCCAGCGCCGGGGCGTACGACGGGATCTGCGGCGCCACCAGCGGCATGTGGGTGGGCGGAGCGGCGACGGGCCGCTCGTCGGTCATGGACATGCGAGCCTCCTCAGGCCTTGACCTGGCCCCGCGCCGCGATCCAGCGGCCGAGGAAGTTGACGGCGAAGGACACGACGAACAGCACCAGGCCGCTGAAGATCAGGACGTTGATCTTGGTCCCGGAGGCGTTGCCGAAGTTCAGGGCGATGTTCGCGGCGATGGTCGACGGGTTCTCCGCCGAGATGAGGTCGAAGGTGATGATCCCGCTCGCCGAGAGGACCATCGCGACGGCCATGGTCTCGCCGAGGGCTCGACCCAGGCCGAGCATGACCGCCGAGATGACCCCGGACCGGGCGTAGGGGAAGACCGTCATCCGGATCATCTCCCAGCGGGTCGCGCCGAGCGCGAGCGCGGCCTCCTCGTGGATGCGCGGGGTCTGCAGGAACACCTCCCGGCAGATCGCGGTGATGATCGGCAGCGCCATCACGGCCAGCACGATGGCGGCGGTGAGGATGGTCCGGCCGGTCTGGGCGGGGCCGTCGAAGAACGGCAGCCAGCCCAGGTTGTCGGCGAGCCAGGCGTAGACCGGCAGGATGGCCGGCGCCAGCACGGCGCGGCCCCACAGGCCGTACACGACGCTCGGCACGGCAGCCAGCAGGTCGATGAGGTAGCCCAGGGTCCGGGCGATGCGGCGCGGGGCGTAGTGGGAGATCACGAGCGCGACGCCGACCGCCAGCGGTGTCGCCACCAGCAGGGCGATGATCGCCGCGAGCAGCGTGCCGAAGAGCAGCGGCCACACGTACAGGACGATGTTGTCCTTGCCGTAGGCCTGCTCCCCCGACGCGCTGATGGCCGGGACGCCCTCGATGATCAGGAAGATCGCCACGCCCGCGAGCGCGAGCATGATCAGCAGTCCCGCGCCCGTGGCGAGGCCTGCGAAGACCGAGTCCCCGCGGCGGCTGGTCGCCGGCGGCGCGCCTGCCGCGGTGGTGGTGGTGGACACCTGGTGCTCCTCGTGTGGTGCTGTCGTTGCCTGGGACCTGCCCGGGGTCACCGGGCGGCGGCCCGCCGCGCGCGGGTGAGGGCCCGACCCGGCGGGGTCGGGCCCTCACTCATGCAGCGGGGGTGGTCACTCGACGGTGATGCCGTCGACGAGGCCCTGGACCTCGGTGAGGAGCTCGCTGCTCAGCGGGGCCGAGCCGGCCTCGTCGGCGCCGAACTGCTGGCCCTCCTCGCTGACGATGTAGGTCAGGTAGGCCTTGGTCAGCTCGCCCGCCTCGGCCTCGTCGCCGGAGTACGACGGGCACGCCAGGAGGTAGGAGGTCAGCACGATCGGGTAGACGCCGGCCTCGTCGGTCTCGTAGTCGAGGTCGAAGACGATCGAGCCCTCGCCGCGGCCCTCGACGCGCGGGGAGACGTCCAGGATGGACGCCGCGGCCTCGGCGGTCGGGGCGACGAACTCGTCGCCGACGCCGACGTTGGCGACGCTGAGCTCGCCGGCCTGGCTGGCGTCGGCGTAGCCGATGGAGTTGGTGCCGCTCTTGACCGCGGACACCACGCCGGAGGTGCCCTGGGCGCCCTCGCCGCCGAACTCCTGCGGCCAGGTCTCGACCGCACCGGCGGACCAGACGTCGCCGGCGACGATGTCGAGGTAGTTGGTGAAGTTCTCGGTGGTGCCCGACTCGTCGGAGCGGTGGACCGCGTTGATCTGGGCGGAGGGCAGCTCGGCGTCCGGGTTGTCCTCGGCGATCTCCGGGGCGTCCCAGCTGGTGATCTCACCGGCGAAGATGCCGGCGATCGTGTCGGGCGAGAGGTTGAGCTCGTCGACGCCCTCGACGTTGTAGACCATCGCGATGGGGCTGACGTAGTTGGGGACCTCGATGGGGGCCTCGCCGCCGCAGCGCTCGGTGGCGTCGGTCAGCTCGTCCTCCTCGTCGGTGAGGTAGGCGTCCGAGCCGGCGAACGGGAAGGCGGCGGAGATGAAGTTCTCGCGACCGCCGCCCGAGCCGACCGGGTCGTAGGTGACGGTGGCGTCGGGGTTGGCCTCCTGGAAGCCGACGATCCACGCGTTCTGGGCGGCCTCCTGGGAGGACGCGCCGCCGCCGGCGAGCTGGCCGCTCACGCTCTCGCCGCCGCCGCTCCCACCGCTGCCGGTGTCGCTGCCGCTGTCGTCGTTGCCGGCGCTGCACGCCGAGAAGGTGAGGACGAGGGCCGCGAGGCCCGGGATGACCGCCGTACGAACGGAGGTGGTCTTCACTGCTGCTCCTGAGGATTCGTGAACGTGACGACCCAGAAGCTAGGTAGTGAAGGTGTATGAACCTGTCGCGCTGTATGAACGAAGAATGAACGACACCCGGACATCGCCTCAAGGGCGGTGAGCGCCGCCACAGCAGCGCGGGGTGCCGCCCCTCACCGCGGTGCCACGTGGAAGACCGGCCAGCCGATCTCGGTGCGCCACCCGGCCGGGTCGGCGGTGTCGCGCGGCCCGACCAGGTAGGTCTCGCGGATCGGGCCGGCCACGGCCAGGGCGTTGGCGACCAGCCACGCGCCGACCTCGCCGTACGTCACCGCGATGTCGTCGTGCTCCCCGGCGTGGGTGGCGACGGCCAGCTCGACCGGCGGGAGCGTCGCCGGGTGCACGCGCCCGCGGCGCGGAGGGCTCTCGGTCGGGACGTGGACCAGGACGTGGCCGTGGCCGACCTCGAAGAGGCTGTTGTCGTACAGCCCGCCCGGCGCACCGGTCGGCTCGTCGACCACCGCGTCGAGCTCGGCCATCGCGCCGGCGTACCAGGGCAGGACGTCGTCGAGGTCGACGTCGCCCTCCACCGCGGCGACCGTCGTCCCCGGGACCACACGCAGCTCGACGTGGACCGGCGCCGGCTCCGGGCGCAGCAGCCGCCGCAGCGACACCACGGCGGCGCGCGTGCGCTCCAGCTCGGACTCCAGGCGCCCCAGGTGGTCGGCGACCATCGCGGCGCGCGCGCCCGGGTCGGTGGCGGCCAGGATGCGGCGTACGTCGGCGAGCGGGACGTCGAGCTCGCGCAGGCGGTGGATCACCTGCGCGGTCGGGATCTGGCGCGCGTCGTAGTACCGGTAGCCCGTCGCCGGGTCCACCGTGGCGGGCACGAGCAGGTCCGCCTCGTGGTAGCGACGCAGCGTGCGCACGCTCAGGTGCGTCAGCCGCGAGAACTCCCCGATCGCCAGCACGGTGCGCAGTGTGCACCCTCCCCCGGCGGGAGTGTCCAGTGCTTGACCGTCCTCCGCGAGGACGCCGCACGCTGGCCGCATGACCGCACCCGTCACCATCGAGCCCACGCAGCTGCCCGCCACGATCCGCGCCTACCTCGCCGCGAGCGCCGCACGCGGTGCCGAGGCCGCCGTCCGGACCTTCACCGCCGACGCCGTCGTCACCGACGACGGCCGGACCTACCGCGGCACCGAGGAGGTGCTCGAGTTCCTCCGCCACGGCGGCGGCCCGTTCACCTGGACCAGCCGGCTGGTCGGTGCCGAGCGTGCCGACGAGACCCACTGGGTGGCGGTGAACCGGATCGAGGGCGACTTCCCCGGCGGGGTCGTCGAGCTCCGGTACCGGTTCACGCTCGTCGACGACCTGATCGCCGAGCTGGCCATCGCCCCCTGAGCCGCACGGGACCCCCGGTTCCGCACGCGGGAGCACACGACACCACGACACAGCAGGGCCGCCCCGGCGTGGGGCGGCCCTGCTGCTTCAAGAGAGGTGAGGCTGGTGGTTGGTGGAGCTGGCGGGAATCGAACCCGCGTCCTCGAGCGTCGAACCAGGTCTTCTCCGGGTGCAGTCCGTGGTGTCGCTTTTCTCGGCCCCGGGGCTCGCACGGACACGTCCCCGACAGGCTCAGTCACGGAATAGTCCCGCTCACCCTCCGTGACCCGGAGTGAGCAGCAAGTCTCCTAGATGACGCCAGGTTCCGGGACGGAGACGGATGCCCGGTCTGACGCTTCGATCACCGCTCAGGCGGCGAGAGCGAAGGAACTGCGCTTAGCGTTGGCAGTTATAGGTTTCCAGCGAGCGTTTACGAGATGACGCTGGCTCCTCGACCCGCTTCCCCTGGAACTAACGTCCCAAGTCGAAACCGATCAGCCCCTCTTGAGTTGTGCTGCACGGCGCGAGCCGCGTCGAGCAGTCTACGGGGTCCAACCAGGCCGACGCACCGGCTATTCCTCCGCCTGGTGCTCCGTGCCCGGCGGGGGCGCCGTCAGGCCACCCGCGCGCCGTGCGCCTGCGCGGCGGCGACGAACCGCGCGGCGTACCCCGCCTCGCGGAAGTCCTTGAGGGAGTTGGCCGAGAAGCGGTTGATGTGCTCGCGGCTGACGTTGCACGCGACGTCCCCCATCGGGCCGTGCAGGCGGAGCGCCGCGACGGCGAACGGGCCGACGCCCTGCCGCTGCACCCACACCTCGGCGCACCGCACGACCCACGCCGGCGCCGTCGCGCCGTCCGGGGTGAAGGTCAGCGTGCCGTCGGCGAGCGCCAGCGTGCCGTACGTCGACCCGAGCGACCCGCCCATCGCGCCGATCGCGCTCGAGCCGAGGACCTGGACGTTCCACGTGCTCGGCACCGGTGCGAACCCGCCGCCCGGGACCGGCGCCACGACCGGCGGCGCGGCCGCCGCGCGCGAGCGCGTCAGGACGAGGACGACCAGGCCGGCGACCAGCAGTCCCAGGAGCAGGGGCACCACGGCGGCGAGGAGCACGATGACCGTCACGGGCGCCCCGCCCCGAACAGGCGCACGCCGTTGTGCCAGCAGACGTCGCGCAGCCAGTCCTCGCCCAGGTCGAGCGCGGCCAGCCCGTCGAGCTGGTGGCGGTAGGGGTACGGGATCGTCGGGAAGTCGCTGCCCAGCAGCACCTTCGGCTGCAGGTCGCGCAGCCGCGGCACGAGCCCGGAGGGGTACGTCGCGGGGAAGAAGTCGGTGAAGACCATGGTCGTGTCGAGGTGGACCCGCTCGTGGGTCTCGGCCAGCTCCAGGAACTCCTCGAACTCCGGAGCGCCCAGGTGCGCGACCACCAGGGCGAGCCGCGGGTGGCGGGCCAGCACCCGCCGGGTCGACTCCGGGCCGGTGAACTCGTTGGGCACCGGACCGGACCCGGCGTGCACGACGACCGGGGTGCCGGCGTCTTCCAGCACGCCCCAGACCGGCGCGAGCAGCGGGTCGTCGAGGTGGAACTCCCCGACCTGCAGGTGCAGCTTGAACACCTCGACGCCGGCCTCGACCGCCTCGGCGACGTACGCCGCGGCACCCTCCTCTGGGTAGAACGTCGCCGAGCGCAGGCTCTCGGGGACGCGCTCGGCGAAGGCCGCGGCCCAGGTGTTGAGGTACGCCGCGACCCCCGGCTTGTGCGCGTAGGGCAGCGCGGAGAAGCGGCGCACGCCCATCGCGCGGAGCAGGTCGACCCGGTCCTCGACGGCGCTGCGGTAACGGATCGGCCAGTCGCGGCCGATCTTCGGGCCGGCGCTGTCGAAGACCGCCCACACCGCCCGCTGGATCGGCGGCGGCAGGAAGTGCACGTGGACGTCGACGAGCCCGGGCAGCCCGAGGGCCTCCCAGAACGCCACCACGTCCGGCGCGTCGCTGCTCCGGTCGACCGGCTCCTCCGCCCCGGGGCGCACGCCGGCCCGCAGGTCAGTCACGCATGCCCTTCAGGAACCGGCCGACGGCCTGCTCCTTCTCGCGGTTGGCGGTGCGCTCGGCGATCGAGTTGCGCTTGTCCCACGACTTCTTGCCCTTGGCCAGCCCGATCTCGACCTTGGCCCGGCCGTCCTTGAAGTAGAGCGCGAGCGGCACGACCGTGAGGCCCTTCTCGCTGACCCGGCGCTCGATCTTGTCGATCTCGGCCCGGTGCAGCAGCAGCTTGCGCTTGCGGCGGGCGGAGTGGTTGGTCCAGGTGCCCTGGGAGTACTCCGGGATGTGCACGCCGTGGAGCCACGCCTCGCCGGCGTCGATGTCGACGAACCCGTCGACCAGCGACGCCCGGCCCTGCCGCAGCGACTTCACCTCGGTCCCCTGCAGCGCGAGACCCGCCTCGAAGGTGTCCTCGATGGCGTAGTCGTGACGCGCCTTCTTGTTCTGCGCGACCATCTTCTGGCCCTGCTCCTTCGGCATCCCACCAGTGTCCCAGAGGGACGCAACGCGGTTGTCGGGGGCGGGCCGGACGCGGGCAGGAGGGGTCAGAAGTACGGCATCGGGTCGGTCGAGGAGCCGTTCGCCATGATCGTGAAGTGCAGGTGGCACCCGGTCGACCAGCCGGTCGAGCCGACGTACCCGACGACCTGGCCGCGCTCGACGTGCTGGCCGGCACTGACGACGTACCGCGTGGCGTGGTTGTAGACCGCGGTGATCAGCTTGCCGTTGACCTGGCCGACGTTGAGGTACATCCGGTTGCCGTAGACCGAGGAGTAGTAGCGGGTCATCACGGTGCCGGAGGCGACGGCGTACAGCGGGGCGCCGCAGGCGACGCCGAAGTCGGTGCCGTCGTGCAGTCCCCAGTAGTGGTAGATCGGGTGCTCGCGATAGCCGTACGGCGAGGTGACCGGGCCGGACGAGGGCCGCATGAGCAGGCCGTCGGTGGTGCCGCGGTAGCCGCGGTGCTTGGCGGCCGCGCGGCGCGCCTGGTCGAGGATCCGCTGCTTGATCCGCTGCTCCTTGGCCCGGAGCCGCTGCAGGACCGCCCGGTCCTTGGCCCGGGCGCTGCGCGCGGACTGCTGGGCCGAGCGCCGGTCGTCGACGCGGTCCCGGACGGTGGCCGCGGCCGCGGCGGCCTCCTCGTGGAGGCCCCGCATCGTCTCGAGGTGCTCGGCCGCCTCGCGGCGCTGGTCGGCGACCTCCTCGGTGGCCTCCTCGACGTTGTCCTCGCGGACCTCGAGCAGCACCTCGGCGGCGTGCAGCTCGTCGTAGGCCCGCGTCTCGCGGCCGACCATGACGTCCTGCGCCGACATCCGGCGGGTGAGGTCCTCCGGCGTCTGCGCGTCGAGGATCGAGGCGAACGCCAGCAGCTCGGGGTCGCCCTGCTCGTAGATCGAGGTGATCGTGTCGGTCACGCGCTCGCGCTGGACCTCGAGCGCCTCCTGGCCCTCGGCGAGGTCGGCACGCGCCTGCTCGAGGCGCTGCTCGGCGGCCTCGAGCTTCTCCTGCATCCGCTCGTCGAGCAGGCGCGCCGCACCGAGGCGGGCACGGACATCGGCGAGCTCGGCCTTGGCCGCGCGCAGCTCACCGACCGCCGCCTCGAGCCGGGCGCTGGCCTTCCGCAGCTGGGCGCTGGAGTGCTCGAGGTCGCCCTCGGCGTGCTCGAGGTCCTTCTGGACCTGCTTCTGCTCCTGCTTGAGGTCGTCCTCGGCACCAGCGAGGGGTACGGCGAGCGCACCGACGGCCACGGAGCAGGCGATGGTCGCTGCTGCCAGTCGTCGGCGTGCGGCACGGGGGAAGAGGCGCACCGGGTCAGCCTTCGTCTTCGGCGATCAGGGGAAGGGGGTCGTGCGAGGTCCTGCGACTCGTCAGCGTGAGGCACGTGTGACGAGTGATGCCTGTGTGGCACCAGGGACGACCGTATGCCGCCGGGCTCAGACTTTGAGGTATTTGCGGGTCAGCAGGAGTGTCGGCAGCAGGGTCAGCACCGGCCCGAGGACCGCGATTGCCGCGAGGGTGGAGGTGTACTCCGGCAGCCCGATCCACGGCATGAACGTCAGGCCCGTGGCGGCGCGCTCGTGGATGCCGAAGTACATGAACGCCCCGAGCGCGCCCGCGGCGAGCGCGACACCGACGACGGCGGTGACGATCGCCTCCAGGAGGAACGGCAGCGCGATGTAGAGCGTCGAGGCGCCCACGAGCCGCATGATGCCGATCTCGCGGCGTCGCGCCAGTGCGGCCAGGCGGATCGTGTTGGCGACGAGCAGCAGCGCCGCCAGCACCAGGAACGCGGCCGTGCCCCACGCGCCGTACTTCAGCGCGGTGATGGAGCCGTAGATCGGCTGCAGCACCTCGCGGGCGTCGCGGATAGAGGAGACGCCGGGCAGCCCCTGCACCGCGCTGGTCACGCCCTCGAACTCGTTGGGGTCCTTCAGCGTGATCCACACCGACTGCGGCATGTCGTCGACCGTCGCCGCCGGGTTGGGGCCCTCGAACCGCTCGGGACCGAGGAGCTCCTTGATCTTCTCGAAGGCCTCCTCCTTGGTCTCGAAGTAGTGGCTCTCGGCCTCCGGGTTCTCCTCGACCGCCTCGGCGATGGCCTCCTTCTGGGCGTCGGTGACCTCGCTGGTGCAGCGCGGGTTGTCGTCGTCGTCCTTGCACAGCCAGACCGTGATCTGGAGCTGGGAGCCCCACTGGTCCGCGGCCTTGTCGGCCTGCTGGTTCAGCAGCAGGCCGAGGCCGACGAGGGTGAGGGAGACGAACAGGGTCAGGACGACCGCGATGTGCATCGACACGTTGCGGCGCAGGCCCTGGGCGAGCTCGGTGAACACGTAGCGAAGCTGCATGAGGAGGTGGGGCTCTCGTTCCTGTGCGGGTACGTCGGGTGGCCGGCGCGCCGGGGATCGGTGCCCGGGCCGGCGCTCGGGTCAGTGCTGGAAGCCGTAGGCGCCGCGCGCCTGGTCGCGCACGACGCGGCCGTCCTCGAGCTCGATGACGCGCTTGCGCATCTGGTCCACGATGCCGTGGTCGTGGGTGGCCATGACGACGGTGGTGCCGGTGCGGTTGATCCGGTCCAGCAGCTTCATGATCCCGACGGAGGTCGACGGGTCGAGGTTGCCGGTGGGCTCGTCGGCGATGAGGATCATCGGCCGGTTGACGAAGGCGCGTGCGATGGCGACGCGCTGCTGCTCGCCGCCGGAGAGCTCGTCGGGCATCCGGTCGGCCTTGCCCTCCAGGCCCACCAGCTCCAGCGTCTCGGGCACCAGCGAGCGGATCTCGCTGCGCGAGCGGCCGATGACCTGCAGCGCGAACGCGACGTTCTCCCCCACCGACTTGTTCGGCAGCAGGCGGAAGTCCTGGAAGACCGTGCCGATCTGGCGGCGCAGCCGCGGCACCTTCCAGCCGGCCAGCCGGTTGATCTCCTTGCCGGCGACGTAGACGCGGCCGGAGGTCGGCCGGGCCTCGCGCAGCACCAGCCGCAGGGCCGTGGACTTGCCCGAGCCGGACTGGCCGACGAGGAAGACGAACTCGCCCTTCTCGACGTCGACCGACACCTGGTCCAGGGCCGGGCTGCCCGTGCCGGGGTAGGTCTTGGTGACCTTCTCGAAGCGAATCACCCCAGAGACGTTACGCGAGGGACCCCACCACCCCCGGGACCGGCGAGCCGGGCCTCACTACGGTGTGGCCCATGCCATCCGGTGCCCGAGTGCTGCTCGCGAGCCTCGCGGTGACCGGCGTCGTGGTCGGTGCCGGCCTCGCCGCCGTGGGACCGGACGACGCCGCCGGGCCCGGGCCCTCCGGGCCGCAGGCGTCCCCGACCGCCTCGGCCACGGGCGGGCTGCCGGGCCTCGAGGACGTCGAGACCCGCGGGCTCGCCGCGCTGCGCGCGCCCTTCTGCAGCGGCGTCGCGCCGGCCGCCGTGGCTGACGCCCTGGGCGGCGAGCCCACCCGCGCGGAGTCCTACGACAACGGCGAGACCGCCGCACTCACCCCGAAGGTCACCGACGTCGCCCACGAGCACGGCTGCAGCTGGACCAGCGCGGGCAGCGGCGGTGGCAGCGGTGGCGCGGGCACGACGGCGCGCGCGTGGGTCTTCGCCCCGCCCGTCACCGCGGGCGAGGCGCGCGGCCTGGCCGACGACGCGGCGGCCGCCCGTGGGTGCTCCGCCGTGGCGGACGCGCCGGCCCTCGGCGACCCGGGCGTGGCGCTGGTCTGCACGCGCGGACCGGTGCGGGAGACGTCGTACCGCGGGCTGCTCGGGGACGCCTGGCTGGTCTGCTCGATCAGCGCAGCCGGCGACGGCCCGACCCGGGCCGACCAGCTGGCCCGCACCAGCCGTTGGTGCGCCGCCGTGGTCACCGCGGCCACCGGGTCGACGGTCCCGGACTGACCCGGACGGGTCATCTGTCCGACCGGACGGACCGACCCCGTCCGACCTGCCCGGTCCGCGGTCGCCGGCGGGCTAGCGTCGGCCCGTCATGCGCACGATGCCCTCCCCCCGCGGCGCGCTGAGCGCCCTCACCGCCCTCGTCCTCTCCGCGGCCCTCGCCCCGGCCCTGGCCCCCGCCTCCCCTGCGGCGGCCACGGCCGAGCCGAGCCGGCCGCGGGTCGTGGTCGACCCGCTGCCGGACCTGCCCGACGGCCCGCGCGCGGCCCGCGGCTTCGCCCCGCGCGCGGCGTACCCGCTCGACCGGACCTTCGCCCTGCACAGCAACCCCGGCGCGCGCCGGGTCGTGCACATCGACGTCGACGGCGCGACCGTCAGCGGGACCGCGTGGAACGGCGGGGAGTTCCGGTTCCCCGCCGGCTTCCACGCCGGCTGGGACACCGACGGCGACCCCTCGTCCTTCTCCGCGGGCGAGCTGGCCGCGGTCCAGGAGGTGTGGGCGCGGGTCGCGGAGGACTACGCGCCGTTCGACGTCGACGTCACCACCGAGGACCCCGGCGAGGCCGGGATCCTGCGCAGCGGCATCGACGACACGGCGTACGGCATGACGGCGCTGGTCACCGACAGCGCCCGGGCCTGGGACTGGTGCGGGCGGAAGTGCGGCGGCGTCGCCTTCGTCGACGTCTTCGACCAGGTGGACCGGGGCCGGCACCGACCGGCGTGGATCTTCCCGGCCGGCGTCGCGGACCGCCCGGCGTGGGTCGCGGAGGCGGTCAGCCACGAGGTCGGCCACACGTTCGGCCTCGAGCACGACGGGCACGGGGACGCGGCCTACCACGAGGGCCACGGCTCGTGGGGACCGATCATGGGCGCGCCGTACCAGCGCCCGGTGACCCAGTGGAGCGACGGCTCCTACCCCGGCGCGACCCAGCAGCAGGACGACGTCGCGCTCATCGCCGCCAAGGCCGGCCTGCGCCCCGACGAGGGCACGACGCTGCCGGCCGGGACGGCGTACGTCACCCGGCGCACCGACACCGACGCCTACGACCTCGGCGCCTGCACGGGCACCGTCACGGTCACCGCCCTGCCTGCGGCGCTCGGCGCCGACCTCGACCCGCGGCTCACGCTGGTCGACCCCACCGGCGCCGTGGTGGCCGCCGCCGACCCGAGCGGCCCCGTCGCCGCGACGATCACGCGAGCGGTCACCGGGGCCGGCTGGCGCGTCGTCGTGGACGGCGTCGGCGCCCCGTCGCTGGGGTACGACGACTACGGCAGCCTCGGCGCCTACACACTCACCGTCACCGGCTGCGGCGTCCCGGCCCAGCCGGCCGACGAGCCCGCGGACGAGCCGACCGGTGAGCCGACCGAGCAGCCGGCCGGTGACCCGACCACGGAGCCGGAACCGGAGCCGGAGCCGGAGCCGGTCGTGGTCGAGCGGCCGGGCTCGGTCGGCCGGCCGACGGCCCGGTCAGGCGCCAGGGGTGGCGATGCCACCGCCCGGGTGAGCTGGACGGCGCCGACCGCCGACGGTGGCGCGCCGGTCGCGGCGTACCAGCTCGTGGCCTACCGGGTGCAGGGCTCGAAGGTCCTGCAGACGGTGCGCTCGGAGCAGGTCACCGGCAGGGCGGTGGTGTTCACGTGGCGCGCCGGCACCCGGTGGCGGTTCGCCGTCCGGGCGCGCAACAGCGAGGGCTGGGGCCCGCTGGGGCCCCGGTCACGCGTAGCACAGGTGCGCTGACCCGCGCCCCTGGCGCAGTCAGTTCTCGTCGGCCTTGTCGGCGCCGCGGCGCCAGCGGATGCCGGCCTCGAGGAAGCCGTCGAGGTCGCCGTCGAAGACCGCCGAGGGGTTGCCGACCTCGTAGCCGGTGCGCAGGTCCTTGACCACCTGGTAGGGGTTCAGCACGTAGTTGCGCATCTGGTCGCCCCACGACGCCTGCACGTCGCCGCGCATCTCGTCGAGCTGCGCCTTCTCCTCGGCCTTCTTCCGGGCGAGCAGCTTGGCCTTGAGCACGACCATGGCGCTGGCCTTGTTCTGCAGCTGGCTCTTCTCGTTCTGGCAGCTGACCACCGTGCCGGTGGGGATGTGGGTCAGGCGGACCGCGGAGTCGGTGGTGTTGACCGACTGGCCCCCGGGACCGCCGGAGCGGTAGACGTCGACCCGGATCTCCTCCTCGGGGATCTCGATCTCGTCGGTCTGCTCCAGCACCGGCACGACCTCGACGGCGGCGAAGCTGGTCTGGCGGCGGCCCTGGTTGTCGAAGGGGCTGATCCGCACCAGGCGGTGGGTGCCGGCCTCGACGCTGAGCGTGCCGTAGGCGTACGGCGCGTGGATGGCGAAGGTGGCCGACTTCAGGCCCGCCTCCTCGGCGTAGGAGGTCTCGAAGACCTCCACGGGGTACTTGTGCTGCTCGGCCCAGCGCGTGTACATCCGCATCAGGCTCTCGGCGAAGTCCGCGGCGTCGACGCCACCGGCGCCCGCACGGATGGAGACCAGCGCCTCGCGCGCGTCGTACTCGCCGTTGAGCAGGGTGCGGACCTCGAGCGCCTCGACGGCCTTGCGGATCCGGCCCAGCTCGGACTCGGCCTCGGCCATGGAGTCGGCGTCGCCCTCCTCCTGGCCGAGCTCGACGAGGACGCCGAGGTCCTCGATCCGGTCGGAGAGGTTGGTGAACCGCTCCAGCTCGCCCTGCAGCGCCGAGAGGCGACCGGTGACGCGCTGGGCGTTGGCCTGGTCGTCCCAGAGGTCGGGGGCCGCCACCTGCTCGCCGAGGTCGGCGATCTCCCTGCGCATCGCGTCCACGTCGAGCACCTGCTCGATGGTGCGCATGGTCGCCTGGAGCTGCTTGATCGCTACGTCGAAGTCGGGGCCTGCCACGAGGGAGAAGACTACGCCGGTGGCGGGAGGCGGTGGGCATCGCCGACCGGCGGCCGGCCCCGCCCTGCGCGGAGGGTCAGGGCAGCGGTCAGGGCAGCGGGGTGCCGAAGACCTGCGCGACGTACCAGGTGCCGTCGTCGGACTTGCGCGCCGCGATCCCCATCCGGGTGTAGCCCTTGCGCAGGATGTTGGCGCGGTGGCCGGGCGACTTCATCCAGCCCTTGCGCACCACGTCCTTCCCGGTGGCGTAGCCGTAGGCGACGTTCTCCCCCACGAGCAGGAGGACGCAGCCGTCGAGGAGCGGCCCGAGCAGCTGGTGGAAGATGGTGCTCTTCCCGGCCATCACCTTGGCCTGGCGGACGGCGGCCCTGCGCAGGCAGGCGTCGGCCTTCAGCGTCTTGAGGTCGTGGTTCGCGCGGACCTTGTTGGTCGTGGCGAAGGCGGACGCGGCGTAGGTCTGCGCGGCCGTGGCGGCGCCGGCCGGGGCGGGCGCGACGAGCACGGCGGTGGCGAGGGCGAGTCCGAGGAGTGCGGTTCCGAGACGTGCGAGCACGCCCAGCACGGTAGACGGCTCGACCGGTCCCGCCCACCCCGTCGGGCGAGGTCTGACCGATCGGACGATCCCGGTGGCCCCTCCTGGTCAGGCCGGGACGGCCGTGACGACGACGTTGCTGAGGTAGCGGGTGCCGTCCCAGTCCTCGCAGGTGATGACGACCAGCCGGCCGGGGACGTCCTGGCTGAAGAGCCGCTCCGCGTCGTCGGCGAGCCGGCCCTTGCCGTAGATCCGCACCCGCTCCACGACGTACCGCAGGGTGCCGCGGTCGGTGCGGACCACGATGCCGGAGCCCTTGCGCACCTGCTCCAGGTCGTCGAGCGCTCCCCCGCCGGTGTGGACGGTGTGGCCGGCGACCAGGGCGCTGCCCTCGGCGTCCCCCGGCTTGGCGCCTGCGGCCCACCAGCCGAGGCGCTGGGGGTCCGAGGGCGGGACGAGGGTGCGGTCCGGGGCCTTGACCGGCTCGACCGGGGCGTCCACCCCGAGGTCGGGGATGCGCAGCCGCACCGGCGCGCCCGGTCGACGGGGAGCCGGGACCGCCTCGGCGGTGGTGGCGAGGGACGGGCTGGGTGTGCTGGACGGGGACGCTTCCCCGCGCACGACGCGGGTCCCGCCGGGCTCGCGGGAGAGCCACACGGCTCCGCCCACGACGAGGGCCGCGGCCACGACCAGCACCAGCCACTGGCTGGTGCGGCCGCGGCCGCGGTCCGGGGTCGGTCGCCGGTCAGGCACCCTGGCGGCGGCGCAGCAGCGCCACGGCACCGAGCGCGAGGCCCAGGCCGATGACGATCAGCGGGACCGGCGAGGAGACGAAGTCGACGACCGGGTTGCCGTCCTCGCCCGCGTCGACGGCGGTCGGGACCGCAGCGTCGTCCTCGGCCGCGGCGACCTCGGCGTCACCCTCGGGGCTGGCCGAGGCGTCGATGCCGAGCACGCCGGCGTCACCCCCGTCGGTGCCGTCGGTGCCGTCGGCCTCGGCGGTCGTGCCCTGGACGTCCGCGTCCTCCGACGGGGTGGCCACGGCCGGCTCCTCGCCCTCGCCCGGGGTCGCGGCGGTCTCGCACGGCTCGACCCAGAAGACCTTGGTCTTGGTGTCGTTGCCGTTGCTCTTCGGCGTCGCCACCGTCAGCTTGACGTGGTAGCCCTGCTTGGGGTGCGGCTCGCCGTCGAAGGACAGCGTGTACGTCGCGGTGCCGTCGAGGCCGCTGTCGGTGCCCGCGCCGCTGGCCGGGTCGCCACCGACGAACACGGTGCTCGGCCCGTCGACGGCCAGGCCGACGTCGCTGGTCGGCGCGTGCATCGCGAAGCTGACGGTCGAGACGATGTCGGCGCCCTCGTCGAAGCCGTACCACTCGACCTGGAAGGTGCAGCCCGGGTGCGGGCTGTTGTTCGGGATGCCGTCCAGCTCGCCGAGCGGGGCGATCTTCACCGTGCCGTTGTTGCCGGCCGGGTCGCCGTTGCCCGGGGCGCCCTGGGCGCCGGCGGGCTTGGGGCCGTTGCCGGGCTTGGGGCCGTCCTGCTTCGGGCCGTTGCCCGGCTTGGGGCCGTCCTGCTTGGGCCCGTTGCCCGGCTTGGGGCCGTCCTGCTTGGGCCCGTTGCCCGGCTTGGGGCCGTCCTGCTTGGGCCCGTTGCCCGGCTTGGGGCCGTTGCCCGGCTTCGCGCCGTCCTGCTTCGGGCCGTTGCCCGGCTTCGCGCCGTTGCCGTTGCCCTTGCCGGGCCCGTCGGCGGCCTGGCCGGGAGCCTGCTGGCTCGCGGCGCCGCCGTTGCCGTTGCCGTTCCCGTTGCCCGGGGCGGCCAGGGCGGGGCCGGTGCCGGCCCATCCCGTCAGCGCTACCGCCGCGGCGACGGCGACGTACTTCTTCACAGGCGCGACAGATCGCATCAGATGTCTCCGTGTCCTGCCGGGGATGGCCCGGCGCATGGGTGTCCGAGCGGCGCACCGGGTCCCAGCGGCGTGCCACGTGTGTGGTCTGAGTTGCCCCTGGTCAGAGGCCCCAAAACGGCCGCCACCGACCTGGTCTGGACCAGGCGCAGATCACCCGTCACCCGGAGGCGTCCCGCGCCGTTGTGCTCGTCCGCTCGCGCGAGCTGCAACGACAGGTTCGCCGCTGTGTCGGCACGTTGCAGCGTGCCGACACAGCGGCGAACGTCGCGTGACAGCTCGCGTCCAGCCCCGGATCCGCCTCTCCGGTCACACCCGTCCCGTCCTCCACAGATCCGCGGACGAGGCCTTTACAGACCGCTGTCGCTGGTGATGATGGGTCGGTCGGCAGCATCCATCTCGGGGGACCTGCATGTCACTGACCCACCCAGCCGCACCGGCGCGCGCCGGTCACCACGCGGACCTGCGCACGGACCTGGTCGAGCAGCTCGACCAGCACGTCCGCGAGCTCGTCCGCCGCGAGGGCGTCGACCCGCAGCGCGACGCCGCCGTCGTACGCCGCATCGCCGAGTCGGTGGTCCGCGACCACGACCAGCGCAGCCTGACCGGGCAGGTGGCGTCCGTGCCGGACCCGGACTCGGTCGTGGGAGAGCTGGTCGCGCGGGTCTCGGGGTTCGGACCGCTGCAGCCCTTCCTCGAGGACGCGGCCGTCGAGGAGATCTGGATCAACGACCCGAGCCGGGTCTTCATCGCACGCAACGGCCGCCACGAGCTGACCAACCTGGTGCTCACCACTGCGCAGGTGCAGGAGCTGGTCGAGCGGATGCTGAAGTCGAGCGGCCGGCGCATCGACGTGAGCAGTCCCTTCGTCGACGCGATGCTGCCCGAGGGGCACCGGCTGCACGTCGTCCTCGAGGGCATCAGCCGCGGGTTCTCGGCCGTCAACATCCGCAAGTTCGTGCTCAAGGCCGCCCGCCTGCACCACCTCGTCGAGCTCGGGTCGCTCAGCCCGCGCGCCGCGGCCTTCCTCGAGGCCTCCGTGCGCGCCGGCCTCAACATCCTGGTCGCCGGCGGCACCCAGGCCGGCAAGACGACGATGCTCAACTGCCTGGCCGCGGCCATCCCGGGTGGTGAGCGGGTGATCTCCGCCGAGGAGGTCTTCGAGCTCCGCTTCCCCCACCCCGACTGCGGCGAGGCTCGTGCCGGCTTAGCCGGCGATGAGCTCTTGCACATACTGCGAGGCACCAAGCAGCCAATCGCGACCTACTCGCCCTGCTACTGCGAGAGCGGCCGTCCGATGGTCGAGTGCTGCGAGGTCGCACGGCAGGTGCCCGCGGACATCATCGAGTGGGCCCTGCTTAGGCTTCAGGCTCGTGCCGAGCGGGCGGTGCCCGCACCCGCTCAAGGTCCGCGTGATCGGCCCGCTGATGCACACCCGCACGGAAGTCGCAGACGATGGAGCTGATGGGAGTTCGATGACTCGGGCGACGAGTTCTCCAGATGGTCAGGGGCACCCTGCGTCCAATCGCGCAGCTCGGACCATGTCATTGCGGGAGCGAGAAGCGCTCCGTCGACCGCTGTCTGCTGCCCATCCTCGACGAGCCGTGCGACTGCGGCAATCCGCGGGGAGCAGTCATAAGACCTTCCGCAAGTGCTGCATGGCCGTCGAGGTGCCTGAGCGGGTCGGGCTCGTCACCAAGACTCCGTCCTGAGACCGCCGTGGCGTCGGGTAGGCCATCGAGCCTCCCGGTGCCGCGGCGTTCCACTAGGGTCGCGCCATGCGGCGTGAAGACGAAGCGCGGTCTCGGCCTGCTGGTGATCGGCATCCCGCTCTAGCTGATCGGTCTTGCACTCGCAACGCAGGACAGTGCGCCCGAGAGCGGAGTGGGTCAGGCGCTCATGATCGCGCTGCTCGGCGTCGTGACGATTGGCGCGCTGATCTGCGTCGTCGGCGGCATCATCCTGACTGCCTGGGGACTCCTCCGAGACTAGTTTTCGTATGCCTCTGGGTACGCCTGAGGCAGGACGTACTCGCGCATGTTTGCCACGATCGTTCGACGGTCCAGGCCGGCTGACTTTCCCTGCATGGAGGCCAGGAACCACAACAGGTCGAACGCCGCGGCAACGGTCGCGGCGGTCTTCGGGTTCTGCTCAAGGTCGAGCTTCAACGGGGCCAGCGCAAGCAGCATCATCTCGTCGCTCTCTTCCGACCCGCTGCCCTCGACGTCGATAGCCGAGACTGCATCGAGAAGGAGACGGGCTGCCGCAGCGCGGTAGTGAGGGTTTACCTGCATGTCGTCGCACGCTGCCACGGTCCAGCTCGGCCCGTGATCGTTTCAACAGAACCGCCCCGCATCTCTATCGAAGTGCGGGGCGGTTGTGTGCGCTAACGAAGCGTCAGGGTCCCGGAGTACGAGCCGGTGTTGTACTCGTCGCCCAGCGTCCGTGCGCGCACCTTGACCGCCTTGCCGGCGAAGCGCACCTTCAGGACAGTCCGGCCGGAACTGTTGGTGTAGCCCTTGGTGCCCTTCACGTTCACCCACTTGCCGCCCTTGAGGGCTTGCAGGATGACGTCGGCGTAGTCGTTCGGGAAGTAGCCCTTGGGTCGCTCGTCCTTGCTCACGACGTTGAACCGCACCACCTGTCCCTTGCTCGGGTTCGTGGTTGATGCCTTGACTGTGGTCTGGGTCCGAGGCTTGCGCAGCGTGAACTTCGACGGCGCGAGGTCGAAAGTCGTGTTGTTGTAGTCGTAGTCGTAGGCCGACACGGTGGCACGGATCGTGTAGGTCCCGGGCAGGTAGAAACTGCAGATCTGGAGATCGGAACGCCCGGACGCGGCCGCGTCGTACACGAAGTCAGACGACGCCTCCAGCCCGTCGGGGCCTTCCAGGATGACGTCCATTGACCAGTCCTCGGTGTACTCGGGAAGGTTCACGGAGTACCGGTACGAGTGATCGTGGCACTGGTAGATCACGCCATCCTCGGCACTGGTGCTTCCTCCGGCCGCGTGGGCCGGCGCCGCAGCTACGGTGACGAGCGCAGGTGACAGTAGGACGGTAAGCGCGGTGGCGAGTGCACGGCGTAGCGACATGAGTGTTACTTCCCCAAGAGAGAAAGCCGAGGATCCACGCGTTCGATGAACGCTGGGAGCACCGCTCGGCAACTGGAATACCCGAGAGACCTCTGGTCTCGTCGCCAACGGTAACTCCGCTAGACAGGTCGCGTAGGCGTTCCCATCAATTCTCACTACGTCGCATCCGGAGGCAGCAGCGGCGACATCCGCAGCAGGCACGCCTCCCGCACCCACTTCGTCACCACCGACCAGGGCAACTCGCCGCCGCCGACCGCGAACGTCGTCAGGCCCTCCCACCGGGGCTCCCGGTGACCGGCGACCTGCCGCCACTCCAGCAGGATCCCTGGCGCGACCGGGCCGCGGAACGCCGTCGACTCGTCGACCCACACCGGCACCGACCGGCTCACGTCCATACGGCCCGGTTGTTCGCGCCCATCGCCCGATCCTACGACCGGCGTCGGCTCGGAAACGGCTTTGCGATACGCCAATCCGACTAGGGTTCGGGTACTTGGCCAGTCCTGGGAGAGAGATGCCACAAGACGGATACCGACTCTTCGTAGTCAGCCTTCACGACAATCGAATGAGCGATGAGCAACCTTTTGATAAGGCGCAGGCACGTACTCCTCCTAAGGGGGCGGCTCCTGCTGCCGTCAACTACTTGGATCTCGTCGAGCACTACGTCCAGGACAACGTGGATGCGATCTTCAACATTGGTTCGCTCCCTGAGGACCTAGACGAGGACGATGTGGGCAGGCGCGTAGGGACGTCTACCCGCTTGCAGCGAGCAGAACAGCACGGCGAATCAGTTCGACTGTGGTTCAAGTCGGGGCCCATCCTCAGTGAGGGTGTCGCGGCAGACCCGACTGGCGTTGAGGACGACTTCGACTTAACTGGGAAGTCCACTCTTCAAGACTTCCGCGCCGTCATCCGCACCAAGAAGGGAGCGCGGAGGGCGATCGTTGCGGTAGAGACTCGCGGACGTGCCTGTCCCGCCAACGCGCTGTTGAGGGCACTCAAGTCCTGTAGTGACGTTCCGTGGAGGCTCCGCCTTCACGACCACATCGCCGACGTGGCAGCAGTCCGCGCCTTCGTGGACAAGGGGACCGTCGAACATCTCGAGCTCACCGAGTGGTCGTTTGACGACGACGGCCACAAGGTAACCCGGCTGAATAGCCTTGTGTCTCGAGTGGCAGTGACGGAGCAGCGCAAGAGCAAGACCCGATTGAAGAACTGGATCAGGGTTGGAAAGGTGTCAGCGCCCGACAAATGGAAGAAGGAGGCAACCGCCGTCAAGGACCAGTTCTTCTCGACCAAAGTCGACATACCTTTCAACGACGTTAGCATGACCGTGTCGAGCGGAAATCAGGTGCGCACCTTGCGGCCATCGACGGATTACAGACACTTCACCTACTACCTAGCCGACAAGATCGTCGAGGATTCCACCTTCTTCAGCCAGGCTGGCGGTACCCTAGATTTGATGATCGACGGGGTGCAGGATGCGAAGCAGAGCAAGTAGACTTGCGTGATGAGCCGTCTCATTCCGAACCGGCTGAGCGTGCGCCATGTGCTGTCGGACCACTGGCGCTCCATGCGTAAGCACGGCAGCTCCGTAGCCGATGCGGCTGCTCGGTACGCCTTACTGGTGGTGCCGCTTGCCGTAGGACTTGTCAGCTACGGCCTTGAGTGGCGCCTGCTGTCTCCAACGGCCCTCCTTCCAGCGACGTCACTGCTGGCGGGCGTGCTGCTCGCCACCTCAGGGCAACTGATCTCGTTGCGGGCGCGGATCGCCGACTCGGTTCTCCTGTCCGGAAATCAACGGGTCAAGAACATCTACCGAGAAGCATTGAGCGGTGTCCTGGTTGCCGCCTTGGCGGCGTTACTCGACGCGGTCCTTCTCGCCATTCTGTCTTCAGTTGCTATTCCTCAGGGTGAGACCGGTTGGCGTCTTGACTTCGCTATTGTCGGCTGCGCCTTGGCGCTCACCGTAAGCACCTTCTTGGTGCTGATGTTCCTGGCGTCCGTTCGCAGGTTGTACTTGGCCTACTTGGAGGCCTTCGAGAATGGAGAGGTCCTGCAGCGGCCTCGTTCAACCTCAACCGATGCGCTTCCCTCGGCGGAAGCAGGCCAAGAACTTCCCAGTTCTGCGGAAGACGACGACTCAAGTCTTTCGGAGTTCGAAATTCCGACGCAAGCGCGACGGCATCGAAGCGTTTAGCTAGCGCGGTATCGGGAAATTCTCATTCGCCAGACCACCCTTCGGCATCTGTAGTTTGGTGCGCTGCTCCCCCGGCCGGTGCGCGTTCCAAGCCCGGATCGTCAACGCGAGCCCCTCGGTCTCGTTGATCCGGCCGCCGGTCACCCGGAGACGCGTGATGCGCGCACGCAGGACAGCGATAGGGTCCGCCGCAGCGATGCCGTCGCCATCCGCGACTCGCAGCAGGAACCAGTTGGCCTCGTCGGCGTCGAGTTTGGCGAACAGGTAGTGGCACAGGCCGATCACGCTGGCCGGTAGGCGCTCGCGGGACGCTAAACGCGATGCGAGGTCGGCTGGCGCACGGATCTCAGGGTGCCGCTCGAGGAAGTCGTTCATCTCCAGCGGCGTCGATCGGATCGCGCCCGTGTTCGTGCGCATCCCTTTTTCCCACATGACCGCACGCCGAGCGACCGCGGCCAGGGTGGAGGTGTTCTCCTCCCCTGCAGTTTGAGAGCGTCGGAGTAGGACCGCTTCGCGCCCGCATCGACTGTTGCCATCACGTCGGCAGATAGGCCGCGGATGACGACCGTTGGAACCGTCGTCTGGACAAGCACCGCGGCGCGGAGTCGGTGCTGACCGTTAAGCAGATGGCCGGCGACAATCGAACTTCACCGTTTCCCCGTCCACGTGCCAGCGGCCGACCTCTATGTCCCTGGCGTACCCCTCGACGACCGCCTTCCGTAGGTCACGGTTGTTCGGATTCTTCGACAGCCACAGCTCGGCAAGCTCGGGCGTGTCCTCGGCGATCCCACGGTCGGCTGGTCGTTCACGGGTGTTCACGCGTATGCACGGCTGACCTCTGCGGGTCTGGGTGGAGGGCAGACGTCTCGTCGGAGTGGGTCGCCACCGCTGCGCACGTCGAACCTGGAGCAAGCCCGCCATTCGATGGGCGGGCTGCGTGGTCGTCTCAGCCGCGCGCAGGAGCGGCGAGCCTGACAGGTGGGAGCGGAAGGCGGCGGGTGACCAGCCCGAAGAGTTGCTCGGGCGCGCCAGCGCCGACCTGACGCAACTGACCGTCACGGACGCCGCTAATCGACTGGAACGAGGTGCGGATGCGTTGGCCGGGTTCAGATTGAACGGTAGGGTGACGGCCGGGCGAGAGTGGTAGTCGGATGTCCTGAGCGGCCGTAGTACTTCGTGGGGCCCAGACTTGTGGCCGTTGAACGGCCAGGTTAGAGAGCGCCGCTGCTAGCGGCGGAACCGTCGTCCCGCCGGTGTCTCGGAGCGCCGCACCGGCAGAGCTGTCAGTCGTGGAGAGCCAACCGCGTAGGCCGCGTCCTCTGGATGGAGGCGATGGGAAGTGCCCGCGCGTGGTCCCGGGGAGAACTCGGGCTCGGTAACTCAGCACCCTGTAGGGATCAAGGGTCCGGCCAAGCAGTTGTTGGTACCGGCTTGTACCCCGTGCCGGTGCTGAAGGAGGTGCGAGACCTCCCCACAAGTCAGGTGGTGCCGCCGCAGTCCCTATGGAATGGGTTGGGGCGACGTATGCCCACTGCATCAGCACCCACCTGCACGCGAACAGGGACGCGGGCCTGAAGGCGCGCAAGCCCCGACAGCGATCAGCTCACCACCCGTCCGTTCGCCTCGCGTGTTCGTCGGTGACCAGGGGTGACTTGCGCGTGCTCCTAGGTTGAGAGCAACAACTTCATGACGAGAACGGACTGCGACCCCCGTTCCCCAGGCACCCCCTGGCGTGGAAGGTCGCAGCTTCCCCGCCAGGGGGTTTTCGTCGGAGAGCCGACGCCTGAGGTCGGCCACCGGAGGCCCCGACTCCGTAAGCAAAGGGGTGGTCGTGGGGGAAGCGACCGAGGACTTCCCGAGGTACGCAGGACAGCTGTCTCCGTAAGGGCCTGCGACCCCCGCGAGGACACGAACTCCACCTGACCCAGGGCAGCCGCCCTCCCCCCTCGCGGGAGAAAGGCGTCGTCCAGGCATGGCTGGTGGAAGCGGACGACGCACCTGGTCACATCTGCGACGAGGAAGCTGGTGGTTCAAGGCAGGCCCGCAGCACCGATCGCCCCACAGGGCAGACTTCCTCGACTTTGTCCGGCCCTGCGAGACGACTAATACCCGTCTCGACCTCTCCTCCCCGCACGCCAGCGTGGAGGCCGGATACCTCACGACAAGAGATCATCCGCACAGAGGTTCCTACTCCGGTAGGGACCTCTGCGTCCGTTTCCTTCGAGCCGAGATTCCTGCTCCGCGCCGGCTCCGCCGTCGCTTCGACCTTGTGACCCCAGCCGTTGACCTTCATTGGGTGAGCTCACCGATGGCCAGGAACGCAGCGACGGACTAGAGACAGTTCACATCGCAGACTGGCAGGGTGGACAGCTACTAGGACGGATGATCCACGGACCTACAAGTCGCCATTACTGTGCCCGGCCGCGAGAGGCTCAGCCTGTCGGTGGAGGCTTCCGGTGCAGACGCGTCGAGGAAGACGCCGGGTTCATCTCAGTCGGTCTGCGTGGTGATCGCAGACGGCCGAAGTGCCAGAGTGGTTGACCAGCACGGCGGGAGTTCGATGCTCCCGGTAGCGAAGCTCAAAGCCCGGTCACCGACGGTGGAGACCGACCTGCGGTTCGCTTGTCCGTTGGGAGTACGAAACACGGGCGTGGCTAGTCCGGACACACGCTGCTTCACCGGGTCAGTTCGGGCTAGCCCCGGTAGGACCACCAGGCAGAGTGTCCGACCCGGTGGTATGCGACCGTTCGGGTCTTCTCGCTGCCGCACCGGCGGTAGCGACGGATCTGCCACTCCTCGGTGCCGCTGGCGAAGCGGTCGATCACCCGGCCCCTGGTGCCGAAGATGCGGTTGACCTGCCTCGAGGTGCCGCCCTGTCCGGGCCGGAGTTGCTGCCGTCCGGCTTGATGTAGACCTCGCGCCATTCGTCCTTCGTGACGCAGTTGACCAGCGGATGACCAACCCCGCGACTTGTTTATCAGTCCAACGGCGTTGGTGTCTTCGATCCAGCCGTACTCGACGATCACCTCACCCCCACCACAACGTTGATAGCCCTGGGCGTAGCCGCCGCCTCCGCCGTCGAGCAGTTCGCCCGCCGTGTCGAAGATCTGCGTGACGCGTCGGGGACTCATGCCTTCCTGCGCGGCGCGGTGCTCCTTCCTCGACACGCAACCCGGGCTATCCGCGCGAGCGGGGATGGCCGTCCCGACGGCCAGCGGAAGGACCAGTTCGACAGCGACGGTGGTGGCTAGCGATGTGCGCATCGGAGTCTCCCGTGGCCGGGCCGGTGGACGACCTCCACGTCGTCGCCGGCCTGCACCCGCGGGGATAGGAACGTCGTGGGTCGGCGTCCAGTAGGCCACGGCCGAGCCAGTGCTGTCCACGGATCCGACCTTGGACGGCGGTCGCCCCAGCTACTACGGTCTGGTCACCCGGAGGTCACAGGACTTGGCTATGCCTATGTCCTCCATCATGTCCCCCACCACACCGCTCGAGGTCGTCCGCGAGGCCTACCTCCTGCCCTACGCCGGCGACACCCGCAATGCGTACGTCTATCAGCTCGGCCGCTGGCTCGACTGGTGCACGACCCACGACATCGCCCCTCTGGCAGCCGGGCGGGTCGACGTCGAACAGTTCGTGCATCACCTGCACGTCGAGCTCGGCCACCTGCCCTCCAGCGTGCATGCCGCGCTGACCCCAGTCCGGGGGTTCTATCGGTTCGCCTACGCCGAGGGTGTCATCGATCGCGATCCCGCCGTGCTGGCGCGGCGGCCGCGGAACCCCAAGCCCTATCGGGACACGGTGGGCCTCGATCGAGAGCAGATGCGCTCGTTCCTGCAGGCCGGCGATCGCCTGGGTGGACGGTATGCGGCGGCGGCCTATCTGCTGGCATGCCTTGCGCTGCGCGCGAGCGAGGTCTGTGCGGTGCGGATCGAAGACTTCCAGTGCTCCCTCCGAGGTCACCGCGTGCTCGAGTTGGCCGGCAAAGGAGGCCTGCACGCCCGGATGCCGCTGCCCGTGCCGGTGGTCCGTGCGCTCGAGGTGGGCGCGGAGGGCCGCACCGCGGGTCTGCTGATCCGTCGGCGCGACGGCGCACCGCTGTCTCGGCAGGGTCTGCGCACGTTGGTGCGCACCCTCGGCCGTCGCGCCGGTATCGCCCTGCCCTTGACGCCCCACCTGCTCCGGCACAGCTGCATCACCAACGCCCTGGAGTCCGGGGCGTCCCTGCGGAAGGTGCAGGACCTGGCCCGTCACGCCGAACCTCGGACGACCATGCGCTATGACCGGAACCGCCTGAGCCTGGACGACCACGCCGTGCACGCCGTCGTCGCGTTCATCAGCCCTAGCCGCGACGACAGCGACGAACCGTCACGGGAGGCCGGTCACCACTTCCGGGACGACGACGAGCACGTCACCGCCGCCACCGCAACAGCAGCAGCCAGGCCTTCGTGGCCAGCTGGGACTGGCCACGGGTGGCGGTGAACGGCATCACCAGAGACGTCTGAAGGAACGTGCCCAGGGGCTTTCGGTGACTCCGCTCGCCAACACCCGAGCGCGCCAACTCTGTCGTCGAAGCGGGGGTTGGGACGGATCTGCGGTGCGTGCTGGAAGCGATCGCTGACGTCGTTCCGGCAGTGCTAGGGCAGGCTTTCAGTGCTTTACCCGCGATGAGTCGTTCGTCGGCTGAGTGTCGGGCGGCTCGGTCCGCAGGTCTGCCGGTGAGTCGTCGGCGGGCTCTGAGGGGGCTCGGCGCCGGAGCCGTTCTCGGGTGCGGCGGGCCTGCTGGGTGGCGCTTTCTTTCCCGGTCCGGGCGGCGGAGGTGCCCAGTTCCCGGGCCGCGCGTCCGGTCCCCTGGACACGGCTGCGGAGTTCGTCTCGGGCGTCGCTCCACGACGCTTCGGGCATCTCTCCCAGTGGGTCCGGCGGACGCAGCACTGAGGCCTCCGCGAACCGGGTGATGGTGGCGTCGAGCAGCCGCGCTTGGGCATCGAGGCCCCTCTTGCTGAGCACGTGGTGCACCTCGAGCGGTCCGATCACGCGCACGCGCTCGACGGCCGCGCGGAGCACGCGCACGAGGTCCTGGTCGCGGTCCCGCTGGGCCGCGAGGGCGGTGCGGGCCTCGGTGAGGACGTCGGGAACCTCGGCGGGGTTGCGGCGGCGAACCGCCTGGATCCGTAGGTACTCGTAGAGCTGCAGGGCCTTCTCCGCGACCACGATGAGGTTCAGGACGTCGGCGACGTGCCCGGGCTCGGTCAATCCCTCGAGGCGGGCTTCGCGTCGGGGCACGCTGTCCTCGCCGCGCAGGGCGCCGGCTTGGGTGTGGATGAAGGTCCGCATCGTCTCCAGGTCCTGGCTGATCTTGAGCCGGGTGGACGCGACGCCGTCCCAGTCCTCGGGCCGCAGGAAGCCGTTGCGGTTGGTGGCGGTGACGACGCGGAGCAGCTCGCGGTAGGTCCCGATCACGTCGCCCTGCAGGCGGGCCGAGAGCATCGTGTTGATGCGGTCGACCTTGTCCTCGACCCGCTCCACCGCGTCGTGGACCTGCGCGATCGCCGAGCGCAGGGCGAGCGAGACCGCCGCGGTCTGCAGCGCAAGCGCCTGCTCGGCGGCGAGCGAGACCGGTTCGAAGTTGAGATGGGCCGCCACCTGTCCGCCGGCGCGGCGGGCTACGCCGGGACCGTCGAAGGTCAGGCCCAGCTCCTTGAGCCGGGCGACGCTTTCGGGAGCGAGTCGAAGGTACTCCCCCGCCGTCATGGCCAAGGCGACTCCGGTCGCGCCGGCAGCGACCACATCGGAGGCCGCCAGTCGGGTGCGGCTGGTCGGGTCGGCGGCCAGGCCGGAGAGCAGGCCCTGCACGACGTCCTCGACCTCGTCCGCCGGGCCTTGGACAAGGATCCCGAACTCGTCGGGCACCACCACGACATCGCCGGGCTCACTCATCGCAGGCACCTCATTCCTGACCGTGTTACTGGTTCGCGTGCGTTCCAGGCGCGTCCGCGTTGTCGATGGTGCCAGGATCTTCCTAGGGCCGAGTCGGCTGCCCGTCGGGCGGAGTTCGTGTCGCCAGGCGGCGGAGCCTCGATGGGATTGCTGAACGGTGCCGACGCGGGGTGGGGCGCTCACCGCAGGAGAGCACCGAGGCAGCCGGTGCCCCGTCGTCGATGACAACGGCCAGCCCGGGGTGCTGCCACCCGTGGCATCCGCCTAGCGGTCGGCTGCGGCCTCGAGGAACGTGACGTCGAGATCGAGCGATGCGAACATCCCGGTCAGCATCGCCTGGGTGTTCGTCTCGGCCTGGGCGAGGAGGTCGGAGTCGTCGGCTGCGGCGGCGAGCTTGTCCTCGGCGCGCTGGTACAGCTCGCTCTGGTCGGAGGTGGAGAGGGCGTCTCCGACCCGGTCGAGCACGCCGCGTTCCTGGGAGAACAGGTAGGTGCGGTCCTGGTCGAGATTGGGTTCGGCCAGTTCGGCGGCCGGCAGCCGGACGGTCACCGCGGTGCCGTCCTCGGACAGGTTCAGGTCTCCGTCGCCGAGCCCGGACAGGTCGACGTAGGCGTCGACCGTGCCGTTGGCCACGAACAGGGACCGTTCACCGGCGATGAAGCTCGGCACCCAGCTGACGTCCCGCTCCTCGTCGACGACGACCTGGAAGGTGCCGACGGCGGCGTGGTACTCGCTCAGCTCCTGGACCGACAGCAGCAGCGCGGGCTGGCTGCGATCGATCGACTTCTCCTCGAACGGCAGCCTGAAGCCCAGCAGCCCGGGCAATGTCGATGCCAGGACCAGAGTGAGGACCATCGCGATGACGACGGATCCGATCCACCACACGACACGCACGGGCAGTTCCTCTCGCTGAACCAGGCGCCCGGTTCGTCGACCGGCCCGGTTGCGACCCAAGCCCCGTCCCGGCCGCCGGCAGCCCTGTCCCTAGGCCGCCCTGGACCCCCGACCGGCGCGTGGACGCGTCCCGACCATCGGCTGCCCCATCGCCTCCGCGGCGCGGGTCTCAGCGTACGACGTCGAATCCGTTTGCACCGGCGATTGCGCCGACGTGTACCACCGACGTGTACGCAGTCACTCCCGAAGTGCCGGCTGCCGCCGATGCATCGCCGTGCTGTCCGGCCGCGGTGCGCCGGTGGCCAGGAGGTTGCCGAACAATTTCGGGCGTCCTGCGGAGGCGCCGCCGATTGCTCGCGGCCCGCGCGTCCGGCGGGGGTGGGTTCAGTCGGCTTGCACCCGGTCCCACAACTCGAGGGTCTGGACGATCCAGAAGACAGCGAAGAGCGCGATCATCAGGATCTCGATGACGAGGAACCAATGCACCCACCCTGTCGCCCAGCGGACCACGACGCAGCCGAGGAACCCGATGATCATGGCGGCAGCGATCAGCCCGTAGCGGCTCGGCAGGGCTCTTGCCAGGCGGTTCGGGAGACTCTGCAGGAACACCCGGGTGGGCTCGTCCACGTCTCTCGTCGCGGTGCGGTCGTAGGCCGTCGCCACGACCACCACGACGATGCAGACGAAGAGCGAGATCGCCGAGGTCAGGTGAGCCCACCGTTTGAAGTGGTCCTCGGCCAGAGTGAGCCACGCGGCGTAGGCCACGCAGAAGGCCCACCCTGCTCCGTAGGAGAGACGAAGGGTCGTTCGCCAGTTCGGATCCGCGTCGTGGTCGCGGCGGGCGGCCAGGCTCGGCATGAGCTTCAGCAGGGCCAGCGCGGCGGCGACCACGAGCAGGTAGGTCACCATGTTGTTGACGACGGCCGCCTCGGCTGTCTCGGCGGCGGCCGCCCGAGCTGTGCGGATGGCATCGCCGCGGGCCTCCGCGGCCCTGATGGTCGCCGGACTGACCAGCAGACTGCAGTTGTCGAACTCCCTGGTCGGGACGAACGCGACGACGGGTGCGAACAGACCGGCCAGGTTCAACCCCACGTCCTCCGCCGGCGTGCTCCCGAGCACCGTGATCATCGCCAACGCCAGCGCGACCAGAGCGCCCACGAAGACCGCGCGGCTGGCCGTGTAGTAGTACGCGCTGATCGAGCGCTGCCAACAACCGCCCTCGCTGACCACTTCGTAGCCGATCGAGAAGGCGAGCGCGAGCAGCACGCCCGCCATGCCCAGTCGCAGGTAGGTGTAGGACCGCTTCGCGGTCGCGCTGGGGTCGGCGGCCATGTCGTGTCCTCCCCGGAGCAGGTGCTTGTCTGTCGACGGTCCAGCGCCTGTGGGAGCGGGACAACCCCCACATGCGGGATGCGCGCACCGTCTGCGTTAGCAGGACCTACCGCCCGGGCATACTCAGCCCCCACGACGGCTCGTCGAGAGGCGGGCAGTCGCGGACGAACCCCCGCTCGCGTCGTGATCGGATTCGTTATCCGATGACCGCGCGACCGGGGCCAGCGTGTCGAGCGGACCTCCGGAGTCCGTCCAGAGGCCGCGTCCCCACAGCATGTGCGGAACCGGCGCGGCACCGCGCATACGCGGTCCGAGCTGGTCAGCGGAGGGCTCACCAGGCTCGCTGTCCGATCGCCCTGGACCGGCTAAGGCGGTGAGCGCGGCGGGCGGCCCTGTCGCTGGACCAGGCGCGGAACTTGCCGCGGTGATGGTCAGCATCGCAGCAAGTTCCACTTCTGGCGCGAGGTCGAGGGACGCCAGGTCTCCCAGGACATGAGCACCGGCCAGCCGCCGCCGATTCATCCGCTGCTGAAGCGACAGATTTGTCGCGCCTCAACGGCTAAGGCGGCCCGCCCGCCCTCCGATACGTCCTAGTCTTTCCGCCGCCACCCAAGCCCAAAGGCACACCCTGCCTCGAACCCGCACCGCGAGGAGCTCCGTGATTTACCCCCGCCCAGCCCGCCTTGCCGCCGCGCTTGTTGCAGTTCTTACTGCTGCCGTCGGGGTTCTGCCCGCGGCCGGAGACAGTGCCGAGCGCCGGGCGGCCGCGCCGCTGCCCACGAGCGCCACCTATGTCGACGACAAGAACGACATCAGCGGTCCGAGGGGCCAGAACATGAAGGGCGACCGCGACCTGCGCAGCGTCCGCGCCGCGGTCGAGGGCGAGAACATCGTACTGACCGTCAAGGTCAAGGACCTGAAGCCGGCGCACCTGCGTGACCGCGGCAAGGACGGGTGGCACTGGAACTCGACTCTCGTCGCGGCCCGCCTGTTCGTCGGTCAGAGCATGTACGAGATTATGGACGCGGCCGTCGGGACTCCGCAGTTCGTCTACCAGGCCAAGCTTCCGATGGGAGGGATCCGCGACGGGAAGTGCCCTCCGCTCGATGAGGAAGGCGAGCCGGTGGAAACCTCCGACACGGCGCTCAGCCAGGAGGTCGACTTCGTTCGCAACACCGTCACCTTCGTCGTGCCGCTGCGCTGCATCCCTGGCGAGACCGCTCGCGTTAGCGGGCGGCTGTCCTGGAGCAAGAGCAACGAGATGATGGCGATGCCGGACTACGACGACGACGCGCACCGGTTCACCGCCAAAGGCCGCTACATCCCGTTGACGTCCAAGCGGTTTCGGCTCCGCTGAGCGCGACCCGCAGTAGGGCCGTCGTCGGTCTGTCCACCGGCGTACCAGGCAATGCAACCGCCACCCTGATGGCGAACTGTGCGACACGTTCCATCCTGGCTGGCATACCGGCCCAGGCACACCGCGCCCCCGTCGCAGCGAGCCGCAGATGCGGCTCGTCGACTCGTCCGAGCGTCCATGCCGAAGCTCACTGGAAGGAAACCGTTGAGTTCTCATCTGACCGTCCGGCTTGCCGCCGTCGCCAGCGGCACCATCCTCGGCCTCATGTCTGTGGTGACTCCGGCTGCGGCCGCCACCAAGACCCAGAAGGACGCCGCGGGCGACGTCGACGTCTTCGAGCCTGCGCCGGTTAACGAGAAGTCCGACATCCGTTCGGTCACCGTCACCGCCACCAAGAAGACGATCAAGGTCATCGTCAAGGTCAAGGACCTCGTCCCCGACAGCGACTCGGAGAACTAGTTGGTGGAGGTGTCGCTGGTCGCCTCGCCGAAGGCAAAAACCACCGACGCGGTGCGTGACCCCAAGAGGTGGATCTTCTTGGGCTCCAACCGGTACAACTGGGACACCGGCCTGTACTGCGATGGTGCCGCGCACACGAAGACGGGCAAGACGACCCAGTTCACGACCGCAGCCACCTGCGAGCGAAACCCGAAGAAGAACACGGTTACCTTCACAGCGCCGACGAAGCACCTCGCCAGGACAACGCCGAAGTACGTGATGGCGCTGGCGTCGGTGATGGCGCAGACGTGGCAGGGTGAGCCCGTCGATTGGGGCGGCACCGCCTTTGACGAGGCACCGGCGTTCTACACCAAGATCGGCTGAGGCGTGCCCCGGAGTACGGGGGTTCGCATCGGGTCTCCCGCGCAGGAGTTGAGCTCAAACGATGCGCTGTCGCGGCCGAGGCGAGCGAAGCGCAGCGACGCGCCCGGTCTGTGCACGTTCGTCGATCACACGGTCGGCGCGGCCGGGTGATCCTTCAAAGTGCCTGGGCCACGGTCTTACCTTGGAACGGACGGGGGCCCTGCAGCCTCCTCGCTTCAGCCGACCGGGCTGAGGTGTCCCAATCCCTTCGGGGGACGGCGTGTCAGCTCAGCTCCGGCGACGACATCGCCGTCGCAACTGGCTTCCCCGGGCCGCGCCACACGATCGCCCGGTGCCAAGCGAAGTACGGGGACGTGACGCGCGAGAACGCCGAGCAGGACCGTCCCCGCAGGGCCTCCATCCGCGTGTAGAGCAAGGGCTCGTCCGTGCAGACCTCGATGATCCCGGTTTCGTCGACCGTGATGAATCCGTCCTCGTACAGCGCATCACAGCCGAACACGCAGGCCGCCATCGCGATATGGGCGAGGTTTCGGCGCTCGTCTTCCGTGCAGGATGACCTCTTCTTGATGTGTGCCGCACGCAAGAAGCGAACGGGGAGCTCGTCGCCACACAAGGCACAGAGCGCTGACGTGGCCGCGGCGAAGAGGACGCGGCGAAGCAGCGCTTGCTCGCGCCGCTGAAGTTCGCGGCCCTCTCGGGTGAGGTCGCCGTCGAAGGTCAGACCGTCGTCGGAGGCGAGCGCGACGCCTTCCGCGTCCGGTGCGGGGCCACCGTCGGCGGTGGGCTCGGCTCCCGCGCTGGCCGTGTGCACCGGGGATGGCGATCCGTGGCTGTCCGGACGCAGGTCGGGTGGAAGCACGGTGCCGCCCGCTTCCCCCCACTTCGTCTTGATCTGGGCCACCCGAGACGGATTGACCTGCGCGACCTTGGCGATGTCAACGTTCGACCACCCGGCGGCGAGCAGGCGGCAGATGCCCTCGTGGCGGACGTCGGTCGCGACCCGGACACGCTCTGAGTGCAACCAGGCCTCGGCGGCGAGCGCGGGAAGGGTCTGGGCCGCATCCGCTACGAGCGGCACTTCGCCGTACTTAACGCGGAAGTCTTCGAGGGCGACCCGGAGGGCTGGCCGGGTGATCCCGGTTGCCTCGGCCAAGCGAACGTTTCTTTCCCGCTTGACTACCGGGCTGGTGGCTGCGAGGCCGTACTCGCGGATCGACAGGGCGGCGCGGTTCCTGGCCTCCCTAGCGGAGTCCCGGGTCACCTCCTCCCCTGCGATAAGACGAGCGGCGGCGCGGACGCGCTCGACGGCACCGGCGGTGAGACGAAGCTCGTCCTGGAGCCAGGCTTCGGCCGCGGCCGTGATCGGGGCCTTGTCCAGGGGCGGAAGACCCGGGGGTGCAGGAGTGGCGGATGTCATCGGAGCCGCAGACTAAGGCCATCAGACATCGACTGCCGTCGATTTCTAGATGGCGGTCGGCCGGTGATCGGATCCGCTCTCCGATGCAGTCCACGATCAGCGTCCGGCGTCGCAGCAAGCCGATCGCGACCATTGACGGCACGTAAAGTGGCGCCCGCGGACCTCGCTCGCTTCGGTCCCACCTAGCACCCTCGCGAGAGAACGGGACGGCCTCTTGTCGGCACACTCCGCTCGATTTGAGCGCCGGACCGAGCTGGGCAGCGGCGACACAAAGTCCACCTACTTCGTGACCGTCACCTGCACGTGCGGAGCGTTCGAGCTAACGCGTCGTTCGGTCGTCAACGACGCGAAGCCCATGGCCTTGGCCGTGGCGGCGCACCGTCAACACGTGGAGAAGGCTGGCAGCTCGGGAGGACGCCGCCCAAGCGCCACGGCCGTTCGGCCGCTTGATCCGCTACCTGCGATGGCTGCAGACGCGCCGTTACCCCACGCCGGCTGGCCGCGACTCGCCCTCGCGGCGGCGACCGTGTCGGTCGTGCTGGTGATAGCGGTCGCGCTGCACGCGACTCGGGACGCCCCTACTCCGTTGCACGACGATGGGCCACCGGCGAGCGCCTCACCGTCTGCGCAGGCAGGCCCGTCGGCCCGCCGTGAGCAGTCGCCTGATGTACGGCGTCTTTGCCGCCGAGCGAAGACCCTCCTGACTACAGACCCGCCCCGATCGGCGTTGCTGTCCCTCGAGGCGGAAACGGAGGGCAGCCTCCCGGCCATGGCCCAGGCCTGCCCCCGCCTGGCTCGACGCGCGCGGGATGCGATCCAGCAGATGGAGTCGGCGCCCACGGTGGACTCGAAACCGCCCGCCCCCGATCCTGCCCCGCCTGGGGATGACACCTTCGACCCGAACACTGGACCTGAGGACAATTCGCTGCTTGGCGGCGGAGACTGCGGCGCGATGTTCGACTATTTCGTCGCCGAACTCAACGCCGGTCGCATTCCTCAATTGGACTTCGACGCGCTGACCGATGAGCTGGCCACTGCCTGCGCTCACGGTGACCTGTGAGCCTGCGCCGCCCAGAGCACGCCGCGTCGACAGCGATTAGCATCCTGCTACTTCCGGGCCGCACGCGGGGCTGTGCCCCCGGGTTGCTGCCTCTCGTCGCGATTCTGCACATCCGCGCGCCGCCACTGCAGGGCGTGGCCGAGGTGAGGCGCGGGCTTGAGCCGGGCGAATATCCCTCTTCTGGGTACAACGAACAACTCGCTGCGGCCTTCTGGCGCTCGCGATCGATCCAAGCAGGATGAGTCGGCCGGAGGATCTCGCTTGGAATCGATGCGAAGTGTGCCCGCAGGTGGATGCCGTGGCGTGGGGGCTAGAGCCACGATCGGTCCGCGGTACCTCTTGTCTCGAGAGGGTCGGCTGTCTCGGTTGAGGCCCTGCGGATCGTCCGACGCGGCTCCACCGAGTGGCCCTGGCAGACGTGAGAGCCACGTGATTATCGGGAGGTTTGGCACGACATCTGCGTAGCGGAAACCCGCTGGTCATCGTTCCACGAGTGGCTTCCTCTTTTCGACTTTCGCCATCCGTGACGAGCGAGCGAACCGCTCGGCCAATGCGCCGGACAGGATCTGCTCGGCCTGTCGCTTGGCTCTTCCTGCGACCGGCCTGTGCGACGACTGCGGGTGACGAACGTTGGAGGCGGCCGAAGCAGTCGGACGCGGCGGCGTCCCTAGTTCCTACTCCATTGACTGGGCTGCAGGCCCCGGCGTGTACACCGACACCCCCCCCGCATGCCCCGGGCGCGGCCGCCCGGGCTAGGCCGGACCACCGTCGGCTTCGACCTGGGGCAAACTCCCGTGCGCGGACACAAAAAAGGGCTAAGCGGCGGGGGAGACGACCCTAGTGGGTCGCCGCCCCCGCCGCAGGCGAGTCGAAGCGTCAGGCAAGCACAGCGTCGAGGACCGCGAGCGTCCGTCGGTCCAACTTCCCGAAGTCGCCGGTCACAGTTCGGAGCATGTTGCGTTCGGGTCGGGTGGCGCCGCGGACGGTGGCCTCGTGATGTTCGTAGGTGTTGACGGCTTGGACGACGCCTTGGGCCGTGCCTGACCAGGGCGCGACCCGTTGGTCGTGGCGGTAGAGGCGCTGGAGGGTGTCGCGTTTGCGGTCCGCCAGCGTGCGAGCCCTGCCCCGCAGGTCGCGCCCAGTGTCGTCGCGTCGAGGGACGTAGGAGTCGAGGAACCGTTGCCACTGACGGTCGTCGACGGCGATGGCGCACAGGTGGGCGACCTCCGCGGCGAACTCGTCGCTGATGGTGTGCACCAGGGCCAGGGCGTCGCGGGCGTCGGCCAGGCGGGCGTGGGAGTACCGGGAGTGGCGAACCTTGTAGGTCTGCCCCTGTTCCGAGAGGGCGGTCTCCCGGGTGTTGTCGCAGACCACGTCGGTGACGGTCCGTTTGAAGGTGGTGGCGATCGATCCGTCGAAGGAGGTGGTGGCCAGCAGGTTGGGTCGGAACTCGACGCCCTCGGGGGTGGTGATGTTCTCGGGTACCGAGACCTCGACCCAGGCGATCGCGCCGCCGCGGAGCAGCCCGGCTGAGGAGATGCCGAGGTCGTCGTCGAGGATGTCGGCGACGGTGGTGAGCAGCCATTCGCGGTACTGATGCATGGCGTAGGAGTCGGCGAAGATGCCGAGCACGTGGTGGGTGTCGTCTCGGGTGATGGCCTGCCTGCCGTCGATGAGCTTCCACCGCAGGGGCGTTCCGTCCGTGCTGAGGTGCGTCATCTCCTCGATCGAAGCCGGGATCTCTGCGGCGAGCCGCCGCGAGACGGCTCGCCAGGCGAAGAGGCGCCGTTCGACGTCGTCGACGGGTACCGGGCCGGGGTAGTGGTTGGACTCTGCGCCCTGGTGTTCGGCGCGGTAGTGCCAGGCGGTTCCGCGCGCCCGGGTGTTCCCGATCAGCGTGTGGAGGTTGAGGTGTTCCAGCGTTTCTCGTGACATGACTTCTCCTTGGAAATGACGAAGGTCCCCGGCGGTTGCCGAGGACCTGTAGGTGGTGGGTGCTGGTTCACCCGGGGTGGGGCCGGCCGGTCACCGGCTGCCGATCCCGGGCGTTGTCCGGGGTTCAGGGACTGGGTAGGGACAAGGGAGGCGGCGCGTGGGTCGCGCCTCGACGAACGAGCGCGAGCACCAGCGCCACGACCTCCCGGATGGCGGACGCGAGCCGCGGATCCCGAACCGCGAGCGCCACGGCCGTGAGGATCAGTGACTCCCACGCCTCGACCCGGTCCGCGACGCGGTTCATCGAACGCATCTGCTCGCATCCCCAGCGGTGCACGTGTGAGACGGCGCGGACGAGTCGGTTCCAGCACCGCCGTATTGCGGCGCCGACCCGCGTAGCGATCCTGACTGCGATGGTCATCGCGGTCCCTCCGCTCCACCACCGCCGAGCTCGCGGAGTACCGGCCCGGCGGCCCGCGGATCCCCCTGGCGCCTCCGCAGGAGCGGAGCACTGGCCGCGGGAGATCGATCCGGCGTACGAGGCGCCCGGTCCAGCAGGTTCGCCAGGCGTTCGCTGGCCTCCTTGGCCACCACGGGACTGACGTGGCTGTACACGTCGGCGGTGATGACGATGCTGCTGTGCCCGAGCCGGCGGCTCACCTCCAGCAGCGACTCCCCCGCCTCGAGCCCCAGCGAGGCGGAGGTATGCCGCAGGTCGTGCAGTCGGATGCGAGGAAGGCCGTGGCGCCGGATCAGGCGATCGAAATATCGCGAGACGTACGCCGGATCAAGCACGGCTCCGTCCTGGCCGGGAAAGACCAGCCGCTCGGCACCGTCGACTGCGTGAGGGGTGGCGGCGTCAGGGGTGGCGGCGTCAGGGGTGGCCGCGTCAGGGGTGGCGGTGGCGTCTTGGTCGGGGCGAGCGGCGTCGGTCGGTCGCTGCCCGCGGACGGCGGTCAGGTGCTGGCGGGTGGCGTGCCAGTGCAGCTGCCGGGCGGTCTCATCGTCGAGAGCGACCGTCCGCACCCCATGCACCGACTTCGGTGGCCCGAGGTGGATCTGGTTGCCGGTCCGTACCGCGGACCGCTCGACACCCAACGCACCGCTGTTGAGATCGACGTCCCCCCACCGGAGGGCGACCGCCTCTCCACGGCGCAGTCCGGTGACCGCAAGAAGCCGGTAAAGGACGCAGAGTTCGTCGCCGCTGATCGCTCGCAGGAACCGGGCGACCTCCTCGGAGTTCCAGGTCCGCACGCGGGGCCTGGTGGGGCGGGGCAGTTCGATGGTCGCGGCGGGGTTGCGGTTGATCAGGCCGCGCCGCACCGCGGTGCTCAGCGCGCTCATCAAGGTGGCGTGGATCCGCTGCAACGAGGATGGCGACAACACCGAGGCCGGTCTAAGTCCCCCCGCGGCTTCGGGAAGTGGTGGGTCGGTACTGAGCGCGCGGTACATCTGCTCGATGTCCTCGGGCGTCAGGTCGGTCAGCAGCAGGTGCCCCAGATGCGGAGCCAGGTAGCGCCGCACGTGGATGGCATAGGCGGCGTGCGTCGAGGGCCGCAGCGCGTGCTTGCCGTGCAGCCACCTGACGAGGTACTCCCCCACGGTCAGATCCCGTGACGGACGCCGACCCGCGGCGTCGCGATTGTCTGCAGACATTCGACTGCCTCCTTTAGAGAAAACAAAAAGCCCGTTCCGACCGAAGGGTCGAAACGGGCTATCGGAATGGGCGACGACGGTCGCCCTCGACGCTCAGTCAGGGCCATTAATTGACACGGGCACACGTCTCCTGAGCGACACCTCCATTATCCCAAATCCAACGGCACCAAACAATAGATCGTCGCCCATATTGCAGTCATTGACGAGAATCGGGCCGGGTTAGCTTGCGCCGATTCGACGAGCAGACCGACGTCCCCGGTCGGGCTGAATGGCGAGTTCCGCTGCCTGCCGGCGCGGATGGCGGCAGACTGCGGACCGTGGCGTCGCAAATGCGGGGAGTGTTCTGCCTGGAGGGTGACTGGGACCGCGACGTCCAAAGCCGTCGGAGCGTGGAACCAGTGCTCGAACTGCTGAGCAACTGCGGCGAACTGCCCTACGTCCACCGCGACGTGGCGACACGTGCGGAGCTGGACCACTACTTGGACCGGTGGCTCACCCGCGACATGGCCCACTTCCCCATCGGTTACCTCGGATTCCACGGGTCGCGCCGCACGCTCCACCTCAGCGAGCAGGAAGAGATCACCCTCGAGCAATTTGCGGACACCCTCGACGGGCGTTGCCAGAACCGCATCCTCTACTTCGGGTCGTGCTCCACCCTGGCGGTCGACGACGAGGTCCTGATGGGCTTCTGCGCGCGCACCGGCGCTCGCGGGATCGTGGGCTACACCAAGGACGTCTCCTGGGCCGAGTCTGCAGCGTTCGAGATCCTCATGCTGACCGACCTGCTCCACGCCTCGCGGATCAAGTCGGCCTACGACCGCCTGCGCCGCGAGCACAACCAGATGACCGAACGCCTCGGACTGCGGATGGCGCACGCCACCTGGGCCTCCGACCGGGCGTTGATGAGCGGCGCCTCGCGCTGAAGGGCCGGGCCCACCCAGGGCACCGGCTCCAGGCATCCGGCTGCGGACCGACCAGTCCGACCGCAACCCGGGCATCGGTGTCCGGACCGGCGATCGCCCCGCGGTCGAACGGCGCTCTCGGACCGCGCGAATCTCACTGATGCCCGCCAGACCAAGGCGGGAGTCCCCCGACCAGGTCCGCCCACGCGTCCTCGAGCCGTGCGGCGGATACGCGGGGGCTCAGCCCTTCTCGACCCGTCCGGTGGCCCAGTCGTCGTTGCAGGTGCCGGTGGCCGGCGCCGGTTCGCAGTGGGGTCCGTGGAAGGCACCCTTCATCACGGTGAACCCGTCGAAGACGGCGCGCTCGTTCCAGGGTCGGAGGTGGCTGGTGAGCACGAAGGTCACCGTGTCCCGCTGGTAGTTCCACCGCGCCGTGAGCCCGTCCCGGAAGGTGGTCTCGGTGGCGGAGTCGTAGCCCTTCACCTTCAACGTGCCGTTCTTGTGCTTGGTCTCCAGGCGGATCGTCGAGTCGTCGGGCCAGTAGATGGTGGCGAAGGCGCGGGTGTTGTTCTTGACCAGCTTCTCCACCTTCAGCGTCCAGACCACCCTCGGCTTCTCGGCGTACTGCACACGCACCCACGCCAGAGAGTTCGCGGGGCCCTGGCGATCCTTGCCGGGACCGTCGCGGAACGTCGTGGTCTCCGCGGCGGCGGTGCCCGCCGTCACCCAGGTCACGGCGCCGGTCATCAGACCCACCACAGCTGCTGCTCTCCGCTTCGTCATCGTCGATCTCCCAAGGGTGCTAATCGGTGCGGGAACTCAAGGTCGGGCTGCGGCACACATCCGCGCCCTGCCTCCCGCCGGTTCCCGTCGGTCGACCAGGGAGACGTACCCCGGCCAGCACGCCTGATCACTACCTTCCTCCGGGCCTGGCGCCTTCGACGCGGTCCGGTCCCCCGGGGCGGGGTCGAACCGGTCGGACGGTCGCTGGGCACGTGGGTCGCGTAGGCGTCACCTGGAGGGCGTCAGCGCCCGGGTGAGGTGATCGGAGAACGTGTCCGATCGTCGGTGACGCCCGTCCCGCGGCGGACGAGTCGCTCGCTAGGCGTCGCGTCGCGCGTACTCGCGGGGGCGACGGGAGCCGACGCGAACTTCGGCTCAGGGCTGTTCCTGATGGACGGGCACGGCGATCGAGGAGCGGCGACGGACATGCCGCAGTGAGGGCACTCCGGCCCGAGTGCGCGCATGTGCCATGGGGCGATCGCCTGGGTGAACTCCTTCTCGAGGCTGGGTCTCGACTATCTCACCGCGACGAGTCCGGATGCGCCCTCGTGCTGCTCGGGGTGGGCGGCTCGCCTCAGCAGGAGTCGTAGTCCTCGCACAGGATGCGGTCCAAGTCGTCGCCGACTTGGTCCTGCCGCTGCTCGTCTTGATGAATCGTGACACCGGCGAACACGACAACTGCGACGCCGATGATGATGCCTACGAGTTGCTTCGCCGTCAGCGGTTGTTTGCCGGGCGAGGTAGTCGGTGGGGTGCTTGGTGGTGCCGGGACCCAATGACTCCCGTTCCACCACCACCGCCCGTCGGGGCTGTATTGCGGCGGCGGGCCCGGGCGGTGCTGCTCCTCCATACAACAACGCTCGCATCTGCGATCCTCCGCCCGCAGGCGTTTCGTAGATTGCGCACGCCGACTACCAGGGTGCGCCGACGACGGCATCAATAGCCACGGCATGAACCGAGGCGCCAACACATCAGCGACCCGTGCGCCCGCCGAGCCGCAACCGACAAAGGACTGGTTTCATTGAGGCCATATGGAGCACCCACCTCCCATGCGCCGCCCACCTCGTCCTGGCTAGCGTCTTGGCTGTCGGGCCACTCGATGCACCTCTGATGTACGGCGAGGGTGACGGCCGCGGGGACTCTGAACCCGCCCTCCCTAGCCACTCGCTGTAGTCGCGCAGCCACCCGTCCCGCCGTGCGTCGGCTCGGCTGCAGAAGTCAATCGGCTCGCCTAAGAAGGGGCCGGAGTCGCTGCAGTCAGACATTGCGCCTTCCCCCTCAGCCGCGAGTTGCGCCGCCAACTCGGGACGGCCACAGGTACCGCCCCGAAAGGGGCGATCACCAGCTCCGGCGTGCCCCGTTCCGCAACGGCGCATCCCGGGCTCCGCCGTTTCCTGAACCCGGCCGCCCCTTCCACTCAGCCGATGGTCCAGTGACTCCGGTACCAGGGGGTCCTGTAGGACTCCCCCTTGAACTCGTAGAAGTAGCGGATCTTGGACGCCTTGCCTGGGGTGCCGCTGGTTCGCCGGACAGTCACTCCGGTTTCATCCCAGGCCGGGTCGTCGGTTCCGCCGTCGGCAGCGCAGACCGTATCGGTGCTGTAGTCGTCCGCCGTGAACCCCATCTGCTTGCTATCGAGGGGACCCTTGAACGACCCGTACCCGCCGTCCACGGGCCGCCGCACGCGCACGTCAATGATCTTCAACCCCCTAGAGGCTGGGTCGAACTCCGCACCGGTGATCGTTGCCATTCCGGGCTCGGTCAGGCACAGGTATCTAGACACGAATGAGTACAGCTGGCCAGCCCCGACCGAGGTGTCGGCTTCCTTAATGACATCGAGCTCGTCGTCGGGAACAGGGACCACGAGATACGGAGCTCCGTCCTGCTTCTCGCCGCCGTCGGACTCACTGCATCCGCTCACCAGAAGGGCGACAACGAGCCCCGACACCGCCGTTCCGACCACACGGCTCGGTACGGAACCGGTTCTTCCTGAACTGCACGATGCTCGAAGCGCCAATGCCCTCTCCATTGCTCCAGCAAACCCATGACTTACGAGTCGTTTCAACGAAGAACCGAGTTCCCTCGTTCCAACCTGATTGGGCATTGACGTTGATCGGCCCCAGATCCACCCCAGCGGTCACTGTCTCATTGACCGCCTTCTTCTTAGTCAACTCATAACCCGGCTCTCGAAGCTTGCAGTGTCTAGTGAGCTTCTCATAAGTGCCCAGTTTCGGCATCTTGTCGAAAGCGGTGTTGACCCCGCGGCCCTCGCGGTAGGTGTACTTGGTGGTGTGGCCTCGACCATCACTGCACGTGTAGATTCGGTCTTGGTAGTTGACTTTGTTCATGATCCACTTACTGACCACGTCGTGGATGGTCTCGTCGATGTTCGAGGTGACGGCCATCTGTCCGCCTGCTTTCCACACACCGCCAGCGAACGAGCTCGTGGTGCCGATTCCGAGCGAGTGAGTGGACTCAGTACCTTGGGTCACGTCAGCGGGAGCCCCGGCCCAGTTCATCACCCGCATGAACTTCTCCAACGGCTTAGTCTTTTTGCCGTAGGTGTTCGTGCAGGTGCCGGGAGCCCGGTGAGCCAGGCTCGCGCTAGCAGGCGCCTTCATAGCGGCTCCAGTTGCGAGCGGGACGGCGTCCCCTGCGATGGAACGCTGCGCCGCAGTACCTTCCTTGGCTCCGAAGTCGAAGTCGAGTGCCAATGGCTGCGCCGGCGCGGAGGGGGTGGTGCGCCCCGCCACCCAGGGCGCTGTCGAAGCTGTCCGCGAGAGGTCCACGGTGGTACCCCACTGCATTTGCTCACCGTCGACTTCGGCGACCATGTTGACCAAGATGCGGTTCCCCGGAAGCCAATATGGCGGTGCCAACTCCTCCGGGTTGAGGCGAATCGCGTAGGCGCCGTCGGCGCCCACCGCAACGAGGCCCTCCACCGCGTCGAAGGCTGTCCCCGGCTTGGCGCCTCGAGCGGGCCCGGCCTCCGCGACGGAGTACCAGACGAAGCCTGCGGTAGGGCTGCCGTCGTCGCGCAGCACCCCCGTGATCGCGGCTGGGTCCTCGTCGACGGCTGCCGTTGCAGACTCGGTCGACGTGTTGAGGCCAGCGGCGAGCAGAACAACTGCCGCAACTAGAGCACTCGGCCGAGTGCGAAGAGGGTGTGTGCGCACGATGACTCCCCGAGATAGGCGCCAAACTTCCACCTCATCCCCCAGCGAGATGGTGACGAAACACATTTCCTTTACCGGCTCGCCCTGCGCGGCGTAGCCCCGCCGCCGCCTGTACCGAACCCCGTGGCTGCTCAGACTTCGGGTTGTGCCGATGGACGCTCACGCCGAGAACGTGCACATCCGGGAGCGGTACCCAGCCGGTCGTTGGTGGGAAGTTCTGATTCTTTTCGGCGTGCTCAGCGCTGGCTTCCTCGGGCGGGGCGTGGACGACTGGCGGCCCACCGCTGCTGCCATCGTCGCCTTCGGGGTCTGCTGGGAGCTCACGAAGTGGCGACTGCGTCGGAACGCCCAAGCGCTGGTGCGCGCTACCTCGAAGGAGTAGACGCGCCGCGTTGCGGTCACGCCCGACGCTTTGGTGGCTTGGGCGCCTTCCGTCCGCGAAGCGCCGACGGCTCCTCGTGCGCTCACGCCGTTGGGTGGACGCTTCAGTCGCTGCGAATCCCTGACCCTCTGTGCGAGTGAAAGCCCCCTCGGACCATCGGTGGGGACGCGCTGGGGGTACCCGATCGTTCGTCGGTCGAGGACGACGTCATTCGCTGTTAGAAGGGGGCCTGCGGCGCGATTCCGCCGCTCCCGACCATCGGTTCGGGACGGCTTCGATGAGGTGCTCTGAGGCGACCGAACCGTTCCGGCGGGCGCTCATCCGCTCCGATTCGCCGCTTGCTCGTCCGGTGCTGTGCCACGCTTGCGCGGATCGCCGCCCGGCCAGGCAAGGAGCCTGCACATGCCTCTGTTCGACATGACGAAGGTTCGAGACGACGTGCCGATGCCTTCCGATGCGCTGGCCGAGGTACGCCGCACCACGTTCGCCGACCAGGGCATCCAGGAACGCAGTCACTTGCAGGCCGCGCTGCGGGACCACATCGAGCTTCTCGGGCCGGACCTGATGGTGATCGGTGAAGAGTTCGGCGATTTCGAGGGCGCGAACCGCCGCATTGACCTGTTGTGCCTGGGTCGCGACGCGCGTCTGGTGGTGGTGGAACTGAAGCGCACCGCCGATGGCGGCCACATGGAGCTACAAGCGCTTCGGTACGCGGCGATGGTGTCGACGATGACCTTCGATCAGGTCGTCCGCACGCTGGCGAGGTATCGATCGTTGCGCGGCTTGAGTGACCACTCAGAGGAGACCGCCGAGTCTGACCTGGTCGAGTGGTTGGAGTCCGATAGTGACGCCAACCCGGCGATCGCGCGGGAGGTGGGGATCGTGCTGGCCTCCGAGAACTTCAGCCAGGAGATCACCACGACCGTGCTGTGGCTGAACGAGTTTCACGGCTTTGACATCCGGTGCGTCCGGCTGAGCCCCTACGAGCTCGGGGAGCGCCTGCTGCTCGATGTGCAGCAAGTGATCCCCCTGCCGGAGGCGTCCTCGTACACGGTGCGAGTGCGGGAGAAGGAGGTCGCTGCTCGGCAGGCGAAGGGGATCGGCACCTCAGACACCACCAAGTTCATCGTGCGCACACCCACGTCGACGACCGAGCCGCTGCCAAAGCGGTGGGCGATTCTCCGTCTCGTCACCGGCCTGGTCGAGGCCGGGGTCCCGATGGACGCCGTCCGGGCCGTGCTCCCCGCCAGCAAGACGGTCAAGGTTCGGGGTGTCTACGCGAGCCCGGAGGACTTGTGGCAGGCCATGCAGGCGCAGCTCGGCAAGCCCGACCCGAAGCGGTGGCACCTCGACGATCCGATCGTTATCGATGGGGACAGCTGGGTGCTTCACAGCAACTGGGGCAAGGGCACCCGCGGCTTCTTCCAGGACCTCCTTGCGCTCGCGCCGTCACGAACCGCCTTCGACGTGTACGAGGAAGACGCCGTTCCCGGGGCGCTTGACGACACCGAATGACGAGTCCTCCACCCGCGTCCGAACACGGCCCTGTCCGTCCCGACGGATGTCCTTGCTCGGCGACACGTCGAGGCAAGGGGTAGTAGTAGCGCGGCGACCGCCGGCCGCCTACGCCGGGTACAGCTCGGCCGAGCTAGACCCTGAACCTCGCGGACCCCAGCCAGTGAGAGGAGCACGATGCCCACCGAGAGATACCAGCACCGGATGTCGCTGCTGCCCTACGCGCCGGCCTTCCGAGACCTCGAGGCGCGAGAGCAGGACGCGTTGCTCGAGCGTCTCTACGGCGCCCACGATTTGGTGGACCTTGCGGCGGAGGACCGAGACTTCCTGCGATCCGCCATCATGCAGATCGCCAACGGCGCCGCCGAGAGCGAGTTGCCGGGTTCTACCGGGGACTTCGGACGCATCGATGACGCCGTCGACTCTGGCGACGACGAGCTCATCGAGCGCGTGCTGGACACGGTCGGCCGCGCCGGTTATCCGCTCTCCGCGGACGAGGCCCAGACAGTCGCGGCGGAGTCTCAGCAGTATGCCGAGTTGCGGGAGCGGCGACCCCGCGGTACCGCCGCTAACTTCAAGCCGGGTGGGGGCGCGATCTGGCCCTACCAGCCACGCTGGCGGGCCGACCTCGCCAATGAGGAGCCGTTGGGTACCGGACCGTTCACCTTGCTGCTGGTGCTTCGTGTCCATCCCGATGGGACGTTGGACGTCTGTCGCACCGTCGACGTTCCCTACTCCCCGAATTATGAGCGACGTGAGACTGGGGCGCTCGCATCCCCTCGTGCATTCATCGCCTCCCACACCCCGACGCAAGTCTGGATGCGAGTCGACCCGTCGCGAGACAACATTTTTCCTCACGGCGACACGGACGACGTCTACCCAGCCTCAGAGTTGCGCCGGCTGTTGGAACGACTGCACCTGGCCTAGCACGCCGTGTAACCCCGGGCTACCGCCGCGGCTGGAACGCACGTGAACCCACCCCGCGGGGTACCGCACATACGCTCACGCCTCCGCCCCCGCCCGTCCACGAAGGCCCGGACCTTGACTCCGGGGCGCCCTAGCGCACGCAACGGACGTGTCCCTGAACCCAGACCGGCTCAGAAGCAGTCGGGGGTTAACTGCCAGTGCCGCAAGGATGGACGGGGGTGATCGGAGAACCCATCCGATCACCGGCCGGGCCCGTTTCGAGCTTGGGCGGCCCCCAATCTCCGAGGGACATGAGCCGGGCGACATCTCAGGGCCAGCACGCGTCGTCGGCCGGCGGACCAGCGGGACGTTCAGCATCCACCAGCGGCGTCCGGCATGCTCCGGGTGCCGTTCTTCGCGATTCGCTGACACGCAGAGGTGTGGCTGATACACCTCAGCACGAGATTGAGGAGGTAGACGTGACCGCATATAGCTTCGGTGCCCGGTGGGTCGGCGTCGTCGCGTTCCGCTCCTCTCCTTCGCTGGTGCCTGAGCCGCTACACAAGATGGCCGAGCGTCTGCATGCCCGCGCGGGCGACCGGTCGATCGTGCTCGGCGACGGCCGATCCCTGCCGGCCTCGACGATGCTGAAGGTGCTGCCCAGGATCCGGACGCGGTACCTGCTCGCAGGCGACGCCGCGCGGGCCGCCGAATGTCTTCAGGTCGAACGAGCGGTGCGCGGTGGTGGTCAACCACGCCTGCGCGAGTGGCTGATCCGCGAGCTACCTGAGCCCCCCAGGAAGCAGTCGCTCACCGGCTCCCGCAAACAAGCTCCACCCGGGGCACTGACGCGTTCACCGCAGCCGCAAGCGACCCGACGCGTGCTCAAGTCTGGGCAGCCGACGCTGCGACGGCCAATACCACCATCCGATCCGCGTATCTCCGGGCCGCGCCCCCCTCAGGCACCGGCCCGAAGCCATAGGCGGCGACCGCCGGTGGAGATCCGCGACACCGGGTGGCGCGAGTCCTATCCTCACGCGCCCGAGTCGCCGTGGCTGCCAGAGTTGCCACCGAGTCTCGAATCGGCTCTGCGGGAGTGCGGACTCGAACTCGATGCCCCCGCGCGCCAATGGCTGCGATGGGCGTCGCTCCACACCAGCTACGTCCACGAGTCGGTCCCCGACGAGCGGCTCAGTCCAGGAGCCCTGCGCATCCTGCAAACACTCGGCCGCAACTGGATGCGCCTGGCGATGGTCGAGTACGTGCCCACACTCCGGGCCGACTTCGCCTCCAACGCCGAGCTCTCCCACATCCTCGCCCAGGACGCCCGTGCTCGACACGGGATTGCTAACTGGTTGCGGCAGCACGGCGGCGGCTGGTACGGGCGGGGCGAACGGGTCGCCGCCGAAGCGGGCACGAGCCGCAGTGCCGGGGACGTCGCCATGCAGATCGTGGGCGCACTCTCAATGGTGACGGCCTCCACGGCCCCAGCGACAGCGCTTCTGCGTGCATCCGACTTCCGCGCCAGCGAACCCGAGCCGGACTGGGGAGCCCTCGTACGAGCGGCAACCCAAACCGACCCACGAGTGAGTCGCAGCGAAGCCGGCCCTGACCACCTGCGGACCTTCACAGTGACGGTCACCGCCGGCGGCCAGATGGCGTCGGGCACCGCCAGGTCAGCAAAGGCGGCGCGGATGACGGCACTGCGAGCCTGGGTCACCGAGCATGCCCCGCACCTGATTCCCGCGGCACGGCCCCCAGCGTCCGCGGCCGCAGCCCCGCAGCTCTACCCAACCTGCCCCGCTGCCCATCTCGAGGCCGTCCAGTGGGCGATGTCTGCCTTCGAGACGGACGCGCCCGGCCTGTTCACGCAGGCACTCACCCACCGGTCCTGGGCGTACGACAACCGGGCAGCAGTCGAGCGGTCGGATCAACGCGACTACGGCGTACTGGCGACCGAGGGCTCCGAGCTCGTCCGCACCCTGGTCCACCACCACCACGCGCTGATCGCGCTCAGCTCCCCTGCCACCGTGCCGATGGCCGACCTGACCGCGACCGTCGTCACCGAAGCCAAGCTGGCCGACCTCTTCGACCACCTCGGCCTCACCGACGCCGTGCTCCGCTCCCGCGGCATGGGGGTCTCAACCGAGGTGAAGTCCGATGTCATCCAGGCGCTCGCGGCCGCCGCGTGGCGGGCTCAACCGGGCCGACTGGCACATCGGCAATTCGCCCAACTCGAGGACTGGGTGCGCTCCTTCGTTCCCCGCCGCGATCCCACCACCATGCTTCAGGAATACGGCGCCACGCACCGGGTCGAGTTCGTCTACGAGTTCCGCAGCCGAGGCGCGGAGCACCAACGACAGTTCCAGGCACAGGTGACCCTCGCGAATGACCCGTCGGCGGTGCTGGCCGGCGGGTGGTGCACCTCCAAGACCGCCGCCAAACACGCCGCCGCCGGTCGGCTGCTCCGGCTGCTTTCGGGCGAACAGGTCGCGGAGCTGTCGACGGAGGAGACCGACGTGCTCCGCGCCTGTCTCCGCGCTGAACTGCGCGCAGTGACACCGGAAGGCCCGACAGCCGATCGCGACCTGCTCGCTGGGCGCATGGGCCTGGACCGGCTGATCTCGGGCGACTACTCCAGCTTCGGTCAGTGGGCCACCGCCCGTTCCCGCGTGCTGAGCGGCAGCGCGTCAGGCGTGCTCACCCGGGTCGGCGACTATTACACCGCCGCGCTCACCCACCTGCGGCGGCAACAGATCCGCAGATTGATCAAGTCCCTGCTTCCTCGACTCCACCCGCATGACGACCCAGCCCACATGGCCGCCATCAGCGCCTGGCTGGCCGGCCCCGGCGTTGCGCGCCTGGCGCTGATCGAGGACCTGCTCGGGGCGGTGGTCTGGCAGCGAAACGCCCCCGACGCCGCCATCGCCTTCGTGCAGCAACAGACCGCCGTCATCGCCTCGACAAGCGGTTCGAGCGCCGAAAGCACCCTGACAACCGGCCAGAACGGAAAGACGCTGACCATTCGCGTCGCCGAACGTGACCTGTCCTCCGCGGTCGCCCCGCTGGTCGACACCGTCGAGGCGGTCGTGTCCGGCACCTCCTGGGTGCGCGAAGGCGACACCGTCGCCCTGACGCTCTCCACCCCGCCCAGGGCGCAGGACCCCATCGCGACCAGAGCCTTTCATGCGCTGGAATCCTCCTGGACCGATCCCTGGCTGAGCGAGGCTCGACACGCGCTCAGCGAGTTACTCGGAGCTGCAGACGCGACCGCCACGAACGCCAGGACCACCACGACTGACGACTCCGCGGTGGCGACCGCCCTTCTGGGGGTCGACGCAGCACTGCGGTCGACCTGACGTTCGCCCTGCTCGCGCGGAATCGACCGTCACGTGGTCAGCTCGCCCCGGCACGCAGCTCAACCGGCACGTGATGGGTGGGGACGTCCGAGCCGTGCCCGACGCCGCCTGACCGTCCCGCCGCAGCGGCGTTGACAGCAGCTTCACAACTTCAGAGCGGAACGGCTGAAGACCGGGTTGCCTATGCCGCGCCCGGACCCGAAGCAGTCGCAGTGATCCCGCGCAGGATGTCGATGATGCCGTCGACCTCGGCGTCGGGAAACAAATAGTCCGGTCCGGTCGGGGCGTGGTCGATGTACGGGGACTCGTAGAGGCGGGCAGGTTCCATCGCACCGTTGACAGTGAGCTCGTCAACGATGAGGCTGACGAACCGAACCTGATCGACCGAGAACTTGCTCTCATCCAGGTATGCACCGAACGCCTCGAGCGCGGCAGAGCGGTCGAGACCCACCAGGGAGCGAATGAAAGGCCCGAGGTCACCGGCGCGCTCGTTTACCCAAGCCAGGTCAACGAGTTGGTCACCGGCGGACGCGACCAGCATGTCGCTCAGAGCCGCCAAGTCGTCCTCAGTCAGCTGCTTGTTGCGGCGCAGCCGCTGCAAAGCCATGTGGTCCTGGTGTTCGTGCAAGTACGCCTGCGCCTTGGCGCGGAACCGGTCCCAGTTCATGCCGGTGGTGACCTGCGGCAGCTCGACCGGGGTGGCGTCGCCGAGGGTGTCCTCGAAGTCGGTGTAGACCGGGCTCTGCTGGGTCTTCTCGACGAACCGGACGAGGCCGCGTAGCCGGAGCCGCATCACCTCGAGCATCGGCAGGGTGACGTCGACCCACCACTCGTCGCCGGCGACCTCCTCAAGAAGCACCAGCTGTTCGGCCACCGAGGGGATGGTCTTCTTCGGTAGCAGGGCTGCGGCGATGGCCTGTACGGTCTCACGGATCCGCTCCGCGGCGACCGCGTCGCCGTCGAGCTGGGCCAGCTGTCTGCGCAGGACGAGGAGGTCGAACCGCTTCGCTTGCTCGTCGGGGTCGCGGACCGTCGACGGAAGTCCGGACAGGTGGTCGAGGATTTCGGCGGCGTCGCCCTGGGAGAGCTCGTCCCAGCGATCGCGGTCGGACCAGGTCTCGACCTGGCGGCGGTGCGCGCGAACCAGGAAGTTGTCGAGGTTCATGCCGGTCACGACCTCGTGCAACCAGCCAGCTGTCGACTCCCGCAGGTCGGGTGCGGCACCCGCTGTGTGCAGGGCGGTGACGAGCCCGAGGCGAGCCTCGAAGAGTCGCTGGGTTAGGGATTTCTGCGACGACCCCTCGGTCCCTGGCAGGTCCTGGCTGAAGAACTCGAGGTTGCCGCAGAAGTCGAAGACGAAGAAGTCCTTCTTGTCCTCCCCGGGCCCGAAGATGTCCGGGCGCAGGCGGGTGCCGCGGCCGATCATCTGCCAGAACTTCGACTTCGAGCGCACCATCTTGAAGAAGACGAGGTTCAACACTTCGGGGACGTCGATGCCGGTGTCGAGCATGTCGACGCTGATCGCGATGTGTGGCGACTTCTCGGATTGGGAGAACGCGTCGATGAGGCTCTGCGCGTACGGAGCGGCGTGGGTGATGACGCGGGCGAACTCGCCGCCGTACTCGGGGTGCTGGATGTTGAAGCGTTGCTCGATGAACTCGGCGTGCCGTTGGTTCTTGGCGAAGATGATGGTCTTGCCGAGCCGGTCGCCGCCAGCGACTTTGTGCCCTTCGGTCATCAGCGTGGCAAGGACTTTGTCGACGGTGTCCTCGTTGAACAGGAACCGGTTGAGCTCTTCGGAGTCGACTGCGTCCGGTGGCCCGTCGTCGCCCCAGTCGAGGGCGTCCCACTCGTCCTTCTCCTGCTCGCTCAGTTCGGCGTAGGTGATGCCCTGGCGTAGGAACTTGGTGCCGACCGAGACACCGAAGGGCGGGACGAGGTAGTTGTCCTCGACCGCCTGTTCGAGGTCGTAGGCGTCGGTGGGGATGCCGTCCTCGAGGTGGAAGAGCCGGTAGGTGTTGTGGTCGACCTCGTCCTTCGGCGTCGCCGTCAGGCCGACGAGGTGGGCGTCGAACCAGTCGAAGATGGCCTTGTACTTCTGGTACACCGACCGGTGGGCCTCGTCGATGACGATGAGGTCGAAGTTGCCGGGGCCGAACCGGCGGGTGCCGTTCTCGACGTTGTTGATGAGGTTCAGCATTGTCGGGTAGGTGGAGACGTAGACGCGGCCGTCGGTGGCCTTCTCGGTCACCAGGTTGACCGTGGTCGCGCCGGGCAGGTGGGTCTTGAAGGCGTTGACGGCCTGGTTGACCAGCGCGGTGCGGTCGGCGAGGAACAGGACCCGCTTGACCCAGTTGGCCTTCATCAGCTGGTCGGTCAGCGCGATCACGGTCCGTGTCTTGCCCGAGCCGGTGGCCATTACCAACAAGGCCTCGCGCTGCTTGGCATCGAACGCCGCGCCCACGGCCTTGATCGCTCGGGTTTGGTAGTAGCGCTCCACGATCGAGGCGTCCACGGCCGCGCCCACCAGCGGGAGGCGGGTCTGGCGGCGCTGGACCAGCAGCTCCAGCTCGTCGCGGGTGTAGAACCCCTGCACCTCACGCGGTGGGTAGCCAGCGGCGTCGTCCCAGATCCAGTGCCCGTAGCCGTTGCTGTAGAAAATCACCGGGCGGCGACCGAACTGCTTCTCGAGGCAGTCGGCGTACAGCTTGGCCTGCTGCTGGCCCACCTGCGGACTCTTGGTGGTGCGCTTGGCCTCCACCACCGCCAACGGCAGCCCGTCGGCGCCCCACAGCACGTAGTCGACGAACCCCTTGCCCTCGTTGTTAGGCATTCCGGCCACCGGGTACTCGCGGTCGCGGTCCTGGTCCAGGGGCCACCCGGCCTCGGCGAGCAGGACGTCGATGATCAGGCGTCGGGTCTCGGCCTCGGAGTAGTCGTGGTCGTCGACGGCCTTCTGGCTGGTCGCCTGGGCGGCCTTGATCTGTGCCTGCAGTGCCGCGATCTCGGCCTCGTGCTTTGCGACCAGCGCTTCATTCTCGGCCCGCGCCTTGGCGATCGCGTCGTCCTGTGCCTTGAACTTCGCGGCCAGCGCTTTCAGCTCGGTGCCGCTGAGTGGTGCCTGCTGCGGGGCCAGAGCAGGGTTGAACTGCGCCTGCGTCGGCACCTGGTCGCGTGCCGGCGAGTGGTGGAAGCCCGCCCAGACCATGACGTGGAACAGTTGGCGCAGCGCGTCCAACGCAACCCCAGGAGCGATCGGCTGCTGCTGGTGCACCGCGGTGTTGCCGAGCTTGCGGAGCAGGTTCAACTTGGCAACGATCCCCGCACCGGCACGCTGCTTGAACCCGGCGTCGTTCATGCGGGCGGCCAGGTCATCGGTGTAGGGCAGCGGCAGCTCCCACAGGTCGTACAGATAGCCGACCACGCCCTCCACCGCCCGGCGCGCGTAGAAGCACGCCGAGCGCGGGTCGTTGGCCAGATACGACTCCGCCTTCGCGCAGTCGCCGTGGACGGCGGGCAACGCGGCCTTGACGAAGTCGAAGCTGGAGCTCACGCGGCCATCTTGCCGAAGTAGGAGCGGAATGGCCCGTGAATGGCAACCGTCCGCGCCGGACCTGTGGATCGCTGCGAGTCAGTCATCGGCCAGCTCGGGCTTCCACTTTTCGATCTCCGACGTTGCATAGGGCCGCCAGAGAACCTCGTATGCCGAGGCAGCGTCGCTGGGCTTTCCGGTATCGCGGTCGAAGCCGCCGGTGTAACTCGCGACCCAACCGAGCACCTCGAGCTCCGGGATCGTACGGATGGCGTAATCCATACCGCGCTGGGCGATGAACGCCTCGTACGTCGAGGGCGACTCTGCCTGGGCGATCTCTCTGTTGGTCACTACTTCGGCAAGGAAGTCTGTCGTGCCCTGTTCATGCGCGATGTCGGCGATGATTTCCTTGACCTGGCTCTTGTAGGCCCTGCTGGAGAAGTCGAAGCTCGACTTGGTGACGATCCAGTACTGGCTCAGCGCGGCCGGGGTCTGGTTCTCGTCGATGGTCACGACCTTGTACGCGGGCCCGGCGTAGGAGTAAGGCGCGGCAGCGGGAGCCTCTGGGGCGGCTGACTCCGTCGTCGGCTGCTCGGTGGGCTGCTCGGTGGGTTGCTCGGTGGGCTGCTCGGTGGGAGCCGCGCTCGGCTCAGAGGTCTCGGAGGACTTCTCGCTGGCAGCAGTCGGCTGAGGCTGCTCAGACGCATCGTCTCCGCCTACGACGGCGACGGCGACGGCGATGCCGACAATGACCAGCACCGCCAGGAGGCCACCGAGACCGCTCACGAGGATCTTCTGCGTCCTCGGCTCGAAGCGCCGGAAGACCGCGTAACCCTGGGCGAGGTATGCCCCGAATCCCTTCGGTTTGACCTTGCGGAAGCTGAGCTCTGTACGCAGGGTGCCTGGCCGTTCCTCCATGAGTTCCCAGCCCTGGTTCTGCCACTTGGTCTTGGTGGCGCCCTCTCGCCCGCGGATCGCCTTCACCGTCATGAATTGGTAGCGGACGCCATCGCCGCTGGTATAGCGCCCGGTGGGCCCCCATTCCGGGGCGCGCGTCGGGGTCGGTTCCTCAGTCACTCGCGCACCCTAGACGTCGATACCTCGGGATCAAGTGCGGAACCTGCATTCAGTCGTCTTGCTCGCTCAGATCGAAGTGCTCGGCCAGCCGCTTCAAGGTGTACTCCTGACGGAGCTTGCAGGCACTGTGCTGGCTGGCGAACATGCCTGGCTCGCGGAACGCCTCGTCGGCTGGACGAGCCTCGACCCACCGCACCGGAACCACCCACTCGGCGAGTTCGTCGGTCTCGAGTTCTCCGTCGGGCGCGTGGCGGTACGGCGCGTTCAACTGCTGCTCGGCGAGCGGCGCCCACGCGCCGTCGATCAGGATCTGCGCCTGATCGAACCGAGCTGCCGGGGCGAAGGTCTCCCCCACGGCGACGTAGCCTTGACCCGGGATGTAGACGTTGACCCTGGCACCGGTCGGCAGTCCTCGCAGCGTTTGGGAGTACCAGGCGCCTCCGCCTGCCGAGATGAATCCGAGGCGGCGCCCGTCCTCCCAGGAACGCTCGTCGTCGTCACCGAAGTTGACGTACCAGTCGCGGCCGTTCCAATCGGCCCGCTTCGACTTCTTACCGGGGGCCTTGGTCGTGGACTCCTCCTGCGAGGCGTGCCACGACCTCGCCAGGTACCTGCGGCCATCGTCCTCGAGATAGGAGAAGAAGACGGCGTTGATCGGGACGCCGAACTCACGCAGGTAGTCGACGATCCGTTCCGAGCTGTTGTCCAGATTCGTGGCGACCACAGTGAGGTTGAGGTCGCCGTTGATCTCGTCCGGCGGCGCCTGCCCGAACACCGCCTCGAAGGCCGCCTCGAACGGCTGGGACAGGTGCTGCTCAGCCTGCTCGATCACCTCGTCGCGTGTGAGGGTCTTCAGCCAGGAGCCGTAGTCGAGCACCTGAGCGATCACGTCGCGCGGCGTCTTGTCCTTCTTGAGCTCCAGGACATGGAGGTTGCCGTCGGCGTCGACGGCGAGCAGGTCGATGTACTTGTTGTACGGCGTGCGCACCTGCCGGCCGATCACGAGCAGCCGATCCCCCAGCATCGAAGGATCCTTCTCGAGGAAGTCCTCCAGGGTCTTCTCGTCGGGCAACAAGGCGCTCGTCAACGGCTTCGGATCGCCTTGGTCGATGCGCCACATCCTCATCTCGACCGGCATGTCACAGATTCCCTCGGAATGCGCGGGACTGGAGGGACGCGAACAGCTGGTCGTCCTTAGAGGCAGCACGCATTACCCGCTGCTGCTGCTGCGCGATCGCAGATACTGACACCGCGAAGGCCCTTTGGGCTTCGATCCCCGGTCGGGGCACCGGCATCGACTTGATGATGCCCATGTTCAACCCGTCCATGATCGACCCCTTGGTCTGACGCCGCAGGTGCGCCCGCGCCTCTGGGTGCCACAGGAACACTGCTCGGAGGAACTCGGGATCGACCCGGTTGGGGTCCGGCGTGACCGCACAGATGTGCTTGGTGTTGATCGCGGTTGGAATCGCGTCAGGGACGACGACGCACCGTCCGGTCGTCCCCATGATGCTGATGAGGACGTCCCCGGGATGAACGGTGTACCGAGCCAGCTTCGCGTACTTCTCCTCAGTGATGTACCGGCGGCTAGCCCACCGGAACTGATTGCCGACAACGTTGTCGAGCCCGAGCACGGCCACTCCCTCGTCCACGAACTCGCTGTGGAGTAACTGGCTTCCGAACGGACCAGTGCGTATGGATCCCTTCACGGGAAGGGCCACCTCGTCCACCGTGGTGGAAGCGGGGACATCGGCGAACTGGCTCTGGAACTTCGACTGGGCAAGAGCGTCGAGACGGGTGAGGACCTTGCGACGCTTCGCGCGAACGGCGTCGGCGTGGTCGAGGATCGCTGCAATGCGGCGCTGCTCCGCAAGGGGCGGCGTCGGCATATCCACAGCCCCGAATGCGGCCTCGACAGACAGATTCTTGATGGTCGCTCCACGCACGAACGGCGCGATTTCGTTCAAGAATCGCCGAGTCCTAAGGAAGTGGAAGGCGTAACCGGCATCTGTCCTTGCGGGGTCGACACGAAGAACCCGTACGAAGTTCGTAGCGACAGTCGGCACCTCCGGATCTTCTGGCAAGAAAGCCGCGTTTCCGCAGTTACCGGAAGTGGTTAGCAGAATGTCTCTGGCTCGCACCCTAGCCTTACTCAACTCGCGAGTGGTGAACCCGCGCATCGGCAGGTCCGCCCAAGCCACGGATCCAGTGGTGCCGACATCACCGTTGCGGATCGCACGGGCGTCGAAGTCCGCCTCTCCGGGATCTGCCCCCCAGTACCCGCCGAAGCGAACAGGAAAGACGTCCACTAGGGCCGTCATGCCAGCATCGCCTTCAGTTCAGCGATCCCCTGCACGATCTCGTGTTCCAAGGTTTCGATCTCGTCGAGAATCACCAGCGGCGTCCGGTGCTCGACCTCGTCGTGGACGACTTCCCTGTAGCGGTTCACAGACAAGTCGTAGCCTTGCGCGACGATGTCGGTCTTGGAGACAAAGAAGGACTGCTCCGTGCGGGTGCGCTCGCGCTCCGCGTCGAGGTTCTTCCACCGGCTCAACACCTCGGGGAGGTCGTTGGCCTCGACTGGGTTCCGCTTGTCATCGAGCGAGAACCCATCGGCCTGGACGTCGTAGAACCAGACGTCCTCCGTGCCACCGGAGTTGGTCTTGGTGAAGAACAGAATCGCGGTGGAGACACCGGCGTACGGCCTGAATACCCCCGACGGGAGCTTCACAACCGCATCGAGCTTCTGGTCCTCTACGAGGGCCTGTCGCAGATCCTTATGGGCCTTCGACGAGCCGAACAGCACACCATCGGGCACGATGACGGCCGCCCGACCACCGGGCTTGAGCAGTCGCAGGAAGAGCGCGAGGAACAGCAGCTCGGTCTTCTTAGTCTTGGCGACACGCTGGAGGTCCTTGGCGGTGGACTCGTAGTCGAGCGAGCCCGCGAACGGCGGGTTCGCAAGGATCAGCGTGTACTTCTCGGCATCTTCCGAGGCCCCCTCCGATAGGGAGTCGCGGTAGCGGATGTCGGGCGACTCGATGCCGTGCAGCAGCATGTTCATCGAGCCAATGCGCAGCATCACGTTGTCGAAGTCGTAGCCGTGGAACATCGACTTGTGGAAGTGCTGGCGTTGGGCCGCGTCGGTCAGTGTGCCCGGGTGCTCACGACGAACAAACTCCGAGGCGGCGACCAGGAAGCCGGCCGTGCCGCACGCCGGGTCACAGATCTCGTCGTCCGGTTGCGGTGCCGTCATGGCCACCATCAGCTCGATGATGTGGCGAGGGGTGCGGAACTGGCCGTTAGTGCCGGCGGTGGCGATCTTGCTGAGCATGTACTCGTACAGGTCGCCGTTGGTGTCCCGGTCGTCCATCGGGATGTCGTCGAGCGCGTCCACGACCTTCGACAGGAGCGCCGGGGTCGGGATGGTGAACCGGGCGTCCTTCATGTGGTCCGAGTACGTGGAGTTGTCGCCGCCGACCTGCGCGCCGTACTTCTGCAGGAAGGGGAACACCTCCGTGGCGACGGTCTTGTACATGACGTCGGAGTCGGTGTTCTTGAAGCGGCTCCAGCGCAGGTGATCCTGACCGGGTAGGAACTTGGGTTCCTCGATGACGCCTCCGGTGACTCGCGCCTTCTTCTCGGCGCGCGTCTGCAGGTCGTCGAGGCGCCGCAGGAACAGCAGGTAGGTGATCTGCTCAATGACCTCCAGCGGGTTGCTGATGCCGCCGGACCAGAACGAGTCCCAGATGCGGTCGATCTTGCTCTTCAGGTCTCCGGTGATCACGGGCGCACTCTAGGTGAGACCTTCGACGCGCGCGGACAGACACGAGAGCCGCCCCGACTGATGTCGGAGCGGCTCTCGTCCAAGAGGGCTGGCTCTTAGCGGGGTGACCCACCGGAACCGGCGATTCTGCGAAGATCCTTCGCTCAATTCTGCGAAGGCCTCCCAATCGGCGCGAGGTGAATCGAACCCGCGTCCCCGCCGACGTCGATTGAGACGCCACCGTCTCGCAAAGAGGCAGCGGTGATCGGAGTTCATATCCGATCACCCTCAGACGCCCGCCGCCGCCGGCGGACTCTCTCATCGCGGCCGGCAACTGGGTTCGCTCCTCGACCGGCCGGCCGCCCACGGATGGCCCGCCGTCTCCGCCCCGGCCGCGGTGGGCCATCAACGCAAACCACGCTTTCCGGTCAGTCCGCACTAGGGCGACGCAGGTCATCGGCCATCTCTTCCGCCGACTCAAGGGCGTCGCTCCACAGTGCCTCGCGCTGCGCCTCGGCTTCAGCGAGAACGGCGGCGAGATCCAGCCCTGCATAGGTCGCCGCGAGCAGCAGGGTCGCGATCGCCGACGCGCACCAATTCAGGTCGTCGATCGAGGGGTCGAGGGGCCGCGGCGCCAACTCACGCCCGTCATAGTCGTCAACAGCAGACATCGCCTCGTGTCCGCGATCGATCATCTGCGCCAGGAACACCTGGCGCTCGAGCTCTATGTCGGTCCGGTCGGCTAGCTGCTCACGACCACGGACGTCGAGCTCCCAGTAGAACCAAGCACGGGGGTACGGCATGGCGCTGCTCCTTCACAGACATCCGGCTCGGTCGAGCCGGCGCGGCTGGGTCAAGGAGCGAAGCGGGCCCGTCGGTGAGGGGCGGATGTCGCGGAGGTGCCCATGGAGCCCACCATAGGTCAGCGCCGAGACGTAATAGCTGCGCTGCGGCTCGTCGCGACGGCGTGGGTGACGTCGGCGCCGTGGGGCGGCGTCAGTGTCCGGGGCTGTGTCCGGTCGCGCTCAATCGGCTGCGGAGGCCGTCGGCGGGTCGGGGATCGAGGGGCCGGCGTCGCCCCAGTCGTGATAGCAGCGCGAGGCGCGGCGGCCGGAGCGACAGGGGCACGGCTGCTTGCGGTCGACGATCCGGTGGTCGCGCCAGTAACGGTCCGGTGAGATGCGGCCGGCCCGGGTGACGAGGCCGACGTCGTCGGTGAGCCGGATCATGGCGTCGAGCGTCGTGGTAAGCAGCGCCGCGGACCGGTCGAGCATCCGGTTGATGGCGGTCTGGATGGTGCGGACACTCTCGCTGCCGGTCGCGGAGACCAGTTCCAGGGGCATGCCGGCGAGCAGCCACATCGTGTGGGTGCCGCTGTCATGGCCGAGGGCCGGGGAGGAGAAGGCGAGGAAGTTGCCGATCGAGGGATGCACAGCGTTGCACAGCCACTGGTAGTCCCGTTGCCAGTCGGCGCCGTAGAAGCGGGTGAGCCGGTCGATGGCACTGAGCACGTTGGAGCGCTGGACCCGGCCGTAGGCCTCCTGCAGGTCGGGGACGCGGTCGGTGAACTTCGCGCCGACCAGCGCTTGGTTGAGGCCCTCCAGGAGGTCGTCACGGTGGTGGCGGGCCTGCGGGGTGTCGGGGCCCGGACGGCCGGAGCGCTTGGCGGTGTCCCAAGCAGTGGCGATCTTCCGAGCGTCCGTATGCAGCTGGGCGGCGGTCTCGGCGAGCGACCGGACGCAGGCGGCAGCCGGAATGGTCTGACTGGTGTCACGAAGGCTCGAACCGGCATCGACCAGCTGGCGGGCGCGCCAGGCGTTGAGAAGCACCCAGGCAGCAAGGGATTGATGCACCTCGACGTAAGGGAAACGCCAGGGTGTGTCGGGGCCGTCGTCGTTGGTCGGCGCGACCCAGGCGACAGCCCCTCCGTCGGGCGTCCGGCTCGCGACGTAGGACCAGTGCTCGCCCGGCTGTTGGACTCCCCGCAGCCGAGAGTCCAGTTCCTTCTCGGAGTGGGCCTGCAGAGGCCGGAGCCGGATCAAGGTGGTGAAGGCGGCGGGCCCTGCGTCCACTCGGTTTAGCAGATCGCCCAACGCTGACGCGCCGTCCGCGACTGGACCTGTCACGTCGGAGGACGGCGCGTCGTGCGTTCTAGCCACGCGTCGCTGCAACGCAAGCGGCATCGACGGTCGAGTAGGTCGGCTGCAGACTCGAGCATTGGTTTCGGCGCGAGGGCTGGCTGACTGCTCTGCGCCACCCTTGTGTCTCGGGCGGGGTGGGTGGCACCGGTGGTCCTTCCAGGAAGCACGTCGGACGGTGAGGTCGAGATCGTGCGTGGGGATGGGCGGATCGCAAGTAGAAGGGACTGGGGGTGGAGTCCTGTCCGGATCGCACCTGGCGAGCGAAACCCTCGGGGGGCCGGACGACACCCGGGCAGGAGATGGCGGGCGGCATCGCTGGCCGGTCGTTTCTCGCAGCGCGGGGCCGGTGCTACTCCGATGGCTCGGGGGTAGTTGCCGCGGAGACGCTTGCGGTCGGCACGGTTGCTAGGCATGCGGTGATGTCCCGCAGCTGCCCGGTGAGCTGCTCGGTGACCGTCTCGAGCTCCGCTCCCGGGGGCACCACCAGCGGCACAAGGACGTCACCGTGTTCGGGACGCGGCACGACCCGGGGCAGACCGGCCAGTTGCGCGGCGATCAGGTCGACCGGCGTCCCGTCCGCGGCGCGTATCTGTGCCCACAGGGGGGACTCCCCGTGGCGTGCCCACCACGAGAGCCACATCCCGACCCAGAGCGTGTGTCCGCCCGGACTGCTGATGTAGCGTCCGGGCCCCTGATCGCCGGACCCGTTCCGGACCTTGGTGGACGAGGATTGTTGCGCGGCCGCGAGAAGCGCCGGAACCAGAGCGCTGAGCTGCCGGCCGGAACGTGTGGGCAGGTCACCGGGCACCACCGGTGTCCATCCGACTCGTCCGCGCCAGGCAACCAGCCCGTCGATCTGAGCGAGGTCGGCGAGCCCGGCGGAATCGCCGGCGACGCCGAGGGCTTCGCGGAGCACGGCGAGGAGGTGGGTCCAGGACGTCGCCGCCAGGGTGTTGCCCGAGGGCAGGAGACACGACCGCGTCGGCCCGTCCGCGTGGGTCGGCGCCTGGTGTCCCGCGCCAGGTCCGGCGAGCAGTTCGGCCCAGATCGCTCGGAGCCGGTCGTCCGGCACCAGGTACAGCAATGCTCCGGGCGCGTCGCCGGTCAATCGTCGCTCGTAGGCGTCGGTCTGCTGGATCGCGGTCAGCTCCGCGTCGAACTTCGCCTCCAGGATCAACCGCGGCCCGAGGTGGTCTGATCCCACGACGTCGGGTCGGCCCTGGTCGTCGGCAGTGACGACCTGTGCCGTGAAAGTCAGCGGCTGGTCCACAGCGCTGCCGGTGAGGGTGGCGACTAGGTCGGTGACCGCGATCCGGCCGGCGGGGCTTCGTCCGAGCAGATGGACCAACGCGTCCGTGGCCACCGGCTCGGGTTGCAGTCGCCGGCTAGCGACGATGTCGGCGAGAAGAGTGCTCACCGCTCGATCATGACGTGATCGAGCGCGAGGCGGGGGTCGAACGCGCTGATCCGTTCGGGGTCGTGTCACCACCCCCGCTGCGGGCCTACGTGGCCGCGTTCGCAGCGTTGCCGCGTGGCGGCATTCCGTCGCAGATGTTGAGCGCAGGCCTCGCCCGCAGCGTCCCGTGCCGAGAGCGGGCCGGACGAAATATCGGAGTGCACCTCGTCAGTCCCAGGGGTCCAGCAATAACTGCAAGGCCGTCGCGGGGCGGCGGCACGAGTGAGACACCGAGGGCGCTGAGTTGATCAGCCAGACCCACGTGGCGAGTGACCTCCGGGTGCAAACCCTCGAGGAGGTCCAGTAGAAGCGCGGTGCCGAAGACTCGACGGTGCGGCTCTGGAGCGGCGAAACGGTCAACGTAGGGCTGGCCCCGCTCGGCTATTTCGAGCGGCGCTTCGGCACCTGTGAGCGGGTGGGAGGACCAGGGCAGGGCCTCGTTCAGCAGGTTCATGCCGGTCTGCAGGAGTGGCCGGGGCCGTCGTCACTGGCCAGGGCGAGGTCACCCGCGGGTCCCGCCCACGGATCGGTCGCTAACGGCCCAGCTCACCTTGTGGCGAGGCGAGGCGAGGCGAGGTCGAGGCGCTGCCGTCCTGCCGACCCGCGCGGGCGCTGGCGTGAGGCCGCGGAGCCTCGGTGGCCCGCCCTAGCGTTCCACCCGTGACTCGCCGACTCGTCCAGCTACTGCTCGCACTGTCCCTGGCCACTGCCGGGCTCATTGTGTCTCCTGCCACCGCGGTCGCGGACAAGGACTACGGCGACTTCGCCACCCAGAAGGCCGCCCAAGACTTCTGGGCGGCCAACGGTGGCTCGACGAGCAACGACCCACACCGGCTCGACGCCGACGGCGACGGCGGCGCGTGCGAGTCCAACCCCTGCCCCTGCTCGACCAGCCAGAGCGACACAGGCGTCGACGACGGTTCCAAGCCCGAGCCGCAGGCCGCCCAGTTAGAGCAGAGGGCGGAGGTCGTCAAGGTCGTCGATGGCGACACCGTCGACGTCAAGCTCATCCCCGGCAAGCGAGCCCGGGTCCGGCTCATCGGGATCGACACCCCCGAGGTGTACGGCGGTACGGACTGCGGCGGGCGGGCCGCGTCGAAGTCAGCAGAGAAGATCCTCCCGCGCGGCACCCGCGTGCTGCTTGTGTCTGACCCGACCCAGGACCTCAAGGACCGCTACGGCCGGCTGCTGCGGTACGTGATGAAACAGAAAGTCGACGTGAACCGACTGCAGGTCAAGCGCGGTCACACCCGGGTCTACGTCTACGGCGCGAGGCCGTTCCGGCGTGTGGCGACGTACCGCGCGTCGCAGGCCGCGGCCAAGAACGCCGAGCTCGGTTTCTGGGGTGCGTGCCAGTAGTTGCTCTTCGCGGCCCTGGAGCGCCGCTCAGCGCGCCAGGAACGCACCCGAGGTCAGCATCGAGCACCAAACGGGGGCGAGCAGGCAGGCAAGGAACCGGCCTCCCGATGCGGTGACGGCCTGGGCGCCCGTCTTTGCGTTTCGCAGCAGCGACGCCCGCAAGTCGTTACCGTCGCGGCCGATGAACGAGGTGATCCGGTGACCCTGGTGTGGAAGACGAGGCGCGGCGGCCGCTACCACCGCAGCCCGGACTGTCCGGGCATCGCCGACGGGCACGCGAAGGCGGCCTCCGAGGGCTACGCCAATCACGCAGCGGAACAGGTCGACCTCGGCGGCCTGGGCGGTGCCGTCGCCCCGTGCGCACGATGCTGGACCCCGGCGCTGCAGGACGACCCCTGGCTGGCTGCTCGGCTGAGCGCGGAGGTGCTCGCCGACTCCAGCTATGAACTCGACTTCTTCGACCAGGTCCTTCGTCGGGTGCGCGGTCTGGACCCGGACTACGTCCGCGTCCAGCACCCGGCTGCCGGGGTTTCTGGCACCGAGTACCGACTGGACTACGCCATCCTTCGCCCCGGGGAGCCCCGCCTCGGCATCGAGATCGACGGCTTCCAGAAGACGAAGACCCACAACGAGGGCGATGCCGCCCGTCAGGGCTCCATGTCGGCCCGGCAGAACGACCTGGTCAACGCGGGCTGGCGGTTGCTGCGGTTCACCAACCAGCAGGTCCGCACGGAACCCGGCACCTGTCGCACCCAGCTCGAGGACGCCCTGGCCACCCGCGCGGCCCAGAGTCACCCGGCCCGACCGACGCCGGCTGCGCCGCAGTTCGGGTCACCCGCCCACGACTCCCCCGCCGGACCGTCCAGCACGACTGGCACCGACCGCCGCCCTACCGCCGGCTCCGCCCCCGGTACCGCATCCGGGTTCGCACCCGAGGCTGCGGCCGGGTCGCGGCCCCACCGGTCGCTGCTCGTGGCCGCAGCGGTCGTCGCGTTGCTCGCGCTCGCCGCCACGCTCTGGCACCTCGGGACCGACCCGGAGTCCCCAGCGACCCCGTCCGTGGACCCCGCCGGTTCCACCTGCCCGCCGTCCCATGCCATCAAAGGCAACCTCGCCGACGACGGTGAACGCATCTACCACCGGCCCGGGAACCGCTACTACGACGCCACCGCCCCCGAGGAGTGCTTCGCCTCCCCCACGGACGCCGAGGACGGCGGCTACCGGCCGTCACGGGTCTAGGCACCTACGCACAACTGACCGCACCGCGGATCGGATTGGTTCTCCGGTCGCGTCCACGGCGGCGGTCCGAGCAGCGTCACCCCGCCGCGTGGGCGTCTCGACGTCGGCCGGGGGCCGTCGACATGGTTTGTCTCACCGTTCGGCCGCGCGTCCTGACCGGGTCGATGGGCGCTCAACGGGTCGACCGAACTCGGAGCCGGAGCGGCTGAGCGGCCGGAAAACGACGAGCTCGCCTGCCCGCGCCTGGGCCAAGCGATCGAGGCTGTCGCGCTCAACGACTCCGATCACGGGGTAGCCGCCCGTGACGGGATGGTCGTCGAGGAAGACGATCGGTCCGGCGGGAGGCACTTGGATTGCGCCCGTCACGACACCCTCACTGGGCAGCTCTCCCTGAGTCGCACGTTCGAGCGGCGGTCCAAGCAGCCGCACCCCGACTCGGTTGCTGCTGGGACTCACCACCCACTGGCTGCGGCAGAGTGCTGCGTGGGCGCCTTCGGTGAACCAGTCGTCGCGAGGCCCCGGGACATACAGCAGGACGGGTAGGTCGCGGTGGTGGCTGGTCGGCCTCGGGATGTGGTCGATCAAGGGGTACGGACCCCAGTCGCGTCCGACGGTGAGGACGTCGCCCGGGCCCAAGGGATCGGGCCCGAGGCGTGCGAGGGTGTCGGTCGACCGCGAGCCGAGGATCGGCTGCGCGTCGAAGCCGCCGCGGACCGCCAGGTAATTGCGGAGACCGGTGCGCGGGGTAGGCACGGTGATCCGTTGTCCGGTTCGGACTCTGATGCGCGCGTCGGGCGGATGGCGGACGCCGTCGACGTCGACGTCGACGTCTGCGCCGGTAACGGCGATGTCCATGCGGCCAGTCGCTCGGGCAACGAGACCGCCGAGGGTGACCTCGACGGTAGCGGCGGTCGAGAGGTTTCCGACGAGGCGGTTCGCACGGTTGTGGCTGGCGCGGTCGACCGCTCCGGAGATCCCGACGCCGATCGAGGCGTGGCCGCGCCGGCCGAGATCTTGAAGCGTCGCGAGTGAGCCCGCGTTCTCGACGATGAGCCGCGGCGTCATTTGGTCACTGCGAACCGGACGATTCGCCCCGGAAGCATTTGGGTCGGCGGGGCTGCAGCGACGTCGAAGAGGCGGTGCTGTGTCCGTCCGATTATTCGCCAGCCACCCGGGGAGGACTGCGGGTAGATGCCGGTGAAGTTGCCGGCCATCGCGATCGAGCCCGCAGGGACTCGCTCTCGGGGCTGGGCCAGCCGCGGGAGGGTTGTGCGGTGCTCAGCGGCGACCATGTAGCCGAACCCTGGCGCGAAGCCGGTGAAGGCGACCTTCCAATCCAGCGAACTATGCCATCGGACGAACTCGTCGCGCGCGAGCCCGAGGGTCTCGCAGACGAAGCGCAGATCGACGCCGTCATACGTCGCCTCGATCAGGAGGACGTCGCCGGCCTCGTTGCTGGTCGTGCTGAGCGCCATCCCGCTGACCAGCTGCTCGACCTCGTAGCGCGACGTCGCGAAGGTGTCGAACTCGACCAGAACGGTCTTCGAGGCCGGCACGAGGTTGACGAGACCGCGTGCGACTCCGTCTCGTCGGGCGCGCTCGAGGCCGCGGTAGAGCGCCAGCATCTGGTCGGTGCTGTCGACCTCGACCAGGACGGCCTCCAGCCCGGCCGCCATAATCTTCACCGCGGAGCGTCCGGTCGGCGATCCGGCTGCGCCGGCGCGAGCGGGCTGCGGACGGAGACGCCGGCTTCCTCCAAGCGGTGCCTTACGGCGGCGGCGAGCTGCACCGCGCCTGGGGAGTCGCCGTGGATGCAGACGCTGTCGGGGACGACATCCAGCGTCGTGTCGTCGAGGGTGTTCACGGTGTGGTGCCGCACCATCTGCAGGACGCGCTTGGCTACCTGGTCAGGGTCGTGGATCACCGACCCCTCTGTGGACCGCGGCGCGAGCGCGCCGCTGGCGAGGTAGGCCCGGTCGCCGAACACCTCGTCCAGCGTATCGAGCCCTCGTGCATGCGCGGCCCGGTGCAGGGCGGAGCCCGGCAGCGACAGGACCCGCAGCTCGTTGTCGAACGATGCCACCGCCTCGGCCACCGCCTCGGCCTGGGCGGCGTCCCGTGCGACGCGGTTATAGAGGGCGCCGTGAGGCTTCACGTAGCGGACCCGTGAGCCGGCGACCCGGGTGACGCCGTCTAGGGCGGCGAGTTGGTACACCGTGAGGTCGACCAGCTCCTGGTGCCCTATGTCCATATTCCGGCGACCGAACCCTTGCAGGTCCGGGTAGCCGACGTGCGCCCCGATCACGACGCCGCGCGCAACGGCGGTTTCCACGGCGCGACGGATGGTCGAGGGGTCACCGCCATGGAACCCACAGGCGACATTGGCCGAGGTGACGAGGGACAGAAGGTCGTCGTCGCAGCCGAACGTCCACGCGCCATAGCCCTCGGCCAGGTCCGCGTTCAGGTCAACCGTGAGAGCCGTCGCCCCAGCCGGTGGTGACGGCTCGAGGGCGGTCATCCGTCCGTCCCGCCGGTGCCCAGTTCCGCGAACGCGGCCAGGCCTGCAGCGCTGATCTCGCTGTCGTCCTCGAGGGTCCCCCCGGACACACCGACGGCGCCGACGATGGTGCCCGTCTCCGGGTCGCGGAGCGGCAGCCCGCCGGCGAAGGTCACGAGTGGCCGGCCGGCGAGAGCGTTGTTGAGCGCGTAGAACGGTCCGCCTGGCTGAACCGCATCGGTCAGGTCTGCCGTGCTGGCACGGAGCGAGAGCGCGGTGAACGCCTTGTTGGTCGCTAGGTCGCGAGCGGCGAGGATCGCGTCCTCGTGCGCCATGAAACCGAGGAGGTTGCCGCCGGCGTCGACCACGGCCACGGCCGACGGCGCACCTCGTTCGGCGGCGTGGCGGTGCGCCGCTTCGATGACGGCGGTCGCTACCTGCATCGTGAGCACCATCAGATCTGCCCTCCGTCGACGACGATCGTCTGCCCGGTCATGTAGGACGCATCAGGGCCAGCCAGGAAAGCGACTGCTTTGGCGATCTCGCCGGGCGTTCCCTGCCGCCTGAGCGGCACCGTGGTCTCCACCATGGCGTCGAGCACCTCGCGGCCGCCCATGTTGTCGATCGCCGGCGCGTTGAACGGCGTGTCCACCCACCCTGGTGCCAGACAATTGACCCGGATCGCCTGTGGGGCGAGCTCGTTCGCCAGGGCGCGCGAGAAGGCGACGATCGCACCCTTGGACGCCGAGTAGGCCGTCTGCCCAGGTCCGCCACGCAAGCCGGCGATCGATGCGATGTTGACGATCGCGCCGCCGCCGTCGCGGCTCAGCAACGGTACGCCGAACCGAGCCGCGAGGTAGCAGGACTTCGGGTTGACGCCCATGAGCAGGTCCCAATCCTCCTCATCGAACGAGGTGATGGGCCCGGAGCGCTGAACGCCGGCGTTGTTCACGATGGCGTCGAGGCGCCCGAAGTGGGCCTCCACCTCGCCAAAGAGGCGCTCGACGTCGGAGGCGACTGACATGTCGGCCTGCACGGCGAGGACCTCGCCGTCGCCCTGCCCGCTCAGGCACTCCGTCGCGCGGTGAACGGCGTCGCCGTCGCGGTCGACGACGGCGACGCTGCCGCCGCGGCGTAGGAGTTCTTCGGCGGAGGCGAGGCCGATGCCGGAGGCCGCGCCGGTGACGACCGCGACGTCAGGTGCGGACGGTCCGGGGGGATGAGTGGTCATGGCGGGCAACGTCCTTCGTGGTTGGGGCGGGGACGGTCGGGCGAAGCCCCTAGTCCGGGGTCGGCCGGTAGACGGGCCCACGTTCGATGACCCGTTCGAGCATCTCGACGTACTGGTCGGTGTCGTCGACGGGTCGCCGTTCCTCCTGACCGGGGTAGCCGAGCGCGTCGCGTGCACGGTCATCCATGTAGTAGGCGCCGGAGATGAGGATGCCGACGGCGGCGAAGGCGTCGGGGTCCTCAGCAGCCACCCGGCGCACGACGTCCGCGGAGCTGGTTCCGGCCTCGACGCCGGACGCGACGGCGCTGATGAAGCCGAGGAGGTCAGCGCCGAGGTCTGGTCGCAGTCTCAGGGCTTCGTCGATCCAGCTGGAGTGGACGCCCACCTCGCGGGCAGACGGCATGCCGGAGCCAGCGGGCACGAGCACGTCCAGGACGGCCGCGAGGGTCGCGCGCTGGTCGTCGGTAAGGCCAGCCGAGCGGGGTTCGATGTGGATGGGAGTGGTCATGCAGACACCTCCTGCGTCCGCCGGTTGACGATGAGCTGTCGGACGCCGCGCAGGGTCAGGGCGGCGATGGTGGCGGTGGGGTTCATCCCGGTCGACGTGACGAACGTGCTGCCGTCGTAGATGAACAGGTTCGGTACGTCGTGCGAGCGGCCATACTGATCGACGACGCTGTTACCAGGGTCCTCTCCCATCCGGGCGGTGCCGAGCAGGTGCCAGCCGCAGTCCCGCATGAGGGGCGTGTCGTAGGTCTCGACGGCGCCGGCGGCCAGGTGGGCCTCCCGGGCCCTCGCGAGATGGAAGTCGAGCAGCTTGCGGGTGTTCTCGCTCGTCTTGTAGATGATCTTGGGCGCCGGGAGCCCGTCGGAGTCGACGAGATCGGACGACAAGGTCACGCGATTCGCCCCGTCGGGGAGGTCCTCGGCGATGATCCCCCATTCGAAGGAGCGGCCGAAGGTCCGGCGTGCCTCCCGGTGGAAGTCCGCTCCCCACCCGGCGAGCGGGTCGCGCCCGGCGGTCGGGTCCATGCCCGCACCTGCCTCGGCGTGCCCGCCGTAGCCCGAGCGGTTCCCCAGTGGTCCCCCGGCGGGCATGACCTGCCACTTGGCGCCTCGGGCGAAGCCGCGCGACAGGTCGGTCTCGTAGAACTGCGTCGACACGATCGCCTGACCGGCCGGCCCCAGCCAGCTCTCGAGGTTGTCCTCGTAGACGCCGTTGACGGCGGCGTAGGGATGCATCATCAAGCGTCGGCCGACCATCCCGGAGCTGTTCGCCAGGCCGTCGGGGAAGCGGTCGGACGTCGACATCAGGAGCAGGCGGGGCGTGCCCACGCCGTTAGCGGCGACGATGACGGTGGAGGCCGGCTGGTGGTGGCGCGCCCCGTCCCGATCGATGTAGACGGCTCCGCTGGCCAACCCCGTGCTGTCGACGGTGATCTCGGCGACGCGCGCGCTGGTGACCAGCCGCGCGCCGGCCTTGATCGCCGCCGGCCAGTGGGTCAGGTCGGCACTGCCCTTGGCGCCCTCGGGACAACCGGTCTGGCAGGTGCCGCGCCTGATGCACGCGTCGCGTCCGCGGTAGGAGCGGGACGCGATCGCGTTGGGTGCCGGCCACCAGTGCCATCCCAGCTTGTCCATGCCCGCGGCCGCCTTCTGTCCGATGCGCCCGATCGGCAGGGGCGGCAGGGGCGGCGGCGCGGTCTCGGGGTAGGTCGGGTCGTCGCCGAGGCCCGACACCCCCATCTGCTGATCCATTTCCTCGTAGAAGGGCTGGAGGTCCTCGTAGGTGATCGGCCAGTCGTCCGCGACGCCGTCGAGCGTTGCTACCCGGAAGTCCGAGGGCAGCGCGCGGACCCAGTGCGCGCCGTACAGGATCGTCGCGCCTCCGACCCCGGCGTACATGAGCGGGTTGACGTCGGAGTCGGTCACGTCGACTGGGTAGTCGGCTGGCATCCCGCGCACGTTTGGGTTGGGATGCCAATTCCGTTGCGCGGACAGCTCCCAGTCCTTGGTGGCGCCGGTGAACACGGCGCGGTGGGTCCAGTCGCCTTGCTCCAGGCAGGTCACGGAGAACCCCGCCGCGACGAGCTCGCTGGCGGCGATGGCACCCGTGGGGCCGGCGCCGACGATGAGGACGTCGACGTGCGAGTGGTCGGTCATGAGGATCCTTCGAGGTAGGGCGGTCCGGCGGCTCAGACGCCGGTCACGAGCTTGCGGGACTTGCCGACGGAGAGTCGGGCGAGGCCGATGGCGACCACTAGCGCGGTGCCGTTGAACACCGGCTCCACCCACGACGGGACACCGAGCAGCGTCAACCCGTTGACGCCCACGGCGAGCAGGTAGACCGACAGCACGACGCCGAGCGGATTGAAGAAGCCGAGGCGGAAGGCGGCCAGGCTGAGGAACGCGGCGGCGAACGCGGGCAGGAAGTAGGCATTGGAGATCGACGGGTTGCCCGAGCCGACTCGTGCGGTCAGGATCAACCCCGCCAGCGCGGCGAGGGCGGAGCACGCAATCAGCGCCGACGCCCGCATGCGGGCCGTGTTGACGCCCGCGAGGCGGGCGGCGTTCTCGGAGGAGCCCACGGCGTAGAGGTAGCGACCCCACGGACGCCGCTCGAGCACAAACCACAACACGGCCGCGACGACGACCATGTAGTACACCGGGAGTGGGAGGCCGAGGAAGCTGGTTGAGCCAAGGTCCTTGAGGGACTGCGGGACGCCCTCGTAGAGGACCGACCCTCCGGTGTACCAAAGGACGAGCCCGCCGAGGAAGGTGCTCGAGCCGAGAGTGACCACCACCGACGGCAGATCGGCCCTGACGATCAGCAAGGCATGGACGGCCCCGACCAGTAAGCCCACTCCGATGACCACAAGAATGGTCAGCGGCACCGAGAGCCCCTGCTTGGCGGGGAGGCCCGCGGCCAGGATTGAGGCGAAGCCGAGCACCGATGCGACCGACAGGTCGAAGTCGTTGGCGATCAGCGGGATCATGACGGCGAGCGCCAGGATCGTCAGGACCGCGCTCTCGACGAGGATGGTGCGGAAGTTAGCGCTGTTGGCGAACGACACCGGGCGCAGGATGCAGAAGATGGTGATGAGCAGCACCAGCAGGCCGACCATCCCGAAACGCGGGGCCTCCTGCCGTGCGCGTCGGCCCCACGACGGGCGGGCCGCGGTGGCGGCGGTTCCCCCGCTCCTGCCGGATGGGATGGCGGTCGACGCCGTGGCGTCCGCGTTTTGTTCAGCGGAGTCGAGTGATTTCACGATGCTCTCCATGTGCCAATGGGTCAGTGCATCGCACTGAGGATGTCGGTGACGTGTACCTGCGAACGCTCGGCGTCCAGGGCGACCTTCCCGGCGCGCAGGACGACGACGCGGTCGCAGAAGTCGAGGATTTCTTCGGGTTCAACCGCAGTGAGGAGCACCGCGGTGCCGGACTCGGCGGCCATGCGGAGCCTGCGCAGGATGTCCTGCTTGGCCCACACGTCGATGCCCTGGGTCGGCTCCTCGGCGATGATCGCCGGCGGGTCGATGGCCAACCAGCGGCCGAGGATGGCCTTCTGCTGGTTCCCCCCGCTGAGCGTCAGCATCGGCGCCTCGGGGTCGGACGGTTTGACGGACAGCTCTTGGGTCCAGAAGCCGGCCAGCTTCCGCTCCCGCTTCTTTGCGATGGAGCCCAGCCGGATGGTGCGCCGGAGGCTTCGCACGGAGATGTTGTCGCGGACGGTGAGGCCCGGCAGCACGCCCCGGCGGGGCCGGTCGCTCGGCACGAAGCCGATCTCCCGGGAGCGGGGGCTGTTGGCCCGCAGGACTTCCCCCGCGAGCTCAACCCGGCCGGCGGACGGGGCGTTGCGTCCGGACATGATGGCGCCGAGCTCGTCCAGGCCGCTGCCGACCATGCCGAAGACGCCGACGATCTCTCCGCCGTGGATGTCGAGCGACAGGTCGTTGATCGTCTGCGTCCGCACATCGTGCGCCGAGAGGGTTGGGACACCGGTCCGAGGCGGCGCGGTCCACGTCGCCTCGACGTGGGCCGGGGCCGAGCCGACCATCAGCTGCACCATGTCCGGGATGGTCAACCCCGCTGTCGCGCCGGAGAACACCACCTCGCCGTTGCGGAGGACCGTGACGGTGTCCGCGAGGTCCTTGACCTCCTGCAGGCGGTGCGTGATGAAGACGATGCCGATGCCGCGGGCGGCGTACGTCGTCATCGCGTCCGCCAGCAGGCCGATGTCCGACGACGGTAGCGCCGAGGTGGGCTCGTCGAGCACCAGCGCCTCGACGGCGCCGCTGCTCGACCTGTCCAACGCCCTGGCGCACGCGATGATCGCCTGCTGCGCCAGCGGCAGCGACTGCACCTGCTCGTGAAGGGTGTGCCGAAGGCCGAACTCGTCGAGCGCCGCGGTCGCCCGCTCGGCCTCCGCGTCCCAGTCGATCCGACCGTGCTTCATCGCCATCGGTCGACCGATCGCGAAGTTCTCCAGCACCGTCAGCGTGGGCAGCAGCCCCAGGTCCTGGTGGACGAACGCGACCTCGCCCATCGTGATGGCGCCCTCGTCCGCGTCGTGGTACCCGGCCAAGGTCTTCACCAGCGTTGACTTGCCCGAGCCGTTGAGCCCGATCAGCGCGTGGATCGACCCCGAAGCGACCTCGAGCGAGACGCTGGCCAGCGCTCGGGTAGCGCCGAACGTCTTGCTCACGTTGTCGACCCGGATGCGGGGCGCTGCGGACGAGGGCACCGGGGTCACTGGCCGTTCCAGATCTTCTCGTAGGCGGCCGCGTAGTCGATGTCGCCCGTCCAGGGACCGCCCGGCTCGATGGTGTCGATGTTCTCGGCGGTGATGAGCCGGATGGGCACGTTCTGCTCGACCGCGTCCTCGCCCGCGAGCATGCGGTTCATGTTGTCCATCGCGGCCCATGCACCCCATTCCATGGCGCCGCCGACCGAGGCGGTCAGCTGGTCGTTGCGAATCAGCTCGAGGGCGGGCGAGACGCCGTTGAACGTCCCGACCTTCACCTTCTCGAGCGCGCCGGCCTGGGCCATCGACGGGATCGAGGCCAGCATGGCGGCGTCGTACGACGCGATCATGACGTTCATCTCGGGATGCTGGCGTGTGGCGGTCACGGTCAGCTGCGGCAGGCGGGTGGCCGCGTCACCTGCGGTGAAGTCCTGCTCGTCCACAATCGAGCACGACGAGCACGCCTTGATGTCCTCGGCGGCCTTCTCGGTCCAGGCGTACGGCGCGTTGAACTCCGGCGAGTTCAGGATGAAGGCATTCGCCTCACCCTCGGACTTCCAGATCATGTAGGCGGCCATCGCCTCGCCTTGGGCGTCGATGTCGGCTTGGACGTCGTAGGACACCCCCGAAGGACCGACCTCGTTCATAGAGTCGTAGCTTCCGACGACCAGTCCGGCGTCCCGCGCGGCTTTGATCGGCCCTGCGATCGACTGGGCGGAGACGGCGTCGAGGATGATGCCGTCGGCGCCGTCGTCGATCGCCTCCTGCACGGTGCGGCTGTAGATGCGAGGGTCGAACTTGCCGTCGACGACCTTGACGTCCCAGCCGAGTGCTTCGCCCGCGGCGGCCGCCGCCTTGCCGGGCAGGTTGCAGCCTTCGGCCTCGAAACCGCAGGCCAGGAACACGACCTTCTTGTTCGGTTGCGCTGTAGGCCCGTCGGCCGGGCCGGTGAACTCGGTGACCGGCTCCATCGCCTGCTCGGCGATTGCTTGGTAGTCGGCGGTGTCGACCGCGGGACCCGAGCTCCCTCCGGTCTCCTCCGAACAGGCAGACAGCGCCAGCAGAGCGAGCACACTCAGCCCACCCGCCGTGATGCGCAGCGACTTCAACATCTCAATGCTCCTTGGAGTTGGGCTCCACACCGGTGGCGCCGTCGGGGTGGCTTGGGCCACATCGCGGCACCTTACGGATCGTTCACACATTCAGCAATCCATCTGTTGGGGTTGTTTTGATCCTTAACAGCAGCGAAACACGCAGGTAGGTGCGCCAGGAGGAACCTCTTGCTGATTCGTGGATCGTTCACGTAGCCTGCGCGAACCGACCGGCCATCCGGCTTGTCGTTGCTAGTGAGGTGTTGGGGTGAGCACGTTGAACAGCGAGCGCGCCATAAGTGCGCTGTTCGTCGGCGACACCAAGCCCGCGTTGGCCAGCACCGGCGAGCGGGTCGCCGACGCGCTTCGCGCATTGCTCATCGAGGGCCGCATCGCTCCGGCGACGCGGATGTCAGAAGAGGCATTCGCCTCCGCGATGGGCGTCTCTCGCAACACCCTGCGCGAGGCGTTCCGGCTCCTCGCACACGAGAACCTCCTCGTGCACGAGTTGAACCGTGGCGTGTTCGTGCGCCAGTTGACGGCCGCCGACATCCACTCGATCTATCAGGTCCGCGAGATGATCGAGCTTGCCGCCGTCCGCAGTAAGGCCACCCACACGGCGGCGGGCATCTCACGCCTACGCTTGGCCGTCACCCAAGGGCTCGCTGCAGCGGAGGTCGAGGACTGGTCAGGCGTCGGCACGGCGAACATGAACTTCCACACCGCCATCGCTGCTCTGGCCGCGAACGAGCGCATCGACGCGATGATGCGCCGCACCCTCGCCGAGCAGCGCCTGGCCTTTCATGTCATGCACCCGATTCGGGACTTCCACGAGCCATACCTGCCCGACAATGAGCGCATCTGTCGGCTGCTCGAGGACCGGGAGCTCGAGGAGGCGCAGGCCGAGCTGGCGGCGTACCTCGAGCGGGCGGAGCAGCAGCTAGTGGATGCTTACAGGGCACTCGAGAACTGACGACAGGAAGAAGATCGTCGTGCCGGCGCGGAAGTCGACCCTAGGCCCCCGGCATCGACCCGCCCCTGCAGGACGGTCATGCGAGGCCCGCAGCGGCCACCGGCGACTCGGGGTTCACCGAGGCCCCGCTGCGTCGTCGACCTAGCGGACCGAGTGCCTGCGAGACGCCCGAGCCTTGCTTGATCGGTCGCCGGATCGGACTCGATCCAGTGAGGCGGTGTTGGCTCGGCTAGCACTGACCACCGCCGAGTCACAAACGTTGCTGTAGCGAAGGGCTTCGCGGAGTCGTGGTGGCTGGTCAGGCCCATGCCTTGGGGGAGCTCCACCACCGGTCCGATCCCCCGCACCGGACTGGTTCTGCGATCACGCGTCGACCTTCTGACGCGGTCGCTGCGTGAGGCGCCGCGCGCGGTGATGAGGTGCGGACACCCGCCTTCGCGCGAGTTCGACGTGGCGGAGCTTCCGTGGTCTCGCTCACCTCCGTCACTTGGCTCCAGTAACCAAGCGTGGAGCACCGAGCGGTGCGCCGCGTGAATGGGTCGGTCTAGCACGCGCGAGTCAGTCCGCGGGACGGATCTCGAGGCCATCGGTGTCCACCACGTACTCCTCCTCCTCGCGCTCGGTGTTGCGCGTCAACAGCCGCCATGGCTCGACGTGCGCAACCCAGACCTTCCCGTCCGCCCGGCCGAGGATGCGTTCGTCGGCGAAGCGGGCTGCCACCGCTCGGTTCGGAGTCCACGACCAGCCGTCTCGGTGCTCGTCGGTGGCTCCCCGATACAAGGTCAGCGCCTCGGCCGGGGGGTCGGCCGGGGTGCCGTCCACGGTGTAGCCGGACAGTTTGAACAAAGAGCGCCAAGTGGCCCGCTCGAGCGACAGACCTGGGAACTCCGCCATAGACCATACGGATCCCACCGCCGCGGCGTTCTCCTCATCGAGCAGGTCTGCGGCCCAGAGAGCCTCTAGCAGGGCTGGTCCGTCTCTGCGGTCGAGTCTTGAAGCCATCTCCCCGATCTCCTCCTTGGAGATGAGGCGCTCCAAATCTTTCGCCCACTCGAGCAACTCGTTGACCGTGAACACGTACGGGACCGCCGAGACGGCGTCGGCCACAGCCTCCGATTCCATGGCTGGGGAGGCTAGGTGTTCCGCGGGCGTCCGTCGCTGCTGCGGTCCGCAGATACACCAGATCGATGCCCTTTCGAGCGCTGACGCTCGGCGTCGGTGATGACCTCACGCTTCTTCGGCGATGCCTCGGCGGGTTCGGCGAGGGCGGTGGCTGCAGTGCCGGGAAGGCCGCAACCCGGGCCAGTCGGGTGCCACCGGCTGCTGGTGTCCCCGTCTAGTACGCGGGGAGCGATGCACCTAAGCGAAGGCGGACGTCACCAGTCGCTCCAGGTGCGCGGGCGTTCTCCACATCCGGAACGGCGTCGCTGCCGCATCGGAACGGTCGGTGCGGAGTTTGACGTTGACCCCGAGGTCGCCGCGGCGCCGCCCCTCGAGGGGCACCACGGTGATGGTCATGATCGCGTCGATGATCCGGCGCTTGCGCTCCAGCGGCAGGTTGCGCCATTGCTCGTCGGTGATGCCGAGCGCGCCGTCCAGTACCGACCCGCGCGCGGTTGTGATCAGAGCGTCGGCGACAGCGCCTGCCCGCTCGCGGAGGAGTTCGGTCGAGGCGCTGAGCTGTGCGGCGGTGATGGCTCCGGACGCGAACAGGGTGGCCGCGTCCCGCAGCCGCCCGTCGATGTCGGCGCGCTCCCGCTCGAGTCGCAGCCGGTCCTGGGTGGCCGCGTCGCCCGTTTTCGGCTGGCTCACCGTGCTGAGCACGTCGAGCGTCCAGCTCTCTACGTAGGCGTCGACCCGGGCCATGTCTCGGTGCACGTGTCCCTTGGTCCTGGAGGGGCAGGTGTAGATCCAGTGCTTCCGCCCGTTCCGCGACGCCACCCAGCCGGGTTTGAGGCCGGCGCCGCAGTGGCACTTCGCGAGGCCGCTGAGCAGGTGGCGGCGTCCGGGACCCGGGGTGGTTCGGCGCGTAGGGTCCGAGAGGACCGCGACCACGGCGTCGTGCTCGGTCTCGCTGACGATCGGTTCCCAAGCGGCCTTCCCGATGACCTGCCCACGGTGCACCATGCGCCCAGCGTTTCGCTCGCGCAGCAGCAGCGATCGGAGCGAGGTATACCCCCACGTTCCGCCACGGGTGGTGCGCACGCCTCGCTCGTTGAGATCGCGAAGGATCGACCCCAGGGAGTCGCCGTCGAGGACGCGCCGCACCATGCCACGCAACTCGTCGGCCTCCTCGGGGCGCAAGGTGAGGCCGTCAGCCTCGTAGCCAAACGGTCTTCCGCCTCCCAGCGGCAGGCCCTTGCTTGCGAGCTCTTCGACCTTGCGACGCTGTCGTTCGGCCTTGTGTTCGGACTCGTGCCGTGCGACTGCACCGGTGATGCGCGCGGTCATCCTTCCCGACGCCGTGGCAAGGTCGAGATGCCCGGCCTGCACGGTGTGTGTCGGTACGGACTCCGCGATGTCGATGTAGGTCTCCAGTTCCCGCAGCGACCGGTGCAAGCGGTCGGTGTGCCAACACACGACGGCCTGGATGCGGCCGGCGCGGATGTCGTCGAGAAGCCGCTGGTACTCCGGGCGGGGCTTCCCTGAGTAGGCGCTGGTGTCGTTGTCGCAATAGACGTCGACAACCTCATATCCGAGCCTTTCGGCGAGCGCCTGACAGTCGCTCCGCTGTCGCTCGACGCCGAGCCCGGCCCCGGTGCGGTCCTGGCTGATCCGCACGTAGACGCCGGCCTTGGTCATAGTTCACAACATAGTGCTCTAGTCAAGTTCACGCACCCGGACTGGGTGCCGCTCCAGACCCGGCAGGCCGGGCTCGAGGGCACCGGCGAGGTGCGGCTGCGCGAGCTGGTGAAGGAGAGCCTGCGGATGCGGCCCAACCGGCTGATCGTCGGCGAGGTCCGGGCGGAGGAGTGCCTGGACCTGCTGCTGGCCCTCAACGCCGGCCTGCCCGGCATGTGCACGATCCACGCGAACTCCGCCCGCGAGGCGCTGGTGAAGATGTGCACCTTGCCGCTGCTGGCCGGCGAGAACATCTCGGCCCGGTTCGTCGTCCCGACCGTCGCCTCCTCCGTCGACCTCGTGGTCCACCTCGGCGTCGACGAGCACGGCGTACGACGCGTCAACGAGGTCGTCGGGGTGCCGGGGCGGAGCGAGAACGACATCATCGAGACCGAGCCGGTGTTCCGGCGCTCCGGCGGCGACCTCCGGCGGGTCGGCGGCATGCCGCCCCGGCTCGACCTCTTCGAGCGCGCCGGGATCGACGTCCACGCCATCCTGGCCGGTCCGACCGCCGAGGGGCGTTGAGGTGGGGGCGCTCGTCGGCCTCGGGGTCGGGACCGGGTTGCTGCTCGTGTGGTCTGCGTTCTTCGTGCCGCGGACGCCCCGCACGGGCCCGCGGCGGCCCGGGCGCACCCAGGCGTTGCTGACGAGGGCCGACCTGCGCTCGGTCTCCCCGGCCTCGTTCGCCGTGCTCTGCCTGGTCACCGGTCTCGTCGCGGCCCTGGTCGTCCAGGCCGTCTCGGCGACCGTGCCCGTCGCGCTCGCGTTCGGCGTCATGGGCGGCTACCTCCCCGTCGCGGTCGTCTCCGCGCGGGCCCGCCGCCGCCAGCGCGAGCTGGCCGAGGTGTGGCCCGAGGCGGTCGACCACCTCACGAGCGCCGTACGTGCCGGCATGTCGCTGCCCGACGCGTTGGCCGCGCTGGGCACCCGTGGGCCCGAGGCGCTGCAGCCGGCGTTCGCCGACTTCGCCCTCGACTACCAGGTGACCGGTCGCTTCGGTGAGTGCCTGGACCGGCTCAAGGACCGTCTCGCCGACCCGGTCGGGGACCGGGTGGTCGAGGGACTGCGGGTCGCGCGCGAGGTGGGTGGCGGCGAGCTCGGCCGGCTGCTGCGGAACCTCTCGGGCTACCTGCGCGACGACCTGCGGACCCGTTCGGAGCTCGAGGCGCGGCAGGCCTGGACGGTCAACGGCGCCCGGCTCGCGGTGGCCGCGCCGTGGCTGGTGCTGCTCTTCATGTCCTTCCAGTCCGAGGTGATCCGGCGTTACGCCTCCCCTGGCGGGGTCGTCGTCCTGGTGGTCGGCGCGGTGACGTGCGTGGCCGCCTACCGGCTGATGATGCGGATCGGCCGGCTGCCCGTCGAGCGGCGGATCCTCTCGTGACGCCGGCGGTGTGGGGCGCGCTGCTCGGCGCGACGACGGCGGCGGGGCTGCTGCTGGTCGGTTTCCGTGTCGCCGCGACCCGTCGCCCGCAGCTGGACACCCGGGTGCTGCCGTACCTCCGCGACCTGCCGCGCAGCGGCCCGGGTCCCCGCGCCGTGCAGACCGCCCCGCCGCGATCGGTCGTGGCCGCCGTCTACGGCCCGCTGCTGCGGTCGGCCGCGGACGCCGTGGAGCGGGTGCTGGGCGGCGGGTCCACCTCGGTACGGCGTCGCCTCGAGCGGGCCGGGCTCGACCGGACCGTCCACGACTTCCGGGTCGAGCAGGTGCTGTGGGGGCTCGCGGCCTTCGCGCTCACCGCGGCGTACGGCGTCCTCGACGCGCTCGGCGATCCCAGCGGGGTCGCGTCCTCGGCCGTGCTCTGCGTCGTCGCGTTCGCGCTCGGGGTGCTGGCCCGCGACAGCCACCTCAGCGGCCAGGTCCGGTCCCGGGAGCGCCGGATCCTCGCGGAGTTCCCGACGGTCGCCGAGCTGCTCGCCCTGTCCGTCGCGGCCGGGGAGAGTCCGGTCGCCGCGCTGGACCGCGTCGTGCGGCGCAGCGGCGGCGAGCTGTCGACCGACCTGGCCCGCGTGCTCGCCGCGGTGCGGACCGGCGAGCCGGTCTCCGCCGCCTTCGACCGGCTCGCCGCCGCCACCGGCCAGCCGCTGGTGGCGCGCTTCGCGCAGGGCATCGCCGTCGCGGTCGAGCGCGGCACGCCGCTGGCCGACGTCCTGCACGCGCAGGCCGCCGACGTGCGCGAGGCGGGTCGCCGCGAGCTGATCGAGGTCGCCGCGCGACGCGAGGTCTTCATGATGGTTCCCGTCGTGTTCCTCGTGCTGCCGGTGACCGTGCTCTTCGCGTTCTGGCCCGGCGTGGTCGGGCTCAGCCTGACCACTCCCTAGCGCCGCCGGCGCACCTCAGATGTCTCGGGAAGGAACCACCATGGAACACCTCGACACCGCTCTCCTGCGGTTGCACGCCGCGCTCCTGGCGCTGACCGCACCCCGCTCGCGCGACGAGCGCGGCGACGTGCCCGGCTGGGTGCTGGTCACCGTCATGACCGCCGGGCTGGTGATGGTCATCTGGAAGGTGGCCGACCAGCAGCTCGCGCAGATGCTCAACAGCGCGCTGAGCAAGGTGCAGTAGTGCGCCCGGCGGCCGAGCGCGAGCGCGGGGCCGCCGTCGTGGACTTCGTGCTGGTGCTCGTCGTGCTGGTGCCGCTCTTCCTCGGCATCCTGCAGGTCTCCCTCGTGCTGCTCGTCCGCAACACGCTCGCGGCCGCAGCTTCGGAGGGGGCGCGGTACGCCGCGACCGCCGGCCGCGGCCCGGCCGACGGCGAGGCGGTCACGCGCGACCAGATCACCGGCGCGGTGTCGGGACGGTTCGCCCAGGACGTCGCGGCCCGGCAGGTGCTGGTCGACGGGCAGCCGGGGATCGAGGTGACCGTGCGGGCCCGCGTCCCGGCGCTCGGCCTGGGCGGCCCGGCGCTCGAGCTGGACGTCACGGGTCACGCGGTGGAGGAGCGGCCGCTGGAGGACGCGCCGTGAGCCGCGCTCGTCCGCGCCGTCGGCATCCTCGTAGCGACCGCGGCAGCGCCCTGGTCGAGGTCACCTGGCTCGGCATCCTGCTGCTGGTGCCGATGCTCTGGATCGTGCTCAGCGTCTTCGAGGTGCAGCGCGGGGCGTTCGGGGTCGGCGCGGCGGCGCGGTCGGCGGCCCGGGCCTACGCGCTGGCACCGACCGACGCTGAAGGCGCCCGGCAGGCCGACCTCGTGGCGCGGCAGGCGCTGGCCGACCAGGGTCTCGGCGAGGCGCCGCTGGAGGTCCGGGTCACCTGCACGCCGTACCCGTCCGACTGCCACAGCGGCACCTCGGTCATCACCGTCCGGATCGAGTCGCGTGTCGACCTGCCGCTCATGCCGGAGGTGCTCGGTGGGCAGGCGCCGACCTTCGCGCTGGACGCGACCCACACCGTGCCGATCGGGCAGTACCAGGAGGTGACCGGTGCGGCGGCGGAGTGACGAGCGCGGCCAGGTCACGGTGCTCGTCGTCGGCTTCGCGGTGTTCCTCGCCGTGGCGGTCGCGGTGGTGGTCGACGCGACCGCGGCGTACCTCCAGCGCTCCGGCCTCAGCACCCTCGCCGACGGCGCCGCCCTCCACGGCGCCGACCTCGGGGCGACCGGCGCCGACGTCTACGAGGGCGGTGTGCCCGAGGGGCGGCTCGAGGTGACGGCCGCGCAGGCGTCCGTCGCGGTGCACGACTACCTGACCGAGGTCGGGGCCTACCGGCGCTACCCCGGCCTGCGGCACACCGTGGCGGTCGACGCCGGCGAGGACCGGGTCACCGTCCGGCTCAGCGCGCCGCTCGAGCTGCCGCTCACCTTCCCCGGCTCGCCGGACCGCCCGACCGTCGCCGCCAGCGGCTCCGCCGTCTCCGGTGTCGACCGGCCGCTGGGGTGACCGGCGGTCAGCCGAGCGTGCGGGAGAACAGCGCCCGCAGCTCCTCGAAGTGGCGCTCCGCCGCGGCCTCGTCGTACGACGAGGTGTCGGCCATCGTGTAGCCGTGCACCGCCCCGGCGAACACCTCGTTGGTGTGCGGCCGGCCCGCCGCCACGAGCGCCTCGCCCAGCGCGGCGACCGCCTCCGGCGGCATCGAGCGGTCGTTGTCGGCGTGCCCGAACGCGTACGCCCCCCGCGACCCCGCCACCGCGAGGTGCGGACTGTCCGGCTCGTCGGTCACGAGACCGCCGCCGTGCCAGCCGCCGACCGCGGCGACCCGGTCGGGGAACCGTCCGGCCGCACGCACCGCCAGCCGCGCCCCCATGCAGTAGCCGGTCACCCCGACCGGCCCGTCTGCCGCGTGCTCGGCCAGCGCCGCTGTCCAGGCGTCGGTGTCGGGGCCGGAGAGGTCCGGGGTGTACGCACCGACCCGGTCCATCGCACCGCTCGCGAAGAACGCCTCGCGCTGCTCGGCCTCCCGCAGGTCGCCCTGCGGCGCCAGCTCCGCGGCCGAGCCGTCCCGGTGGAAGACGTGCGGCACCAGCACGACGTACCCCCACGAGGCGATCCGGTCGGCCATCCGCTCGACCTGGGGCCGCAGCCCGATCGCGTCGACGAAGAACAGGACGCCGGGGCGGCCCGGCTCTCCGGTGAGGTACGCCTCGGCCGGGCCGTCGGTGGTCGGGATGCTGATCCGCTCGCTCACCCGGCCGACGCTAGCCAGCGGGTGGTCGCTCGTGGTCAGCGGACGGCGACGATCTTGGTCCTGTCCCCGAGCGAGACGACGGTCTTGCCGAACGACGCGTAGTACCTGGTGGCCCTGCTGCCGTTGCGGTCGCCGATCCGCCACTTGACCACCCCGTCCTCGCCCAGCACGACGCTGCGAACCCGAGTGGCGACGCCCTGACGCACGCGGAAGAGCCTCACGACTGCGTCGGCTCCGGCACGGGCAGCCGCCGCGGCGAGTCGATCGTCCCCGTTCCGGGCATCGCGTCCCTGCAGCCGTCCGTTGAGACCGGGCGGAGAGCATCGGCACACCACGTCCGGGAACGCCCAGGCGGGGCCGGCCGTGCCGACGACGGCACCGGCGTCGTTCGTGACGACGGCGTCGATCTGAACCGGACCGTCGAGCACGAAGTCAGTGGTGGCGGTGCCCGTCGGATCGGTGACGTCGGTGGAGGTCACGGTCTCGTTCGTCTCACCACTGGTCCGGGTGAAGATGACCGTCAGCCCCGGCACCGGCGCCCCGTCCCGCGTTGCGATCAGGATCGCCGTGCGGTCCTGACCCTCGTAGCCAGACGGTACGTCGAGGGCCAGCTCGACCGGGGCGGGATCGGCGTCCGGCCCGGCCTGGGCGGAGGTCGGCGCCAGGGCGAGGGCGGAGAGCAGTGCACCGACGACGCTCAGGAGGACGAGACGCAGGGTCATGCGAGGCACCCTGCCACGGCGGGGTCGCTCAAAGCACGGAGATCGTCTTCGTCCTCGCCCGGGGCGAGACGTCCGTAGCTCCCGCCACCGCGTAATACCTCGTCGCGCGGCGGCCGTTGTGGTCGTCGACCCGCCAGGCCACGACGCCGTCCTCCCCGAGCACGGTCCGGCGGATGCGCTGCGCCTCGCCGTCCCGGATCCGGAACAGCCGGACAGCCGCGTCGGCACCGGTGCGCGACAGGCTGACGGTGATCCGGTCGTCGCCGTTCCGGGCGTTCGTCGCACGGATGCCGGGCGCGGCACACCGGCAGACAACTACCGACGGTTCGGCGTACGCCGAGACGCCGGTGCCGGTCGAGCTCCCCTCGGCGTCGACCACCTCCGCCTCGACGCTGTAGTCGCCGGCCGTCTCCAGCCGATAGGTGTACGTCGCCGTGCCGACCGCGTCGGTGACGGCCTCGACCGGCCCGCCGGTCGCCGACCCCGGGCCGGTGCGGCGGAACGTCACCGCCAGCCCCTCGCCGGGCGCCCCGTCGACCGTCACGGTGAGGGTGGCGGTGACCTCCTGGCCCTCCCGGCCCGCCGGGACGACGAGGTCCAGCACGGGCGCGGACGCGGCGACCGCCCGCGCCGACCCGGAGGCCAGCACGAGCAGCGCCGCGACGAGGAGGAGGACGGTCCGGCGGGGGCTCATGAGCAGGAGGGTGTCACTTCACCTCGCTGCGCAGCACCCGCCACACGCCGTACGCGATCGGCAGGACGAGCCAGACCAGGCCGGTGACGGCCAGCTGGGTCCACTGCTCGCCGGTCATCACCTCCTCGAAGAGGGCGGTCTGGGCGTAGTTGAAGTCGACCCAGGGCTGCAGGTCGGCGAACCAGTCCTGGAACGCGGCGAGCATCCCGAAGACGGTCGGCAGCAGCGCGGAGTAGATGAAGTACCCGACGATCGCGGGCGCCGAGGACCGGATGACGACGCCGAGCATGAAGCCGACGAGCAGCCCGAGCACGTTGGCGAGGAAGATCTGGGCCAGCGCGGTCGCGGAGACGTCCCAGACCGGGTCGGTGCCGTTGATCGCCGAGCCCAGCAGGTTGCCCAGGACCCCGACGAGCGCCGCGATGACCATCGAGACGACCGCGACGGCCACCGCGACCAGGGCCTTGGCCCAGATGACGCGCCCGCGGCTCGGGACCAGGGTGAACGTCGTGAGGCCGTTGCGCTGGCTCCACTCCCCCGTGACCGAGAGGATCGCGATGATCGGCAGGATCACCGACATCGGGAAGCCGATGGCCGCCGCGAACGACTCGTAGGTGATCGCCGAGTCGGGCGCGAAGATGACGGTGGCGGCGGTGGCGAGCACGGACAGGATGACGATGCTCGCCATCAGCCAGAAGCCGGAGCGGGTGTCGAACATCTTGCGCAGCTCGACCTTCGCCAGCCGCGTCATCGGGATCGGCGCGGGCGCCGGTCGGTCGGGGGTGCGGACGGCGGGGCGGTCCACGGTCACGGCGCTCATGCTGCTGCTCCTTCGTTGCTGCCGGCAGTGCTGGTGGTGGGGGTGGTCTCGCGGGCGGTGTCCGCCGTGAGCTCGAGGAACATCTCCTCCAGGCCGGCGCCGTCGGCGGCGCGCAGCTCGAGGAGGGGTACGCCGGCGGACTGGGCGACCTTGCCGACCACCTCGCTGTCGGCGTCGACGCGCAGGGCGCCCGACCCGGCGGCGGTGACGGTCAGCCCGGAGCCGGTCAGCGCGCGGGCCAGGCCGTCGACCGCGTGCGCCCGGACCAGGGTGCCGGCGGAGGCGAGCAGCGCCGCCTTGGTGCCCTGGGCGACGATCCGGCCCTGGCCGATGACGACGAGGTCGTCGGCGACCACCTCGATCTCGTGCAGCAGGTGGGAGGAGAGCAGCACGGTGCCGCCGCGGTCGGCGTACCCGCGCAGCAGGTCGCGCATCCATCGGATGCCCGCCGGGTCGAGGCCGTTGGCCGGCTCGTCGAGGACGAGCACGCGCGGGTCTCCGATGAGGGCGGTCGCGATCCCGAGACGCTGGCGCATCCCGAGGGAGTAGTCCTTGACCCGCCGCCGCGACTCGGCCGGGGTCAGGCTGACCAGCTCGAGCATCTCGTCGACCCGCTGCCGCGGGAGGCCCATGGTCTCCTGGGCGAGGGTGAGGATCTCGCGGCCGGTGCGGCCGGCGTGCTGGGCCGAGGCGTCGAGCAGGACGCCCACCTCGAGGCCGGGGTTGGGGAGGTCGGAGAAGCGGCGGCCGTCGACCGTGACGGACCCGCTGGTCGGCGGGGTCAGCCCGACCATGACGCGCATGGTGGTGGACTTCCCGGCGCCGTTGGGGCCGAGGAAGCCGGTGACCCGGCCCGCCTCGGCGGTGAAGGTGACGTCGTCGACGGCCCGGAAGCCGCCGTAGACCTTGGTGAGCTCCTGGACTTCGATCATGGTCCTCAGCCTCGACCCGCACGGACCCCCCGCACATCGGGGAGCGGCTCGGACGCGACCCTGACCCGCGACCCCGGGGTGACCCCTAGCCTGGGGCGCGTGACCCCCGACCCGCAGCCGGAGACGCTCGAGGTCCGGCTGCCCGCGGTGACGCTGTCCTGCCTGGCGTGGGGACCGGCCGACGGCCCGCTGGCGGTGCTGCTGCACGGGTTCCCCGACACGGCGTGGACCTGGCGCCACCTCGGCCCGCTGCTCGCCGGGCACGGCTGGCGGGTGGTCGCGCCGCACACCCGCGGCTGCGCCCCGTCCGGGGTCCCCCGAGACGGGGACCTCCACGTCGCCGCGCTGGCGGCGGACGCGGTCGGCGTGCACGAGGCGCTCGGCGGCGACGACCGCGCGGTGCTGGTCGGCCACGACTGGGGCGCGATCACGGCCAACGCGCTGGGGGCGCACCCGGCGTCGCCGTACTCCCGCGTGGTCACGATGGCCGTCCCGCCGCTGCGGGCGATGGCCGGCAACGGTCCGGTCGTGCTCGCCCGGCAGGCGCGGATGAGCTGGTACACGCTGTTCAACCAGCTGCCGGTGCTGCCCGAGCGCACCTTCGAGCGGCTGGTGCGGCACCTGTGGGCCGCCTGGTCGCCGGGGTACGACGCGCGCGAGGACGTCGCCCACGTGCTGGCGTCGCTGCGGGAGCCCGCGCACCGGTCGGCCGCGCTCGGCTACTACCGGGCCGTGGCCCGACCGTGGCGGGTGGAGGCGGCGTACCGCGACTGGCACCGCACCTGGACCGGCACGCCGACGGTGCCCGCCCTGGCGCTGCACGGCGCCCGGGACGGCTGCCTGGACCCGCGGATCGCGGCCCGCGCCGGCGCCGTGCTCGTCGAGGGCGCCGGGCACTTCCTGCAGCTCGAACGGCCCGACGAGGTCGGCCGGCTGGTGGTCGACTTCCTGGGGTCCTGAGCCGGGGCTCAGGACTCGACGGCGCCCTCGAGGCGGAAGCCGACGCCGCGCACGGCCACGACGCGGTCCGAGACGCCCTGGCTCTCCAGCTTCTGGCGCAGCCGGCCGATGGTGACGTCGAGCGTCTTGGTCGACCCGTACCAGTTCTCGTCCCACACGTCGGCCATCAGGCGCCCGCGGGAGACGACCTTGTCGCGGTTGGCGGCGAGGATGCTGAGGACGTCGAACTCCTTGCCGGTCAGCGGCACCTCGTCCTCGCCGGAGTAGACGCGGCGGGCGGCGACGTCGATGCGCAGCACGCCGTCGACCGGCGCGGTGTCGCGCGCGCCGGCGGTGCGGCGCAGCAGCGCCCGCACCCGCGCCTGCAGCTCGGCGAGGCCGAACGGCTTGGAGAGGTAGTCGTCGGCGCCGTAGTCCAGCCCGACCACCCGGTCCAGCTCACCGGCCCGCGCGGTGACGATCATGATGGCGCCGTCGTACCCGGCCTCGCGCGCCCGGCGGCACACCTCGAGCCCGTCGACGTCGGGCAGGCCGAGGTCGAGGATGACCACGTCGGCCGGACGGCCCTCCAGCTCGGCCAGGGCCTTCTCGCCCGTGTCGACCCAGCCGACCTCGTAGCCCTCGCGCTCCAGCGTCCGGACGAGGGGAAAGGCGATGTCCTCCTCGTCCTCGACGACCAGAACCCGGTGTCCCATGGCACAGAGCATAGGGCCCGGGCGTCGAGGACGTCCGGGAGTCGTTCCAACAGGGCCGGGCCCGGCCGGGGGCCTGCGGACGGCGCTAGCCGGTCACCCAGGAGTACGACGCGGTCGCGGACTGCGTCCCCGCGGGCACGAGGGGCGCGTCGTCGGGCAGCGAGACGGTGAAGGTGTACGTCGCCGAGCCGCCGGCCTCCAGCCACCCCATGTCGAGCGGGTAGTCGCCCAGCCCGCCGAACGGGCCGTCGTACACCTCCCGGCCGTCGTCCTCGATCCGCAGCTCCAGCCGCCCGTCGGCGTACCCCGCGGGGGCGCCGGTCTCGGTGAAGGTCAGCCGCGCCTGCTCGGCGACGTCGTTGGCGATCGTGACCGTGCGGGTGACCTGGCCCCCCGGCTCGAGGTCGGTCACGGTCAGCGTCGCGCTGCGGCTGTCGGCCGCGGCGAGCGCGACCCCGGAGCCGTCGTCGGTGGCGGTGCTGAGCGGCATGCCCGAGAGGACCCCCAGGCCCCCGGCGGCCGCGACGGTGAGGACCGGCGCCACGAGGCGGGGCCGCAGCAGGAGCTGCCGCAGGCTCGTCGCCGTCATCGTCGCACCCCTCGCTCAGCCATCCCGGCAACGCTAGGAGGGGCGCTGGCACGCCGCGTGAACACCGCCCCCTCGACGGCCCCACAGATCGGTAACACCGGCCGGCAGCCGCCCGGGTCACCCCCGGGCGAAGAGGTCCCCCAGGTCCGCGACCCGGTCGAGCACCTCGTCGTACCGGAACTGCCGCAGGCCCTCCTCGTCCTCGGCGCCCTCCTCGACCTCCACCCAGGTGACCGGCGTGGCGACCGTGGGCCGCTCCCGCCCGCGCAGGGAGTAGGGCGACACGGTGGTCTTGGAGGCGGCGTTCTGCGACCAGTCGAGGAAGACCTTGCCCGACCGGCGGGCCTTGGTCATGGTGGCGGTCACCAGCGACGGGTGCTGCTTCTGCAGCGCCTCCGCGACCTCCTTGGCCAGGGCGGTGGAGTCCTCCGAGCGCATCCGGCCCGGCAGGTCGGCGTAGAGGTGCAGGCCCTTGCTGCCGCTGGTGACCGGCTTGCAGTCCAGGTCGCGCTCGGCCAGCGCGTCGCGCACCATCAGCGCCACCTGGCAGCACTCGTGCAGCCCGGCCGGCTCGCCGGGGTCGAGGTCGATCACGAGCCGGTCCGCGTTGCGCGGGCGGCCGTTGCGGCCCACGGTCCACTGGTGCACGTGCAGCTCGAGGGCGGCGAGGTTGACCAGCCAGGTCAGCGTCGCGAGGTCCTCGACGACCGGGAACACCAGCTTGTCGCCGTGCCGCGAGGTGCCGCGGCTGCCGGTGGTCGGGACGCTGGCGGTGCGCACCCACGAGGGGGTGCCCGCGGGCGCGTTCTTCTCGTAGAAGCTGCCCTCCTGCACCCCGTGCGGCCACCGGATGCGGGTCACGGCCCGCTCGGCCAGGTGCGGCAGCATCACCGGCGCGACCTGCGCGTAGTAGTGCAGCACCTCCCCCTTGGTCGTCCCCGTCGCCGGGTAGAGCACCTTGTCCAGGCTGCTGATCCGCAACCGCCGCCCGTCGACCTCGACGGTGACCTCCTCCTTGGCCGGGCTCAATGTCCCTCCCCCTGCGGGTCGACGAGGAGGTCCGCGACCGAGAGGTCGGTCCGCAGGCCCTGGTACGACGGCTGGCGCAGGCGCTGGGCCCGCGAGGTGTGGTGGGTGTCCACGTCGACGACGAGCACCGGCTTGACCCAGTGCGTGCCCCGGGCGTCCACGCGCGGGACCTCGTCGGCGAACGGGCTGGCGCCGCGCGCGTACGGCCCCAGCGCCTCGGCCAGCGCCGCGCTCGCCCGCCCGCCGATGCCGCTGCCGACCCGGCCCCGGTAGAGCAGGCCGTCCGCGGTCGGCTCCCCCACGAGCAGCGCCCCCAGCCGGTCGGTGCCCTCGGTCGGCCGCCAACCGCCCACGACGTAGGACAGCCGGTGCCGGTGGGCGAACTTCAGCCAGTGCGGCGTGCGGAGGCCCGGGGTGTACCGGCTCGAGAGCCGCTTGCTGACGATCCCCTCGAGCCCCTGCTGGTAGGTCGCGTCGAGCAGCATCGCCCCGTCGTCGTACGACGCGGGGACCTGCCAGCCGGTCAGCCCGAGGTCGGTGAGGCGGGCGCGCCGCTCGACCAGCGGGCGGTCGGTGAGGTCCTCGCCGTCGAGGCGGAGCAGGTCGAAGACCATGAACGTGGCCGGCACCCGGTCCGCCAGCCGCGCCGCCGTGGTCGCCTTCCGGACGTGCATCCGGTCCTGGAGGATCCGGAAGTCCGGCAGCCCCAGCTCGTTCAGCGCGATCACCTCGCCGTCGACCAGCAGGTCGCGCCCGCCCAGGGGCGGCTCGGCGAGGTCCGGCCAGGCCGGCGTGACGTCGTTGTCGTTGCGCGAGGTGAACCGGGTCCGGCCCTCGCGGGTGACGTCGGCGAGCACGCGCACGCCGTCCCACTTCACCTCGTGCGCCCACTCCTCCCCGGGCGGCACCGACGTGCCCTTGGTGGCGAGCATGGGGCGCATGGGGCCATCCTTACCCCATGCGAGCGATCTGGAAGGGTGCGGTGTCCTTCGGCCTGGTCAGCGTGCCGGTCAAGCTGTACGCCGCGACCGAGTCGCACGACGTGTCCTTCCGGCAGGTGCACGCCAAGGACGGCGGGCGGATCAAGTACCAGCGGGTCTGCTCGATCGACGGCGAGGAGGTGGCCTACTCCGACATCGCCAAGGGCTACGAGACCGAGGACGGCGAAATGGTCATCCTCGACGAGGACGACCTCGCCGAGCTGCCCTCGACCTCCTCGCGCGAGATCGCGGTCGAGAAGTTCGTGCCCTCGGACCAGATCGACCCGATGCTGTTCGAGAAGAGCTACTACCTCGAGCCGGAGAAGTCCGGGGCCAAGCCCTACGCGCTGCTGCGCCAGGCGCTCCTCGAGGCCGACCGGATGGCCGTCGTCACCGTCGCGCTGCGCCAGCGCACCACCGTCGCGGTGCTCCGCGTGCGCGACGACGTGATCGTGCTGCAGACGATGATGTGGCCCGACGAGGTCCGCGAGCCCGACTTCAGCGTCGAGACCGGCGAGGTCAAGGCCGCCGAGGTGAAGATGGCCCGGATGCTCGTCGAGACTCTCGCCGGCGACTTCGACCCCGCGGAGTTCGAGGACGACTACGCCGAGGCCGTCGAGGCCCTGGTGAAGACCAAGATCGAGGGCGGCGAGGTCAAGCGGACCCCCACCTCCACCAAGTCCTCCGGCGAGGTCGTCGACCTCCTCGCCGCGCTGCAGCGCTCCGTCGACGCCGCGAAGACCGCCCGCGGCGAGGCAGCACCGCGGGCCTCCGACGAGGACCAGGCCGACGCCGACGCCGACTCTGACTCCGACTCGGCCGACGACGGGGCCGAGGAGAAGCCGGCCAAGAAGTCCTCCTCGTCGTCCGCCAAGAAGACCCCGGCGAAGAAGGCTCCCGCCAAGAAGGCCGCTGCGAAGAAGACCGCCGCCAAGAAGAGCACGACCAAGAAGGCGGCGGCGAAGAAGGCGAGCTGACCCGGGCCGCCGACTCATCAAGGGATGCAGGCCTCCCGCCACTCCCCCGGGTGAGCTCGCACGGGGAGGCGAGAGCTCGTCGACATCCCTTGATGGACCGGCACGACGGCCGGTCCAGCCCGGTGGAGTGGCCCGGGTCACAAACCGGTCCGCACCCCTCAGGCGGGGGCGCCTCCGGCCGATGGCCTGGCACCCACGCCCGTCGCAGAGAAAGCGGGAGCCCGCCCATGGAACCCCTCGCCGACCACCCCCGGCCGACCGCCCTGCTGACCACGTGGGCGCTGGCCAACCAGGCCCTCCGCGGAGCGTCCGGGGCGGGGACGGTCGCGGAGGCGCAGCGGCTGGTGGAGCGGGCCATGGTGGCCCTCGAGGTGTACGCCGTGAACGCGCCGGCCGGCAGCGAGGAGCACACCGGGTCCCACGTCGCGCTGCAGCGGGCGACGCTGACCGAGCTGGCCCACCTCCTCGCCACCCTGGTGCCGCCCGCCTCCGAGGACCCCGGCCCGGCGCAACGGTCCACCGGCTCCGAGCTCGAGCTGTGCACCGCGCCGGTGCGGGCCGGCGACGCGCTGTGCCTGCTGCGCCGCAGCGGAGGTGGGGGTCCCGGCGGCGCCGGCGACCTCGTCGCGCGGGCCACCGCGGCGCTGCGGGACGGCGACCAGCTGGTGCAGGTCGACGACGACCACCTGCTCGTCGTGCTGGCCGGGGTCTCCCTGCCGGTCGCGTGGCGGCGCATGAGCGGCCTCGTCGGTGCGCGACCGGTCGCCGGCGGTGGCCGGGCCGTGGTCGTCCACGCCGGTCTGGCCGGGGTCGACGACGCCGGCCCCGCGGCAGCGCTCGAGGCCGCCCGCACCGCCCTGCACCAGGCCACGGCCGACGCCGCCGGTCGCATCGCCCTCGCCCGCGCCGCCTGACCCACCCGCGCCGGGCAATCCGCTCGCCCTCCGGTCGGCCGGCGCCTACCGTCGGGGCCGTGGAGGTCATCGGCACGCGGGCCCAGAGGCTCCCCGCCCCGCCGCACGTGGTGTGGCGCTCCCTCGCCGTGCCCGACGAGCCTCGCACCCGGCCGTGGCTGGCCCCGGCGCTGCTCGCGGACGAGGTGGTGCCGCAGGTGCTCGAGGCCCACGAGCCCAGCAGCCTGGTGTGGTCGACGCTGTGGCCGCACCGGCCCGACGACCGGATCCTGCTCGAGACCGGCGCAGCCCCCGGCGGGGACACCCGGCTGCGGTTCACCCACCTGTCCCCGCACCCGCTGCCGACCGAGGCGACCGTCGGCCACCTGCGCAAGCGGGTCAACCGGCTGCTCTTCGCCGACCTCCGCTTCTCTTACGGCAACTAGCCAGCGGACCGGCCCTCCGGCCCGGGCGTGCCCCGGGCCGCCGCGGAGTCGGCGAAGACGCGGTCCAGGGTCGCCAGCAGGGCGTCGCTGGCGCGAGGCGCGACCACGTTGACGACCTCGCCGAGCGCCCCGGCGACCGTCCCGACGGTGAGCGGACGGTCCTCGAGCGCCCGGACGACCCGCGCGGCGGCCTGCGCGGGGGTGGCGCCGCGGCCGGCGTACGCCTCGGTGGGTGCGGTCATCGGGGTCCGCACCAGCGAGAACCGCATGTTGGTGAAGGTGACGTTCTCGAAGAACGTCTCGCGCCCGGCGATCCGGCTCCAGGTGTCGAGCGCGGTCTTGGAGGCGATGTAGGCGGAGAACTTCGGCGCCTTGACCTGCACGCCCCACGTCACGACGTTCACCACGTGGCCGAACCGCTGCTCGCGCATCGCGGGCAGCAGCCCGAGGGTCAGCCGCACCGGCCCGAGGAAGTTGACCGCCATCGTCCGCTCCACGTCGTGGAAGCGGTCGTAGGACAGCGCCAGGCTCCGGCGGATCGAGCGGCCGGCATTGTTGACCAGGTAGTCCACCGCGCCGTGCTCGGCCAGGACCTGCTCGACGAGCGCATCCACGGCGTCGCCGTCGGTCAGGTCGCAGGGGTACGCCGCGGCCGCCGGCCCGATCCGGGCGCGGACCCGCTCGAGCTCCTCGGCGCGGCGGGCGACGAGCAGGACACGGGCGCCCCGCTCCGCGACGGCGTACGCCGTCGCCTCGCCGATCCCGGAGCTGGCGCCGGTCACCAGCACGGTGCGGCCGGCGAGCGGGCTCGGCCGGCGCAGCGCCCGGCGCGCGAGCGCCGCCGGTGCCTGGAGCAGCAGGCTCATGCGGTCGCGTACGCAGGCGCGACGAGCGGCCAGGGGCGGGCCGCCTCGACCTGGGCCGACAGCGACAGCAGCGTGGGCTCGTCGTCGGTGCGGCCGACGAGCTGCACGCCGACCGGCAGGCCGTCGGCCGCCGGGCCGCACGGCACCGCCGCCGCGGGGTTGCCCGCGACGTTCCACAGCGCGGCGTAGGCGATGGCGGGCATCGCGGCCAGCGCCGAGCGCACCGTGCCCTTCCCGTCGAGGACCCCGACCGGTACCGGGCGGTGGGCGACCGCCGGTGTGAGCAGCACGTCGACGTCGTCGAAGACCCGGTTGGCCCTCGCCGAGACCTTCTCGGTCTGCCGCAGCGCCCACTCGAGCACCTTCGGGGTCACCCACGAGCCGATCCGGTAGGTCTCGCGGGTGCGCCGCTCGAGGCGGGAGAAGTGCTCGACCCCGTCGGCCTCGTCGCGGATGCCGCCGAAGAACTGCGGGACGAACGCGGCGGTGGGGTCGGGGTAGCGCGGGTCCACCTCGCGCACGTCGTGGCCGAGGTCGGTGAGCAGCCGGGCGGTGTCGTGCACCGCGCGCACGTGGACGGGGTCGGGGCGCACGCCGAGGGTCACCGGCCTGGTGGTCCAGCCGATCCGCAGCCGGCCGGGCTCCCGGCCGGCCGCCTCGGCGAACGAGCCGGTTCCCCTCGCGCGCCAGCGGTCGCCGTCGGTGTGGCCGCGGACGACGTCGTACACCAGCGCGCTGTCGAGGACCGTGCGCGCGAGCGGACCGGCCGTGCCGAGCGCCCACCACAGCTGGTCCCAGGGCGCGGAGGTGACCCGGCCGCGCTGCGGCTTGAGGCCGAAGAGACCGCAGCTGGCGCTCGGGATGCGGATCGAGCCGCCGCCGTCCCCGCCCATGCCGACCGGGACCATCCCGCTCGCCACGGCCGCCGCCGTGCCGCCGCTCGAGCCGCCGGGCGTGCGGGTGCGGTCCCACGGGTTGCGGGTGTAGCCGCGCGAGGAGGACTCGGTGTAGGGCCACGCCCCGAACTCGGGCATCGTCGTGGTCGCCACCACGACCGCACCGGCGGCCCGCAGCCGGCGCACCACCTCCGCGTCCGCGGCGGCCGGGGTGGAGTTGCCCTCGCCGCCGAAGGTGGTCACGAGGCCCTCGACCGCGAGCTCCTCCTTGATCACCACCGGCACGCCGTGCAGCGGACCGGCCGCCGCGCCCGCGGTCCGGGCCGCGTCGAGCCGGTCGGCGTCGGCACGAGCACGGTCGGCGACCAGCTGGGAGACGGCGTTCAGTGCGGGGTCGCGCTCGCCGATCCGCGCCAGGGCCGCGTCGACCACAGCCCGCGCCGTCACCTCGCCGCTCGTCGTCAACCGCACCGTCTCGGCCACGCCGGCCGTCGTCAGATCGTCCACGGCGGGCAGCCTAGGGGTGTCGTGCGACACACTGGTGCCCGGTGACCAAACCGCTCCGCGCGCGGCTCCGAACCGCCGCGGGAGGAGCGTCCGGTCGCCTCACCCGAACGCATGAGCCCGGGCGGGCTCGGGTAACGGGGAGGACGCACGGACGCGTGCACACACACGACGCAGCACCCGCGGCTGCACGACAGGGGAGGACGGTGACGGTGTCCGCGACCCCTGATCTCGTGGTGCTGCTGGACGACGAGGGGCATCCCTGCGGGACCGCGCCCCGAGCCACCGTGCACACCACCGACACCCCCCTGCACCTGGCGTTCTCCTGCTACGTGCTCGACGGGGAGGGCCGGGTGCTGGTGACCCGGCGCGCGGTCACCAAGCGCACCTGGCCGGGCGTCTGGACCAACTCCTTCTGCGGCCACCCCCGTCCCGGCGAGGACCCCGTCGCGACCGTCCACCGGTACGCCGAGCACGAGCTGGGCCTCGAGCTCACCGACGTGCGCTGCGTGCTGCCGGAGTTCCGCTACCGCGCGGTCGACCCGGGCGGCATCGTCGAGAACGAGCTGTGCCCGGTCTACTCCGCCCGCACCGACGGCCTCCCCCGGCACCACCCCGACGAGGTCGAGGAGAGCCGCTGGCTGTCCCTCGAGGAGCTCCGCGCCGCCCTGGCGGCCGCGCCGTGGGCGCTCAGCCCGTGGCTGCGGGAGCAGGCCGCCGAGCTCGAGGCGGCCGGCTGGTTCGCGAGCCAGGTCGGGGCGCGGCCATGACCGGAGCCGACGCCGCGGGTCCTGCCGACGACTGGGTGCGCCGCGCGGTCGACGACCAGCTCGCGCCGCCCCTCGACGCCGCCCCGGGTCCCGACGAGGCCGCACTCGGCCGGGCGCTGGCCGACGCGACGGTCGGGGGCAAGCAGTTCCGCCCGCGGCTGGTGGAGTCGGTGCACCGGCTGCTCGGCGGGCGCCGGCCCGACGCCGTACCCCCCGTCGCGGCGGCGATCGAGCTGCTCCACACCGCCTTCGTCGTCCACGACGACGTGATCGACGGTGACGAGACCCGACGCGGCCGGCCCAGCGCCCCGGGCACCTTCCGCACCCACGCCGAGCGCGCCGGCGCCTCGCCCGAGGCCGCCGACGCCTACGCGCTCGCGGGCGCCGTGCTCACCGGCGACCTCGCGCTCGCCGCCGCCGTGCGCGCGGTCGCCACCGCTCCCGCTCCCCCGGCGACCGTCGGCCGCCTGCTCGACCTCCTCGACTGCGCGCTGCGGATCTCCGCCGCCGGCGAGCTGGCCGACGTCCGGTTCTCGATGGGCCTCGCGGAGCCGTCACTGGCCGACGTGCTGACGATGGAGGAGCACAAGACGGCCGTCTACTCCTTCGAGCTGCCCCTGCAGTACGGCGCGGTGCTCGCCGACGCCGACGAGGCGGTCGTGCTGGGGCTCGGCCGGGTCGGTCGCCAGCTGGGCCTGGCCTACCAGCTCCTCGACGACGTCCAGGGCGTCTTCGGCGACCCCGACCGCACCGGCAAGTCGGCGCTGGGCGACCTGCGCGAGGGCAAGCGCACGCCGCTGGTCGTCCACGCCCGCACCACCTCGGCCTGGCCGGTCGTCCGCCGCCACCTCGGCGACCCGGACCTCACCCCCGACGCCGCCGCCGAGGTGCGCCGCGCCCTGGAGTCCGGCGGCTCCCGGGGGTTCGTGGAGGACCTCGCCGCCGGCTACGTCGCGGCCGCCACCGAGCAGACGGCCGAGCTCGGCCTCCCCGCGGAGCTGGTCGCCTGGGTGGGCGACATGTCCCAGAACCTGACCCGAGGAGCAGCATGACCGCGATGGAGCGCAGCCCGGGCGGCTCCGAGGAGCACCGGCCCACCCCCGCGGCCGGCAGCCCGCCGGGCAGCCCGGCCGACGACTACGACCGGGTGGCGGAGGCCGCCTCGGCGGTCGTCATCAAGCGCTACTCCTCCTCCTTCGGGCTGGCCACGCGTCTGCTCGCGGAGCCGGTCCGCACCCACGTCCGCAACGTCTACGCGATGGTCCGCGTCGCCGACGAGGTCGTCGACGCGCCGCGCCCCGACGGCACCCGCGCCCACCAGGCCCGGGTGCTCGACGCGCTCGAGGCCGACGTCCGCTCCGCCATGACCAGCGGGCACAGCGCCAACCTGGTGGTGCACGCATTCGGGCGCACCGCCCGCACCTGCGGCATCGACCGGTCGCTGGTCGACCCGTTCTTCGAGTCCATGCGCACCGACCTCTTCCGCGGCGAGCACGACGAGGAGTCCTTCGCCCGCTACGTCTACGGCTCCGCCGAGGTCGTCGGGCTGATGTGCCTGCGCGCGTTCCTCGCCGGCCAGCCCGACGCGGACGCGACGTACGACCGCCTCACGCCCGGGGCGCGGCGCCTCGGCGCGGCGTTCCAGAAGGTGAACTTCCTGCGCGACATCGCGGCCGACGACGGGGACCTCGGCCGGCACTACTTCCCCGGCCTGGACCCGACCGACCTCGACGACCGCACCCGCGACCTGCTGCTCGCCGACATCGAGGCCGACCTCGACGCGGCCGCCGCGGCCATCCCCCACCTGCCGGCCGGCTGCCGCAACGCGGTGCTGCTCGCGCACGGGCTCTTCGCCGAGCTCTGCGTCCGGCTCCGCGCCACCCCGGCCGAGCGCATCCGCACCGAGCGGGTGCGCGTGCCGGGTCCGGCCAAGGCCCGCGTCGTGGCCCGCACGCTCGTCCGGGGCTCGCGATGAGCGCGCGGGGCGGGTCCGCGGCGACGCCCGGCACCGCCGTCGTCATCGGCGGCGGGATCACCGGCCTGGCCACGGCGGCGCTGCTGGCCGCGGACGGCTGGTCGGTCGACCTGCTCGAGCAGCGGGACGAGGTCGGCGGCCGGGCGGGCTCTTGGGAGGCCGACGGCTTCCGCTTCGACACCGGGCCGTCGTGGTACCTCATGCCGGAGGTCTTCGAGCACTTCTTCGCCATGCTCGGCACGAGCGCGGCCGAGGAGCTGGACCTGGTGCGGCTCGACCCCGGCTACCGCGTCTTCTTCCAGGACCGTGACGAGCACCTGGACGTCGCCGCCGACCGCGACGCCAACATCGCGCTCTTCGAGTCCGTGCAGCCGGGCGCCGGCGACGCGCTCGCGGCGTACCTCGACTCCGCACGGCACGTCTACGACCTCGCGGTGCAGCAGTTCCTCTACACCAGCTTCGAGTCCAGCGCCTCGCTGCTGAGCGCCGGCGTCCTGCGCAACGGGCCCCGGCTGTCCGGACTGCTCACGCGGTCGCTGGAGAGCCACGTCGCCGCCCGCTTCGAGGACCCGCGGCTGCGCCAGGTCCTGGGCTACCCCGCGGTCTTCCTCGGGACCTCGCCGGAGCGGGCGCCGAGCATGTACCACCTGATGAGCTGGATGGACCTCGCCGACGGGGTGCTCTACCCCCGGGGCGGGTTCACGACGCTGATCGAGGCCATCGCGCGGCTGGCCGAGCAGCGCGGTGTGCGCATCCGCACCGGCTGCACGGTCGAGGAGATCCGGACCCGGCCCGCCGGTCGCGGACGCGCCGTCGCCGAGGGGGTGTCGTACGTCGACCCCTCGGGCGCGCGGGAGCGGCTCGACGCCGACGTCGTCGTCGGCGCGGCCGACCTGCACCACCTCGAGACCCGGCTGCTCCCCCGCTCCCTGCAGACCTATCCCGAGCAGTGGTGGGCCAAGCGCGACGCCGGTCCCGGGGCCGTGCTCGCGCTGCTCGGCGTGGACGGCGAGCTGCCCGAGCTGGCGCACCACTCGCTGTTCTTCACCACCGACTGGCGGGCGAACTTCGACGACATCTTCGGCGCGACCCGCCGGGTGCCCGACCCCGCCTCGATCTACGTGTGCCGTCCCAGCGCCACCGACGACACCGTCGCTCCCGCCGGCAAGGAGAACCTGTTCGTGCTCATCCCGGTGCCGGCCGACCCCGGCATCGGCCACGGCGGCACCGACGGCGCCGGCGACCCGGCGGTCGAGAAGGCCGTCGACGCGGCCATCGAGCAGGTCGCCACCTGGGCCGGCGTACCGGACCTGGCCGCGCGCGTGGAGGTGCGGCGCACCATCGGCCCCGCCGACTTCGAGGACGAGCTGAGCTCCTGGCAGGGCGGCGCGCTCGGGCCCGGGCACGTGCTCAAGCAGAGCGCCTTCTTCCGCGCCGGGAACGTCTCCCGCAAGGTCGACGGGCTGTTCTACGCCGGCTACGCCACCCGGCCCGGGATCGGCCTGCCGATGTGCCTGATCTCCGCCGAGCTGGTGCTCAAGCGGCTGCGGGCCGACCGCTCGACCGGACCCTCCCCCGAGCCGGCACCGGGGCCGGCCGCGTGAGCGTCCTGTACCTCCTCTCGATCATCGTCCCGACCATCTGCATGGGGCTGGTCGACCGGAGGTGGCGGCTGTTCCTCTTCCGCCCCGGCCGCGCCGGGCGGGCCGTCGCCGTGGTGGCCGCCGGGACGGTGCTGTTCCTCGTGTGGGACCTGATCGCGATCGGCGCCGACATGTACCACCGCGGTGAGTCCGACGCGATGACCGGGATCGAGCTGGCCCCCGAGCTGCCGCTGGAGGAGCTGTTCTTCATCGTGTTCCTCTGCTACCTCACGATGGTGCTGCACCAGCTCTTCGTGCTGCTGCTGGCCCGGCCGTCCGCCCGCTCGCGGGAGGCCGCGTGACGTACGCCGGGCTCGCGGGGATCTTCCTCGTCCTCGCCGCCGCCGTCCTCGTCCTCGCCGCGGTGCGCCGCCGGCCGGGACCCACGTGGTGGGCGGCGACCGCGCTGACCGCCGCCGCCTTGTTCGTCCTCACGGTCGTCTTCGACAGCCTGATGATCATCGCCGACCTGTTCCGCTACGGCGAGGGCGCGGAGCCGGCGTTCCTGCTGTGGAAGGCGCCGGTCGAGGACCTCGCCTGGCCGCTCGCCGCGGTGCTGGCGCTGCCCGCCCTGTGGAGCCTGCTGTCGAAGGAGGAGGATCGGTGACCGTGACCGCCACCGTGCCCGCCGGCCACCACCAGCCCCGCCGGGGACCGCTCCCGCTGCTGGGCCAGGTCCTCGCGTCCTCCCGTCCGCTCTCCTGGGTCAACACCGCCTACCCGTTCGCCGCGGCGTACCTCCTCGCCGGCGGCGGCGTCGACCTCGTCCTGGTCCTCGGCGCGCTGTGGTTCCTGGTGCCGTACAACCTGCTGATGTACGGCGTGAACGACGTCTTCGACTACGAGTCCGACATCCGCAACCCGCGGAAGGGCGGCGTGGAGGGGGTCGTGCTCGACCGGTCGGTGCACCGGCTCACCATCACCCTGGCGATCGCCAGCAACGTCCCGTTCGTCGCCTACCTGCTCGCCGTCGGCGACGGCCTGTCCGCGGTGGTGCTGGCCGTGAGCGTCTTCGCGGTTGTGGCGTACTCCGCGCCGGTGCTGCGCTTCAAGGAGCGGCCGTTCCTCGACTCCCTCACCTCCAGCACGCACTTCACCAGCCCGGCGGTCCTGGGCCTCGCGCTGGCCGACGCCCCCGCCGACACCACCACCGTCGCCGCGGTCGTGGGGTTCTTCCTCTGGGGCATCGGCTCGCACGCCTTCGGCGCCGTCCAGGACGTCACCGCCGACCGCGCCGGCGGCATCGCCTCGATCGGCACCGTCATCGGCGCCCGCGGCACGGTGTGGTTCGCGCTCGCGGCGTACGTCGCCTCCGGCCTCGTCCTGCTCGCCTGCGGCTGGCCCGGCGCGCTCGCCGCGCTGCTCGTCCTGCCGTACGTCGCGAACGTCGCGCCGTTCCTCCGCGTCACCGACGAGACCTGCGAGGGCGCCAACGCCGGCTGGCGGCGCTTCCTGTGGCTCAACTACGTCACCGGGTTCCTCGTCACCCAGCTGTTCATCTTCATCGCGCTGCGCTGAGGTGCCGGGCGGCCGGCCGGGTGACGTTTCATCGGCTGGCCGCTGGAACTGTCGGTTGGCCGATGAAGTTCCAGCGTCCCAGCGACAGCTTCATCGGCTGGCCGCTGAAGCTCCCGGTCGGCCGATGAAACTCCCGCCGCTCACCGCGAGAACCGGTCACGCCACCGCAGCCACGGCGGCTGCACGGCCCAGTTGACCTCGATCGTGCGGCGGGCGCGGGCGAACCGCCGGCGGAGCTGGGCGCTGCCGCGCAGGCTGCGGCCGGAGACGCCGACCGCGAGCATCGGGTCCAGCCGGATCCGGCGGTTCGGTCCGAGCACGAAGGCGAGGTCCATGTCGTCGTGCAGGTCGGGGTCGTCGCGGTGGACGTCGGCCCGCACGGCCTCCCAGGTGGAGCGGCGCACCGCCATGCTCGACCCCCAGAGTGCGGTGTGGCCCAGCGCGAGGTGGGTGAGCAGGTAGTAGGCGCCGAGGTACGCCGCGGCCGCGACGTGGCGGACCCCCCACGGCAGGTCGTGGAAGGCGCCGACGCCGGTGGCCGCGTCGAGCCCCGGGTCGCTCATCCGCCGCGCCACCCGCTCGACCCAGCGGGGACCGGGCCGGGAGTCCGCGTCGAGCCGGGCGATGACGTCGCCCGAGGCGGCGTCGTACCCCCGGGCGGCCGCGGGCGGGATGCCCACCGCCGGCTCCTCGACGACACGAGCGCCGAGCTCGCGGGCGACCGCGGCGGTGTCGTCGGTCGAGCCGTTGTCGACCACCACGACCTCGAGCGGCGCGACGCTCTGGTGGGCCAGCAGCTCCAGGCACCGGCGCAGCGCGGGGGCGTCGTCGCGGGCAGGGATCACCACGCTGACGCTCGGGCGCCCCGCAGCGGCCCTCACCGGCGCGCCCCGCGCAGCAGCAGCCCGCTGCCGAGCAGCACCCCGGCGACCAGCGCGCCGACCATCCCGGCGGCCAGGTCGCCCAGCGTGTCGTCGTACCCGACCTGGATCCGGCTGTCGAGGAACGTGTGCCCGTACCACTCGCCGAACTCCCAGACGAGGGCCAGCGTCGTGCCGGTGGCGGCCGTCATCACGGTGACCGCGGTGCGCGGGAACCGCAGGTGGGCGTCGACCGCGGACGCGATGCCGAGGCGCACGAGGACGAACTGCACGAGCGCCGCGATCAGGCCGGTCGCGGCGGCGTGCACGACGACGTCGAGCCACGGGACGGCGAGGTACCAGTCGAGGACCGCCGCCCAGGCCGCGACGAGGATCGTCAGGCTGTAGGTCACGTCGAGCGCCGCCGGCGCGGAGACCGCCCGCGGCACCATCGTCCCGCCGAGCACGAGGAAGAACACCGCCCCCGCGATCCCGCCGTACGCCGCGAGGCCGACCACCAGGCTCACGAACGCGGCGACCCGCACCCCGTCCGCCGCCACCACGTTCACGCCCGTGAGCCTAGGGGGCGCTCCCCGTCACCCGCGGACGAGGACTCCTCTCACCTCACCCGTCGACGCCGATGAACTGCGGGTCCCCGCTCAACGCCCGCAACCGCCCAAGATCGACGCACCGGCCCGAGGGGACGTCGCAGTCGTGGACCCGGACGCCCTGCCCCCGCCGGTCCGGCACCGCGGTCAGGACCGACCCGTCGGTGTCGACCGCCCACCAGCCGTACTGCGGACCCGGCCCGGTCGCTCCCTCGTCGAGCACCAGCGGCGCCCCGCCCTGAGCGGTCGGCCGGAGCGTGCTGGACCAGGACAGGACGTGGGCGCCGTCGAAGGTCAGCTGGGCGTCGACGGCCCCGGGGACGAGCCGGTAGTCGGCGGCGGCCGGCCCGTCGGGCGGCGGTCCGTCGTAGAGCAGTACGCCGTTGCGCAGGTCCGCGACCCGCGTGCCTGCCCCGGCCAGCCGCTGCTCGGCACCGGTCGCGGTGTCCCACACGGTGGTGCCGTCCTCGTCGCGCAGGACGACGACGCCGTCGTCGAGCGCGTCCACCGCCAGGCCGGGGCGGTCCTCGACGTCCAGGGCGGCCACCCGCCGATCGGCGGCGAGGTCGCGGACCAGGACGGTTCGCCGCCCCGCGAGCACGGCGCCGTACGCCACGAAGGGTTTCGCGCTGTCCGCCTTCGCCGTCGGCACGGGCCCGCCGGCCCGCTCCGCCCCCGGCTCGAGCGCGCCGGTGCGCCCGTCCTCGCCGAGGAGCATCGGCACCCCGCCGTCGTAGTAGACCAGCCCGAACGGCGTCGCGGCGCCGTCCACGTCGATCCTTCCCAGGTCGTCGGCCGGAAAGGTCCGGCCCCCGAGGTGCACCTCGACGCCCGGGTCGGCGTAGGCCCGCAGCCCCTCGTCGAAGTCGAGCCTTCCGAGCGGGACGACGTCGCGGCCCTCGTCACCCCCGCCGTCCCCGCCGTCCAGGCCGATGGCGACCCCTCCGGCGACCACCGCCGAGGCGAGCACGACGGCGGCGCCGGAGCGCACGGCGGCACGGCGCCGCCGCAACCGGCGCCCCGCCTCCTTCGCGCGCCCGGGGTCACCGGCCGGGGGCGAGAGCGACCCCAGCCGCTCCTCCAGCAGGTCGCTCAGCACCGGCTGGTCCGGCAGGTCGCCGCTCATGCCTCGTCTCCGTTCCGCAGGTCGGCGCTCTCGCGGCGCAGGTGGGCGAGGGCCTTGGACGCCTGGGACTTCACCGTGCCGCGGGAACAGCCGAGGACCTCGGCGATGGCGGCCTCCGAGAGGTCCTCGTAGTAGCGCAGCACCACCACCGCCCGCTGCCGCGGCGGTAGCTCGAGCACCGCCGTCCAGAGCCGGTCGCGCAGGACGACGGCGGTCTCCAGCCCCGCCCCCGGCGCCCGGTCGCCGAGCGGCTCCACCCGCTCGTGCGGCCGCTCGCGCCGGCCCCAGCCATGCCGTCGGGACCCGAGCACCTCGTTGACCGCCATCCGCCGGACGTACGCCTCGGGATCGTCGGCCGCGGCGACCCGCCGCCATCCCGCGTACGCCTTGGCGAAGGCCGACTGCAGGGCGTCCTCAGCGGCCGCGGCGTCACCGGCGACGAACAGCGTCGTGCGGTACAGGCGCGGCCAGGAGGCTCGGAAGAACTCGTCGTACGACGCGTCGCTGCCGTCCACCCGGCCTCCCTCGGCTGCCACCACCTCCGCGGCAGGCCCGCCCGTCGTGCTGCTCACTCCCTGCAGATGCTCCGAGCACGGGTCGGGGTTGCCCCGTCCCGCGAGATTCCGGTCAGCCCACCAGGTCAGCCCACCAGGCCGCGGACGACCCGGAGCCCGACCGAGAGCCGGGCCAGGTCCGCGCCCTCGTCGGCGCAGATCTCGTCGAGGGTGGCCGCGGCCCGTCCGACGAGGGTGCCGTCCGCCTCCTCCCAGGCCGCGACCCGGGCGGGTGCCGGCTCCTCGGCGGAGGTCGTGCGGAGCACCTGCGCGGTGAGCTGGGCGTGGACGGAGTGGAGGTCCTCGCGCAGCGCGGCGCGGGCCATCGTCTGCCAGCGGTCCTGCCGCGGCAGGGCGACGATCCGCTCGAGCACGGCCGAGAGGCCCAGCCGCTCGCCGAGGGTGAAGTGGACCCGCGCGACGTCGGTGGCGTCCAGGCCCTCGCGGGCAGCGGTCTCCACGATCCCCAGCACGGCGTACGCCGGCGACAGCACCGCCACCCGCTCGGCGAGGTCCTCGGGGACGCCGTCGCGCACCAGCCGGTCGCGGCGCTGCTCCCACGCGGCGAGCTCCCGGCCGGTCATCAGCTCCGGCAGCCGGGCGACGACCGCCTGCACCGGGCCGCGGAACTCCTCGACCGTCGCCTGGCTGTCCAGCGGCGGCCGGCGGTGCGTGATCAGCCACCGGGTGGCCCGCTCGACCAGGGTGCGCATCTCGATCCGCATCCGGGTCTGGACGGCCGCGTCGATCCGGTTGTCGTAGCCCTGCAGCTCCAGCCGGAGCGGGAGCGAGGCGAAGACCTCCCGCGCGACGAAGTTGGCCCGGGTCAGGTCGGCCGCGCCGGCACCGGTCTCCCCCGCCAGCCGCGGCACGAACGTCATCCCGGCGCCGTTGACCAGGTCGTTGACGACCTGGGTCACGATGATCTCCCGGCGCAGCGGGTGGGCCTCGACCTGCTCGCCGAACCCCTCCCGCACCGGCTGGGGGAAGTAGGAGCGCAGGTCCAGCTCGAGGTAGGGGTCGTCGGGCAGGTCGGAGGCGAGGAGCTGGTCGGCCAGGACGATCTTCGTCCACGACAGCAGCACCGCCAGCTCGGGCGCGGTCAGGCCCTCGTGCCGGTCGAGCCGGCGACGCACCTCCGCGCGGGACGGCAGGCCCTCGACCTCCCGCTGCAGGACGCCCTCGCCCTCCAGCCGCCGCATCCACTCCTCGTGCACGTGCAGCAGCGACGGGGCGTGGGCGGCGGCGTTGGCGAGCGCCAGGTTCTGCTCGTAGTTGTCGCGCAGGACCAGCTCGGCGACCTCGTCGGTCATCTCGGCCAGCACCGCGTTGCGCTGCTTGGTCGTCAGGTCGCCGTCCCGCACGACGCGGTCGAGCAGGATCTTGATGTTGACCTCGTGGTCGGAGGTGTCGACGCCGGCGGAGTTGTCGATGAAGTCGGTGTTGATCCGGCCGCCCGTGCCGCCGAGACCGAAGCGGGCGTACTCGATCCGGCCGGCCTGGGTCAGCCCCAGGTTGCCGCCCTCCCCCACGCACTGCGCGCGCAGGTCGCGGCCGTCCACCCGGATGGCGTCGTTGGCCTTGTCGCCGGCCGCGGCGTGCGGCTCGTCGGAGGCCTTGACGTAGGTGCCGATGCCGCCGTTCCACAGCAGGTCGACCGGCGCCCGGAGGATCGCCCGCATCAGGTCGTTGGGCGCGAGCCGCTCGACGTCGTCGGGCAGGCCGAGTGCGCGGCGTACCTGCGGGGAGACCGGCACCGACTTCGCCGACCGCGACCACACGCCGCCGCCCTCGGAGATCAGCGAGGCGTCGTAGTCCTGCCAGCTCGAGCGGGGCAGCTCGAAGATCCGCCTGCGCTCGGCGTACGACGTGGCCGCGTCGGGGTCGGGGTCGACGAAGATGTCGCGGTGGTCGAAGGCCGCCACCAGCCGGATGTGCTGGGAGCAGAGCATCCCGTTGCCGAAGACGTCGCCGGACATGTCGCCGATCCCGACGGCGGTGAAGTCCTCGGCCTGGCTGTCGATCCCGCGCTCGCGGAAGTGCCGCTGCACCGAGACCCACGCGCCGCGCGCGGTGATGCCCATCGCCTTGTGGTCGTAGCCGACCGACCCGCCGCTGGCGAAGGCGTCGCCGAGCCAGAACCCGTAGTCGTGCGCGACCCCGTTGGCGATGTCGGAGAACGTCGCCGTGCCCTTGTCCGCCGCCACCACCAGGTAGGTGTCGTCGCCGTCGTGGCGCACGACGTGCGGCGCCGGCACGGTCTCCCCGTCGACGAGGTTGTCGGTCACGTCGAGCAGGCCCCGGATGAACGTCCGGTAGCAGTCGACGCCCTCGGCCAGCCACGCCTCGCGGTCGCGGGCGTCGGGCAGCTGCTTGCAGTAGAACCCGCCCTTCGCACCGACCGGCACGATGACGGTGTTCTTGACCATCTGCGCCTTGACCAGGCCGAGCACCTCGGTGCGGAAGTCGTCGCGGCGGTCGGACCAGCGCAGCCCGCCGCGGGCGACCGACCCGAACCGCAGGTGCACGCCCTCGACCCGGGGCGAGTGCACGAAGATCTCGAAGCGGGGCCGCGGTGCGGGGAGGTCGGGGATCTGCGAGGGGTCGACCTTGAGGGAGAGGTAGCGCCGCGGCGCGCCGCCGGGCAAGTCGTCGGCCGGCCGGAAGTAGTTGGTCCTCAGCGTCGCGCCGACGTGGGTCAGGTACGAGCGCAGGATGCGGTCGTGGTCGAGGCTGGCCACCTCGTCCAGCGCGCGCAGCACCTCCTCGCGCAGCTCCGCCTGGCGTGCGTCGCGGTCGCGCCCGTCCTCGCTCACGTCCTCGCCCCCGTCGGTGTGCTCGAGCGCGGGGTCGAACCGGGTCTCGAAGAGCCGGACCAGCAGCCGGGTGATGTCGACGTTGGCGACCAGCGCCCCGGCGATGGAGCTGAGCGCGAACGGCGAACCGCCCTGGCGCATGTAGCGGGCGTAGGCGCGCAGCACCGACGCCTGGCGCCAGGTCAGCCCCGCCGCCAGCACGAGCGCGTTGAAGCCGTCGGTCTCGTTGTAGCCGTCCCACACCGCGCGCAACGTGTCCTGCACCAGCTCCCGCGCGTGCGGCGGCAGCTCGTGGCCGTGGCGCAGGCCGAACTCGTAGACGAACGAGCGGCGCTCCAACCCCGTGAGCTCGTAGGGCCGCTCGTCGACCACCTCCACACCGAGCGAGGACAGCATCGGCAGCACGCTCGAGAGCGAGAGCGGCTCGCCGATCCGGAACACCTTGAGCCGCCCCTCCCCCGGCGCGGCGTCGACCTGCTCGTGCAGGGAGAGGTCGATGCCCTCCTCGCCCGGGATCGCCTCGAGCCGGCCGAGGTCGATCGCTGCCGTGCGCGGGGCGAAGTCCTCCTTGTAGGCCTCGGGGAAGGACTCGACGTACCTCCGCCCGAGCGCGGCGCCGGCCTCCTCGCCGTACTCCGCGTGCACCGCGGTCAGGAAGTCGTCGCGCCAGCTGCGGCTCGCGTCGGCGAGGCGCTTCTCGAGGTCCGCGGCGTCGATCTCGGTGGTCGCCGCGCCCGCGGGCAGGTGGACCACGAAGTGCACCCGCGCGGTGGTCGACTCCCCGATCCGGACCGTGAACTCGGTGGACCCGCCGCCGAGCCGCTCGGCGAGGATCGCGGCGAACCGTTCACGGACCGCGGTGTTGTACCGGTCGCGCGGGAGGTAGACGAGGACCGAGACGTAGCGGCCGTAGGTGTCGAGCCGCGCGAACATCCGCACCGCGCGCCGCTCGCGCGCCTGCATCGCGGCCTCCGCGATCGGGGCGAGCTCGTCGACCGGCGTGTGGAAGAGCTCGTCGCGCGGATAGGTCTCGAGGGTGTCGAGGAGCGCCTTGCCGTCGTGGCTGAGCGGGTCGAAGCCGGACCGGGCGAGCACCTCGGCGGCCTTCTCGCGCAGCAGCGGGATCCGCATGAGCGACTCGGTGTACGCCGCGCTGGAGAACAGCCCGAGGAACCGGCGCTCGCCGACCACCCGGCCGGACTCGTCGAACGTCTTGACGCCGACGTAGTCGAGGTACGCCGGGCGGTGGACCGTGGAGCGCGAGTTGGCCTTGGTCAGCACCAGCAGCGTCTCCTCGCGCGCCTTGGCGCGCACCCGCTCGGGCAGCCGTCCGGACTCCTCGGACTGCGGCGGGTCGAACCGCAGGATGCCGAGCCCGGTGCCGGGGTCGGCGCGCAGGTGGTCGTGGCCGTCGCGCTCCTCGAGGTGGTACTCGCGGTAGCCGAGGAAGGTGAAGTGCTCGTCGGCCAGCCAGGTCAGCAGCTCGCGGCCCTGGCGCACCTCCTCGGGGTCCAGCGGCGGGGGCTGCTCCTCGAGGTCGGCGACGATCTCGCGGACCCGGTCGTGCATCTTGGTCCAGTCCTCGACCGCCTCGCGGACGTCCTCCAGGACCCGCCGGAGGTCCTCCTCGATCCTGGCGGTGTCCTCGTCGTCGGCGACGCGGTCGACCTCGACGTGCATCCAGGACTCCCGCACCGCCCCCGGCGCCGGCTCCTTGGCCCCGTCCTCGACGGGGACGACGGACTGCAGGGCCCCGGTGACGTCGCGGACGACGTCGAAGAGCGGGTGGATCACGACGTGGACGTCGCGCAGCTGGCGGGAGAGCTCCATGGTCAGGGAGTCGACGAGGAACGGCATGTCGTCGACGACCACCTCCACCACCGAGTGACCGGCCGCCGACCAGCCCTGGTCGGCCACCGTCGGCGTGGTGACCCGGATCGCGGCCCGGCCCTGCGGCCGGTCCGCGGCGAGCCGGTGGTGCGACGCGAGCGCGCCGTACACGTCGACCTCGGTGCGGTCCAGGACGTCCTCGGCCGCGACGTGGCGGTAGTAGGCCCGCAGCAGTCCCTCGACGCTGTCGTGGGGTGGTCCCCCGCTCCCGCGCCCCGTCCGCGCCAGCTCGATCGCCCTGCCGATGAGCTCGGCCTTGTCCCGGTCCTGCGTCGCCATTGACACCTCGGTGACCCTAGGCCGTCGTGGACGCCCCCTCAACCGCGCGGGTGGGGCGGCATGATGAGCGCCATGAGGCTCCGTCACGACCTGGTGTACGACGCGCCGCCGCAGGCGGTCTTCGCGATGCTCGCGGACCCGGCGTTCCGCGAGGCGGTGTGCACGGCCATGGGCGTGGTCTCCGCCGAGGTGACCCTGGAGCGGACCGGTGGCGGGTTCACCCTCACCGTCGACCAGGTGCAGCGCACGGACGACCTGCCGTCCTTCGCGCGGACCTTCGCCGGGGAGACGACCCGCGCGGTCCAGCACGAGGATTGGTCCGACACCACCGGGGGCACGGTGCGCATCGAGGCACCCGGCAAGCCGACGACCGTCACCGGGACCGTGACCCTGCGCCCGGAGGGCTCGACCACCCGCGAGGTGGTGGAGCTCGACGTCAAGGTCAAGGTCCCGCTGGTCGGCGGCAGGCTGGAGAAGCTGATGTCGGAGAAGATCGTCGCCGGGCTCGACGCCGAGCACGTCGTCGGTACCGCGTACCTGAAGGGGGCCTGATGGCCAAGCAGATCACCCACGACCTGACGTACGACGCGCCCGCGAGCGCTGTCTACGCCATGCTCACCGACGCGTCGTTCCGCGAGGAGGTCTGCGTCCGGTCCGGCGTGCTGCGCCAGCACGTGACCGTCGAGCCGGCCGCGGGCGACCTCACCACCGGTGCGACCGTCCGCATCCAGCAGTGGCAGAGCGCCGACGGCATCCCGTCGTTCGCCAAGAAGCTGGTCGGCGACGAGATCGAGATCATCCAGGAGGAGACCTGGACCTCCCCCACCGACTGCGACGTCAAGGTCACCATCCCCGGCAAGCCCGGCGAGATGTCCGGCAGCATCCGCCTGCTCGACGAGGCCGGCCACACCACCGAGCACGTCGAGCTCACGATCACCGTCCGCATCCCGCTCGTCGCGGGCAAGATCGAGTCGCTCGTCGCCGACATGCTGCTGAAGTCGCTGAAGGTGGAGAACACCGTCGGCCGGGAGTACCTCGCGCGCTGAGCCGGCGTGGCCGGGCCCGGCGCCGGCGTGGCCGGTCGGCTGCAGGACTGCCCCGGGAAGCAGCCCGCCGGGGGTCAGTCCTCGTCGTCCTCCTGGCGCCGGCGCAGCACGATGACCACGCCGAGCACGAGGAACGGCCCGAAGGCGAGCACGAGGGTCAGCACCTGCTCCATCGGGTGGAGGGCGCCGAGGTGCAGCGGGACCACGGTCAGCCCATGTAGGGGTAGCGGTAGTCGGTCGGCGGCACGAACGTCTCCTTGATCGAGCGCGGCGAGGTCCAGCGCAGCAGGTTCACCGCGGCGCCGGCCTTGTCGTTCGTCCCGGACGCGCGCCCGCCGCCGAAGGGCTGCTGGCCGACGACCGCGCCGGTCGGCTTGTCGTTGACGTAGAAGTTGCCGGCCGCGAACCGCAGCTCCTGGCTGGCCCACGCGATCGCGCGGCGGTCGCGGGCGATGACCGCGCCGGTGAGGGCGTACGGCGCGGCCGCCTCCATCGCGCGGGCGACCTTCTCGAAGTCGCCGTCCTCGTAGACGTGGACGGCCAGGATCGGCCCGAAGTACTCGGTGGAGAACATCTCGTCGGTCGGGTCCCCGCCCTCGACGATCGTCGGGCGGACGAACCAGCCGGTCGAGTCGTCGCACTCCCCGCCCACCAGCACGTCCAGCCCGTCGGTGGCGCGGGCCCGCTCGATCGCGGCGGAGTGCTTGGCGAACGCGCGGGCGTCGATGACCGCGCCCATGAAGTTCGACAGGTCGCGGACGTCGCCCATCGCGATCGCCTCGACCTCGGCCACGAGGTCGTCCTTCATCGCGTTCCACACCGACCGCGCGACGTACGCGCGCGAGGCGGCCGAGCACTTCTGGCCCTGGAACTCGAAGGCGCCGCGGACCAGCGCGGTGCGGACCACGTCGGGGTCGGCGGAGGGGTGGGCCAGCACGAAGTCCTTGCCGCCGGTCTCGCCGACCAGGCGCGGGTAGGCGCGGTAGGAGGCGACGTTCTCACCGACCGTGCGCCACAGGTGCTGGAAGGTCGGGGTCGAGCCGGTGAAGTGGATGCCGGCGAGGTCCGGGTGGCCCAGCGCGACCTGCGAGACGTCGAGGCCGTCGCCGGGGAGCATGTTGATCACGCCCGGCGGCAGGCCGGCCTCCTCGAGCAGCTGCATGGTCAGCGACGCGGCCAGCTGCTGGGTGGGCGAGGGCTTCCAGACGACCGTGTTGCCCATCAGCGCCGGCGCGGTGGGCAGGTTGCCGGCGATGGCGGTGAAGTTGAACGGGGTGATCGCGTAGACGAACCCCTCGAGCGGCCGGTGGTCGGTGCGGTTCCAGACCCCGGGGCTGTTGGCGATCGGCTGCTCGCGCAGGATTTGGGCGGCGTAGTGGACGTTGAAGCGCCAGAAGTCGATCAGCTCGCACGCCGCGTCGATCTCGGCCTGGAACGCCGTCTTGGACTGCCCCAGCATCGTCGCGGCGTTCAGCCGCTGCCGCCAGGGCCCGGCCAGCAGGTCCGCGGCGCGCAGCAGCACCGCCGCGCGCTCGTCGAACGGCAGGTCGCGCCAGCCCGGCGCCGCCTCCTTCGCCGCTGCGACCGCCGCCTCGGCGTCCGCGACCGTGCTGTTCCGGGTCACCCCGAGCACGTGCTGGTGGTCGTGGGGCTGGACGACCTCGATCTCGGCGCCGCCGCCCGGGCGCCACTCGCCGCCGACGTACGCCGGCAGCTCGGCGCGGTCCTTCTCCAGCACCGCCACCTCGGCCAGCAGGGCCTCCCGCTCCGGGGTTCCCGGTGCGTAGGTCAGGTTCGGCTCGTTGACCGGGGCCGGCGGGGTCGTGATCGCGTCCATGGGCGCCACGGTACGAGCCTCAGCCCGAGATCAGGAACTCGATCTCCTGCGTCGCGAACCAGGCCAGGTCCTCGTCGGGGTCGGCGTCGACCGGACGGTCCTCGGTGTCCGCGTGCACGGCCACCACCCGCTTCAGCGGCACCGGCCCGTCGGAGGGGGCACCGTCGGCGAGCTCCGCCACGACGACGACCCGCCGGCCCGGACCCGCGAGCAGCGCCGTCGAGGCGTCCGCGGCGCCCAGCAGCGCGGCGTACTCGCCCTCCTCGGTCTCGTCCGGCGCCACGACGCGGTCGGTCCCGGCAGGGACCTCGCCCGCCGCGTGCCACGCGGCGAGCCCGGTCAGGGTCGTGGGCAGATAGACCCTCACGGGCGGCTCCCTCGAGGTGGGACGGACCGGGGCGGGGTCGCTCCCGGCGAGGTCGGGCGCGGCGCGGACCGGCGTCCCCGCGGAGCCCGCGTCCGGCCGCCGTTGACGGTGTCGAGCAGCTCGTCGAGCGCCTCGGTGAGGCAGGTGCCGAGGAGGTCGGCGTCAGGCAGCCGGTCGCGGTCGGCGGTGATGCCGTAGAACACGCCGCCGTCGTACGACGTGGCGCCGACCGCCAGCGGGTGCCCCTGGACCAGCGGGTGCACGGGGTAGCTGGCGACCATCCGCGCGCCGGCGGCGTACAGCGCCGACTGCGGACCGGGGACGTTGGTGACGCTCACCTGGTAGCCGCGCCGGACCTCCGCGGCGGCCAGCCGGGAGCCGATCGCGTGGAAGGTCGTCGGGGCGAAGCCCGCGATCCCCGCGAGCCGGTTCGCGGCGACCCCGCGGCCGGTGTCCTGGTGGACCTGGAAGGAGTAGCTGACCTGGTGCAGGCGCACCACCGGGCTCGCCTCGCCGACCGGGAGGTCCACGTAGTGCGCGGCGATCTGGCTGCCGAGCGACGTGGCCTCGAGTTCGGTGTCGATGACCGAGACCGGCACGACGGCCCGCATCCGGCGGAAGCCGCGCAGCGACTCGTCGCGCGTCATCAGCCAGGCCCGCAGCCCGCCGGTGACCGTGGCCAGGATGACGTCGTTGACGGTGCCGCCGTGGACGTCGCGGACCCGGCGGTAGTCCTCCAGGCGGGTCTCGACCGTCACCACGCGGCGCTGCTGGGAGAGCGGGCCCTCGAGGCCGCCGGAGCCCTGGGGGCGGCGACCGGCGAGGCCGCCGAGCACCCGCCCGGCCGTGCCGGCGGTGGACTCAGCGGTGCGCAGCAGCGCGCCTCCGGTGCCCCGAGCGGTGTCGAGGACGGTGCGCGGGTGGGCCACCGAGTCGCGCGCGGCCTCGGCGAGCATCGCGGCCGAGGACGGTCGCCGCTGCGGCCGCCAGTCGTCGCCGCCGAGGATCTTCGGCTCGGGGTTGACGTCGAGGAGCAGCTGGCCGAGGTCGACGGTGTCGACCCCGTCGACCAGCACCTGGTGGGCCTTGGAGAGCAGGGCGACCCGGCCACCGGCGAGACCCTCGACGAGGTACATCTCCCACAGCGGCCGGCTGCGGTCCAGCGGCCGGGAGACGATCCGCCCGACGAGCTCGCGCAGCTGGTCGTGGGTGCCCGGGCGCGGGAGCGCCGAGCGGCGTACGTGGTAGGCGAGGTCGAAGTGCTCGTCGTCGACCCACACGGGGTTCGCGAGGCGGCCCGGCACCTGCTGCAGCCGCTGGCGGTAGCGGGGCACGAAGGAGATCCGGTCGCGGATCAGGCACATCAACCGCTCGTGGTCGAAGCCGGACTCCGCGCACTCGAAGATCTCGACCGTCGCGTTGTGGGCGGGCGCGGACGTCGTCTCCTCGGCCAGGATGGCGAGGTCGCGGGGCCGCAGCCGCTCGCTCATCCCGACCACCCTCCCCCGACTGCCCGTCGGTGCTCGTCCCCGGTCCCCGGCGGGGTCCGGCGTCACGGGACCCGTGCCCGTTCGCGCTTGCTCAACGTGCGATTCTGGCAGACGTCACCTACCCGATCCCATGAGGAAAGTCACCAGCATGCACTCGATGCGACGACTCGCGGCCACCGCCGCGGTCCTGGCCCTGACCCTCGCCACGGGCACTGCCTGCGGCGACGACGAGCCCGCGCCCCAGTCCTCCGGCGACACCGAGACGATCGAGGTCATTTTCGAGGGCGGCACGGTCACGCCGAACGGCGAGCGCGTCGAGGTCAGTGCCGGTCAGGACGTCGAGCTGGTCGTGCAGGCCGACGAGGGCGGCGAGATCCACGTGCACTCCTCGCCCGAGCAGACGCTCGAGTACGGCGCCGGGACCACCACGCTGCCGATCACGCTGGACCAGCCGGGTGTCGTCGAGGTCGAGTCCCACGACCTCGACCAGGTGATCGTGCAGCTCGAGGTCCGGTGAGCGACGGGCAGTACCTCGCCCACGGGATCGGCGGCGCCAAGGACCTGCCGATCTCCCCCGAGCTGGCGATCGCCGGCGCGGTGGCCGCCCTGACGGTGTCCTTCACCGTGCTGGCGCTGGCGTGGCGCAAGCCGCGGTACGACGCCGCCACCTCGGGCCGTCCGGCGCCGGCGTTCCTCGAGCGGGTCGTCGACGCCACGGCGTTCCGCGTCGTCCTGCGCGTCCTGGGCATGGCGGTCTTCCTGTACGGCGCGTACGCCGCCGTCCTGGGCCAGGACCTGCTGACCAACCCGGTCTTCGGCATGTTCTACGTGTGGTGGTGGGTCGGCCTGGTGCCGCTGTCGCTGCTCCTGGGGCCGGTGTGGAAGGCGGTCAGCCCGGTCCGCACCATCAACCTGCTGTTCGCCCGGGTCTCCGGCGGCGACCCGGACCAGGGCGTCTTCACCTACCCCGAGCGGCTCGGGGTGTGGCCGGCCGCGATCGGCCTCTACGCCTTCGTGTGGATCGAGCTAGTCTACCCGTTCTCCACCGAGCTGGGTCCGGTCCGGCTCTGGGTCGCGACGTACGTCGCGGTGATGCTGCTCGGCGGCGCGCTGTTCGGCAACACCTTCTACGAGCGGGCCGACCCGTTCGAGGTCTACTCCTCGCTCGTGGCCAAGCTGTCCCCCTGGGGCCGGCGCGACGGCCGGCTCCTCGTGCGGAGCCCTCTCGCCAACCTCGACTCGGTGACGGTGCGTCCCGGCCTGGTCGCGGTGGTGGCGGTGCTCTTCGGCAGCACGGCGTTCGACTCCTTCAAGGAGTCCACGCCCTGGGTGAAGTTCATCCAGTCCAGCGACGTCTCGGTGCAGCTGCTCAACAACCTGGCGATGCTGTCCTTCGTCGTGGGGGTGGGGCTGATCTTCGCGGTCGGCACGATGGCGACCGGGGTCGGCCCCGGCACGGACCGCCGCACCCTGCCCAACCAGTTCGCGCACTCGGTGGTGCCGATCATCGTGGGCTACATCGTGGCCCACTACCTCACCTACCTGGTCCAGGTCGGTCAGCAGACGCTCATCCAGGCCAGCGACCCGCTGAGCAAGGGCCAGGACCTGCTCGGTACCGGCGACTGGGGGGTCAACTACTGGCTCTCCTACCACCCGACGCTGCTGGCGAACACCAAGGTGCTCGCCGTCGTGATCGGCCACGTCGTGGGTGTGGTGGCCGCGCACGACCGCGCGATCCGGCTGCTGCCCAAGCGGCACCAGCTCACCGGCCAGCTGCCGCTGCTGCTGGCGATGGTGGCCTTCACCGTCGGTGGTCTCTACCTGCTGTTCGCCGCCTGAGCCCCTGGCCGGGCCGCCGCCCGGCCGGCGTGGAGCGCGCCGGCGGCGCCCCGGTCCCCGGAGCCGGCAGCGCCGGCGGGTGCAGGCTGTCCACGACGGCCGCCACCGCACGGGTGACCGGGGACCCGCCCGACTCCAGCAGCGTCCGGCCGGCCACCACCGCCCGGTCCACGCCGGCGCGGTCGTCGGGGACGAAGTGCAACGAGGCCACCCGCCCGAAGCCGGCCACCATCCCCGCGACGTCCTTCTCCGACCACCCGAGCGTCGGACGCATCCGGTTGACCACCACCCGCACCGGCATCCCGCCGGTCACCTCCGCCAGCTCGACGAGCCCGCGCGCGAGGCGCGAGAGACCGACGGGGTCGGCCGTCCCGACCACGAGCAGCTCGTCGGCCGCGCCGACCGCCTCGAGGGTGAGCCGGTTGCGTCCCGGGCGCCCCGGGTCGAGCCCGTCCTCCTCGAGGCTGGGCCCGGTGTCGACCACCGTGTCGCCCTGGTCGCGGGCCACCTCGAGCAGGTGGTCGAGCGCGCCGGCGCGCACCTCCGCCCACCGGTCGGCCCGCGGGAGGCCCGTGACCACGCTGAGGTGCTGGTCCAGGGCGCGCTGGACCGCGGTGAAGCCCTCGGCGAGGGTGCCCGCGGTCGCCAGCCGCGCCGCCGACAGCAGCCCCGAGACCTCGTCGAGGATGCCGAGCTGCTGGGCGACGGTCCCGCCGTACGGGTCGGCGTCGACCAGGACCGTACGGCGCCGCCGGGCGGCCAGCTCGGCGGCGACGGCCGCGGCCAGCGTGGTCCGGCCCGGTGCCCCGGCCGGTCCCCACACCACCACCGTCCGGCCCCGGGGGCCGGAGGGCTTCCCCGCCCCGGGGACGACCGGCTCGCCCAGCGGCGCGCCCGCCGCCCCACGGGGGACGGTCGGCGGGGCGTCGGGCGTCGAGACCGCCGCGACGACGGCGTCGGGCAGCAGGTGCAGGGCGGCCTCGCCGACCACGCCCGGGATGCCGATCCGGGAGGCCCGCAGGCGGCCGGCGTCCACCGCGTCCGACGGCACGACCGCGACCGGTTGCACCCCGTGGTGCCGCAGGTGGTCCACCGCGGCGGCGTCGAGGCCGGGCGCGTCGATACCGACGACCGCGACGTCCGCCTGGCCCGCCGACGCGGCGGCGAGCAGGTCGTCGACGTCCACGCACCGCTTGAGCACGACCACGTCACGCCGACCGTCGATGCGGGTCAGCGCCTCGGACTCCCACGCGGCGCCGGCCGCGACCAGCAGGACGACGACGGGGTTCACGAGACCTGCGCGACGGTCGTGACCGCGTTCTCCACCCGGGACAGCCGGGCGAAGAAGTCCTCGGCGAGGTCCTCGGGCACCGCGACCACCAGCTGCCGCTTCCCGGTCGTCCCGAAGCCGTCGTCGAGGCCGGGGGCGTCGACGACCACGACGTCGTCGAGCGCGGGCCCGTCGGGCGTGCCCGCGGTGCCCCCGAGGTAGACGTCGACGACCGAGCCGTCGTCGACCGCGGGCGGCACCAGCTCGGCGTCCACCGCGAGCGGGACCGACACGGTGCCGGTGTCCTCGACCGAGCCGACCGCGGCCCGCGGCAGCAGCTCGCCCGACCCGACACCGCGCAGCAGCGCCAGGTCGGCCGGGAGCTGCTCGTCGACGGTGAAGTAGCGCCCGACGGCGGAAGGGTCGGCGAAGCGCACCCGCTCGGCCACCAGGTCGGACTCCGAGACCACGTCGCCGGCGCCCAGGTCCGCCCCGACCGCCCAGACCTGGACGGTGTCGTCGGCGCTCTCGAGCAGCCGGGCGCCCAGGACGACCGACCCGGCCACGATGAGGACGCCGATCCACAACCGGGGGTCGCGCCAGCCCGGCGACCCTGTGCGGGTCGCTGCGGGCGGCGCGGCGGAGTTCCCCTGATCGCTGGCCACGGGCACAGTCTGCAGATCCGGGCGCTCCTCGTCACCCCGTCATCCACAGGCGGCGGGGCGCCGGCGGGGCGCGGTGGCGCGAGGTGCCACCATGGCCCCATGGCCGGTACGCCTCGCTTCCTCACGCTCGCCGACGTCGCCGAGGTGCTCAACACCTCGAGCGCGCAGGTGTACGCCCTGGTGCGACGCGGCGAGCTCCCGGCCATCAAGATCGGCGGGCGCGGCCAGTGGCGGGTGGAGTCCAGCCAGCTGGAGGACTTCATCCAGCGGATGTACGACCAGACCCGCACCTTCGTCGACGAGCACCCCTACGTGGAGGCGGAGCCCCGCCCGGAGTGACCGCCGCAGCGGGCCCGCGGCGTGCGCGCGGGCCGGCGCTCAGCCGGTCTCGGAGCCGAGCGTGATCTCGACGTCGCGCTCGTCGCCGTCGCGCCGGATCGTGAACTCGATCGTCTCGCCGGGCTGGTGGGTGCGGATCGAGACGATCAGCGCGATGCCGTCGGTGACCCGCTCGCCGTCCACGGCGACGATCACGTCGCCCGCCTCGAGGCCTGCCTCGGCGGCCGGCGTCCCCTCGATGACCTCGTCGATCTCCGCGCCGGTGCCGTCGCGCTGACCGGTCTGGACCTGCGCGCCGATGACGGGGTAGCTGGCCTTGCCGGTGCGCAGGATCTGGTCGGCGGTGATCCGCACCTGCTCGATCGGGATCGCGAAGCCGACGCCGATGTTGCCCGACTCCCCGCCGCCGAGCATGCCGCCGCCGGTGGTGGCGATCGCGGAGTTGACCCCGACGACCTGGCCGCGGAGGTTGACCAGCGGTCCCCCGGAGTTGCCCGGGTTGATCGCCGCGTCGGTCTGGACCGCGTTGATGTACGAGGAGTCGTTGGCGGAGTCCCCGGTGGTGACCGGCCGCTTGAGCGCGCTCACGATGCCGGCGGTGACCGTCGAGCTGAGCCCGAGCGGGGACCCGATCGCCACGACGCCCTCGCCGACCCGCAGGGCGGTGGACGCTCCGAGCGCAGCGGGCTTCTTCTCCTCGATCTCCGCGGCGTAGAGCACCGCGAGGTCGTAGACCGGGCTGCGCCCGACGACCTCGGCCTCGTACCGGTTGCCGTCCTGGTCGACGATCTCGATCGCGCCACCGGACCCGGCCGCGTCGGCGACGACGTGGTTGTTGGTGACGACGTGCCCGCGGGCGTCCAGCACGAAGCCCGATCCCGTCGCGCCGTTCGCCTCTCCCTCGAACTCCGCGGAGATCTGCACGGTGCTCGGCAGCAGCTCCTGGGCCACCGCGGCGACCGAGCCCTCCTCGACCTCGATCGGCGCCTCGGTGCGCACGTCGTCCTCGCTCAGCCCGGCGCCCACGAGGTCGGATCCGGAGCGGTCCTGCAGCTCCTGGTACGCCGCACCGCCGGCGACGCCGCCGATGAGTCCCACGACCAGGGCCACGGCCGCGACGACGGGCCAGATCCATCCCGGCACGCGCCCGCGGGGCGGCGCGGGGCGCTGCCCCTGCGGGTACGGCTGGGGGAAGGGCTGGCCGTACGCCTGCGGGTAGGGCTGGGGCTGCTGCTGGGGGGAGGGCTGGGTCCCGCCCCACTGCATCGGCCGCGGCTGGCTGGTCGGCGGGACCCACGAGTCCCCGGCTCCGGCCTGCGGACCGGCCTGCGGAGCCGACTGGGAGGCCGGCTGGGAGGCCGCCGACGGCGCGGGACCCAGCGGCTGGGTCTCCTCGGTGCCGTCGGGGCCGGACTGCTCGTCGTTCACGTCCACATCATGACGGGCGGCTGGTCGGCGGCGGGCCGCGGCCTCAGGGGCGGCGCAGGGACGAGGGCCCCGGCGTGGGGGTCGGCGTGGGGGTGGGAGAGCTCGGGTAGCTGATCTGGGTGACCGGGGTGCGCCGGTCGACCGGGGGCGCGTCGGCCGGGGCCGCCCCGAGCGCGATGACGCCCATCACCGCCGCGCCGACGGCACCGCCGCCGATCGCCACGAGACCCGCCGTACGCCGGCCACGGTGCTGCTCGCGGTCGACCGCCAGGGCCAGGTAGACGTCGCCGGGCGGCAGCGCCGGCGGGCCGGCGGGCCCGCAGCGCAGCGCGCCCTTGAGGTGGTCCGGCGCGCCGCCGCAGTCGCCCATCGAGAGTCCGAGGAGCCGGGTCTTCACCCAGCCCTCACGCTCGACGAGGTCGCGGCAGGTGTGGCAGCTGTGGACGTGCGCCCAGGCGCGCTCGGTCTCGGCCGCGTCCAGCTGGCCGTCGAGCAGCGCGCTCACCTTCGCCCCGAGGTGACCCATCACCGCTCACCGCCCGGGACGAGCGTGTCGTGGCCGACCGGGCCGGAGTAGCGCTCGCGCCCGTCGGTCGGCGCGCGGTGGGCCAGCGCCTTGCGGAGCATGGCGCGACCGCGGTGGATGCGGGAGCGGACGGTGCCGAGCTTGGCGCCGAGGATCTCGGCGATCTCCTCGTAGGAGAGCCCCTCGACGTCGCAGAGCACCACGGCCGCCCGGAAGTCGGGCGGCAGCGTGGCCAGCGCCCGCTCCACGTCGTCGTCGAAGCGCTGGTCGGCGTACGCCGCCTCCGGCGCCGGCGCCGGGCTCGTCAGCCGGTCGGCCCGCTCGTCGGAGAGGGCGTCGAAGCGGATCCGCTGCTTGCGGCGCGCCTGGTCGAGGAAGAGGTTCGTGGTGATCCGGTGCAGCCAGCCCTCGAACGTCCCGGGGGTGTAGCCCGACAGCGAGCGGAAGACCCGGACGAAGACCTCCTGGGTGAGGTCCTCGGCGTCGTGGCGGTTGCCCGTCAGGCGGTAGGCCAGGCGGTAGACGCGGTCGGAGTGCTGCTCGACGACCTCGTCCCAGGTCGGCACCCCGGGGGTCGCCCCCGGTGCTGCCTCGGGCTGTGCGCCGCGCTCGTCCATGACGGTCCCTCTCCACCAGACCACTGCGTTCCCCTCACCGTAGGTGCGATCGCTGAGAGATCCCTGTGAGCCCGGTGGCCCACGTCCCCACCAACGGGCGGGGGCGCGCCGGTGTTCCCGGGTGATGCCCGGGGCCAGGGCGCGATAGGTTCAGCAGGTGACGACGACGCCGGTGAGTGCTGCCAGCTGGAGCTATGCCGAGGAGTTCGTGGCCGAGGACGAGGTCCTCGCCGCCGCGCGCGCCCGCGCCCAGGAGGTGGGCGTGGTCTCGATCGGCCCCGGGGGCGGCGCCGCGCTGCGCTTCCTCGCCTCGGTGCTGGACGCCCGGGCGGTGGTCGAGATCGGCACGGGCACCGGGGTCTCCGGCCTCTGGCTGCTGCGCGGCATGCGTGGCGACGGCGTCCTGACCACCGTCGACATCGAGACCGAGCACCAGCGGCTCGCCCGCCAGTCCTTCAACGAGGCCGGCATCGCCAGCCAGCGCGCCCGCACGATCTCGGGTGCCGCGCTCGACGTGCTCCCCCGCCTCACCGACGGCCACTACGACCTGGTCTTCTGCGACGGCGACAAGCGAGAGTACGCCGCGTACCTCGACGAGGCGCTGCGGCTGCTGCGGCCCGGCGGCGTGGTGGCCTTCGACAACGCGCTGTGGCACGACCGGGTGGCCGACCCCGCCCAGCGCGACGAGGAGACCGTCGCCGTTCGCGACCTCGGCCGCACCGTCGCCGAGCACCCCGACCTGGTCAGCGTCCTGCTGCCGGTCGGCGACGGCCTGCTCGTCGCCAAGAAGACCTGGAACCCCGAGTCCGACTGAGCCGTGCCGCGGGGCCTGCCGACGGGCCTGTCGCGGCGCCTGTCGACGGGGCCGGACGCGCCGGCATACCGGGGTAGCCCGTTGCTTACCGGGGCAGATCTACCCCGGTAAGCGCGGGAGTCCCCGGTGAACCGGGGACTCCTGCAGGCGCCCGCGCCCCCGCGCCCCCGACTCCTCAGGCGAAACCGGCACTTCTCAGGGGTTGCAACCCCTGAGGAGCGCCGGAATCCCCGGGGCCCCGGGGATCCCGACAACCGCACCCGGCCTCAGGCGGACACCTTCCGCGGCCACCAGAACCGGTCGCCGAGGAGCAGGGCGGCGGCGGGGACGAGCACGGTGCGCACGATCAGGGTGTCCAGCAGCACGCCGATGCAGATGATCGTGCCGAGCTGGGCGAGCACCACGAGCGGCAGGACGCCGAGCACGGCGAACACCGCCGCGAGCAGGATGCCGGCGCTGGTGATCACGCCGCCGGTGGCGGTCAGGGCGCGGAGCATGCCGTCGCGCGAGCCGTGCTCGCGGGCCTCCTCGCGGGCGCGGGTGACGAGGAAGATGTTGTAGTCCACGCCGAGCGCCACCAGGAACAGGAACGCCAGGAGCGGCACCGACTCGTCGAGCGCGGAGAACCCGAGCGGACCGGTGAACAACCACCAGGCGGCGCCCATCGACGCGGCGTACGTCGCGAGGACGGTGGCGACGAGGACCAGCGGCGCCACGACCGAGCGCAGGAGCAACAGCAACGCCCCGAGCACGAGGCCCAGGATGAGCGGCAGGATCACGAGCCGGTCGCGCGCGGCACCCTCGCGGGCGTCGATCGCGGAGGCCTCCGTGCCGCCGACGTGGGTGTCGCCGAGGCCGTCGACCTCCTCGCGGATCGAGGCGATGGCGTCCTCGGCCTCCGCCGACCCGGGCGCCCCCTCGAGCACGACGTCGAGCTGGGCGACGCCGTCGCCCTCGGGACCCGGCCGCACGGAGGCGACGCCGGAGGCACCCTCGACCGCCTGGGCGACCTCCCGCGGGTCGGCCGTCGTGATCACCCGGGTGGGATCGGTGAGGCCGGCGGGAAAGGACTCGGCGAGACGGGTCGAGGCCGAGATCGCCTCGGGCTCGTCGAGGAACTGCTCGTCCTGGTCGAGACCGGTGCTGATCCCGAACAGCCCGACGGTGAGGACCGCCAGGACCGCGACCGTGCCGGTGGCGAAGGCGGCCGGGCGCCGCGCGACCCGCGAGCCGATCCGGTGCCAGAACGTGTTGGTGTCGACGAGCGCGGCCTGGCCGGTGCGGGGCACCTGGGGCCAGAAGATCCAGCGACCGCAGAGCACGAGCACCGCCGGGAGCACCACGAGGGCGAAGAACGCCGCGACCACGATGCCGATGGCGCAGGCCAGCCCGAGCCCGCGGGTCGTCGGCACGACGGAGAGCAGCAGGGTGAGCAGGCCGAGCACCACCGTCGTCGCGCTGGCGAGCACCGCCTCCGCCGTCCGGGCGAGGGCCTTGGCCATGGCGTCGTACCGGTCCTCGACGTGCCGCAGCTCGTCGCGGTAGCGCGAGATCAGCAGCAGGGCGTAGTTGGTGCCGGCGCCGAAGACCAGCACTGACAGGATGCCGACGGTCGACTCGTCCCACGCGACGTCGAGGGCGGCCATGACCTGGGTCGAGGCGACCGCGGAGAAGCGGTCCGCGATGCCGACCACGAGCAGCGGGACGATCCAGAGGACGGGACTGCGGTAGGTGATGACGAGCAGCAGCGCCACGACCGCCGCGGTGACGGCGAGCAGCCGGAAGTTCGCCCCGTCGAAGACGGCCGCGAGGTCGGCCTGGACCGCCGCCGGACCGGTCACCTGGGCCGTGGTGCCGTCGGGGGCCGCCTCGTCGAGCCGGTCCCGCAGGTCCTCGACCTCCGCGGCGACGTCGCTGGCCGACCCGGAGCCCACCTGGACGATCGCGATCGCCGCGGTGCCGTCCTCCGCGACCGAGACCGGCCCCTCGGGTCCGCCGCCGAGGGCGTCGAGGTCCTCGGCCACCGAGCGGAGCTCCCCGACGGCGCCGCGGTCGATCGTCCCCTCGTCGGCCGTCCAGACGACCACCGCGGTGTCGGAACCCTCGTCGGGCAGCCGCTGCTCGAGCTCGGTCGCCAGCGTGGAGTCCAGCCCGCGGGGGGTCTGGTCGGTGGGCTGCTGGGCGCGCTCGCCCTCGCCGAGCAGCACCATGCCCAGCACGGCGGCGACGAGCGGCAGGAACGCGAAGAGCCAGGCGGTACGCCGACCCGCCACCACGGACGTCACGGGATGGGTGGCCTGGTCGGACCGTTGGTGTGGCACGGGGGTTGCTCCTGCACGACGTAGGATTCACTAGGTACCTAAGATGCTAAGCAGGTGAGACAAGTTGGGTGACCCCCGGAGCCTGATGCAGGCGCTGCGCGACCTCGTCGAGGCGGCCGTGCAGATGCGCCACACCGTCGCCCGCGCCGCCGGGCTCGGCGAGCACGAGATGGTGGCGCTCAACCACCTGAGCCGCCGCGAGATCGGGCCGGCCGAGCTCGCGCGCATCCTGGGCGTCTCCACGGCCGCGTCGACCGGCATCGTCGACCGGCTCGCCGCCCGGGGCCACGTCGAGCGCCGTGCCCACGCCGGCGACCGCCGGCGTACCGAGGTGCACCTGACCGACTCCGGCCGCGCCGAGGTGCTCGCGCACCTCTCCCCCATGCTGCGCGGGCTCCGCGCGCTCGACGAGCAGTTCGACGACGACGAGAAGGCCGTGATCGAGCGCTACCTCGCCGGCGCGACCGAGGCGCTCCGGGACGTCAGCCGCGAGGCGTCGCCTGGAAGCCCTCCCAGCCCTCCGCGACCGCCACGAGGTCCCACGGCTCGATGAGCACCGGCGGGCTGCCGACCATCTGCGACCCCGGCACGTCGGCGGCCTCGGCCTCGAACTCCGCCTGGAACGCCGCGCGCGCCTCGTCGGTGGCGAAGACGTAGAGGCCCTCGAACCACTCCCCCTGCCGGACCCGCCAGGCCTTGAACCGCAGCCCGGACATCCCGGTGAAGCGCGCGTGCGAGGTCTCCGCGACGAACGTCGCGAGCTGCTCCTCGACGCCGGCCGGCGCGTCGACGAGCGACCACCGGATGCTCAGTCCCAGCACGTCGCCGCCTCAGCCGATGCCGTCGAGAGGGGCGTCGCCGCCGAGCCAGGTCAGCAGCGCCCGGGCACCGAAGCCGGTCGGTCCGGCCGTCCACTCGTCGCGGTCCGCAGGCGCGTCGCCGACCGAGGCCACGTCGAGGTGGGCCCAGGGGACGTCGCCGACGAAGTGCTGGAGGAACAGCGCCGCGGTGATCGCCCCGGGGCCGCCCGCGCCGTTGTCGGCGTCCGCGACCTTGGAGGCGATCTTCTCCTCGTACGCCGCGTGCAGCGGCATCCGCCACAGCGGCTCGCCGGAGGCCTCGCCCGCGGCGGCGATCGCGGCGGACAGGGTCTCGCGGTTGGCGAAGAAGCCGCCCACCTGCTGTCCCAGCGCGACCTTCATGGCGCCGGTCAGGGTGGCGACGTCGACGACGACCGCGGGCTCGAGCTCGGAGACCGCGTACGCCAGCGCGTCGGCCATGACGACCCGGCCCTCGGCGTCGGTGTTGGTGATCTCGCTGGTGCGCCCGCCCCAGTGGCGCACGACGTCGCCGGGACGGAGGCTGTTGCCGGACACGGCGTTCTCCGCCATCGGGACCAGCCCGACCACACGGACCGGGCAGCCGACCTCGGCGAGCGCCGCCATGGTGGCGAGGACGACCGCGCCGCCGGTCATGTCGCGCTTCATGTTCGACATCGCCTCGGCGGGCTTGATCGAGAGGCCGCCGGTGTCGAAGGTGATGCCCTTGCCGACCAGCACCACGGTGGGCGTACGCCGCCCCGCCCGGCGCGGCGCGTACTCGAGCTGCACCAACCGCGGCGGCGTGGCCGAGGCCTGGCCGACGCCCAGGATGCCGCCGAAGCCCTCGGCGGCCAGCTGCTGCTCGTCCCAGACGCGGAAGCCGAGACCGGCGTCGTCGGCGATCGCGCGGGCCTGCTCGGCGAGCCAGGCGGGGTTCTTCAGGTTCGAGGGGACCGTGGCCAGCGTGCGCGCGCGCCAGCCGGCGCCGGCGAGGGCCACCGCGCGGCGGAGCGCGGCGTCGTACGCGCCAGGGTCGAGCGCCGCGAGCACCACGCGCCCGGCCGGCACGTGCTCCGGGGGCGCGGCCCGCCAGGAGAAGCCGAAGGAGCCCAGCACCAGGCCGACGACGAAGGGCTCGAGGGCGGTGTCCGGGTCCAGGGCCGGCACCGTGGTGGCGACCGTGGTGACGTCCTTGACCGCGCGGCCCAGCGCGGCGCCGGCCTTGCGGAAGTCTGCCGGACGCTGCTCGCCCACGCCGACGAGCAGGACGCGGCGCAGCGCGGACCGGCCGGGCGCGCCCTGCGGGACCGGCAGCGTGACGACCTCGCCGGCCTTGCCGGTCGCCCGCTCGGAGTCCAGCAGCCCGAGCAGGTCGAGGCCGAGCTGTTCGCCCACCTCGTCCGCGCCGGGGCCGAGGACCAGTGCGGCGCCGTCCCCCTCACCCGGGACCACGGGCAGCGCGACCACCTCGAGCCCGTCGACGCCGTCGACGACGAGCGGCCTCGCCCCGCTCAACGTGAGCTGCGGGGGCGAGACCTGGATCGGGAGGTCGGTGCTGCCGGTGCGGTCGGTCGAGGTGGGGGGCACGACGCTGCGCTGGTGATCGTCGCCGGCGTCAGCCGACGACGGCCTTGAGGGCGTCGCCCAGCGAGGCGGCCTCCTCGGCGTTCAGCTCCACGACGAGACGGCCACCACCCTCGAGCGGGACGCGCATCACGATGCCGCGACCTTCCTTGGTGACCTCGAGCGGACCGTCACCCGTCCGCGGCTTCATTGCCGCCATCCCGGCACCTCTTCTCGTTCAGCAGTGCTCGACGCTGACGAGGTCCAGGCGCCCCGCCAGCCGTGTGCGGCCCATTATCCCCCATGACCGGGCGGCGCGTGACCGGTCCCCACACCTCGACACCGCCGAGGGCGCCGGGAGACGGCGGGGAGCCCGCGCTCCGGGCGGTGGCAGACTCCGCCCATGCACGCGCGGTCGGCCCTCTTCGACCTCTACGGCGACCACCTGCGGACCCGCGCGTCGCAGGCGCCGGTCGCCGCTCTCGTCCGGCTGCTGGCACCGGTCGGCATCGCGGCGCCGGCCGTGCGCACCGCGGTCTCCCGGATGGTGCTCCAGGGCTGGCTCGAGCCGGTCGCGCTGCCCGACGGGCGCGGCTACCGGGCCACCGACCAGGCGGCCCGCCGGCTCGACGAGGCCCACGCCCGCATCTACGACCGCCGCGACGAGCCGTGGGACGGCCACTGGCACCTCGTGCTGATCTCCCCTCCCGGCGACCGGAGCTCGCGCGCCCGGCTGCGTGCCGACCTCGCCTACCTCGGGTACGCCGAGCTGGCCGACCACGTCTGGGTGGGCCCGGCCGCCAACGCCGAGCTCCCCGGCGCGCTGGCCCGGGCCGGGGCCACCGCCCGGACCGCCCGCGCCCGCGACGTCGACCCCTCCCCCGTCGCGGCCTGGGACCTGGCGGCGCTGCGGGCGTCCTACGACGGCTGGCCGGCGCTCGCCGAGCGGATCGTCGCCGAGCACCTCGGCGCCCACGCCGACCCCGACGAGGCCGCCTTCGCGGCGCGCTTCCACCTCGTCCACGAGTGGCGCAAGTTCCTCTTCGCCGACCCGGGGCTGCCGGCCGAGGTGCTGCCGGCCGACTGGCCCCGGCGGACCGCAGCCGGGAGGTTCGACGCCGAGGCGCAGCGGCTCCAGCCCGCGGCGGACAGGTTCGTGGCCCGCTGCCTGCCCTGACCGGCAGACTGCGCCCCATGACCGCCACGAACCGCACGCCCGACGCGCAGAACGCACCCGTGCTCCTCGACGTCTCCGAGGGCGTCGCCACCATCACGCTGAACCGGCCCGACGCGATGAACAGCCTCGACGTCGCGACGAAGGTGCTGCTCCGCGAGGTCGTGCAGCAGGTGGCGGAGGACCCGGCGGTGCGCTGCGTGCTGCTCACCGGCACCGGCCGTGCCTTCTGCACCGGCCAGGACCTCAAGGAGCACGTCCAGCTCCTCCACAACGGCGGCAGCGAGGCGCTGTTCTCCACCGTCGACGAGCACTACAACCCGATCGTCACGGCCCTGGCCGGCATGGCCAAGCCGGTCGTCGCGGCCGTCAACGGCGTCGCCGCGGGTGCCGGCGCCAGCCTGGCCTTCGCCTGCGACCTGCGCCTGGTGGCCGACACCGCGGGCTTCAACCTCGCCTTCGCCAACGTGGGCCTCTCCTGCGACACCGGCGCGAGCTACCACCTGCCGCTGCTGGTCGGGCGGGCCAAGGCGCTGGAGCTGCTCTACCTGCCCCGCACCGTCCCCGCCGCCGAGGCGCTCGAGCTGGGCATGGCCACGTCGGTGCACCCCGCCGACGAGCTCGCCGGTGCCGCCCGTGCCCTCGCGGTGCGGCTCGCCGCCGGTCCGACGGTCGCCCTCGGGTCGATCCGCCGCTCCGTGGGGTACGCCGCCGGCCACACGTTCGAGGAGGCGGTGGCGTTCGAGTCCTCGATGATGCAGCTGACCGGTGCCACCGAGGACCACCGCGCGGCCGTGGACGCGTTCGTGGCCAAGCAGAAGCCGGCCTTCCAGGGCCGCTGAGCCCCGCTGTCAGTCCTCGCGGGGCTGCTCCCAGTCCAGGTGCGCACGGTAGGCGTCGAACACCGCGAGCACCTGGCCCGGGACGACGTCGCGCAGCCGCGCGAGCCGCGGCCGCGCGCCGTACTCCACCGTCAGCGCGGCGCCGCGGAACCGGTGGTTGAACCAGCCGGTCATCGTGCCGTGGCACACGCCGCCGCAGTCGAAGCTCTTGCGGGGCAGGTCGAGGTGGCGCGCGACGCGGCGGGCGAAGCGCGGCCGCTTGGTGTCGGTGTCCACGCCGTGCAGCGGCTGGTGGAAGCCGATGACGTGGTCGGGGCGCACGTCGGCGAGGAAGGCCATCATCGCCTTGGTCTCCGGCTCGGAGGCGGGCTCCGGCCCGGACTCGTAGCGCCCGTCGAGGTCGGCCCACTCGTAGGGGTAGTTGCGGTTGAGGTCGACGCCGCGGGCGTTGCGGCGGGTGCCGGCCGCGAGGCCGTCGGGGTTGTACGTCGGCACCACCCACAGGTCGACGCCGACCACGGGCGCGCCGTCGCGCAGCGAGGCCAGGACGTGCCGGGTGGCCGGCTCGTCGCCGTGCATGGTCGAGACCAGCACGACCGTCGGGACGTCCGGGCGGTCGGGCTCACCGAGGTGCCAGGCGACGATGTCGCGGTCCTGGACCGAGGTGCCGATGACCCGCTTGCCGACCACCGCCGGCCGGTCCGCCGCCGCACCGGCGGGCGCGGTGGCTGCCGGCGAGGCCGGCACCAGCGCGGCGACCGCGGCCAGGGAGACGACGGGGGCGAGCAGGGAGGTCGGTCGCACGCGGGGCTCCTTCGGCGGGCTCCCACCCGGGGAGCCGAACGGGTCAGACGGTCGAGTTGAGGTAGGCCCAGGTGAACACGCAGACGCCCACGACCGTCCCGAGGTGGGCCAGCAACGAGAGTCCCGGCCCGGAGGACCAGGAGTCCTCGGCCCCGGCCGAGGCGTGCCGGCCGCGGCTGGGCAGCCACCGGACGAGGATGAGGATCCCCGCGACGGCGAGCAGCCACCACAGCGCCAGTCCGATGATGCCGGCGGTGTCGCCGCCGAGCACGGAGTCCGTGGGGGCGACCAGGAACATCGTCCACACCACCAGCGCCGCGACGCCGGCGCCGGTGTGCAGGTCCAGCAGCCGGCGGCCGACCTGCAGCCGCCCGCCACCGCCGTCACCCCGCAGGCGCAGCCGGGTGAGCGCGACCACGACCACCCCGAGGGCGGTCAGGACGTAGACGACGACCTCCTCGCTGGACACGCGGCGCAGTCTGCCCTACGCGATCGGGCCCTCGCCACGGACCTCCGGGGCCGAGGGGGTCGCGGCCTCGCGGGCGTCCTGCTCCCGCGCGAGCCGGTCGAGGAGTGCGTCGACGTCCTGCATCCGGTAGCCGCGCAGCGCCAGCGGGAACCGCACGCGACGCATGTCCGCGGCCGACAGCGGCCGGTCCTCGGGCACGTCGACGCGCAGCCGGTCGTGCTCGACCTCGGCCATCGGCGCCCCGCGCCCGGCCGCGACGGCGGCGATGCCGCCCATGACCAGCACCACCAGCACCGCGAAGAACCACATCATCGGGGGCGCCCCTCGCGCGCGGCCCGCATCAGCTCGACGACCTCGTCGAGGTCGTCGGTGAGGGTTAGCATGTCGAGGTCCTCGACCGCGATCTTGCCCTCGGCGGCGACCGTGCCGCGCAGCCAGTCGAGCAGGCCGCGCCAGTAGTCGGTGCCGATGAGCACGATCGGGAAGCTGGTCACCTTGCGGGTCTGCACGAGCGTCATCGCCTCGAACAGCTCGTCGAGGGTGCCCACCCCGCCGGGCAGCACGGCGAAGCCCTGCGAGTACTTCACGAACATCGTCTTGCGGGCGAAGAAGTAGCGGAAGTTGATCCCGACGTCGGCCCACTCGTTCAGCCCGGTCTCGAAGGGCAGCTCGATGCCCAGGCCGACGCTGACGCCACCGGCCTCGCTGGCGCCCTTGTTGGCCGCCTCCATCGCGCCCGGTCCGCCGCCGGTGATCACCGCGAAGCCGGCCTCCGCCAGGCGGCGACCCAGCTCCTCGCCCGCGGCGTACGCCGGGTGGTCGACCGGTGTGCGGGCGGACCCGAACACCGCGATCGCCGGCCCGAGCTCGGCCAGCGCACCGAAGCCCTCGACGAACTCGGCCTGGATCCGCATGACGCGCCACGGATCGGTGTGCACCCAGCCGCTGTCCCCGCGCGAGTCGAGCAGGTGCTGGTCGGTGGTCGAACCGTCCACCTGGTCCCGGCGCTGGACGATCGGGCCCTTGAACTTCGACCTCACGCGTTCCTCTCCCCTGACTCGTGTCCTGACTCCGGTCCTGCTGCCGGCCGTCCGGTCAGCCAGGCGCGCAGCTGGCGCTCGCACCGCTCGATGTGCTCGACCGGCACGTGCTCGTCCTGCTTGTGGGCGTAGAGCGGGTCGCCGGGGCCGAAGTTCACCGCCGGCACGCCGAGCGCGGTGAAGCGCGCGACGTCGGTCCAGCCGAACTTCGGGGCGACCTGGCCGCCGACCGCCTCGACGAAGGCCTTCGCGGCCGGCAGCTCGAGACCCGGCAGCGCGCCGGGCGAGGTGTCGGTCAGCCGGACGTCGTACCCCGTGAACAGCTCGCGGACGAAAGCCTCGGCCTCCGTCTCGGAGCGGTCCGGCGCGAACCGGTAGTTGACGGTGACGACGCACTCGTCGGGGACGACGTTGCCGGCGACGCCGCCGGAGATCGCGACGGCGTTGAGGCCCTCGCGGTACTCCAGGCCGTCGATCACCGGGCGCCGCGGCTCGACGGCGGTGATCCGGTCGAGCACGTCGGCCGCCCGGTGGATGGCGTTGACGCCGCGCCAGGAGCGGGCCGAGTGCGCGCGCTCCCCGGTGGTGCGGACCTCGACCCGGAGCGTGCCCTGGCAGCCCGCCTCGACCGACGCGTTCGAGGGCTCCATCAGGATCGCGAAGTCGGCGGCCATCAGGTCGGGCCGGGCCTCGGCCAGCAGCCGCAGGCCGTTGTGGGTCGCCTCGATCTCCTCGGCCTCGTAGAGGATGTAGGTCACGTCGCGCACCGGCTCGGGGACCGTCGCCGCCAGCCGCAGGATGACCGCGTCGCCGCCCTTCATGTCGCACGTGCCGAGGCCGTGCAGGACGCCGTCCTCGAGCCGGCTGGGCAGGTTGTCGTTGACCGGGACCGTGTCGAGGTGCCCGGCGATGACCACCCGCTCGCCGCGACCCAGGTCGGTCCGGGCGACGATCGTGTGACCGTGCCGGACGACCTCGAGGTGCGGCAGGGGGCGCAGGGCCGCCTCGACCGCGTCCGCGATCTCGGCCTCGTCGCGGCTCACCGACTCGATGTCCACCAGCGCGGCGGTGAGCGAGACGGCGTCCAGCGAGAGGTCGAGCGTGGCCATGGGGGCCATCCAACCAGCCGGCTCCGCGCCTGCCGGCTGGACACCTGTCCAGCAGACCCTTCCGCCGGAATGGAACACGTTCTAGTCTCGCCCGCATGCGCAACGGACTCGTCCTCTTCACCTCCGACCGCGGGATCACGCCCGCGGCCCTCGCGAAGGCCGGGGAGGACCGGGGCTTCGACACGATCTACGTCCCCGAGCACACCCACATCCCCGTCAAGCGCACGGCGGCCCACCCCGGCACCGGCGACGAGACGCTGCCCGACGACCGCTACCTGCGGACCCTGGACCCGTGGATCTCGCTGGCCACCGCGGCCGCGGTCACCACGCGCATCCGCCTGTCGACCGCGGTCGCGCTGCCCGTGGAGTCCGACCCGATCACGCTGGCCAAGCAGATCGCCACGCTCGACCACCTCTCCGGCGGCCGCGTCACCATCGGCGCCGGCTTCGGCTGGAACACCGACGAGCTCGAGGACCACTCCGTCCCACCGGGCAGGCGCCGCACGGTGCTGCGCGAGTACGTCGAGGCGATGCGGGCGCTGTGGACCCAGGAGGAGGCGTCGTACGACGGGGAGTTCGTGTCGTTCGGGCCCTCGTGGGCCTACCCCAAGCCGGTGCAGGCGCACGTGCCGCTGATCATCGGCGCCGGCGGCGGACCGAAGACCTTCCGCTGGATCGCAGAGAACGCCGACGGCTGGATGACCACCCCGACCCAGCGCGACGTCCTCGCGAACATCGAGGCGCTGACCAAGGCCTGGGCCGACGCCGGCCGCGACGGCCGGCCCGACATCCGGGTGCTGATCGCCGCCAGGCCCGACCCCGCCGACCTCGACGCCTGGGCCGAGGCCGGCTGCACCGAGCTGATCTGGGGCGTCCCGGACCGGGCCGAGGCCGAGGTGCTCGCCAGTCTCGACCGGATGGCGGGCCGCCTCGGCCTCAGCGGCTGATCAGGCCTTCGCGACGCTCACCTCGGGCTCGCCCGCCTGGCCGGCGACGAGGTCGAGCGATGCCGCGAGCGTCTCGGTGGTCAGCAGGTCGCGGTGCGTCTCCGCCGCGGCCAGGACGTCGGCCGGGCCGCTGACCGTCAGCGCGATCCGGTCGGACACCTCGAGGCCGGCGTCGCGGCGGGCCTGCTGCACCTGGCGGACCAGGTCGCGGGCCAGGCCCTCCGCGGCCAGCTCGGGGGTCACCTCGGTGTCGAGCACGACGAAGCCACCGCTGCGCAGGACGCCGGTGGCCGTGGCGTCGTCGGCCGAGCCCGCGACGGTCTCGAGGGTGTACTCCCCCTCCTGCAGGGCCAGCCCGCCGGAGGTGACGGTGCCGTCCTCGGCGACCGACCAGTCACCGCTCTTGGAGCCCTTGATCGCGCGCTGGACGTCCTTGCCCAGCCGCGGGCCCGCGGCGCGGGCGTTGACGGTCAGCTTCTGCTCCACGCCGTACGACGCGGCCTCGTCGGAGTCGGCCGCGAGCAGCCGGACCGTCTTGACGTTGACCTCGTCGCTGAGGATCCCCTCGAAGCCGGCCAGCGCGTCGGGCGCGTCGACGACCACGGTCAGCGTCGACAGCGGCAGCCGGTTGCGCAGGTTGCCCGCCTTCCGCAGCGCGGACGTCGCTGAGCACACCTCGCGCACCTGGTCCATCGCGGCCACCAGCGCCGTGTCGTCCGGCCCGGCCGGCAGCGCCTCGACGTCGGGCCAGTCGGTGAGGTGGACCGAGCGGCCACCGGTGAGGCCGCGCCAGATCTCCTCGGTGGTCAGCGGCAGCAGCGGCGCGACGGTCCGGCAGACCACCTCGAGCACCGTGTAGAGGGTGTCGAACGCCTCGGTCGACTCACCCCAGAACCGCTCGCGGGAGCGCCGGATGTACCAGTTGGTGAGCACGTCGAGGAAGGACCGCGTCGTCTCGCAGGCGTCGGCCACGGCGTACTCGTCGAGCTGGGTGGTCATCGTCGCGACGTACTGCCGCAGCTTCGCGAGCAGGTAGCGGTCCAGCGGGTCCTTGGAGTCGGTGGACCACTGGGCCTCGTGGCCCTGGCCGTCGTTGGCGGCGTTGGCGTAGAGCTGGAAGAAGTACCAGCTGTTCCACAGCGGGATCATCACCTGCCGCACCGAGTCGCGGATGCCCTGCTCGGTGACGACCAGGTTCCCGCCGCGCAGGATCGGGCTGGACATGAGGAACCAGCGCATCGCGTCGGCGCCGTCGCGGTCGAAGACCTCGCGGACGTCGGGGTAGTTGCGCAGCGACTTGCTCATCTTGTTGCCGTCGCTGCCCAGCACGATGCCGTGGCTGATGCACGACTGGAACGCCGGCTTGTCGAACAGCGCCGTCGCCAGGACGTGCAGCGTGTAGAACCAGCCGCGCGTCTGGCCGATGTACTCGACGATGAAGTCGCCCGGGAAGTGGCCCTTCTTCTCCGCGGTGCCGTCGAACCACTCGGCGTTCTCGAAGGGGTAGTGGTTCTGGGCGAAGCTCATCGAGCCCGAGTCGAACCACACGTCGAGCACGTCGGTGACCCGGCGCATCATCGACTGCCCCTCCTCGGGCGAGCGCGGGTCGTCGGGGTTCGGGCGCACCAGGTCGTCGACGTAGGGACGGTGCAGGTCGGGCTCGCCGTGCTGGTTGCGCGGAAGCGTGCCGAAGTCGCGCTCGATCTCCTCGAAGGAGCCGTAGACGTCGATGCGGGGGTACGTCGGGTCGTCGCTCTTCCAGACCGGGACCGGCGAGCCCCAGAACCGGTTGCGGGTGATCGACCAGTCACGGGCGTTGGCGAGCCACTTGCCGAACTGGCCGTCCTTGATGTGCTCGGGCACCCAGCGGATCTGCTGGTTCAGCTCGAGCATCCGCTCCTTGATCGCGGTGACCTCGACGAACCACGACGAGACGCCCTTGTAGATCAGCGGCTCGCGGCAGCGCCAGCAGTGCGGGTAGGAGTGGTCGTAGGTCTCGCGGCGCAGCAGCACCGTGCCCGTGGTGACCGCACCCTGGTCCCCGGCCTCCTCGCCGTCGAGCGCCCTGGTCGCGGCCTTGAGGTGGTCGATGACGTGGGGGTTGGCGTCGAAGACCTGCATGCCGGCGTACTCCTCGACGGGGTGGGTGAACCGCCCGTCCTTGCCGACCGGCATCACCGGCTCGATGCCCTCGCGGTCGGTGACCTCCTTGTCGACCTCACCGAACGCGCCGGCGGTGTGGACCAGACCGGTGCCGTCGGTGGTGGTGACCGCGTCGTCGGCCGGGACGACGCGGAAGGCTCGCTCGTGGCCGAGGTAGTAGGAGAACGGCGGGGTGTAGGCCAGCCCGAGGAGGTCGGTGCCCTTGCCGCGCCACACGACCTCCGGGCTCTCCCCGAGCTCGCGGGCGTAGGCGCCGAGCCGGGCCTCGGCGAGCACGTAGCGGATGCCCTCGGCGGCGACGGCGACGTAGTCGATGTCCGATCCGACCATCACCGCGAGGTTGCTGGGCAGGGTCCACGGCGTGGTCGTCCAGACGAGGAGCTTCGCGCCCTTCAGCTCGCCCTCGGTGGTGATGTCGTAGCCGACGGTGACCGCCGGGTCCTGGCGGTTCTGGTAGACGTCGTCGTCCATGCGCAACTCGTGGTTCGAGAGCGGCGTCTCGTCGTTCCAGCAGTAGGGCAGGACACGGAAGCCCTCGTAGACCAGGCCCTTGTCGTAGAGGCGCTTGAACGCCCAGATGACCGACTCCATGTACTCGGGGTTCATGGTCCGGTAGTCGCGGTCGAAGTCGACCCAGCGCGCCTGGCGGGTGACGTACTCGCGCCACTCGCCGGTGTACTTCATCACCGAGTCGCGGCAGGCCTCGTTGAACTTGTCGATGCCCATCTCGACGATCTCGTCGGTCGTCTTGATGCCGCCCAGCCGCATCGCCTCGAGCTCGGCAGGGAGGCCGTGGGTGTCCCAGCCGAACCGCCGCTCGACGCGCTTGCCGCGCATGGTCTGGTAGCGCGGGACGATGTCCTTGACGTAGCCGGTGAGCAGGTGGCCGTAGTGCGGCAGCCCGTTGGCGAACGGCGGCCCGTCGTAGAAGACGAACTCGTTGCCGGAGTCCTCGCCCGGGTCGCGCTGGTCGATGCTCGCCTGGAAGGTGCCGTCGGCGTGCCAGTAGGCCAGCACCCGGTCCTCGATCGCGGGGAACCGGGGGTTCGAGGGCACGCCGCTCTCGGAGGTGGAGACCTGGGGGTACGTCATCGGACAGCTCCTGCAGCTTCGGGATGGATCCTTCTCGAAACCACAGGGACGATCGTCGGGACCGCGGTACCACCCTGCTTGCCGGACCCATGCTGCTGGACCGGCCGCTCGTTCACGGCTGTGACGGGCCTACCCGTCCGGTTCTACTGAGGACTTCCGTCCCGTTCTTCCGGAGGCTCGCCGCTGATGACGGCTCGGACGCCTGTGCCTCCAGGGTACGGCCCGCCCGGACCGCGCCGCCAATCGGTTGCTCCGCCGGCCGACTACCAGAAGTCCTCCCCGCCACGGACCTCAAGCGGCGCCGCACGCCCGGCAGCCGACTTCTGGTCGTCGGTCGACCGCCGCCTCCAGCACCCGTCGCACGTCCTCGGGGTGGAACATCACGTCCTCCCAGGAGAACCGCAGCACCAGCCACCCGTGGACGACCAGCCCGTTGTAGCGCCGGCAGTCACTGGCGAGCCGGTCGCGCCGGCCGTGCCACTCGAAGGAGTCCGCCTCCAGGACGATCCGCCGACGACGGTCGGCCAGGTCGACGCGGCCGAGGAACTCCGGCTCCCAGACCTCGACCTGCGGCTCGACCGACAGCCCCTCGACCTCGAGGGCGATCGCGCGCAGGACGGACTCGAACGGGTTGGCGGCGGCCGCGGTCGCCTCCCCCGCGACCCGGCGGACCCGTCCCGCGCCCGCGCCCCGGACCGAGTCGGCGAGGAGGCGTAGGTTCGCGGCCCCGAAGCCGTCGCGGAGCGCGGAGTCGGCGACCGCCAGCGCCTCGGGGAACGGCAGGGACCTCGCGCAGTCGACCAGGGTCCTCGCCGGCGTCGTCACCGGACCTGCGACGTCGGTCGCCGGCAGGTCGACCCGGTGCAGCTGCACCCCCGAGTGCGGCGCACCGCGGCGTCCCCTGGCCACGGTGACGTGCGGCCGCTCGGGACGGTGCTGGACCGACCAGCCGTGCAGCAGCGCGGCGCTGGTGTGCGAGACGACACCGGTCACCCGGTGCGCCGCGGCCACTGCCTCGTCCACCTGCGGGTGCGCCCAGCGCCCCCGGGCCAGCCGCACGACGTCCCCGCCGGCGATCGCCCGCTCGACCTCGGCGCGCGAGGTGAGGTACACGAGCTGGGCCCGGGTGGCGGTGCCACCCAGGCGCTCGAGCACCTCGACCACGGACATGCGTCCACGCTGGCCCAGGCCGGTCCTCCGCGCATCCTGCTCTCCACAGGCTCAGATCGCGGTGGCCACGCCCCAGGCGGAGTGGACGGCGCCGTGGATGTAGCCGACCTCGGCGGCGTCGCCGACGACGTCGACGTCGAGGCCGGCGGCGCGCAGCTCGTCAGCGAGGGGCGCGGCGGCGGTGGTGCCCTCGGCGTACACGACCATGTCGGCGGGGGCGGAGTGCGCCTGGTCGCCCTCGGTCCACTCGACGCCGGAGTCGGTGATCCGGGTGAGGGTGACGCCGCGGTGGATGTCGACGCCGTGCTCGGTGGCGTCCTTGACCGCGGTCCAGCGCCGGGGCATGGCGAGCGGCAGGCCGAGCTGGCGTCCCTCGTGCAGGAGCGTCACGCGGCGCCCGCGCTCGGCGAGGAACTCCGCCAGTTCCAGGCCCACCAGCGACCCGCCGACGACCACGACGTCCTTGCCCATCGGCAGGAACCGGCGGGTCAGCCGGCGCACGGCCTCGGGGCTCCGGGTGATCCTGGAGGCGCGGCCGAGCCGGCCGAGAGTGCGGAGCACGGCTCCGGCCTCGCCGGCGTGCGCGGTGCCCAGCATCAGCGCCCGCAGGGTGTCGCCGGTCTGGACGATCGGGAGGCCGCCTCCGGGGACGTCGGGCCGGGGGCGGACCGCGCCGGTGGCCACGACGACCCGGTCAGGACGCAGCGCGCGGACCGACTCGACCGTGGCGGTCGTCCCCAGCCGGACGGCGATGCCCAGGCGCTCGACCTCCGCCCGGTACCAGCGCAGCAGCCGCTCGTTGTCGGGGGTGGTGAGCGAGGAGAACCACATCGTCCCGCCCAGGCGGTCGGACCTGTCGACGACGGTGACCCGGTGCCCGCGCTCGGTGAGGACCCGCGCCGACTCCAGGCCCGCGGGGCCCGCACCGACGACCACGACGTGCTGGGTGGCGGAGGCCGGGCGCAGCGGCAGCAGCGACTCGTGGCCGAGGGCCGGGTTGACGGCGCAGAACGGGGTGTCGTCGAAGAAGTTCTCCGCGACGCACAGGTAGCAGTTGATGCACGGCCGGACCTGCTCGGGCGTGCCCGCGGCGATCTTGTTCGGCAGCTCGGGGTCGGCCAGCAGCTGGCGGCCCATCGCGGCGAAGTCGATCTTCCCGGCGGCGAGCGCCTCCTCGGCGACCTCGGGCAGCATCCGGCCCACCGCGATGACCGGGACGGAGACGCGCTGCTTGATCGCGGCGGCGTTCGGCAGGTACGCGCCGACCTTGTTCGGCAGCGGGCCGTCGGTGAAGTTGTCGAAGGGGTTGCGGCCCCAGCCGGTCACGTGGATCGCGTCGGCGCCGGCGCGCTCGAACATGACCGACGCCTCGGCCGCCTCGGCCAGGGTGAGCCCGCCCTCCTGGCCGTACTCCTCCCCCGCGACCCGGACCAGGACGGCGAGCCGGTCCCCGACCCGCTCCTTCACCGCCGCGATGACCTCGCACGCCAGCCGCGCCCGGTTGGCCAGCGGCCCGCCGTACTCGTCGGTGCGCCTGTTGTCGCGGCGGTTGAGGAAGACGCCGAGGATGTAGCCGTGGGCGACGTGGACCTCGATCGCGTCGGCGCCGGCCCGGGCGACGCGGTCGGCCGCGTCGGCCCAGGTCGCGACCAGCCAGGCGATGTCGTCGGTGGTCATCTCGCGGTACGTCGTGTGCTTGCCGCCCGTCGCGGCGGCCATCCGGCGCAGCTCGCTGGGGGTGCTGTCGGCGAGGGCCGACATGTCGTAGGTGTAGTCCGGCTCGTTCGGGGCGAGCACCGGCCGGTCGTTGGCGGTGTCGACCCGGGCGACCTTGCCGTGGTGGGTCGACTGCACGCACAGCTTGCTCCCGGCCGCGTGGACAGCGTCCGCCAGCGCGCGCAGGCCGGGGATGAACCGGTCCTCGGAGAGACCGGGCTCCTTCAGCGACGCCGCGCCGTGCGGGAAGGCGACCGCGCAGGCGCCGGTGACGACCAGCCCCGCCCCGCCCGCGGCGCGGGCGGCGTAGTGCTCGATCTCGCGCTGCTCGATCTCGCCGTCCTCGGAGACGTTCATGTCCATCGCCGGCAGCACCACCCGGTTGCGCAGCTCCATGGGGCCGATCCGGCCGGGTGACATCAGGTGGGTGTAGGACTGCCGGCCGCGCATGCGGCGGACGCTAGCCAGCGGCGGACCGGACCGCCCTGCCGTGCCCCACCCACCGGGACGCGACCGCGCGGGCGCGCCCCAGGGCTCAGACCCCGGCCGCGTCGAGGGCCTGGACGGTCAGCCGGTGGCCGAGCTCGATCATGTCGGCGGCCCGGTGGAAGTCCATCGACCGGCAGGCGTCGACCGGCACCGTCACGAGGACGTCCGCGGGGAGGGCCGCCATCCGGTAGCGGGCCACCACGGCCTGCATCGCCTCGAAGGACTGCGCCGTCACGTCCAGGAGCCCGAGGTCGGCGGGCAGCCGCTCGGTCCCCCAGCCGGTCCGGCCGGTCGGCGCGTGCAGGCTCGCCAGCCGCTCCACCTCGGCGTCGGCCACGGCCCGCTCCTCGCGCCCGGTCAGCGTGGCGACGGTACGGCGCCACCGACCCCGCCACTCCTCGAACCGCTGGGGTGCCGCCGACTCCTGCCGGGGCGCGGCCGGCTCCCGCACCCGCCGCGGGCCGGTCAGCGACACGGCGACGGTCAGGTCGGAGGGGACCGCGGCCGTCGGGTCGATCGGCACCGGGTTGGTCAGCCCGCCGTCGACGAGGAGCCGACCGTTGAGCATGACGGGGGTGAAGACCCCCGGGATCGCGATGGAGGCGCGCACCGCGGCGCGCAGCGGGCCGCGCTGGAACCACACCTCGCGGCGGGCGGCCAGGTCCGTCGCGACCGCCGTGAACGGGATCGGCAGGTCCTCGATCGCCACGTCGGTGAAGACGTCCTGCAACGCGTCGAGCAGCCGGTCCGCGGCGATGACGCCGGGCGAGGTGATCGAGGGGTCGAGCAGCCCGAGGACGTCGCGGCGGGTGAGCGCGGTCGCCCAGCGCGCGAAGTCCTCCACGCGCCCGGCGGCCGTGAGGCCGCCGACGAGGGCGCCCATCGAGGTGCCGGCGACGGCCACCGGCTCGCAGCCGCGCTCCTGCAGCGCCCGGACGGCGCCCACGTGCGCGTAGCCCCGGGCCCCGCCCGAGCCCAGCGCGAGCGCCACACGGGTGACCATGCCCCGACGCTAGAGCACGGGCGGGCGGCGGCCGGGCACGACGGTAGGATCGGGCGCCGTGACCGACGCAGCCGCCACCGCCCAGCCGACCACCGCGTGGGGCCACGGCCTCGCCACCGTGACCGACGACGGGACCGTGCTCGACGTGTGGTTCCCCGCACCCGCGCTCGGGACCCGCGACGGCGCCGAGGTGCCCGAGGAGCTGACCGCCCTCGAGGGGCGCGACGACGTGCGCCGCGTGGTGCGCGAGGTGCGCACCGTCGAGATCGCCGACCTGCAGGCCGCGCCGTCCTCCACCGAGGACGTCTGGCTGCGGCTGCACCTGCTCAGCAGCCGCCTGGTGGTCCCGCACACCATCTCGATGGACGGCGTCTTCGGGCTGCTGACCAATGTCGTGTGGACCTCGGCCGGTCCCTGCGCCGTCGAGGGGTTCGAGTCGACCCGCGCCCGGCTGCGGGCGGCCGGCCAGCACGTGACCGTCCTCGGCGTGGACAAGTTCCCGCGGCTCGTCGACTACGTCGTCCCCTCGGGCGTCCGGATCGCCGACGCCGACCGCGTGCGGCTCGGGGCGCACCTGGCCGAGGGCACGACGGTCATGCACGAGGGCTTCGTGAACTTCAACGCCGGCACCCTCGGCGCCTCGATGGTCGAGGGCCGGATCTCCGCCGGCGTGCTCGTCGACGACGGCTCGGACGTGGGCGGCGGCGCCTCGATCATGGGCACTCTCTCGGGCGGCGGCAAGCAGGTCATCTCGATCGGCAAGCGCTGCCTGCTCGGCGCCAACGCCGGCCTGGGCATCTCCCTCGGCGACGACTGCGTGGTCGAGGCCGGCTGCTACGTCACGGCCGGCACCAAGGTCACCGTCAGCGACATGGACGGCAAGCCGCGCGTGGTGAAGGCGGTCGAGCTGTCCGGCACCAGCAACGTGCTGTTCCGCCGGAACTCGGTGACCGGCGCCATCGAGGCGGTGCCGTGGCGCAGCGAGGGCGTCGAGCTCAACGCGGCGCTGCACGCCAACTGACCGGGCCCCTGGCCGGTCCACTGGCCGGGCCGCTGGTCCGGCACGCTGGCACAGGCTGATTTCGGCCGGTCCGGACACTGGCTCCATGAGGGTGGGGACGGGCGTCGCGCTGCTGGGCGCGGCCGCTCTGGGCGTGAGCGCGTACGTGGGGTGGGACGTCCTGCGGGACTCCACCCCGTTCCTGGGCAGCGAGCAGTGCACCGCGACGGTCGACGGCCGCACGGTCGAGCTCGACGTGGAGCAGGCCGAGAACGCCGCCCTGGTCACCGGCATCGCCGTCGGCCGCGGCCTGCCCGCGCGCGCGGCCACGATCGCGCTCGCCACGGCGTACCAGGAGTCGGAGCTCTACAACATCGACTACGGCGACCGGGACTCCCTCGGGCTGTTCCAGCAGCGGCCCTCGCAGGGCTGGGGCACGCCCGCGCAGGTGCTCGACCCGGCGTACGCCGCCGGGAAGTTCTACGACGAGCTGGCCGAGGTCGGCGGGTACGAGTCGATGGAGGTGACCGAGGCCGCCCAGCTCGTCCAGCGCTCGGGCTTCCCCGACGCCTACGCCGACCACGAGGCCGACGCCCGCGTCCTCGCCTCCGCCCTCACCGGCAACTCCCGTGCGGCCTTCACCTGCGAGGTGGACGGCGACGCCGAGGAGGCCTCCGACGACCTCACCGCCTCCGGGCTGGTCCGCCGGGCCGAGAAGGTGCGCCGGGAGGTCGAGAACGTGTTCGGCGACCAGTCGCTCGGCGGGTTCGCACCCGGCGGCGTGCGCGACGGCCACATGGAGGGCTCGACGCACTACGACGGGCGGGCGGTCGACGTCTTCTTCCGCCCGGTCAACGAGACCAACAAGACCCGGGGCTGGGCGGTCGCCCACTACCTCGTGGCGATGGCCGACCGGCTGGACGTGCAGACGGTGATCTTCGACGACCGGATCTGGAAGAACGGCTGGCGTTCCGGGTCCGGCTGGCGCGACTACGACCCGCCGTCGCGCTCGGGCGACCAGGCGATCCTCGAGCACCGCGACCACGTCCACGTCGACGTCTTCGACTGAGGCAGCCGCTGCGCCGGCGGTGGGGCCGGCCCGCGCGCACAGCCTCCAGGTCGCCGCAGGCTTGTCCACAGATTCGCGCAGATCGGCTGCACGACGGCCGATCGTGTCGTTCCATGGAAGCCCTTCCACGCTTCCACCCGATCGAGACCGAGAGCGACCACGACGATGTGCGACCACTCCCCCGCCTGCCCCGAGCCCACCGACGCCGCCTGCTGGTCGGCGCACGTCACCGCCGACCACAGCGAGCAGGGCTGGTGCCGGCTCTGCAACGGCGTCGTGCTCTTCGACGACGGCCACTACCTGACCCCTGACGGCTCCGACCACCTGCTGCAGCCGGCCTCCTGAGGGGTGCGCACCGGGCGGAGCCGGTCGAAGGGGGTACCCGTCCTGTGTGCCCCCGACCTCCCCTGACTCCCCGAGCCCCGACGCGAGCCAGCGCTCCGCGCCCGATCCCGCTCCCGCACCCACGTCCGCCCCGCTGGCAGCGGCGAGCGAGACCGCCCGCCAGGCCGGCCTGGCCACCGGCCTGACCTGGCTCGCCACCTGGTCCTGGCGCTGGGTGGGCGTCGCCCTCGCAGCCGTCGTCCTCGGCTGGCTGGTCGGGGTGCTGTGGGTCGCCCTCCTGCCCGCCTTCCTCGCCCTCATCCTGGCGTCGGTCCTGCAGCCCGCCAGCGAGCTGCTGACCCGGCGCACCCGGGTGCCGCGGGGACTGGCCGCCGGCCTCGTGATGATCGCGGCGCTGGCCGTCATCGCCGGCGGCGTGGCGGCCATCGCGCCGTCGGTCACCGGTCAGGGCGACGAGATCGTCTCCGACGCCTCCGAGGGCATCGACCAGCTGCGTGACTGGGCGGTCGAGAAGGAGCTGATCTCCCAGGACCAGGTCGACACCGCCGTGACCGACGCCCGCGACCGGCTCGGCGACAGCGCCGGGTCGATCGCCAGCGGCGTCCTCGTCGGCGTGAACGCCGTGTCCTCCGGCCTGGTGACGCTGGCCCTCACCCTCGTGCTGACGTTCCTCTACCTCAAGGACGGCCACCGGTTCCGGCCGTGGGCCGCGGGGGTGACCGGTCCCCGGGTGGGCCGACACCTCGACCAGGTGCTCGACCAGGTGTGGACCACGCTCGGCGGCTTCGTCCGGACCCAGGCGATCGTGAGCCTCGTCGACGCGGTGCTCATCGGCATCGCCCTCGCCGTGGTCGGCGTCCCGCTCGCCGTGCCGCTGGCGGTGCTGACGTTCTTCGGCGGGTTCGTCCCGATCCTCGGCGCCTTCGTCGTCGGCGGCCTCGCGGTCCTGGTGGCGCTGGTGTCGGTCGGCATCGAGGGCGCGCTGGTCGTGCTCGCGGCGATCATCGTGGTCCAGCAGCTCGAGGGCAACGTCCTCCAGCCGTGGCTGCAGTCGCGTGCGATGCAGCTCCACGCCGGCGTGGTGATCCTCGCGGTGACCGTGGGCTCGACCCTGTTCGGCATCGCCGGGGCGTTCCTCGCCGTACCCGTCGCGGCCATGGTCGCCGTCGTCCTGCGCTACCTCTCGACGCTCGCGGACCCGGCCCCGCCGCTCACCCCGCCGGCGCCCGACGAGGACGCCGGGGCGCAGCCGGCCTGACCGGGGTGCGGGACCTGACCCGCACCGCACCCCTCCACGTACGACGACAGCGCCACCGCCCGGCCCGGGCGGTGGCGCTGTCGCGTGTGGTGCGGTGCTGCTGTGGTGCTGTACTGCCGTGGTGCTGTACTGCTGGGTCAGGCGGCCTGGCGCGGGAACGGCAGGGGCAGCCCCGGCAGGTCGCAGACCAGCGGCAGGTCGATCGGCAGGGCCTCGCAGAGCGGGCCGAGCAGCAGGTCGAGCGGGTTGCCGCCGCCGAGACCACCGGCAGCCGCGTCGCAGATGGCCTGCGGGAGACCGGCGTCGCACAGCGGCTGGATCGGGCTGTCCGCACCCGGCGCCGGAAGACCGCCGGCCGTGGCGTCACAGAGCGGCTGCAGGGGCGCAGCAGCGTCGCAGAGCGGCTGCAGCGGGCTCGCGCCACCGCCGCCACCCGGGGTCGGGATCGGGATGCTGGCGAACGCGTCGCAGATCGCCTGGGGCAGACCGGCGTCGCACAGCGCCTGGATCGGGCTGGCGCCCGGCGTCGTGGGCGTGCCGCTGTTCTGGCAGGCACGCAGGTTGCGCTGGGCGCGCGACTTGCGCTGCTTGGCCTTGCGGACCTGCTTGGCGAACTTCTTCTTCTTGACCTTTGCCTTCTTGACCTTGGTCTGGTTGCCCGAGCTCTTGGCCTTGCGGAGCTGCTTCTTGGCGGCCTTCAGCTTGGTCTGCTTCTTCTTGACCTGCTTGTTGGCCCGGTTGACGTCCGCCCGCTCCGCGGAGCAGTCGGCAGCCGCGGCGGCCGACGAGGAGGCGGTGGTGGCGCTCGGCGCGCGAGTGACGCCGGCACCGGCGCCACTGGTGAACCCCAGCACGAGCGCGACGGCCACGAAGGCCACCGCCACGGGCCGGAGGAGGGATCGGATCATCTGGGTGTCTCCTAAGGGGGGTGAGGTCAGCGTGCGGTCGTCACGCGTTGCCTGTGGCGCACCGGCATCCGGACGAGGGAGTGCACAGCCGTTGCCCCGATGTCCCGAGGCGCGCGACTGCGCTGTTACCCCTCGCCGGCGTCGCCGGTGAACCCGTGTGCACCGTAACCCGCGGTGAGCCCGATCACACCTCGGATCCCGGATTTCGGGCTACCCGATCCCTCAGGAGGCGGAAAGACGCTCCGCGGCGGCGTCGATGCGCTCGTCGGTGGCGGTGAAGGCCACCCGGACGTGCTGGTCGCCGGCCTTCCCGTAGAAGGAGCCGGGAGCGACGAGGATGCCGCGCTCGGCGAGCGCCGCGACCGTGTCCCAGCAGCTTTCTCCGCGGGTGGACCAGAGGTAGAGCGAGGCCTCGGAGTGGTCGACGCGGAACCCCGCGCCCTCCAGGGCGTCACGCAGCACGCGGCGGCGCGCGGCGTACCGGGCGTGCTGCTCGGTGGCGTGGACGTCGTCGTCGAGCGCGGCGGCCATCGCCCGCTGCTGCGGGCCGGGCATCTGCAGGCCGAGGTTCTTGCGCACCGCGAGCAGCTCGCCGACCAGGGCGGCGTCGCCGGCGACGAACGCGCAGCGGTAGCCCGCGAGGTTGGAGCGCTTGGAGAGGGAGTGGACGGCGAGGATGCCCTCGGCCGACCCGCCGCAGACGTCGGGGTGCAGCACCGAGACCGGCTCGGCCTCCCAGGCGCACTCGACGTAGCACTCGTCGGAGACGAGGATCGTGCCCCGCTCGCGGCACCACTCGACGACCTTGCGGAGGTGCTCGACGGGCAGCACCCGGCCGGTGGGGTTGGAGGGCGAGTTGAGCCAGAGCAGCCGCGGCACCTCCGGCCCGAACGCCGTCAGCGAGTCCGTCGCGAGGGCGCGGGCACCGGCGAGGGCGGCGCCGACCTCGTAGGTCGGGTAGGCCAGCTCGGGGTAGCCGATCAGGTCACCCGCACCGATCCCGAGGTGGACCGCCATCGATCCGATCAGCTCCTTGGAGCCGATCACCGGCAGCACCTGGTCGAGCCCCAGCCCGGTCACGCCGTGCTTGCGCTCCATCCAGTCCAGGCAGGCCTGGCGGGTCTCGGCGCGGCCGATCGTGAGTGGGTAGCCCGGCGAGTCCGCGGCAGCGCGCAGCGCCTGCTGGACGACCTCGGGAGTGGGGTCGACCGGCGTGCCGACCGAGAGGTCGACGATCCCGTCGGGGTGCCGACGGGCCTGCTCGGCGTACCTGACCAGGTGGTCCCAGGGGAAGTCAGGCAGCCGCGAGGAGACGCTCAGTGGTCCTGGTTCTGCGGCTCGAGCCCGGCGATGAACGGGTGGTCCTTGTCGATCTCACCCATCTTGGCCGCGCCACCGGGCGAGCCGAGGTCGTCGAAGAAGCCGACGTTCGCGGTGTAGTAGTCCTTCCACTGCTCCGGCACGTCGTCCTCGTAGAAGATGGCCTCGACCGGGCAGACCGGCTCGCAGGCACCGCAGTCGACGCACTCGTCGGGGTGGATGTACAGCATCCGCTTGCCCTCGTAGATGCAGTCGACCGGGCACTCGTCGACGCACGCGCGGTCCTTCAGGTCGACACACGGCTGGGAGATGACGTAGGTCACCGGTTCCTCCTGGGCGCAAAGGGATGCACGTACGGGCTCAACCCTAGTATCCGGTCGTGGTCGTTCCGTCAGAACCCCAGGATGTGGGCGTGGGCACTCCGGCAGCGGTGGGACAGCACCTGCTCGGACCGCACGTCGTGGGCCGCCGCGTGGTGGTGCGCCGCGTGCTGCGCGGCGGGACCGGTCCGAGCGGCGGACCGGCGCTCACCGACCAGCTCGGCACCTGCCTGGCCTGGACCGGCGGTCCTGGCGGCAGCTGCCTGCTGCAGCCCGACGACCCCGCGGCCGCGCCCGTCCGGATCGCCCTGGCCGACATCGTCTCGGGCAAGCCGGTGCCGCCCCGCCCCAGCCACCGGCTCCGCGTGGACCCCCGCGAGGCGCAGCTGCGGGCGCTCGCGCTGTGGCCGGACCTGGTGACCGAGCCGGTGGGCGACTGGCTGCTGCGCCGCTCCCCCACCTCGACGGCCCGGCGCGCCAACTCCGTGCTGGCCTTCGGCCCCGCCGGGGTCGACCCGGTCGACCGGGCCCACGAGCAGGTGGTGGGCTTCTACGCCGCCACGACCGGGCGGCCGGTCGCCGCGGTGCTGGCCGACGGCGCCGAGGAGGCGTCCTTCCGCGCGCGCGGGTGGGTCGCCGAGAGCGGCGACGCCGACACGGTGTTCTCCGTGGCCGGGGTCGCCGCCGCCGCCCGCCGCGCGCTGCGGGGAGCCGGCACCACCGACGACGAGGTCGAGCTGGTCGAGCAGACTCCCGGGGTGGTGCGGGCACAGCTGCCCGGGGCGACCGGCGTGGCGGCGTACGACCGGGACTGGGTGGGGTTCCGCGGCATCGAGGTCGACCCCGAGCGACGGCGGCAGGGCCTCGGGCTGCGGGTGATGGCCGCGCTGCTGGGCTGGGGCGCGGAGCAGGGGGCGACGACGGCGTACCTGCAGGTGCTCGCCGACAACGAGCCGGCGGTGGCGCTCTACGACCGGCTCGGGTTCGTCGAGCACCACCGGTACCGCTACCTGGCGCTGGAGCTCAGCACGCCGGCCTGAATCCCTTGCGCGCCGGGCCCGGCCGGGTCAGCGCCTCGAGGGTCCAGGCGATCGCGGTGCGGCTGGTCGGGATCAGCAGGTGCTCGGCGAGGTCGCCGGGGCAGGAGTCCTGGATCGTGGTGTTGGTCGTGCGCGGACCGGGCTCGAGGTACCCGGACAGGTGCGGCACGACGACCTCGTCGTACGCCGTGGTCACCTGCGTGTAGCTGACCCGCCCGGGCGTCTCGTCGCCGGCGTTGAGGCGGGTGAGGAACGGCGAGCCGACCGCCTGCTGGTTGCACGACCGGCAGACCAGGTCGAGGACGGGGTTGGTGAGCAGGGCGAGCGCGGTCCCGCCGCTGAGGACGGTGCCGTGGTTGGACGGCGCGAGGCCGACGAGGTCGTCGACGACCTTCGCCCCGCCGAGGAACTTGATGTAGTGGCGGGGCATCATCCCGCCCTGGGAGTGGCCGACCATCGAGACCTTCGCGGCGCCGGTCGCGGCCAGCACGCGCTTCGTGAACCGCTTCAGCTGCTGGGCGGAGGTGGCGATGTCGCCGGTGCCGCGGTTGCCGTAGTCGAGGGAGTAGACGCAGAACCCCTTCGCCTTGACCGCGGCCGACAGCGGGTCGAGCAGGCTCCGGCGGTCGCCGATCGTGCCGTGGACGAGGACCACCGGGGTGGGTCGCTCCGCGGTCGGGCGGCAGTCCCAGTCGTTGGCGCCGACCGGGTCGCCGGGCCCGCCCGGCAGCGGCAGGGGGAACCCCGACGGCGCTGCACCGGCCGGGCCTGCCGATCCGACGATCGCGAGCGGGGCGAGCAGGAGCAGGAGGGCCGAGACGACGGCCGCGAGGGGTGCGCGCACGTCCGGACCAACGACGGGGACCGCCGGCGGTTACTTGCAGACGACCGTGTCGCTGGGGGTGTACGTCGTGTGGAAGGTCTCGCGGTGGTCCAGCTCGTCCTGGCCGGCCTTGCGGAAGTAGCGCACCACGTCGACCTGGAAGCCGGAGTACCCGGTGTTGGGGTAGCAGTCCGGGGTGTCGAGCGTCCGCGTCTTCGGCGGCGTGTAGGCGTACCGGTCCGAGGTGGTGGTGGTGATGTCCCAGACCTTGGTCGACCACATCGAGACCGTGACCACGCCCTGGCCACCGCTGCTGCTGCTCGGGGTGACCTTCGCGTCGATCAGCACGCCGTACGGCGTGTCGTTGCGGAACCGCAGGTCGACCGCTCCCCAGGCGACGGTGGCCTCGCGACCGACCGGGTAGCGGTCGATGTAGAAGGAGTGCGGCTTGTGCTCGACGTCTTCGAGGCCGGCGAAGAACATCGCGTTGAACAGCGTCGTGGCCATCTGCGAGACGCCGCCGCCGAGGTCCTCGACCAGGATGCCGTCGTTGATGACGAAGCCGTCGGTGAAGCCGTTCTCCTCGGTGCGCTCCCCGACCGTGCCGTTGAGCGAGAAGGTCTCCCCCGGCTTGAGCACGGTGCCGTCGACGAGCTCGGCGGCCCGGCCGATGTTGGTGTTGCGGTAGTCGGCGTGGGGGTAGTACGTCGTGAACGTCGAGACCTGCTCGGTGATCTGGAGCTTGCGGGCGTCGGCGGTGGTGAACTCCGGCTCGGCGACCTTCGCCCGGACCTCCAGCCTGCGGTCCTCCCCGGTGCGGGTGACCAGGTCGAGGAAGGTCTCGGTGACCTGCTCGGGGTCGTAGGTCACCCCGGGCTTGGCCGGCACGACCTTCGGCTTGCCGCCCACGAGGGCCACGGTCGCGTCGACCGGGGCGCCGTCGTCGCCGACCACGTCGCCGACGAGGTCCTCCAGCGCCGGCTCGTCGACCTCCGGCACCAGCTCGCCGCCCTCGGCGGTCATGGTGACGAGCGGCGCGAACTGACGCGGGGACAGCCGCACCGGCGAGTCGTCGAAGACGAGGGTGACCGGGGCCGAGACCGCCGGGTTGGCGAAGCCCTCGACGGCCTCGCGCAGGTCGGCCTCGTCGATCTCGGGCTCGGTCTCGACCAGGGGCACCTCGATCGCCGGCTCCTCGGAGAGGTACGCCGCCGCGAGCTCGTCGCGCAGCGCGTCCCGGTCGACCTCCTCGCCCGGGCGCGGGTCGGTCGTGACGACCCGGCTGCCCTCGAACCGGATCGCGCCGTCGCGGGCGGGCCGGACGACGTCCTCCTCGACCGGCGCCAGCGCCTCGGCGAGGGCCTCCTCGTCGACGACGACCACGGCGTCGAGGTCCTCGCCGTCGGTGTAGTAGGCCCACAGCCGCCGCGGGTCCCAGGACCGTCCGCCGCCGGCCTCGGCGACCGAGGCCCGGTGGTCGACGGCGACGCCGGCGGCCGCGGGGTCGACGTCCCACGTCCGGCCACCGGCGGTCAGGGTGAACGGCACGTCGGCGCGCTCGGCGAGCCCGTCGCGCAGCGCGCGGACCGCCGCGTCGGGCTGCTTCCCGCCGATCGCCACGCCGGACACGGTCGTCCCACGGGGCACGCGGTCACCGGCCATCGCGTAGGCGACGACCCACCCGACGCCGACGAGCGCCACCAGTCCCAGCAGGACGAACAGGACGGCGCGGCCGCCGGCCTTGTCGCGGGACGGGGCCGCCTGCTGCTCGTTCACGCCGCCATCCTAGGAAGGGGGTGCCTGGCCGGGCCGGTCGGCGGCCCGGGCGGGGCGCGGGAGCGTGGCGAACGCCGCCACGAGCAGCACGAGCGCCAGGCCGAGGAGCAGGTAGCCGCCCCCGCCCGCCGGCACCAGGTAGTCGCCCTCGGGACGCTCCTGCAGCGCGGCGGCCAGCACGGCGGCCCATCCCCCGGCGTACGGCGGGCGCGTGCACCAGCGCGCGGGCAGCGCGACCAGGGCGGCGACGCCCGCGAGCGCGCCGAGGAGCAGCCCCCACCACAGCTGGTGGAGGGCGACCGTCGCCACCGCCACGGCCACGCCGGTCACCGCGCAGGCGACGAGCAGGCCGATCGCGGCCAGCACCCTCACCGGCGCGTCAGCTGCCGGCAGGGAGCCCGGCGAAGAGGTCGCTCTCGAGGCCGTCCTCGCCGACCGGGCCCTGCTGCCCCTTGGCGATCCGGTAGAACTCCAGGCCCCAGGCCGTCGCGCCGACGTTGTTGCTGAGCGCGAAGAACGGCCCGTCGGTGGTGACCTGGGTCGGGTAGGCCTTGAGCGCGGCCATCTTGCGGTCCACGAAGTCGGTCGCGTCGATGCCCGCGGCGAGGTTCTCGTCGGGGGTGACGAAGTGCGGGAGCGGGCCGTCGGGGTCCATCCCCTCGAACGACGTGGTGTCGCCGGCCTCGCGGAGCATCCGCAGGCCCTGGCGCATCCGGCTCTCCGACATCGCGCCCCAGTAGATCTTGGCGACCTCCCACGGCTCGCCGAGCTCGGCCTTGTACGACGGCACGGCGGCGAGCTGCGCGGCGTACATCGCGACCCGGTGGGCCTGGATGTGGTCGGGGTGGCCGTAGCCGCCGAACTGGTCGTAGGTGACCAGGACCTGCGGCCGGACCTCGCGGATGATCGTGACGAGGTGGTCGGCGGCCTCGGTGAGGTCGGCGTTCCAGAAGGCGTTGGGGTGCTTGGCGATCACCTCGGGGTCGCCGATCGCGTGGCCGTCGGGGTGCCAGGCCATGCCGGAGTCGCGGTAGGTGCCGAAGCCGCCGAGCCACCGGTGGTCGGTGACGCCCAGCTCGCTCATCGCGTCGGCGATCTCGCCACGGCGGTGCTCGCCGAGGCGGTCCTCCTTGTCGGCCGCGAGGTGCTCCAGCTCGGGCACCAGGATCTCGCCCATCTCGCCGGCCGTGCAGGTCACGAGCGTGACGCCGCGGCCCTCGGCGACGTACTTCGCCATGGTCGCGCCCTGGCCGATCGTCTCGTCGTCGGGGTGGGCGTGGACGAGGAGGAGGCGGTGCTCGGGGCGTTCGGGCATGAGGATGATCCTAGGTCCGGTGATCAGGGGCGCTTGATCCGACGAGGTGCGGTCGGCAGGTCGAGGGGGGAACCCGCCGCCGGCCTGGTCTGTTCCGCGCCGTCCTCGTGGTCCAGCCAGCCGTCGTGCTCGTCGACCAGGAGCTCCAGCGCGACGACCGGGGCGTCGGCGAGCACCGCCCAGGGGTGGTCCTCGTCGTCGTCCTCGCCGGCGAGCCGCTCGCGCTCGACGTGGGCGTCGTACCCGTCGTGGCGGAGCCTGCGGGCGACCTGCACGGCGTCGTCCTCCTCGAAGAACACCGCCCGCAGGCTCGGCCCCGTCGACCGCAGCTCGTGGGCGACCTCGGCGAGGAACGCGCGGTCCGGCTCGAGCCAGTCCACCTCGTTGAGCTCGTCGGGCCCGAGCCAGCGGAGCCGGTCGTGGGTGTCGTCGCGCGGCTCGGGCTCCTCGACGTCGCCGCCGATCCGGACCAGGGCGGCGGTGAGCTCGTGGGTGTCGCTGATGGGCACGACGCCGGCGAGCCAGCGGACGACGTCCACCTCGACGCCGAGCTCCTCGGCCAGCTCGCGCTCGAGGGCGCTCTCGGGCCGCTCCCCCGGCTCGACCTTGCCGCCGGGCAGCTCCCACCGTCCGGCTGCCTCCGGAGGACGGGTACGGCGCGCCGCCAGCACCCGGCCGCCGCGGAGGACCGCGGCGGCGACGACCTGTTGCCTCACCTGCCGAACTCTAGGGTCGGGGCATGCACGGAGTGCACCTGACCCGGACCACGGAGAACGTCGACGAGATCGAGGCGCTCGCCGCCCGCCTGGAACCCTCCGGCGGCGGGCGGGTGCCCGTCGGCCGGTTCCTCGAGGACCTCCGCGCCTCCGGCCGCCGCGGCCGCCGGGCGCCGCTGGGCCGGCTGCTGGGGCGGAAGGTGCGGCGGGCCTTCACCTGGGACGCCGCCGACCGGCGCGACCCGCTGTGGTGGCCGCAGGGCATCTCCTCCTCCGCGGACGCCTCGGACTCCACCGACCTGGTCGAGGGCCGCCGGGTGCTGGTGGTCTCCTGGTACGCCAAGGCCGACCAGGGCTCGCGGCTGACGTTCGTCGACCTCGACACGCTGCGCTACCGGCACGTGCTGCTGGTCGTGCCGAAGGTCGCCGACGGCGCGGTGCACCTCGAGCCGCTGCGCGTCCACGCCGGGGGGATCGTGTGGCGCGGGCCGTACGTCCACGTGGCCGCCACGGCCCGCGGCTTCGTGTCGGTGCGCCTGGAGGACCTGATGTGGGCGCCGGTCGAGGGCGACTCGCTGTTCGGCTACCGCTACGTCCTGCCCGTGCGCTTCACCCACCGGGCCGCCGCCGACGAGGGGGTCGAGCGGCTGCGGTACTCCTTCCTCTCCCTGGACCGGTCCACCACCCCGCCCGGCCTGCTCGCCGGTGAGTACGCCCGCCGGAAGCAGACCCGTCGGTTCGCCCACTACCCGCTGGACGCCGACACCGGGCTGCCGGTGCTCGACGAGTCCGGGTACGCCCGCCCGGCCGCGCTCGACGACACCGGGCTCGCCGGCATGCAGGGCGCGGTGACGGCCGGCGGCGGCTACCACGTGACCGCCTCGCACGGCCCCTGGACGTCCGGCTCGCTGCACGTCGGCGCCCCCGGCTCGTTCCGCCGCCACCGGCGGGCGCTGCCGATGGGGCCCGAGGACATCTGCTGGTGGCCCCAGGACGACCTGCTGTGGACCGTCACCGAGCACCCGCGCCGTCGGTGGGTGGTCGCGGTGCCCCGGTCCTCGGTCCCGGCCTGAGACGCACGACGCCCCCGGACCGTCCGGTCCGGGGGCGTCGCGGTGCTGCTAGCCGGTCGTCACTTCACGGAGGTCTTGCCCGTGGTGTCGGCCTTGGTGCGGGCGGTCTTGGCGACCTTGGCGACGTACGTCGTCCGCGCGCCGCCGTTGGTGTCCTTGACCGTGAAGGTCGTGGCGCCCTTGGCGCTGAGCCTGCCGGTCGTCACGACGACCCGCTTGCCGTTGGCCTTGACCTTGTAGAGCGTGACCTTCGCGCCCTTGGCCTTCGCCGGCGCCTTGACCGTCAGCCGGTCCTTGCCGCCGGCGGCGTTGCCGCCGGTGAGCTTGGCGACGACCGCCTGCAGGGTGCTGCCGCCGGTGAAGGTGATCCGGTCGGTGCGCTGCGCGGCCGGGACCGTGTCGGCGGTCGCGGAGCCTTCGCGGGCGACCACGGTGATGGTGGCGGTGCCGGCCCGGCCGCCCTGGAAGACGTACTCCAGCTTGCCGTCCTGGCCGAGCAGGCCGCTGGTCTGGCTGCCCTCGCCGTTGCCGTTGCGGTCCGGCCCGCTGCGGAAGAACTGGACGAACAGGTCCGAGATCGGCTCGCCGTTCTGGTCCACCGCGGTGTACGTCGAGGTCACCGTGGAGCCGACCCGCTGGCTGTCGGCGCCGGAGTGGTCGAGACGGAAGGTCGAGGCCGCGGGGTCGACCGCGTAGAAGCCGACCGTCCGCGAGCCGGTGACCGTCTCGGTGCCGGCCGTGGCGACCGGCGGGGTGGCCGAGCTGTACCGGTTGGACTCGGTCTGCCAGCTGGCCGTGACGACCGCGTCGCCGGCCGACCGGGCCGTCGCCGAGAAGTCGCCGTCCTTGGCGAAGTCCGACTGCGCCGTCGTCGCCGAGAGCTGCGCGCCCGGGGCGTCCTCGGACAGGTTGACCGTCTCCCCGCCGACGAGGTTGCCGAACTGGTCCTCGGTGAAGAGGTCGAAGAAGACCTCGTCGCTGGTCGGCGCCTTCGGGAGCACGCCCGACTCCTGGACGGCGTCGGGCGCGAACTCGACGCGGACCTTGCCGCCGTTGACCGGGTTGGCCGAGGTCCAGTCGACGACCTCGGTGTCGCTCGACCCGCCGACGGTCGCGGTCACGGTCGCGTCGACCTTGCCGTCGTCGTCGAAGCCGGCGTCGCGCTCGATGGCGAGCGTGAACGTCGCGACGCCCTGCTCGTTGGTGCGGACGGTGATCGACTTGCCGCTGTCCTTGACCTCGCCGGCGTCGGCACCCGCGGCGGGGGCCGGGTCGGGCGTCAGCGCCGCCGAGGTCGCGGCGTACGGCGTGAAGAAGCCCTTGTCGGTGGTGAGGGTGACCGTCTGGTTGGCCAGCGCGGTGCCCTCGGCGCTGGTGACCGTCACCCGGGAGCTGACCGGTCGGCCGGGCGTCTTGCCGCCGCTGCTGAGCGCGGTCTCCGGGGCGATCTCCACCTTGCCGGCGGTGACGGACTTGAGGAAGTCCACGCCGTGGTCGTTGGTCGCGGCGTCGGCGTTCCCGGCCGGGGCGGCGTCGATGTTGCCGCCCTTCTCCTCCGGCTGCGGGTTCTCCGTCGGGTCCTTGACCGTGACCGAGAAGCCCCCGTCGGCGGCCGTGGTGACCGTCCGGCTGGTCGCGATCGCGCCGGAGGCGTCGGTGAAGCCGGCGTCCCCGGCCTGACCGGCGCCCGTGCCGGACTCGGTGCCGCGCTGGTAGGTCAGCGCGATGCTCCGGCCGCCCAGGCCGGTGCCGTCCTCGAGCTCGAGGGAGCCGTCGACGACCTCGGACCCGCCGGCGACCGCCTGCTCGGGGCTCGCGGCGTCGTACTCGACCGACGCCTCGCCGGCCTTGACCGTCAGCACCTTGCTGCTCGGGATGGCGCCCGTACCGGTCAGGGGCGCGGGGGCGAGCTCGGCGAAGAGCTCGTAGGTGCCGGACTCCTGGCCGGTCGGCAACGGGATGCTCGCGCGGCCGTCCTGGTTCGTGGTGGCGGTCGAGGTCCCGGTCGCGGGCGACCGGACGGTGGCCGGCGAGCCGTCGAACGGGGTGATCTGCCAGTAGTAGCGGACCGTGCGCAGCGGCACCGCCTGGTCGTTGCCGTTCTGGTCCTGCACCTGGACCGCGATGTCACCGGTGGCGGACTCGTCGACGTCGAACGCCGGGCCGTCGGCCGAGCTGCCGGCCAGCTTCGCCGGGCTCGCGTTGTACTGGGTGACGGTGACGTCGGCGGACCGCTTGTCGCCGAGCGACTCCTCGTAGGCGTTGCCGCCGGTCGCGTTGGCGTAGTAGTACGCGGTGCCCGAGCCCTGCTGGAAGGTCGCCTGGCCGTCGGCGTCGGTGTACTCCGGCTGGGCGAGCAGCCCGCTCTCGGAGGAGCGGACCTCGGCGCCGACGATCGGCTGCCCGTCCTGGTCCTTGACGGTGACGGTGACGGCGGCGTCCTGGCCGGCCGGCACCTGGGTGCGGTCGGCCGCGGCGGTGACGGTGGTGATGGTCTGCCGGTAGAGGGTGTAGCCCTCGACGTCGTCGGTGTCGCGGTCGGCGCCGAGCACGAGCTGGTCGACCGCGCCGGCGCCCTCGCCGTACGGGTAGCCGGTGATGTCGAGGGAGCCCTCGAAGGTCCCGGTCGTCGCGCCCTGCGCGGCGGTCACCGGTGCGTTCGTCGTGCCCTCGGCGGCGCCCTCCCCGTCGAGGCGGGAGACGGCGACGTTCCCGGAGGTGGCGGACGTGGTGCCACTGACCCGGACGAGCTGGCTGTCCTGGGTGAGGCCGTACGGCTGCTGGAACACGCCGAGCCGCGTGCCCTGGGCGAGGTTGACGGTGTTCGCGGTGCCGCCCGGCGCGGAGACCTCCACGCCGGCGCGGTCGGCGTTCACCGTGGTGCCGCCGACGCTCGCGCTGGCGCGCAGGGTCACGGTCGTGCCCTGCACCGAGGCGGGCGGCGTCCACTCGAAGGTGAACAGGCCGTCGTCGTTGCGCTGGCTGACCGTCGTGATGGTCTCGTAGCCGCCGCCGACCGAGTAGGAGAAGGTCACCGCCGACACGTCGTTCCCGGCGCCCGCGGCGAGCCGGATCGTGGAGTCCGTGCCGTCGGCACGCGAGCTCGCCTCGTTGCCGGAGCCGAACTGGCTGTACAGGACGACCTCGCCGGCGCCGACCTGCTCGGCGACGGTGGTCGCCCAGGCGGCCACCGGTACGCCGGTGACGGCGAGGGCGGTGACGGAAGCGGTCGCGAGACCGCGCGTGATGGTTCTGCGCATGCTGTGTGCACCTCCGAGTGAGCGGTTCGCCGAGAGGCTCTCGGCGACGTTCACAGGGCTCCGCTGCTGGTTCCCCATGTGGTTGCACGCCGATGCTGGCAGCGCGCACCGACGTTGCCCGTGACCATTCGGATGGAGGACATGCGTGTCGTCCGGTCTGGTCCACTCGGTGAAATGCAAAGGACGCCGTGCGTCGCACGGCGTCCTTGTCAGGGTCTCGCACATCGCGTGCCCTAGGGTGAGACAGGCGGTCCGGACCATTCTCGCGCAGCGGCAAACAGAGAATGGCCCGGACCGCGTCTGTGTGTCCCGACTATCGGTGGTACTGCAGCCCCGGGGGCTGCGGGAGCTAGGCCCCCGGTGGGAGCTCCTCCCCGGGCCCGAAGGCCCGGGGAGTCACCCGTGGTGGATCAAGAAGTCACTTGACGCCGATGGTGCGCGTCTTGCCCTTCTGGTTGGCAACGGTCTTGCCGACCACCGCGTAGTAGCGGGTCGCCTTCGAGCCGTTGAGGTCGGCGCGCTTGAAGCGAGCCACACCGTCAGCGCCCAGCACCTTCTGCTTGACGCGCTTGGCCACGCCGTTCTTCACGCGGAAGAGCTTGACGGTGGCGTCGGCGCCGGCGCGGGCGACCGTGATGGTGACGAAGTCGTACTTGCCCTTGCTCTCACCATCGATGCCCGGGTTGATCTTGACGCCGCCCCCGGTGCCGGTGTCGGTCGGAGCAAGCACCGTGGTGGTGGCGGAGGCTCGGTCGGACGAGGCGGGGAGACCCTGCGCGCCGCCGGCGGTGCTCGTCGAGGTCAGCTGGTTGGCCGCCGCGCCGAACTGCGCCGCACCCGGGCGACCCTGAACGTCGATGGTGATGGCACCCTGCGCGTTGTCGTCGGTCCGGACGTTCAGGTTGATCTGACCCTGAGCGTCGGTGACGGCCTCGCTGTCCTGCAGCTCGCCCGGGCCGGAGACCTGGACGTTGAGGCCCTCGATCGGGACACCGGCGACACCGTTGCCGAAGGCGTCAGTGACGACCGCGGTGTAGGTGATCTGCTGGGTCCCGGCCGGAACCTCGGCGGGGCCGCTCACCGAGACGTTGCGCGCCGCGTTGGGGTTGTTCTGCGCAGCGACGGTGAACTGAGCCGTCTTGGTGCGGCCACCCGAGGTGACGGTGACCGTGGTGAGACCCGACTTCGTGCCCGCGACGCGGATCGAGTTGAGGGCGCTGGCCGGAAGGACGATCGACTCGGAGGCCGAGCCCTGCGGCAGGGTGGTCTCACCCTGGCGCAGCAGGATGCCGCCGTTGTCGACGGTCACGGTCGCCGGAGCGCCCGCGTCGCCGCCGAGCACGCCGAGCGCGAGGACCTCGTCGCCAGCCGGGCTGGCACCGCCGTCACCCGTGTCCACGACACCGTCGGTCAGCGGGACGATGACGGTGTTGGCCGGGTTGTAGGCCGTGCCGTTCGCCGAGACGCCGTCGAGGCTGAGCGTGAAGTCCTGACCCAGGCCCTCAGCGGTGTAGCGGATGGTGGCGGTGCTGTTGATCGACGGCGCGGTCTCCGGGACGAACGCGTCGGCGTAGGCACGGAAGGTGACCGTGTCCTGCGTGTTCGCGACCGGCGTGGTGCGGGCGTCGGTGAACGTGAAGGTGGCCTTGCCGTTGGCGTCGGTCACCTTGCGCGGGGTCGGCTGCGCGTCGTTGTTCGCACCCGCACGCTGCGCGCTGATCGCGGCGCCGGCGATCGGCAGGTTGAACTGGTCGCGGGCGGTGACCGTGATGTCCACCGAGCCGCCGGCCTTGGCGACGTAGGTCTGCGCCTCGGGGGCAGCCGACGTCAGGGCGGCACGAGCGAAGGTCAGGGTGGTGTCGATGCCCGAACCCTGCACGCGGATGGTGTCGCCGACCTGGATGGTGCCGGCGTCGGGGGTGATGGTGAGCGAGCCCACACCGTTCTGGTCGAGGACGGTGCTGACCGTGCCCGCGGGGCGGCCACCGAAGGTGACACCGGTGCCGGTGAGGTTCAGCAGGACGGTCGCACCCTTGCGGGCGTCCGAGACCGGCACGGCCGAGCGGATGTCGATCCGGACCGAGGTCTGGTCGACGCGCACGTCGACAGCGTTCGGGGTCGACACCGCGTCGCCGCGGTCGCCGAAGCCGGCGTAGCTGTCGGCCTCGGAGACGACGTCGAACTCGGCCGGGGTGATGCCAGCGGCAGCGGTCACGACGTCGAGGGTCGCGGTGCTGTCAGCCGAACCGGGGCCGTTGAGGTTGATCAGGAACTGACCAGAAGCGGCGCTCGCCAGGAACGACGCGGTGCCGGTGCGGGCCTCCTCGGCGGTGATGGACGCGTCCACGACCGGGGCGCCACCGGCGACCGGGCGGTAGAAGGTCACGCCACCCGGGGTGGAGGTGAGGTCGATCGTCTCGCCCGTGGCCAGCTGGGTGGCGCGGCCCGCGGCGTCGCGGACGGTCACCGAGTAGGGGGCGCTCGGGGTGCCGGCGGGGGCGGTCTGGCTGCCCGGGGTGACCTCAAGAGAGGTCGGGGCACCGGCGGTCTGGATCGAGACCTGGGCGCGAGCCTCGGTGGCGTCGACGGCACCGGCGCCGTCCTCGTCCTCGAAGATCGCGAAGTTCGCGGTGGCGCCCGCGGCCGGCGTGGTGACGGCGACGCGAACGGTGATCTGGTCGAGACCGTCATTCGGGGTGGTGTCGCCCGGCGCGCCGGTCGTGACGATGGTCGGCGTACCGACGATCGCGACGTCCTGGTTCGCGTTGTCCTCGGAGTCGGTCAGGTTCGCACCGATGACGTCGAGGTCGGCGGGGTCAATGCCGCGGGTGTTGAGGACGACGACCGCACCCTCGGCGCCGGCGTTACGAGCCGGGCCGGTGGAGCCGACGGTGATGACGTCACCGGGGGCGGCCGAAGCCGAGGTGGCGAGGGCCGGGATACCGGCCACCGCGAGAGCGGAGATCGCGGAAACCGCGAGACCCCGCTTGATGCCGCTGCTGTTCATGCGTGTGTTTCCTTCCGGAATGATTAAGTGTGGCGAGCAAGAGCACGCCGATAGGGGCCACCGATTAGGCCCCCGTGGCTCTGGACACGGATCCCTGAGCCGAGGTGAACATTAGGGAGGTGGCTTGGACCACCTCGTACTTGTTGCAGTCGCTCTTTACTTCTGCAATAAATGGGTCCCGACGACGTGAACCGGGTCATGGAGTCACTTCGACCCATCCGCCCGGAGAGGACCGCATGACAGGCACGGGCGAGGGCTCGGGCGCCGCCCGCCGACGCGGTCGCCCGCAGAAGCTCCCGGTCGACAGCACCCCGATCACCGAGCTCGGTGTGGGCGTCGACCAGCGGGTCGCGTGGCTGCTCAGCACCAACCGGCTGCTGGGACCGGACCCCGAGCTGGCCCGGCGCGACGGCTTCCTGAAAGTCCTCAAGGAGCGCGGGGTCCAGGTCGACAACACGCGCGTGTCGCGGTGGGAGTCCGGGCTGCAGCCGGTGCCGGGGCGGGTCGTGGCGACGTACGAGCAGGTCCTCGGGCTGCCCGAGGGTGCCTTGGTGTCGGTGGCCAGCGGCCTGCGTCGCGCCTTCGGCAGCGGTCCCCCGCCGCGCGAGACGGCGCTGCGCGAGGACGAGACGGTGACGCCCGGGTCGTTCGAGGGGATGCTGGACGCGGCCGAGCGGGGCGACGCCGGGGGCGCGCTGTGGCTGCGGCTGGCCGAGCAGCTGCACCGGTTCGACCGGGTCTTCCTGCGCAAGGAGGAGTGGACGCGGCTGTGCGGCCGGCTGGTCGAGGAGCTCGGCGTGGCGGTGGGGCCGGCGTACGTGCGCCGGTACGAGGCGGCGGCGACGATGCTGCGCCACAACGCGGCGCAGCGGCCGATGCTGCGGGCGATCGGCGGGTTCGTGGTGCACCCGGACGCACAGGTCGTCGCGCCGGTCCTGAACCTGCTGACCGAGCTGCCCGACGCGCCCGCCGGTGACCTGGTCCTGCGCCTGCTCGGCAGCGACGACGGCAACCTGCGGCGCGCCGCCGCGTCGGTGGCGGCGTACAAGATCGCGCGCGGGCACCTCAAGGCCGATGCGCTCGCTCAGCTCGAGAGCGCCGTGGTCGGTGCGCTGCGGCGGCACGACCCGCTCGACGGGCGGCTCGACTTCTTCGACCTCGCGGTGCACCTGCCGGACAGCTCCTGGGAGCGGGTGAGCGGCGGGCTGCGGACGAGGCGGGCGTTCGGCATGGTGACCCAGGCGCGCACGACGTCCGAGCTGGTCCCCCACACCCAGACCGTCGCGATCGTCGCCGAGCTGGCTGCGACCGCCCAGGCCCAGACGCCCACCCAGCACTCGCGCGAGCCGGACCCCATGCTGCGGCGGCTGCTGCGCGAGGCGCTGCTGCACGTGCACAAGGCGCGGCGGCACCACGCGGCGCTGGTGATCGCCGCCAGCCCGTACGCGCCGGCCGTCGCCGAGCAGTGCCTGCGGCTGACCGCGCACCCCAACGACCTGCTCTCCGCGCGGGCGTGGACGGTGCTGATGCGCGTGGGGCACGGCGACCGGCACGACAAGGTGGTGCGGCGGATCCACTCCGAGGAGCGGCCGACCATCCGCACCCGTGCGCTGCTGAACATGGGGATGGCGCGCTCCGCGCTGGACCCCGCGGACGCCGCGACCCTCGCCGACTCCGTCGCCGGCCAGCAGCGGCCGGCCGAGCGGCACGCGATGCTCTTCGCGCTCGGCATGCAGGGCGCGCCGGAGGTCAAGGAGCTCGCCGACCACGACGCCGACGACGTGCGCCGCGCCGCCGCGTGGTGGCTCGAGCGCGGGCCCGCGATCCACGACTCCGACGTCGAGCGGGTCGGGTAGCTCCTCGGCCCTGCGCCCTGCCCTGTGCCCGAGGCCCTGCGTCCGTCACGGGGTCTCGACGACGCTCGCTGGCGCTCGCTGGT
>NZ_JBFBFJ010000001.1:0-248471 GCF_040684155.1 Nocardioides sp. NPDC092400 | reverse complement strand
GCTCGACCAGCGGTGGTCGCTGGCGCGCTGCTCGGGGCACTGCGCACGTCGCCGGGTCTCGACGACGCTCGCTGGCGCTCGCTGCTCGACCAGCGGTGGTCGCTGGCGCGCTGCTCGGGGCACTGCGCACGTCGCCGGGTCTCGACGACGCTCGCTGGCGCTCGCTGCTCGACCAGCGGGGGTCAGCGGGGCTGGCGGGCGAGCTGGCGGGACTGGGCGACGAGGCGGCCGGTGGAGTCCCACACCTCGCAGTCCTCCTCGAACATGCCGCCGGCCATGTTCCGGGTGGCGTGGCGGACCTTGAGCCAGCCGGGCGCAGGTACGGCGCGGACGTGGGCGGTCAGCTCGAGGGTCGGCGCCCAGCCGGGCATGCCGAGGTCGAAGGTGACCGGCGGGAGGGCGTCCACGGCGAGGAGCAGCGAGACCGGGTCCGGCTCGCGGCCGTCGGCGAGCCGGAACCAGGCGGAGATGACGCCGGTGCGGCCGGGCTCGCCGACCGCCCAGCCCACGTGGTCGGGGTGGAAGCGCATGTCGAAGCGCTGCATGAGCGGCGCCGCGCGACGTACCTCCTCGGGCGCCAGCGAGGAGGGCACGCACTCCTCGACCGGCGGCAGGTGCGGCTCCTCGGCGGTGGTGCGGACGTCGTCGCCGAGCCGGATGAGGTCGCCGTACGTCGCGAGCGCGGTGATCCTCGTCTGGTCCCCCTGCCGGAGGTCGGCGGCGACGGTCGCGATGCTGCCGCCGTCGCGGCGGACGTCGAGGGCGACCTCGGCCGGTCCGGCCACCGAGGCGGAGAGGTAGTAGGCGCTCACCGAGAGCGGGTGCGGCTTGGTGGGCAGGTGCTCGCTGATCGCCCGGCCGATGATCGCCAGGAGGTAACCGCCGTTGATGCCGCCGCCGACGTGCCAGCCGTCGGACAGCTCGGCGGCGTACCGGCCGTCCCCGGTGGGCGTGACGGCGGTCTGGGCGTCGTACTCGTGCATGCCCGCGACGCTACCGATCCGGGCGTGCGCGATGATGCCCGGCATGGGCGTGTACGACGAGGGTGGGGAGCCGGACCCGAGGTACACGCTGGCCAACGAACGCACGTTCCTCGCCTGGGTGCGCACCGCGCTGGCGGTGATGGCGGGGGCGGTGGCGATGGACTCGCTGGGGGTGCCGGACCCCGAGTGGCTCCGGCGCACGCTCGTGGTCGTCCTGCTCCTGCTCGGCGGCGGCACCACCGTGCTCGCCTACCGGCGGTGGTCGCTGGTGGAGCGCGCGATGCGGACCGGGCGGCCGCTGCCGCGGTTCGGGCTGGGCGTGGTGATGACCGGCGCGGTGCTGGTCGCGGCCGTGCTGCTGGCCGTGACGCTGGCCGTCTGAGTGCTCGCCGTCGGCTGGGCGAGACACGGCTGAAACAACCGTTCCCTACGGTCCGGCGGGTGATCCTGCAGCCCGGTGCCGGCCCGATCCGGTCCTCGACGTACCTCCCGGCCGCGCCGGACACCGTCCTGTGGGGACGGCTGCCCTGCGCCGCCGACGCGCCGGTGCTGAGCGTCGAGCCGGGGACGGAGGTCACCTTCGACACCGTCAGCCACGAGGGGATCCTCGAGGACCAGGGGCGCGACCCCGAGCGGTTCTTCGGCGAGCACGACGCGGGCGAGGTGCTCCGGGACGCGGTGGCGATCGCGGCGAGCGACCTGCCGCGCACCTTCGGCGTGGACGGTCCGCACGTGGTCAGCCGGCCCGTCCGGGTCGAGGGCGCCCGGCCCGGTGACCTGCTGGCGATGACGCTGGTCGAGGCGCTCCCCCGGGTGCCGTACGGCGTCATCTCCAACCGGCACGGGCGGGGGTGCCTGGCCGGTGAGTACCCGCTCGAGGCCGCCGCCTGCTTCTCCGCCTTCGCCACCGTCAGCGAGGACGGGACGCACGGACGGCTGCCGCTGCGGCCCGGCGAGGAGCCGCGGGTGTCGTTCCCGCTGGCGCCGTTCCTGGGGATCATGGGCGTCGCGGTGGCCGGCGACGAGCGGCCGCACTCGGTGCCGCCCGGTCCGCACGGCGGCAACCTCGACATCAACCTCCTGACCGTCGGCTCGACGCTCTACCTGCCGGTGCAGGTCGACGGCGCGCTGGCCTACGTCGGCGACCCGCACTTCGCGCAGGGCTGCGGCGAGGTGTCGCTGACCGCCATGGAAGCGTCGCTGCGGGCGACGGTGCGGCTGGAGGTGGTGCCGCGGGCGGAGGCGGTACGCCGCTTCGGTGAGCTGGCCGGGCCGCTGGCCGAGACGGGCGAGCACCTGGTGCCGACCGGGCTCGACGAGGACCTCGACGTGGCCGTGCAGAACTGCGTGCGCGCCGCGATCGCGCTGCTCGGCGCGGCGTACGGCATGGACCCGGCGCTGGCCTACGCCTACCTCAGCGCCGCGACGGACTTCGAGATCTCGCAGGTCGTGGATGTCGTGAAGGGCGTGCACGCGCGGATCCGGAAGAGTGACTTCTCGTGACCGACTCCCCCGCGGCGCCCTCCGGCGCGGCCAAGCCCGTCCCGCCCGGCCTCGTCGAGGCCTTCTGGGCCTACGAGCGCGCGCTGATGGACGACGACCTCGAGGCCCTCGACCGGCTCTTCGCGTCCGGTCCCACGACCCTGCGCGGCGACGCGGCGGGGCTGCTCGTCGGGCACGACGCGATCAGCGCCTTCCGCGGGCGGCGGGGCGGCGCGCCCCGGCGGCGGATCGTGCAGACGCACGTGCAGACGATCGACGACGACCACGCGCTCGTGGTCGCGGTCACCGAGCTCGAGCGGGGCGGTCGCGGGCAGCAGACCCAGCTGTGGGCGCGGCTCGCCGACGGCTGGCAGGTCACCGCCGCGCACGTCGCCGCGCCCGCGCCCGCGCTCGACACCCGCGTGTGGCGCGTCGTCGGCGACCCGCTCGTGCACGGCTCGGGCTCCGGCCCGCTGGCCGGGGAGTCGGTGGCCGTCAAGGACCTGTACGCCATCGCCGGCCACCGCACCGGTGCCGGCAACCCGGCCTGGCTCGACGCCGCCCCGACCGCCCGCGACCACGCGGACGCGGTGGCCCGCCTCCTCGCCGCGGGCGCCGACGTGCGCGGGATCGCCCGGACCGACGAGCTCGCCTGGTCGCTGGCCGGCACGAACGCGCACACCGGAGCGCCGCCCAACCCGCGCGCGCCGTACCGCGTCCCCGGCGGCTCGACCTCCGGCTCCGCCTCCGCCGTCTCGCTGGGCCACGCCACCATCGGCCTCGGCACCGACACCGGCGGCTCGATCCGGGTGCCGGCGGCGTACCAGGGCCTCTTCGGCATCCGCACCACCACCGGCGCCGTGCCGGTCGACGGGCTGGTCCCGCTCGCCCCGTCGTACGACGCCGTCGGTTGGCTGACGCGCACGGTGGAGCTGCTCGTGGCCGTCGGGGACGTGCTGCTGCCGCCGGCTACGGGCGGGTCGGGCGGGTTCGCGGCTGGCGACGTGGTCGTGGTGCCCGGCCTGGTCGACCTGGCCTCGCCGGAGGTGGCCGCCGCCGTGCGGGCCGTCGTCCCGGCGGGCGCGGGCGAGGAGCACTGGCCGACGGCCGACCTGCCGGCGTGGCTCGACGCGTTCCGGACCGTGCAGGCCTGGGAGGCCTGGCAGTCCCACGGCGCGTGGCTTGAGGGCCGCATGCACGTGCTGGGGCCGGACGTCCGGGCACGGTTCGAGCACGCCCGGACGGTCACGGACGGCCAGGTGTCGGCCGCGCGGGCGGTCGTGGCCGAGGCTCGTGCGGCGGTCCGGTCGCTGGTCGGCGCGCGGGTGCTGCTGCTCCCGTCAGCCTCCTCGGTCGCCCCGCTGCTCGGCGAGGACATGGAACCGGTCCGCGCCGCCACCATGCAGCTGACCTGCCTGGCCGCGCTCGCCGGGCTGCCGGCCGTGTCGGTGCCGACCACCACCGCTCCCGGCGCCGGCGGTCTGCCCGTCGGCGCGTGCCTCGTCGCCGCGCCCGGCCGGGACCGGGACCTGCTGCGGCTCGCGGGCGAGCTGGCGGGGCCGCCGCAATCGCGCAATTGAACGATTGCGACGCGCGAACCGGCCGGTCACCGGTCACAACCGCGCAATTGAACGATTCGTGCGGCACCGAAACGCACGGGCGCGGACCGTAACGCCGCTGAAACGGCGGTTTCGATCCGGCGACACGCCAGCTGCCTAGCTTCAGCCGCTCCAGGGAGGAGCGGACGTGCGGATCGAGCAGCTGAACGCGATGGACGAGGCCGGGGCGGCCGAGGTGGTGCGGCCCTGCGCCGACATCGCCTCGTGGGTCGACGCGGTCGTCGCGGACCGGCCCTACGCGGGCGTCGAGGCGCTCGTCGCGCACGCGGAGGCGCTGACCGCGACGTGGACGGTCGAGGAGGTCGAGCGGGCCCTCGCCGACCACCCGCGGATCGGTGAGCGGCACGCCGGGAGCGGCGCGAGCGCGGAGATGTCGCGGCGCGAGCAGTCCCGCGTCGGCTCGGACGCCGGGGACGAGGCCGGGGCCCAGGAGCGGATCGCCGCCGGCAACGCGGCGTACGAGGAGCGCTTCGGTCGGGTCTTCCTCGTCCGGGCCGCGGGTCGCAGCGCCGGGGAGGTCCTCGAGCAGCTCGAGCAGCGCCTGGGCAACGACCCGGCCACCGAGCTCGAGGTCACGCGGGCCCAGCTCGCCGAGATCGCCGTGCTGCGGCTGAGGGGGCTCTTCTCGTGACCACCCTGTCCACCCACGTGCTCGACGCCGGGGCGGGCGCGCCCCGCGCGGACCTCGAGGTCGTCCTCGCCACCGGCGCCGGCGCCGAGCTGGAGCGGGCGCGCACCGACGCAGACGGACGGATCCGGTTCGTGACCGTGCTCGACGGCGGGCACCACGCGCTGACGTTCGCGACGGCGACCGCCTTCCACCCCGTCGTGCGGGTCGACCTCACCGTCGACGGAGCCGAGCCGCACCACCACGTCGCGCTGCTGCTGAGCCCGTTCGCCTACACCACCTACAAGGGGAGCTGAGCGATGGCCACGGGCGACGTCGTCCTCGGGGAGAACCAGTACGGCAAGGCCGAGTGCCGCCTGGTCCGCGTCGACCGCGAGGGCTCGACGGGCTCGACCAGCGGGAAGCACCGGATCACCGACCTCACCGTCACCAGCCAGCTCCGCGGCGACTTCGCGGCCTGCCACACCGACGGCGACAACAGCCAGGTCGTCGCCACCGACACCCAGAAGAACACCGTCTACGCCTTCGCCCGCGACGGCATCGGGGCTCCCGAGGAGCTCCTGCTGCGGCTCGCCGAGCACTTCACGACCGGGTTCCCCTGGGTCGACGGCGGGCGCTGGGAGGCGCAGCAGCACTCCTGGGACCGCATCGAGGTCGGCGGCGAGCCGCACGACCACTCCTTCGTGCGCACCGGGCGCGAGACGCGCACGACGCTGGTGCAGCGCGACGGGGACGAGGTGTTCGTGCTGGCCGGCCTGCGCGACCTGACGGTGCTGAAGTCGACCGGGTCGGAGTTCGCCGGCTTCCCCCGCGACCGCTACACGACCCTGCCCGAGACCGACGACCGGATACTCGCCACCGACGTGACGGCCTGGTGGCGCTACGCCGAGCTGCCGCCGGGGTCGGACGGCTCGAACGGCTTCGACGCGACGTACGCCGCGGTGCGCGACCTGCTGCTCGAGACCTTCGCCGACCTGCACTCGCTCGCGCTGCAGCAGACGATCTTCGCGATGGGCAAGGCCGTCCTCGAGGCGTTCCCCGGCATCGCCGAGGTCCGGCTCTCGTGCCCGAACAACCACCACTTCCTCGTCGACCTCGCACCGTTCGGGCTGGACAACCCCGGCGAGGTCTTCCTCGCCGCGGACCGCCCCTACGGGCTGATCCAGGCGACGGTCCAGCGCGAGGGCGAGGCCCGCGAGCCCCGCGCGTGGGCCACGGTCGCGGGGTTCGCGTGAGCACCGGGGCCGGCACCGCGGAGCAGTACGCCGCCGTGCGCGCGCGGCAGGTGCTCGTCGACGGCGCGCTCCGGCCGGCCACCGTGACGATCGCCGCGGGCCAGGTCAGCGGGATCGAGCCGTTCGACCACCCGGTCGTCGGCCCGGTGCTCGACGTGCCGGAGGCGGCGTACCTCCTGCCGGGCGCGGTCGACACCCACGTCCACGTCAACGAGCCGGGACGCACCCACTGGGAGGGCTTCGCCACCGCCACGCGGGCGGCGCACGCCGGCGGCGTGACGACGCTCGTCGACATGCCGCTCAACTCGCTGCCGCCGACCACCAGCGTCGGGGCGCTGCACGCCAAGCAGGCCGCGGCGGCGGGGCAGCTCGCCGTGGACGTGGCGTTCTGGGGCGGCGCCGTGCCCGGCAACGTCGCCGACCTGGAGCCGCTCCACGACGCGGGCGTCCTGGGCTTCAAGTGCTTCCTGTCACCCTCCGGCGTGGAGGAGTTCCCGCCGCTGGACGCGGTCGGGTTCAAGACGGCGCTCGCGGAGGTGGCCCGGCTGGGCAGCCTGATGGTCGTCCACGCCGAGGACGCGGACGTCCTCGGCGCCGCGCCGCACCCGCCGAGCCGGGCGTACGCCGACTTCCTGCTCTCCCGGCCCGACGAGGCCGAGACCGCGGCGGTACGTCGCGTGCTGGACGGCGCGCGGGAGACCGGCGCCCGGGTGCACGTGCTGCACCTCTCCAGCGCCCGGGCCCTCGACCTGCTCGCCGACGCGCGCGCGGAGGGCGTCCCGGTCACCGTCGAGACCTGCCCGCACTACCTCTGCCTGGAGGCCGCGGCGATCCCCGACGCGGCGCCGGAGTTCAAGTGCTGCCCGCCGATCCGCGACGCGGCCAACCGCGACCTGCTGTGGCAGGGACTCCTCGACGGCGTCGTCGACGTGGTCGTCTCCGACCACTCCCCCGCGACCGCCGAGGAGAAGCACCGCGGCGACGGCGACCTCCAGCAGGCGTGGGGCGGCGTCGCCGGGCTGCAGGTCGGGTTCACCGCGGTCGCGGCGGAGGCGGCAGCGCGCGGCATCGGGATCGAGCGGGTCGCGGCGTGGATGTCGACCGGCACCGCCGACCTCGTCGGGCTCACCGGCAAGGGGCGGATCGCCGTCGGTGCCGACGCCGACCTGGTCGTCCACGACCCGAGAGCCACGACCGACGTCCGCGCCGAGGCGCTGGCGCACCGCAACCCGATCAGCGCCTACGACGGGCTGTCCCTGGCCGGCCGGGTCGTCGCGACCCTGGTGCGCGGCCGCCCGGCGGTCGACCACGAGCACGGCCGGATGCTGCGGAGGAGCGCATGAGCGGCCAGGTCCACCCGCCGCCGCGGCTGCTGATGGGGCCCGGCCCGGTCAACGCCGACCCGCGGGTGCTCCGAGCGATGTCGGCGCAGCTGGTCGGCCAGTACGACCCCGCGATGACGGCGTACATGAACGAGACGATGGCGCTCTACCGCGAGGTCTTCCGCACCGCCAACGAGCAGACGTTCCTCGTCGACGGCACCTCGCGCGCCGGGATCGAGGCGGCCCTGGTCAGCCTCCTCGAGCCGGGCGACCGGGTGCTCGTGCCGGTCTTCGGCCGGTTCGGCCACCTGCTCGTGGAGATCGCGGAGCGGTGCGGGGCCGAGGTGCACACCACCGAGGTGGCCTGGGGGCAGGTGGTCGCGCCCGAGCAGCTGGAGGCGGCCGTCGCCGCCGTCCGGCCCCGGCTCGTCGCGGTCGTCCAGGGGGACACCTCGACCACGATGTGCCAGCCGCTCGCGGACCTCGGGGAGATCTGCCGGCGGCACGACGCGCTGCTCTACTGCGACGCCACCGCGAGCCTGGGCGGCAACCTCTTCGAGGCCGACGCGTGGGGCGTCGACGTGGCCACCGCCGGGCTGCAGAAGTGCCTCGGCGGCCCGTCGGGCAGCGCGCCGATCACCGTCTCCGACCGCGCCGCCGCGGCGATCGACGCCCGCAAGCACGTCGAGGCGGGCATCCGCGCGGACGGCGAGCAGGGCCGGGGCGTGCGGATCGCCAGCAACTACCTCGACCTCGCGCAGGTGATGGACTACTGGGGCCCGCGCCGGCTCAACCACCACACCGAGGCCACGACCATGCTGTACGGCGCCCGCGAGTGCGCGCGCCTGCTCGTCGAGGAGGGGCTGGCGGCGGCCGTCGACCGGCACGCCCTGCACGGCCGCGCGATGCTCGAGGGCGTCCGCGGTCTCGGCCTGGCGGTCTTCGGCGACGTCGCCCACAAGATGCACAACGTCGTGGCGGTCGAGGTCCCCGACGGCGTGGACGGCGACGCCGCGCGCGCCGTCCTGCTCGAGGACTTCGGCATCGAGATCGGCACGTCCTTCGGCCCCCTCCACGGGCGGGTCTGGCGGATCGGCACGATGGGCCACAACGCCCGCCGCGACGCCGTCCTCACCACGCTCGCCGCGCTGGAGCAGGTGCTGCGCGCGGCCGGGGTGCCGGTCACCGCTGGCGGCGGGGTCGGCGCGGCGCGCGAGGTCTACGCGTGAGCGCCGAGCGGGCGCTGGCCCGCTGCGACGAGCTCGCCGCCCTCAGCAGCCGCCCCGACGCCGTCGAGCGGCTCCACCTCACCACCGAGCACGCCCGCGCCAACGCCCTGGTCGCCGGCTGGATGGAGGCGGCCGGGCTGCGGGCGTGGCAGGACGCCGCGGGCAACCAGTGCGGCCGCCGCGAGGGGCCCGTGCCGGGGATGCCCGCCCTGCTTCTCGGCTCCCACCTCGACACCGTCCCCGACGCCGGGAGGTACGACGGCCCGCTCGGCGTCGTCATGGCGCTGGAGGTGGCCGCGCGGCTGCGGGGCCGCGAGCTGCCCTTCGCGCTCGAGGTGGTGGGCTTCGGCGACGAGGAGGGCGCCCGGTTCGGGACCGCCCTGCTCGGTAGCCGCGCATTGGCCGGCACCTGGGACCCGGCCTGGTGGGACCTGGTCGACCGCGACGGGACGACGCTGCGGCAGGCGTTCCACGACTTCGGCCTCGACCCGGCCCGCGTCGGCGAGGCCGGCCGGCGGCCCGAGGAGCTGGTCGGCTACCTCGAGGCGCACATCGAGCAGGGGCCGCACCTGGAGGCGGCCAACGCCTCGCTGGGCTACGTCACCACGATCGCCGGCGCGCGGCGGTTCGCGCTGACCGTGCTCGGCGAGGCGCGGCACGCCGGCGGGACGCCGTACTCCCGGCGGCGCGACGCGCTGGTGGGCGCCAGCGAGGTCGTCACCGCGGTCGAGCGGCTCGCGCGGGCGACCGGCGACCACGGCTGCATCGCCACCGTCGGTCGGCTCGAGGTCTCCCCCGGTGCGGTGAACGTCGTGCCCGGACGCGCCGACCTGACCCTCGACCTGCGCGCGGCGACCGACGCCGAGCGGGACGCCATGTGGGAGGTCGTGCGGGCCGAGGCCGAGGCGATCTGCACCGCGCGCGGCCTCTCCCTGCACGTGGTCGAGACCCACGCCGCCCCGGCCGCCCCGTGCGCGCCGTGGCTGCAGCGCGCGGTCGTCGCCGGGATCGCGACCACCGGCGACACCGACCCGCTGGGGCTGTGGAGCCGGGCGGGCCACGACGCGATGGCGGTCGCGGCCGTGACCGGCGTCGGGATGCTCTTCCTCCGCTGCTCCGACGGGATCAGCCACCACCCCGACGAGGACGTGCGCAGCGTCGACGTGGCGCGCGGCATCGACGCGCTGGAGCAGGCCGTCCTCGCGGTCGCCGCGGCCGTCGGCGAGCGGGGTGCCGCGTGAGGATCGACGAGCGGATCGCGCAGCACCACGGCGGGCTGTCGCCGCAGGAGCGCAAGGCCGCGGCCACCCTGCTCGAGCACCTCGACGACCTCGCGACGTACCGCGCCGCCGAGCTCGCCGCCCTCGCCGGCGTCTCCAAGGCCACGATGAGCCGGCTCTTCCGCAGCCTGGGCTTCGCCGACTTCGACGAGGTCCGCGAGCACCTGCGTGCGCTCCGCACCGCCGGCGAGCCGCGGCGCGTCGACGGCAGTCCCGACCTCGCCGTGCACGCCGCCGCGGAGGGCGACGCGATCATCCGGGCGGTGCACCAGCCGGCGCTGGCCCAGGCCGCCCGGGTCCTCGCGGGCGCCGGCCGGCTGCTCGTGGTCGGGTGGCGCAACAGCCACCCCGTCGCGCTGCACCTGCGCCAGCAGCTGGTCCAGGCCCGCTCCTCGGTCACGCTCGCGCCGCTGCCCGGCCAGGTGATGGGCGAGGAGCTGGCCGACCTCGGCCGCGGCGACGCCGTGGTGGTGCTCGGCTTCCGGCGACGGCCCCGCGGCTTCGCGGAGTTCCTCGAGGCGGCGTGCGCGACCGGCGCGACCGTCGTCCTCGTCGCCGACCCGACCGCGCTGCCGCTCGCCGGCCGCGTGGACGTCTGGGTGGAGTGCCCGGTGCAGAGCGGGCTGGCCTTCGACAGCTACGCCGCGGCGATGAGCGTGGTCAGCGTGCTCGCCGACGGCGTCCTCTCCGGCCGCGGACGACCGGCGCGGGAACGGGTCGGCGCGATCAGCCGCACCTACGACCTGCTCGGGGAGGTCGAGGCCTGATGGACCTGCACACCGTGACCTCCTTCCGCCGCCCCGCCGACCGCGACGGGCTCCGGCTCGTCCCCGGGGAGGCGCTGCTCGGCGGCGGCACCTGGCTCTTCTCCGAGCCGCAGCCCGCGACCACCGGGCTGGTGGACCTCACCACGCTCGGGTGGCCGGCCGTCGAGCTGCTCGAGGACGGCACGCTCCGGGTGGGCGCCACCTGCACCGTCGCCGAGCTGGTCTCCTCCCCGCTGCTGGGCCCGCTCGCCCCGCTGGTGCGGTCCGCGGCGGACGCGTTCCTGATGTCGTTCAAGATCCAGCACGCCGCGACCGTCGGCGGCAACATCGCGCTCGCCCTCCCGGCCGGCGCGATGATCTCGCTGACCGCCGCCCTGGGCGGCACCGCGGTGGTGTGGACCCCGGACGGCGGCGAGCGCCGCGAGCCGGTGGCCGAGCTGGTCCGCGGCGTGCGCGCCACCTCGCTGGCCCCCGGCGAGGTGCTGCGCGCGGTCGACGTGCCCCTGGTCGAGCGGCAGGCGCCCACCGCGTTCCGCCGGGCCGCGCTCACCCCGCACGGCCGGTCCTCGGCCGTCGTCATCGGCGTCGGCGACCGCATCACGGTCACCGCCGCCACCACCCGCCCCGTGGTGCTCGCCGCGGACCGGATCGAGGAGGGCCTGGCCGCCGTGGACTGCTGGTACGACGACCCGCACGGCGCCTCGGACTGGCGCGCCGACGTCACCGCCGTGCTCGCCCGCCAGGTGGCCCGGGAGCTGGCCGGTGCGCCGGCCGGGGAGGTGCACCGATGATCGTCGACGGCACGCCGGTCACCGGCGACCCCGCCCCCGGCCAGTGCCTGCGCACCTGGCTGCGCGAGCTCGGCAACACCTCGGTGAAGAAGGGCTGCGACGCCGGCGACTGCGGCGCCTGCTCGGTGCTCGTCGACGGCCGGCCCGTGCACTCCTGCGTCCACCCCGCCGTCCGCGCGGTCGGCCGCGAGGTGACCACGGTCCGGGGCCTCGGCACGCCGGAGGAGCCCGGGCCGGTGCAGCAGCGGTTCCTCGACGCGCAGGGCTTCCAGTGCGGCTTCTGCACCGCGGGGTACGTCGTCACCGCCTCCGCGCTCGCCGAGCCGGACGGCACGGTCACGCGGGAGGACCTCGAGGCGACGTTCAAGGGCAACCTGTGCCGCTGCACCGGCTACCGCTCGATCCGCGACGCCCTCGCCGGGAAGACCAACGTCTCCTCGTGCGGCGGCGGCCGGGCCTTCGGCCGCTCCACCCCTGCACCCGCCGCTCGACGCGTGGTGACCGGGTGGGAGGACTACACCCTCGACCTGCCGCTCGACGGGGTGCTGTACCTCGCGCTGCTGACCAGCCCGCACGCCCACGCCCGGGTCGTCCGCATCGACACCGCCCGCGCGGCGGCGCTGCCCGGCGTACGCCTCGTCCTCACCCACCGCGACGTCCCCGACGTCCTCTACTCCACCGGACGGCACGCCAGCCGGCTCGACGACCCCGACGACACCCGGATGCTGGACGACGTCGTCCGGTTCCGCGGCCAGCGCGTAGCCGCGGTCGTCGCCGAGTCGGTCGCGGTCGCCGAGCACGCGGTCGCCCTGCTCGAGGTGGAGTACGACGTGCTGCCGGCCGTCCACGACCCCGAGGAGTCCCGGCGGCCCGGCTCGCCGCTCGTGCACGGCGAGAAGTCGGCCGCCCGCTCCCGGATCTCCGAGCCCGCACGCAACGTGGTGGCCCAGACCCACGGCGAGGTCGGCGACGTGGCGGCCGGGCTGGCCTCCGCCGCCCACCGCGTCTCCGGCACCTGGCGCACCGGCCGGGTCACCCACGCGGCGCTCGAGACCCACGGCGCGCGCGGCTGGCTCGACGAGGACGGCCGGCTCGTGGTCCGCAGCAGCACCCAGGTGCCGTTCCTGGTGCGCGACGAGCTCGCGCACGTGCTGGGCCTCGAGCGGGACCGGGTGCGGGTGGTGACCGGCCGCGTCGGCGGCGGGTTCGGGGGCAAGCAGGAGATGGTCGTGGAGGACCTCGTGGCGCTGGCCGTCCTGCGCACCGGTGAGCCGGTGCAGCTCGAGCTGACCCGCGAGCAGCAGTTCACGATGGTGCCCGGCCGGCACCCGATGCGGGTCGAGGTCGAGCTCGGCGCCGACACCGACGGGGTGCTGACCGCGATGCGGCTCGACGTGCTGAGCGACACCGGCGCCTACGGCAACCACGGGCCCGGCGTGCTCTTCCACGGCTGCCACGAGTCGGTCGCGCTCTACCGCTGCGCCAACAAGCGCCTCGACGCCGAGGCGGTCTACACCCACAACGTCCCCTCGGGTGCCTTCCGCGGCTACGGGCTCGGCCAGGTCGTCTTCGCGATCGAGTCGGCGCTCGACGAGCTGGCCCGGGAGGTCGGCCTCTCCCCCGCCGAGGTCCGGCGGCGCAACGTGGTGCGGCCCGGCGACGACTTCGTGGTCAACGGCGCGCCGGACACCGACCTGGTGTTCGGCAGCTACGGCCTCGACCAGTGCCTCGACCTCGCCGAGGAGGCGCTCGCCCGCGGCGACGGCGACCCGGCACCGGAGGGCTGGCTGGTCGGCGAGGGGCTGGCCGCCGCGATGATCGCGACCATCCCGCCACGCGGCCACCACGCCGACGCGACGGTCGCCTGCGAGCCGGACGGCACGGTCAGCATCGGCGTGGGCACGGCGGAGTTCGGCAACGGCACCGCGACGGTCCACGTCCAGCTGGTCGCCGAGGAGCTCGGCCTGGACCCCGCTCGGGTCCGGCTGCACGCCGGCGACACCGACGCGGCGGCGTACGACACCGGTGCCTACGGGTCGACCGGCTCGGTCGTCGCCGGCAGCGCCGTGCTCGCCGCGGCCCGCGACCTCCGGCGGCGCCTGGCCGCCGGCGAGCCGCCCGACGCCGACGGCCGCGTCGTCGGGCGCGGCGAGCACCACGGGTCGCCCCGCTCGGTCGCCTTCAACGTCCACGGCGTCCGGGTGGCGCTCGACCCCGCCACCGGCGAGCTGCGGATCCTGAGGTCCGTCCAGGCCGTCGACGCCGGCGTGGTCATCAACCCCGAGCAGCTGCGGGGGCAGGTGGAGGGCGGCGTCGCCCAGGGCATCGGCAGCGCGCTCTTCGAGGAGGTCCGGCTCGCCGACGGCGAGGTCACGACGCGGAGCTTCCGCAACTACCGGGTGCCGCAGATGGGCGACCTGCCCGAGACCGAGGTGCGGTACGCCGACACCCACGACGCGCTCGGCCCGCACGGCGCGAAGTCGATGAGCGAGGCGCCGTACAACCCCGTCGCCCCGGCGATCGCGAACGCCGTCCGCGACGCGCTGGGGGCCCGCCCGCACGAGCTGCCGATGAGCCGCGACCGGCTCTGGCGGCTCGCCCGCAACGCCCGTTCCAGCACCCGATCCCCCCAGGAGGACCCATGACCGACCAGGCCTGGCTCGACCGCGCCGTCGCCCTCGCCGTCGAGAACGTCGCGACGGGTGGCGGACCCTTCGGGGCCCTCGTCGTCCGCGACGGCGAGGTGGTCGCCGAGGGCACGAACCGGGTGACCCCCGACCTCGACCCGACCGCGCACGCCGAGGTGGTCGCGATCCGCCGCGCGTGCGCGGTGCTGCGTGACTTCTCGCTGGCCGGGTGCACGCTCTACACCTCCTGCGAGCCGTGCCCGCTGTGCGTCTCGGCGTCCCTGTGGGCGCGGCTGGACCGGGTGGCGTACGCCGCGGACCGCGACGACGCCGCCCGCGGCGGCTTCGACGACCGGGCGTTCTACGACCTGATGGGCGCGGACCGCGCGACCTGGCCGATGGCGGTGGCGGCGGTGCCGGTCGAGGACCGGTTCGCGCCGTTCGAGACCTGGCTCGGGCACGCCGCCCGGACCCACTACTGAGGCGCACGACCGACGGACCCGGCAGTGAAACGAGCGTTTTAACCGCTGCGAAACCTGGAGCGTCCGACCGCGAAATCCCCCGCTCCTAGCGTCCTGCCCACCCGAAGCCGTGCCGGGACGGCGACCACCGCACCACCAGAGACGGAGCACCTCCATGACCTCACGCTCGCGCGCCACTCGTGCCGGGGCCCTCTTCGCCGCCGCGGTCCTCTCGCTGACCGCCTGCGGCTCCGACGACGGCGACGCCGAGGCGGCCGACGGCGGCAGCAGCAGCTCGGGCGGCGGCGACTTCGGCGCGGCGACCCTGCAGCTGTCGTGGATCAAGAACGCCGAGTTCGCCGGTGAGTTCTTCGCCGACAGCGCGGGCTACTACGAGGACGCCGGTTTCAGCTCGGTGAGCATGGACCCCGGCCCGGGCGCCATCGAGACCCTCGTCGCGACCGAGGACGCCGACTTCGGCCTGAGCAACGCGGTGTCCACCGCGCAGGTCATCGCCGAGGAGGACGCGCCGCTGAAGATCGTCGGCACCAAGTTCCAGAAGAACCCCTTCACCATCCTCTCCCTCAAAGACGGTGGCGACATCGCGACCCCCGAGGACCTCGTGGGCAAGAAGATCGGCGTCCAGGCCGGCGGCAACGAGACGCTCTTCGACGCGCTGCTCGAGGTCAACGGGATCGACCCGGCCGACGTGGAGAAGGTGCCGGTCGAGTACGACCCCGCCCCGCTCATCGACGGCGAGGTCGACGGCTTCCTGGCGTACGTCACCAACGAGTCGATCACCGTCCAGGCCCAGGGCATGGAGGTCACCAACCTGCCCTTCGCCGACAACGGGCTGCCGTTCGTCGCGGAGTCGGTCATCACCACCGAGCGGATGATCGAGGAGGAGCCGGACAAGGTGAAGGCCTTCCTCGAGGCCGAGATCCGCGGCTGGCAGGACGCGCTCGCCGACCCCCACGAGGGGGCCCGGATGGCCGTCGAGGAGTACGGCAAGGACCTCGGTCTGGACATGGACAAGGAGCTCGAGCAGTCCGACGTCCAGGCCGGCCTGATCGTGACGCCCGACGTCGAGGCCAACGGCCTGTTCACCATCACCGACGAGCTCATCGACCAGAACCTCGCCACCCTCGAGGCCGCCGGCATCGACATCGAGGCCGACGAGCTGTTCGACCTCTCGCTGCTCACCGAGCTGCTCGAGGAGAAGCCCGAGCTCACCGAGCTCCCCTCCTGACCCGCGCTGCTCCACCCCTCCGTCCACGTCGACGGCCAGCCACCTGAGAGGCACCACATGTCCGACGTCGCCCTGACGTCGACGGACACCGGTGCCGGGGAGGCCACCGCCTCCACCGGCACCGGTGTGCGCATCGACCACCTGACCAAGACCTTCCGGGTCGGCCGCCGCGCGGTCACCGCCCTCGAGGACGCGACCCTGTGGACCGACAAGGGCAGCTTCCTGTCCCTGCTCGGTCCCTCCGGCTGCGGGAAGTCCACGATCCTGCGCATCCTGGCCGGGCTCGAGCAGCCGACCTCGGGCACCGCGCTCGTCGAGGGCCGCACACCCCTGGAGCTGCGCCGCGACCACGAGCTCGGCATCGCGTTCCAGGACTCGGCGCTGCTCCCCTGGCGCTCGGTCGTCTCCAACATCCGGCTGCCCTTCCAGGTCTCGGGCCAGAGGCCGGACGAGGCGCTCGTCGCCGAGCTGATCCGGCTCGTGGGCCTCGAGGGGTTCGAGAAGGCGAAGCCGGCCCAGCTATCCGGCGGCATGCGCCAGCGGGTCTCGATCGCGCGGTCGCTGGTCGTCAAGCCGTCGGTGCTGCTGCTCGACGAGCCGTTCGGCGCGCTCGACGACATGACCCGTCAGCGGCTGAACGTCGAGCTGCTGCGGATCTGGACCGAGAAGCCGGCGACCACGCTGATGGTCACCCACGGCATCTCCGAGGCGATCTTCCTCTCCGACAAGGTCGCGGTGATGAGCGCCCGGCCCGGCCGGGTCAAGGAGGTCATCGACGTCGACCTGCCGCGCCCGCGCACGCCGGACCTGATGCGGACGCCGGAGTTCCACGCGCTGCACGACCGCGCCTCCGAGCTCCTCTTCGGGGAGGAGTGATGAGCACCCCGGGCTCGGGCCGGTCCCTCGCGACAGGGGCCCTCGGGATCCTCGCCCTGGTCGCGCTGTGGTGGGCCGCCGCGCTGACCGTGCTGTCCGGCGTACGCATCCCCACGCCGGACGGCGTCGTCTCCACCGCCGTCGACGACGGCTGGTCCTTCTACTCGCTGCACTTCGGGATGACGCTGCAGGAGGCGGCGGTCGGCTTCGCGTACGGCACGCTCGCCGGCCTCGTCGTCGCCTCGCTCGTCCTGCTGGTGCCGTTCGCCGAGCCGGTGCTGATGCAGGTGGCGGTGATCAGCTACTGCGTGCCGCTGGTGGCCATCGCCCCCGTGCTCTTCATCGTCATCGGCAACCCCGACGAGGGGCAGCGCTCGGGCACCGCGACCGCGCTCGCCGCGCTCTCGGTCTTCTTCACGACCGTCGTCGGCACCGTGCTCGGCCTCCGGTCCGCCGACCGCACCAGCCTCGACGTGGTGCAGGTGTACGGCGGCGGGCGGCTGCGCCAGCTCGTCACCGTCCAGCTCGTCGCGGCGCTGCCGTCGATCCTCGCCGCGCTGCGGATCGGCGCGCCGGCGGCGTTCCTCGGCGCGATCCTCGGCGAGTACGTCGGCGGCGTGCAGCGCGGGGTCGCGCTGGTCCTGAAGATCGCCCAGCAGAACGTCGACGTCGAGCAGGCCTGGGCCGTCGGCATCGGCTGCGCGCTGGTCGCGGGCGGGTGCTACGCCCTCATCGGACTGGTCGGTCGCCTGCTCACGCCGTGGTCGCAGGGGGTCGCCTCGTGAGCGCGCTGCTGCCCGGCGACCTCGGCGCCACGCCGGGGCGGGCCGGGTCCTTCCTGCGGTCGGTGGCGCGCCAGGTGGCGACGATGGCGTTCGTCCTCGTCGTGGTGGTGCTCCTGTGGATCGCCGCGCTGAGGATCTGGGACGTCTCGCCGTACGTCGGCAAGACGCCGTCGGAGGTGTGGACCAGCCTCTTCGGCGAGGACGACTCCGCGGAGCTCCGCTCGGAGATCTGGACGCTGCTCGCCCAGACCCTCACCGACGCCGGGATCGGCTTCGCCGCCGGCATGCTCACCGCGATCCTGCTCGCGGCGGCCATCGTGCGGTACCGCTTCCTCGAGGGCGCGGTCATGCCGGTCGCCCTCGTCCTGCAGACCGTCCCGCTGATCGCGCTGGCACCGATCCTGATCCTGCTGGTCGGCCGCGGGTACGCCGTCGTCGCGATCATGAGCGCCGTCGTCGTGCTCTTCCCGGCGCTGGTGAACATCGTGCTCGGCCTGCGCTCGGTCACCCCTCAGATGCGCGACCTCGTGCTCGTCTACGGCGGCTCGCCGTCCACGGTGCTGCTGCGCGTCGGCTTCCCGTCCGCCCTGCCGGCGCTCTTCGCCTCCGTCCGCATCGCCGTGCCCGGCGCCCTCACCGGAGCGCTGCTGGCCGAGTGGCTCGCCACCGGCAAGGGCATCGGGTACGCCTTGGTCTCGGCCGCGAGCCGCTCGCAGAACGCCCGTGTCTGGGCACTCGTCGTCACCGTCACCGTCACCGCCCTGCTGCTCTACCTGCTCGCCCAGCTCGTCGAGGCAGCCGTCCTCAGCCGCTTCGGCCGCACCGCCACCTCCGCCTGAGTCGCTGGTCGTCGTCGAGACCCGCCCCTGCTGGTCGAGCAGCGAGCGCCGGCCTTCTGTTGGTCGAGCAGCGAGCGCCAGCGAGCGTCGTCGAGACCCGGTGAGGTGCGCAGTGCCTCGGGGTGCGCCCGCTGGTCGAGCAGCGAGCGCTAGCGAGCGTCGTCGAGACCCGGTGAGGTGCGCAGGGCCTGGGGGTGGTCGTCGGGCCGGCTTCCTGATGGTCGAGCAGCGAGCGCTAGCGAGCGTCGTCGAGACCCCGTGAGGTGCGCAGGGCGTCGGGGTGGTCGCCGGGCTGCGGCCGCTGGTCGAGCAGCGAGCCCTGGCGAGCGTCGTCGAGACCCGGTGAGGTGCGCAGGGCCTGGGGGTGGTCGTCGGGCCGCCGGGTCGGCTCGGCTCGAGGCTTCTTTCTCGAGTCGCGTGGTTGCGCGCCGCTGTGGTCGAGGTCCTGGGCGCGGCTGCTTGACGGCTCACGGTCGGCGGGGGTCGACCGCTGTGGTTGCGGTGGAGGAGGGAGCCGCTCGGGTCGGCCTAGGTCCTGCGGTGGAAGGCGACCTTCCCGCCGGGCAGGTGGGTGGTCTCGTAGGTCGGGTCGTGGATCCGGGCGTGGTGCCTGGGGCAGAGGTTGCGGGCGTTGGTCAGGTCGGTCGCGCCGCCTGCGGACCAGGGTTGGTCGTGGTGGGCGTGGCAGAGGTGGGCGGGCCAGTCGCAGCCGTCTGCGGTGCAGGTCGGCTGGGTGAGGTTCAAGCCTCTGCGTTGGGCGCCGGTGAAGAGGCGGGTGGTGCGGCCGAGGTCGAGCAGCTCTGACGTGCTGCCGAGGACGGCGGGGACCAAGCCCGCCTCACAAGCCAGTCTCCGTGCGGTGGCTGCGGAGATGGTGGCGCCGTCTTCGAGGACACCGGGTGCGAGACCACCCATGAGCGAGGCGATGTCCATCGTGACCACCACGGTGGCGTTGAGCCCGCCGAGCTTCGGGACCGAGGTGGTGGGGAGGCGTTCGAGGAGCTCGCAGAACGCGTCACCCATCCGCTCCGGCGACGGGCGCCGCTCGCCCGGCTCGGGCGCGCCTGCTTCCTGGGTGGCTGCCTGATGCTTCGGCGCGGCGAAGGCGAGGAGCGTCTTCTTCAGCATCGCGCCGTGCAGTTCGGGGATCTTGAACTTCCCGACCACCGACCCGCGCCCGTCGGGGCTCATGGTCAGCCACGCGGTCTCCCGGGCCAGGCGCTCCTCGGCCTCCAGGGCGCGGGCGTCGTGTGCCTCGCCGATCTCGGGTGCGACGACGGTGAGGACGTGCTTGGCCAGGACCCGCAACGCCTTGGGGTCACGGTGCCGCGCCTCGGCCAGCAGGTGCTGCTCCGCACGGAGCGGGATGGTCGGGTCGTCCAGGTCGGCGGGGAGCTTGTCGAGGCACTCGGTGATCACGCGAGCGTGGTCGACCGACACATCACCGTCGGCGAGAGCGCTGACCGTCGGGCTGTGGCGGTCGAGGGACTCGGCCAGCCGCATCCGGTGCTTCGCACAGGGCCTCGACTGGCGGGTCTCGACGGCCCACCAGGACGCGGTGTCGGTTGCGCCGACCCGTTCGCCGGCGTGACGACGGTCGGCTTCCGCGGCGAGGCGGAGCTCGAGCGCCTCGACGCGGGCGCGGAGGCGAGCAGCCTCGAGGAGTGTGGCGGTGACGTCGTCATCCGACATCGACCACAGGTGCGACTCGTGTGCTCGGTCGAGGCGGGTGTGGGACTTCGCGACGGCGCGTGACACCACGTGTGCGCTGTGTCGGGAGTCTTTGGCCATGGGTCCACTCAAGCACCGACCACCGACAGTCCCGGTGCTGTTTCCCCAGGTCAGACCACATCGTGGACCAGGAGTTCGGGGACTTTTCGCCGGCCGACGAGGTAGCCGAGGCCCTGCGCACCTCACCGGGTCTCGACGACGCCTCGCTGGCGCTCGGCTGCTCGACCAGCAGGGCGACCTGGCAGCCGGGAGACAGCCGCGACCACCCGCCGTACCCCCTCCCGTCGCTGCCCCCACCCCAACCACCTCTGGCCCGGCAGCCGGAGGCGCGCACGCGAGGCCCTGCGCATCTCACCGGGTCTCGACGACGCCTCGCTGGCGCTCGGCTGCTCGACCAGCAGCAGCCGCCCAGGCTCGCACCTCGCCGGGTCTCGACGACGCCTCGCTGGCGCTCGGCTGCTCGACCGGCGGAGGGCCTGGCTGTCGTCCAGGCGTGACAACCGCGTAACACCGGCGCCCTACGGTCAACGCCGTGAGCCTCGCGACCAGCGTCCACTCGACGCCCGTGCCGGCGGACCCGGCGATCGACGCGATGGTGGCGGCGCTGCCGAAGGTCAGCCTGCACTGCCACCTGATCGGCAGCGTCGCGCCGGAGACGGTGGCGGACCTGGCGCGCAAGCACGGCGTGCCCTTGGAACGGTCGGCCGAGGAGCTCTACGACCACCACAGCTACGAGGACCTCGGGGAGTTCCTGCGGGTGCTCGACGTGGTGGGGTCGCTGATCCGCGACGCGGACGACTTCCACCGGGTGACCTACGAGTCGCTGACGGCCGGTGGGGCCGCCCACGGCGTGCTGTACCGCGAGATCCACCTCAGCCCGCCGGGCCACCCCGGCGTGCCGTACCCGACGATCCTCGACGGCGTCCTCGCCGGCGCCCGCGACGCCGCGACGGACACGGGGATCCGTGCGAACCTCGTCGTCGGCATCTGCCGCGAGCGCAGCGGCGGCGCGGCGGTGGAGCTGGTCGAGCAGGTCGTCGCCCACCGGGTCGACGAGGTGCTCGGGATCGGGCTGGACTACGCCGAGGTCAACGGTCCCCCGGGCCGGTTCGTCGAGGCCTACCGGCTCGCCGAGCGCCACGGCCTCCGGCGTACGGCGCACTCGGAGTCCGGCCCGCCGCACCACGTCGAGGTGCTGCTCGACGAGCTGGGCTGCAGCCGCATCGACCACGGCTACCACGTCGTCGACGACCCGGCGATCACGCGCCGCTGCGTCGAGGAGCGGGTGCCGTTCACGTGCACCCCGGTCAGCAGCGACATCGGCCGCTACTCCGGCAGCGGTGACGGCACGCACCGGAGGATCGCCGAGATGGTCGACGCCGGCCTGCTGGTGACGATCGACTCCGACGACCCGCCGATGTTCGGCACCGACCCCACGCACGACTACCGGGTGCTCGCCCACGCGCTGGGCCACCGCCGCGACCAGCTCGCGACCTTCACCCGCAACGCCGTCGAGGCCTGCTGGCTCGACGACACCGACAAGGCCGCCCTCCTCTCCATCGTGGAGGAGCGGGTGGCCGCCACCCCCGACGCACCGACCACCTCGGAGGCACCCTCGTGACCGACTTCCACGTCCCCACCGTCGACATCAGCGCGTACGTCGGTCACGGCACCGCCGCGGAGCGCGCGGCGGCCGCGGCCGCCTTCGACGAGGCGGCCCGCACCGTCGGGTTCGTCCAGGTCGTCGGGCACGGGGTGCCGACGTCGGTCACCGACGCGTTCGCCGAGGCCCTCGACGAGTTCTTCTTCCTCCCGCTGGAGGTCAAGAAGCAGTACCGCACCCCGCCAGAGGTCAACCGCGGCTACGCACCGCCGAAGACCGAGTCCCTCAGCCTGAGCCTGGGGCTGGCGCCCTCGAACCGGATGCACGACTTCTTCGAGGCCTTCAACGTCGGCGCCGCGGTCTCCGACCACCCCGGGCTCGACCTGCCCGAGGCGGACTACCCCGAGAACACCTGGCCGGCGGAGGCGCAGCACTTCCGCACCGCCGTGTCGGCGTACTTCGACGAGGCCGGCCGGGTCGCCCGCACGCTCACGACGCTGTTCGCGGACGCGCTCGACCTGCCCGAGGGGTTCTTCGAGCGCTACACCGACCACAGCCTCGACGTGCTGCGGATGAACAACTACGCGCTCGAGCCCGGCGAGCTCCAGCTCGACGGCGACCTGACCGGCATGGGCGAGCACACCGACTACGGCATCGTCACCGTGCTGTGGGCCGACCAGGTGGCGGGCCTGCAGGTGCTGGGGCGCGACGGCGGCTGGCACGACGTGCAGCCGGCCGACGGCGCCCTGCTCATCAACCTCGGCGACCTGATGGCGCGCTGGACCAACGAGCGCTGGATGTCGACCCTCCACCGGGTCAAGCCGCCCATCGTCGACGGTCGCGTCGAGCGGCGCCGCAGCGCGGCGTTCTTCCACGACGGCAACATCGACGCGGTCATCGAGACGCTGCCCACCTGCGTCGGCGACGGCTCGGCGTACGCCCCGATCACCGTCGGGGAGCACATCCGCGCCAAGCTCGCCGGCTCCCGGGCCGGCGTCGCCAACGCCGACGCCGAGCGCGAGGCCGCGCGCGTCCTCGCCGCCGCGCACCGGGGGGCCTGAGCCGAGCCCCAAATCACCCCGACGCTCGGGCGCAAACGGCCACGCCGGCTCGACCCAGCCCTGACAATGGCCGCGTGAGCGGTGCGCGGTGGACCTCCCAGGACCTGGTGAGGTCCGCGCTCCCCGCCGGCCTCCTGCTCCTCGCGCTGGCGGGCCTGGTGCTGAACCTCGCCGGCGGCTCGACGGTCGCCTACGACGCGACGTACGTCGTGGTGGTCTTCGGCGCCGCCCTCGTCGCGGGTCTCGGCGTCCGCGCCTCGGCGCCGGGCAGGCGGCTCGTGCCGGGGCTCGTCGGGGCGGGACTGACCGCGAACGCCGTCGCCGACCTGGTCTGGTACCTCTACGCCTGGACCGGCCCGGAGCCGGACGTGTCCTGGGCCGACGTGCCCTACTTCGCCAGCTACCTCGGGCTGGGTGCCGCCATGCTGGTGGTGCTCTGGCGGGTGCGGTCGCGGGGACGGCGCGACGCCGAGGTCCTGCTCGACACGCTCACGGTCGTCACCGTCTGCGTGATGCTGCTGTGGAACACCTCGATCGCGGCGATCGCCCACGACCAGTCCCTCGACGCCGGCGAACGGCTGGTGCTCGCGGCGTACCCCGTCTGCGACGCGGTCCTGCTGGGCCTGGTGATCCGCGCGCTCGCCACGCGGACGACGCGGGACCGGATCGGGCTGGAGTTCGCCGTCGGCGTCAGCTGCTGGCTCCTCTCCGACCTCGGCTACCTCCTCTTCCCGCTCTCCGGCGCGACCGAGGCCTGGCTCGACCTCGGCTGGCTGGTCGGCGCGGTGCTCCTCGCCCGGTCGGCGTGCCCGCGCCCCTCCCGCCGCGGCTCCACCCGGGACGAGGCCTCGGCCGGCGACCACGCGCGCACCCGGATGGCGGTCGCGATCGTGCCGCTGCTGGCGCCCATCGGTGTCCTCGTCGTCGACGACCTGCTCGGCCGCGACTCCGACGTCCTCGTCGTCGCGGCCGCCGCGGCGGTCCTGGCGGCCGTCGCCGTCGTCCGGACGGCCCGCCAGCTGCGGTGGGAGGCCGAGGCGCTCGTCGCGGCCCGCGCCGCGTCGGAGGCCAAGTCGGCGTTCCTCGCCACGATGAGCCACGAGATCCGGACGCCCCTCAACGGCGTCATCGGGCTGACCGGCCTGCTCCTCGACACCCCGCTGACCGACCGGCAGCGGCAGTACGCCGAGGGGGCGCGCGGGGCCGGCGAGGCGCTGCGGACGATCATCGACGACATCCTGGACTTCTCGAAGGTCGAGGCCGGCAAGCTCGAGCTCGAGACCGTCGACCTGGACCTCGTCGCGGTCGTCGAGGGCGCCGCCGAGCTGGTCGCCGGCCAGGCCCGCGAGCGCGGGCTAGAGCTGCTCGCCTACTGCGCCCCGGACCTGCCCACCGCGCTGCGGGGCGACCCCGCCCGCCTGCGCCAGGTGCTGCTCAACCTCGCCTCGAACGCCGTGAAGTTCACCCACGAGGGAGAGGTGGTCGTCTCCGCGCACCTCGACGGGGACACCGACGACGGCGTGCTGGTGCGGTTCGAGGTGCGCGACACCGGGATCGGGCTCACCGACGAGCAGCGCGACCAGGTCTTCGAGCCGTTCTCCCAGGCCGACTCCTCCACGACCCGGGAGTACGGCGGCACCGGGCTCGGCCTGGCCATCTGCCGCCAGCTCGTGGGGGCGATGGGCGGCACCCTGGGCGTCACCAGCGAGCCCGGGGCCGGCAGCACGTTCTGGTTCCGGGTGCCGATGCGGCTCGCGACGGACACCCCCGCACCGGCGGCCCCGGCCCGCGGCGACCTGCTGACGGGTCGCCGCGTCCTCGTGGTCGACGACAACGCCACCAACCGGCTCGTCCTGGAGGGCCAGCTCGGCGCCTGGGGCGTGGAGGTCACCCTCGCCGCCGACGCCGACGCCGCGCTCGACCTGCTGACCGGCGGCCTGCAGCCCGCGCTCGTCCTGCTGGACCTGTGCATGCCGGAGGTGGACGGCCTCGAGCTGGCCCGGCGCATCTCCGCCCGCGGGGACGCCCCGCCGATGGTGCTGCTCACCTCCGAGCCCGCCGTCGACCTCGACGACGCCCGGGCCGCCGGGATCGGCCCGGTCCTCGCCAAGCCCCTGCACATGGCACGGCTGCGCGAGGTCGCCACCGAGGCCCTCGCCGCCCCCGCCCCGGCCGCGCCTGCCCCGGACCGCCCGCGGACCGGCAGCGGCCACCTGCTGGTGGTCGAGGACAGCGAGATCAACCAGCTCGTCGCGGTGGGCATCCTCGCCTCCCGCGGCTACACCGCCGACGTCGCCGGCGACGGCGCCGAGGCGCTCACCATGCTCGCCGCCCGGGGGTACGACGCGGTCCTGATGGACTGCCAGATGCCGGTGCTCGACGGGTACGACGCGACGACCGAGCTGCGGCGCCGCGAGGGCGACGTCCGCCGGACGCCCGTCATCGCGATGACCGCGGGGGTCTCGGGCGAGGACCGGGACCGCTGCCTCGCGGCCGGCATGGACGACTTCGTCCCCAAGCCGGTGCACCCCGACGAGCTGCACGCCGTGCTCCGCCGCTGGGTCCACGCCAGCACCTGACCCCGGGACCGACCCCGCGCCGAGCGCCCCCCACCGCTAGAGGTGGTCGTCGGCGAGCACCGGGCGCCCGAGGGGCAGCGCGAAGGCGAACGTGCTCCCCCGGCCCGGCGCGCTGGAGACCCAGATCGAGCCGCCCATCAACGTCACCAGCTGCTTGCAGATCGCCAGGCCGAGCCCGGTGCCGCCGTACCTGCGGGTGATCGAGGAGTCACCCTGGCTGAAGGACTGGAACAGCCGGGCCTGCTGCTCGTGGGTGATGCCGATCCCGGTGTCCTCGACCCGCACCAGGACCTTGACGCTCGCCGGGCGCTCCTCGGCCACCTCCATCCGGACACGGACGTCGCCGGCGCCGGTGAACTTCACCGCGTTGTCCAGCAGGTTGGTGAGCACCTGCGCGAGCCGCTCGGGGTCGCCGGTGAGCTCCCGCGGGACGGCGGGGTCCACCAGGAGCGTCAGCGTCAGGCCCTTGTCCTCCGCCTGCGGCCGGGCCAGCTCGACCACGTCCGCGGCCAGCGCCGGCAGGTCGAGGGCGACGTCGTGCACCGAGGCCCGTCCCGACTCGATCGCGCTGAAGTCGAGGATGTCGTCGACCAGTCGCAGCAGCCGCCGGCTGGAGCGCTGCACGACCTCGGCGAGGCGCTCCTGGTCGGGGTCGAGGCCGCTGTCGACGAGCAGCTCGGTGGTCGCCATGACGGCGGTCAGCGGCGTGCGGATCTCGTGGCTCACGTTGGCGAGGAACATCGACTTCGCCTCGTTGGCCTGCTCCGCGCTGCGCCGGGTGCGGGCGAGCTCGCGCTGCATCCGGTTGCGGGCGGTGATGTCCTCGGCGATGCCGTAGACCCCGACCACCTCCCCGTCGACCACGATCGGCAGGCCGGTGACGCTCACCTCGGCCGTCGAGCCGTCGGGACGCACGACCGCCGTCTCGAGCTGCCGGGTCTCCCGGGCGAGGATCGCGAGGAACGCCGTGGCGACCGTCTCGACCTCCTCCGGCAGCAGGATCCGGGCGAACTCCATGCCGATCAGCTCGTCCGCGCCGTACCCGCTGACCCGCTCGGCCGCCGGGTTGGCCTCCACGAAGCGGCCCTCGAGGTCGAGGGAGAACACCGCACTGGGGTGGTACTCGAACAGCGACCGGTAGCGCTCGCTGGTCTCGGCCGCCCGCCGCTCGGTCTCCCGCAGCCGGCGGGTGACCGCGCGCGCACGTCGAGCGCGCGAGGTGAAGTACGCCGGCAGCGCGCGACCGCCGTCCGTCACCCTCCGTGATCGACGCACACCTGAGGGTACGGCGGACGGCGGCCCCGCGGGGTCAGACGACCGCGTCCGCGACGATCCGCCCGCCGCGGACGGTGATCTGGCGGGTCTCGCTCTCGCCCCCGTCGTAGGTCAGGTCCACCAGCACGGTCCCCTCGCCCTGCGGCTCCACCCCGTCCACGGTGACCGAGCCGATGGTCGACCAGAAGCCGGAGTAGGAGTCGTAGCCGAGCTCGCGCTGGTACTGCGGCGACAGCACGTCCCAGGCGGTCTCGTAGTCACCGGGCAGGAGCGAGTAGTAGTCCTCGACGACCTGCTGCTCGTTGCCGCTGCTGACCGGCGACGTGCCGGGGCCTCCGGTGTCCTCGGGCTCCTCGGCCGACTCCTCCTCCGAGGGCGTGGTCCCCTCCGTCGGGGTCGGCGTCGGGCTCGGCGTGGGGCTCGGCGTCGCGGACTCCCGGTCCGGCGTCCGCGAGGCCTGGCCGCTCGGCCGGTCGCCGGCGGTGCCGGGATCGTCCTCCTCGTCGCCGCCGAGGAGACCGACCAGCAGCGCCGCGCCCAGCGCGAGCACGAGCACCGCGGCCGCGGCCAGCAGCGCCACGGGCCGGCGGCGACGGTCCGGCTCCGCGGCGGTCGCCGCGGACGCGACCGGGGCGACCGGGGTGGGAGCAGGCGTGGGGTCCGGCGTCGGGTCGGGGTCGACCACCGCCGGGGCGACGGCCGTGGCGGCGAGCGCCTCGGTGGGCGCATCGTCGGCGAGCGCGGTCGTGCTGCCGGCGGCGATCGCACGCAGCGCGGCGGCGGTCTCGGCCATGCTGGGCCGCGCCTCGGCGTCGGTGTTCATCATCCGCCGGATCGGGCCGGTGAGCGCCCCCGCGTGCTGCGGCACCGGCGGCTCGTGGCCGACGATGTGCATGAGCATCGCGATCGAGTTCTCCTGCGCCGGCCACGGGGGCTGGCCCTCGACGGCGGCGTACAGGCTGGCGCCGAGCGCCCAGACGTCGTCCGCGGGCGTCGGCTGGCCACCGCGCGCGAGCGCCGGGGAGAAGTACAGCGGGGTGCCCGCCACCATCCCGGTCTGGGTCAGCTGCTCCTCGCCGAGGGTGCGGGCGATGCCGAAGTCGGAGATCTTCGCGACGTCGTCGTCGGTGACCAGGATGTTGCCCGGCTTCACGTCGCGGTGCACCACGCCCCGGGCGTGCGCCGCGGCGAGGCCGTCGGCGACCTGCGCGCCCAGGTGCGCCGCCCGGCGCACGTCGAGCGGGCCGTCCTTGAGCAGCTCGGAGAGGGTCCGGGACGGGAGGTACTCCATGACCAGCCACACGTGGCCGCCGTCCTCGATCGCGTCGAAGATCGACACGACGTTGGGGTGGTTGAGCGCGGCCGACGAGCGGGCCTCGCGCAGCGCACGCGCCAGGTGGGGCGTCGACTCGCCGGGCAGGCCGCCGACCTGCTTGACCGCGACCTCGCGGCCCAGGGTGCGGTCGCGGCACAGCCAGACGGCACCCATGCCGCCACGGCCGACCTCGCGCACGACGTCGTACCGGCCGGCGATGGTCTCGGGCGGCATGGGTCCTCCTTCACCTCGCGGTCCCGTACCCCCTACCCGTGCAGGCCCCCCGCCAAGCACCAGGACCACCTCGGGACCACGTCACACCCGTTGGAGACCGGCCTCCAGCAGCGGCTCGACGGCCCGGGCGGCACTGTCGAAGCCCTCGCCGTGGGTGGCCCCGGCGCGGTAGCGGTGGTCGATCCCGGCGGCGATGACCGCCAGCTTGAAGTAGCCCAGGGCGAGGTGGCGGTCCCAGTCGACCAGCGGGACCCCGCCCGCCGCCTCGTACGCCGCGGCGAGGGCGTCGGGGGCCGGGAGCCGCTCGCTGGTCCACGCGGTCGGGAAGCCGAGCACCAGGTCGAGCGCGGCGTGGCGGTAGACGCACATCATCGCGACGTCGGCCACCGGGTCGCCGATCGTCGAGAGCTCCCAGTCCACCACCGCCTCGACCTGCGGCCCGCCGTCCTCGGGCGACCGCAGGGAGAGCAGCGTGTTGTCGATGCGGTAGTCGCCGTGGACGACGCCGGTCGAGCGCTGCTCGAACCCGGCCGCCGCGAGCCGGCCGCCCAGCTCGGTCGCCAGCGGCGACAGGGCGGGGTCGCCGACGATGTCCCACTGGCCGCTCCAACGGCGCACCTGCCGTGCGGCGTACCCGTCGGGGCGGCCGAAGCCCTCCAGCCCGGCCGCGACGTGGTCGACCGCGTGCAGCCCGGCGAGGGTCTCCACGAGACGCGCGACGGTCGCCTCCAGCGCGACGTCGTCGAGGTCGTCGAGGTCGGTGCGCGACTGCACCGTCCGTCCCGGCACGAACGCCGCGACCGCGAACGGCAGCCCGATGGCGGCCTCGTCCTCGCACAGCACCACCGGCGGCGCGACGGGCACGCCGGCCGAGGCGAGCGCACTGGTCACCCGGAACTCCCGGGCGACGTCGTGCGCCGAGGGGGTGCGCCCGGACCGCGGCGGCATCCGCAGCACCCACGCGGAGGCTCCGTCGTCGAGGCGGTACGTCAGGTTCGACCGGCCGCCGGCGATCAGGCGCGCGGTCAGCGGCCCCTCGAGCTGCGCGCCGGCCGCCAGCATCCGCTCGCCGACCGCGGCGAGCTCGTCCGGCGACAGCTCCGGCGAGGAGGCGGCCGGCTCCCCGCTCACGACCCTTCCTTCTCGATCCGGCGCACCGCGCGCTTGGCGATCGACCAGCGGTGCACCTCCGAGGGGCCGTCGTAGATCCGGAAAGGCCGGATCTCGCGGGCGATCCGCGCCACCGGCAGCTCGGTGGACACGCCCAGCCCGCCGCACATCTGGGTCGCGCGGTCGACGACGCGGTGCAGCGCCTCGCCGGCGAACGTCTTCGCGATCGAGGTGCTCGCCGAGGCCCGCTCCCCCGCGTCGAGCTCCTCGCAGGCCGCCTTCAGCAGCGCACGGGTCGCCGCGAGGTCGATCTCGTTGTCGGCGACCATCTGCTGGATCATCCCGAGGTCGGCCAGCCGCGACCCGAACGCCTGGCGCCCGGCCACGTGCCGCACGGCGACCTCGTGGGCCCGGCGGGCGGCGCCGGTCCAGCGCATCACGTGGGTCATCCGCGCGGGCCCGAGGCGCACCTGGGCGTACCGGAAGCCCTCGTCGACCCCGCCGAGCACCTCCGAGTCCGGGACGAAGGCGTCGGTGAAGGTGACCTCGCAGTGACCGCCGACCATCGACCGGTCCACGGTGCCGACGTGGCGGACGACGTCGAGGCCCTCGGTGGAGGCCGGCATGAGGAACATCGTCGCCCCGCCCGAGCCGGCCGACCCGGCGCCGCCGGGCTCGCCGCTGGTGCGGGCCATCGTGATGAAGAACGACGCGCCGTCGGCGCCGGTGATGAACCACTTGCGGCCGTTGACCACCCACCCGCCGTCCACCTTGGTCGCGCGGGTCAGCAGCGCCGAGGGGTCGCTCCCCGCGCCCGGGGCGGGCTCGGTCATCGCGAACGCCGAGCGCACCTCGCCGCGCGCGAGCGGGGCCAGGTACGTCGCCCGCTGGGCGTCGGTCGCCACGTGGTCGAGCAGGTGCACGTTGCCCTCGTCGGGCGCGGCGATGCCGGTCGCCAGCGGCCCGAACAGGGAGTAGCCGGCCTCCTCGAAAGCCGCCGAGCGGGCCACCATCCCGAGCCCGTGGCCGCCGAGGTCCACCGGCGCGTGCGGCGCGAACACCCCCGCGGCCCGTGCCAGCTCCTGCAGGCGCACCCGCAGCCCGTCGCCGCCCGCGGCCTCGACGTCGCCGTCGTGCTCGTCGTCCACCGGCAGCACGTGCTCGCGGACGAACGCCCGCGTCCGGGCCACCAGGTCGTTCCTCTGGTCACTCATCGTTGCCTCCTCGGGCGGGCGCGCAGTCGGCCGACCGATCGCTCGCTCGGTCAGTCTCGCAGCGGTCGACCCGGCCCGTCAACGCCGGAGGGGACGGTCAGGCGCCGACGAGCCCCCGTGCCAGCACCAGGTGCCGGTGGACCAGCTCGTCCGCCGCGAGCGGGCCTTCCTCGCGGTACCAGGACGCCACGCCCACGCAGAGCGTCGCCACCGCCCGCGCCGCGTCCAGCGGGTACGGCGTACCGAAGACCCCCGCCTCGGCCCCGCCGACGACGATGCGGTCCAGCATCCGCTGCTGCTCGTCGCGGCGCTCCACGTAGCGAGCCCGGTTCTCGGGCAGCAGGCTGCGGATCTCGCTCGAGCCCACGAACGCCTGCCGCCGACGGAACATGTGGAAGCGCAGGAGCGACTCGACCAGCGCGTCGAACTGGCCGGAGGGGTCCTCGGGTGCCGAGGCGAGCGCCGCGGCGCTGCGCTCGAGCAGCTCGTCCATCACCGCCATCATCAGCGCGAGCAGGATCTCCTGCTTGGACCGGTAGTGGTGGTAGACGCCCGGCACCGAGAGCCCCGCGTCGGCGGCGAGGTGGCGGATGCTCGTCCCGTGGTAGCCCTGCTCGGCGAACCGCTGGAGCGCGGCGTCCAGCACCCGCGGCAGGGCCGGCGCGTCGTAGGTGCGCCAGTCCGCCACTCCCGGAGCCGTCATGCCCCCACTCTAGGGAGGCCGGTGCCGACGGCTCCGGCTCGGCTCACCCGGGCAGGTGGGCCGTCGCCAGCGCCGGCCAGTGGTCCGAGCGGCCCAGCGCGAGCGGGAGGAAGGCGTCGGGGTCCATCGGGCCGAGCGGCACGCAGGTGGCCTTCATGCCGGTCTCCACGTAGACCGCGTCACGCAGCTCGAGCACCTCGAGGTCGTCGAGCGGGTCGTGGACGGTGCCGGTCAGCCGCAGGACGGCCGGGCCCTTGCGGACGAGGGTCGTGCGCTGGGCGAACTCGGCCATCATCAGGGTCGGCGGCCCGGCGAGCGCGTCGCCGCCCGGGCAGAGCTCGTACTTGACGTTGAAGTTGCGTCCCACGACCTCGGTGGGTCCGCGGTCCGGCCCGAGGTCGGCCTCGATCTCCACGAGCCGGGTGCCGTGGCGCTCCAGGGCGCCGGTCATGTGACCGTCGTTGCGCCAGAGCGTCGAGGTGCCGATCTTCTTCGGCTCGCCGTAGAGGTCGCGTCCGAAGAGCAGCGGCACGTCGTCGTCCATCCACATCGTCAGCACGTAGTCACCGGCGACGCCGCGGTGGCTGGCGCTGACGTAGACCGCGGACGCCGCGAAGTCGCCGACGCAGCTGCTGCGCCACCGGCTGACCTGCACGGTCACCCGCGGCTCGGCGCCCGGGTCGAGCTCGGCGGGGAGGATGTCGCGGACGACGTCGGGGCGGGTCAGGAAGTCGACGCTCAGCGACTCCCCGCCGACGAACTCGACGTCGGCGAGGGTCGCGCGGACGGCGGCGAGCTCCTCGGGGGTACGGCGGTAGCCCATGGGGGCCTCCTTCTTCGGGGACGGGTGGACGAACGGGCGCGTGGGCGGGGCGGGCGGGCGCCGGCGCTCAGGGACGGGCGACCACGCGCCCGAGGGGCAGGGTGAAGTCGGTGAGCGCGGTGAAGGCGTCGAGCACGCGCAGCGGCGCGAACACGTGCCACGGGTCGGCGGCGCTGCCCGCGCCGAGCTCGACCGCGCCCCGCCCGCGCCACAGCTCCGGCCGCCCGTCGGCGCCGCGGTGCGACCGGGCGCGCACGTCCACGGCGACGAGCTCGTCGACCACCGGGCCGCGGCCCGGCTCGGAGGCCGGCAGCAGGCGGTGGCTCAGCGTGGGCAGCAGCTCCGCGGTCCGGAGCGAGACCAGCTCCTCGGGGCCGAGCAGCCGCTCGGGCAGCACCGACAGGGTCATCAGGCGCACGCCGCGCGGTCGCTCGACCGTCATCACCAGCTGCTCGGTGCCGGGCCCGCCGCCGTCGCGGCCGGACCAGGTGATCGCGGCCAGCTTCTTGCCGTACCCCCACAGCTCCCGGCCCGCCGCCATCGGCGCCTCGGCGTCGGTGACGATCACCGGCTGGTACCAGAAGCGCTCGTCGCCGACCCGGACGCGGACGACGAGGTAGGCCTCGAGGTAGGGACCGAACGTCGAGGTCGGGTAGTGGCACGCCCAGGCCGCGCAGACCGCCGGGTCGCTGTCCGGCACGACGCCGGCCGGGAGGTACGCCGCGAGCGGGCCGGGGTCGGACTCGTAGACCACCCAGGTCTGCCGGGCGGCGCGGAACTCGTAGGGCGGCGGTGGGTAGAGCGGCGCGGCCACCGGCATGGAGACCGGCATGGAGACAGGCTCGGAGACAGGCATGACGACCGGCGGCAGTGCGGGCGCGGTCACGCCGGCCCGTCCGGTGACCAGAGCGGCTCGGAGGTGTCGAAGCCGGCCGGCTCGCCCCACCGGTTGCGGTAGGTGACCTCGTGCGCCGGCCGTCGCGGGGCGACGCCCCAGCGGCCGAGCGGGTAGCCCATCGCGACGGTCGCCGCGAGCGTCCACCCCCGGTCCGGCGGCACGCCGAGCACCGCCTTGGTGGTGTCGGGGCGGAAGACGTCCAGCACGTTGGTCATCGCGCTGCCGACGCCCTGCGCGCGGGCGGCGAGCATCGCGGACCAGACCGCCGGGTAGGTCGAGCTGCCGTCGCGGTCGCCACGGGAGAAGGCGAAGAAGAGCAGCGGCACGTCCTCGAAGTGGTCGGCGAGGTGCTGGACGCTGGCCTGCAGGCGCCGGAACCGCACCGATGCCGCGGCCTCCGGCTCGGCCTCGGCCGCCGCCACCTGGCCGGCGTAGTGGCCGCGCCACAGCAGCGCGACCGCCTCCCGGTAGGGCCCGGAGAGCCGGGCGAGCACCTCCCTCTCGTCGACGAGGAGGAACCGCCAGGCCTGGGTGTCGCCGCCGCTGGGGGCCCGGACCGCGGCGTCCATGATCCTGGCCTGCACGTCGACCGGCACGGGATCGGGCCGCATCCGCCGCATCGCCCGGGTCGTGTAGAGCGCCTCCCACACGCCGACGTCAGGCACGACGCTCATGCCGCGGTCCACCCGCCGTCGACGACCATGTTCGAGCCGGTCATGAAGCCGGAGGCGTCGGAGGCGAGGAACAGCGCCGCCGACACGATCTCCTCGGGGACGCCGAACCGGCCGAGCGGGATCTTGGAGAGCAGGTGGCCCCGCCACTTCCGGTGGCCGCGCAGCGCCTCGGTCATGTCGGTCTCGAAGTAGCCGGGCGACAGCGTGTTGACGCGTACGCCGCGCTCGGCCCACTCCAGTGCGAGCGTGCGGGTGAGCGCGTCGATCGCACCCTTGCTGGCGGAGTACGCCGCCATCCGCTCCATGCCGACCTGGCCGTGGATGCTGGAGATGTTGACGACCGCTCCCCCGCCGCCGTCGAGCATCAGCTTCCCGGCCTCGCGGGCGCACAGGAACGACCCGGTCACGTTGACCTCGAGGACGTGGCGCCACTCCTCGTCGTCGACCAGCTCGGCGCGCTTGAAGATCGGGCTCACGCCGGCGGAGTTCACCAGGGCGTCGAGGCCGCCCCAGCTCTCCCGGACGGCCTCCACCGCCGCGCTGACCGCGGCGCTGTCGGAGACCGAGCCGACCAGCACCAGCGGCTTGCCGCCGAGCTCCTCGATCTCGTCGGCCACCTGCTGGACCGTGTCGGCCGACCGGGCCGTGAGCGCGACCCGGGCGCCGGCGGCGGCGAAGCCGAGCGCCATCGCCCGGCCGAGTCCCCGGCTGGCGCCGGTGACCCAGACGCGGTGGTCGGTGAGGTCGAAGGCCACCGAGGAGCGCGGCGGGCCCGGGACGGCGGTGGGGGTGGTGGGGACGGTCATCGGATCTCCTAGCGGCAGGTGCGGGCGGGAGCCGCGGCAGCGTGCCGGTTCAGGCGCGGGGGGCGGGTGGGGGCCGCCGGCGGCGGAGGCCGCCCGGCTGGCCGGGGCGGGGTCAGGCGCGCGGCACGATCGCCGCCTTGACGACGTGGTCCTCCGGCCGGGGTGCGTCCAGCGCACGGCCGGCCTGCTCCAGCGGGTAGCGGTGGGTGACCAGGTCGCCGAGCACGACGCGGCCGGCGACGATCAGGTCCACGGCGGTGGCGAAGTCGGCGTCGACGTACCCGAAGGACCCGGTGAGCCGGTGGGCGCCGACCGGCCACGGGACGGGGGCGTCGTCCAGCCCGACGAGCACCACGGGGGCGGTCGGCGCGAGCAGGGGCAGGGCCGCGGTGACCGCGGCCGGGACGCCGGAGGCGTCGAGCAGTGCGTCGTGGGGCGCGCCCTCGGTGGGCTCGCCGGGCACCGAGACCGTCGCCCCGAGCCGCTCGGCCGCCTCGCGGCGGTGCTCGACGGGCTCGACGACGTGGACGGTGATCCCCTGGGCGATCGCCGCGGCCGCGACGGTCAGTCCGACGGCGCCGGCGCCGGTGACGAGCACCCGCTCGTTCGCGGTGCCCCCGGCGAGGCGCACGGCGTGGAGCGCGACGGCGAGCGGCTCGGCCCAGAGCAGGTCGAAGGGGTCGGTGCCGGCCGGCACGGGTACCACGTCGCGGCCGACCTCGACGTCCGGGAGGTGCAGCTGCTGGGCGAACGCGCCCTGGGCGCCGTAGCCGAGGGAGCGCCCGGCGGTGGCGCCGCACAGGTGGGTGTCCCCGTCGCGGCAGTAGGCGCACCGGCCGCACGAGCGCATGGGGCGCACGGCCACGCGGGTGCCCGGCTCGAGGCCCGACAGCGCCTCCCCGGCGACGGCGACGGTGGCGGAGAGCTCGTGGCCCATCACCTGGCCCGGCTCGACGTAGTGCCCGTGGGCGTAGGAGGCCAGGTCGGACCCGCAGACGCCGCACGCCTCCACGTCGAGCAGCACGTCGGTGGGCCCGACGGGCGGCTGCTCGAGCGGTTCGGTGCGCACGTCCTGCGGGGCGTGCAGGACGACTCCCAGCGGGTGGGGCATCTCAGTGCATCTCCTGTCCACCGGTGACGTTGAGCGCCTCGCCGGTGACGAACGACGCGCCGTCGGAGGCGAGGTAGAGCGCCGCGGCGGCGACGTCCTCGGGCGTCCCGAACCGGCGGGCCGGGATCTGCCGGGCCAGCCGGCGGCGGTAGTCCTCCTCGGTGCGGCCGGCCGCGCCGGAGAACGTCTCGTAGACGCCGCCCCGGACCGCCAGCAGCGGGGTGTCGATGGTGCCCGGGCAGATCGCGTTGACGGTGACGCCGTGCTCGCCGAGCTCCGCGGCCATCGACTGGGTCAGCCCGATGACGGCGAACTTCGCGGCGGAGTACGCCGCGAGCAGCGGCTGGCCGGTCTTCCCGGCCTGGGAGGCGATGGTGATGATGCGTCCGCTGCCCTGCGGCACCATCCGCCGGGCTGCCTCGCGGGCGCAGAGGAAGGCTCCGGTCGCCATCACCTCGAGGTTGACCCGCCAGTCCGCGAGCGAGAGCTCGGTGACCGGGGACAGGCCGATGGCGAGCCCGGCGCAGTTGACCAGCACGTCGACCCGCCCGTGCTCGGCGACCGCGGCGTCGAAGAGCGCGCGGACCTGCTCCTCGCTCGTCACGTCGCACGGCTGGGCGGTCACCGGTCCCAGCGCGGACAGCTCGGCGGCGGCCGTCGCCAGGTGGTCGGGCGGCGCCACCTCGTAGTCGGGGTGGCTGGCCAGCGGCGCCCCCACGTCGGAGAGCACCAGGGTGTCCCCCTGCCGGAGGAACGACTCCGCGATGGCCCGTCCCATGCCGCCGGCGCGGGCGCCGCCGGCGACGACGACGACGCGGGGCCGCTGCTGGCTCATCGGCGCCTCATCACCAGGAAGCTGGCGGCGAAGACGGCGAGCAGCAGGATGATGCCGCGGACGGCGTACTGCCAGAACGTCTCGACGCCCATGATCGACAGCCCGTTGTTGATGACGCCGATGAGGAGCACGCCGATGACCGTGCCGAGGATGTGGAACCGGCCGGGCCGCAGCGTCGACGCCCCGATGAACGCGGCGGCGAAGGAGTCGAGGAGGTAGGTGTCCCCGACGCCCTGCGGGCGGCCGACGCCGAGGTTCGCGGCCACGATCATGCCGCCGAGCGCAGCGCAGGCCGCGGAGATCCCCAGCGCCAGGAGGGCGTAGCGGCGGACCGGGATGCCCGAGAGGCGCGCGGTCTCGGCGTTGCCGCCGATGGCGTACATGTGGCGCCCGAGCTGGGTCTGCTCGAGGAAGACGTAGAGGACCACGGCCACCACGGCGAGGAAGACGACCGGCGCCGGGACCGGCCCGATCTCGCCCTGGCCCATGACGAGGAACCCGTCGGGGATGCCGGAGAGGATGGTCTGGGAGTCCGAGACGCCCAGCACGACGCCGGTCAGGATCGAGCCGACGGCGAGGGTGACGATGAACGCCGACACGCCGCCGTACGCCACGACCACGCCGTTGAAGGCGCCGATCACCAGCGCCAGCGCCATGACCGCGACCACCGCGAGGACCGGGCTGCCGATCGTCCCCTCGGAGAGCCACTTGCAGGCGAGGAACCCGCCCAGGGTGGCCATGCCGGCCAGGCTGAGGTCGAAGAGGCCCTGGACCAGCGCGACGGTGAGGCCGAGCGCGATGATGCCGAGGATCGAGACCTGGTTGAGGATGTTGAAGAAGTTCTGGCTGGTCGCGAAGACGTCGGGCTTCAGCAGGCTGAAGATCGCGATGCACGCCACCAGGCTGGCGATGGTTCCGTAGCGGCTGACGACGTCGATGAGCTTGTCGCTCGTCGTCGTCTCCCGCCGGGGGCCGGTCGCGCGGGGCGACTCGGCCACTGCTGCTGAGCTAGACACTCTTCCTCCCGAAGGACAGTCGCATGATCGAGTTGACGGTGATGTCGTCGCCGGCGAGCTCGCCGACGACCGCTCCGTCGTGGAGCACGAGGACCCGGTCGCAGACGCGGACGAACTCCTCGAGCTCGGTGGAGGTGAAGACCACCGCCGCGCCGCCGTCGGCGAGGCTGCGGGCCAGGCCGTAGATCTCGGCCTTGGTGTGGACGTCCACCGCGGCGGTGGGCGAGTCGAGCAGGTAGACCTTGGCCCGCCGCAGCAGCCACCGGCCGATGACGACCTTCTGCTGGTTGCCGCCCGAGAGCGTGCGGACCTCGGTCTCGAGCCCGCCGCTCTTCAGGCTGAGCTGGGCCATGACCTCCGCGACCTCGCTGCGCTCCCGGCCCCGGCGCATGATGCGCAGGACGGGGTCGGTGCGGTACGACGCCGTGGACGCCAGCGTGGCGTTCTCCCGGACCGACAGCTCGCTGACCAGCCCCTGCGCGAGGCGGTCCCGCGGCACGAGCGCCATCCCCGCCGCGACCGCCTGCTGCGGGCTGCGGATCCGGCGCACCGTGCCCTCGACGAGGACGTCGCCCTGGGAGCGGCGGATGCCGTACAACGACTCCACGACCTCCCCGGCGCCCTCCCCGGGCAGGCTGGCGATGCCGACGACCTCGCCCGCGCGTGCCTGGAGGTCGACGCCACGCAGCACGTCCCCGCGCAGGTCGCGCACCTCCAGGACCACCTCGCGCGGTGGTGCGGTCGCGGTGAACGCCTCGTGGGCGATCGCCTTCTCCGCTCCGACGAGCTGGTCGACGAGACGGTCGTGGTCGAGCTCGGCGGCCGGCCACGTGCCGACCAGGCCGCCGTCGCGCATGACGGTGATCCGGTCGCAGACCTTGAAGACCTCGTTGAGCCGGTGGGTGACGAAGACGAACCCGATCCCCTCCTCGGCCAGCCGGCGCATCTGGGCGAAGAGGGTGTCGACCTCCGCGGGCTGCAGCGACGTCGTCGGCTCGTCGAGGATGATGACGCGCGCGTTGCTCGCCAGCGCCTTGGCCACCGCGACCATCGCCTGCTGGTGCGGCCCGAGGCTGTTGACCTCCCGGTGCGGGTCGAGGTCGGGCAGGCCCACCCGGTCCAGCAGCTCGCGGGTGCGCCGGTGGGCCCGGCGCCAGTCGACGAGGACGCCGGCGCGGCGGCCGAGTCCCTCGACCATCAGGACGTTCTCGGTGACCGAGAGCTCCGGCACGAGGTTGCCGTGCTGGTGCACCACCGAGACCCCGAGGGCCTGGGCCCGCTGCGGGCTCCGCACGTCGACCTCGGCGCCGTCGATCTCGACGGTCCCCGACGTCAGCTGGATGGCCCCGGCCAGGGCCTTGATGAGGGTGGACTTGCCCGCACCGTTCTCGCCGAGGAGGGCGTGCACCTCACCGGCGTCGAGGGAGAAGTCCATGTGGTCGAGCGCCCGCGTGCCCGGGTAGTCCTTGACCGCGTCGCGGACCGTCAGGAGCGGGCCGGGGCGGGCGGCGGGGTCCCGCCCCGGCTCGTGCTGTGTCGTCACGTCAGGTGCCTGTCGCCTGTGGTGGATGGGTCGGCCGGCTCAGATGTCGCCGGGGAAGAAGGCGCAGTTCTCCCAGTCGGGCTCCTCGCCCTCGGCCGGCACCGTCTCCTCGTTGACGAGGCACGGCTTCATGTAGACGACCTTGCTGGGCAGCGTGCCGCCGCCGACGATCGTCTCGATGGTCTCGACCGCCTTGGCGCCCATGAGCGGGAAGGGGTTCGCCGGCTCCATCTTGTACGGCGAGCCCTCCCGGATCAGGTCCCAGGCGAAGGAGTTGCCGTCGAAGCCGACCGCGAAGACCTTGTCCTCCAGCCCGGCCTCCTTGATCGCGCGCACGGCTGGCGGGGCCAGCTCGTCCCAGCCCAGCCAGATCGCGTCGATGTCCTTGTCCGACTGCAGCAGGTTGGTCAGCTGGGCGTAGGTGTCGTCGACCTGGCCCGGCACCTTGACCTCGATCTCCCGGACCACCTCGATGTCGGGGTTCTCGCTCATGACGGCGTTGAAGCCGGCGTCCCGATCGCGCAGGGCCTGGAGCACGGTCCAGTTCAGCTTCACGACGCGGCCCTTGCCCTCGAGGCGGTTGGCCATCTCGGCGGTCATCAGCGCGCTGTTGATGAACTCGTTGGTGCCGATCTCGGCGTCCACGCCCTCGACGAAGCCGCCGTAGATCGAGACGAACGGGATGCCCGCCGCGTCGGCCTCCTTCATCACGCCGGTCATCTGGGCGTTGGGCGAGGAGTTGTTGACGATGACGTCGACGCCGCGGCTGATCAGGTCGCTGGCGGCGTTGTTCGTGGCGGCCTGGTCCCCCTGACCGTCGAAGACCTCGACCGACCAGCCCTTCTCCTCGGCGGCCTCGACGAACTGGTCCTTGATGCCGTTGATGCTCGGGGAGTTGAGGTTGACCGCGACGAAGCCGACGGAGAGGTCCTCGACCGGGCCCCCGGCCTCGCCGCTGCTCCCGCTGTCGCCGTCGCTGTTGCCGGTGTTGTTGCTGCTCGGCTCGTCGTCGCTGTCCATGGAACAGCCGACGAGCGAGAGGGAGACCGCGAGGGCGGCCGCCGTCAGGCGGAGGGTGCGCTTCATTCCGTGCTCCTTCAGGGCAAGGTGGAACTGGGTCCAGGAGGTGGTGGTGTGGGTGGGGCGCCGGGCGGTCATGCGTCGGCGCCGCGGAGCTGGGACTTCACGACCTTGCCGCCGGGGTTGCGCGGCAGCTCGTCGCGGATCTCGACCGCCGCGGGCACCTTGAAGTGGGCGAGGTGGTCGCGGCAGAAGGAACGGAGCTCGTCGGGTGTGAGGTCCGATCCCGGCTTGGCGACGACGTGGGCCACCACGCGTTCGCCGTACTGCTCGTCCGGGACGCCGACGACGGCGGCGTCGAGGACTCCCGGGTGCTGGTGGAGGACGTTCTCGACCTCGAAGCTGAAGACGGACTCCCCGCCCCGCTTGATGACGTCCTTGAGCCGGTCTCGCAGGACCACGAAGCCGTCCTCGAGCACCGCTGCGTCGCCGGTGGAGATCCAGCCGTCCTCGTCGGTGAGCGGCGTCGGGCCGTCGGCGCCCCAGTAGCCGAGGGCGACCTGGCCGCCGCGGACGACGATCTCGCCGATCTCGTCGGGTCCGGCGTCCTCGTCGGTGCCCGGCCGGCGCAGCCGCAGCTCGGTGAGCGGCAGTGGCCGGCCGACGCTGTGCGGCATCCGCACGGCGTCCTCCCCGCCGACGTAGGTGATCATCGAGCAGGTCTCGGTCATCCCGAAGCCGTTGCCGAGGGTCGCCAGCGGCATGGCCGCGCGCATCCGCTGCAGCAGGGCGGTCGGCATCGGCGCGCCCCCGAAGAGGGCCAGCCGGAGGCCGGCCAGCGCGTCGTCGTCCCGCTCGGCGGCGCGCTCGAGCAGCCGCCACCACATCGTGGGGGCACCCACGGTGGAGGTGCAGGCGTGGTCGCGGGCCGCGTCGAGGGCCCGGCCGGCCTCGAAGCCGTCGAGGAGGTACGCCGTGGCGCCGAGCAGGACCACCGGGACCGTCTGGGAGCAGAGACCGGTGATGTTGAACTGCGGGACCATCACCAGCTCGACGTCCTCAGGGCGCCGCCCGATCACGGTCGTGCAGGTGACGGCGTTCTGGAGCGCGTTGCCGTGGCTGATGACCACGCCCTTGGGCCGACCGGTGGTGCCGGAGGTGTACATCACCGCCGCGGGCGCGTCCGTGCCGGGCGTGGCGGCGGGGAGGTCCCCGGCCGGCCGGCCCGCCAGGAAGCGGCCGTCGCCGTCGGTGCTCTCGACCCGCACCTCACCGGTCCCGGCGGCCGCGACCGCCCGCGCCGCGGCGTCCTCCAGGCCGTCGCCGACCAGGAGCAGGCGCGCCCCGCTGTCCTGCAGCAGCGCGGCGAGGTCCGTCGGCGTCAGCCGGTGGTTGAGCGGGACGGCGATCGCGCCGGCGGTCCACGTCGCCAGCACGGCGACCGTGAACGGCAGCCCGTTGCCGGCCAGGACGGCCACCCGGTCCCCCTCGTCGACCCCGGCGCCGCGCATCCGGCGGGCCAGGCCGTCGGTCTCCGCGCCGACCTCCGCCCAGGTGGCGGCTCCCCCGGGCACCAGGAACGCAGGGTGGTCGCCGCGCGCGGCGACCGTCCGTCGCAGCATGTCCACCAGGTCGGCCGGCAGCGGCACGTCGTAGTGGCGGATCCCGCGGGCGTCGGTGCGGGTCGCGACCGGCGGCGTGCTCACTCGGTCTGCCCCGTCGCCGCGAACAGCTCCCAGTAGCTGTCCCGCAGGGTCCGCTTGAGGACCTTGCCCGAGGCGTTGCGGGGCAGCTCGTCGACGTACACGACCGCCGAGGGCTTCTTGTACGACGCGAGGTCGGCGCGCAGGAACTCCAGGACCTCCTCGGCGGGCGGACGCTCCTCGTCCTTGGACACCACCACCGCGACCGGCGTCTCCACCCACCGCGGGTGCGGCACGCCGACGACGGCGACCTCCCGTACGGCGGGGTGCCGCTCGACCGCGCGCTCGACCTCGGCGGGGTAGATGTTCTCGCCGCCGCTGATGATCATGTCCTTGACCCGGTCGACCACGTAGATGAAGCCCTCGTCGTCCTGCCGGACGAGGTCCCCACTGTGGAACCACCCGCCGCGGAACGCATCGGCCGTCGCCTCGGGCAGCTTGTAGTAGCCCTTCATCACCGTCGGGCCGCGGTAGACGATCTCGCCGACCTCGCCGCGGGCGACGTCGCGGCCCACCTCGTCGACGATGCGGACCTCGACGTTGACGGCCGGCAGCCCGACCGAGCCCATCTTGCGCACGGCGTCGTCGGCCTTGAGGAAGCAGGTGTTGGACGACATCTCGGTCTGCCCGAAGGCGTTGACGATGCCGACGGTGGGGAACGTCGCGACGAGCAGCTCGAGCGTGCTCGGCGGCGCCTGCGAGGCGCCCCACAGCGCGCGGCGCAGGTTGGAGGTGTCGATCTCGCGCGCCCGGGGCAGCTCGCAGATCTGCTGCCACTGGGTGGGCACGAAGTAGCACATCGACGGCCGGTGCCGCTCGAGGAGCCGCAGCGACTCCTCCGGGTCGAACCCGGTGGAGGGGGTGATGATGCAGGTGCCCGCCAGGTAGATGAACGGCAGCAGGCCGTTGACGCCGCCGATGTGGAAGAGCGGCAGGCCCGAGAGCCAGCTGTCCCCGGGGCGGGCCTCCATCTCGAGGATCCAGTTGACGGTGTTGCTGAGCAGGTTCTGGTGGGTCAGCATCGCGCCCTTGGGGCGGCCGGTCGTGCCGGAGGTGTACATGAGGAACGCGAGGTCCTCCTCGGCCACGTCGACGTCCGGCGCAGCGGCCGACCCGCTCGCGAGCAGCTCCTCGTAGGACTCCGCGCGCCCCTCCGGTGCACCGGTCGTCGCGACCAGCCGGACGGCGTCCAGGCCGGCGGTCGACTCCAGCGCGAGCGCGGTGAGCTCGCCGTCGGTGAGCAGCGCGACGGCGTCGGAGTCCTCGAGGACGTAGGCCAGCTCGCTGGGCGCCAGGCGGAAGTTCACCGGCACCGGGCAGGCGCCGAGCTTCTGGCAGGCGAAGAAGGACTCGACGACCTCGAGCCGGTTGTACATCAGCACCGCGACCTTGTCGCCGTGGCCGACGCCCCGGTCGGCCAGGGCGTTCGCGAGCCGGTTGGTCCGCTCGTCGAGCTCGGCGAAGGTCAGCGAGGCGTCCTCGAAGACGACCGCCGTCCGCGCCGGCGCCCGACGGGCGTTGCGCGCCAGGATCTCGCCGAGGACGAGCCGGCGGCTGCGGGAGAGCCCGCTGTCGTGGTGCGTGGTGTGCATGCGCTGTTCCTCAGGTGTGCAGGCGGTCCGGGAGAGGTTCGGGGTGCGGAGGGGGTCGGGCACGGGGTCGGGCACCGGGTCGGGCCGGCGGGAGACCGGCCCGACCCGGGCGGCGGCTCAGAAGACCGCGACGGGGTTCGCCGGGGAGCCGGACGCGTTGGTGACGTTCAGCGGCGGCGCGGAGAGGAAGAACTCGTAGCGGCCGAGCTCGGCACAGGTCGCGGCGAGGTCCTCGAGCCACCACACCTCGCCGAGGGTGAGGCCGAGGTCGCGGATCAGGCGCGCGTGGAGCGGGTAGACGTGCTCGAACGGCTCCTCGTGCGGCTCGACCTCGACCGCGATGTTGTCCATCGCGAGGGACGCGACGTCCTTCTCGGCCAGCCAGTCCACGACGGCCCGCGTGATGCCCGGAGCACCGACCTTCCAGTACTCCATCTTGTCCTCGAGCTGGTAGTACCACGGCACGTGCCCGGTGCGGATGACGAGCATGTCGCCCTCGCCGATCGTCACGCCCTGGGCCTCGGCGCACGCGTCGAGGTCGTCGGGCGTGATGCCGTACTGCGGCTGCAGCCGGTCGAGGCCCTTGTGCTTGGGCAGGTCGAGCAGGACGCCACGGCCGACGAGGGTGTCCTTCATCTGGTGGATCGAGCCGCGCCGGGCGCCGGCGTAGGACTCGACGTTGCCGATCCAGAAGCCGTTGAACATCGTGTCCTTGTAGAAGAAGTGGGAGAGGCCGTCCCACTGGGTGCTGCCCTGCAGCGGCATGAAGATGTAGTCGTCGGTGCCCTGGAAGTTGGGGTAGTCCTGCCCGGCCTTGGTGCCGGCGACGAAGTCGGAGCCGGTGTAGCCGTAGAGGTGCACGACGCCGGTCCGCGTGGGGTGGACGGGGCCGGTGCTGTCCAGCGGGATCGCGCAGCTGACGACCTTCCCGGTCTCGATGAGCCGGGCTGCCGCGGCCACCCGCTCGGGGGTGAGCAGGTTCGCGGTGCCCTTCTCGTCGAGGTCGCCCCAGCGCCCCCAGTTGTTCGGGGTCCGGTCGTTGACGTAGCCGATGACCTTGCCGTTGGCGTCGACGGAGAAGACCGGCGGGGTCCACTCGTCCGACCACTTGCCATCTGCGGTGCGGCCCATGTGTTTCCTCCTGTGCTCGGGATCGCTGCGGGATTGCTGCGGGATTGCTGCGAGGGTTGCTGCGGGGACTGCTGCGGGGACTGCTGCGGGGACTGCTGCGGGGGTTGCTGCGGGGGTTGCTGCGGGGGTTGCTGCGGGGGGTGACGGTCCGGCCCGGCGTCGCGGTCGAGCCGCGTCAGGCGGCGGCGATCGCCGCGCCCCAGTCGGGTGCGGCGAGCCGGTCCACCACGTCGGTGACCTGCCGGGGGGCCAGGAGGGTGACCTCGCGCTGGACGAGCTCGGTCACGCTCGGCCGGCTCGGCCCCGCGGTCGGCGACATGGGCGACACGGGCGGCACGCAGACGTGCCCCCCGCGACGTACGGCGCGGACGGCCGACCGGACATCGGCCCCGGCCACGACGACCGCGGCCCGCCCGGACGGCTCGCGGCCGGCGACCTGCGCCCGGACGGCGTCGTCGGTGAGACAGGGCGTGGCGAGCACGAAGCCGTCGACCAGACGCTCGGCGAGCACCGCGGTCGGCGACCCGGGCTCGGTCACGACGAGCGTCGTGCGTGCGGCCGGCGCCTCCAGGAGGGCGGCGGCGGCGAGCACCGCCGTGCGCAGCCGCTCGGCGGCCGCGGCCGGCAGGTCGGGTCCGACGACGCGCCCGTGGTCGACCGGGGCCGAGCACCAGAGCCCCGCACCCGACCGGCAGGTCGAGCACCGCCCGCACGACCGGTCGACCAGGACCGCAGAGCTGGCGCCGCGTGCCGCGGTGCCGAACGAGACGACTGCTCGATCCATCGGTTTGCCCCCTCGATCCACCCGACTCGTCGGTCGGTTCACTGGGTGGGACGCTAGGTAACCCCGATCACACTGTCAAGGGGTTCTCGTGGCGCCGGTCACAAAATCTTCGAGGCTCACCGCCGCTTGACGCGCCCGGACCCCTGCGGGAACCATGGCCCGAGGCTCGCTGGCGGTCGCCGACGCGTGACCGACCCGCGAGCCGACCTGAACCCGTCATTGGGAATCTCCCGACCAGCCGGTCGGTTGTCGCGCTGACGAGCACTACAGTCACACCTCGTCAGCCACGGAAGGACGCGCGCACGTGAAGACAGTGGACAGAGCGGCCCGACGCCGCATGTCGTCGACCGAACGACGTCAGCAGATCGTGACGAGAGCGGCCGGCCTGTTCGACCAGTCCGGGTACTCCAACACGACGATGGACGACATCGCGAAGGACGTCGGCGTCGCCAAGCCGACGCTGTACCACTACTTCCCGAGCAAGGACGACATCCTCCACGCCATCCACGGCGAGTTCATCGACCTGCTGATCGAGCGGCACGAGGCGCGCGCGGAGACCGGCCTGCGGCCCGAGCAGCTGCTGCTGGAGGTGATGGCCGACATCCTGGAGCTGATGGAGACGCACCGCGGCCACGTCCGCGTGTTCTTCGAGCACCACCGCGAGCTGCCGCCCGAGGCGCGGGGCCCGATCAAGGAGAAGCGGGACCGCTACGAGCGCATCGTGGAGGACCTGATCGCCGCCGGCATCGAGTCCGGCGTCTTCAGGTCCGCCGACGCCCACCTGGCCGCGCTCGCGACGTTCGGCATGTGCAACTGGGCCTACCAGTGGTACCGGCCGGGTGGCCGGCTGCGCTCGCGCGAGCTGGCGTACCAGTTCTGGAACTTCCTGGTCTACGGCCTGGGCACCGACCAGCTGCCGCTGCCGACCGCGCGGGCGACCCCGCCGGCCTGACGCCGGGCACTCCCGCGCCCGCGGCACGCCCCTCGTCCCGTGGACGGAGGGGCGTGCCGCACGCCCGGTCGCGGGTCAGCGGTACTCGTCGACGCCCCACGCCTCGAGCCGCCGCCGGATGTCGACGAGGCAGCGGGTGGCGTCGGCTCCGTCGACCGCGCGGTGGTCGAACGTCAGCGCCAGCCGCAGGATCGGCCTGATCGCGATCGACTCCTGCCCGTCGGCCATCGTGACCACCCACGGGCGGCGCTGGATGGTCGGCATCCCCAGGATCGCGACCTGTGGCTGGTTGATGATCGCGGGCGCCGAGACCGCTCCCACCGAGCCCGGGTTCGAGATCGTGAAGGTCCCGGCCCGGAAGTCGTCGGGGCCCGGCCTGCCGTCCCGCAGCCGGCCGGCGAGGTCGGCGATGCCCTGACCGAGCGACTCCACGGTCATCTGCTCGGCACCCCGCAGCACCGGGACCATGAGCCCCCGCGGGGTGTCGACGGCGATGCCGAGGTTCACCTCGCCCCAGCGCAGCAGCCGCTCGGTCTCGAAGGTCGCGTTGAGGTCCGGGTGGTCGAGGAGCGCCGCGCAGGTCGCCCGGGCGACGAAAGGCAGGAACGACAGCTTCGAGCGTCCCTGGGCGGCCCGCTGGGCGTTGAGCCGGGCCCGGACGTCGGTCAGCAGCCCGAGGTCGACGTCGACCTCCGTGGTCATGTGCGCAGCCGTGCGCCGCGAGCGTGACATGTGCTCGGCCGTCACCCGCCGGATGCGGCTGGTCGGCACGGCGTCGTACGGCACGTCCTCGTAGCCGACCGGGAGGCCGTCCGGCCCGACCGGCGCCGGGGCGGTCGGCGCGGGGACCGGCGCCGCGACGGTCTCCACGGCGGCCGGGGCGACGGCGGGGACCGCGGCGGGCTGCGCGGCGTGCCGACGCACGTCGTCGCGCGTGACGTGCCCGGCCCCGCCGCTGCCGGCCACCGCGGCGAGGTCGACCCCGGCGGTCGCCGCCAGCCGCCGCGCCGCCGGGGAGGCCGGCGGGCGGCCCGAGCGCGCGATGGCGTCGAGGGTCCGCCGGACCGCCTGGTGGTGGTCGAACGGGCCGGGGCGCAGCCGGGCCGGCTCGCCCGGGACGGTCGGTCCGGCCGGCGCAGGGACCGCGGGAGCCGCGACGGCGGGTGCAGCGGGGACCGTGCCGACCGGCGCCGCGGCCGGCGCGGCCGCAGCCGGCGCGCTCGCCGGCGCGCTCGCCGGCGCAGCGCCGTCCGCGGTCACGGTCGCCAGCGGCTCACCGACCGCGATGACCTCCCCCTCGGCGTACAGCTGCTCGGCGAGGACACCGGCGAGGGTGCTCTCGATCTCGGTGTCGACCTTGTCGGTCGCCACCTCGCAGATCGGCTCCCCCACCTCGACCGGGTCCCCGACCTGCTTCAGCCAGGTCGAGACCGTGCCCTCGGTCACCGAGACGCCCAACCGGGGCATCAGCACCGCCGAGGCCGCGGCGGGCGGCGAGGTCGGCGCTGGAGCCTCGCCGAAGGTGGCGGGGTCCGGGACGATCGAGGGCGGCTGGGCCGGCTCGGCGGGCGCCGGCTCGGCGGGGGGCGGGGCGGCCGGGGCCTCGTCGGCGGTCGCCACGGTGGCCAGCGGGTCGCCGACGGCGACGACCTCGTCGACGGCGTACAGCTGCTCGGTGAGGACGCCGGCGACGGTGCTCTCGATCTCGGTGTCGACCTTGTCGGTCGCCACCTCGCAGATCGGCTCCCCCACCTCGACCGGGTCCCCGACCTGCTTCAGCCAGGTCGAGACCGTGCCCTCGGTGACCGAGACGCCCAGCCGGGGCATCAGGACGTGCGCCATGGGTGAGCTCCTAGATGGCCGCGAGCGCGAGCGCCGCGGTGACGATGTCGTCCGTCGACGGGATGCATGCCTGCTCCAGCTCGGGGTCCTGGGGCAGCGGGGTGTCGGTGCCGCAGACCCGCCACACCGGCGCGTCGAGGGCGAAGAACGCCCGCTCCTGGACCTGTGCGGCGATCTCCGCCCCGAAACCGGCGGTGCGCGAGGCCTCGTGGACGACGAGCAGGCGGTGGGTCCGCTCCACCGAGGCGACGATGGTGTCGATGTCGAGCGGCACGAGCGTGCGCGGGTCGATCACCTCGACGTCGATGCCCCGGGGGGCCAGCTGCTCGGCGGCGGCGACCGCGCGGTCCACCATCAGGCCGGTCGCGACGACCGTCAGGTCGGCGCCCGGGCGCGCGATGCGGGCGGAGCCGAACGGCACCACGTGCTCGTCGGACTCCGGGACCGGTCCCTTCACCCGGTAGAGGCCCTTGTGCTCGAAGAACAGCACGGGGTCGGGGTCCCGGATGGCGGCCTTGAGCAGGCCCTTGGCGTCCGCGGGGGTGGCGGGCACCGCGACCTTGAGGCCCGCGACGTGCATCGCGATCGTCTCCAGGCTCTGGGAGTGCTCGGCGCCGGCGCCGCCCACGACGCCCGAGGGCAGCCGGACGACGACCGGCATCGTGAACTGCCCGCCGTGCATGTAGCGCCACTTCGCGAGCTTGTGGAAGATCTCGTCGGCCGCCGTGAACAGGAAGTCCGCGAACTGCAGCTCCACGACGGGGACCGTCCCGGCGAGCGCAGCGCCGGCGGCGCCGCCGACGATGAAGGTCTCGTTGATGGCGGTGTCGCGGACCCGCAGCGGGCCGAACTCCTCGAGCAGGCCCCGGGTGAGCCCGAAGACGCCACCGAGGCGGCCGATGTCCTGGCCCATCATCCAGACGCGCTCGTCGCGCCGCATCTCCTCGGCGAGCGCCTCGTTGATCGCTCGCGAGTAGCCGATCACGCGGTCCGTCTCGGTGCTGGTCGCGGTGCCGGTCGTCGCGGTGCCGGTCGTCGTCATGCCCACACGTCCTCGAAGATCACCGAGCGGTCGGCGCGCGGCGCCGCCAGCGCCGCGTCGAAGGCCTGCTCGACCAGGGTCCGGGCCTCGGCGTCGATGCCGCGGCGGACGTCGTCGGAGATGTCCTCGCCGAGACGGTGCACCGGGTCGTCGGGGATCTCATCGCCCAGCACGGGGTCGTCCCGGTAGGGCTGGCGGTCGCCCTCGTAGTGCCCCCGGATGCGGAGCGTCTTGGCCTCGACCAGCGTCGGGCCCTCTCCCCGCCGGGCTCGGTCGATGGCCTCGGACGTCACGTCGTGCACCGCCATCGCGTCCTGGCCGTCGACGACGACCCCGGGCATGCCGTACGCCGCGGCGCGGTCGGCGACGTGCTCGGTCGGGCTCTGCTCGGTGAAGCGGGCGGAGAGCGCCCAGCCGTTGTTCTCGCAGATCCAGACGACCGGCAGCTTCCACACCGAGGCCTGCAGGGCCGCCTCGTGCCAGGTCCCGCGCCCGGAGGCGCCGTCGCCGAAGAAGACGACCGTGACCCGACCGTCGCCCAGCAGCTGGGAGGCCGCCGCGGTGCCGGCACCCATCACGAAGCTGGAGCCGAGGGTGCCGCCCTGGCCCAGCACGTGCCGGGACGCGTCGGCGAAGTGGACGGTGCCGCCTCCCTTGCCTCCGGTGCTGCCCGTCCGCCGACCGAGGAGGTCGCCGAAGAGCGCCTCGAGCGCCATCCCCTTGGCGTAGGCGTACCCGAGCCCGCGGTGGGCGTAGTAGAGGTAGTCGTCGTCCTGCATGGCGCTCACCGCGCCGACCTGGAGGCCCTCCTGGCCGATGCCTGGGTGCCAGAAGCCCCCGAAGCCCTCCTTCTCGACGTGCTCGCGGATGCGCAGCTCGGCGAAGCGGATGGTCACGACCTGGCGGTAGACCTCCACGAGCAACGAGTGACGATCAGCAGCGGGCTGGCTCAAGGTCGCCTCCGGATCTCGACAGACCGACCGCTCGGTCGGTTCGCGTGCTGTGAAGGATGCCACAGCAGTCCCGGCGTGACAACGGTCAGCGGTGCGGCGGCCGACGAAGGGGTAGTCCGGCACACCGGGGCCCTTCCGACCCACGGGACGGGCGCGCTCGTGCCGGACTACCCCGCCCGGGACGTGCGACACCGACGCACCGCCACCGGGCAGCGGGTCACGCCCAGGCCGGTCCGGCGGACCGAGGGGTCAGCGGTGCCCCGCCCGCCCCGCGGGACGCAGGTCGTCCAGGGAGAACCCGGGCAGCGGCTCGTGGATCCGCACGCGGGCGATGGCGGCCTGCTTCTCGGTGTCGCGCAGCAGCGACTCGGCCGCCTGGGCGCAGGCGTGGCGGAAGGAGTCCTCGGGGAGCCGGTCGAGCGCACCGGGTGCGATGCCGACGGTGTAGGCCTGCTGGCCGACCGCACGCACCGTCACCGACCCGTCGTCGGACGCGCCCTCCGCGGCGAGCGACTCGAGCGCCGCGGCGTACTCCCGGTCGCGGCGGCCGAGCGGGATCCGCCGCTCGAAGACGCGACCGGTGACCTCCTTCTGCGCGACGGCGTGCTCGCGCAGGGCCGCGGCGAAGAGGAGCCGAGCGAGGGTCGAGAGCTCCCGCTCCAGTTGTGCGGGAGCGACCCGCGCGTAGTGACCGGGCGCGAACCAGACCTTGACCCGTCGCTCCCCCCTCACCTCCCCGAAGACCCGCTCGTTGGGGATGGAGACCGTGACCACCGAGTCCGCGATGCGGTCGGCCAGCCGCCGGGCGTTGGTCGCCACGTCGCTCACTCGCGACCCCCGAACGTGGGGTTGTCGGCCACCGAGGGCCGCGGCATCTTCACCGGCGACTGCCCGGGCTCCAGCGCGTAGGCGGCCTCGAAGTCGTCGGCGCTGTCGCTCAGCGCTCGGGCGATGTCGTCCTCCTTGGCGATGATGTCGTTGTTGAGCTTGGTCATCTCCGCACGCAGCGACTCGACGATCTCCCGGGGCGAGCTGCCGCTGATCGAGGAGGCGGTCTCCTCCGCCTCCGGGACGAACGCCCCGCCGATCGAGAGCCCGCCGGCGATGGCGGCGAAGGAGTAGGCGGCCACCAGGCTCCCGCCGGCGGTGAAGGGGACGGCCACGATCCCGGCGACGGCGCCGATGACGGTGAGGGCGGTCGAGACGCCCTTCGGGTCCTTGTCGTTGACGCTGCCCAGGGCGTCGATCGTCGCGTGCGCCAGCTCGTCGATCGACTTGCGGGCCTCGGTCCACAACGCCTCCTCCGCCTCGCAGGCGCCCTTGAGCACGTGGGCCGCCATCGAGAGGTTCGAGGTGACCGGGCCGAAGAGGCTCGCGAAGTTGGCGTAGCTGAGCGAGGTCCCGCTGGTCCAGCCCTGCATGAAGGCACCGGTGGGCTCGATCTGGCTGATGTTGTGCGAGGTGCCCGCGGCCCCGGCCCACTCGTTCGCGGTGGCGTCGTCGAGGTAGCTCGACGAGGCCAGGAACGGAAGCGCGGCGGCGATGTTCCCCGTGCCTCCGCCCAGCAGCCACGGGTCGGGGAGGTCGGTCCAGTCGTCGAAGATGGCCTCGACGCCTGCGAAGGTCTCCTCGGCCTGCCGCCGGACGATCGCCACGGCCGTGTCCTGGTCCGGGTCGCCGTCGAGGGCGTCCTCGATCTCCTCGACCGTCTTCTCGATGGCCAGGCGCTTGATCTCCTCCGCGTGGCTGCGGAGCTCCTCGTAGCTCACGGGTGGTCCACCCCTTCCATCTCGGCGCGGGCCTTGTCCATCCGCTCCTGCGCGCCCTCGTCCTGCGCGAGGATGTCGGCCAGGAAGACCTGGATCGCGGCGGAGGTGTCGTCGAGGTGGCCGATGCTGGTCTCGAGCGCGGCGTTGAGCAGCCCGGCGAGGCGGCCCCACTCGGCCGATGGGCCCAGCGGGTAGTTGCCGATCGGCCCCGACCGCTCGAAGGCCGTCGTCGAGCCCTCGTGGACCAGGCTCTCGGCCGAGCGGAAGTCGTCCGCCACGGCGGGGAGCCGTTCCTTGGAGATGATGTCGAGCTCGACCAGGTCGACGCCCTCGATGCCTTCGTAAGCCATGGTTCCTCCTGCAGGTGCGCCCCGGGAGCGGGGATCAGACGAATGGGGTCGTACGCCGGTCGGTCACTGCGCTGCGGTGTCGGGCACCTCCACCGTGGTGCTCGCCGTCGCGACCAGCTGCCGGGCGGCCGGCGCGCCGGCGCCCTGCTGCAGGCGCAGCTCGCTCCGCGCCCGCATCGAGATCCGGGCGCTCGGGGAGTCCGCCGGGACGGCGAAGACGTGCTGGCCGCTCACCCGGCCGCCCCGTTCCGCGGCGTCGAGGACGAGGTCGGGCGCCTGCCCGTCGGCCTCGACCGCCAGGTCGACCGACTCCACGGCGTACGTCGCCCCGTCGACCTCGGCGCCGGGCAGCTCGAGCCCCGCCCCCACGACGAGCCACGTCGTGCCCTCGGCGGCCCAGCCCAGGTCGGGCACGTAGGGCAGCGCCCGGACGGCGCCGACCTCGCAGCGCAGGCCCGCGACCGTGGCGCCCGCGGGCCGCAGCCGCGGCTCGCAGTCCTGGGTCGGCAGCGAGGACGGGTCGGGGGTGTCCTCGTAGAGCGCGTCGGCGGGACCGGCGGTCCGCTCACCACCGGGCACGGACACGGTCTGGGTGAGGCCGTCGTAGCCGACCTCGAGGGTCAGCCCGTCGGCCAGCTCCTCGGGCGTGCCGTCGACGGCCACGACGAGGTCCTCCGGCGCCCGGACGGACCCACCGGCGTCCGTGCCGTCGCCGTCACGGACCACGCCCAGCCCGTAGTCGCGGTCACCGGCGCCGAGGGCGAGCTCGACGGAGCGGGCGGCTCCCGCGCGGCCGGCGAGGTCCCACACGTCCGCGCGGCCCAGCCCGTCCCGGAACCGGGTCGCCACGCGGACGAGGCTCCCCCCGTCCGGCGCGCGCAGCTCGCCGATCTCCTCGGCAGGCTCGGCCACCACCACCTCGAGGGTGCCGACGGGCACGACGACGGAGACCTCGGTGCCGGCGGGCGTCCCGCTGGTGTACGCCTCGACGTCGCCGACGTCCACCGCGTCCGCCGAGGAGCAGGCGGCCAGGCCGGAGAGGGCCACGGCCACGAGCGCGACGAGTGCTGCTTGACGGCGGGAGGGGGCGCTCACGCCTCCTGACCTGCCCCGCGAGCGTGCCCGCCAAACGGACGGGATCAGACGTTGAAGCGGAACTCCACCACGTCGCCGTCGGCCATGACGTAGTCCTTGCCCTCCATGCGGACCTTGCCGGCCTCCTTGGCCTTCTGCATGGAGCCGGCCTCGACGAGGTCGGCGAAGGAGACGATCTCGGCCTTGATGAAGCCGCGCTGGAAGTCGGTGTGGATGACGCCGGCGGCCTCGGGGGCGGTCGCGCCCTTCTTGATCGTCCAGGCCCGCGTCTCCTTGGGGCCGGCGGTCAGGTAGGTCTGCAGCCCGAGGGTGTCGAAGCCGACGCGGGCGAGCACGTCGAGGCCGGGCTCCTCGACGCCCATCTCGGCCAGCATCGCGCGCGCCTCGTCGTCGTCGCCGAGCTCGACCAGCTCGGACTCGAACTTGGCGTCGAGGAAGATCGCCTCGGAGGGGGCGACGATCTCGCGCATCCGGTCCTTGAGCGCCTCGTCGGCGAGCTCGTCGGCGTCGCAGTTGAACACGTAGATGAACGGCTTGGCGGTCAGCAGCGATAGCTCGCGGACGAGGTCGCGGTCCACCGAGGTGGCGATGACCGGCGTACCGGCCTCCAAGTGGCCGAGGGCCTCCTTGGCGGCGTCGAGGTTGGCCACGAGGGACTTGTTGCCGCGCGCCTCCTTCTCCAGGCGCGGGATCGCCTTCTCGACCGTCTGCAGGTCCGCGAGGACGAGTTCGGTCTGGATCGTGGAGATGTCGTTGGCGGGGTTGACCTCGCCGTCGACGTGGGTGACGTCCTCGTCGCGGAAGACGCGCGTGACCTGGCAGATCGCCGCGGACTCACGGATGTGGGAGAGGAACTTGTTGCCCAGGCCCTCGCCCTCGGACGCACCGCGGACGATGCCGGCGATGTCGACGAACTCCACGGTGGCCGGGAGGATCTTGGCGCTGCCGAAGATCTCGGCGAGCACCGGCAGCCGCTCGTCCGGCACGCCCACGACCCCGACGTTCGGCTCGATCGTGGCGAACGGGTAGTTCGCCGCGAGCACGTCGTTCTTGGTCAGGGCGTTGAAGAGGGTGGACTTGCCCGCGTTGGGGAGACCGACGATGCCGATGGTGAGAGCCACGGGCGGGCAGTCTACGGAGACGCGAGGGACCCGGCCGAATCACCGACCGGGTCCCTGACGGGGCGTGACGTCCTAGCGGAAGCGGCGCAGCAGGCCGCGGACCCCGCGCCCGACCGCCTCGTCCTGCGGCCGGCGCCCGGTGCCCGGCGTGCGCCGCCCGGTCCCGATGCCTCCCGTGCCGGCCCCGCCGGTCCGCGGCGTCCGCCTCGCACCGGCCGCCACCCGGCTTACCACCTGGTTCAGCTTGCTCATCTCGGTCTCCCTCCTCGACGTGCTGGACTGCTCCGGTGCCCGCCTCCGGGTCGCCGCAACCGGCGCCACGCCGGGGGTGGCAGCATCGCCGCGTGGACGTCGACCGGACCCGTGCCTGCTTCCCCGCCCTCGACCTCGGGGTCGCCCACTTCGACGGGCCCGGCGGCTCGCAGGTGCCGCGCCAGGTGGCCGAGGCCGTGGCGGGCGCGATGACCGCCGGCCTGGGCAACCGGGGCACCACCACCGAGGCCGAGCGGCGCACCGAGCGGGTCGTCGCCGAGGCCCGCGCGGCCGTCGGGGACCTGCTCGGCACCGACCCCCGTGGCGCGGTGTTCGGCCGCTCGATGACGCAGCTGACCTTCGACCTCGCCCGCACGCTCTCCCGGTCCTGGGGCCCCGGTGACGAGGTCGTGGTGACCCGGCTCGACCACGACGCGAACATCCGGCCCTGGGTCATCGCCGCCGAGCGCGCCGGCGCGACCGTGCGGTGGCTGGGCTTCGACCCGGTGACCGCCGAGCTCGACGACGTCGCACCCCTGCTCTCCGAGCGCACGCGGGTGGTCGCGGTCACGGCCGCGTCGAACCTCCTCGGCACCCGCCCCGACGTACGTCGCGTGGCCGACGCCGCGCACCAGGTCGGAGCGCTGGTGCACGTCGACGGGGTGCACCTGGCGCCGCACGCGCCGGTCGACCGGGTGGCCCTCGGGGCCGACGTGCTCGTGTGCTCGCCGTACAAGTTCTTCGGCCCGCACCTCGGCGTCCTGGCGGCGGACCCGGCCCTCCTGGAGACCCTGCACCCTGACAAGCTGCTGCCGTCGACCGACGCGGTGCCCGAGCGCTTCGAGCTCGGCACGCTCCCCCACGAGCTGCTGGCCGGTATCACCGCCGCGGTCGACTTCATGGCCGGCGTCGAGCCCGGGACCGGCAGCCGACGCGAGCGGCTGACCGCCTCCATGGGCGCCGTCGAGGCCCACGAGGCCGCGCTGCTCGAGCGGCTGCTCGTCGGGCTGCGCGCGATCGACGGGGTCGCGCTCCACGGCGCCCCGGCCCGGCGCACCCCGACCGTGCTGCTCACGGTGGAGGGGCGCGCACCGGCCGACGTGAGCCGGCACCTCGCCGCCGCGGGGGTCAACGCCCCGGCCGGACACTTCTACGCGATCGAGGCGTCGCGGCACGCGGGCCTGGGCGACGCCGGCGGCGTGCGCGCCGGCCTGGCGGCGTACACCTCGGCCGGGGACGTCGACCGCCTCCTCGCCGCGCTGGAGGACCTCACCCGGCGGTGACGCGCCCGGCCGTCCCTAGGCGAGCAGCGTGACCGCCGCGACGACCCCGGCGACCAGGACGGCGGCACGCAGCACCGACGCGGGCAGGCGCCGGGCGATCCGTGCGCCGAGGTAGCCGCCACCGACCGAGCTGAGGGCCAGCACCGCGACGACCGCCCAGTCGACGTCGGCCACGACGGTGAAGACCAGTCCGGCGACGATGTTCGAGGCCATCAGGGAGGTGGTCCGGATCCCGGCGATGACGCCGAGGTCGACATCCAGCCCGAGGGCCAGCACCGCGATCATCATCACGCCCGCCCCGGCACCGAAGTAGCCGCCGTACACCCCGGTGAGGACGACGAACACCGTCGTGGGGGCCGAGAGCCGCAGGCGCGGCGCGCGCTCCTCCGGGCCGTGCCTGGCGCGCAGCGCCGCCGAGATCCGCGGCTGCGCGGCCACCAGCACGCAGGTGCCGAGGATGAGCCAGGGCACGACCGCCTCGAAGACGCTCGAGGGGAGCGCGAGCAGCAGCGCCGCCCCGCCGAGGCCCCCGAGGGCGGAGAGCACGATCACGCGCGCGGTCAGCCGGGGGTGGACGGCCAGCTCTCGGCGGTACCCGACGGCACCGCCGGCGCCGGCCGGGACGAGCCCGACGGTGTTCGACACGTTCGCGACCACCGGCGGCAGGCCCACGGCGAGGAGCACCGGGAAGCTCAGCAGGCTGGCCACGCCGACGGTCGAGGTCAGCAGGCCGGCGCCGAAGCCGGCGAGGGCCACCCAGACGTGCTCGAGGACGCCGTCCACCGTTCCCGCCCTCCGTCGACCGCGCACTCGGCTTGGCGCGGACTGGCCTGACCACTGAACCACAACCCCGCCTCGCTCCTCGGGCGGGGCGGGTGCTCAGGCGTCGAGGATGCCCTGGCAGGCCGTGGCCGCGGCGGCGGCGTCGCCGCGCAGGACCGCCTCCGCGAGCCGGTCGAGCCGGGCGTGCACGGCCGGGGAGTCCGGCGGGCCGGGGGCGTGGGCGGCCAGCACCTCGTCCAGCTCGGCCAGCAGCCCGTCGCCGGAGAGGCGGCGGACGCACCGCCAGGTGTGGTCGAACGAGCGCTGCCGCCCGTCCGGCGCCAGCATCGCCATCCGCAGCGCGCTGTCGGCACCGGCGGCCACCCGGGCCATGCCGGCGAGGACCGCCTCCCGGGCGACGAGGACCTCCGAGCGCGGACGCTCCCCGATCCGGTCGGCCCACCCCGGACCCGCCGGGGCGCCGACCGGCTCGGGCTCGCGGACGAGCGCACCGACGCCGTGCCGCACCTCGATCCGGCCGCGGGTCTCGAGCGCGGCGAGCGCCCGCGACAGGGTCGCCCGGCTCACCCCCAGCTCCGCGGCGAGCTGGCGCTCCGGCGGGAGCCGGTCGCCCCCCACCAGCCCCTGCGCCTCGATGAAGTCCGAGATGTGCGCGGCCAGGCTTTCGTAGAGGCGCTCGCGCCGCAGCGGAGGGAGGCGGCGCGACTCATCACCGGACATGCCGCGAGTCTAGGCACGGGTGGCCCGGTTGTCAGGTGGCCTAGCCACTGACATGATCGACCGATCTGCGCATGACGCGCGTCACACATCGAGGAGAAGTGAGTGTCCACCGAAATCGTGTCCCTGGCGGTCCTCGTGATCGTGTTCCTGGTGGCGACCGTGCGCGGCGTCAACATGGGCGCCCTCGCCCTGGTCGCGGCGTTCGTCGTCGGCCTGGCGGTCTACGACCTCGAGGTCGACGGCGTGCTGGCCGGCTTCCCGAGCGACCTGTTCGTGATCCTCGTCGGCGTCACCTACCTCTTCGCGCTGGCGAAGAACAACGGCACCGTCGACTGGATCGTGCACGCCGCGGTCCGGGCGGTGGGCGGCCGCGTGGCGCTCGTCCCCTGGGCGATGTTCCTCGTCTGCGCGGCGGTGACGGCCATCGGCGCGGTCAGCCCGGCCGCGGTGGCCATCGTCGCGCCGGTCGCCATGGGCTTCGCGCTGCGCTACCGGATCAACCCGGTGATGATGGGGATGATGGTCGTGCAGGGCGCGACCGCGGGCAGCTTCTCCCCCATCGGCGTCTTCGGCAGCATCACCAACGGCGTCGTCGACCAGAACGACCTGCCGGGCAACCAGCTCGTCCTCTTCCTCACGACCTTCACCGCGGCCGCGATCATCGCGGCGATCACCTACGTCGCGTTCGGCGGCCGCGCGCTCCTGGCGCGCGGCAAGGAGACCGAGACGGTCGCCGCGATGGGCGCGGAGGCCGAGGCCGCCAGCCACGCGGTCATGCGCGAGCGCTCCGCCGGCACGCCGCACTCGGCCGTCGAGGCCGGCCGCACTGCCGGCGGCGCCGGCCAGGGCACCGGCGACGGCACCGGCGACGGGGCGGACGCCGAGCAGCACACCCTGAACGCCCAGCGCATCGTGACGCTCCTCGGCCTCGGCGCGCTGATGGTGGGGGCGCTCGGCTTCGACCTCGACGTCGGGTTCACGGCGCTGACGATCGCGGTGGTCCTCACCCTCGTCTTCCCCGACTCCGCCAAGGGCGCCGTCGAGAAGATCAGCTGGGGCACCGTGCTGCTCATCGGCGGCATCGTCACCTACGTCAACCTGCTCCAGGACCAGGGCGTGGTCGACTGGCTCGGCGAGCAGGTCGCGGAGGTCGGCGCGCCGCTCGTGGCCGCGCTCCTCATCTGCCTGATCGCCGCGATCGTCTCCGCCTTCGCCTCGACCACCGGCATCATCGGCGCGCTGATCCCGCTCGCCGTGCCGTTCCTGCTGACCGACCAGGTCAACGCCATCGGGCTGATCGCCGCGCTCGCGATCTCCAGCTCGGTCGTCGACTGCAGCCCGTTCTCCACCAACGGCGCGCTCGTCGTCGCCAACGCCGACGCCGCCGACCGCGAGCTGGTCTTCAAGCGGCTCATGCAGTGGGGCATGTCGATCGTGCTCATCGCCCCGCTCGTCGCCTGGGCGGCGCTGGTGGTCACGACCACCTGAGGCACCCCTGCGGCGACGGCTCCTCAGAGGGCCGCGACCGCCTCGGCCAGGGCCGCGGCGTCGGTCACCTCGACCGGCGGCCGCGGCCCTGCGTCGTCCACCACGTGACCGGGCCGGGCCAGCCGCACCGTCGCCAGGCCCGCCTCGAGAGCGCCCCGGACGTCGCGCGCCGACGCCGCGACGTGCACCAGCCGCTCCGGCGCCACGGTCGCCGCCGCGGCGGCGTACAGCTCGGGGCTGGGCTTGTAGGCGCCGAGCCGCTGCGAGGTCAGCACCAGCCCGGGGTCGACCAGCGCGTGGGCGCGCGTGCGGCGAGCGAGCGCGTCGTCGACGTTCGAGAGCAGGCCGACGCGGTGGTCCCGCGCCACGGCGGCCACGCCCGCGGCGACGTCGCGCCACAGCGGCCACTCGGCGACCGACTCCTCGAGGGTGGCCAGGTCGCCGTCGACGTACGACGCGTCGACGCCCAGCTCGTCCCAGGCGCGCGCCAGCGCCTCGCGGGAGAGGTCGTGGAAGGTCAGCGGCGGCCGCGCGGTCCGCTGCAGCGCCTTGTTGTGGCCGTCCCAGCGGTCGTAGAGCTCCTCCCCCGACTGCGGCCAGCCCCGCTCGGCGGCGAGGCCGCCCAGCACGAGGGCGGCGCCGGACCGGCTGTCGGTGAGCGCGCTGAACAGGTCGAAGGTGACGATCACCCGCACGACCGTAGCCGCGGCCCCCTCCCTAGGCTGACGGGCGTGCGCCTCGCCACCTGGAACGTCAACTCCCTCCGCTCCCGCATCGGCCGCGTCGAGGCGTTCCTCGAACGGCACGACGTCGACGTCCTCGCCCTGCAGGAGACCAAGGCGCGCGAGGAGCAGGTGCCGCTGATGGGCCTGCAGTCGATGGGCTACGAGGTCGCCTACGCCGGCACCAACCAGTGGAACGGCGTCGCGGTGCTCAGCCGTGTCGGCCTCGAGGACGTCGAGGTCGGCTTCCCGGGACAGCCGGGGTGGGGCGACCCGGCCGAGTCCGAGGCGCGCGCCGTCGGCGCCACCTGCGGCGGCGTGCGCGTGTGGTCGCTCTACGTCCCCAACGGCCGCAAGGTCGACGACCCGCACTACGTCTACAAGCTCGACTGGCTGGCCCGGCTGCGCGACGCCGCGCAGCCGTGGCGCGACACCCCGACCGCACTGGTCGGCGACTGGAACATCGCCCCCACCGACGAGGACGTCTTCGACCCCCGGCAGTTCGCGACGTCGACGCACGTGACGCCCCGCGAGCGGGCGGCGTTCCAGGGGTTCCTCGACGACGGGTACGTCGACGTGGTCCGCCCGCACGCGCCGGGTCCGGAGGTCTACACCTACTGGGACTACTACCGGCAGCGCTTCGAGCGCAACCGCGGGCTGCGGATCGACTTCGTGCTCGGCTCCGCGCCGTTCGCCGAGCGCGTGACCGGCGCGTTCATCGACCGCGAGGAGCGGGCCGGCCAGGGCGCCTCGGACCACGCGCCGGTCGTCGTCGACCTCGACTGACCCTCCTCCCGGCGCCGGGCACGGCCGCCCGCTCGGCCCTTCTGCAGGGCACTGTCGGTGGGCGGCACCATGCTGTCGCCCATGCAGACGGTGACGTTCTTCCTGGCGCTCGCGGTGGGCCTGGCGCTGGGCGCGGTGCTCGGCGTGCTGTGGGCGCGCTCGCGCCCCGCGGTGGTCGAGGGCGCGCTGGAGTCCGCGGAGGTCATGCAGGGCCTGGACCGGCTCAGCGACCAGCTGCACCACCTCGACCTGCAGCGCGAGGGCTGGACCGGCCGGCTCCACCAGCAGGTCGACGACCTGCGGCGGGAGACCCAGTCCCTGAGCACGGCGCTGCGCAAGCCGCAGGTCCGGGGACGCTGGGGCGAGCTGCACCTGCGCCGGGCCGTCGAGCTCGCCGGGCTGGTCGACCGCTGCGACTTCAGCGAGCAGGTGCGGCTCGAGGACGGCGCCCTCCGGCCCGACCTCGTGGTCAACCTCGTCGGCGGACGACGGGTCGTGGTCGACGCCAAGGTGCCGCTCGACGCCTACCTCGACGCGAGCGCGGCCGACGACGAGGACGAGCGCCGCCACCACCTGGCCCGGCACGCGCGCCAGCTGCGCACCCACGTGGAGCAGCTCGGCTCCAAGGCCTACTGGCGCTCGCTGCCCGAGACGCCGGAGTTCGTCGTGCTGTTCGTCCCCGCCGAGTCGTTCCTGGCCGCCGCGCTGGACGCCGACGGCGCGCTGCTCGAGCACGCCGCGAGCCGCCAGGTCGTGCTCGCCTCGCCGACCACCCTCATCGCCCTTCTCCGGACGGTGGCCCACGGGTGGAGCCACGAGGCGCTCGCCGAGCAGGCCCGCGACATCCACCGGCTCGGGCGCGACCTGCACGCCCGGCTCGGCACGCTCGGCGGCCACCTCGACTCCGTCGGCCGGTCCCTGAACGCCGCCGTGGGCCACTACAACTCCGCCGTCGGGTCGCTGGAGTCCCGGGTCCTGGTGGCGGCGCGGCGGTTCCAGGACCTCGCCGTGACCGACGAGGAGCTGGCCACCCCGAGGGCCGTCGAGCTGCGGGCGGTGGACCGCGGTGACCGGCGCGGCGCCCCCGACGAGGCCGACCGCGGCCCTACCGTGGCCTGAGTGGCCGCTGCACCGGCGGCGAGGAGGAGTCGTGGAGCGTTCCCGGACGCTGTGGGAGGAAGGGCGTGAGCCTGCCTTCCAGGTGGTCGCCCTCGGGCTCGCCGTCGCGCTGACCGCGGTGGTCGTGGACGTCTGGCTCTTCGAGGACCTGGGGCTGCTCTTCGACCTGTGCTTCGTGGCCCTGTGCGTGGTGATCGCGCTGCGCGTGCGCCCCCGCGACTTCTTCGTCGTCGGCGTCGCCCCGCCCCTGCTGATGCTCGGGGTCTTCGTGCTGCTGGGGACCACCGGTCCCGACACCATCGCCGAGGCGCACGACGGCACGGTCCAGGCGGTCGTGTCCGGCCTGTCGACCCACAGCCTCGCGCTTGTGGTCGGCTACCTGCTCTGCCTCGCCTGCCTCTACGTGCGCCAGCGGGTGCTGGCCGGCCAGGGCCAGCACACCGACCTGCTCGGCTCCTGAGGGGTCAGGCCTCGAACCGGTCCGGGTCGCCGGCGCCGCGGCGCAGCACCTGCGGCTCGCCCTCGGACCAGTCCACGACCGTCGTCGGCTCCGACGGCGTCTCCCCGCACTCGACGACGACGTCGACGTCGTGGTCGAGCTCCTCCTTGATCTCCCAGCCCATCGTCCGAGCCTCGGTCTCGCCGGGCAGGATCAGCGTGCTGGACAGCAGCGGCTCGCCCAGCTGCTCGAGCAGCGCCTGGACGAAGACGTGGTCGGGGATCCGCACGCCGACGGTCTTCTTCTTCGGGTGCAGCAGCCGCCGCGGGACCTCCGGCATCCCCGGCAGGATGAACGTGTACGGGCCGGGGGTCGCCGCCCGGATCGCCCGGAACGCCGCGTTGTCGACGTGGACCAGCTGGCCGAGCTGGGAGAAGTCCCGGCAGACCAGCGTGAAGTGGTGCCGGTCGTCGAGCCCGCGGATCCGCAGGATCCGGTCGCGGCCGTCCCGGTTGCCCACCCGGCAGCCGAGGGCGTAGCCGGAATCGGTCGGGTAGGCGATCAGCGCGTCGTCGTGGAGCGCGTCCACGACCTGCTGCAGCAGGCGCGGCTGCGGGTTGTCGGGATGGATGTCGACGAAGCGGGCCACCCCGCGAGCCTAGTCCCGTCCAGACCGGACGCGCGCGGGGCGTTTGGCCGGCCCCCGCGCCGGGGATGCTCCCCGGGTCCGTGAGCCAGGACTGGGGGGTGCGCGCTCGTGGGAACAGGTCTGCGTCGGAGCAGGTACGGCATCGCGGTGGCCGCGACGGCGCTCGCCGTCGGGACCCTCGGACCGCTGGCCGCCGCGCCACCCGCGTCCGCCGCCCGCGCCGACCTGGTGGGCACTCTCGACACCCGCGCCCAGCAGACGTCCACGGTGCTGGTCCCCGTGCCCGACGGGGTGCGGCCGCGCTGGGTCACCGGCGCGCTCACGGTCGGGGACGACGCGAGCGGCACCGTCCTGCTCCTCGTCGACGGCGCCGTCGCCGCCTCGGTGCCGGCGAAGCCCTCGCAGCGGGTCGCCGTGCCGGTCCGCCGCAGCGACGTCCGGCCGGACGGCACGGTCGAGCTCGGTGTGCGGTTCCGCCCGGAGGGCGACCGGAGCGGCTGCCGCCCCGCCCAGCCGTACGACGTACGGCTGGCCGACCTGACGCTGCTGCACCGGGGCGCCGAGGCCGTCGACCTCGACCCGGCCGGGTTCCTGCCCGACGCCGCCTCGCGCGTCGACGTGGTCGTCCCGCGCGCCGCCCCCGACGACGTGCTCGCGGCCGGGCTCGCGACCGTGGCGGCCCTGGCCGCCCGCTACCCCGCCGACGTGCCCGTCGGCCTCACGACGGCGGACGTGGTGCTGCCCCGCACCGGCGCCGGCCAGCGCGTCCTCCGCATCTCCCCCGGCGACGGCGCGCCGACCACCGCGACCGCCGTCCGCCACGGCCTCCCGACCGCGACGGTGACCGGGTCCGGCGAGGAGCTCCGCGGGGCGGCCGTCGGCCTCGTGGGCGTCGAGGCACCACCGGCCCGGCCGGCGGCCGGCGCCGGCGGCGCCGCCCGCCGCACCCTGACCGACCTCGGCGCGACCGGCGCCGACACCACCCTCACCGGATACGGCCGCTCCGTCTCCGCCCTCGAGCTGCGGCAGGACGCCTTCGGCGGCTCGGTCGACCGGCTCGACGTCGACCTCACCGGCACCACCTCGGCGGCGCCCGCCGGCACCGGTGCCCGGCTGGACACCTACCTCGACGGGCGCCTGCTGGACTCCCGCCCGCTGGCCGAGGGCGGGCCGTTCCGGGTCGCCGCCACCATCCCGGGCTCCCGCCTGGGCGCCGGCTCGGAGCTGCAGGTGGTGCTCACCGCCGTCCCCGAGGACGGCTGCACGGCCGGCGACCTGCCACCGCTGACGGTCCGCATCGACCCGGAGGCGTCCGTGCTGACCGGGCGCCTCGACCCCGAGCCCGAGAGCGGGTTCGCCCAGTTCCCGCAGGTGCTCGCGGGCGTGCTCCCCGTCGCGCTCCGCGGCGACGGCCCGGACCGCACCGCCGCCGCCACCGGCGCGGCGCTGCTCGTGGCGAGCCTGCAGCGCGCCGCGTCCCACCCGCTCGAGGTGGGGCTCGTGGAGCCGGCCGACCTGCTCGACGGCGACCGCTCCGGGCTGCTGGTCGGCGCGACCGCCGAGGACTCGGCCGCCGCCGGGACCGCGCTGCTGCCCGACCCGGACGGCGCCCCGGGCGCCGCCCTCCAGGCCGGCGACCCCGACGGCCTGCCGCTGCTGGTCCTGGGCGACCTGGGCCCGGATTCGGCGGGACTGGCGCTCCGGCTCGCCGAGCAGGCCGACCGGGACGGCTGGGAGACGCTCACCGGCGACGCCCTCGTCAGCGACGGCGACGCCGGCCGGCCGGTGGCCGACCTGGACCCGTCCGCCCTGCCCGGCGTGGCCGCCGCTCCCGGGGCCGACGGCACGGACGCCGGCGACCGGCGGTCCTGGGCGCGCTGGCTCCTCGGTGCGGCGGCGGCGCTGGTGCTCCTGCTGGTCGCGCTGCTCGCGACCCGGCTGGCCCCGGTCCTCCGGCGACGCCGACCGGCCCGCCCGGCCCGAGCGACCCAGCCCGCCCGTACCGAGGAGGCTCCGCGCCCCAGCGGGGCCGTCGGACCGACGACCGTCGGGCCGGCGGCCGAGCCGGCGACCGGCACGGCCGCCGACCGCAGGGCGGCCGAGCGGAAGGCTCGGGCGCGCCGGGTGGCCGGCCTCAGCGGGCCTGCGCGGCCGCGGCCTTGAGGTCGCGGCGCAGCTCCTTGGGCAGCGCGAAGATCAGGCTCTCCTCGGCGGTGTGCACCGCCTTGGCGTCCGGGTACCCGCGCTCGGCGAGGTAGGCCAGCACGCCGTCGACCAGCGACTCGGGCACGCTCGCGCCCGACGTCACGCTCACGGTGCGGACGCCGTCGAGCCAGGACTCGTCGATCTCCGAGGCGTCGTCCACGCGGTAGGACGCCTTGGCGCCGGCCTCGAGGGCGACCTCGACCAGCCGGACGGAGTTCGAGGAGTTGCCCGAGCCGACCACGATGACGAGGTCCGCGCCGAGGGCGATCTCCTTGACGGCCAGCTGGCGGTTCTGGGTGGCGTAGCAGATGTCGTCGCTCGGCGGGTCCAGCAGCAGCGGGAACCGCTCGCGGATCGCGGCGACGGTCTCGAGCGTCTCGTCGACGCTGAGGGTGGTCTGGGACAGCCAGGCGACGCGGGCCGGGTCGCGCACGACGATGCCGGCGACGTCCTCGGGGCCCTGGACCAGCTGGATGTGCTCCGGCGCCTCACCGGCGGTCCCCTCGACCTCCTCGTGGCCCTCGTGGCCGATCAGCAGGATGTCGTAGTCCTCGGCGGCGAACCGCTTGGCCTCGTGGTGGACCTTGGTGACCAGCGGGCAGGTCGCGTCGATCGTCTTCAGCTCGCGCTCGGCGGCCTGGCGGTGGACCTCGGGGCTCACGCCGTGGGCGGAGAAGACCACGGTCCGGCCGGTGGGCACCTCGTCGAGCTCCTCGACGAAGATCGCCCCGCGGCGCTCGAGGTCGGCCACCACGTGCTTGTTGTGGACGATCTGCTTGCGCACGTACACCGGCGCGCCGTACAGGTCCAGGGCCTGCTCGACGGTGACGACCGCGCGGTCGACACCGGCGCAGTAGCCCCGCGGTGCCGCGAGGAGGACGGCCTTCTCGGCCTCCTCCGGCGACAGGATCGGGGGCATGCCCATGTCGGTGCTCATGCCACCAGGATAGAGACGTCGGTGGCATCCCCTAATCTCGCGGCCATGGCCCTGGAGACCTCCCTTGCCGCACCGGCACCGGTGCGGCAGATCGCGAACGCGATAGCGGGCTGGGTCGACCGGCTCGGCGCGGTGTGGGTGGAGGGCCAGGTCGCCCAGGTCAACCGCCGTCCCGGCATGGGGACGGTGTTCATGACGCTGCGCGACGCGGTCGCCGACATCTCGGTGCCGGTCACCTGCTCGCGCGTGCTGTTCGACGGGCTCAACCCGCCGCTGGTCGAGGGCGCGAGCGTCGTCGTGCACGCCAAGCCGTCGTACTACGCCAACCGCGGCAGCCTGTCGCTGGCGGCCCGCGAGATCCGGATGGTGGGGCTCGGCGAGCTGCTGGCCCGGCTCGAGCGCCGCCGTCAGCTGCTCGCCGCCGAAGGCCTCTTCGCGTCCCACCTCAAGCGCCCGCTCCCCTTCCTGCCCGGCTGCGTCGGCCTGGTGACCGCGCCGGGCAGCGCCGCCGAGCGCGACGTGCTGGAGAACGCGCGCCGCCGGTGGCCCGCCGTCCGCTTCGAGGTGGCGTACGCCGCGATGCAGGGCCCGCGGTCGTGCGCGGAGGTCATGGAGGCGCTCGACCGGCTCGACCGCAACCCGGAGGTCGACGTCGTCGTCATCGCCCGCGGCGGGGGCTCGGTGGAGGACCTCCTGCCCTTCTCCGACGAGGCGCTCGTCCGCGCCGTCGCGGCCGCCCGCACGCCGGTGGTCTCCGCGATCGGCCACGAGCCCGACCAGCCGCTGCTGGACCTCGTCGCCGACGTCCGGGCCTCCACCCCCACCGACGCGGCCAAGCTGGTCGTCCCCGACGTGGTCGACGAGCTCCGCGGCGTCACGGCCGCCCGCGAGCGGCTGCGCTCGCTCGTCGCGGGGTTCCTGGCCCGCGAGCAGGCCGGCCTGGACGCCCTGCGCTCCCGACCGGCCCTGGCCGACCCGCGGTCGCTGGTCGACGCCCGCGTCGAGGAGGTGGCGCAGCTGCGCGCCCGCGCCCGCCGCACCCTCGGCCACCGCCTCGACCGGGCCACCGACGACATCGGCCACCAGCGGGCCCGGGCCCGGGCGCTGTCGCCGCTCGCGACGCTGGAGCGCGGGTACGCCGTGCTCCAGGACGCCGACGGGCACGTCGTCACCTCGGTCGCCGGGCTCGCGGCCGGTGCATCGATCAGCGTGCGGGTCGCCGACGGCCGGGTCCACGCCACCACCACCGGGGTCGAGGCGGACCCCCTCGAGACGACCGGAGGAACCGATGGCTGAGAGCAAGCCCGACCAGGACCTGTCCTACGAGGCCGCCCGCGAGGAGCTCGTGGACGTGGTGCGGCGGCTGGAGGCCGGCGGCACCACCCTGGAGGAGTCGCTCGCGTTGTGGGAGCGCGGCGAGCAGCTCGCGACCGCCTGCCAGCGCTGGCTCGACGGAGCCCGCGAGCGGCTCGACGCCACGCTGGAGGACGGGGACGGGGACGGGGACGGGGGCCGGGCCTAGCCCCGGGACGCGACCGGGTCGGTGGTCAGCAGCTCGACGAAGGTGCGCAGGTCCGCCTCGGACGCGGAGCCGTAGACGAGGACCGTCTCCTCGCCGAGCTCCGCGGCGTACGCCGTGTCGCCGCCCTCGTCGGCGTAGGCCTCCCAGGTGGGGGCGACCGAGCCGTCGACGTCCAGGGGCTCCTGCTCGTCGGTGCTCTCGTCGACGTGCTCCTCCAGCAGGTCCTCGAGGCTGTCGTCCTCCTGCCGCAGGCCGACGAAGCGGCCGTCGTCGGTGAGCACCGCGAGGAAGAAGCTCGGCTCCTGCCCGGTGGCGGAGACCTCGACGTTCGTGGCGATCCAGCCGGCGGGCAGCTCCGACGGGTAGGCCAGGTCGCGGCCGGTCGTCTGCACGGCTCCGACGGCGTCGAGGTAGTCGACCGGCTCCGGCTCGACCTCGAGGTCGTTGCGGAACACCGAGCGGAAGACGACGAAGGCGATGACGAACAGGACCGAGACGATCATGCTGGCGATCAGGCCGTTCGTCGTGCGCTGGTAGCGGCCCGGCCTGCCCGTCTCACTCACGGGTCCATCCTCGCAGCCCCGTTCCGCCGACCGGCATCCCGCGCCCTCTTCCCCCACGCGAGTGCCGCACGTGCGGTCGTTCCTGCGCAGATCAGCCGCAGATGCGGCATGATCGCCCCATGACGACGTACCGGGTCGCGGAGGCGGCCGACCTGCTGGGGGTCAGCGACGACACGCTGCGGCGGTGGGTCGAGGCCGGCCGGCTGTCCACGACGACCGAGGGCGGTCGCACGGTGGTCGCCGGGGACCAGCTCGCCGCGCTGGCCGAGTCCCTGGCCGAACACCCCGACCGGGAGCAGACGCGCGCCTCGTCGGTCAGCGCGCGCAACCGGCTGGCCGGCATCGTGACCCGGGTCGTGCGCGACCGGGTGATGGCGCAGGTGGAGATGGTCTGCGGGCCCTACCGGGTCGTGTCGCTGATGAGCGCCGAGGCGGCCGACGAGCTCGGGCTCGAGCCCGGCGCCCGCGCGATCGCGTCGGTGAAGTCCACCAACGTCGTGGTGGAGCGCCCGTGAGGCGCGCACCGGCCCTCGCGGCCGCCCTCCTCCTGGGCGCCGGCGCGCTCACGGCGTGCGGCTTGGGCGGCGGCTCGGACGCGTCGGCCGGACCAGGTGGCGGGACCGTCCTGCGGGTCTTCGCAGCGGCGTCGCTGACCGGCACGTTCGAGCAGCTCGCGGCCGACTTCGAGCGGCAGCACGAGGGCGTCGAGGTGCAGCTGTCCGTCGGTGGCTCCTCCGACGTCGTGGCGCAGGTGCAGGAGGGCGCCCCGGCCGACGTCGTCGCCACCGCCGACACCGCGAACATGGACCAGCTGGTCGGCGACGACCTCACCGCCGACGCCCCGGAGGTCTTCGCCACCAACACGCTGCAGCTCGCCGTGCCGCCGGGGAACCCCGCCGGCGTCGACGGGCTCGACGACCTGGGCGGCGACGTCCGGCTCGTGGTGTGCGCGCCCGCGGTCCCGTGCGGGGCGGCGGCGGAGCGCCTCGCCGAGGCGGCCGGCGTCGACCTGGAGCCGGTCAGCGAGGAGCAGTCGGTGACCGACGTCCTCGGCAAGGTGGTCTCGGGCGAGGCCGACGCGGGGCTGGTGTACGTCACCGACGTCCGCGCCGCGGACGACGCGGTGGAGGGGATCGAGGTGCCCGAGGCCGACCAGGTGGTCAACGACTACCCCGTCGCCGCCCTCGCCGACAGCGGCGAGCCGGACCTGGCCGGTGAGTTCGTCGACCTGGTGCTCGGCGCCGAGGGCCGGCGCGTGCTGCGCGACGCCGGCTTCGGCCTGCCGTGACGCCGGGGGTCCCGCGCTGGGTCCTGGCGCCCGCGGCGCTCGGCGCGGCGTTCGTGCTCCTGCCGCTGGTGGCGATCGTGGCCCGGGTGCCCTGGGCGGACTTCGGCGAGCTGGTCACCTCGGAGTCCTCCCGCGACGCCCTCGGGCTCAGCCTGCGCACCTCGGCGACGAGCACCGTGCTGTGCGTGCTGCTCGGCGTGCCGATGGCGACCGTCCTCGCCCGGACGTCGTTCCCGGGCCAGGGGCTGCTCCGTTCGCTCGTGCTGCTCCCGCTCGTGCTGCCGCCGGTGGTCGGGGGCCTGGCCCTGCTCTACACCTTCGGCCGCCGGGGCCTGCTGGGCGAGTCGCTCGAGGTCGTGGGCATCCAGGTGGCGTTCTCCACCGCGGCGGTCGTCATGGCGCAGACCTTCGTCGCCCTGCCCTTCCTCGTGGTCAGCCTGGAGGGCGCGCTGCGCACGGCCGGGGAGCGGTACGAGGTGGTCGCCGCCACCCTCGGCGCCCGCCCGAGCACCGTGTTCCGGCGCGTGACCCTCCCCCTCGTGCTGCCCGGCCTGCTGTCCGGCGCGGTGCTGTCCTTCGCCCGCGCACTCGGCGAGTTCGGCGCGACCGTGACGTTCGCGGGCAGCCTGCAGGGCGTGACGCGCACGTTGCCCACCGAGATCTACCTGCTGCGCGAGACCGACGTCGACGGCGCCGTCGCGCTGTCGCTGGTCCTGGTGGTCGTCGCCGTCGTCGTCATCGGCGTCGCCCGGCAGCGCCCCGGCCGGTCGGGGGCGTTGCTGTGACGCTCGAGCTCTCCGCGACCGTGGCCGCCCGGGACGTCGAGGTCGCCCTGGAGGTCGCCGACGGCGAGACCGTCGCGCTGCTGGGACCGAACGGCGCCGGCAAGTCGACGGTCCTCGCGGTCGCCGCCGGCCTCTTGCGACCCGACGCGGGTCGCGTCGTGCTGGACGGGGAGGAGCTCACCGGACGTCGGCAGGTGCCGCCGCACGCACGAGGTACGGCGCTCCTCGCGCAGGACCCGCTGCTGTTCCCCCACCTCTCCGCCGTCGACAACGTCGCCTTCGGCCCGCGCTCGGCCGGCGCGCGTCGCCGGGCGGCCCGCGACCGCGCCCGCGGCTGGCTGGCCGAGGTCGGCGTCGACGACCTCGCCGACCGCCGGCCCGGACAGCTCAGCGGCGGCCAGGCCCAACGGGTCGCGGTGGCCCGCGCGCTGGCCGCCGAGCCCCGGCTGCTGCTGCTCGACGAGCCGATGGCCGCGCTCGACGTGGCGGTGACGCCGGCGCTGCGCCAGACCCTGAGGCGGGTGCTCGAGGGCCGCACGACGCTGCTGGTGACCCACGACGTGCTCGACGCCCTGCTGCTGGCCGACCGCGTCGTGGTGCTCGACCAGGGCCGGGTCGTCGAGGACGGCCCGAGCCGGGACGTCCTCGCCCGGCCGCGCAGCGCGTTCGCGGCGCGCGTCGCCGGGCTGAACATGGTGGCGGGCCGCTGGTCCGCGGGCGCGGTCCGCGCCGCGGACGGCCGAGTGGTGGCCGGCTCCCCCAGCGGTCCGGCCCTGGCCGAGGGTGACGAGGCGGTGGCGGTCTTCCGCCCGAACGCCGTCTCGGTGTTCCGGGGCGCCCCGGGCGGCAGTCCGCGGACGGCGCTGGACGTCGTGGTCACCGACCTCGAGCCCCACGGCGACCAGGTGCGCGTGCGGGCCGGGGACCTCGCCGCGGACGTGACCGCCCACGCTGCGGCGGACCTCGACCTCGCCCCGGGGACGGCCGTCACCTTTGCGGTGAAGGCCACCGAGGTCTCGGTCTACGCCCGCTGACCGCCGACCCGTCCCCGGTCCCCACCACCAGGACGGCGCCCGGGCCGCGCCGTTGCCCAGGCGCCGGTCGGGTGGTGCCGGCAAGTGGAGCAGACCACTAGGGTTCAGGGCATGAGCCTGGACGTCGCCCCGGAGTCGCCCGACCGCAACCTCGCCCTCGAGCTCGTCCGCGTGACGGAGGCGGCCGCCATGGCGGCCGGTCGCTGGGTCGGCCGGGGTGACAAGAACGGCGCCGACGGGGTCGCGGTCAACGCGATGCGCGTGATGATCTCGACGATCGGCATGCAGGGCGTCGTGGTGATCGGCGAGGGCGAGAAGGACAACGCCCCCATGCTCTACAACGGCGAGGAGGTCGGCGACGGCACCGGGCCCGAGTGCGACGTCGCCGTCGACCCGATCGACGGCACGACGCTCACCGCCAAGGGCATGACCAACGCGGTCTCGGTGCTCGCGGTGGCGCCGCGCGGCACGATGTACGACCCCTCGTCGGTCTTCTACATGGACAAGCTGGTCGCCGGCCCGGAGGCCGCCGAGGTCGTCGACATCCGGCAGTCGGTCGCCGACAACGTCCACGCGGTGGCCAAGGCCAAGGGCAGCAGCGCCAGCGACGTCACGGTCGTCGTGCTCGACCGCCCCCGGCACGCCGAGCTGGTCGAGGAGATCCGGGCGACCGGCGCGCGGATCAAGTTCATCAGCGACGGCGACGTCGCCGGCGCGATCATGGCCGCCCGCCCGGACACGGGCATCGACCTGCTCCTCGGCGTCGGCGGCACCCCGGAGGGGATCATCACCGCCTGCGCGATGAAGTGCCTCGGCGGCACGATCCAGGGCAAGCTCTGGCCGACCGACGACGCCGAGCGGCAGCGCGCCGTCGACGCCGGGCTGGACCTCGACGCCGTGCTCACCACCGACGAGCTGGTCACCGGCGACGACTGCTTCTTCGTCGCCACCGGCATCACCGACGGCGAGCTGCTCCGCGGCGTCCGCTACCGCTCCGGCGGCGCGACGACGCACTCGCTGGTCATGCGCTCGCGCAGCGGCACGATCCGCTCGATCACCAGCGAGCACCGCCTGGAGAAGCTACGCGCTTACTCCGCGATCGACTTCGACCGCTGACTCCACGGTCCGCCGGCGCAGGACCGAGGCCACGTGGTCGATGACCCGCGGGTCGACGGCCAGGCCGATGTGCGAGGCCGTCACCTCGATCGGCTGGGCCAGCGGGTCGATGCAGGCGCGCCAGTCGACGATGCCGTCGCGCTTGGAGTAGATCGAGGTGAAGGCGACGTGCTCGGCCAGCGGCATCCGGCTCTCCTCGAACGACTGCCGCGCGCAGTCGCCCGCGACGCAGTCCTCCGACATCAGCCCCGGCAGGCCGGCGCGGCTCAGCCGGACCAGCAGGTCCACGCTGCGGGTGAGCACGCCGTGGTGCGCGCCGGGCGCCATGACCGGGCTGCCCATGGTGACGACGCTGGAGACCAGGTCGGGGCGGCGGGCGGCGACCCCGCGGGCGAGCATCCCGCCGAGGCTGTGGCCCACGACCTGCACCCGTGAGCCCCGGCGGGCGGCGATCGACTCCAGCCGCGCCTCGAGCTGGCCGGCGGCGTCGAGGGTGCAGCCGATGTTGGCCCGGATGTTCGAGCGGTAGGTCCGGTAGCCCTGCGTGCGCAGCGCCCGGCCCATGAACGACAGCGACGTGTCGCCGGCGAGGAAGCCGGGCACGAGCAGCACGGGGTCGGCCAGGCGCGCCGGGACGCGACCGACGTACGGCGTGGCGCGGCGGGCACGCCGCTCGGTGCGGCTGCGCAGCGCGTAGCGGCCGGCCTCGCTCACGAGGCTGCCCTCGCGCAGGAGGGCGACGAGGGGCGGGGGCGCGAATCCCTCGGGGAGCAGGAAGGCCCCCAGTGTCGGCTGGCTCACGTGCCGACGTTACCCACAAGTGACCTGGCTCACCCGCCAAACCGGACGACCGGTGTCCACAGGTCCTCTGGTTCACTGACAGGCATGTCTGCCAGATCCTCCGACGTTCCCGAGGTGGCCGTCTCCCCCGAGCTCTTCGCACCGGTCCGCCCGGACGTCGAGCTGTGCTACCAGACCTTCGGCGACCCCGACGACGACCCGTTGCTGCTGGTCATGGGGCTCGGCGGACCGATGACCTGGTGGAACGAGGACTTCTGCCGACTGCTGGCCGCGCGCGGCTTCTACGTCGTCCGGTACGACAACCGCGACGTCGGCCGCTCCTCGCGGATGGAGGGGCGGGTCACCCGGGCGGCGCTCGTGCGCGCCTTCACGGGCCGGCGCGTGCGCGCGCCGTACACGATGGCCGACCTCGCGGCCGACGCCTTCGGGCTCCTGGACCACCTCGGCATCGACGCGGCGCACGTGGCCGGGGTGTCGATGGGCGGGATGGTCGTGCAGACCATGGCGATCGCGGAGCCGCGACGGGTGCTCTCGATGACCAGCATCATGTCGACGACCGGCAAGCGGACGGTCGGCTGGCAGCACCCGAACCTGCTGCCGGCGCTGGTGGGCAACAAGCGCGCGTCGCGGGAGGCCTACGTCCGGGCCAGCCGGCAGATGTGGCGGCTGATCGGCTCACCGGGCTACCCCGAGCCCGAGGAGGAGACGCGCAGGCGGGCCGAGGAGACCTGGGACCGCGGCATCAGCGCCGCCGGCACCATGCGGCAGATGATGGCCATCCTCACCCAGCCCAACCGCAGCGCCCGGCTGCGCAGCGTGCGGGTCCCCACCACGGTGGTCCACGGGCTCGCCGACCGGATGGTGCACGTCTCCGGCGGCCGCGCCACGGCCGCGGCCGTGCCCGGCGCCGAGCTGCTGCTCATCGACGGGATGGGGCACGACATGCCCCCTGCGCTCCACGAGACGTTCGCCGCGGCGATCCGGCGCACCGCCGACCGCGCGAGCGCCTGACGCCCGACGGCCTCGCCCTGGCGCGACGAGACCCCCGGCCGGCGGCCGGGGGTCTCGTCGCACGCTGGTGGCTCAGTCGGAGAGGCGCTCACCGGTGTCGGTGTCGAAGACGTGCACGTTCTCGGGGTCGGTGGTGACGTGGATCGTCTCCCCCTTGTGCACCTTGTCGCGGCCGGAGACGCGGACGATGATGTTCGCCGGCGTGCCCTCCACGTCGCTGGTGCCGTAGACGAACGCGTCGGAGCCGAGCTCCTCCACGACCGTGACCCGCACGGGCAGGCCGCCCTGCTCGGCGGAGACCACGCGCCACGCCTCCGGACGGACGCCGACGGTGATCCGGCCCTGCATGACCTTGGCGGCCGTCGGGTCGACCGGCACGAGGTACTCGCCGATCTGGGCCCGGCCGTCGACGGCCGTCGCCTCGATGAGGTTCATCTGCGGGGAGCCGATGAACCCCGCAACGAACAGGTTGACCGGCTTGTCGTAGAGGCGCAGCGGGCTGTCGACCTGCTGGAGGACGCCCTCCTTCATCACCGCGACCCGGTCGCCCATCGTCATGGCCTCGACCTGGTCGTGGGTGACGTAGACGGTGGTGACGCCGAGGTCGGCCTGGAGCTTGGCGATGTCGGTGCGGGTCTGGACGCGCATCTTGGCGTCGAGGTTCGACAGCGGCTCGTCCATGCAGAAGACCTGCGGACTGCGCACGATCGCGCGACCCATGGCCACGCGCTGGCGCTGGCCGCCGGAGAGCGCCTTGGGCTTGCGGTCGAGGTACTCGGTCAGCCCGAGGATCCGGGCGGCCTCCTCGACCCGCTTGCGTCGCTCCTCGGTGGGGACCTTGGCCATCTTCAGGGCGAAGCCCATGTTGTCGGCCACGCTCATGTGCGGGTAGAGCGCGTAGTTCTGGAACACCATCGCGATGTCCCGGTCCTTCGGCGGGGTGTGGGTGATCTCCCGGTCCCCGATGAAGATCTTGCCGGCGTTGACCTCCTCCAGCCCCGCGAGCATGCGCAGGGTGGTGGACTTGCCACAGCCGGACGGGCCGACGAGCACCATGAACTCGCCGTCCTTGATCTCCAGGTCGATGCCCGGGACGGCGGCGCGGTCGGCGCCGGGGTACCAGCGCTGGGCGCCTTCGAACGTCACTGTTGCCATGTTCTTCTCAATCTCCTTCACCGGCAGGTACGTGCCGGACGATCCGTAGTGAAGTGACGCGGCACACAGTAGTGCCCCGGGCCGGTCCCGTCCTGCTCGGGCCCGCACGGGGCGCTCCGGGATTCCTCCCGGACGCAGGTGTGACGACCAGCAGGAACGGGCAAGTGATGTGGACCACATCCCGAGCGAGGCGCCCATGCACCGATTCGATCCCCCCGGACCGCGCCGCCGACGTGCGCTCGCCGGTCTCGCGACGCTGGTCTGCACGGCGGGCCTGCTCAGTGCGTGCTCCGGCGACGACGGCGGCCGGACGACGTTCAACTGGTACATCAACCCCGACGGCCAGGAGACCCTCACCGCGATCGCGGAGGCGTGCAGCACCGACGAGTACGACATCGAGATCCAGCTGCTGCCCACCAGCGCCACCGACCAGCGCACGCAGCTGGCGCGCCGGCTCGCGGCCAAGGACTCCTCGACCAACCTGATGAGCCTCGACCCGGTCTTCGTCCCGGAGTTCGCGAACGCCGGCTGGCTGGCGCCGTTCGAGGGCGACCTGGCCGACCAGGTGGTCGACGAGGACGTGCTCGCGGGCGCGGCCGAGACCGTCGAGTGGGAGGGCGACGTCGTCGCCGCCCCGCAGTGGGCCAACACCCAGGTCCTCTGGTACCGCAAGTCCCTCGCCGAGGCCGCGGGCCTGGACATGGAGCAGCCGGTGACCTGGGAGCAGGTCATCACGGCGGCCGCCGACGAGGGCGCCACGGTGGGCGTGCAGGCCGACCGCTACGAGGCGTACGTCGTGTGGATCAACTCCCTCGTCCAGGGCGCCGGCGGCTCGATCGTCGAGGACACCGAGGCGGGCCGGGACGCGAAGGTGACCATCGACTCCGACGCCGGTCGCGCTGCCGCGGCCGTGATCCAGCAGCTGGTCGACTCCGGCGCGACCCAGCCGGGCCTGTCGACCTCCAACGAGGGCAGCAGCCTCGGCGCGATGTACGAGGGTCCCGGTGAGTTCATGACGAACTGGACCTTCGTCTACAAGAACTACGAGGGAGCGGTCGGCCAGCCCGGCGGCCCGGCCGACGAGGAGCAGTTCCGCGACCTCGGCTGGGCCCGCTACCCGCAGACCGTCGAGGGCGAGGAGTCCCGGCCCCCGGTCGGCGGGATCAACATCGGCGTCGGCGCCTACACCGAGGAGCTCGACCTGGCCCAGGAGGCCGCGGTGTGCGTGACCTCCCCGGAGGCGCAGGGCCAGCTCGCGGTCACCGACGGCCTGATGCCCTCGCGCGGATCGGTCTACGACTCCCCCGAGCTGCAGGAGGCCTACCCTCCGGACCTGCTCACGCTCTACCGCGAGAGCGTCGACACCGGTGGCCCGCGCCCCAAGAGCGCCTACTACAGCCAGATCTCGAGCGCCCTGCAGTCGGTCTGGCACTCCCCGACGGGGGTTGACCCCGACTCCACGCCCCAGGAGTCGGCCGAGTTCCTCCGTGCCGTCCTCGACGGGAAGGCCCTGCTGTGACCACCTCGACGGTGCAGACCGCCACGGCGAAGAAGCCGCGCTCCACGCCGAAGACCCCGGACTCGGACCGGGCGAAGGCCGAGAACGCCCTCGGTCGCAAGCTCGTGGCCCCGGCCATCGTGCTGATGCTGGTGGTCACGGCGTTCCCGATGATCCGGGCGCTCTACCTCTCGCTGTTCGACTACAGCCTCACCGACCCCGACGAGCGCAGCTTCGTCGGGCTGCAGAACTACGTGACGGCCCTGACCGACAGCCTCTTCTGGCGCGACACCGCCAACACCGTGATGATCATGGTCGTCACGGTCGCGGTCGAGCTGGTGATCGGCTTCGCCTTCGCGATGGTGATGCACCGCGTGATCTTCGCCCGCGGCCTGATCCGGACCTCGATCCTCATCCCGTACGGCATCATCACCGTCGTCTCGGGCTTCGCCTGGCAGTTCGCGTTCTCCGCCGACAACGGCTTCGTCAACGGCTGGCTGCCCTTCGTCGGCGCCGACTTCGACTGGTTCGGGGAGTACGGCTCCTCGATCGTCGCGATCATGGTCTCCGAGATCTGGAAGACCACGCCGTTCATGTCGCTGCTGCTGCTCGCCGGCCTGGCGCAGGTCTCGGAGGACATGATCGAGGCCGCCAAGGTGGACGGCGCGACGTGGTTCCAGCGGCTCTACAAGGTGATCCTGCCCAACATGCGGGCCGCGATCATGGTGGCGGTGCTCTTCCGCGCGCTGGACGCCTACCGCATCTTCGACAACATCTACGTGATGACCGCCGGCGCGAACGGCACGGAGTCGATCTCGTTCCTGACCTACCGGCAGGTCATCGAGCAGTTCCAGCTCGGCATCGGCTCGGCGCTCTCGGTCCTGCTGTTCCTCTCGGTCCTCGTGGTGGCGTTCTTGATCGTCAAGGTCTTCCGCGTGGACCTGTCCTCGGCCCGGCAGGAGGGATGAGCGCCATGAAGCAGAAGGTCGGCCTCACGATCGGGCTCGTCCTGATCCTGCTCTGGTGCCTGCTGCCGGTGGCGTGGATCATCTCGCTGTCCTTCAAGTCCCAGACCGCGATCACCAACGGCAGCGAGGGCTTCCTCCCCCAGGCCGGGGGCGGCGCGGGCTGGCAGAACTACAGCGACGTCCTGCAGGACGAGCAGTTCCGGCGGGCGATCCTCAACTCGATCGGGATCTCGCTGATCGCCACCCTGCTCTCGGTGGTCATCGCGACGCTCGCGGCGTACGCCATCGCGCGCCTGGAGTTCCGGGGCAAGAAGTTCGTGCTCACCACGGCCCTGGTGATCGCGATGTTCCCGGTGGTCTCGCTCGTGGGGCCGCTGTTCGACATGTGGCGCACGCTCGGGATCTACGACACGTGGCCGGGGCTGATCATCCCCTACATGTCCTTCACGCTGCCGCTGGCGATCTGGACCCTCTCGGCGTTCTTCCGGGAGATCCCGTGGGAGATGGAGCAGGCCGCCCAGGTCGACGGCGCGACCTCCTGGCAGGCGTTCCGGAAGGTGATCGTGCCGCTCGCCGCACCGGGCGTGTTCACCGCGGCGATCCTGACGTTCTTCTTCGCCTGGAACGACTTCGTCTTCGGCATCTCGCTCACCTCGACCGAGACCGCCCGCCCCATCCCGGCGGCCCTGTCCTTCTTCGTGGGCCCGGACCCGTTCAGCCGTCCGGCGTCGCTCCTCGCGGCCGGCGCCGTCGTCGCCACCATCCCGATCGTCGTCATCGTCCTGCTGTTCCAGCGCAAGATCGTCGCCGGCCTCACCTCCGGCGCAGTGAAGGGTTGACCCGCCATGGCTGCCATCACCATGAAGCACATCGTGAAGAAGTACGGCGACGGGTTCCCGGCCGTCAACGACGTCTCGATCGACGTGCAGGACGGGGAGTTCATGATCCTCGTCGGCCCGTCCGGCTGCGGGAAGTCGACGCTGCTGCGGATGATCGTCGGGCTCGAGGACATCACCGACGGCGACATGATGATCGGGGACCGCCGGGTCAACGACCTGGCCCCGCGCGACCGGAACCTGGCGATGGTGTTCCAGAACTACGCGCTCTACCCCCACCTGACGGTCTACGAGAACATCGCCTTCCCGCTGCGGCTGGCCGGCGCCTCGAACGACGAGGTCGACCAGAAGGTCCGTGAGGCGTCCCGGACGCTGGAGCTCGACGAGCACCTCGAGCGCAAGCCGGGCAACCTGTCCGGCGGTCAGCGCCAGCGCGTCGCGATGGGCCGGGCGATCGTGCGCGACGCCGACGCGTTCCTCTTCGACGAGCCGCTGTCGAACCTCGACGCCAAGCTCCGCGGGCAGATGCGCACCGAGATCTCCCGCCTGCAGAAGCGGCTGGGCATCACCACCGTCTACGTCACCCACGACCAGACCGAGGCGATGACCCTCGGCGACCGGGTCGCGGTGCTCAAGCGGGGCGTGCTGCAGCAGCTGGCGTCGCCGCGCGAGCTCTACACGAACCCCGCCAACCTCTTCGTGGCCGGGTTCATCGGCTCCCCGCCGATGAACTTCCTGCCCGCCACGGTCCGCGGCACCTCCGTGGAGCTGCCGATCGGGACCGTCGAGCTGCCGCGGGAGAAGGCCGCCCTCGTGCCCGAGGGCAAGCTGCTCATCGCCGGCATCCGCCCCGAGCACTTCGAGGACGCCTCGGTGGTCGACGACGCGCGGCGCGGCCGTGGCTCCACCTTCACCACCACCATCGACGTCGTGGAGTGGCTGGGCAACGAGGCCTACGCCTACATCCCCTTCGAGGCCGAGGGTGCCGTGCGGGAGCAGCTGACCCAGCTCGAGCGCGACCTCGACGGCGACACGATGCGCAGCCAGCTCGTCGTCTCCCTCGACGGCGCCAGCCGGATCAGCGAGGGCGACGAGGCCGAGATCTGGGTCGACTCACGCCAGATGCACCTCTTCGACCCCGAGACCGGCGACAACCTCACCATCGACCTGGAGCGGGCCGGCCGGGTGCCGGCGAAGGAGGACCCCGCGGCGGCGCAGGCCGCGGAGCACGCCGCGGAGGACGCCACCGCGCACTGACCCACCCGGCCGCTGGTCCGCCGCTGGTCCGCCGCTGGGTAAGCCGCTGGTCAGCCTGGTCAGTGCAGCCGTGGGTGCCCGCCGCCACCGAGGCGGCGCCGCGGCTTAGGCGGGCCCTTCCGGGTGACGGTGACGCCGGCCATCAGCGCGACCCCCTTGACCCGGACCACCGGCGAGTCGGCGTCGAGGCGGGCCTCGACCTTGTCGCGGGCCTGCTCGAAGGCGCCCATGATGCCGATGCCCTCGACGACGACCTGGGTGCGCTCGTTGACGACGATGTCGATGCCCGACCAGAACGCGCCGCAGGTGATCACGGTCTCCCGGCTGGTGAACACCGCCTCACGCAGGTCGATGAGGACCCCGCCCATGACGGCGTAGGCCTGGTGCGTCGGCCCGACCTGCCAGACGCCCTTGCGGTCGCACCCGCCCATGATCGCCACCGAGGTGTCGAACCGCTGACCGGCCACCGGGACGCCGGGCGGGCCCGGCGCCGCGGGCGGCCGCACCGCGTGCCGGACGGCCGGGGTGGCGGGGTCGCCACCGGGCAGGTCCATGACGAGCGGGGCGAGGTCGGCGTAGGTCTTGGCGGCGTACGCCGCCTCCAGCCGCTCGCCGAGCTCGTCCATGTCGAGCCGGCCCTCGCCCGCCGCCTCGCGCAGGACCTCCGCGGTGCGGTGCCGGTCGGCGTCGGAGACGCGCAGCTGCGAGGGGTCGGTCACGGGCTCCCGGCCCGAGGCGGGACGCTGCTCCGGGGTGCCGTCCATGGGCCCAGCCTAGAGCGCCGGCCGGTGCTCCGCGCCCGCCCGGAGCGGCGTACCCTGCCGACCTGTGTCGAGCGCTCCCGAGTTCCGCTACTCCGACCTGCTGCCCCTCGGCCCGGACCGCACGCCGTACCGGCTGCTGACCACCGAGGGCGTCTCCACCTTCGAGGCCGACGGGCAGACGTTCCTCAAGGTCTCCCCCGAGGCGATCCGGCTGCTGACCCGCGAGGCGATGCACGACATCAGCCACTACCTGCGGCCGGCGCACCTCGCGCAGCTGCGGCGGATCATCGACGACCCCGAGGCCTCGGGCAACGACCGCTTCGTCGCGCTCGACCTGCTCAAGAACGTCAACATCTCCGCCGGCGGCGTGCTGCCGATGTGCCAGGACACCGGCACCGCCATCGTCATGGGCAAGAAGTCCGAGGGCGTCCTCACCGGCATCGACGACGGCGAGGCGGTCAGCCAGGGCGTGTACGACGCCTACACGCAGCTGAACCTGCGCTACTCCCAGCTCGCGCCGCTCACGACGTACGAGGAGAAGAACACCGGCTCGAACCTGCCGGCGCAGGTCGAGATCTACTCCACCCCGCAGACGAGCGGGAAGCCGGAGTACAAGTTCCTGTTCATGGCCAAGGGCGGCGGGTCGGCCAACAAGTCGTTCCTGTTCCAGGAGACCAAGGCGGTCCTCAACCCGCAGCGGATGCTGCAGTTCCTCGACGAGAAGATCCGCTCGCTCGGCACGGCCGCCTGCCCGCCGTACCACCTGGCGGTCGTGATCGGCGGCACCAGCGCGGAGTACGCGCTCAAGACCGCCAAGTACGCCTCCGCGCACTACCTCGACGACCTCCCGACCGAGGGCTCGGTGAGTGCCCACGGCTTCCGCGACCTCGAGCTGGAGCAGCAGGTCTTCGAGCTGACCCAGTCCTTCGGGATCGGCGCGCAGTTCGGCGGCAAGTACTTCTGCCACGACGTCCGCGTCGTCCGGCTCCCCCGCCACGGCGCGTCCTGCCCCGTCGCGATCGCCGTCTCCTGCTCGGCGGACCGGCAGGCGCTGGGCAAGATCACCCCCGACGGCGTCTTCCTCGAGCAGCTCGAGACCGACCCCGCGCAGTACATGCCCGACGCCGGGGTCGCCGAGGACATCGCCGGCGGCGAGGTCGTGCCGATCGACCTCACCCTGCCGATGGACCAGATCCTCGCCGAGCTGCGTCGGCACCCGGTCAAGACGCGGCTGTCCCTCACCGGTCCGCTGGTCGTGGCGCGGGACATCGCGCACGCCAAGATCAAGGAGCGCCTCGACGCCGGCGAGGAGATGCCGCAGTACCTCAAGGACCACCCGGTGTACTACGCCGGCCCGGCCAAGACCCCCGAGGGCATGGCGTCAGGGTCCTTCGGCCCGACCACGGCCGGTCGCATGGACTCCTACGTCGAGCAGTTCCAGGCCGCCGGCGGCTCGATGGTGATGCTCGCCAAGGGCAACCGCTCCAAGGCGGTCACCGAGGCCTGCCACGCGCACGGGGGCTTCTACCTCGGCTCGATCGGCGGCCCTGCCGCCCGCCTCGCCCAGGACTGCATCAGGTCCCAGGAGGTCATCGAGTACCCCGAGCTGGGCATGGAGGCCGTCTGGCGGATCGAGGTCGAGGACTTCCCCGCGTTCATCGTCGTCGACGACCAGGGCAACGACTTCTTCACCGACCCTTCCGGCACCACGACCGTCCCGATCACCGGCCTGCGGGTGCGCTCGGCCCAGTAGTCGGCGGCCGTGCGGCGTCCCCGAGCGGTCGGGGACGCCGCACGGCGACCGTCACTCCGTCGAGTCGCGGGCGGACTCCACGTTGGCGCGCGGCTTGGCGTTGGGGCCCGCCTCGACGCCCTCGCCGTCCCGGCCGACGGGCTGGTCGGGGTTGCCGGCGACGCCCTGGTCGTCGGAGATCGGCTGGTCCTGCGCGGCGGGGTCCATCGAGGCGGCCTCGGAGACCTGCCCGCCGTCGACCTCGGTCTGCACGCTGGTCGGCTTGTCGTCGCTCATGGGGTCCCGGTACCCGGGCCCGAGCGGGCCTAGCCCGTGCGGAGTGCCACGATGCCTCTCGTGGACACCAGCAGCCCCGGGCCGACGGAGCCCGAGCACGTGGAGGTGGCCCGCGCGGAGTCCGAGCGCGGCGAGCTGGTGCTGCGCGAGCGGCGCGGCGGGACCGGTCCGACGTCGCTGGAGCTGCGGGCGAACGGCGTCTTCGTGATGGACACCCTCGAGACCAGCACCGAGCGGGCGCTCGCGACCGCCGCCCTGGCGCTGGTGGAGGACCCGCGGGCGGTCGTGGTGGGCGGCCTCGGGCTCGGGTTCACCATGCACGAGGTGCTGGCCGACTCCCGGGTCGAGCGCTGCGCGGTCGTCGAGATCGAGGAGGCGCTGGTCGGCTGGATGCGCGACGGGACGATCCCCCACGGACCGGCCCTGCTCGCCGACGAGCGGGTGCACGTCGTCGTCGCCGACGTCGCCGTCGCGCTCGCCGAGGCCCGCCCGGCGACGTACGACCTGGTGCTGCTGGACGTCGACAACGGCCCCGGCTACCTCGTCCACGACGCGAACGCCGCGCTCTACCGGGAGCCCTTCCTCCGCACCGTCCGCGAGGTGCTGCGGCCCGGGGGTGCGCTCGTGGTCTGGTCGGCGGCCGAGGCCGCTGACCTCGAGGCGGCGCTGCGCACGGCGTTCGGCGGAGCCGAGGGCCGCCCGCACGACGTGCGGCTGCAGGACCGCGACGAGCGCTATTGGCTCTACGTCGGTCGGGTACCGGGCCCCGCGTGAGCGACGAGAACCAGACCGGGTACCGCACCGAGCACGACAGCATGGGCGAGGTCCAGGTGCCCCGCGAGGCCCTCTGGCGGGCCCAGACCCAGCGCGCCGTGGAGAACTTCCCGATCTCCGGCACGCCCATCGAGCCGGCGCTGGTGCACGCGATCGGCCTGGTCAAGGGGGCCGCCGCGACCACGAACGGCGAGCTCGGGGTGCTCGACCAGGACAAGGCCGACGCGATCGTCGCCGCCGCCGGCGAGGTGGCCGAGGGCCGTCACGACGGCGAGTTCCCCGTCGACGTCTTCCAGACCGGCTCGGGCACCAGCTCGAACATGAACGCCAACGAGGTCATCGCCTCGCTGGCCGCCCGGGCCGGCACCGACGTGCACCCCAACGACCACGTCAACGCCAGCCAGTCCAGCAACGACACCTTCCCGACCGCGATCCACGTCGCCGCCGCGCTCGCGGTCACCGACCAGCTCCTCCCCGCCCTCGACGTGCTGGCCACCAGCCTGGAGGGCAAGGCCGAGGAGTTCGCCGGCCTCGTGAAGTCCGGCCGCACCCACCTGATGGACGCGACCCCGGTCATGCTCGGGCAGGAGTTCTCCGGCTACGCCGCCACCGTGCGGTACGCCGCGGAGCGGCTCGAGTCGGTCCTCCCCCGCGTCCGCGAGCTGCCGCTGGGCGGCACCGCGGTCGGCACCGGCATCAACACCCCTCCCGGCTTCGCCGCGCGGGTGATCGAGGTGCTCGGCGAGCGGACCGGCCAGCCGTTCACCGAGGCGCGCAACCACTTCGAGGCCCAGGGCACGCGCGACTCGCTCGTCGAGCTGTCGGGCGTCCTGCGGACGATCGCGGTCGGCCTGACCAAGATCTGCAACGACCTGCGCTGGATGTCCTCGGGACCGACGACCGGACTGGCCGAGATCCACCTGCCCGACCTGCAGCCGGGGTCGAGCATCATGCCCGGCAAGGTGAACCCGGTCCTGCCCGAGGCCACGCTCATGGTGTGCGCCCAGGTCGTCGGCAACGACGCGGCCGTAGGCTTCGCCGGCGCGAGCGGCAGCTTCGAGCTCAACGTCGCGATGCCGGTGATGGCGCGCAACGTCCTGGAGTCGGTGCGGCTCCTGGCGACGTCCTCGACGGTGCTCGCGCAGCGGTGCGTCGACGGGATCACCGCCGACGCCGAGCGGATGCGGCAGTACGCCGAGTCCTCGCCGTCGGTGGTCACGCCGCTGAACAAGCACATCGGCTACGAGAACGCCGCGAAGGTGGCCAAGCAGGCGCTCGCCGACGGCGCCACGATCCGCGAGACCGTGGTGCGGATGGGTTACCTCGAGCGGGGCGAGCTCACCGAGGCCCAGCTCGACGAGGCGCTCGACGTGGAGTCGATGACCCACCCGTGAGGCCGCCGCCCGCCTCGTGCTGCCCAGCGCGCGCCAGGGCGCGCGATGGGCAGCACGAGGCCGGTGGGCTCAGTACCAGTTGTTGCCCTGCTTGAACGACCAGGCGTTGCAGGGCGAGCCGTAGGAGTCGCGGATGTAGTCCAGGCCCCAGCGGATCTGTGTCTCGGCCGACGTCATGTAGTCGGCCGGGAGCTCGTGGAGCTGGGTGAGCGCCTGCGGGATGCCGTACGCCGAGGACGAGGGGTTGTCGGCGTCGATGCGCCAGTCGCTCTCGCTGACCCACAGCGAGTCCAGGCAGGAGAACTGGTCGGAGGAGAAGCCGAACTCGCCCAGCATCGCCCGCGCGATGTCGCGGGGGTCGGCGTCGGAGAGGTCCTCGGTCCGGGTCATCGCCTGGGTCGCTCCCTCACCGAGCGAGACCTGCTTGGCCGGGACCGCGCCCTGCCGGCGGTCGGAGGAGCGCGTCGCCGCGCCCGACCGCTCGAAGGCGAGCGCGGAGCCGGCCGCCTCCGTGGTGCCCGGGTCGGCGTCCGTGCCCGTGGCGCTCAGCCGGGCGTCGGCGGTCGCGGCGATGTCGCCCGCGGCGGCGCTGACCGGCGTGGGGCCGTTGACGACCCCGCCGGCGACGGCGGCGCCGGTGGTCGCGACCGCGACGCCGGAGAGGACGGCCGTGGTGCGCAGTGCCTGACGGGGCGCGCGGGTGAGGCGGGGCTCGGGTGCGCGACGGTGCTTCGGGACGTGCTTCACGTGCTTGGTCACAGGGGAGGTATCCACGGGGTAGAGGCCGGGGGACCGGGACACCATGCACGACCTCCCCCGGCGGCCGCAAAAGCGGCTCGCCGGGCCCCGTCGGGATCCGGCGGGACAGGTGGCACACGCGCCACATCCGCCCCGCCGGCCCCAACGGTCCAGACCGGTGTCTACAGCGTCACGTTCTCCAGCATCTCGGTGACGAGCGCCGCGATCGGCGAGCGCTCGGACCGGGTCAGCGTGACGTGGGCGAACAGCGGGTGCCCCTTGAGCTTCTCGATCACCGCGACGACGCCGTCGTGGCGGCCCACCCGCAGGTTGTCGCGCTGGGCGACGTCGTGGGTGAGCACGACCTTGGAGTTCGCACCGATCCGGGACAGCACGGTCAGCAGGACGTTGCGCTCCAGGGACTGCGCCTCGTCGACGATGACGAAGGCGTCGTGCAGCGACCGGCCCCGGATGTGGGTGAGCGGCAGCACCTCGAGCATCCCGCGGGCGAGCACCTCCTCGATCACCTCGCGGCTGGTCACCGCCCCGAGGGTGTCGAAGACCGCCTGGGCCCACGGCCCCATCTTCTCCGCCTCCGAGCCCGGGAGGTAGCCGAGCTCCTGCCCGCCGACGGCGAACAGCGGCCGGAACACGACGACCTTCTGGTGCTGGCCCCGCTCGAGCACCGCCTCCAGGCCGGCGCACAGCGCCATCGCCGACTTGCCCGTGCCGGCCCGGCCGCCGAGGGAGACGATGCCGACCTCGGGGTCGAGCAGCATCTCCAGGGCGATCCGCTGCTCCGCGGAGCGGCCGTGGACGCCGAACGCCTCGCGGTCCCCGCGCACCAGGTGGATCCGCTTGTCCGGACCCACCCGGCCCAGCGCGGTGCCCCGGTCGGAGAGCAGCACGAGGCCCTGGTGGCAGGGCAGGTCGCGGGCGACCTCGAGGTCGAGCACGCCGTCGTCGTACAGCTCGTCGAGCTCGGTGGCCGCCACCTCGAGCTCCGCCATCCCGGAGTAGCCGGTGTCGGAGTCGCTGACCGCCTCCGCGCGGTACTCCTCGGCGTCGAGGCCGACCGCCGAGGCCTTGATCCGCAGCGGGAGGTCCTTGGAGACCAGGGTGACCGTGTGGCCCTCGTCGGCGAGGTTCTTGGCCACGGCGAGGATCCGCGTGTCGTTGTCGCCGAGCCGGAAGCCCGACGGCAGCGACTGCGGGTCGGTGTGGTTCAGCTCGACCCGGACCGTACCGCCCTCCTCCCCCACCGGCACCGGCTCGTCGAGCCGACCGTGGGTGATCCGCAGCTCGTCGAGCATCCGGAGCGCGCTGCGGGCGAAGAAGCCCAGCTCCGGGTGGTGCCGCTTGCCCTCCAGCTCGGTGATCACGACCACCGGCAGCACGACCTCGTGCTCGGCGAACCGGCGGATCGCGCCCGGGTCGGCGAGCAGGACGCTGGTGTCGAGCACGTAGGTACGGGTGGTGGACCCCCTGGCTGCGGTGGTCCGGGACTTCTTGGCCGTCGTCGTCGGCACGGTGCACCCCTCACGGACCGGCACGCGCACTCGACGCCCCGGTCCTAGCTCACGCGGTTGGACCGGGACCGGGCCCGCAGGCCGGAGTGCCGGCCCCCTCGCGCGCAGCAGGACCCGACCTGCTGTGCACTGCGGTCGTGATCGCTCACGAGCGGACCTCCCGACGCGGCCGGCTTCCCCACCGGCCACTGCTGCCGAACGTACGCCCGCCGAGGGACCGCCGGCGGCGACACGCCCGTCCGCAGGGGTGAACGTCGGTGAACAACGTGTGACGGGCTCAGGACCCGAACCGGCGCTCCCGCTGGGCGTAGGCGCGGATCGCGCGCAGGAAGTCGACCCGGCGGAAGTCGGGCCAGTAGGCCTCGCAGAAGTAGAACTCCGACTTCGCGCTCTGCCAGAGCAGGAAGCCGCCCAGGCGCTGCTCGCCGGAGGTGCGGATGACCAGGTCGGGGTCGGGCTGGCCCTTGGTGTAGAGGTGGTCGGCGATGTGCTCGACGTCGATCTGGCCGGCCAGCTCCTCGAGGGTGGTGCCGCGCTCGGCGTGCTCCTGCAGCAGGGAGCGGACCGCATCGGCGATCTCGCGGCGCCCGCCGTACCCCACGGCCACGTTGACGAGCATCCCGTCGACCTCGCGGGTCGCCTCGGCGGCGGCCTTGAGCCGCTCGGCGGTCCGGGCCGGCAGCAGGTCGAGGGCCCCGACGGGGTGCAGGCGCCAGCGCTGCTGGGCGGCGAGGCTGTCGACGGCGTCCTCGATGATCTCCAGCAGCGGGGCGAGCTCGGCGGCCGGCCGGTTCAGGTTGTCGGTCGAGAGCAGCCAGAGGGTGACGACCTCGATGCCCACCTCGTCGCACCAGCCGAGCAGCGGCTCGATGTTCGCCGCGCCGGCGCGGTGGCCGTGCGCGGTCTCGCGCCCGACGGCGCGCGCCCACCGGCGGTTCCCGTCGAGCATCACCCCGACGTGCTTGGGCAGCTGCTCGGTCGGCAGGCGGCGCAGCATCCGGGCCTCGTAGGCCGGGTAGAGCACCCGTCGCACGCCCCGCTTCCAGTCCGCCACGGGCAGCAGGGTACGCCGCCGGGCCGGTCCCCCGGACCCTCCGGACGGTCCCGTCCGCAGGTGACGTCGACCGTCACACCCGGCACCCGACCGGGTCACTCCCGCCGGCCGGTAACTTCGTGGCATGAGCCGGAGCAACGACGTGCGCGCAGGACTGGAGCACCGACTCGAGCACCTCGGCGAGTCGATCCACGACACGATCGCCGAGATCAAGCCGAAGTTGCGGGGCTGGCTGCACCTGGCCAGTGCGCCGATGACCCTGGCGGCGGGCATCGTGCTGGTGGCCCTCTCGCCCGACGCGACCACGCGCATCGGATCGGCGGTCTTCACCGCGACCGCCCTGCTGCTCTTCACGGTCTCCGCGATCTACCACACCGGGACCTGGTCACCGCGGACGTGGGCGTTCCTCCGCCGCTTCGACCACTCGAACATCTTCCTGCTCATCGCCGGCTCCTACACGCCGTTCGCGCTGATGCTGCTCGACGGCCTCGAGCGGACCGCGCTGCTCACCGCGGTGTGGACCGGAGCGCTGCTGGGCGTGGGCTTCCGCGTGTTCTGGACCGATGCCCCCCGCTGGCTCTACGTCCCCATCTACATCGCCCTGGGGTGGGCGGCGGTGTTCTTCATCCCGAGCCTGCTCGACGGCGCGCTCGACCTGGGAGTCGGCATCGGCGTCGCGGTGTTCGTGATGATCGTGGCCGGCGGGATGCTCTACACCCTCGGCGGCGTCGTGTACGGCTTCAAGCGGCCCAACCCGTGGCCGCGCTGGTTCGGCTTCCACGAGGTGTTCCACACCTTCACGATCCTGGCCTTCGCCGCGCACTACGTGGGCGTCTCGCTCGCGACGTACTCCCTGCGCTGACCCCGTCGGAGGTCCGTCGGGGTCCGTCGAGGTCCGGCCGGCCGGTCAGCCGAGCGGCGGCCCGGTCGTCGCGCGCAGCACCAGCTCGGTCGGGAGCACGACGTCGTCGGGGACCTCCTCGGTCACCTCGCCGAGCCGGGCGAGCACCTGCCGGGCCGCGGTGCGGCCCTGCTGGTCGACCGGCTGCCGGATCGTGGCGAGGTCGAAGAACGACGCCGCCTCGTGGTCGTCGATGCCGATGACCGACAGGTCCCCCGGCACGCTGCAGCCGGTCTCCCGGGCCGCGCGCAGCACCCCGATGGCCATCTCGTCCGAGGCCGCCAGGACGGCCGTCGGCGGCCGCTCGGAGGCCAGCAGCCGTCGGCCGGCGGACAGGCCGCCGTCCATGGTGAACAGCCCCTCGGCCTCGAGCGCCGGGTCCGCCGCGATGCCGGCGTCCGCGAGCGCCGCTCGGTAGCCGCGGCGGCGGGCCGTCGGCACGGCCAGGTCGAACGGCAGGTCGTCGCCCAGGCCGCCGACGTACCCGATCCTGCGGTGACCCAGCGCGACCAGGTGCTCCACGGCGGTGCGCGCGGCCGCGTGGTCGTCGATGCGCACGCTCGGCCAGCCCTCGACCGAGGAGCCCACCAGCGCGACCGGCCGGCCCGCCCGCTCGAGCTGGCGCACCTCCTGGGCGGTCGGCGTCAGGCCGAGCACCAGCATGGCGTCGGCCCGCTTGGTGAGCAGGCCGCGGCCGAAGACCCGGTCACGGGCGTGGGTGTCGCCGGCGAGGTTGTAGAGCAGCAGGTCGTAGCCGCGCTCGCGCAGCACCTGCTCGGCGCCGTGCACGACGGTGCCGAAGAACCACCGCGTCACGAACGGCACCACCACCGCGACCGTGCGGGTGCGGCCGGTCGCCAGCCCCCGCGCGCTCGCGCTGGGCACGTAGCCGAGCCGGACGGCCGCGTCGACGACCCGCTGCCGGGTCTCCTCGGAGACCCGCGGGAGCCCGCGCAGCGCGCGGGAGACCGTCGCGGTCGAGACGCCGACCTCGCGGGCGAGGTCGTCGATGCTGGTCATCGGGCCCCCACCCGCGGGCCGGTCACCCCTTGACGCTTCCCGCGAGCAGGCCGCGGACGAAGTAGCGCTGCAGGGCCAGGAACACCACGAGCGGGACGATCAGCGACACGAACGCGCCCGCGGACAGCAGGTACCAGTCCTGCCCGCGCGTGCCCGAGAGCTCCGCGAGCCGCACCGTCAGCGGGGCGATCTCCGGGTTGCTGCCGAAGACCAGCGCGACGAGCAGGTCGTTCCAGACCCACAGGAACTGGAAGATGCCGAACGCCGCGATCGCGGGCGCCATGAGCGGCAGCATGATCTTGGTGAAGATCTGCACGTGCCCCGCGCCGTCGACCCGGGCGGACTCGATGAGCTCGCCGGGGATCTGGTTCATGAAGTTGTGCAGCAGGTAGATCGCCAGCGGCAGCGCGAAGATCGAGTGCGAGAGCCAGATCGTGTAGAGCCCGCCGCCCGGCGCGTCGGAGCCCGCGAGCGGCTGCAGGTTGAACGGCGGCTGCACGTAGAGCTTGAGCAGCGGGATCATCGTGACCTGGATCGGCACGATCTGCAGCGCGAAGATCGCCACGAACAGGAAGTCGCGGCCGGGGAACTTCATCCACGCGAAGGCGTAGGCCGCCATCGTCGCGATGCTGATCGGGATCAGCACCGAGGGGATGGTGATGACGATCGAGTTGATGAAGTACGTCGCGAGGTTGGTCGTGGAGCCGTTGAGCACCTCGTCGTAGTTGTCGAGGGTGAACCCCCAGTTCCACAGCGACGTCCACCAGCCGCTGCTGGTGATCTCCTTCTCGGGCCGGAAGGAGGTGACCAGCAGGCCGAAGGTCGGGATGGTCCACACGACCGCGATGACCACGGCCGCCAGGGACGCCCACGGCGAGCTCAGGCCCCGCTTGGCGCTCGAGGCCACGGACTCCTGGGCGACGATCGCCTCGACGCCCTTCTCCTCGGGGATGACGGTCATCGTGCCTCCAGCTTGCGCATCTGACGGACGTTGTAGATCACGATCGGCATGACGAGCACGAAGATCAGGACGGCGATCGCGGTGGCCGTGCCCTGGTCGTAGGAGCGGAAGTACTCCACGTAGAACTGGTAGGCCAGCACGCTGGTGTCGTAGTTGCCACCGGTCGTCGTGCGGACGATGTCGAAGGCCTTGAGCGTGGTGATGCTGATCGTGGTGAGCACGACGATGAGCGAGGGCCGGATGCTCGGCACGGTGATGTGGCGGAACATCTTCATGCCGCCCACGCCGTCGAGCCGGGCCGCCTCGATGATGTCCTCGGGGATCGCCTTGATGGAGGCCGAGAGGATCGTCATCGCGAAGCCGGCCTGGACCCAGATCAGGATGACGATCAGGAAGACGGTGTTCCAGGGCTCGGTGAGCAGGAACCGGTAGGAGTCGATGCCGACCCAGTTGAGCAGCTGGTTGGCCAGGCCGATCTGGCCGCGGCTGCTGTCGCGGTAGTCATAGACGAACTTCCAGATGATCGACGCGCCGACCAGCGAGATGGCCATCGGCAGGAAGATCAGCGCCTTGGCGAACTTCTCGAACCGGGAGCGGTCGACCAGCACGGCGTACACCAGGCCGACGAGGGTGGAGACGACCGGCACCAGGATCACCCAGGCGGCGGTGTTGAGCAGCACGCGCACCTGGTCGGAGTCGGTGAAGATCGTCTGGTAGTTCTCGAGCCCGACGACCTCGTCGCCGGTGTTGTCGAGGAACGACTGGTAGATGCTGGTGATGGCCGGGTAGAGCAGGCCGAGGGCGATCAGCAGGACCGCCGGCAGCACGAAGGCGGCCGACTGCACCAGCTCGCCGCGGCGCGACCGGAGACGTTGGGTCAGCAGCAGGATCAGCCCGACCACGGCGAAGAACACCGCGACCGCGATCACCATCTGGGTGAACTTCTCACCGGTTGACATGGGGCACTCCGGAGGGCTCGGGCCGGGCGCGGACGCTCACCGGCCGGGTCGTACGACGGGGGCAGGACGACACAGGCCCTCCCGGCCGGTCGTCACGACCGGCCGGGAGGGTCCTCAGTCACTCCTCCCAGGACTCCTCGATCTTGGTGAGGGAGTCCTCGGTGCTCTGGTCCTGCGCGATCCAGGCCGTCATCTCGGTCCAGAAGGAGCCGGCGCCGACGGCACCGGGCATCTGGTCGGAGCCGTCGAAGCGGAAGACCGCGTCGGGGTCCTGGAAGATCTCCGCCGACAGCTGGTCGATCGGGCTGGAGAGGTTGGAGATCTCCAGGCCGGTGTTGGCGCTGACCCAGCCGCCGCCCGGGGTGGCCTTGGCCTTCTCGTTGGCCCACACGTCGCTGGACAGGTAGGTCTGGAAGGCCTGGACCTCCGGCTCGTCGGAGAACGCCGCGACGAACTCGCCGCCGCCGAGGACCGGGCTGCCGAAGTCCTCACCGATCGCCGGGAGGTAGAAGGCGAAGACGTCGCCGTCCTCGGCGATCTTGGTGCCCTCGGGCCAGTTGGCGGCGTAGAAGCTCGCCATCCGGTGCATGGCGCACTCGCCGTCGAGGATCGGCAGGCCGCCCTCCTGGAAGGGGGTCGTCGCGATCGACTTCACGTCGCCGATGCCGCCGTTGACGTACTCCTCGTTCTTGAGGATCGCGCCGACGGTGTCGAGGCCCTCGACGACCGCGGGGTCGTTGAAGGGGATCTCGTGGTTGACCCACTGGTCGTAGACGTCCGGGCCGCCGGTGCGCAGCAGGACGTCCTCGAGCCAGTCGGTGGCCGGCCAGCCGGTCGCCTCGCCGGACTCGATGCCGGCGCACCAGGGCTTGATCTTGCCGTCCTGGGCGATCTGGTCGGACAGGGCGATCATGTCGTCCCAGGTCTCGGGGATCTCCCAGCCGTTCTCCTCGAACATCGACGGGGAGTACCAGACGAACGACTTGACGTTGGCGCCCAGCGGAGCCGCGTAGAACTTGCCGTCGACGCTGCCGTAGCCCTTCCAGTCCTCGCCGAAGAACTCGTCGACGTTCGCCTCGGTGCCCTCGGGCGCCTCGACGACCTTGCCGGTGCTGACCAGGTTCTTCAGCAGGCCCGGCTGCGGGACGTAGGCGATGTCCGGCGGGTTGCCGGCCTGCACGCGCACCTGCAGCTGCGCCTCGAACTCCTTGGAGCCCTCGTACTTGACGTCGGCCCCGGTGCAGTCCTCGAAGACCTTCCAGGAGTCGATGTGCGGCTGGTCCTCGGGGGCGACGATCGAGGTGTAGACCGTGACGTCGCGACCGCTCAGGTCGCCGAACTCCGTCAGGCCCTCGCACTCGGCCTTGCCCTCCCCGGGCGAGGTGCCGCCGGCGCTGCCGCCGCCGCCTTCGCTGTCGTCGGCGCACCCTGCGAGCACCGCGCTGGCGGCGAGCAGGACGGCCGCGCCTGCGAGGCCGGATCTCTTCAGTGAACGCATGCGTTCTCCCTATCTTGTCCCGTGGTCGGTCGCCTGCGTCGGACTCGCGGCGACCGTGCCGCAACAGATGCAAGCGCTTGCGCACCCTGTGGTCAAGGTCACCGGCGGGGCGTCGCGTCACGATTCTGTAACACGACCGTCGCCTCACGGTCCCCTGGGTGGAAACGCTTCCACTGGTCTGGACCAGCGCCGTGCCGAGTCGCTGCTCGGAGGAGTCGGCAGGTGGTCGTCGGCCCGGTCCGGCCGTCACCCCGCGCGTCGTACCGTTGAGGCATGGCGACCATCGAGCTGACCGCTGCGAACTTCGAGCAGAACGTCGCGGGGAGCGACATCCTCCTCGTCGACTTCTGGGCGAGCTGGTGCGGCCCGTGCCGCCAGTTCGCGCCGACCTACGAGGCGGCCTCCGAGCAGCACACCGACATCACCTTCGGCTCGGTCGACACCGAGGCCCAGCAGGAGCTCGCCGCAGCGGCCCGGATCACCTCGATCCCGACGCTGATGGCGTTCCGCGAGGGGATCCTCGTGTTCGCCCAGCCCGGTGCGCTCCCGCCGCAGGGCCTCGAGCAGCTCATCGGCGCGGTGCGCGAGCTCGACATGGACGACGTGCGTCGCCAGGCGGCCGCGGCCGGCCAGGACGCCGCCGGCGCCTGACCCGGCGCGCGGCGACCCGGCGTGCTTGGATCGGGCGGTGGACGCCGAGGACTGGGACGAGCGGTACGCCGCCAGCGAGCTCGTCTGGTCCGCCGGGCCGAACGTGTTCGTCGCCGAGGCCTGCGCCGACCTGCCGCCGGGCCGCGCGCTCGACCTGGCGGCCGGCGAGGGACGCAACGCCCTCTGGCTGGCTCACCGCGGCTGGTCGGTGACCGCGCTCGACTTCTCCCCGGTCGCGCTGGACAAGGGCCGCCGGCTCGCCGGCGACCCGGCCGTGGGGTGGGTGCTGGCCGACGCGACCACCTGGCGCCCGCCGGCCGGCACGGCGTACGACCTGGTGGTGGTGGCCTACCTGCAGCTGCCCGCCGTCGAGCGCCGCGCCGCCGTCGCGACGGCGTACGACGCACTGGTGCCGGGTGGCACGCTCCTGCTCGTCGCGCACGACAGCAGCAACCTCGCCGAGGGCACCGGCGGTCCCCGCGACCCCGCGGTGCTGATGACCGCCGAGGACGTCCTCGGCGACCTCGCCGACCGGCCGCACGAGGTGGTGCGGGCCGAGCGCGCCGCGCGCACCGTCGAGCCCGGCCACGGCGGGGAGGCCGAGCGGACGGCGTGGGACTGCGTCGTCCAGGTCCGGCGCGCGTGAGCGCGCCGCCGGGGCCTAGCCCAGCGGGCTGATCGTCACCGTCGCGTGGATGAACGCGTGGTCGGTCGCGGACCGCACCGGAGCGCCGTAGTCGACGACGTGACCGCTGAAGGACACTCCCCCGACGCCCATGATCTTGTCGATCTTCACGGGCCCGGCACCCACGCAGGACGACGGCGTCGCGCCGTTCGAGCCGACCATGCCCGTCGCCGCGGCGACGCGGCAGCCGAACTCGGTGTGCTCGTTGGTGTCACCCATCAGCAGCACCGGGTGGCCGCTGGCGCGCAGCCGCTGGACCAGCGCGATCTCGGCGGCCGTGGCGCTGTCGCGGTCGGCCTCCTGGTCGCGCGGGGAGTTGTGGACGTCGATCACCCAGAACTCGCCACCGGTCGCCAGGTCGCGCAGCAGCACGTACGGGATCGGGCGCTGCTGGTGGTCGAACGTGGTCGTGATGGAGCCGCTGTCGACGAGCGTGAAGAGGTCGTTGCGCCAGCCGATCTGGAGCCGGACGCCCTGGTTCCCCAGCGCCTGGCCCGGCCAGATCGTCCAGCCCGGCAGGCGGCCCTGCAGGACCGCGAGCTGGTCGTCCTGGACCTCCTGCAGCCCCACGAGGTCGACCCCGCGGCCGAGGATCGTCGTCGCGTGCATCGCGGCGCGTCCGGTGCCATTGGCGCGGTGCTGGCTGCCCTGGACGTTGAGCGTGCCGATGTCGAACGTGAACGGCGCACCGCTCGCCTGCCCGGTCACGGCGGTGGCCCCGGACTCCACCGCGTCCACCAGGCCGGCGGCCGACCGCACCGAGACCTTCGGCAGGCGGCGCAGCGGGGCGCCGGCCTCCTCGAGGCGGTACGGCGGGGCGGCCGGCGCGACGAGGCCGGAGACCGCTGCGACGCGACCACGGGAGGCCTCGGCGGCGCGGCCCGCGGACCGCGAGACCTGGTCGGCACGGGCGACCACGCGGGCTCCGCTCACCTCTGCCGGCGTGCCGACCGCGATCGGCACGCGCACCTCGCGCGGGGCGAGGGTCAGGCCGGCGGCGACCGCCAGCCCGGTGAGGATCGCGGCCACCACGAGGACGACAGGGACGGTGGGACGGCGACGCACCGCAGCAGGGTACCGGTCCTGCACGTCTCCGTGTCCTTCCTGCGCGAGCTGGTCCCGCGGGTCAGCGCCCGCGCGCCGGGCGCACGCGCACCCGGGCGTGGATGAGCTCGTGGTCGCTCGACTTCCGGACGCGGGGGCCGCGGTCCTCCTGGTAGTGGCTGAACTTCACCCGGCGGCCGCCGAGGACCCAGTCGATGCGCAGGCGTCGCTTCGGCGGCTTGCAGCCACGGGCGCCGGGGTTGCCCCCGTTCGCGGCGCGCAGGTCGGTGCGGGCGGTGAGCTTGCAGTAGAACTCGCGCTTCTCGTTGGCGTCGGCGGTCAGGAACACCGGGTTGCCCTTCCTCCGCAGCCGCTGGACGAGCCGGACCTGCTTGGCGGTGGCGGAGTCGCGCTCGCCCTCCATGCCCCTGGGCGAGTTGTGCACGTCGATGACGAAGAAGCGGCGGTCGGTGCGCCGGTCCCGCAGGCGCACCCACGGGATCGGGCGCCGCTGGCGGTCGAAGCGGGTCACCACGGAGCCGTGGCCGACCATCTCGAACTGCCGCTTGCGGAAGGCGATCTGCAGCCGCACGCCCTGGTTGCCCAGGCTGGTGCCGGGCCAGATCCGGTAGCCGGGCAGCCGGTTGCGCAGCACACGCAGCTGGTCCTTCTGCACCTCCTGCAGGCCGATGACGTCGATCCCGCGCTTCTGGATCGAGCCGGCGGTCCACCGGGCGCGCTGGGTGCCGGGCGCGAAGCCGCCGCGGCCACGCGTGTGCTGGCTGCCGAGCACGTTGAAGGTGCCGATCTTGAAGCCGAAGCCGGTCGGCTTGCGCGCCGACTCCACGGCAGCGCGCGCGGGCGCGCCCACCAGGAGGCTGGCGGCGAGGGCCACCACGAGCGCGAGGGTGACGGTGACCGTGTGGGTGCGGGCCGGTCGCTGGGGGCCCTGGGCGTGGGTGACGGATGGTGCGGTCGTGACTCGGGGCATCCGGGGACGGTAGTCAGGACTGGTCCAGACCAGCAAGTCGCCTTACCTTCGCGGCACCGCCCGCGGACCGGGCCGTCGCGTCAGCGGCGACGCGCCCGCATGGTGACCGACGCCCGGACCAGGGCGTGGTCGCTGGCCACCCGCACCGAGGACCCCTCCAGGACGCCGTAGCCGGAGAACCTCATCGGACCACCGCCGAAGATCCAGTCGATGAGCAGGCGGCCCGGCGGCGGGCTGCACTCGCGTGGGGAGGCGGCCGACCCTCCGTTCGCGGCGACGAGGTCGGTCCGGCCGACCAGCGAGCAGAAGACCTCCTCGTGCTCGTTCATGTCGCCCACGACGAAGACTGCCCGACCCGTGGCGCGCAGCTCGCGCACGAGCCGGACCACCTTGCGGGTGGCCGAGTCGCGCTCGGCCTCCAGGCCGCGGGGGCTGTTGTGCACGTCGACGACGTAGAGCTTGCGGCCGGTGCCGCGGTGCTCCAGCAGCACCCACGGGACCGGTCGCCGCTGCCGGTCGAACGCCGTGGTGACGCTGCCGTGGTCGAGCAGGCGGAACATCCAGGACTTCCACGCGATCTGGAGCCGGAGGCCGCCGCCGCCGAGCGACGTGCCCGGCCACACGGCGTACCCGTCGAGCCGGCGCTGCAGCACCTGCAGCTGGTCGGCCTGGACCTCCTGGAAGCCCACGACGTCGAGGCCCTTGCGCTGCACCAGGCCGGCGGTGACCCGCGCGCGCATCCGCCCGGGCCCCCAGCCGCCCTTGCCGGCGGTGTGCTGGCTGCCGAGCTGGTTGAAGGTGCCGATGTCGAAGGTCGGGCTGATCGGGCGGGCGGGCTCCGCACCCGCCGGGGACAGCAGCGGCGCGGCGACCGGTCCGGTCGCCAGGACGGCCGCCACGAGGGCGGTCACGCAGCAGGCGACGAGGGCGCGGACGCGTCGTCCGGGCGCGGGGCTGGAGGAGGGCACTGCGCGACCCTAGGCAGGACGGGTGCCCCGACCGAAGGGTCCGGACCCAGATGCAGCCGTCCGCGCGGAGGAATGGCCCGTGCGGGCCATCCGCGCCCTCTCAGTCGGTGGAGGGGCCGGGTGACCCGGGCGACTCCGGCGCGCCGGGCGACTCCCGCCGCATCTCCTCGGCACGCGCCTGCGGCTCCTCCGAGCGCGGGCGGCGGTCCGAGGGGTCGTACCGGCCGGCGTCCTCGGAGGACTGGGCGTTGCGCAGCCGGTGGGTCAGGCTCCACCCGAGCAGGCCGACCGCGACCGCGAGCGCGATGAAGATGCCGAAGGCCAGCCAGCCGGCCTTGACGTCCTCGGGCTCCGGCGCCTGCTCCGCGGCACGGACGAGCGCGTCGGTGAGGAGCGGGACGAGGTCGAGGGCCATGGTGCCCATCCTCTCAGGCGGGGTCGGTGATGCCGGCGAAGAGGTCGCTCTCGGGGACCTCGGAGGGGACGTGGCTCACGACGAGCTCGAAGTCCTCGGTCGGCCACACCTCCTCCTGGATCTCCCGCGGCACCGCGAACCACATGCCGTCGGGGTCGATCTGGGTGGCGTGGGCGAGGAGGGCCTGGTCGCGGACGCCGAAGTACTCCGCGCAGGGCACCCGGGTGGTGATCCGGGCGTCCCAGTCGGGCTCGGGCTTCCAGTCCGCGAGCCGCTCGACGTACGGCGACTCCAGCCCGTGGGCCAGCATCGCGTCGTGGATCGCCTGGGTCTTGGGGCGGTTGAAGCCGTGGTGGTAGTAGAGCTTGAGCGGCTGCCACGGCTCACCGAGGTCGGGGTACCGCTCGGGGTCGCCGGCCGCCTCGAACGCCGCGACGGTCACCTCGTGGCACTTGATGTGGTCGGGGTGGGGGTAGCCCCCGCGCTCGTCGTACGTCGTGACGACGTGCGGGCGCAGCTCGCGGATCAGCCGCACGAGCGGCGCGGCCGCCTCCTCCAGCGGCACCAGCGCGAAGCAGCCCTCGGGCAGCGGCGGCTTCGGGTCCCCCTCGGGCCAGCCGGAGTCGACGAAGCCGAGCCAGTCCTGGGTGACGCCGAGGATGTCGCGGGCCCGCTCCATCTCCTGGCGCCGGATCTCGGTGATGTTCGCCGCGATGTCGGGCCGGTCCATCTTCGGGTTCAGGATCGAGCCGCGCTCGCCACCGGTGCAGGTGACGACGTGGACGTCGACCCCCTGGGCGACGTACATCGCCGTGGACGCGGCGCCCTTGCTCGACTCGTCGTCGGGGTGGGCGTGGACGTGCATCAGCCGGAGACCCGACCGGGGCTGCGGTGACCCGTGGTGCGACATGGGGCCGATCCTAGGTCGCCCGCCCCCGGCCACCGGACGGGTGGGACCATGGGAGCCATGAGCACCGACGTCCTGGCCGAGCGGTACGGCGCCCCGGCGCCCTGGCGACGTCGGGCGTCGGTGGTCGCGGCGGTGGTCCTGGGGGTCCTCTTCCTCGGCTGGCTGGCCTGGACGGCGTGGGCGCACTCGACCCCCGAGGTCACCTCGGAGCTGGAGACGTTCGAGGTCGTCGACGAGCACACCGTCGACGCGGTGGTGGTCGTCGACCTGCGCGACGACGGCGTGGAGGCGGACTGCCTGCTGCGCGCCTTCGCCGAGGACCACACCACGGTGGGCGAGCTGGAGTTCCGGCCCGACCCGGCCCTGGGGCAGCGCCAGGAGCAGTCGGTGCGCACCGACCGCCGCGCGACGTCCCTGGAGCTGCTCGGCTGCAAGGCCGACGGGCAGACCCGCTATCGCTGACCTGCGGAACCGGTGGCCGCTTGTTACAGTGGCCGATCTGACTGTCCCGCCCGGGCCGTCCAGAGGAGGGCCCGAGACGCCGGCCCACGGCGTCAGCACCAGTGCCGCGGCGTACGAGCACACCCTCGGCGCACCCGATCGGGACCAGTTCCACGCACGCAGGGCGGGCACCCCCCGCCCCACCCGTTCGCACCATCAGGAGTTGCCATGACCCAGTCGACCGAGCAGGGCACCGTCTGGCTGACCCAGGACGCCCACGACAAGCTCGCGGCCGAGCTCGAGAACCTCAAGGGCCCCGTCCGCCAGGAGGTCATCGAGCGGATCGCCGCCGCCCGCGACGAGGGCGATCTGAAGGAGAACGGCGGCTACCACGCCGCCCGTGAGGAGCAGGGTCGCGTCGAGGGCCGGATCCGGCAGCTCGAGGACATGCTGCGCCGCGCCGAGATCGGCGAGACGCCTCCCGACGACGGCATCGTCGAGCCCGGCATGATCGTGACCTACAAGTTCGTCGGCGACGACGACGACGAGACCGAGACGTTCCTCCTCGGTGCCCGCGAGATCGAGCCCGAAGGCCTCACGGTGTACTCCCCGCAGTCGCCGCTCGGCTCGGCGATCAACGGCAAGAAGAAGGGCGACACCGTCGCCTACGAGGCGCCGAACGGCAAGACCCTCGAGGTCGTCATCGTCGACGCCACGCCGTACACCGGCTGACGCGCCTCCACCCAGCAGGAGCCCCACCAGCAGCGCCCCCGGCCGGTCGGCCGGGGGCGCTGCTGCGTCCTGGGTGCGTCGCTGGCTGCGGCCGGACGCCGCGCCGGCTTGCAACGCGCTGTCCAGAGGTCTACCGCGCCGACGGGTCGGCGCGGTGGACGCTCGAACGGCGCGGTACACGCTCGAACAGCGCGGGAGGCCACCGGACGACGCGGTGGATGAGCGAACGGCGCGTTGCGTCCCGCGACGGCTCAGGAGCGACCCTCGGCGACGCGGTAGCCACGCTCGCGGAGCCGGGCGACGACCCGCTCGGCGTGCGGCGCGCCCCGGGTCTCCAGCTGGAGGTGCACCTCGACCTCGTCGAGGTGCAGGGTGGGCGAGATCCGCTCGTGCACGACCTCGAGGACGTTCGCCCCCGCGGCGCTGACCTCGACCAGGAGCTGGGCGAGGCCGCCGGGGACGTCGGGGATCGTCAGCGTCAGGTTGACGTACCGACCGGCGGCGGCCATGCCGTGCCGGATCACCTTGCCCAGCAGCAGGGGGTCGATGTTGCCGCCGGAGAGCACCGCGACCGCGGGTGTCGGGAAGCCGGCCGGGTCGTCCAGCAGCGCCGCCACGGCGGCGGCGCCGGCAGGCTCGACGACCATCTTGGCCCGCTCGACCAGCGCGAGGAGGGCGCGCGAGAGCGAGTCCTCCGAGACCGTCCGGATCTCGTCGACGTGGTCGCGGACGGCGGCGAAGGTGAGGTCGCCGGGCAGTCCGACCGCGATGCCGTCGGCCATCGTCTTCATCGTCTCCAGGGCGACCGGCCGGCCCTGCTCCAGCGAGGCGGGGTACGCCGCGGCGCCGGCCGCCTGGACGCCGACGACGCGGACGTCGGGCCGGGCCGCCTTGACCGCCATCGCGATCCCGGCCAGCAGTCCCCCGCCACCGGTCGGCACCAGCACGGTCCGCACCTCGGGCGCCTGCTCGAGGACCTCGAGCCCGGCCGTGGCCTGCCCGACCACGATGTCGGCGTGGTCGAAGGGGTGGATGAGCACCGCACCGGTCTCGGCCTCGAAGCGGCGGGCCGCGACCAGCGACTCCTCGAGGAAGCGGCCCTCGAACACCACTTCCGCGCCGTACCCGCGGGTCGCCTTCTCCTTGTTGATCGGGGCGCCCTCGGGCATGAAGACGGTGGCCTTGGTGCCGAGCATCCGCGCGGCCAGCGCCACGCCCTGGGCGTGGTTGCCGGCCGAGGCCGCGACCACGCCGCGGGCGCGCTCCTCCTCGGAGAGCCGCGCGATCCGGACGTAGGCGCCGCGGGCCTTGAAGGACCCGGTGCGCTGCAGGTTCTCGCACTTGAGCAGCACCGGTCCCCCGGCGAGGTCGGAGAGCCAGCGCGACTCCTCCATCGGCGTGCGCACGGCCACGCCCTCGAGCAGCTCGCGGGCGGCCTCGATCTCGGCGAGGGAGACGGGCCCGGTGGTCACAGCGGGCTCTCCGGGTCCTCCGGCACCTCGACCTGGGCGCCGGTCTCCTCGTAGTCCTCCTGCAGCTCCTCGACGGGATCCGCGTCGGGCGCGGTGTTGGCGGCCAGGTGGGCGACCACCGCGTTGCCGGCGGCGGCGAGCGGCACGGCGACCAGGGCACCGGCGACGCCGGCGACGACGACGCCGCAGGCGATGGCGACGATGACCGCCAGCGGGTGGACCGAGACCCAGCGACCGAGCAGGAACGGCTGCAGCACGTGTCCCTCGACCTGCTGGACCACGATCACGCCGGCGAGCATGAGCAGCGCGGTGATGGGTCCCTGGTCGACCAGCGCGACCAGCACCGCCACCGAGCCGGCGATGGTCGCACCGATCATCGGGACGAACGAGCCGAGGAAGACCAGCACGCCGATCGCCAGCACGAACGGGACGCCCAGCACCGCGGCGACGATCGCGATGCCGATGGCGTCCACGAGCGCGACGATCACCGTCGCCCGCACGAACTGGGTCAGCGAGACCCAGGCGACGCGGCCGGAGCTGTCGACGTGCTCGCGGGCGGCGCGGGGCGCGATCCGGACGAGGAACGCCCAGATCCGCTCGCCGTCGGCCAGGAAGAAGTACGTCGCGAACAGCACGATGAAGAAACCGGCGAACACGTGGGTGACCGCCGAGCCGACCTCGCTGACCTGCGAGACGACCCCGCCGTTGCGCGAGCCCTCGGTGATCGCCTGCTGCGTGGCGTCGATGTAGTCGTTGATCTGGCTGTCGCTGGCGTTGAGCGGCCCGTCCTTGAGCCAGGTCTTGATCTCGCCGAGCCCCTTGACGGTCTGGTCGGCGAGGTCGGTCGCGCCCGTGGCGACCTGCTGCCCGGCGAAGGTCAGCAGCAGCGCCACCAGCCCGAGCCCGCCGATGACCACCGAGATCGACGCCAGCCCCCGCGGCAGGCCGAGGCGGTGCAGGCCCGCCACGATCGGCGAGACCAGCGCGGCGACGAGCAGCGCCACCGCGAGCGGGATGCTGATGACCGAGAAGAACCCGACCAGCCGCAGCAGCAGGTAGCTGGCCGCACAGATGACCAGCAGCCGCCAGGCCCACGCCGCAGCGAGGTCGACGCCCCAGGGCACTTGGGCCCGCGAGAAGTTCGACGGCCCGGTCGGGATCGGCGCCGGCGCCGGGCGGCGGTCCACGCGCATCTGCGCCCACTGCTGGGCGAGCCGCTGCGCGAGCCCGTCGTCGTCGTCGGCGATCCGCGGCAGCCGCAGCGCCAGGCGCCGGCGGTGCTCCTGCTCGGCCCGCTCCCGGCCGCCGCCTCCCGCCGTGCCCGCCGGCGGGCCTGCCGCCGGACCGCTGTCCGGGCTCTCTGCGGGGCCCTTGCCCGGCTGCTCGTCCACCTCGTCGACCTAGCCGCGCGTCCCGAGCGCCTGGGCCAGGTCGGCGACCAGGTCCTCGGCGGTCTCGATGCCGACGCTGAGGCGGACCAGGTCCGCGGGGACCTCGAGATCGGTGCCCGCGACGCTCGCGTGGGTCATCCGGCCCGGGTGCTCGATGAGCGACTCGACGCCGCCGAGGGACTCACCGAGGGTGAAGACCCGGGCGCGCTCGCAGACCTGGAGCGCCTGCTGCTCGCCGCCGGCGACGCGGAAGGACACCATGCCGCCGTACCGCTTCATCTGCCTGCTGGCGGTCGCGTGGCCCGGGTGCTCCTCGAGGCCGGGGTAGATCACCTGCGTCACGTCGGGGTGGCTGCTGAGGAACTCCACGACCCGCTCGGCGTTGTCGCAGTGCCGCTCCATCCGCAGGGCGAGCGTCTTCAGCCCGCGCAGCACCAGCCAGGAGTCGAACGGGCCGGCCACCGAGCCCATGGCGTTCTGGTGGAAGGCGATGCTCTCGGCCAGCTCGAGGTCGCGGACGACGAGCGCACCGCCGACGACGTCGGAGTGGCCGCCGCAGTACTTCGTCGTCGAGTGCACGACCACGTCTGCGCCGAGGGTGAGCGGCTGCTGGAGGTACGGCGAGGCGAAGGTGTTGTCGACGACGAGGAGCGCGCCCGCCTCGTGTGCCACACCGGCGAGCGCCTCGATGTCGGCGATGTTGAGCAGCGGGTTGGTCGGCGTCTCGATCCACACCATCTTCGTGCGGCCCGGCTCGATCGCGGCGCGGACCGCGTCGACGTCGGAGACCGCCGCGGTGGTGTGGTCGACGCCCCAGACCTTGACGACCTTGTCGAAGAGGCGGTGCGTGCCGCCGTAGGCGTCGTCGGGGAAGACCACGTGGTCGCCGGCCTTGAGCGCCGAGCGCACGAGGGTGTCCTCGGCCGCAAGGCCGGAGGCGAACGCGAAGCCCCGCTCCCCCTCCTCCAGCGCGGCGATGTTGCCCTCCAGCGCGGTGCGCGTGGGGTTGCCCGACCGGCTGTACTCGTAGCCGCCGCGCAGTCCTCCCACGCCGTCCTGCTTGTACGTCGACGTCGCGTAGATGGGCGGGATGACCGCACCGGTCGCGGCGTCGGGCTCGTAGCCCGCGTGGATCGCCCGCGTCTCGAACCCTGCCTTCTGCTGCTGTTCGCTCACCCCGTGAGGTTACCCACGACCGGCGACGTCCAGCGGGGCGGGAACGTCTCGACCGGCCGCGGTGTTGGACCTGGTGCCAGGATCGGGACGACCCCCAGGAGGCCCACGTGTTCTTCGCCCGCAAGCAGACCCAGCTGATCGACGCCGAGCAGACGCTGCCCGGCCGCACCGAGCGCTGGTTCGACCTGACCGACAAGCACCTGGTGCTGGGCACGCCGGTCGTGACCGACGAGGCGCCGGCCGGCCTCGAGGTGGCGGTCTTCGGGCTCGGCTGCTTCTGGGGCGCCGAGGAGATCTACTGGCAGCAGCCCGGCGTGTGGTCGACGTCGGTCGGGTACGCCGGCGGCACGACGCCGCACCCGTCGTACGAGGAGGTGTGCTCGGGCGCGACGAACCACACCGAGGCCGTGCGCGTCGTCTTCGACCCCGCGGTCGTCTCCTACGCCGACCTGGTCAAGATCTTCTTCGAGGTCCACGACCCGACCCAGGGCATGCGCCAGGGCAACGACGTGGGCACGCAGTACCGCTCGGCGCTGTACTTCACCAGCCCCGAGCAGGAGCGGGTCGCCCGCGAGCTGACCGAGGTGTACGGCGCCGAGCTGCGCCGCCGCGGGCTGGGCGAGATCACCACCGAGATCCGCGAGGTCCCGACGTACTACTACGCCGAGGACGTGCACCAGCAGTACCTCGCGAAGAACCCGCACGGCTACCGCTGCCACGCCAACACCGGCGTGAAGTTCCCGCAGACCGCCTGATCGACCGACGACGGGCCCCCGCCTCGCAGGCGGGGGCCCGTCGTCGCTCGCGGGCGGGGCTCAGGAGAGCCACTCCACGAGGTGCTCGGTCGCGGGGCCGTCGTCTGCCCCGGGCTCCACGCCCGGCGCCGGCTCCCCACCCACCTCCTGGATCGTGCTCCACAGCGTGAGGTCGGACCCGTCCGGCACCGGCTCCCGGCTGGTCCAGAGCGACGTCGCGGCCCCCACCGCCCACAGCTCCCCGCTCACCGGGTCCAGGACGTAGGGGCCACCCTCGCCGCCGGAGACCACCGCGACCCGGCCCCCGTCGCCGATGTGCCCGCCGACGCCCGCGTCGTCGATGGTGAGGACCCGGTCCCCCTCGGTGGTGACGACCTGCAACCGGTCGCTCGAGCGGCCGCAGACCTGGCCGAGCAGCAGCCGGTCCCCGATCCGCTCCAGCGCCTGGACGCCGCAGCCCGGGTCCAGGTGCGGGTCGATCGACTGCTCCTCCCCGGAGACCAGGTCCCGCACGTGCACGCGGGCCGCCGTCCCGGTCGACCCGTCGGACCAGGTCAGCTCGTCACCGGTGACGTCGAGGTCACCCACCACGGTCGCGTGCTCGTCGCGGACGTCCGAGCTGTCGTCGAGCGACACCGACCAGAGCTCGTGCTCGGCCTGCCCCGGCTCGGTGTAGAGCGTGAGGTAGAGGCGCCCGTCGTGCTCGGTCGGGCTGTACGCCTGTGCCGGGGGCAGCCCGGGCCAGCGCATGGTCGACCAGGTTCCGGCGGCGCGGTCGAGGACGCGCACGGCCAGCCGCTCGTCGGACCAGTGGCTCTCGCGGAAGACCAGGCGGTCCTCGCCGAGAGCGATCGTCGAGGTCTCGTCGAGGGGCTGGGGACCGCCGGGCAGCCAGCTCGTCGCGCCGTCGGACGGGTCGACGATCCCCACCGGCGTGCGACCGCCTCGCCCGGTGGACGCGCGGAGGACGACTCCCTGACCGTCGTCGGTGACCCCCACGAACCTCTCGGCCCGTCGGCGGTCCTCCAGGCGGCTGGCCAGCACGCGGTAGTCGGTGCCCTCGACCGCGGGCCGGGCCTCGTCGAGCGTCACCGACGGGCCGGCGGAGCCGTCCGTCGCGGGCGCCGGGCCGTCGGGTCCCGGCCCGCCGACGGTCGCACCGACCACGGCCACCATCGCCGTGGCTGCGGCGACCGACGCGACCGTCGCCGCGCGGCGGTGGCGGCGCCGGCGTCCCCCGAGCCGCACCACCTCCGTGAGGTCGAGGTGGTCGGGCGGCTCGGTGGCCGACGTGTCGTGCAGCAGCTGCCTGAGCTCGTTCACGGGTACCTCCGGGTGCCGGGGATGGCGAGCTCGTCGGACGACGCGCTCTCGAACATGTCGCGCAGCGAGGCGAGGCCTCGGGCGGTCTGGCTCTTGACCGTGCCCTCGCGGCAGCCGAGGACCGCCGCGGTCTCGCGGACGTCGAGGTCCTCGAAGTACCGCAGGACGACGCAGGCCCGTTGCCGCCGCGGCAACCGGCCGAGGGCCGCCATCAGCGCCGCCCGGTCGGTGACCGCGGCGGCGACGTCCTCACCCGACGCCAGGGTGACGTCGGCCTCCACCGGTCTCTCCCGGCTCGAGCGGCGCCGGCTCGCGTCCAGGAACGCGCTGACCACCGCGCGCCGCGCGTAGGCCATCTCGCCGCCCTGCCGCTCCAGGCGGGGCCAGTTCGTGTAGACCCGGACCAGCGCCTCCTGGACGTGGTCGGAGGCCCGGTCCCAGTCGCCGCACATGAGGTACGCCGTACGTCGGAGCCGGCCGCGGGCGGCCACCGCGAACTCGGTGAACCCCTCGTCGGTGCGGTCCCGTCGCCCGGTCACCGGTCGCTCCTGCTCAGCTGCACGCCCCATGAACGAGGTGGGCGGCGGATCGGTTGCACGCCCACGGCCAGGTCGTGCTCCCGGCGACGCCACGCCCGGACCGCCCCGACGGGTGCCCACCCCGACGGCATGATGGAGTCATGACCGAGCTCCCGCGCAAGGCGGTCGCCCGCACCGCTCGGCTGGCGGCCCTGCCGCTCGGCTTCGCCGGGCGCAACGCACTCGGGCTGGGCAAGCGCCTCGGCGGCCGGCCGGCCGAGACGGTGATGACCGAGATCCAGCAGCGCACGGCCGAGCAGCTCTTCCGCACCCTCGGCGAGCTCAAGGGCGGGGCGATGAAGTTCGGGCAAGCGCTCTCGGTGCTCGAGGCGGCCCTGCCCGACGAGCTCGCCGGTCCCTACCGCGAGCAGCTCACCCTGCTGCAGGACTCCGCTCCCCCGATGCCCACCTCCACCGTCCGAGAGGCGCTCGCCCGGGACCTCGGCCCCGGCTGGCGCGAGCAGCTGGTCTGGCTCGACGGCGGGCCGACCGCGGCCGCCTCCATCGGCCAGGTCCACCGCGGCCGCTGGCACGACGGGCGCGAGGTCGCGGTCAAGGTGCAGTACCCCGGCGCCGGCGACGCCCTCCGCTCCGACCTGCGCCAGCTCGCGCGGCTCGCCCGCACCGTGGGCTCGGTCGTGCCCGGCGTCGACATCAAGCCGCTGGTCGCCGAGCTGCAGGCGCGCGCGGTCGACGAGCTCGACTACCGGCTCGAGGCGGAGGCGCAGCAGGTGTACGCCGACGCGTTCGCCGGCGACCCCTACATCGCGGTCCCGGGCGTGGTCGCCGTCGGCGAGACCGTCCTGGTCACCGAGTGGCTCGAGAGCGAGTCGTCCCTCGCGGCCGTCATCGCCGGGGGCACCCGGGAGGACCGCGACCGCTTCGGCGAGCTGTTCGCCCGCTTCCTCTTCGCCGGGCCCGAGCGCACCGGCATGCTGCACGCCGACCCGCACCCCGGGAACTTCCGCGTCGTCCGGGACCCCGACGGCGGACCGGCGAGGATGGGCGTGCTCGACTACGGCGCCGTCGCCCGGCTGGAGACCCAGGGCCTGCCGGAGGCCATGGGCACGCTGATCCGGCTCGCCGCGGCCGGCGACACCCAGGGACTGGTCGAGGGCCTGCGCGCGGAGGGCTTCCTGCGCCCCGGCATCCAGGTCGACCCCGAGCTGGTGCTGGAGTACCTCGCGCCGTTCGTCGAGCCGACCCAGGTCGAGCGGTTCCGGTTCTCCCGGGAGTGGATGCGCGAGCAGTTCCAGCGGATCAACGACCCCCGCTCCCCGACGTACACGCTGGCGATGAAGCTGAACCTGCCGCCGTCGTACCTGCTCATCCACCGCACCTGGCTGGGTGGGATCGGGGTGCTCAGCCAGCTCGAGGCCGAGGCGCCGTTCCGCGCGATCCTGGAGGAGCACCTGCCCGGGTTCGCCGGCTGACTCAGGCCGGCGGCGGCACGTCGGGCACGCGGTCGGTGATGCAGTACGCCGGCCCCACGGGCGGCCGCAGCACGGTCCACTCCTCGAAGACGCCCGCCACCTCCGCGCCGAGGGCCGCGTGCCGCGCGGTCTCGGCGGCCCGGTCGGTGGTGGCGAGGTCGAGGTGCGCGGTGACCTGCTCCTGGTCGTCGTCGAGGCGCTGGACGAGGACCTGGAGCGGGAGCTGCGGCGGGCGCGTGAGCCGGTGGAACTCCGAGCCCGACGACTGCACCGGCCAGCCGGTCACCGCCGCCCAGAAGGCGAGCTCCGCGTCGTGCAGCCGCGGCGGCACGTCCAGGCACACCTGGTCGACCGCCGAGGTGTGCCCGCCCCAGTCGACCGGTGCGGGTCGCACCACCGCACGGTGGGTGACGAAGCAGAACGGCAGCCCGCCGGGCGAGCGGAGGACGGCGTACTCCCCCGGCCGCACGAGCGTCGCACCCTCGGCGACCGCACGCTCGACGGCCGGCCCGACCTCGGCCACGTGGAGGTCGAGGTGGATGCGGGAGGGACCCTCCCCGAGGCGCTGGACCCGCAGGTGGTCGTCGCCGTCGGCGGGCAGCAGCGTGGCGAACTCGCCGTCGTCGCCGCGGGTGGTGGAGACCCCGTAGCCGGTGACGGCCGCCCAGTGGGCGAGCCCGCGCTCGAGCTCGTCGGGGGCCAGGTCGAGGAACGCGCTGAGCCAGGACGGGTGCACGCCCACCAGCCTAGGGAACGTCGACCCAGCGCTCACCGGCGTTCCGGGCCGACGCCGCCCCGTGGGTCAGCTCGGCCAGGAGCGCGTGCAGCCGGTCCTCCTCCTGCGGGGCGACCCCGACGGTCAGCTCGACGGCCGCGGCGTACGCCGTGCCGAGCACCGCCACGCCACGCGTGCGCAGCTCGGTCTCGACCCGTCCGGCGTCCGCGTGGGCGACCTCGACGACCAGCTCCCGGCGCAGCTCGCGGCGCAGGGTGCCGGCCGCCTCCAGTCCCGCACGCACCGCGTCGCCGTAGGCACGGACCAGACCGCCCGCACCCAGGAGGGTCCCGCCGAACCAGCGGGTCACCACGGCCACCACGTCGGAGACCTCGTTCCCGCGGAGCACCTCCAGCATCGGCGCGCCGGCCGTGCCGGCGGGCTCGCCGTCGTCGCTGGACCGCTCGACCGGGACCGGAGGCGGGCCCAGGACGAACGCGCTGCAGTGGTGCCGGGCGTCCCAGTGCTCCTTGCGCAGCGCCTCGACGACCGCCCGGGCCGCCGGCTCGTCCTCGACCCGGCGCAGGGTGCACAGGAAGCGCGAGCGCTTGACCTCGATCTCCGCCTCGGCGGCACGGGCCAGCGTGCGGTAGCCGCTCAGGACCACAGCCCGAGCACCTCGCCGCCGATGCGCACGACGAAGGCGGCGACCACCAGCACGAAGAAGACCCGGACGAAGCCCGAGCCGCGGCTCACGGCGGTGCGCGCGCCGAGGTACCCGCCGACGAGGTTGCACACGCCCAGGACCAGGCCGGTGCGCCACAGCACGGCGCCCTGAGGCACGAACAGCAGCAGCGCACCGAGGTTGGTGGCCCAGTTGGCCAGCCGTGCCTTCGCCGACGCCTCGAGGAAGCCGTAGCCGAGCAGCCCGACCAGCGCGAAGACGAAGAAGCTGCCGGTGCCCGGGCCCAGGGCGCCGTCGTAGAAGCCGATCACGAAGCCCACGAGCATCGCCAGGCCGACGTGCTGGTGGCCGCTGAAGCGCAGCGAGGTGGCTTCGCCCAGCCGCGGCCTCGCGAGCACGTAGGCGCCGACGAGCACCAGCACGACCAGGACGATCGGCTCGAACGCCTCCCGCGGGACCTGCGAGGCCGCCAGCGCTCCGAGGAACGCACCGGCCAGCGCGAGCGCCATCATCGGCAGGAACGTCCGGGGGTCCGGCCGGACCCGTCGGTAGTACGTCGCGGAGCTGACGGTGGTGCCGCAGATCGAGCCCAGCTTGTTGGTCGCCAGGATCTCGACCGGCGAGGCGGCCGGGAGACCCACCAGCAGCGCGGGCAGCTGGATGAGTCCCCCGCCGCCGACCACCGCGTCCACGAAGCCTGCGGTCAGCGCCGCCAGCCCGAGGAGGGCCAGCACGGTCAGCGTCGGGTCCTCCACCGGGAGGACGCTAGTCGCCGGCCGGTCAGGCGGTGTGGGCGGCCTTCTTCTGCCGGCGGCCGGTCAGGACCAGGGCGATGCCGGCCAGGACGCACAGCGCGCCCCCGATGAACCCGACGAGCGGCACCGTCTTGGTGAGCAGGTCGACGCTGGCGATGTTGTCCTCGGCGTCGGCGACGTTGTCGGCGACCTCCTCGTCGGTGTACTGGATCTGCAGGTCCAGCACCTCGGTGCCGTCGGCGAGGTAGCGCTGCTGGTCGATGACCTGCTTGATGATCGCGCCGGTGCGCGGGTCGACGGAGTACTCCTTGCGGTCGGAGTAGAGGCCGTCGATGTCGCTGCCGAGGTCGATCGGGGCGCGCTCGGTCTCGGTGACGTAGACGTTCACGTCGAGGCCGTCGATCTCCTCGGTGCGGTCGAAGCGCGCGGTGACCGGCTCGTCGATCACGTTGTCGTAGACCTCGTAGTCCTTCTCCTCGGCGTCGAAGGGCCACTTGTTGACCAGGCCCTCGAAGGGCTCGACGTCGTCGGGCAGCTCGGAGCCGTCGACCGCCAGCGCGGTCTCCCGGTCGGTGGCGAAGGTCTCCTCGCCGGCGGAGATCAGCCGGTCGTCGTCGTCCGCGACGCAGTCGGGCGTCTCCCCGTCGACCTCGACCAGGCAGGTGGCCTGCTTGAAGTAGACGGTGTCGTCGTCCGAGGCGTCGGTGTCGGACTTGGTGGTGCTGGTGTACTTCACCTCGAGCTCGCGGGTCTCCCCGGTCGAGGTGTTCAACCGCTCCGCGGTGCCGGTCAGGTCGGTCTTCTGGTCGACCTCCACCGGCGTCTTCTTCACCGCCCCCGGTGCCCAGGCGACACCCAGGATCCCGGCCACCAGCAGAAAGGCGCCCAGCCCCAGCAGAACTCGTCCCACGATCACACGCACGTTTGCTCCCGTACCTCTCCCTAGAACCCTCAGGGCGGAAAGTTACCGTGTGGTAGCCGTCACCCCCGAATCGGGTGTGACCTGGACCTCCCACCTAGGGTCCGAGGCATGCGCATCGTCTCCCTGCTCCCGTCGACCACGGAGGTCCTCTTCGCCCTCGGCGCGGGCCCCGACGTGGTCGGCGTGACCTTCGAGTGCGACCACCCGCCCGAGGCGCGGGACCGCCCGATCGTCTCGACGTCGGCGATGCCACCCGGGCTCCCGCCGGCCGAGATCGACGCGTACGTCGCGCGGGCGGTGGCGGCCGGCGAGGACCTCTACCACCTCGACGAGGGCGCGCTGGCGGGGCTGGACGCCGACCTGGTCGTCACCCAGGACCTCTGCGCGGTGTGCGCGGTCGACGTCTCGGTCGTCGACGACGCGCTGGCCCACCTCGGCTGCACCGCGGACGTGCTGACCGTCGACCCGCACACGCTGGAGGAGGTCCTGGACTCCTTCCTGCGGCTCGGCGCGGCCACCGGGCGCACCGCCGAGGCCGAGGCGCTCGTCGCCGCCACCCGCGCCCGGCTGGCGGCCGTGGCCGCGCACGTGGCCGGCCGCCGACGGCCCCGGGTCGCGGTGCTGGAGTGGACCGACCCGCCGTACGCGCCGGGCCACTGGATCCCCGAGATGGTCGAGCTCGCCGGCGGCACGTGCGTGCTGGGAGCGGCCGGGAAGAAGTCGGAGCGGGTCACCTGGGAGACCGTCCGCGCGGCCGAGCCGGAGGTGTACGTCGTCGCGCCGTGCGGGTTCGACCGGGCCGGCGCGCAGGCGCAGGCCGACGCCCTGCTGGCCGCCGGGCTGCTCCCCGCCGGAGCCCGCGTGCTCGCCGTCGACGCCGACGCCTCCTGGGCCCGCCCCGGCACCCGGCTGGTCGACGGCGTCGAGGAGCTGGCGGGTTTCCTGCACGGGTGGGGCGCGACGCAGGGGTCCCCGGTCCACCGGTGACTCCCTCGCTTCCCGGGGCAGATCTGCCCCGGGAAGCAAGGTACTGCCCCGGGAAGCCGCCGCTCGGCACCGTCGGTGGTCGCCGGTAGGACGGTCCCCGTGCGTGCCGAGTGCCTCGTCTGCTTCACCACCCGCCAGGTCCTGCTGGAGGGGTGCGACCACACGCTGCGGTGGGTGGGGACGTTCCGGGAGCTGCGGTCGCCCGCCGCCACGGGTCTGGAGAAGAGGGTCGCGTCGTGCGACTGCGCCACCCTCGAGCGGTGGACCCTGGGGCGGCACCTGCTCGTGCGCGACGTGCGCACCGACGAGCTCGAGCAGCCGCCTGAGGCGCCCCGCTGCGCCGGGGTCGGCGCGACGTCGACGCACCCCTGCGCGAACTGGGAGCGGGTACGGCGTCAGCCGACCCAGAAGCCCCGCCCGCCGAACCAGCCGCCCAGGTCCCCGGAGCCACCGGCCCCGCCGGACGAGCCGCCCCTGCTGCCGAGGTAGGAGCCGACCACGGCCGCGCCGAGGTCGTCGAGCTCCGGCGCGACGACCCGGCCGTCGACCCGGCGGGCCATCGACTCGATGAAGCGGGCCAGGCCGGGGTCCTCGCCGAGGCGGAAGAAGGTGGTCTGGGCACCGAGCCGCCCCGCGTTGTCCAGCTCGCGCACGGCGTACGCGACGGTCAGCGGGTGCGGCGGGTAGCTGAACCACACCTCGCCGCCGGGCTCGAGGTGGGAGGTCGGCTCGCCGTCGGTGACGATCAGCAGCACCGGCTGGGCGTTGGGGTGCTTGCGGAAGTGGCGGTTGGCGAGCAGCAGCGCGTGGTGGAGGTTGGTCCCCTTGTCCCACATCGCGTCCAGCGCGGTGAGCTGCTCGATGTCCATGACCTCCGCGTGCCGGCCGAAGCCGATCAGCTGGAGGTGGTCGCCGCGGAAGCGGGAGCGGATCAGCGTGTGCAGCGCGAGCGCGGTGCGCTTCATCGGCACCCACCGGCCGTCCATCGCCATCGAGAACGACGTGTCGACCAGCAGCGCGACCGCGGCCTGCGTCCGGGCCTCGGTCTCCTGGACCTCGACGTCGCCGATCTCGACCAGAGGTCCGCCCGGGTCGCCGGCGCGCCGCAGGACCCCGTTGAGCACGGTGCGGGTGACGTCCCACGGCTCGGTGTCGCCGAACGCCCACTCGCGGGTGGCCCCGGAGCGCTCGCCGGCAGCGCCCGCGCGGTCCATGTCGCGCTGGCCCTGGCGGCCCGAGAGCCGCTGGGCCACGTCGCGCAGCAGCGCCTTGCCGAGCTGGCGCATCGCCTTCGGCGTCAGCCGCAGCTGCCCGGAGGAGTCGCGCTTGAGGGTCCCGGAGTCGCGCAGCGCCTTCTCCAGCTGCTGCAGCGTCCGGGCGTCGGCGGCGGCCTGGTCCCCGAGCTGGCGGGCCAGCTTGTCGAGGTCCAGGTCGTCCATCCGGGCGCCGCCGTAGGACTGCGAGAGCTGGTCGGACAGCTCGTCGAGGTCGGCCAGGTCCTGGAAGACCCCGGTGCCGTCGCCGAGGCCGAGTCCCTCCTCGCCGTCCATCCGCTCCGAGCCGCCCCAGTCCTCGTCGGGACGCAGCGCCTGCAGGTTCGAGTCGAGCTGGGACAGGGAGTCCATCAGCTCGGGGCTGCCGAAGGCCTCGGCCGCGAGCGCGTCGAGCTCGTCGCGCTGCTCCTGGGTCATCGAGTTGCGCATCCGCTGGGCCGCGGCCGCGCGTTGGGCGAGGGAGTCGAGCAGCTCGTCGACGTTCGAGGGACCCTCGGGGAAGAAGTCCCCGTGCTTGTCCATGAAGTCCGCGAACTGCTCGTCGGTGTCCTCACCACGGCGGTGCGCGTCGAGCAGCCGGTTGAGGTCCTGCAGCATCTCGTTGACGCGCGCGCGGTCCTCGTCGGTCGCGCCCTCGAGCGCCTGCTTCATGCCGGCGAACCGCTGCTCCAGCATCTCCCGCCCGAGCAGGTCCTTGATCCGCTCGTAGTCCTCGCGCGCCTGCCGGCTCTGCCAGTCGTACGACGACAGCTCGCTCACCGCGGCCGCGGGACTGCTCGGCAGGTTCTCCAGCTGCATCTCCCGGAAGGACCGGTCCGCGTCGTCCATCATCGCGTCGCGGGCCAGCTGCTTGCGCTCCTCCAGCACCGCCCGGTCGAGCAGCTCCTTGACCTCCTGCAGCGTCCCGTCGAGGTTGTGCCGCTGGAGCAGCTCGCGCCGCCGCTCGGCCACCCGCCGCGCCAGGTCGTCGAGCCCGCGCTGGTCCTGCCCGCCGCGGCGCAGGAACTCCTGCATCGCCCGCTCCGGGGAGTAGCCGGCCATGACGTCCTCGCCGATGGCGTCGAGCGCCTCGGCGAGGTCCACCGGCGGCGCGAGCGGGTCACCCCCCTCGTAGCGCCGGAACCGCGTGCGGTCCTTCATCAGCCGTAGACCGTCTCGGAGCCGTCGGTGTCCTTGCCGACCTTCCGCGCGAGGTAGAGGCCCTCGAGGGCGAGCTCGATGGCACCGGCGCGCTGGCCGTCGTTGGTGGCCCCCAGCCGGTCACAGATGTCGTCGTACAGCTCGGACTCGCCCAGCACCGGCAGGCCGGTCAGGAAGTCCCGGGCCGTGACCCGCTCGCCGGTGGTGACCATCGCGCCGTTCTCGATCGCGTCGACCAGCAGGCTCATGTCGAGCCCGCGCAGGTGGGTCCGGACGGTCTCGGCGGTGGCGGTGCGCAGCAGGTGCATCAGCACCTCCTCCTCGCGGCCCTCCTCGCCCGACTCGAACTCGACCTTGCCGCCGAGCACCTCGACCGCGGTCTCGAGGTCGACGACCCGGGCGACCGCCTCGTCCTCGCCGCGGCTGGTCGCGCGGTGGATCGCGGCGGCGGCGATGGTCTCGGCGCCCGCGATCGCAAAGCGGGCGGAGACGCCCGAGCGCTGGTCGACGGCGCTGGACTCGCGCAGGTTGCGGGTGAAGCGGGCGAGGATCTCGACGAGGTGGTCGGGGACCTCGGCGACGAGGTCGGCCTCCTGCCGGATGACGGCGACCTCGTCCTCGAGCGCCGTCGGGTAGTGGGTGCGGATCTCCGCGCCGAAGCGGTCCTTGAGCGGGGTGATGATCCGGCCGCGGTTGGTGTAGTCCTCGGGGTTGGCGCTGGCCACGACGAGCACGTCGAGCGGCAGCCGGAGCACGTAGCCGCGGATCTGGATGTCGCGCTCCTCCATCACGTTGAGCATCGCGACCTGGATGCGCTCGGCGAGGTCGGGCAGCTCGTTGATCGCCACGATGCCGCGGTGGCTGCGCGGGATCAGCCCGAAGTGGATCGTCTCGGGGTCCCCGAGGCTGCGGCCCTCGGCCACCTTCATCGGGTCCACGTCGCCGATCAGGTCGGCCACGCTGGTGTCGGGGGTGGCCAGCTTCTCGGCGTACCGCTCGTCGCGGTGCCGCCACTCGACGGGCAGGTCGTCGCCGAGCTCGGCGGCGCGCCGCCGGGAGACGTGGGTGATGGGGTCGAACGGGTGCTCGCCGAGCTCGGAGCCGGCGATGACCGGCGTCCACTCGTCGAGCAGGCCGACCATCGTGCGCAGCAGGCGGGTCTTGCCCTGGCCGCGCTCGCCGAGCAGGACGACGTCGTGGCCGGCGATGAGCGCCCGCTCGAGCTGGGGGACGACGGTGTCCTCGAAGCCGTGCAGGCCGGGCCAGGGGTCGCGGCCCTCGCGGAGGGCGGCGAGCAGGTTGTCGCGGATCTCGACGCGCAGGGGCCGGTGCACGTGGCCCGACGCGCGGAGCTCGCCGACGGTGGAGATCGTGGGAGCAGAAGTCACGCTTTCACGCTACTCAGCAGGCAAACCCGCGACCGGCCCCCGTACCGTCGGCACGTGAGCGCCCCGCCCCTGCGACCCCTGTGCCCCTGCGGATCCGGCGAGGCGTACGACGCGTGCTGCGGCCGGCTGCACCGCGGCGCCGCGCAGGCGGCGACCGCCGAGGAGCTGATGCGCTCGCGGTACGCCGCGTTCGCGCTCGGCGACACGGCGTACCTCTGGCGCACCTGGCACCCGCGCACCCGCCCCGACGACCTCGTCCTGGACGCCTCGCAGACCTGGACCGGTCTCGCCGTGCTCGGCTCCGGCGAGGACTGGGTGGAGTTCGTGGCGTCCTACGACTCCCCGGCGGGGCCGGGCGAGCTGCGGGAGCGGTCCCGCTTCGAGCGGCGCGCCGGTCGCTGGGTCTACCTGGACGGGGTCTTCGGGTGAGCACGGCGGACGTGGTGGTCCGGCCACGCCGGCCCGACGACGTACCCGTCCTGGTGGAGGTGCTGGCCGCGCAGCAGCCCGGCTCGCGCTACCCGATGCGGTGGCCGCTGCCGTTCCCCGTCGAGCGCTTCCTGGTCCGCGGGACCGAGGAGGCGGCCTGGGTCGCGGAGCTGGACGGCCGCGTCGTCGGCCACGTCGCCGTCTGCTCGGTCCCCGACCCCGAGGCCTTCGGGGTCCCCGGCGACATGGTCTCGGTCGCCGTGCTGTTCGTCGACCTCGCCGTCCGCGGCACCGGCACCGGCGGGCTGCTGCTCGACACCGCCGTGGCGTGGGCCCACGAGCACGAGCGCGTGCCGGTGCTCGACGTCGTCCCCCGCCACTCCCGCGCGATCGCGGTCTACCGCCACCGCGGCTGGGTCGAGGTCGGTCGGGTCCGCCCCGACTGGCTGCCGGTCGACGAGGACGACGTGGTCCTGATGACCCTGCCGCCCGGGCCTGTGGAGAGCGGCGGGCGAGCGGTGCCCGCCTGAACCAGACTCGGCCGCGTGCCGGACGTCGTCGAGCTGCTCGCCGACCTCGGCGGGGTCGCCCGCCGGGGAGTCCTGCTGGCAGCCGTCGACCGAGGGGTGCTGGAGGCCGCCGTCTCCGCCGGCCGGGTCGGCCGCGTCGGGCGCGGTCTCTACGCGCTGCCCGGGGTCGACGAGTCGGTCGAGGTCGCGGCGCGCCTGGGCGGCGTGGTGTCCCACACCAGTGCGGCGCTGCGCCACGGCTGGGGCGTCGCGACCGTGCCCACCCGGCCGCACGTCACCGTCAGCCGAGGGCGGCGCCTCGGGTCGAGGGCCGGCGCCGCGACGGTCCACCGCGCCGAGCTCGCCCCCTGCGAGATCGAGGACGGCGTGACGAGCCCCGCGCGGACCCTGCTCGACTGCGCCCGGTCGCTGCCGTTCAGCGAGGCGCTCGCCGTGGCCGACTCCGCACTGCGCGAGTCCGGCTGCCACCAGCTGCTGCAGCAGGTCGCGGACCGGGCCCAGGGGCCGGGCTCACGGCGGGTGCGGGCCGTGGCGGAGCAGGCCACGGCCCTGGCGGCGAACCCGTTCGAGTCGACGCTCCGCGCCGTCTGCATGGACGTGCCGGGCCTCGCGGTGCGTCCGCAGGTGACCGTCACCGACGGCGCGTTCGCGGCCCGCCCGGACCTGGTCGACGAGCGGCTGCGCATCGTGTGCGAGGCCGACTCCTTCGAGTGGCACGGCGGGCGGTCCGCGCTGGCCTCCGACGCCCGCCGCTACAACCGGCTGGTGGTCGCGGGCTGGATCGTCCTCCGGTTCAGCTACGAGGACGTGATGTTCCACCCCGACGAGGTGCGCGCAGTGCTCCTGCGAGCGGTAGCGCTCGCCGAAGTGCTGAACCAACGAGGCCCGGGGGGACGGGACGCCGCCCGAGCGAGCCGTCAACCGCGACGTTGGTTCAGCACTTCGGCAGGAGCACCTGCCTCAGCGCGGAGCCTCAGCGGGTGAGCACGACCGAGGAGCCGTGGCCGAAGAGGCCCTGGTTGGCGGTGATGCCGACGCGCGCGCCCTCGACCTGGCGGCCCTCGGCCTGCCCGCGCAGCTGCCAGGTGAGCTCGCAGACCTGCGCGAGCGCCTGGGCAGGGACGGCCTCGCCGAAGCAGGCCAGGCCGCCGGACGGGTTGACCGGGATCCGGCCGCCGATGGTGGTCTCCCCGGCACGCAGCAGCTTCTCGGCCTCGCCGGGCCCGCACAGCGCGAGGTCCTCGATCCAGTCCAGCTCCAGCGCGGTGGAGAGGTCATAGACCTCGGCGACGTCCACGTCCGCCGGTCCCACCCCGGCCTCCTCGTACGCCGCGTGGCCGATGGAGGACTTGAAGGTCCGCTCGGGCTCGCCCGTGGCGACGGTGGAGTCGGTGGAGAGGTTCGGCATGTCCATGACCGTGTTCGGGAAGGTCGGGGTGACCGTGGAGATGCCAGCGATCCGGACCGCGTCGCCGAGGCCGTGCCGCTGGGCGTACTCCGTGCTGGTCACCAGCACCGCGGCGGCGCCGTCGGAGGTCGCGCAGATGTCGAGCAGGTGCAGCGGGTCGGAGACGACCGCGGACCCGAGGACGTCCGCGACGGTGACCTCCTTGCGGTAGCGCGCGTAGGGGTTGGCCAGGCCGTGGCGGGCGTTCTTGACCTTCACCTGCGCGAAGTCCTCGCTGGTGGCCCCGTAGAGGTCCATCCGGCGGCGGGCGTAGAGCGCGAAGTAGGCCGGGTTGGTCATGCCGAGCAGGCGGAACCGCAACCAGTCGGGGTCGTCCCAGCGCTCGCCGGCATTGGGGGCGAGGAAGCCCTTGGGGGTCGTGTCGGCACCGACGACCAGCGCGACCTCGGAGAGCCCGGCGAGGATCCGTGCCCGGGCGGTGTCGAGCGCCTGGGCGCCGGTCGCGCACGCGGCGTACGACGTCGCGACGCGGGCGCCGTTCCACCCCAGCGCCTGCGCGAACGTCGCGCCGGCGACGTACCCGCCGTAGCCGTTGCGGACCGTCTCGCCGCCGACCACCAGGTCGACGTCGCCCCAGGCGACGCCGGCGTCGGCGAGCGCGGCGCGTGCGGCGTGGACGCCGTACTCCACGAACGGCTTGCCCCACTTGCCCCAGGGGTGCATGCCCACCCCGAGGACGCTGACCTGACCGGCGCTCACTGCTCGGCCTCCTCGCCCAGCTCGGTGACCGGCTTCCAGCGCCAGATCGACCGCTCGCCCGTCTCGTCGGTGTAGAGCGTCTCGACGACCAGCTCGGCCTCGGCACCCACCCGCAGGTCGGCCACGCCGTAGCCCTCGGCGACCTGGCCCAGGACCGTCAGGCCCTCGGGCAGCTCGACGGCGGCGAGGGCGAACGGCACGTAGGGGTCGGTGGCCGGCACGTACGGCGGCGGCGGCTGGTACTGCGCGTCGGTGTAGGACCAGATGGTCCCCCGCCGCGAGAGCTCGACCTGCTCGAACTCCTCACCCGAGCACGCCGGGTTCCGGCAGAAGCCGCCGGCGGGCGGGAAGTACACCGTGGTGCACGCGGTGCAGCGTGATCCGACGAGGGCCGGCTCGGCCCCCGTGGTGAACCACCCGTCGATCGCGGGCGTGGCGGTCGTCGTCATCCGGCCTCCGAAACTAGAACGTGTTTCGACCCTAGCGGCCGGTCGCCGGGGAACCCGTCCACGTCCTGCTGGACGGTCAACCGATCAGGAGGCGTCCGTCACGAGATGAAGCCCTCCTCGCGCAGCCACTCCTCGGCGACGTCGGCGGGCTCGAGGCCCTCGACGTCGATGCGCGCGTTGAGCCGGAGCAGCACCTCGTTGGTGAGCTCCTCGGTCACCGGGGCGACCAGCTCCTCCACCTGGGGGTGCTCCTCGAGCACCTCGTCGCGGACCACCAGCGAGACGTTGTAGTTCGGGAAGTACTGCTTGTCGTCGGCGAGGACCTCGAGGTCGAGGGAGACGATCCGGCCGTCGGTGGTGAAGACCTCCCCGAAGGTGCACTCCCCGCTTGCGAGCGCGTCGTAGACCGCACCGGTCTGGTACAGCTGGATGTTGTCGCCGGGCACGCCGTCGGCCTTGCCGCGGGGCACGCCGTAGGTGCGGAGCATCCCCTCGAGCCCGTCGGGCCGGTTCGCGAACTCCGACTCCACGCAGAACGTCCGCTCCCGGACCGGCACCTCGCCGATCTGCGAGAGCTTCTCGATCCCGTACTTCTCCTTGCCGGCCTGGGTGACGGCGAAGCCGTAGGTGTTGTTCATCGGCGCCGGCGGGAGCCACACCAGCGAGTTCTGCTCGAGGTCCTCCTCCGCGACCGCCTCGTACTGCTCGCGCTCGTCCTTGATCGGCTTCTCGTGGCCGAGGTAGGTGATCCACCCGGTGCCGGTGTACTCCCACATCGCAGCGATCTCGCCCTGCAGCTGCGCCTGCCGGGAGGAGGCGCTGCCGGGGATGTTGGTGAGGTCGGTGACCTCGGCACCGGCCGCCTTGAGCAGGATCAGGGCGATCTTGCCGAGCAGGATCGACTCGGAGAAGTTCTTCGACCCGATCGCGATCGAGGCGCCGTCGAGCCCCTCGACGTCCTCCAGCGGGCCGGCGAGCTCGGCGTCGGGCACGTAGCCGCCCGCGGTCGCCAGGCCGCACCCGGAGGCGAGGGTCGCGACGCAGGCCAGGCCCGCGAGCAGGCGCTTCACGTCAGACCCCCTTCGGTCGGGCGAGGAGCTCGAGGAGCCGGCCGACCCACTCCACGAGCAGGGCCAGCAGCGCGACGAGCAGCGCGCCGACCACCATCAGCGAGGTCTCGAACAGCGTGATGCCGGTCTGCAGGATCGCGCCGAGGCCGCCGCCGTTGATGAACGTCGCCAGCGTGGCCGTGCCGACCAGCAGCACCAGCGCGGTGCGGACGCCGGCCATGATCACCGGCACCGCGAGCGGCAGCTCGACCCGCAGCAGCACCCCCGCGGCGGACATGCCCATCCCCCGGCCGGCCTCGACCAGCATCGGGTCGACGCCCTGCAGGCCGGTGATCGTGTTGCGCAGCACCGGCAGCAGGCCGTAGAGCGTGAGGGCCACCACCGAGGTCGTCAGGCCGAAGCCGAGCCACATCGCGAGGAGCACGATGAGCCCCACCGACGGGGCCGCCTGCCCGGCGTTCGCGACGCCGACGACGAGCGGCGCTGCGCGGCGGGCGCGACCCCGGGTGACGAGGACGCCCAGCGGCACCGCGACAGCGACCACGGCCACGGCGCTGTAGACGGTGAGCCGCACGTGCTCGCCGATCAGGCCCCAGACGGTCGACCAGCCCAGCTGGGAGCGCTCGACCGAGCCGAGGTCCGCGGTCTGCCGCCACACGACGTACGCGAGGAAGGCCACGAGGACCAGCGCCGGGGGCACGACGAGCATCAGCAGCGTCTCGGCATCGAACCGCCGCCGTCGTGCCGCGCTCGGCGCGGGTGCCTGCTGCGTGACCGCCTCAGTCACCGGCCTGCTCCTCGAGCGCGCGCATGTGCCCGGTAACGAGGTCGAAGTCGACGACGCCGAGGTACTGGTCCCGGTCGCCGCAGACGACCGCCGCGCCGTGGGAGGAGGTGAGCATCAGGTCGAGCGCGTCGTTGAGCGTGGCGCCGCGGTCGAGGGTGTTCAGCCGCTCGGGGTCGTACGACGGCACGCGGTCCTGGCCGCGGAGCCGGCGCACCCAGGGCCAGCCGACGGGCCGGCCGCGCTGGTCGAGCACGACCACCGCGCGATCCCCGGCCTCCTCGGCACGGGTCACCACGTCGGCGACCGGCTCACCCACGGTCGCGGTGGTGGTGGTCGACAGCTGCAGCTCGGAGACCCGCGCCAGCGACAGCTGCTTGAGCGTCGAGCCGGAGCCGATGAAGTCGCTGACGAAGTCGTCGGCCGGCGCGGCGAGGATGTTCGCGGGGGTGTCGTACTGCGCGACCCGGGCGCCCTCGTCGAGGATGACGATCCGGTCGCCCAGCTTGATCGCCTCGTCGACGTCGTGGGTGACGCAGACGATCGTCTTGCCCAGCTCGCGCTGGATGCTGAGCAGCTCGTCCTGGAGCCGCTGGCGGGTGATCGGGTCGACGGCGCCGAACGGCTCGTCCATGAGGATTACCGGCGGGTCCGCCGCCAGGCCTCGGGCCACGCCGACCCGCTGCTGCTGGCCGCCGGAGAGCTCACGCGGGTAGCGCCCGCGGTACCGGTCCGGGTCCAGGCCGACCAGCTCCAGCAGCTCGTGCACCCGCCGGTCGACGTCCTCGCTGCTCCAGCCGAGCAGCCTCGGCACGATCGCGATGTTCTTCTCCACCGTCATGTGCGGGAAGAGGCTGCCACCCTGGATGACGTAGCCGACGTGGCGGCGCAGCTCGTCCGGGCTGCGACCGCTGATGTCCTCGCCGCCGATCCGGATCGTGCCGGAGGTGGGCTCGACGAGCCGGTTGATCATCTTCAGCGAGGTCGTCTTGCCGCAGCCCGAGGGGCCGACGAACATGACGATCTCGCCGGCCGGGATGGTCAGCGACAGCGAGTCGACGGCCGCCCGCTCCTGCCCGGGGTAGCGCTTGACGACGTCCTCGAGGACGATCTCAGCACCGCTGACGGCGCGCTCGGCGACCTGGTCGTCGGGTGCGGTGGGCACGGTCCGGTCCATCAGCTGCGGACCCCCTTCGAGATCGTGAGCCGGCCGAGCAGCACGAGCAGCGCGTCGGCGACGAGCGCCACCAGCACGATGCCCACGGTGCCGACGACCGCGTAGTTGACGGCGTTGGCCCCGCCGATCTGGGCCAGGCCGGTGAAGATGAAGCCACCCAGGCCGGGGCCGAGGACGTACGCCGCGATCGCGGCCACGCCCATCGACATCTGGGTCGAGACGCGGATGCCGGCGAGGACCACCGGCCACGCCAGCGGGAGCTGCACCCGCCACAGCGCACCGAGCTCGCTCATCCCCATGCCGCGGGCGGACTCCACCAGGGTCGGGTCGACCCCCTGGAACCCGACGACGGCGTTGCGGAGGATCGGCAGCACGGCGTAGAACGTGACCGCCACCAGAGCGGTGATCGGCCCCAGGCCGATGAGCGCGAGGAGCAGACCCACCAGCGCGAACGCCGGCATGGTCAGCCCGATGGCGCTCACGGCGTTCGCGACCCCCTGGAGCCGGGGCACCCGGGTCACCAGGACGGCGACGAGGATCGCGAGCACCGTCGCGACCAGCACCGCCTGGACCACCAGGTTGGCGTGCTGGAGCGCGTTGAACGCGATCTGGTCGCGACGGTCCACGATGAAGTCCCACATGACGCAGGCACCGTGCCCACCCGTCGTTCACCCAAACGGACGGTCCCGCCGGTCAGGAGCGGTCGCGCGCGGCTGCGGCGCCGCCCCGCGGCCGGTCAGGCGCCGGCGAGGAAGCTGAGCAGGTCCTGGCGGGTGACGACGCCGACCGGCTTGCCCTCCTCCTGGACCAGCAGGGCGTCGGCGCCCTCGAGCAGCGCGACGGCGTCGCGGGCGTCGGCGTTGGCGCCGATCGTCGGCAGCGCCGGCGACATGTGCTGCTCCACCGGGTCGGTCAGCTTGGCGTGGCCGGCGAAGAGCGCGTCGAGCAGGGTCCGGGACGACACCGACCCCGCGACCTCCGCGGCGACCAGCGGCGGCTCGGCGCGGACGACGGGCATCTGGGACACGCCGTACTCCTCGAGGATCTGCACCGCCTCGGCGAGCGTCTCGCCGGGGTGGGTGTGCACGAGGTCGGGCACCCGGCCGTCCTTGCCGCGCAGGACCTCGCCGACGGTCTGGGCGGCCTGCTCGCCGCCGAAGCCGTACTGCGAGAGCCACTGGTCGTTGAAGATCTTGCCGAGGTAGCCGCGGCCGGAGTCCGGCAGCAGCACCACGACCACCGCGTCGGTGCGGCCCTCCGCGGCGAGCTCGGTCGCCAGCTGCTTCGCGGCGTACGCCGCCATCCCGGAGGAGCCGCCGACGAGCAGCGCCTCCTCGCGGGCCAGCCGGCGGGTGAAGGCGAAGGAGTCGGCGTCGGAGACCTCGATGACCCGGTCGGCGACGCTGCGGTCGTAGGTGTCGGGCCAGAAGTCCTCCCCGACGCCCTCGACGAGGTAGGGCCGGCCGGTCCCGCCGGAGTAGACCGAGCCCGAGGGGTCGGCGCCGACCACCTGGATCTCGGGGTTCTGCTCCTTGAGGTAGCGGCCGACGCCGCTGATCGTGCCGCCGGTGCCCATGCCGGTGACGAAGTGGGTGATCCGCCCCTCGGTCTGCGCCCAGATCTCCGGACCGGTGGTCTCGTAGTGGGAGCGGGGGTTGTTCTGGTTGGCGTACTGGTTCGGCTTCCACGCGCCCGGCTGGGAGGAGAGCCGGTCGGAGACGTTGTAGTAGGAGTCCGGGTGGTCGGGGTCGACGGCGGTCGGGCAGACCACGACCTCCGCGCCGTACGCACGCAGCACGTTGCGCTTGTCCTCGCTCACCTTGTCCGGGCACACGAAGACGCACTTGTAGCCCCGCTGCTGGGCGACCATGGCCAGGCCGACACCGGTGTTGCCGGAGGTCGGCTCGACGATGGTGCCGCCGGGCTTCAGCTCGCCGGAGGCCTCCGCCGCGTCGATCATCCGCGTCGCGATGCGGTCCTTCACCGACCCGCCGGGGTTGAGGTACTCGACCTTGGCGAGCACGAGCGGTCCCTCGGCGTCGCCCAGGTCGTCGAGCGTGCGACCGAGGCGGAGCAGCGGGGTGTTGCCGATGAGGTCGAGGAGCGAGTTCACGTACTGCACCGAACCAGGCTAGAGGCGGTCGTCACGCCCGTCTAAACCCCGCGCTCATCCCCGCACCCACCCGGCGAGGGGCATCCGTAGAGTGCACGCGTGGGGAAAGCAGCTGCAGCACGGAAGCTCGCCGGCGCCGCGGCCTTCGGAGGGGGCGGGGTGTCCGCGCTGGGCGCCGCGCTCTACGGGGTGATGCGCGTCGAGGCGAAGCTGGCCCGCAAGACGATCGGCGAGCCGCGCGACGAGCCGCCCCCGGACGCGACCGGGTGGTACGGCCGGGGTCGTCCCGGACCGGCCGTCAAGGTCGCGCTGCTCGGTGACTCCAGCGCCGCCGGGTACGGCGCGGAGCGGGTCGAGGAGACCCCCGGGGCCCTGCTCGCCAGCGGCGTCGCGGAGCGCGCCCACCGGCGCGTCTACCTGCGCAGCTTCGCCGTCGTGGGGGCCAAGTCCTCCGACCTCGACGAGCAGATCACGCGTGCGCTGCCGATCGAGCCGGACGTCGCGGTGATCCTCGTGGGCGCCAACGACGTCACCCACACCGTGCTGCCGTCGCACTCGGTCCGCCACCTCGCCGAGGGCGTCCGTCGCCTGCGCGAGGCCGGCGTCGCGGTGCTCGTCGGCACCTGCCCGGACCTGGGCACCCTCAAGCCGATCGCTCCCCCGCTCAAGCAGGTCGCCCGCGCCTGGTCGCGGCGGCTCGCCGCCGGCCAGACGATCGCCGTGGTCGAGGAGGGCGGGCGGACCGTCTCGCTGGCCTCGATCCTCGGCCCGGAGTTCGCCGCGGCGCCGGCCCTGCTCTTCGGGCCCGACCAGTTCCACCCCTCCGCGCAGGGCTACCGCTCGCTGGCCTCGGTTCTGCTCCCCTCGACGCTCGCCGCGCTCGGCCTGCTCGCCGTCGGCGACACCGACGTCGAGCCGTACCGCGGCGAGGGCGTCCTGCCGATCACCGCGGCCGCGCTGCAGGCGGTCAACACACCGGGCACCGAGCTCGGCGGCACCGAGGTCGGCGGCAACCGCCGCGGTGTGCGCGGCCTCTGGGTCGAGCTGCGGCACCGCCGCCGCCACCCCTCCACCGACGGCACCGCGCCCGAGCAGGCCGACGACGAGGCCGGCGACCAGTCGGCCACGCAGACGGAGCCCGCCCAGACCTGAGCGGGTCCGGGCGCACGACGGCCCCGGACCGAGGTCCGGGGCCGTCGTGTACCGCGCCGACCGTTGCGGGGGTCGGAACCTGGGGGTCAGTCCTGGCTGAAGATCGCCAGGAGGCGCAGCAGGTTGGTGTAGATCCAGACGAGGCTGACCGTCATCGCGAACGCCGCGCGCCACGACTCACGCTCGGGGACGCGGTTGGCGACACCCTGCTCGACGAAGTCGAAGTCGAGGATCAGCATGAAGACACCGAGCACCAGGCCGGCCAGCGAGAACAGCAGGCCCACGCCGCCGAAGCCGTAGAGGCCCAGCGAGGGGCCGAAGAACCCGAGCACGAGCTCGAGCAGGCTCAGCGCCACCATGCCGAAGACGGCGGCGACGACGAAGGTGCGGAACTTCTGCCCGACCTGGATGTTGAAGAACTTGTACGCCGCGAGCGTGCCCGCGAACGCCGCGAAGGTGCCGATGACCGCCTGGGTCACGATGCCGCCGCCGAACTGGGCGTCGAACACCTTGCTCAGGCCGCCGAGGGCCACGCCCTCGAGCGCCGCGAACGCCAGCACCAGGGCCGGGCTGATCACGCGCTTGAAGGAGTTCACCATCGAGAGGAGGAAGGCGCCGAGGGCACCGATCGTCACGGCGGCGTAGAGGCCGCTGAGGTCCTCGGCGGTGGTCGCGGTGTCGATGGCCGGGGTCAGGACCCAGGTCAGGAACGCGAACACGATGACGGTGCCGAGCGTGATCGCGGTCTTCTGCACCGTCGAGTCGATCGTCATCGGGCCGCCGGTGGCCTGCGGGGTGGTGGGGGCACCCGGGGTGCCCACGCCCCACTGGGACGGGTCGGAGCCGCCGGGGTAGGAGGCTCCTCCGGCGTACGTCTGGTTGCCGTAGGTGTTCGCGCCGCCGCGGTTGAACTCCTCCGAGCGACGGAACACCGGGTTGTTGCTCTGCATGGTCTCTCCTTGGAGGCCGTGGAACTGGTGGGCCCACCCTAGTGGGGCCTGTGCAGGTACAACGCCCGGCGAGCGTCCCGCGTTCCCGTCCCGGCGCGTTTCCCTCAGGAGATCCGCACGGCCCGGACGACGGAGTCGTGGACGGTGACCTCGCGGCCCTCGACCAGCTGCCGGCGCGTCTGCACCTCGGCCACCCGGACGTCCCAGGTGGCGGGGTCCAGGTGGGCGACGACGTCCTCCGGCGTGGACATCAGCGGCAGCATCGCCGCGTGCTGGTCGCGCGCAGCGAGGTCCTGGGGGTGGTGACCGACGTACAGCAGCGTGCCGCCGACGGTCACCGCCGCGCCCAGCCGGCGCAGGACGTCGCCGCGCAGCTCGACCGGCGGGTGCAGGAAGTGCGCCGAGACCAGGTCGTACGTCGCCGGGAGCCCCTCCCCCGCGACCAGGTCGACCAGCGCCCACTCCACCGCCACCCCGGCCGCGGCGGCGTGGGCCGCCGCCTTCTGCAGCGCCACCGGGGAGACGTCGACCCCGGTGACCTGCCAGCCCTGCTGGGCCAGCCAGACGGCGTCGGCACCCTCGCCGCACCCGACGTCGACCGCGCGACCCGGCGCGAGGTCGGCGACCTGCTCGACCAGCCGCCGGTTGGGGTTGCCCGACCAGACCGCGTCGGTGGCGCCGTACCTCTCGTCCCAGAAGCCGGCGGTCCACATGGCCGGGTCGACCGGCCGGCTCGGGTCGTGGCCCTCGGTGCCGTGCCGGTGGGTGTGCTCGGGGCTGTGGGTGTGCTCGCTCATGTCGAGGAGCCTGCCGCTTCAGGTCGACCTGAAGTCAAGCGTGCCGGCCCCGACGGTGCCCCCGGCGGGACTCGAACCCGCAACTACCCGCTTTTAAGGCGGTCTCCTCTGCCGGTTGGGACACGGGGGCCCGCAGCCACGGCGTGGCTACAGGTAAGTCTTGCGCGGGTGGATGGCGTGCGCGCCGGCGACCCGGTCCACGAACAGGAAGCCGTCGGTGTGGTCGATCTCGTGCTGCAGGGCCCGCGCCTCGAAGGCGTTGGCGGTCACGGTGACCTCCTCGCCGCTGCCGGGGAGCTGCCCGCGGACGACGACCCGGGAGGAGCGCTTCACGTCGCCGGTGAGGTCCGGGACGCTCATGCAGCCCTCACGGGCCTTCTCGTTGCGGCTGGACTCCACGACCTCGGCGTTGCACAGCACGAACGTGCCGTGGTGGTCGCGGGTCTTGGGGTGCTCGGAGACGTCCACGCAGAAGACGCGCGCCGACACCCCGACCTGGTTGGCGGCGAGCCCGACGCAACCGGGGCTGACCCGCATGGTGGCGACCAGGTCGGCGGCGAGCCGGACCGTCGCGGCGTCCGTGGGGTCGACGTCGGCCCCCCGGGTCGACAGCACCGGGTCGGGCGCGCGGACGACGTCGAGCACCCGCCCCTCGACGCCGAGCTCCCGCTCCGACCAGCCGAGGACGGTGTCGTTGACGCTCACAGGTCGTCTGCCTCCACCGCACGCAGGGTCGCGCCGACGCCGAGCTCGGCGGCGGCCGCGCCGACGGCGGCCTCGAGGGCCGGCACGTCGGCACCCGCGGGCAGGTCGATCTCGGCGACGAGCAGGTAGAGGTCGCCGGCCAGGCGCGTGGTGAGGTCGGTGATGTTGCCGCCGACCGCGGCGACGCGCGCGACGACCGAGGAGACGATGCCGGGCCGGTCACCGCCGTGGACGGTGAGCACCCACGAGGTGCCGGCCGGACCGGCGGTGTCCTCCTGCGGCACGTCGCGGACGGTGACGGTGAGGGTGCCGTCGGCGGTGAGCGGCTGCAGCGCGGCCTCGATGGCGGCGACCTCGGCCGGGCCCGCGCACAGCAGCATCATCGCGAAGTGACCCCGCAGCAAGGTCATCGTGGAGTCCTCGAGGTTGAGCCCGAGGTCGGCCAGCCGACCGGTGGCCTCGGCGATGATGCCGGGCCGGTCGTGGCCCAGGACGGTGATGGCGTGCAGGGGTGCGGGGGTGGTCACCCGGGCATTCTCGCAAGGGCCGCCGCGCGGCCGAGCACCTCGTCCAGCATCGGCTCGGTGAGGGTGCCGGTGAAGGTGTTCTGCTGGCTGGGGTGGTAGCAGCCGAGCAGGGTCACTCCCCCACCCTCCGCGGGCAGCTCGACCTCCGCGCCGTGCCCGAACCGCGGCTTGGGGACGGGTACGGCGTGCCCGGCCCGGCGGTAGGTGCGCAGCGCGGCGTCCCAGCCGAAGGAGCCGAGGGCGACGACCACGCGGACCGAGTCGGCGACCAGCGCCACCTCGCGGTCCAGCCACGGGGCGCAGGTGTCGCGCTCCTCGGGGGTCGGCTTGTTCAGCGGCGGCGCGCACCGGACGGTGGCCACCAGCCGGGTGTCGACCAGCTCCAGCCCGTCGGCCGCGTGCACGCTGGTCGGCCGGTTCGCGAGCCCCACCCGGTGCAGGCTCGCGAACAGCCAGTCCCCGGAGCGGTCGCCGGTGAATACCCGACCGGTCCGGTTGGCGCCGTTCGCGGCCGGTGCCAGGCCGACGACCAGGATGCGCGGGTGCTCGGCGCCGAACCCGGGGATCGGGCGGCCCCAGTAGGGCTCGCCGGCGAACGACGCCCGCTTCGTGTGCGCGACGTCCTCGCGCCACCGGACGAGCCGGGGGCAGGCCCGGCACACGCTGACGCCGGCCCCCAGCTCGTGGAGGCCGGCGTCGCGGGCGGTGCGGCGTACCTGCGCCGGCGTGGTGGCCACCGGGGTGGCCGCGTCGGCCGGGTCCCCCGGCCAGCCCGTGCCGGGCGGCACGGGCGAGGCGAAGGGGCGCCCGGTCGCCGGGTGCGGGAGGAGGCTGCCGGTGTCCTCGGTCAGGGCGCGGGCTGGATCGAGGTCTCGCGGCGGGCCTTGTCGGCGACGCTGGAGGCGGCCTCGGTGGCCTTGTCCTTGGCGGCCTCGGCCACGGCGGCGGCCTGCTCGGTCGCCTTGGCCGCGGCGGTCTGGACGGTCGGGTTCTCCGCGACCTTGCTGGCGCCGGCGCGGATCTGCTCGTAGCGCTCGCGCCCGGCCTTGGAGCCCAGGACGTAGCCGATGGCGATGCCGGTCAGCAGGATGAGCTTCTTCACGGTTGCTCCTCGAGGGTGGTGCGGTGGATGGACAGGTCTGCGGGTCGGTGGCCCGGGGTCAGCGCCGGGAGCGCCGGGAGCGCCACACCTTGAGCACGACGACGAGGAGGACCACGCCGCCGGCGGCGCCGAGGACGACCGGTGGGCCACCGAGCTCGTCGACCTTGCGGCGCGCCCGGGTCTTGACGTCGAGCTTGGCCTGCAGCTCGGTGACGGTCCCGGCCAGCTCCGCGCGCTGGCGCGCGATGTCGGCCTCGATCTCCTCCGGCGTCTGGCTCATGACCGGGCTCCCTTCACCGTCGCGACGTCCTGCTTGACGCCCGCGACCGCTCGCTCGGGAGCCGCCGGGGTCGCCTGCTGGGCCTCCTTCTTGCCGACCAGCGCGGCGATGCCCGCGCCGACCAGCAGGACCGCGGCCACGATCAGCGCGGCGGCCCAGGCGGGCAGCACGAGGTCGAGCGCCAGGACGGCGGTCGCGACGAGCGTCGCGAGGCCGAGGAAGCCGAGCAGCCCGGCCACGCTGAAGAGGCCCACGCCGAGACCGGCCTTCTTGCCCTTCTCGGCGAGCTCGGCCTGGGCCAGCCGCATCTCGCTGCGGATCAGGTCGGGGACCTGCTCGCTCAGCCGGTGCACCAGTGCGCCGACCGTGGTGTCGTCCCCCGGCTCGTCCCGGGGAGGGCCGGCGTGGCTGCCGTGCGCCGTCGTCGAGTGGCTCATGCCTGACCCGGTTGCCCGAGGCGCGAGCCGCAAACGGTCACGGCCCGGATGCGGCGCTCAGTCGACCAGCGACCAGGCGATCCCGTCGAGGATGTCGGCCTCCGAGACCACCAGCCGGCCGACGCCGGAGCGGCGCAGCACCTGCCGCAGGACGATCGCCCCCGCGCCGACCACGTCGGCCCGGCCGGGGTGCATGAACGGCAGGGCGCGCCGCTGCTCGACGGTCATCGCGACGAGCCGGTCGACCGCGGCGTGCACGTCCGCGACGTCCAGCACCTGCTGGTCGATCGCGCCGGCGTCGTACGCCGTGAGGTCCAGCGCCGCGGCGGCGACCGTCGTGATCGTGCCGGCGACCCCGACGACCGTCGCGGCCCGGGCCGGGTCGACCGGGCAGGCGTCGAGCGCGGCGTCGACGTCGCGGGCGCAGGCGTCGACCTCCGCCGCCGTCGGGGGGTCGGAGAAGTCGTGCCGCTCGTGCAGGCGCACCGAGCCGACGTCCATCGAGTGCCCCTCCGGCGGGCCGTCGGGACCACCGAGGACCAGCTCGGTGGAGCCGCCGCCGAGGTCGACCACGAGGACCGGCCAGGCCGGCTCCTCGCGCAGCCCGCGGGCGGCGCCGGCGAACGACAGCGCGGCCTCCTCCTCGCCGGTCACCACGTCGGGGTCGATCCCCAGGCGCTCGCGGACGCCGGCGGCGAACACCTCGGCGTTCGCCGCGTCCCGCGTCGCCGAGGTCGCGCAGAGCCGGACCCGGGTCGCGCCGTGCTCGCGGACCAGCGCGGCGTACTCGTCGAGCGCGGCGAAGGTCCGCGCCAGCGCGGCCTCCGACATCCGACCGGTCGCGTCGATGCCCTCCCCGAGCCGGACCACGCGCATCTCGCGGACCACCGGCCGGTGGGGGGTCTCGCAGACGAGCAGGCGGATCGAGTTGGTCCCGCAGTCGATCGCCGCGATCACGCGGGCGGGGCCTCGGGCGTCACGCACGGGCCGGCCGCCCACCACTCGCCGAGCAGGTCGAGGACCTCGTCGCCGAGCGGGTTCACCCCGCGCCCCTGGGCCAGCGACTGCCCCGCGAGCACGTGCAGGCACTTGACCCGGTCGGGCATGCCGCCGGCCGAGATGCCCGCGATCTCCGGCACGTCGAGCCCGGCCTCCCGGCCGATCGCGTCGCGGGCCTCGAGGTAGCGCTCGTGCGCCGCGGCGTACTGCTCGGCGAGCGCGGGGTCCTCGGCCAGCCGCTCCTGCATCTCCTTCATCAGCCCCGAGCCCTCGAGGGTGCCGATGCGGGAGGCCGCGCGCGGGCAGGTCAGGTAGAACGTCGTCGGGAACGGGGTCCCGTTCGGCAGCCGCGGCTCGGTGGTCACGACGTCGGGGTTGCCGCAGGGGCAGCGGTGCCCGACCTCGTGGATGGCTCGCGGCTCACGTCCCAGCTGCGAGGCGATGGCCGCCTCGTCGCGGGGCTCGATCACTCGGTCTCCTCGTTCTCTTCGGCGCTGCCGTCGATCTCGGCGGCCGGGGGTGCGCCGTCCTTGGGTGGGTGGCCGGCCAGCTCGACCGACTCCCATGCGCCGACCCACCAGGCCTCGGGGGCCTGCTCCGGGAGGTCGTCGGGGTCGCTGAGGCGGGCGCCGGTCGTCAGCGGCTCGCCGTCCTGGAGCACGACGAACGGCGTCTCACCGGGCAGCACGTAGCCGAGCTCGGCCCGAGCCCGGGACTGCACGAACGCCGGGTCCTGCCAGCGCTTCTTCTCCCGCTCCAGGTCGTCGATCGCGGCCTTGCGCTCGGCGATCTGCGCCTTGAGCTCGGCGATCTCGCCCCGCTGGTGCAGGAAGGCCCGCATCGAGGAGGCGTAGGAGACCGCCAGCACGGCGAGCACCAGCACGAGCACCGCCGCCCGGCCGGTGAGCCGGGGGCGGCGCCGCGCAGGTGCGTCGTCCGGGCGGCCGGGCCGGGTGCCGCGCGCCGCTCCGGCAGCGGCACCGGCGCTCGGCCGGCCGGGCCCGGTGCGCCCCCGCGGGCGTCGTGCCCCGCGGGGGTCGCGTCGGTCGTCGGCCATGGGCCAAGCCTGCCCGACGATCAGCCCTGGTAGCGGGGGAACGCGCCGGGGCCGGCGTAGCGGGCTGCGTCACCCAGCTCGTCCTCGATGCGCAGCAGCTGGTTGTACTTGGCGACGCGCTCGGACCGGGCGGGGGCGCCGGTCTTGATCTGGCCGCAGTTGGTGGCCACGGCGAGGTCGGCGATGGTGGTGTCCTCGGTCTCGCCGGAGCGGTGGCTCATCATGCAGCGGTAGCCGTTGCGGTGCGCGAGCTCGACGGAGTCGAGGGTCTCGGTGAGCGAGCCGATCTGGTTGACCTTGACCAGCAGCGCATTGGCCTGGCCGCCGGTGATGCCGCGCTGCAGCCGCTCGACGTTGGTGACGAACAGGTCGTCGCCGACCAGCTGGGTCTTCGCGCCGAGCTGGTCGGTGATGGCCTTCCAGCCGTCCCAGTCGTCCTCGTCGAGGGGGTCCTCGATGGAGACGATCGGGTAGGAGGAGACCAGGTCGGCGTAGTACGCCGTCATCTGCTCGGCGCTCTTCTGCTGACCCTCGAAGGTGTAGGACCCGCCCTCGCAGAACTCCGAGGCGGCGACGTCCAGCGCGAGGACGACGTCCCGGCCGAGCGTGAGGCCGGCGGCCCCGACCGCCTCGGCGATCAGGTCGAGCGCGGCGCGGTTGGACTCCAGGTCCGGCGCGAAGCCGCCCTCGTCGCCGACGCCGGTGGCCAGGCCGCGCTGCTTGAGCACCGACTTCAGCGCGTGGTAGACCTCCGCGCCGGTGCGCAGCGCCTCGCGGAAGGTGGGCGCGCCGATCGGCGCGATCATGAACTCCTGGATGTCGACGTTCGTGTCGGCGTGCGCGCCACCGTTGAGGATGTTCATCATCGGCACCGGGAGCAGGTGGGCGTTGGGGCCGCCGACGTACCGGTAGAGCGGGAGGCCGGCGGAGTCCGCGGCCGCGCGGGCGACGGCGAGGGAGACACCGAGGATCGCGTTCGCGCCGAGCGTCGCCTTGTTGGGCGTGGCGTCCGCGTCGAGCATCGTCTGGTCGACGACGCGCTGGTCGTCGGCGTCGAGGCCCTCGATGGCGGGGCCGATCGTCTGGATCACGGCCTCGACGGCCTTCTCGACGCCCTTGCCGAGGTACCGGTCGCCGCCGTCGCGCAGCTCGACCGCCTCGAAGGCGCCGGTGGAGGCGCCGCTGGGGACCGCGGCGCGGGCGAACGCGCCGTCGTCGAGGAGGACCTCGACCTCGACCGTGGGGTTGCCGCGCGAGTCCAGGATCTCGCGGGCGCCGACAGCTTCGATGGATGCCACGTTGGGTTGTCTCCTACGGTTCTCGGGGCGGAACGGGCCGTGGCCGACCCTAGTCCCGCGGCCCCTCCGCCTGCCGCAGTGCCCGGCGTACGGCGTCGCGCAGCGCCTGCTCGGGGTCGGTGCCCGCCGCGCGGGACTCCGCCACGAGCGCGAGCAGGCGGTCCCCCACGTCGTCGCCCCGGCTCGCGGCGACCGGCGTGCCGGCCCGCTCGAGCCGGTCGAGCACCTTGTCGGCGTACAGCAGCGCGGGGAGCCCGGGCGGCAGCCCCTCGGTGACCGAGGAGCGCTGCTTCTCCACGGCCTTGGCGGCCTCCCACGCCTCGTTCACCGCGGCCGGGTCGTCGGCGTCGACCCCCGCGGCGTCCGCGGCGGAGCCGAAGACGTGCGGGTTGCGCCGGTGCATCTTCGCGGTCACGTCGGCGGCCACGTCGTCGATGGTGAACGCGCCGCGCTCCTCGGCCACGACCGCGTGGAAGTAGACCTGGAGCAGCAGGTCGCCGAGCTCCTCGCGCAGGTGGGACCAGTCGCCGGTCTCCTCCCCCACGTCGATCGCCTCGAGCGTCTCGTGGGTCTCCTCGAGCAGGTGCCGGGCCAGGGTGCGGTGGGTCTGGGCGCGCTTCCAGCCGCACTCGGCCCGCAACCGGCGCATGACGGCCAGGAACTCCAGCAGCGGTGCCCCGTCGGTCTGCGGGTCGGTCTGCGGGTCGGTCTGCGGGTCGGCCTGCGGGTCGGCCTGGGGGTCGGGCATGCGGTCAGCCGCAGCGCTGCGACTCGGGCAGCGTGGCGGCGTACTCCGCGTCGGGCGACTCGGCCATCGCGGCGGTGGCGACGTCCCCGACCGCGACCGAGGTCGAGGTGTCGGTGTCCACCGGCTGCCCGCCCTCGAGCGTCACGCCGTAGCGCGGGTTGACATCCACGTCGTGGTCGTCGATCCAGGCGGCGAGGGCCTCGTTGCCGAGCTGGGCGACCTGCTCCTCCGAGGCGTCGGCCAGGCCCTGCTCCTCGGCCAGCCGGCGGCCGACCCCGACGACGAGGTCGCTGACCAGGCTGCCGGCCGACTCGACCTCGACGACCGCCTCCTGCTGGTCCTCGGGGAGGTCGGCGACGGCGGACTCGAGCTGGGCGACCTGCCCGGAGTACTCCGCACCGGGCTCCACGCCGTTCTCCTCGGCCAGCTGCTCGGCGGCCGCCGCGAGCGTCAGCTGCCCGGCGACGCCGCTGGTCAGGTAGCTGTTCGGCAGCACCTGCCCCTCGAGCTGCGGCGTGATCGCGTCGCAGTACGACGCCGCCAGCCCGTCCACCCGGTCGACCGTGATGTCGGTGTCCCCGACCGAGGCGGCGACGCCCGGGGAGAACCCGGTCCCTGCCACCCCGCACCCGCTGAGCAGGCCGGAGGCGAGCAGGGTCGAGGCGGCGGCGAGGCCGAGGAGGGGACGGGCTTGCTTCACGGCGTCTCCTGGAGGTGGACCGGGGCGGTCAGCTGGTGGTCTCCGGCGGGTCGATGATGGCGTCGATCACACCGTGGGCCCATTGAAGCAGGGCGATGCCGGCGATGGGCTTGCCGCCCACGACCGCGGTCTGCGGTCGCGGCACCAGGATCGTGTCGAGGGCCGGCTTGACGATCGACTTCGGGTACATCCGGTTGAGCCGGACCACCCGCGACTCGGGGAGGCTGACCGGCGCGAAGCGGATGTTCTTGCCCGCGGCCGTCACCTCGCCGACCCCGGCCTTGCGGGCCCGGGCCCGGAAGCGGGCCACGAGCAGCAGGGACGTGACGACCTCCGGCGGCTCGCCGTACCGGTCCACGAGCTCCTCGCGGATCTGGTCGACGTCGGCGTCGCTGCGGACCTCGGCCAGGCGCTTGTAGACCTCCAGCCGCAGCCGCTCGCTGGGGATGTAGTCGTGGGGCAGGTGGGCGTCGACGGGCAGCTCGATGCGCACCTCGTTGAGCTCCGGCTCGGCCTCGCCCTTGAACTCGGTGACCGCCTCGCCGACGAGCCGCACGTAGAGGTCGAACCCGACGTCGGCGATGTGCCCGGACTGCTCGCCGCCGAGCAGGTTGCCGGCGCCGCGGATCTCGAGGTCCTTCATCGCGATCGCCATGCCGCCGCCGAGGTCGGAGTGCTGGGCCAGCGTCGCGAGCCGCTCGTGGGCGGTCTCGGTCAGCGGCTTCTCGGCGGGGTAGAGGAAGTAGGCGTACGCACGCTCGCGCGAGCGCCCCACCCGGCCGCGCAGCTGGTGCAGCTGGGAGAGCCCGAGGGTGTCGGAGCGCTCGATGATCATCGTGTTGGCGTTGGAGACGTCCAGGCCCGACTCCACGAGCGTCGTGCAGACCAGCACGTCGAAGCGCTTCTCCCAGAAGTCGAGCATGACCTGCTCGAGCTGCTTCTCGCCCATCTGGCCGTGGGCGGTCGCCACCCGCGCCTCGGGGACGAGCTCCTTGAGCTTGGCGGCGGCCTTCTCGATGGAGTTGACCCGGTTGTGGATGTAGAAGACCTGGCCCTCGCGCAGCAGCTCGCGGCGGATCGCGGCGATCACCTGCCGGTCCTCGTAGGCGCCGACGTACGTCAGCACCGGGTGCCGCTCCTCGGGCGGGGTGGTGATCGTCGACATCTCGCGGATGCCGGTGATCGCCATCTCCAGGGTGCGCGGGATCGGCGTCGCCGACATCGAGAGCACGTCGACCGAGGTGCGGAGCCGCTTCATCTGCTCCTTGTGCTCCACGCCGAAGCGCTGCTCCTCGTCGACGATGATCAGGCCGAGGTCCTTGAACCGGATGTCGGGGTTGAGCAGCCGGTGGGTGCCGACCACGATGTCGATGCTGCCCTCGGTGACGCCGGCCATCACCTCGGCCGCCTCCTTGTCGCTCTGGAAGCGCGAGAGCGCCTTGAGCACGACCGGGAAGCCGGCCATCCGCTCGGCGAACGTCGAGAGGTGCTGGGTGACCAGCAGCGTGGTCGGCACCAGGACGGCGACCTGCTTGCCGTCCTGGACGGCCTTGAACGCCGCCCGCACCGCGATCTCGGTCTTGCCGTAGCCCACGTCGCCGCAGATGAGCCGGTCCATCGGCATGGTGCGCCGCATGTCGGACTTGACCTCGTCGACCGTGCTCAGCTGGTCGGGGGTCTCCTGGAACGGGAAGGCGTCCTCGAGCTCGCGCTGCCAGGGCGTGTCCGGGCCGAAGGCGTAGCCCTGGGTGGCCTGCCGCGCGGCGTACAGCTTGATCAGCTCCGCCGCGATCTCCCGGACCGCCTTGCGGGCCCGGCCCTTGCGCTTGGCCCAGTCCGCGCCGCCGAGGCGGTCGAGGCTCGGCTGCTCGCCACCGACGTACCGGGTGACCTGGTCCAGCGCGTCGGCGGGGACGTAGAGCCGGTCGGCGGGGCCGCCGCGCTTGGACGCGCCGTACTCCAGCACGAGGTACTCGCGGACCGCGCCGCCGACCTCGCGCTGCTTCATCTCCACGAACCGGCCCACGCCGTGCTGCTCGTGGACGACGAAGTCCCCGGCCTTCAGCTCGAGGGGGTCGATCTGCTTCTTGCGGCGCGCGGGCATCTTGCGCATGTCGCGCGTCGAGGACTTCTGGCCGGTGAGGTCCTCACCTGTCAGCAGGACGGTGCGGCCGATCTCGTCGACGAACCCGTGCGCGGCGGAGGCGCAGGTGACCGTGACGACGCCGGTGGCCGGCGGCTCGCCGAGGTCCTCGACCAGCCGGGCCGGCACGTCGTGCTCGCCGAGCACCTCCACCATGCGCTGCGCCGGGCCGTGGCCCGGGTGCGCGACGACGGTGCGGTAGCCCTCGGCCACCCAGGTGGCGATGTCCTTGACCGCGCGCTCGAGGTCGCCGCGGTAGGCGTCGACCGGCCGCATCGGCAGCCCGCGGCTCGGGACGGCGCCGTCGATCGCGTCGACGTCGGTGACGGGGCGGGCGCCCTCGCCGTCGTCGCCGATGCCGAAGGGGCTCATCGTCCACCACGGCTTGTGCTGGTCCAGGGAGTGCTCGCGGACGTCGGAGAGCGAGCGGTACGACGCCGCCCCGAGGTCGATCGGCGCGGTGCCGCCGCTGGCCGCCGCGGCCCAGCTGGCGCCGAGGAACTCCTCGCTCGTGGCCACCAGGTCGTGGGCCCGGCTGCGCGCGCGCTCCGGGTCGAGGACGAGCACGTGGGTGTCCGGCGGCATGAGGTCGACGAGCAGCTCCATCTCGTCGACGAGCACCGGGGCGAGGGACTCCATGCCGTCGACGGCGATGCCGGCGGCGATCTTGTCGGTCAGCTCGACCAGCGTCGGGTGCCGGCGGCCCAGCTCGGCTGCCCGCTCGCGGACCTCGTCGGTGAGCAGCAGCTCGCGGCACGGCGGGGCCCAGAGCCGCTCGGCCTTGTCCAGGGTGCGCTGGTCCGCGACGGAGAAGGTGCGGATCTCCTCGACGTCGTCGCCCCAGAACTCCACCCGGAGCGGGTGCTCCTCGGTGGGCGGGAAGACGTCGACGATCCCACCGCGGACGGCGAACTCGCCGCGCTTCTCGACCAGGTCGACACGGGAGTACGCCGCGTCCGCCAGGCGACGCACGACGTCGTCGAGGGGCGCGGTGTCACCGGGTACCAGCTCGACCGGTGCGAGCTCTCCGAGACCCTTGACCTGCGGCTGCAGCACGCTGCGGACCGGCGCGACCACGACCTGGAGCGGGCCGTTGGTGGCGTCGTCACCCGGGTGCACCAGCCGGCGCAGCACCGCGAGCCGCTTGCCGACGGTGTCGCTGCGGGGGCTGAGCCGCTCGTGGGGCAGCGTCTCCCAGCTCGGGTAGTAGGCGATGGTCGCCGGGTCGAGGAAGCAGCCCAGCGCGTCGACGAGGTCCTCGGCCTCGCGCGCGGTCGCGGTGACCGCGAGGACGGTGCGGCCCGCGCGGACCAGGCCGGTCACGACGAAGGGGCGCAGCGCCTCAGGACCGGTGAGGTCCAGGGCACGCACGGCACCGCCCCGCGCGTCCTCGACGGCGGCGGAGAGGGTCGGGTCGGCGAGGACGGCGTCGGCCAGGCCGGTGAGGCTCACGGTGCTCCTGTGGGGGTGTCTCAGCAGTGCTGTGCAGCACGAACGCCCCGGGTCGGGACGACACGGGGGCAGTACCCCATCCTACGGACGCCCCGGCTACCGCTCGTCGCCGAAGGCCGCCTCGCGCAGCAGGGCCAGCTCCGGCCGGTCGCGGTAGTAGGCGCGGCCGTCGGCACCGACCTCCTCGAGCCAGTCCGCGCGGGCGGCGAGGTGCGCGACGTACGCCCCGCGCTGCTCGCGCAGGCCGCGGTGGACGGCGAGGACGTCGGCCCCGCGGCAGGTGGCGAGCGCCTCGCGCACCGCCGGGACGGCCTCCCGGGCCTGCTCGGCGACCAGGTCGTAGAAGCCGTCCTGGCTGCTGCCGGCCGGCACCGAGAGCAGCGCCGGCTGCACGTAGGCCCGGATCATCGCCATCGAGCGGTCGGTGCGTCCGGTGGCCGCGACCGCCTGCTCGCGGCACGCGGCGACCGCCTGCTCCTCCTGTCCCCGGAGCCCGTGGTCGACCGCCCAGGCGCCGGCGAGGACGAGCGCGCCCGCCCCGAGCAGCGCCCAGGTACGCCGCCGCACTGGCGCGCGACCGGGCTGGTCGAGGACCTCCGGCTGGGGCTGGCCGTGCTGGTCGGGCGGGTCGTGCGGGTCGGGCGGGGCCACCCGTCCAGTGTGCGCCGGGGTCGGTCAGCCGACGCCGTTGCGCCTGACGAAGTCCACGATCTGCTCGGCCAGCTCGGGGCGGCACACGATGAGGTCGGGGAGGTAGACGTCCTCCTGGTTGTACTCCAGCGGCGTCCCGTCGACCCGGCTGGTGAACAGCCCCGCCGCGCGGGCCACCGCCACGGGCGCGGCGGAGTCCCACTCGAACTGGCCCCCGGCGTGGACGTAGGCGTCGGTGACGTCGCGCGCGACGCTGATGACCTTCACGCCCGCGGACCCCATCGCCACCAGCTCGGCGTCGAGCTCGGCGGCCAGCGCGTGCACGAACTCCGGCGGGCGGCTGCGCGAGACCGCGATCCGCGGCCGCTCGCTGGTGCGCGGCGGCACCACCGGCGGCTGGCCGGTGTTGAACGTCTCCCCGAGGGCCGGCTGCGCGACGGCGCCGGCGACGAGGTCGCCGTCCTGCCAGAGCGCGACGTGCACCGCCCAGTCCTCGCGCGGCACCTCGGAGAACTCCCGGGTGCCGTCCAGCGGGTCGACGATCCAGACCCGAGCCCGCTGCAGGCGCGCCTTGTCGTCCTTGCCCTCCTCGGAGAGCACCGCGTCGTCGGGCCGGTGCTCGGCGATCAGCCGCATCAGCAGCTCGTGCGCGGCACGGTCGCCGGCGTCCTTGAGCTCCTTGCCCTCGAGCCCCTCGCCGCGGACCTCGAGCAGCCGCTCGCCGGCCACCGTGGCCAGCCAGGTCGCCAGGACGTGGTCGTCGTGGGCAGCGGACTCGGGAGGGGAACCGGCGTCGAAGGTCACGGGCGCCACCCTAAGGCTCGGCGGGCCCGTCAGATCGGGAGGCCCTCGGCGCGCAGCCGCTCCCGCAGCGCGTCCGGTCCGTCGTCCACGGTCCACACCACGCCGCGCAGGCCGGCCGCCCGGGCCGCCTCGACGAAGCGGTCCTTGTCGTCCACGTGCAGCACCTCGGACGGCTCGAGGCCGAGCTGCTCGACGACCCGCCCGAAGAAGGCCGGGTCGTCCTTGGTGACGCCGAGCTCGCAGGAGGTGAACGTCGAGTCGAGGAGGTCGCCGTACCCCAGCTCCTCGCGCATGTACGCCGTGCGCAGGTCGTGCTGGTTGGTGGCGAGGTGGACCGGCACGCCGGCCCCGCGCAGGTCGCGCACCACCTCGGCGGTGTCGGAGACGACCTCGATGTGGTGGTAGTGGTCGACCAGGTCGTCGGCCCGCTCCGGGGCGCCCCAGTGGTCGAGCACCTCGGCGACGACGTCGCGGAAGGACCGGCGGCCGGTCATCGCGGCCTGCTCGGCCTCGAAGAGGTGCTCGCTGAACTTCTCCCCCGACCCCGCGGGGACCAGCGCCTGCAGCGTCTCGAGCCACCCGGGCGGGTTGACCTGCAGCACGCCGTCGGCGTCGAGGAGGACGGCCCGGACGGAACGGACGGCGGGGCGGCCCGCGGGCATCAGGAGTTGAACTTCTGCTGGGTCCGCTCGAGGCCCTCGAGCACCAGGCACTCCACGGCGTCCGCGGCGGTGTCGACCTGGAACGGCAGCACCTTGCGCTCGGCGGCGGAGTAGTTCGACAACACGAAGTCGGCGACCTCCTGCCGACCCGGCGGCCGGCCGATCCCCACGCGGACGCGGTGGAAGTCGCCCGTGCCCAGCGAGGAGCGCATCGACTTCAGTCCGTTGTGCCCGTTGTCGCCGCCGCCGAGCTTGGCGCGCATGGTGTCGAAGGGGATGTCCAGCTCGTCGTGGATCGCCACGACCCGCTCGGGCGGCACCTTGTAGAAGGTCGCGAGCGCCTTGACCGGGCCGCCGACCTCGTTCATGTACGACCGCGGCCGGGCCAGCACCACCCGGGCCTGGTCGGAGCCGGGTGCGCCGAACCGGCCCTCGACGACGTCGGCGCGCCCCGACTTGTGGGCTCGGAACCCCGAGCCCATCCGGCGGGCGAGCTCGTCGGCCACCATGTAGCCGATGTTGTGCCGGTGGCCGGCGTAGGAAGGGCCGGGATTCCCGAGGCCGACGACGAGCCACACGGGGGTAGCGGTGTCGGTCACGGGTTCCCGGCCCTTCCTGGATCCGAGCAGGTGCACGCCGTACGACGTGCCCCGCTCGGGGTTGTCTTGCTCGGAGCCTTACTCGGAGTCGGCGGCCTGCGCGTCGCCGGCGGCGTCTGCCTCGGCACCGGCCTCGGCGGCCTCGCCCTCGGACGCGTCGGACTCCTCGCGCTCGATGCCGGCCTCGGCCTCGGCGTCGGCCAGCTCGGCCTCGAGGGCCTCGGCGGAGACCTGCTCGGTGATGTTCACGACCAGGGTCTCGCCGTCGACCAGGAGGGTCGAGCCGGAGGGCAGCTCCAGCTGCGAGGCGAGGATCTGGGTGCCGGCGGGCAGGCCCTCGACCGAGACCTCGATGGACTCGGGGATGTGGGTGGCCTCGGCCTCGAGGGAGACGGTGGCGTTCTCGGTGACGACGAGCGTCTCGCGGGCGGCCTCGCCGGTGACGAGCACGGGGACGTCGACGGTGACCTTCTCGCCGCGGACGACCGCGACGAAGTCGACGTGCTCGAGGTGACGCTTGATCGGGTCGATCTGGACCTGCTTGGTCAGCGCGAGCTGGGTGTCGCCGTCGATGTCGAGCTCGAGGAGCGCGTTCGCGCCGCCGTGCTTGAGCGCGAGCATCGTGGCGTGGCCCGGCAGGGTCACGTGGATCGGGTCGTTGCCGTGGCCGTAGATGACGGCCGGCACCTTGTTCTCGCGGCGGATGCGGCGGGCGGCGCCCTTGCCGAACTCGGTCCGCTTCTCGGCGGTGATCTTCTCGGTGGCCATCGTGGCTTCTCCTCGTGCGTGCTGGCTGGAACGGTTGCGTCGGGGGCCTCGGCTCGACGGCGCGGCACACCCGGAGGCACAGCCAGCCCTGTCGATCACGGAGCGGGTCCACAGCCGGTGCGGCCGGACACTCCCTCGCCGAGGCAACCGCAGCAGTCTAGGCGTGGGCGCCCCGCGGGGCCAATCGGGGTGCGGTCCGGGGTGCGGTCCGGGGCAGCCGGTGCCCGTGCTCGACGGACGTCGGGAGGGTCAGGCGTGGCCGTCGAACATCGAGGTGACCGAGCCGTCCTCGAAGACCTCGCGGATGGCGCGGGCGACCAGCGGCGCGATCGACAGGATCGTCAGCTTGTCGAACTCCCGCTCCGGGGCGATCGGCAGGGTGTTGGTGACGATCACCTCGACCGCCGGGCTGTTCTTGAGCCGGTCGACGGCGGGGTCGGAGAGGATGGCGTGGGTGGCGGCGATGATCACGCCGGCCGCGCCGTCGGCCATCAGCGCCTCGGCGGCCTTCACGATGGTGCCGCCGGTGTCGATCATGTCGTCGGTCAGCACGCACATCTTCCCGGCGACCTCACCGACGACGCGGTTCGCGACGGTCTCGTTGGGGCGGTCGGTGCGGCGCGTCTTGTGGATGAAGGCCAGCGGCACGCCGCCGAGCTTGGCCGACCAGCGCTCCGCGACCTTGATCCGGCCGGCGTCCGGGGAGACGACGCACAGCTGCTCGTGGCCGTACTTCTCCTTGACGTGCTCGGTCAGGATCGGCAGCGCCATCAGGTGGTCGACCGGGCCGTCGAAGTAGCCCTGGATCTGGTCGGCGTGGAGGTCGACCGAGATCAGGCGGTCCGCGCCGGCGGTCTTGAACAGGTCGGCCATCAGGCGCGCGGAGATGGGCTCGCGGCCGCGGTGCTTCTTGTCCTGACGGGCGTAGCCGTAGAACGGCATGACCACGGTGATCCGCTTGGCGCTCGCCCGCTTCAGGGCGTCGACCATGATCAGGTGCTCCATGATCCACTCGTTGATCGGAGCGGTGTGGCTCTGCAGCACGAAGGCGTCGCAGCCGCGGACCGACTCCTCGTAGCGGACGTAGATCTCGGAGTTCGCGAACTCGTAGGCCGACGTCGGCACGAGGTCGGTGCCGAGGATCCCGGCCACCTCCTCGGCGAGCTCGGGGTGTGCCCGACCACTGAAGACCATCAGGTTCTTCTCGGTGGTCTTCTTCATTCCGGTCATCGTGGGGCTCCCTGGTCGCCGGAGGTGGGTGCGATCAGGATTCTGCCCCCGTCGAGGGGGTCTCCCCAACCCGAGTCCCGTCGCCCTGAGATGTTTTGTGAGCCGTGTCTCCCACGGGGGTGCCCACCGGGCTACCCGTCGATGCCCCGGCCGCCTCCGCGGCGGCCGCCTGGGCGGTGCCGGGGCGCCGCTGGAGCGTCCACCCCTCGAGGTTGCGCTGGGGACCGGCGCTGACCGCGAGCGCGCCGGCCGGCACGTCGCGGCGTACGACGGTGCCGGCGCCGGTGCCCGCGCCGTCGCCGACGGTGACCGGCGCGACGAAGGTGTTGTTCGAGCCGGTGCGCGCCTGGCGCCCGATGGTCGTGCGGTGCTTGGCGACCCCGTCGTAGTTGGCGAAGATCGTGCCCGCGCCGATGTTGGTGCCCTCGCCGACCTCGGCGTCGCCGACGTAGGAGAGGTGCGGCACCTTCGCGCCCGCGGCGAGGTCGGCGTTCTTGGTCTCCACGAACGTGCCGATCTTGCCGCCCTCCCCCAGCTTCGTGCCGGGGCGCAGGTAGGCGAACGGGCCGACGTTCGCGCCGTCCCCCACGACGGCCAGCTGGCCGTGGGTCCGGACGACCCGGGCGCCGACGCCGACCTCGCAGTCCTCCAGCGTGGTGTCCGGCCCGACGACCGCGTCCTCCCCGACGACCGTCGTGCCGAGGAGCTGGGTGCCGGGCAGGATCGTGACGTCCTGGGCCAGCACCACGTCGGACTCGATCCACGTCGTCGCGGGGTCCATCACCGTCACTCCGGCCCGCATCCACCGGGTGACGATCCGGCGGTTCATCTCCCGACCGAGCTCGGCGAGCTGGGCGCGGTCGTTGGCGCCCTCGGTCTGCAGCACGTCCGCGAGCGGGTGCGCCCCGACCGTGAGCCCGGCGTCGCGCGCCAGCTGCACGGTGTCGGTCAGGTAGTACTCGCCCTTGACGTTGTCGTTGCCGATCCGCGGCAGGGCCTCGGCGAGGAACGCGCCGTCGAAGGCGAGGATCCCGGAGTTGATCTCGTGGATGTCCCGCTGCGCGGGGGTCGCGTCCTTCTCCTCCACGATCGCCAGCACGTCGCCGTCGGCGTCGCGGACCACCCGGCCGTAGCCGAAGGGCTCCTGCAGGATCCCGCTGAGGATGCTCACGGCCCGCTCGGCCGCCTCGTGCTCGGCCACGAAGGCGCGCAGCGACTCGCCCTCCAGCAGCGGGGTGTCGCCGTACGCCACCAGGACGGTGCCCGACGTGCTGCCCGCGGCCTCCATGGCGATCCGGACGGCGTGCCCCGTGCCGAGCTGCTCCTCCTGGACGGCGAGCACGACGTCGGGGAGGTGCTCCTGGACGTGCGGGGCGACCTGCTCGCGCTGGTGACCGACGACGGCCACGACGCGCTCCGGCTCGACGGCGGCCACCGCCCTCAGCACGTGGCCGACCATGCTCCGTCCGCACACCGGGTGCAGCACCTTGGGGGTCTTCGACCGCATCCGGGTACCGCCACCGGCCGCGAGCACGATGACCGTCAGGTTGTTCGTCATGCTCCCCGGGTAGGAGTCGAACCTACGTCGCTAGTCCTGATTCAAAGTCAGGCGGGCCCTGCCGGCAGACCAACCGGGGAACGTCCCCCGTGGAGGACCGGCCCAGCCTAGATGAGCGCCAGCCGGTCGAGCAGCGAGCGCCGCGCACTGCTGGTCGAGCAGCGAGCGCCGCGCACTGCTGGTCGAGCAGCGAGCGCCAGCGAGCGTCGTCCGCTGCTGGTCGAGCAGTGAGCGCCAGCGAGCGTCGTCGAGACCCCCGCACCGACGCAGGACCTCAGCCACCACAATCGACCACCACCAGGCCCCAGGCACCTCACCGGGTCTCGACGACGCTCGGCGCTGGCGCGCCTCCCTGCTCGACCAACAGGGACCCCAGGCACCTCACCAGGTCTCGACGACGCTCGGCGCTGGCGCGCCTCCCTGCTCGACCAACGAGTAGCCCAGCGAGCTTCGTCCGCTGCTGGTCGAGCAGCGAGCGCTAGCGAGCGTCGTCGAGACCCCCGCAACCCACCCACGGCCGTCACCACCATCGACCGACCACCACCAGACCGCAGGCACCTCACCGGGTCTCGACGACGCTCGGCGCCGGCGCGCCTCCCTGCTCGACCAACAGGGACCCCAGGCACCTCACCAGGTCTCGACGACGCTCGGCGCTGGCGCGCCTCCCTGCTCGACCAACAGGGACCCCAGGCACCTCACCGGGTCTCGACGACGCTCGGCGCTGGCGCGCCTCCCTGCTCGACCAACAGGGATCCCAGGCACCTCACCGGGTCTCGACGACGCTCGGCGCTGGCGCACCTCCCTGCTCGACCAGCAGGCCGCAGCCACCTCACCGGTCTCGACGACGCTCGGCGCTGGCGCGCCTCGCTGCCCGACCAGCGCTGCTCCCGCATGACGTCCCTGGTCCTCGCTAGGTTCGGGAGCGTGGACCTGCCCGTGATGCCGCCCGTCCAGCCGATGCTCGCCAAGTCGGTCGCCGGGGTGCCCGACCCGGCCAAGCACGGGGGCGGGCTGCTCTACGAGCCGAAGTGGGACGGGTTCCGCTGCCTCGTGTTCCGCGACGGCGACGAGGTGGAGCTGACCAGCCGCAACACCAAGCCGCTGACCCGGTACTTCCCCGAGGTGGTCGAGGCGGTCAAGGAGCAGCTCCCCGAGCGGTGCGTGCTCGACGGCGAGCTGTTCGTCGCGGTGGGCGACCGGCTGGAGTTCGAGGTCCTGCAGGAGCGGATCCACCCGGCGAAGTCGCGCGTCACCATGCTGAGCGAGACCACCCCGGCCGGCTTCGTGGCGTTCGACCTGCTGGCCCTGGGTGACGCGTCGTACCTCGACCGCCCCTTCTCCGAGCGGCGGGCGGCCCTGGAGGAGGCCCTCGGACACCTCGTCGGCGGCCGGGGCCCGTGCCACCTCACCCGCGCCACGACCGACCCCGCCGAGGCGGAGAGCTGGTTCACGCGGTTCGAGGGCGCAGGGCTCGACGGCGTGGTCGCCAAGCCGCTCGACGCGGCGTACGTCCAGAACGGGCGCACCATGCTCAAGGTCAAGCACGAGCGCACCGCCGACGTCGTCGTCGCCGGCTACCGCGAGCACAAGACGAGCACGCCGGAGCGGCCGCTGCTCGGCAGCCTGCTGCTGGGGCTGTACGACGCCGACGGCTCGCTCCAGCACATCGGCGTGAGCGCCAGCTTCACCGAGAAGCGGCGCGCCGAGCTGCTCCAGGAGCTGCAGCCGCTCGTGTGTCCGCCCGAGGAGCACCCGTGGGGCGCCTGGAGCGAGATGGCCGTCGCCAACCCCGACCGGGTCCCGGGCACGCAGAGCCGGTGGAGCGTCGGCAAGGACCTCTCGTTCACGCCGCTGCGCCCCGACCTGGTGCTGGAGGTCAAGTACGACCACATGGAGGGCCGACGGTTCCGCCACACCGCCCACTTCAAGCGGTGGCGGCCCGACCGCGACCCCACCTCCTGCGGCTACGACCAGCTCGAGGAGCCGGTCCGCTACGACCTCGCCGAGGTGCTCAGCGCCGCCCCCGCCGACGACCCGACCGGACTAGGGTGACCGCCATGCCCGACTACGACGTCGTCCTGCTCGTCGAGCAGGCGCTCACGCCCGCCGACGCCGCCCAGGTCCGCTCCCTGCACGAGGGCATCGAGGAGCCGGTGACCTACCACGTGCTGCTGCCGATGGAGGACGCCGCGGCCCGCGTGGAGGCCGCGATGGGGTCGCTCTCGGGGGGCGAGCTGCTCGCCTCGCCGGCGATGGCGATGTCGGAGGTCGACCTCGACGCGGTCCGCCAGGACTGCCAGGACCGCTCGCGCGCCGACCTGGCCGCCACCCTCGAGGCACTGCACGGCGCCGGCGCCACCGCCGTGGGCGAGGTCGTCACCGACCCACCGATCCACGCGCTCGCCGAGAAGGTGCGCGCCGTCGACGGTCGCGAGGCAATCATCCTCACCCGCCCCCACGTGGTGGCGGAGTTCTTCCACGTCGACTGGACCTCCCAGGCGCGCCGCAAGATCGGCGTGCCGGTGCTGCACCTGCTCGAGCACGAGAACTTCGACGAGCAGGCAGGCGGCCCCGAAGGCATCTCGGGCGCCTGACGTGCGACTCCACCTCCACCGGTCGACCGAGGCCGGTCCCGCCGACGAGCACGCCCCCGACCTGACCCTCGAGCGACCGCCCCGGCCCACCCCGCCGCACGGCCGCCCGACCGCGGCGTACGCCGCCGTCCTCGACGGCGAGCACCTGTGGCTGGCCGTCAACGCCGCGCCGGGCACGCTCGCCCTGCGCGACACCGGCTCAGGCGAGGTCGTGGCGCTGGTCGGCGACCACGAGGACACGCCGACCTACCGCTCGGTCCGCGCCGACCTGCTCGCGCTGCCCGGCACCGGCTCCGCGACGTACGACGCCGTGCTGGTCGGCTCCGGCGGCCGCGCGCCCCGGGCGGTCTGGACCCCGCCGCTCACGGAGGTGGGACCGGCGGTCGGGCCCGACGGCGGGCCGACGGTGGTGCCGACGACCCGCGACGGCTCGACCCGGTTCGGCCTCGAGCGGGCCGAGGACGGCACGCTGCGCCTGCACCGACGACCGGTCGAGCAGCCGCTCCCCCGGCTGGTGTCGGTGACCAGCACCGGCGACGCCGTCGAGCTGCACGTGGGCGGCGTGGCCGGCGGCGAGCTCCACCTGCGGGCGGGCGGGCAGGACGGGGACGTCGTGGCGACGGTGCCGGTCCTGGAGGGTCGGGCGCGGATCGCCCGCGACGACGTGCCGCTCGACCGCGGCCGGCGGCTCGACATCACCGTCGCAGCCGCGGGGGCCGCGCGCCCCCTCGCCCGCGACGGCAACGACCTGCGCCGGCCCGGGCCGGCGACCCTGCTGCCGCTCCTGCTCGACGAGACCGACCGGCCGCTGTGGCGCCTGGTGTGGTTCCCGGACGCGACGCTCGGCGTGCGGGTCCCGCCCCGCGACGACCGCCCCGACGACCAGCAGGACGACCAGCAGGACGACCAGCAGGAGGAGCGCTCGTGAGGATCGCCTGGCTGGTCACCGACCTCGACGGGATGACCGGGCCGACCCGGTCCGCCATCACCCAGGCCAACGCGCTCGCGCCCGACCACGACGTCCGGCTGGTCAGCGTCACCCGCACGACCGACCGGCCCTGGTACGAGGTCGACGACCGGGTCACGGTGCAGTACCTCGCCGACGTCCGCGAGGACCGCGACCCGGCGCGAGCGGCCGTCGCGGGCCTCGCCCCGCAGGCTGCCACGGCTCTCGCGGACCGCGGGTCGGCGCTGGTGCCGGCGCGGTGGGACGCGCAGTTCTCCGCGCTGACCGACGTGGCGATGGGGGCGGCGCTGCCGGCCCTCGACGTCGACGTGGTGGTCACCGTGACCCCGGCCCTCCTGGCCTCGGCCGTCCAGCTGCTGCCCGACCACGTCACGGTGGTCCACCAGGAGCACCGCTCCTCCTCCGACCGCGCCTCGGGACTCGAGCCGCTGCTGGCCCACGCCCCGCAGGCCGACGTCGTGGCCCTCCTGACGCCGTCGGCCGAGACCTGGCTGCGCGAGCGCCTCGGCGAGGTCGCCCCCGAGACGGTCGTCGTGCCCGACCCGCTCCCGATCGGGTTCGTCCCCCGCTCCCGGCTGGACCGCAGGACGATCGTCGCCGCGGGCCGGCTCGTCCCGGAGAAGCAGTTCACCAAGCTCGTCGCCGCCTTCGGCCTGGTCGCCGACCGGATGCCGGGCTGGCGGCTGCGGATCTGCGGCGAGGGCCCGCAGCGCAACGAGATCCTGCGCCAGGTCCGCAAGGACGGCCTGTGGGACCGCGTCGAGCTGCCCGGCGCCGTCCCCGACATGCGCGGCGAGTGGGCCAAGGCGAGCATCTCCGCGGTCACCTCCCGCGCCGAGGGGCTCCCGCTGGTCGCCCAGGAGGCGATGGCCGCGGGTGTCCCGGTGGCCAGCTTCGACTGCGGCTCCGGTCCCCGCGAGCTCATCGAGCACGAGGTGTCCGGGCTCCTCGTCGGCCCGGAGTCCGTGGCCGGCATGGCCGCTGCCCTGCTCCGGCTCGCGTCCGACGACGAGCTGCGCCACCGGCTCGGCGCCGGGGCGCACCGCGCCGCCCGGCAGTACGACGCGCACGCGCTCGCCGAGCGCTGGCTCGGGGTCTTCGCCGACGCGCGGGCCCGCCGGGCGGGGCGGGGACGGCTCGAGGCCCGCGCCCTCGCCAAGCCCCCGCGGCGTCGCCGCTCCGCCGACCCCGTGACCGCCCCGGGGGTGACGCCCCTCGAGGCGCGCCGCACCGCGCTGCGGCTGGCGGTCGACGCCGCCCGCGCCGCCAGCGACGCGTGGTTCGTGGTCCCGCCGGACGGGCCCACCCCGCCGGTCGTCGCGGTCCCGATGTCGGCCCGCCGGTCCGTCCTGGACCACCTGGCGGCCGCCGACGTCCCGGCGTACCTCTCCCTGCGCGACCCCGCCCAGCACGGCTGGCACGAGCGCCGCGCACCGGTCGCCGAGCTGGCCCGTGACCTGCGCCGCGGGATGACCACCCAGGTCTCGCTCGAGCCGTGGCCCGAGGACCCCGCCACCGGACGCCCCGGCCTGCTCGCGCACGGCGGCACCGTCGACCTCCAGTTCTGGGAGTCGACGGTCGACGGCGACCTGGTCGCGCCGCGCCGCAACCGCTGGGTCCAGCGCGTGCCGCCCGGCACCGTGCTCGTCGACCACGACGTCGACGGCGTCACCGTCCGCACGCTGCCCCTGATGGCCGAGCCGACGTTCGACCAGTGCCGCTTCCCGGTCGACGTCGTCTACACCTGGGTCGACGGGAACGACCCGGAGTGGAACGACGCCCGTGCCGCGAGGCTGTCGCAGGTCACCGGCACGGCGACCACCCGCGAGGCCAGCGGCCGCGCGCGGTTCGTCCACCGCGACGAGCTGCGGCACTCGATGCGCAGCGTGCACCTGTTCGCGCCCTGGGTGCGCCACATCTACCTCGTCACCGCCGGCCAGCGGCCCGCGTGGCTCGGCGACCACCCGCAGGTCACCGTCGTCGACCACCGGGAGATCCTCCCGGCGGACGCGCTGCCGACGTTCAGCTCGCACGCGATCGAGACCGCGCTGCACCGCATCCCGGGGCTCAGCGAGCAGTGGGTCTACCTCAACGACGACGTGTTCCTCGGTCGTCCGGTGCGCCCCGAGCAGCTGTTCACCCCCGCCGGGCAGAACGCGGTCTTCCTCTCCACCACGACCGTCGGACCCGACGACGACCCCGGCGCGCCGGCGTACCTCCGCGCCGCCTGGAACAACCGCCGGGTGCTGCGGGAGGCCTTCGGCGCGACCACGACCAGCACCCTGGCCCACACCCCGCACCCGCACCGGGTGTCGGTCCTGGAGGAGATCACCGAACGGTTCCCCGAGGAGCTGGCCCGCACCGCCCGCTCGCCGTTCCGCTCCGAGACCGACGTGTCGGTGCTGAGCTCGCTGGCCCAGCACTACGGCCTCGCGACCGGCAGCGCGTACCTCGGCTCCGCCGAGCACTCCTTCGTCAACGTGAGCAACAGCGACGTGGCCTGGCAGCTGCAGCGGCTGCTCGACCGGCAGCAGGACTTCTTCTGCCTCGGCGACCACCACGACCACGCCGCGACGGCCACGCGGCTCGACCGGCTGCTGCGCGAGTTCTACGCGGCGTACTACCCGGTCGCGGCTCCCTGGGAGCGCTGAGCCCGCGACCGGCGAGCGTCGGTCAGCCCGACCGGGACGCGAGGTAGGCGGTCACGACGTCGGCGATCCGCTCGCCCGCGTGGCCGTCCCACAGCGGCGGCACCGGCCACTGCTCGGGCCGCCCGGCGGCGAGGGCGGCGGCGACGGCGGTGGCCAGGCCGGTCGCCTCGACGAGCCGGTTGGTCCCCTGGGTGATCGTCACCGGGCGCTCGGTGTTGGGCCGCACCGTCAGGCACGGCACCCCGAGCACGGTGGTCTCCTCCTGGATCCCACCGGAGTCGGTGACGACCAGGGCGCTGCCGTCGACCAGGCTGAGGAACTCCAGGTACGGCAGCGGGTCGACCGCGTGCACCGCGGGGTGCTCGAACAGCCCGGCGCGGGTGAGGCTGGGCCGGCTGCGGGGGTGGACCGGCAGCACGACCGGCACCTGGTCGGCCGTCGCGTGCAGGCCCTTGACGAGCTCGACCAGGGCGTCGTCGTGGTCGACGTTCGCCGGCCGGTGCAGGGTCGCCACGGCGTACGACGCGGGCAGGTCCGGCAGGCCGGCCAGGCGGTGCGGACCGAGCTCGGCGCGGTGGCTGAGCAGGGTGTCGATCATCGGGTTGCCCACGAGGTGGACCGCGTCGGGGTCCACGCCCTCGCGGGCCAGGTGCGCCACGGCGTCGACGCTCGTGGCGAGCAGCAGGTCGCTGAGGCGGTCGGTGACCAGCCGGTTGACCTCCTCCGGCATCGTCCGGTCGAAGCTGCGCAGGCCCGCCTCGACGTGGGCCAGCGGGATGCCCATCTTGCTGGTGACCATGGCCGCGGCGACCGTCGAGTTGACGTCGCCGTAGACCATGACGAGCGCCGGCCGCTCCGCGGTCCACAGCTCCTCCAGGCGCGCCATCACGGTGCCGACCTGGACCGCGTGCGTGCCGGAGCCGACCCCCAGGTTGAGGTCGGGACGCGGCAGGTCGAGCTGCTCGAAGAAGACCGTCGACATGTTGTCGTCGTAGTGCTGCCCGGTGTGCACGAGCCGCTGGCGGTGACCGTGCCGCGCCATCGCGCGGAGGACGGGAGCCGCCTTCGGGAAGTTCGGCCGGGCACCGGTCACGTGCCAGATCTCGGCGGGGGGGACGGGCATGCGAGACGTCCTGGGGTTAGGGTCTGGGGCTGCCAGAACCTAGCAGCAGGGCACTCCAGGAGAGGAACAGGACATGGGCGACCTCGTCGTCGTGGGGCTCGGGTACGTCGGGCTCCCACTGGTCGCGGAGGCTTGCCGCGCCGGACTCTCCGTCACCGGGCTGGACGTGTCCCGCGGCGTCGTGGACGGCCTCAACGCCGGACGCTCGCACGTCGACGACCTGGACGACGCCGAGATCGGCGAGCTCCTCGCGACCGGCTTCACCGCCACCGACGACGCCACCTGCGTCGCCGAGGCCGACGCGGTCGTGATCTGCGTCCCGACGCCGCTGAGCGCGGAGGGCGGCCCGGACCTCGCCGCGGTCGAGGGCGCCTGCCGCGGCATCGGCCCGCACCTGCGGCCCGGCACGCTGGTGGTCCTCGAGTCCACCACCTACCCCGGCACCACGGCGGAGGTCGTCCGGCCGCTGCTCGAGGAGCTCTCGGGCCTCGGTGCCGACGAGCTGCACGTGGCGTACAGCCCCGAGCGGATCGACCCGGGCAACGCGACGTACGGCCTCAAGAACACGCCCAAGGTCGTCGGCGCCGACGACCCCGCCGCCCAGGAGAAGGCGCGGGCGTTCTACTCCCGCGTCGTCGACACCGTGGTCGTGGCGTCGGGCACCCGCGAGGCGGAGTCGGCCAAGCTGCTCGAGAACACCTACCGGCACGTGAACATCGCGCTGGTCAACGAGATGGCGCGCTTCTTCCACGAGCTCGAGATCGACTTCTGGGAGGTCATCCGGCTCGCCTCGACCAAGCCGTTCGGCTTCCAGGCCTTCACCCCGGGCCCCGGCGTCGGCGGGCACTGCATCCCGATCGACCCCAACTACCTCAGCCACCGGGTGCGCACGCAGCTGGGCTACGGCTTCCGCTTCGTCGAGCTGGCCCAGGAGATCAACTCCTCGATGCCGGCGTACGTCGTGAGCCGGATCGCCTCGCTGCTCAACGACCAGGAGAAGGCGGTGCGCGGCAGCACCGTGCTGCTGCTCGGCGTCACCTACAAGCCCGACATCGCCGACCAGCGCGAGTCGCCGGCCGTCGACGTGGCCAAGCGGCTGCTCCAGCTGGGCGCATCGGTGCGCTACCACGACCCGCACGTCGCCTCGTGGGACGTCGCAGGCACCACGTCGGCCGGGGAGGACGTGCTCGCCGCGGCCGGCGACGCGGACCTGACCGTGCTGCTCCAGCAGCACAGCGCCTACGACCTCGACGCGATCGAGGCCTCGGCCCGCTGCCTGTTCGACACCCGCGGGCGCACGACCGGCGAGAGCACCCACCGGCTCTGACCACCGCGCCGCCCCCGTGGTCCAGAAGGGCGGCGGGGGGCAGCGGGGGCGGCGCGACCGTCGGGGTGTCAGCCCCGACGCATCACCACCGCGCCCTTCTCCAGCGGGAGGCTGCGGACCTCGAAGTCCGGCAGCAGGAGCGCCCAGCGCTCGGTCACCTCGAGGTCCGAGGCGCGGGTGGTGTCGTCGACGACGATGGTGCAGCGGGCCGCGAGGCGGTCCCGCAGCAGCGGGACCGCGGGGTACCGCGCGGCCGGGCCGGTCGCCGTCGGGGGGCCGTCGACGACGAGCATGCCGACGTCGTGGAGGTCGGCGATCGCCGCCTCGTCGTACCAGGGGGTCAGGTGGCCCGGCACGTGGGTCCGGGCGAGCGGCGCCCAGCGGACCTCCGCGCGGTCGGCCACGCCGTGGCGCTCGAGCAGCTCCCGGGTCTGCGCGGCGTAGTGGGCGTCGTGGTCCAGCGACACGATGCGCGTGTCGAGCCCGTGCTCGCGGGCGGCGAGGGCGAGGAGCAGCGTCGAGACGCCGCTGCCTGCCTCGACGACCAGCCGCGGCCGCTGCTCGAGCAGCCGGTCGACGACCTCGACCGCGAAGTCGGGTGAGGCGGCCCAGCCGCCCAGCGCCGGGACGCCGGCGCGCATCGGCGCCATCTGGCTGAGGTTGACGAGCGCCTGCACCTGGCGCCGGACGGTGAGCCCGTCGTTCTGCACGGTCCGGGTGAGGTGGGCGGGGACGGCGTCGACGGCGCGCTGCACCTTGCGCAGCCGGCGGCCCTGGCGCCGGGCGCGGTCGCGGGTCTCCTCGACCACGGCGAGCTGGCGCCGGCTGCGGCCGCGGGCGTCCCGGCCCTGCCGGGCCACGACACGCTCCAGGTGCGCGAGCCGGGCGGTGGTGGACCGCTGGGCGAGGGCGACCACCGCGGCCAGCGCGGCCAGGCCGAGCAGGAGGACGCCGAGCGCGAGGCCGACCACGACGCCCTCCGCGCCCGCGACGAGGCCGAAGACGACGGCCGGCAGCACCAGCGCGAGCAGCGCCAGGACGGCGGTCACGAGCAGGCCCGCGCGAGGCCCGCGGCCCACGCGGCGACCCACGACGGCGAACAGGCTCCTCGCCGAGGCCGCGGGCCCGGCCGGGCGCGCCTGCGCCTGTCCCTGGGGCGCCGGACGCTTCTGACCCGGCCCCTTCTGCCCGGGGCCGCGACCACCGGCCGGGCGGGTGCGGGGGCCGTCCCGCCGGTCACCGAGCTGCTGGCGGGCCTCCGCCAGCTCGGTCCGGACCCGCCGGAGCTGCTCCTCCTTGCGCTGGAGCTGGGCCGCCGCGGCGGCCCGCTCCCACTCCGCGGCGACCTGCTCCTGGTGGCTGGTGCGGGCGTCGGGGGCCGTCGTGCCGGCCGTCAGCACCGCGTCGAGCACCCAGGCCGGGTCGGCGACCGGCGCCGAGGGACCGCCGAGCACGACGCACGGCCGGTCGCGGAAGCGGCGTACACCGGTCAGCGCCGGGGCCGCCGGGTCCGTGAGCCGGGCGCGCAGGTGGTCCAGCGCGTCGAGGTCCCAGGGGATCTCGACGGCGAGCACCGGCGGCTCCTGGCCCGTCCCGCCCGGCTGCCTCACGAGCGCGAGAGCGGCGTCGACCGCCCGCTGCATCCCGGGTCCCGCCGCGACACCGACGAAGACGAGCGGGTCCGTCGTCGGCGCAGCGACGGTGGGGTCGTGCTCGGCGGCCAGGTCGGTGGCCAGCTCGGTGGCCAGGTCGGCCGCCATGTCGTCGTACGTGGTGACGACGACGCGCTCGAGCGCACCTCCGAAGACCTGCGCCGCGCCGGGTCGGTCCACGCCGACGATCAGCGCCCGTCCGGTTCGCGTATCGTCCGGTCCCGTTGTCGTCACCGGGCGTCCCTCGTCTCGAGAGGCCCCGGCACGAGCCTGGGGAAGGTCGAAGGGATCGTCAGCATGAGCGGCAGTCTGCCACCTGATATCTCGGTCGTCGTGGCCACCCGCGGGCGCCCCGAGATCGTCGGCGAGGCCCTCTCCTCCCTCGCCGCGCAGACCCTCCCGGCCGACGCGTTCGAGGTCGTGGTCGTCGTCAACGGCTCCTCCGACGGCACCTACGAGGCGGTCGAGGAGGTCGCCCGGCAGCAGACCGACATGCACGTCCGGGTGCTCCGCTCCGAGCGCCCGGGTGTCGCCCACGCGCGGACCGTCGGCCTCTGGGCGGCGCGCGGGACCCACATGACGATCGTCGACGACGACGACCGGGTGACGCCCCACTACCTCGAGGACCTGCTCGCCGCGGTCGAGCCCGGTATCGTCCCGCTCGCCTGGCTGGCCGACGTCGAGCCGGACGCACCCGACGCCCCGGACTTCGCCAACTACTACTCCGACGCGCTGACCGCGGCCCTCGCCATCCCCGGCGCCGCCGAGGGTGCGCCCGTGCCGGTCGTGCGGCTGCCGCAGGCGATCTCCCTGAACGTCGGCAAGCTGGTCCCCGTCTCGCTCGCCCGGACCGTGGGCTACGACTTCTCCCTCCGCGGCGGCTCGGACTTCGTCTTCTGGACCAAGGCCTTCGCCCACGAGCAGTTCTCCTTCCGGGTCCTGCCCGACCGCCGCGCCTGCTACCTGCGCACGAAGGTGCCGGACTCGCTCTCGCGCCAGGAGCCGGGCTACGACTTCTCCATCACCCAGCGGCTCGCCTGCATCGGCAGCCTCGAGAGCATCCCCGACTCCACCGGCGACGTGGAGCGGCTGACCCGGCACATGGTCCGCAGCCAGCTGGTCCACGCCCAGCGCTTCCTCGGCCGCAACCCCGACCAGCGCACCACCGTGATCGAGGACGTCGAGAGCCGCCGCCTGCGCCGGATGTTCTGGTCCACGGTGAACGAAGGTGCGGCGCAGGACCTGGCCCTCCTCTACTGCTTCACGCCCTGGGTGGGCACCGCGGGCATCGTCGCCGCCCGGCGGCTGCGCGAGCGCGGGGTCCTCGTCGACGTCGTCTGCAAGGACCTCGACGAGATGCGCGACCGCGACACGTCGTTGAAGGTCATCGCCGACCCCTGGGTCGCTCGGGTCGCCGCGCTCGGCGGCCCCGCCGACTTCAGCTCCTGGGGCTCGGTGGAGTCGTGGTCCGGCGGTGTCTTCGCCCAGCTGGAGGAGTGGGGCACCGACCACCGGTCGGTGTACTCCCGGGCGATGTGGGTCGCCAGCCACCTGGTCGCCGCGCAGTACAAGCTGCGCAACCCCTCGGTCCCGTGGACCGCCGAGTTCTCCGACCCCATCAGCCGCACGATCCACGGCCGCCGCCGGCCGGGACGGGCCCGGGAGGGTGCCCTGCTCGAGGAGCTCCGGTCGGGGATGCGCGCCGCCGGGTTCGAGCCACCGGACCACCACGACACGTTCGAGTGGGCGGAGGTCGCGGCGTACGCGCTGGCCGACGAGGTGCTCTTCACCAACGAGAACCAGCTCGAGTACATGCTGGACTACTGCCCCGACCCCGCGCTGGCCGAGCGCGTGCGCGCGGTCGCCACGGTGCGTCCGCACCCGACCCTGCCGCCGCGGTTCTACGACCTCGCGGAGCCGGACTACGTCCTCGACGAGGGCGTCGTGAACCTCGGCTACTTCGGCGCGTTCTACCCCACCCGCGGGCTCACCGAGGTGACCGGCGCGCTGGAGGGCCTCCCGGCGCACGTGCGGTCCAGGGTCCGCCTGCACGTCTTCACCCAGGACCCCGCCACGATCCGCTCGGCGGTCGTCGACGCGGGCCTGGCCGACTGCGTGGTCGTCAACCCCTACGTCGGGTTCCTGGAGTTCCTTGCCCTGACCCGCCGCTTCGACGTGCTCGTCGTCAACGACGCCGACTCCTCCGAGCACGGGCCCGGCGGCAACCCCTACCTGCCCTCGAAGCTCTCCGACTACCTCGGCAGCGGCACCCCGGTCTGGGCGATCGTCGAGCCCGGGAGCGTGATGTCGCGCCGGTCGCTCGCGCACACGACCCTGCTCGGGGACGTGGCCGCCGCCGCCGAGGTGGTCACCGGGCTGGTCGCGGCCCGGGCGGCAGGACCGGTCGGGGCCTCAGCCGACCTGTGAGGGCGGCACGTCGTCCACGGTGATCTGCTCCACGGGGGTGCGGGCCACGCCGGCCTCGCTCAGCTCCCGGTGCAGCATCGGCGTCAGCGTGCGGACGAAGGTGTCGGTCAGGTGCGACCCCTGGCGCAGGACGAGCACGCCTCCGATCGCGGACGGGCACGCGCCCTCGCCGGGGCAGATCCAGCGGTCGAGGTCCACGACGGGCAGGTCGAGCCGGTCGGCCAGGAGCGCGAGCGTCTCGCTGCCGTAGCCGTCGACGTCCTCGCCGCGCGGGGTGTCGCAGCGCCCGTAGCGGCCAGGGTTGCGCTCCACGCACCGGTAGGTCGCCGCCCGCCGCGGCGAGGGGTTGTCGTCCACGACGACGACGCGCGTCCCCATCGCCATCAGCTCCTCGAGGGCCTCGCGGTGGCCCTCGAGCAGGCCCGGCTCGTCCGCGGGGCTGCCCTGCGACACGAACGCCACGTCGGGCGCGCCGTCGGCGGCGTAGGCGTCGAGGACGTTGCGGGCGTACGGCGCGCAGTCCTCCTCCAGGCCCTGCAGCGTGAAGGAGCAGGCCGACTTCAGGCGCAGCTGCAGGCGCCAGCCCTCCTCGCGCGCGATCGCGTCGAAGGCGGTGAACCACTGGCCCATCTTCGAGTCGCCGAGGAGGGCGACGGTCGTCGTGCCGTCGGTGTCGCCGTACTCGCAGGGGCGGACCTCGGTCTCGCCGGGGCTGAGCTGGCAGTCGTCGTCGTAGTACGCCGGCACGTCCTCGGTCGCCACCGCGGGATCGGGCGTGAGCGGCCCGCGCCGGGTGAAGAACCGGGCGGGACGGTCCACGACCTCCCACCGGTCGGCCGAGGGCTCGGCGACCAGCGCGGTCGCGCCGCGTCCGGTCGCCCCGTCCAGGCGGGGAGCGCCGGCCCAGAGCAGGCCGGCGACCACCAGGCACAGCGCCATGGCGGCGCCGCCGGCCGCGAGCGCCCGGCCCGGTCGTGACACGAGACCGCGGTGGAAGCGGACGGGGTCCTCCACGAGGTGCCGGGTGAGCCAGGCCAGCGGCACGGCCAGGAGCGCGAGGCCCAGCGAGGACCAGGTCCCCAGGTCCCACACCGAGCCGCCGATGACGAGCAGCGGCCAGTGCCAGAGGTAGACCGCGTAGGAGAGGCCGCCGAGCCACACGAGCGGGCCGAGCCCGAGCAGCCGGCCGGCCCAGGACGCCGGGTGCGCGCAGCCGGCACCGATCACCGCCGCCGCGCCCAGGGTCGGGAGCAGCGCCGCGACGCCCGGCCACGGGGTCGCGGAGTCGAGGGTGAGGGCCGCCACGACGATGGCGCCCAGGCCGGCCGCGGCCAGCACCTCTGCGGCGGCGCGGGACATCCGTGCGGCCGGGGCGGCCAGGCAGGCCAGCACCGAGCCGACCGCGAGCTCCCAGACCCGGGTGTGGCTGGTGAAGTACGCCGCGGCGGGGTCGCTCGCCGTGCGGAGCACGCCGAGGAGGAACGAGACGCCCAGGACGGTGGCGGCGGTGGCGAGGAACCACCGCTCGACGCTGCCCCTCCGGCGGCGCGTGAGGGCGAGCACCACCAGCATCAGCAGCGGCCACACCACGTAGTACTGCTCCTCGACCGACAGCGACCAGTAGTGCTGCACGGCGGAGGGCGTCGCGGCCTCGGCCAGGTAGTCGACCGAGCGCGCGGCCAGCGTCCAGTTGACGGCGTACACCGTGGCGGACGCGACGTCCGTGGCGAGGTCGGCGTGGGCCGAGCGCGGCAGCAGCGCCCAGCCGGCCAGCGCGGTCACCACCAGGACGAGCGAGGCCGCCGGGAGCAGGCGGCGCGCCCGCCGCGCGTAGAAGTCGACCAGGGAGATCCGCCCGTCGCGGGCGGCCTCCCGCAGGAGGAGCGAGGTGATGAGGAACCCGGAGATGACGAAGAAGACGTCCACGCCGACGAAGCCGCCCGGGAGCAGGGAGCTGCTGGCGTGGTAGAGCAGCACGGTCCCGACGGCGACGGCCCGCAGGCCCTCGATGTCGCGCCGCAGCCGGGTGCGTCCGTCGGGGGCCGGTGCCGCGCCCGGCTCGGCGGCCGGGTGCTGCGAGGGGCGGCTCGTCGTGGTCACGGGCGCCGACCGGCGATGCGGGTCAGCACCTCGGTGGCGCCGGCCACGTCGTGCAGGGACGAGGCGTGGGCGACCTGCTGCCGCGACAGGACGCTGCCGGGCTGGCTGATCGCCCAGATGTCGGTGCCGCTGCCGAGGTAGTCCGACAGCTTCGAGGGCAGGTAGGGGTTGACGCCCTCGTGGTCGGCGTCGTTGACCACGAGGACGTCGAAGCGGGTGGTGAGGTGGAGGAACTCGAGGAACGGGCGGTAGCCGTTGACCTTCACGACGTCGGCGAGGCCGGCCGCCCGGACGCCCTCCTCGATCTCCTCGGGACCGCTGGTGAAGACGTGCAGCTGGACCCGGGCCCTGACCGCGGCCGGCAGCCCCGCGAGCGCCTCGGTGACCTCGGTGAGGCCCCGGGTGGCGTAGAAGACGCCGAAGTAGCCGATGTGCACGCGCTCGGGGTCCAGCGCGTAGCTCGACGGCTCGCGGCGGTAGAACGGCGGCGGCAGCGTCGGGTGGTGCGAGACCGTGCTGATCGCCTCGACCCGGCTGCGCAGCGCGGGGTCGGGGCAGTACCCGAGCATGTAGTCGCGCTGGTTGGCGTTGGTGAAGACGATCTCGTCCGCCAGGGCGTAGGCCAGCTGCTCGACCCAGGGGAACAGCTGGAGGTGCCCGGGCGCCTCGACCCCGGCCGCCTCGAGCCCACCGCGCAGCTCGCGGAGTAGCTCGCCGTCGCGCAGCCGCGCCGGACGCGGCTCGCCGTGGACGTCCTTGGAGAGCGGGTCGGAGAACTCCGCGCGCCAGTGCACCGCGGGGTTGCGGATCTTGTAGCGCGCGGCGGCGACGTGGGAGGCCGGGAACATCGCGCGGGAGTAGACCGTGTCGAACCGGCGCCCGGCCAGCGGCCCCTCCTCGAGGATCCGGGTCGAGGACCGCACGAACCGCACGATGCCCTCCCACCCGGCGAAGGAGGCGTCGCCCGGCACGACGTGCTGCCCGGCGACGTACGGCGCGGCGATGGCGCGCGACGCCTCGTCGCGGCCCCGCAGGTTGTCCATGGCCTGGGCGACCACCTCCACGACCGCGCCGCGGGCGCGGATCCGGCGGGCCGCGACCAGCCCGCTGGTCCCGTTCCACGGCGTGAAGCAGTAGAGCAGTGCCAGCTCCCTCGCCCGGCCCGCGTTGAGCAGCGACCAGTCCACCCGCTGCAGCCCCCGCGCCTCGACCTCCTCGACCAGGCGCGCGTGGTCCTGCGGGTGGGTGTCGAGGTGCGCCCGGACCGGCTGGAGCTCGACGGCCACGGCGTCCTGGAGGGCGGCGGCCGCCTCGTCGGTCGGTGCCGACACCGCCTCGAGCTCGGCGAGCGCGTCGAGCCGGGGCCCGACCACGGTGTCGAACGGGTCGTCGGAGGTCGCCTGGCCGCCGGCGGCACGTCTCGTGGACCCCGGGGACGACGTCGCGAGCCGCGGGACGAGGCCGGGCAGGCGGACCGCCGCGGTCGTGTCGCTGCCGGCGCGTGCCCGCAGCGTCGCGGTCGGCACCAGGCCCTCCCCTCGGCCCTCCGCCCACCCCGCGAGCGTCTGCTGGTCGGGCACCGCACCGGGGAGGAGCACGGCGCAGAACGGCGCACGCGCGGCGGCCGCGCCGACCGCCAGCAGCCGACCGGGGGCCGCGCGGAGCGTCCGGGTGCCTGCGGGCAGCGCGCTCGCCACCCGGGCCGGGACCGGGTCGACGGACGTGACGACGAGGTCCGCACCCACGGGGGCGACGGCGAGGAGGGTCGTCAGCAGGCCCTCGTGCTGGCCCTGGTCCTGGCTGTCGGGCCGCGACGGTGCGCCGTCCAGCGGGACCACGACAGAGACCGGCGGGTCCGGCTCCAGCACGATGCGTCCTCCGCTCGTCCGAGGTCAGGTCGGTCAGGTCGGGTCAGGCCGGCCATCGCGGGAACGGCCTACGGGATGGTAGTCGCGCCGACCGCCTCCGCCGACCTCGCCGGCCCCCTGCCGGACGCGGCGCTCACCCGCGCGGGCGCACCACCCGGGCGGCTCGGGCGGCGAGCCGGCGTGCCGGGCCGGGGGCCGGGGCGGCCCGCTCGAGCTCCTCCACCCGCGCCCGCAGCCGCCGGTTGCGCGAGCGCGCCTGCTGCAGCTCCTGGCGCTGCGCGCGACGTGCCGCGGCGACGGCGGCCTCGGTGTGGTCGGCGGCGAGCGCGACGGCGTCGGCGTGCAGCCCGGCGTACGCCTCCCGGGCGGCGTCCAGCTCAACCAGCGCCGCAGGGTCCTCCGGGGCGTCCACGAGCCCGTTGACCGCGCGCCAGGTCCGCTCGGCGACGTCGCGCAGCGCCGGCGGGACCGATGTCTCCTCCCACCCGGCGCGCGACCGGTTGAGGGAGACGTCGATGAAGTCGTCGACCGGGTGCGGCTCCCCCGGCCCGGGCTCGGAGCGGAGGCCGGCGCCGAGGTCGACCCCCAGCGCCCCCTCCAGCGGCGCGAGCGCACGACGCCAGTCGGCCAGCAGGTCGTCGTACCGGACGAACGCCCGCGGGTGCCCGCGGAAGGCCCGCTCGGAGGCGTAGGCGGCGTTGCACCAGGCGGCCACGTTGCTGACCTCGCGGATGCGGCGGTGCTCGGCGTCCTTGTCGACGAGGTAGGCGGTGTCGCGCGAGCGGGCGACCTCGACCGGGTGCCGCAGCATCGTCACGAACGACAGGTCGATCCCGGCCTCGTCCGCGGCGGCGCGCCAGGCGCGGTGCAGCCAGAAGATCTGCGGGTCCTTGACCACCGACTGGGCGTGCCCGGCGACGTGCTCGAGCAGCCACGCCCGCACCCGGGCCACCAGCTCGGCGCTCTCGGCGCTCGCGCTCTCCTCCACGAGCGCGGCGGCGTCGGGCCGCGCGTCGTTGCCGCGGACCGGCACCGACTCCAGCACGGCGCGGTTGGCCTCGATCACCCAGGGCGTCTCGTAGAAGCCCTTGGGGTTCCGCTCGTCGGCGGGGGCGAGCGGGCCCGGGAGGTGCAGGCCCAGGCGCGCCAGCGCTCCCGTGACCGTGCTGGTGCCGCTGCGGCCGGACCCGGTGACGACGACGAGCCGGGGCTTGGTCTGGTGGGGTCGCTCGCTCACCCCGGGAGGCTATCGCCGCGCCGCGGCGACCGTGCCGCTGACGCCGCCCGGCCCGGGCTCAGTAGGCTCCGCGAGCGTGAGAGCGATGGGTGCCGACTTCCTGCCCGTGGCGCCGGCAGCCGGATCGGTGCGGCACGAGGGCCGCGCGGCGGTCTGGGCCGAGCGGCCCGACGGGGCCCGGGCCGTGCTCCGGGCCCGGTTCGAGGACGCCAGCGCGGCGACCGTGGTCCACGAGCTCGCGCTGCTGCACCCGGTCGAGGACGTGGCCGGCTCCGACCGGCGCCGGCTGCTGCTGCTGGGCTCGCGCGAGCCGGACGTCCGCGCCTACGCCCGCCGCCTCGCCGACCAGGGCTGGCGCGAGGTCGCCCGGGCCGTCCCCGACGGCGCCGGCTACGCGCTGAGCCTGGTGGACCACCCCGCGGGCTGAGCCCGCCTCAGGCGTCCGCGGGCCGCCGGGTCCGCAGCTGCTCGACGAGGATGTCGCCGTGGCCGGCGTGACGGGCCAGCTCGGCGACGACGTGGGCGTGGACGAAGCGCAGGCTCACCGGTCCGGAGTGCCAGGCGAACTGCTCGTCGAGCCCGTGCTCCGCGGCCACCGCCCGGGACCGCTCGCACGCCGCCAGGAACGCCGCGCGCACCGACGCGACCGTGGCGGAGTCGTCGAGCAGGAAGCTCTCCTCGACAGTGTCGGGCAGCCCGAGCTCGGCGCGCGCGACGCCGGCCACCCGGTGGTGGAACCACACCCGCTCGACGAACGTCGCGTGGGTGACCAGCCCGAGCGGGGTGGTCAGGGAGGGCACCAGCCGCTCCCTCGCCTCCTCCTCGGTGAGGTCGTCGAGCAGTCCGGCGATCGCCGACCGCTGCCGGTCGAGCATCCCCTCGAGCAGCGCGCGCTCCCCCGCCACGGTGACGTCCACGGTGATCTCCATGCTGGGAACCTACGGCCGCCCGCGGCCGGGCGCTCACCCGATCCGGTTGCCCTCGTCATCCCAGTGCGAGGCGACCTTCTTCGAGGGCTGCACCCTCGGCGGCTCGCCGGGCATCTTCGGGTAGTCCGGGGGGAAGTTCAGCTCCCCGCCGGGCAGCTCCTCCCACAGCCGCAGCAGCGGCTCGAGGGAGTACGCCGTGTCGTCCATGTCGGCCCAGGGGTCGCCGTCGGCGAGCCGGTCGGGGACGGTGAAGAGGTTGAAGACCTGGGGGTCCGTCAGCGTCGCCAGCTCCTCCCAGCCCACCGGGGTGGACACCGGGGCGCCCGGCAGCGGGCGCAGGGAGTAGGCCGAGGCGATGGTGCGGTCGCGGTTGTTCTGGTTGTAGTCGACGAAGATCCGCGCACCCCGCTCCTCCTTCCACCACTCGACGGTCACGGCCTCGTCGCGACGGGCCAGCTCGCGGCCGAAGCCGATGGCGGCGTGGCGCAGGTCGGTGAACTCCCAGCGCGGCTCGATGCGGACGTAGACGTGCACCCCGCGGTTGCCGGAGGTCTTCGCGAAGCCGCGCAGGCCGAGCTCCTCGAGCAGCTCCTTGGCCACGCCGGCCACCCGGACGGCGTCGTTGAAGCCGGTGCCCGGCTGCGGGTCGAGGTCGATGCGCAGCTCGTCGGGCCGGTCGCCCCAGGTGTCCGACGCCGGGTCGCGGCGCACCGGCCACGGGTGGAAGGTCAGGGTGCCCATCTGGGCGCACCACACCGGCACCGCGATCTCGGTCGGGCAGATCTCCTCGGCGGTGCGGCCGGAGGGGAAGGTGATCTCGACGGCCTCCAGGTAGTCCGGAGCCCCCTTGGGCACCCGCTTCTGGTAGAACGCGTCGGCCTTCTCCCCCGGCCGGCCCGTCGCCAGCTTGATGCCGGGGTGGACGCCGGCGGGCCAGCGCTCCAGCGCGGTCGGCCGGTCGCGCAACGCCCGCATCAGGCCCTCGCCGACCGACGCGACGTACTGCGTCACCATCAGCTTGGTGACCTCGGGCGTCGTCTCCGTCGCCGGGTAGATCACCCGGTCCGGACTGGTCACCCGTACCTCGCGGTCCCCCGCGACGACCGTCGCAGCCGCTGCCTTCGCCATGGACGCCACGCTAGCGGGGGTCACCGACCGGCGGGGGTCACCTCGGTGAGCGCGGAGCTGGGCTGGAACGTCGGGCGCTTGTCGAGGTCGTCGCGCCCCGGACGCACGAACTCAAAGCTCGCGGTGGTCACCAGCACCCAGTCCGTCGGCGGTGCGTCGAGGCCGAGGAGCGCCTCGCCCACCGAGGAGTACGCCGCGTGCAGCGCCTGCGCGCAGGACAGGTGGGCCGGCGGCAGGTGGAACGCCAGCCGGTCGGCCTCGGTCCGGGTGCCGAGGAACGCCAGCGGACGGCCGAGGGTGGCACCGCAGACCCCGCACACGCGGCTCAGCGCGCACTGGGTCACCCGGCGCTTGTCCAGCCCGCGGGCCGAGATCGCCGCGCCGGCCGGCCGGTCGCCGTACCCGACGTCGGTGCCGGCCGCGAACGGGACGGGGACGCCCAGGTCGGGGTCGGTCGGCAGCTCGGAGAACTCGCGGGGAGCGGGATCCATCAGTCGTGGCTCCTCTCCCGGGGCGAGCGGGTCCAGGCACCGAGCTCGGCGCGGCGCGGCTGCCGCTCGGCGTCGGACTTGCGGCGGCGGTCCTTGGACGGCTCGTCAGCGGTGTCGGAGCGCTCCGGCGGCGCCGGGTCGTTGCTGGTGGTCCAGCTGTTGGGGACCGAGAGCTTGATGATCGTGCGCAGCGCCTGGCCGTACTGCCGGTGCAGCGGGCCGGTGGTGTAGGGGATGTCGTACTTGTCGCACAGCGCGCGGACCTTGACCGAGATCTCGGCGTACCGGTTGCTCGGCAGGTCCGGGAAGAGGTGGTGCTCGATCTGGAAGCCGAGGTTGCCGCTCATGACGTGCAGCAGCGGGCCGCCCTTGAAGTTCGCCGCGCCCAGGACCTGGCGCAGGTACCACTCGGCGCGGGTCTCGTCCTCGAGCTCCTCCTCGGTGAAGTGCATCGCGCCGTCGGGGAAGTGGCCGCAGAAGATGATGACGTAGGACCACAGGTTGCGGCTGAGGTTGGCGGTGGCGTTGGCGACCGCGACCTCCTTCCACCGCGGGCCGGACAGCGCCGGGTAGACGACGTAGTCCTTGAGCACCTGGTTGCGTCCCTTGCGGAGGATCTGCGCCAGCTGGCGCTTCATCTCCTTGGGGTCCTTCTCGCCCTTGCGGATCCGCTCGAGGTCGAGGTCGTGGAGGGCGACGCCCCACTGGAAGAGCGTGGCCAGCAGCGCGTTGTAGACCGGCTGTCCCAGGTAGTAGGGGTGCCAGCGCTGCTCGCGCGCCATCCGCAGGATGCCGTAGCCGATGTCGTTGTCGTGGCCGAGGACGTTGGTGAACTGGTGGTGGATGTAGTTGTGGGAGTGCTTCCACTGCTCGGCCGGCTGCGCGGTGTCCCACTCCCAGTTCGAGGAGTGGATCTCGGGGTCGTTCATCCAGTCCCACTGGCCGTGCATGACGTTGTGGCCGATCTCCATGTTCTCGAGGATCTTGGCCACGCCGAGGCACACGGCGCCGACGGCGATGGCCGGCTTCTCCGCGCGCGGCGCCCACCGGCGCCCCCACGTCCCGGCGAGCATAGAGACCCGGCCGGCGGCCGCGAGCCCACGCTGGATCTTGATCAGCCGGTTGATGTACGCCGCGTCCGCGGCGCCGCGGGACTCCTCGACCTCCTGCCGGATCGCGTCGAGCTCACGCCCGATCTGCTCGACCTCCTCCTCGGAGAGGTGGGTGTACTCCTTGACGTCCGCGATGGCCACGGGGCCTCCAGTGCTGGTGTGCGGGGTGGGTGTGCTGGCTGGTGGTGCTGGCTGGGTGGTGCGGTGGTGCTCAGATGTCGAGGGTGCAGTCGCCGACGGCGGCGGTGACGCAGCTCTGCACGGGCTCGTTGGGCTGGCCGAAGTCGTCGCCGTTGCGCAGGTCGCGCACCGTGCCCTCGACCAGCGTGAGCGTGCAGGTGTGGCAGATGCCCATCCGGCAGCCGTACGGCATGCCCACCCCGGCCTGCTCGCCGGCCTCGAGCACCGTGGTGGCGCCGTCGACCTCGATGGACTTACCGGAGTTGCGGAAGGTGATCGTGCCGCCCTCGCCGCCCTGGTCGCCGAGCTCGAGGGAGAACCGCTCGAGGTGGAGCTGCTCCTCGAGCCCCTCCTTCTCGAAGTGCTCGGTGATCGCGTCGAGCATCGGGCCCGGCCCGCAGGCCCAGGTCTCGCGCTCGCGCCAGTCGGGGCAGATGCCGTCGAGGCCCTTCTCCGGGTGCTCGAGCTCGAGCATCCCGTCGACGTCGGTGTGCAGCTGGTGCAGCGTCAGGCCGGGGTGCTTCTCGGCCAGCGCCTCGAGCTCGTCGCGGAAGATCATCCGGTCCGGGGTCGGCGAGGAGTAGTGCATGACGACGTCGGGCCCGGAGTCCTCGCCGTCGCCGCCACCGAGGGTGCCGCGGCGGTCGAGCGTGCGCAGCATCGACATCACCGGCGTGACGCCGCTGCCGGCCACGAGGAACAGCATCTTCGGCGGGGGTGGGTCGGGCAGCACGAAGTCGCCCTCGGGCAGTGCCAGCCGCAGGATCGTGCCCGGCTCGAGGCCCTTGACCAGGTGGGCGGAGAGCTTGCCCTCCGGCATCGCCCGCACGGTGATCGAGATGGTGCGGCCCTTGCGCCGGGGCGGTGAGGAGACCGAGTAGGAGCGCCACTGGAACTTGCCGTCGACCTGGATGCCGATGCCGACGTACTGCCCGGGGCGGTGCCGGTAGCGCCAGCCCCAACCGGGCCGGATCACCAGCGTCGCGGCGTCGTCGGTCTCGGGGACGACCTCCTCCACCCGCCCGCGCAGCTCGCGCGCGGTCCACAGCGGGTTGATGAACCGCAGGTAGTCGTCGGGGTCCAGCGGAGTGGTGAGCGTGTGTCCCGCCTTGCGGACCCGCTCCCACGAGATGGTGCCTGCCATGTCGCCCCCGTTGCCCTTGTGACGTCCCTCGCACACTCAGTGAACACTCGTCCTCTAGACCGGTCAACCGGGTGTCCACGACAGCCGCCGTCCTGGGACGCCGCCGTACGCTGGAGGCATGGGTTACCAGGTCGAGAAGTCCGACGAGCAGTGGCGCGAGGAGCTCTCCCCCGAGGAGTACGCCGTGCTGCGCCAGGCGGGCACCGAGCGCGCGTTCACCGGTGAGTACACCGACACCGAGACCACCGGCGTCTACCGCTGCAAGGCCTGCCAGGCCGCGCTGTTCGAGTCCGACACCAAGTTCCACTCCGGCTGCGGCTGGCCGTCGTTCTACCAGCCGCTCACCGACACCATCGAGTACATCGAGGACACCTCCCACGGCATGAAGCGGGTCGAGGTCCGCTGCGCGAGCTGCGGCTCCCACCTGGGCCACGTCTTCCCCGACGGGTACGGCACGCCCACCGGCGACCGGTACTGCATCAACTCGGTCAGCCTCACCCTCGAGCCTGCGCAGCAGGCTGCCGAGCGGGGCTGAGCCCGGTCGTCGCCGTCGGCCGCCGGGTCGGGCGGTCAGCTGCTGAACCACCCGGAGGGACCGAGCTCTGAGCCCATTCGCGGGACGTACTGGTCGAAGTAGATCCGGGCAATGAGCTCGCGGCGGGACCGCACGTCGGCCTTGTCGAAGACCGACTTCAGGTGGTCCTGGACGGTGTACGTCGACACGTGCAGCGTCGCGGCGATCTCCTTGGTGTCGACCCCCTGGAGCACCAGCTGGGTCACGTCCCGCTCGCGCTGGGTCAGGCCGAACGCCGCGACCACGAGCGCGACGATCTCCGGGGGCCGGGCCTCCTCGATCGTGACGACGACGTCGCCGCCCCGGTCGCCGAAGGAGGTCAGCGGGGCGGCGTTCAGCACCAGCCACATCCCGCTCGCCGCGCGGACCCGGCAGCGCGGCGGCGTGGTCGTCTCCCCGCGGGCGTAGCGCCGGGCGGCTCCGACGAGCGCGGCGACCGGGCTGAGCGGATCGCCCGCGGCCGGTGACGTCGCGATCAGGTCGGCGATCCGCTCCTCGGCCCCGACGCTCATCTGCGCGATCGCGTCGTCGGTGCCGACGATGAGCACGGCGGGCCCGGACGGGGCGGCCACGGACGGCGCCGGGGCGTCGGCCATCCGCGTGAGCAGGCCGGTCCGCACACCGCGCGCGAACGCCGACGAGACGCCGGCCAGGAACTGGACCTCCGACTCGTCGAAGGGCCGGTCGCCGTCGCCGCGGAACAGCGCCATCCCGCCCCACACCTCGGCTCCGTCGCGGAAGACGACCCGCGCCTCGTCGGTGAAGCCGAAGTTCGGCACCATGAAGGTGCTCATGCGCCCCGAGCGCTCCACCTCACCGCCGGTCACCTGGTGCACGCCGGCCGCCGCCGTCCGGGTGGCCGCGAGCTCGGTGAAGGCGGTCGGCTCGACCGTGCCGTACTCGATGAGACCGAACTCGTGGTCGCGGGAGTTCATCGACCGCAGGGCGCCGTACTTCCGCGCGCTCGTCAACAGGTGGGTGCCCGGGTCGTGGGTCGCCAGGCAGGCGCTCACCCAGGGCACGGCGCGCACGAGGGACTCGACGGCCTCCTCCAGGAACGTCTCGAGGTCCAGCCCGGCGCGCGACACGACGTCGACGTCCTGACGTACGCGCTCGGCGGTCAGACCTCGGGGCATGCCGACGAGTGTGCGCGCACACCCGCGCGACCGACATCCCACATTTGTGGGTGGTTCGGACCACCAGGCCCACCGCCGCAGAGCTCCCCGCGGCCCGGGGATGGCCGCCGCGCCTCCTCCGGCCCGAGCGTTGCCGCCATGACCACGCACACCGCCACCCCGGTCGACGACGCGGGCCGGCTGCTTCACGCGGAGGACCCGGCAGCGCAGCTCGCGCTGGCGCTCGCCCGGCTCGAGGACGCCCTCGACCGGGTGGGCCGCGCCCCGGCCGACCTCGCCGCGCTGACCGTCCGCACCACCGACCCCGTCGCTGCCTCAGGAGTCCTCGACGTCCTCGCCGAGCGGCTCGAGGCCACCGGCGCGACGCCGTGCGTCGCCGTGCGGGCCGTGCCCGGCCTGGACCTGCCTGGGATGCTGGTCGCGCTCGACGCCTCGACCCGCCCGCGGCTGCTGGTTGTGGTCGCCCACCCTGACGACGAGGCGTTCGGCTGCGGCTCGGTCCTGGCTCACGCCAGCGCGCACGACGTCCGCACGACCGTCGTCTGCGCCACCCGCGGGGAGCTCGGCGATCCGGCTCCGGGCAGCGGGCTCACCCGGGCGGACCTGCCGGCGGCCCGCGAGCGGGAGCTCCGCGACGCCTGCACCCTCCTGGGCGTCGAGCGGGTCGAGGTCCTCGACTACGCCGACTCGGGCGTCGACGGCTCGCCCGCGCCGGGCTCGCTCGCCGCTGCGGACCCGGCCGGGCTCCGCGACCGGGTCGCCGCGTTCTACGACGACGTGCGACCCGACGTGGTCGTCACGCTCGACGCGAGCGACGGGCACCGCGACCACGCGACCGTCCGGGACGCGGTCCTCGCGGCCCTCGACACGGCCGCGCACCGGCCCGGCGCGACGTACCTCTCCTGCCTGGCGCGCTCGCTCATGGCCGACTTCGCCGGCGTCGACCCGGGCACGACACGCCTCGGAACGCCCGACGCCGACATCACGACGTACGTCGACGTGGAGGACCTGCTCGACCAGCGGTGGCAGGCGATCCGCACCCACGCCTCGCAGGTCCCGCCGTTCGACGCGATGGACAAGGCGCTGCAGCACGGGTTCCTCGCCGTCGACCGCCTGCTGCGCGTCGATCCGCCGTGGGCCGGCCGCCCGCCCGAGACCACCTGGATCCCCAGGACCACCACCGATGGAACCACTCACGAAGGAACGAGCATGACCCTCTCCACTCCGCTCCACACCGACCCCACCGTGATCCTGCGGGCCCGCCTCGGAGCGTCCGGCTGCGAGCTGCACCTGCCCGGCGACCCCGGGTACGACGCCGCGCGGACGCCCTGGAACCTCGCCGCGCAGCAGCGGCCCGCCGCGGTCGCCGTGCCGCGCTCGGTGCCGGAGGTGCAGGCCGTCGTCACCGCGGCCGCCGCCGCCGGCCTCCGCGTCGCGCCGCAGAGCACCGGCCACGGGGCCGCGGCGCTCGCGGAGACCTCGCTCGGCGACACGGTCGTCCTGCGGCTCTCCGAGCTGACCGGCGTGGTCGTCGACCCCGCCACCCGCACCGCCCGGATCGTCGGCGGCACCCTGTGGCAGGACGTCGCGGTCGCCGCGGCCGAGCACGGGCTGGCCGCGCTCCACGGCAGCGCGCCCGACGTCGCGGTCGCGGGGTACGCCCTCGGCGGCGGGCTGTCGTTCTACGGCCGGCAGCACGGGCTGGCCGCGAGCAGCATCACCGCCGTCGAGGTGGTGACCGCCGACGGCTCGCTGCTGCGCGCCAGCGCCGAGGAGCACGCGGAGCTGTTCTGGGCGGTGCGCGGCGCGGGCGGCAACCTCGGTGTCGTCGTCGCCATCGAGCTCTCGCTGCTCGAGCTGACCGACGTGTACGCCGGCATGCTGCTGTGGGACCGCGAGCGCGCGCCCGAGGTGGTCCGGGCGTGGGCCGCCTGGACCCGCACGGTGCCGGAGTCGGTGACGACCTCCCTGCGCGTGATGAGCTTCCCGCCGCTGCCCGAGCTGCCCCCGTTCCTCTCCGGGCGCGACCTGGTCGTGGTCGACGGCGCCGTGCTGGAGGACGACGAGCGCGCCGCCGAGCTGCTCGCACCCCTGCAGGCGCTCGCCCCGGAGATGGACACCTTCGGCCGGATCCCCGCGCCGGCGCTGCTCAGCGTGCACATGGACCCGCCCGGGCCCTCGCCGGCGGTCTCCGACCACGCCGTGCTCGACGCGCTGCCGGAGGCCGCCGTCGAGGAGCTGCTGCGGGTGGTCGGGCCGGGGACGCGGACCGGGCTGACCTTCGCCGAGCTCCGGCACCTCGGCGGCGCGCTCAGCCGGCCCGCTCCGGGCGGCGGGGTCCTGGCTTCCCTGCCGGGTGCGTACGCGCTGTTCTGCGTGGCGATCGCCCCCACCCCGGCCCTGGCCGAGGCGGGCTCCGCCGCGGCTGCGTCGGTCGTGGCCGCGCTGGCCCCCTGGTCGAGCGACCGGTGCGTGCTCAACTTCGCCGATCGGCGCGTCGCGGACGCCTCGGCCGCGTTCGAGCCGGGCGTGCGCGAGCGGGTCTGCGGGATCCGGGCGTCCGTGGACCCGGCAGGCGTCTTCCGCGCCAACCACGAGCTCTGACGCCCAGCGCCTCGTGATGCCCAGCGTGCGCCCCGGCGCACGCTGGGCATCACGAGACCGGCACGGGTCCGCTCAGCGCCGGGTGGTCGGCGGCCGGCGCCGGGCGTGGTCGGCCGACGGCCGGCCCCGGCCGGGTCCGGTGGAGCGCCCGCGCGCGGGGAGGTCCCAGCCGAGCGCGTTCTCGGAGCGGGTCAGCCCGGCGACCCGGCGGACGGGCCGGCTGGGGTGGACGAGGTGGCAGCGCAGCCCGGCGGCGTGCGCCACGCGGCGTACTCCGACGATCGCGGCGAGCCCGCAGGCGTCGACGAAGGTGACCCCGCCGAGGTCGACCAGCACGTCGCGTCCGGCGGCGACGGCGAGGTGGGCGGCCCGGCGCAGGGCGTCGACCTCCGCGAGGTCGATCTCTCCGACGAGCCGCAGCACGGTGTGCCCCGGCTGCAGCACGGTCGTGACGCTCAGCCCGGCCACGTCGGTTCGCTTCCCCATGTCCCTCCCAACGAGGCGTCGTGCCGGGCGACACCGGCCGGGGGCCGGAATGGCCCACCCGGGGCCCCGAACCACCCGAACGGGCCAGCCCGCAGGGGTGCCGGGGTGCCCGAACGGACTACGGGAGGCGGTCGACCAGCTCGGCGACCGGCACGAGCGCGCCGGTGTAGAAGGGCACCTCCTCGCGCACGTGGCGGCGCGCGTCGGAGGCCCGCAGGTGCCGCATCAGGTCGACGATCCGGTAGAGCTCGTCGGCCTCGAAGGCCAGCAGCCACTCGTAGTCGCCGAGCGCGAAGCTGGCCACGGTGTTGGCCCGGACGTCGACGTAGTCGCGCGCCATCTTGCCGTGCTCGGCCAGCATCCGGCGGCGCTCGGAGTCCTCGAGGAGGTACCACTCGTAGGAGCGCACGAACGGGTAGACGCAGATGTGCCGCTTGGGCTCCTCGTCGTTGAGGAACGCCGGCACGTGGCTCTTGTTGAACTCCGCGGGCCGGTGCAGCGCCATCTGCGACCAGACCGGCTCGAGGCGACGGCCGAAGGCGGTGCGGCGGAAGCGGTGGTACGCCGACTGCAGGTCCTCGGAGTCCTGGGCGTGCCACCAGACCATCAGGTCGGCGTCGGCGCGCAGGCCGCTCACGTCGTACACGCCGCGGACGACGACGTCGGCCTCCGCCAGCTCGGCGAAGAGCTTCTCGACCTCGGCGCCCTCCGCCTCGCGGTCGGCGTCCCCCAGGACGTCGCGGAGCCGGAACACCGACCACATCGTGTAGCGGATCGAGTCGTTGATCTCGCGGACGCGGCTGGCGTTGGACTTGGTCTCGCTCATGACCTCCATTGTGCCGGGCGGCCCGGCGCGACCGGCAGGGCCCTAGGTCCTCCCCGAGCGGCCGTACCCGGCCTCCCGGGCCTTGACGATCGCCTCCGCCCGGCCGGCGGCGTGCAGCTTGGCGTAGATCGTCGAGACGGTGTTCCGCACGGTCTTGCCCGACACGTGGAGCTCGGCGGCGATGGCGTCGTTGGAACGGCCCGCGGCGAGCATCTCGAGCACGGTGCGCTCGCGGTCGGTGAGGTCGGGGAAGGGGTCGTCGGCGCGGGTGGCGGGCGCCGTGGCGCCGGCGAAGTACGACGCGACGCGGCCCGCGAGGCTCGCCCCGAACACCATCCCGCCGGCCGCTGCCGCACGCACCGCGTGGTGCACCTCCTCAGCACCCGACCCCTTGAGCAGGTAGCCGCTCGCGCCGGCCCGGATGGCGGCGAGCACCGTGTCGTCGTCCTCGTTCATGGTCAGCATCACGACGCGGGTGCCCGGCCGCCGGCCGGTGATGAACCGGGTGGCCTCGATGCCGTCCAGCACCGGCATCTGGATGTCCATGACGACGACGTCGGGCTCGGTCTCCTCCACGACGTGCAGCGCCTCGCGGCCGTCGGTGGCCGCACCCACGACCTCGACGTCGTCGAGCGCGCCGAGCAGCGCGACGAGGCCCTCGCGGACGATCTGGTGGTCGTCGACGACCACCACGGTGACGGGACTGCTCACAGGACGCTCCTCAGGGGCAGGGCGGCGCGCACGACGGTGCCGCCGCCGGGCGGACAGGTGACCTCGGTGGTGCCGCCGAGCTCGGCGGAGCGCTCGCGCAGCGAGACCAGCCCGACGCCGGCCTGCGCGTCCGCCGGGATCCCGCGACCGTCGTCGGCGACCTCGACCAGCAGCGAGCGGTCGGTGCGGGTCAGCCGGACGCAGCACCGCGTGGCGCGGGCGTGCCGGACGACGTTGGTGAGGGCCTCCCCCGCGACGCGGTACGCCGCCACCTCGACGGCGGCGGGCAGCGGGCCGAGCCCCTCGGCCGGCACGGTCACCACCTCGGTCGGGACCGGCGCCTGGTCGGCCTGCTGGCGCAGCGCGCCCACCAGGCCGCGGTCGTCCAGGGCGGGCGGACGCAGGTCGTGCACGAGGCGGCGTACGTCGCCGACGACGTCCTGGACCAGCGCGCTGGCCGCGGCCACCTGGTCGCGGGCGGCGCCGGGGTCGCGGTCGACGAGCAGCCGCGCGGACTCGAGGCGGAAGACGACGCCGGACAGCGACGGCCCGAGGCCGTCGTGCAGGTCGCGGCGGATGCGTCGCCGCTCCTCCTCGCGGGCGACGACGAGCCGCTCGCGACTCTCCTGCAGCTCCTCGGCCAGGCGCCCGGTGCGGGCGGCCGTGGCGGCCTGGCGCACCAGGTCGGCGAGCAGCTGCTCGTCGCGGCGGGTCAGCCGGCTGCGCAGCCCGCGGGCGGGCAGGACGAGCCGGCCGACCTCCGCGTCGCGGTAGGTGATCGGCAGGACGCGCGTCTCGGCCGGCTGCTGGCCGTGGGTCGCGGTCACCCGCTCGCCGCCGGGCCGGTCGACCTCGACGCTGACGTACCGCACCCCGAACGCCCGCGCCACGGCGCCGGCGACCACGGCGAGCTGCTCGGTGCCCTCGTCCGCGGTCTCCAGGCCCGAGGCGAGGCCGGCCACCACGTCGTACGGGTCGTCGCGCCGGCCGAGCAGCAGCCGCCGGGCGAGGGCCTGCGCACGCAGGCGCAGCGGCCCGTAGAGGAGCACCGTCAGCAGCAGCACCACCCCGACCACCTCGCGCTGGGCCAGCGCGTCGCCGAGCACGGAGGTGAGCGCAGCGACCACGGCGAGGTCGACCACGAGCAGCGCGGTCCACAGGCCGCCGTAGGCGAGGGTCCGGCCGAGCAGCGCGTCCACGTCGACGACGCGCGGCGCGACGACGGCCACCGTCATCGCGGCGGGGAGCAGGCAGACGTCGGCGAAGAAGAGGTACGGCTCGACCGGCCCCACGTCGACCAGCAGGGTAAGCACGGCGAGCAGCACGACCGCCGAGACGCCCCAGAGCAACCAGCGCATCCGGTCGCGCTCCAGGCCCACCGCCCGCCGGTGCCGGACCACGACGGTGGCCACCGGGACCAGCAGGGCGAGCACCGAGGCGGTGCCGGCGAGGGCCAGGAGCTGGTCGGCGACCGGGGCGAGCGCCGTGAGGGTGGTGGGGTCGGGGTCGGCGCCGACGGGGAGCCGCCCCACGTCGTCGAAGCCGCCGGAGGGCGCGACGACGTAGACCAGCGAGCCGAGCAGCATCACGCCCAGCGCGACCTTGCCGGCCACCCCCCAGCGTCCGGGCAGGAAGCGGCCCGTCGGGAAGAGGAGCGCCACCACGGCGACGGTGACCGGGAGCAGCGAGGTGAAGCGGAGCAGGAACCAGGCCGTGAACGTCATCAGCGGCAGGGGCTCGTCGCTGTCGAGACCAGTGCGGAACCACGCCTCGGAGATGCCGTCGAGGGTCCAGAACACCCCGAACCAGGCGAGCGCCCAGCCCAGCCCCTGCCTGCGGTCGTGGCGGAGGACGACGGCCGCGAGGGTGGCCAGCACCAGGCCGGTGAGGCCGGTGCTCCACCCGGGCCCCGGCGCGAGCCCGTCGCCCGGGATCCGGTCGGGCAGCCGCTGCTCGAGCCACACCGCGAGCACCACCCCGGCCGCGCAGGCCACGGGCAGGGCGAGGACCGGCCAGCGCGCCGCCGCGCGGCTGGGGCTCGGGTCCGGCGACACGGCCTGGGTCACGGGGACAGTGTGCTGCCGGTCCGGCCCCCGTGGGGCCGAACCGGCAGTGGTGGAGGTGGAGGTGGTCACGCGGCCCGGTGCGCCTTGTCACCGAGCGCGAAGCCGAGCGCGGTCACGAGGAGCCAGACCGGTCCGACCATGCCGGCGAGGTACTGCAGGGGCGAGATGCCGACGAGCAGGGTCAGGCCGCCGAGGACCAGGCCGGTCCGGCCGAGCCAGCGCGGCACGGCACCGGCGCGCCCGGCGACGTGCAGCGCCAGGCCGGCGAGCCCGGCGAGGACCCAGCACCACGGCACGGTGCCGATGAAGTGGCCGTACATCACGACGTTGCTGTCGACGAGCACGTCCTGCTGGGGCAGCCCGAAGAGGAACTCGGTGTCCAGGCTGGTGCCGATCACCTGGACGACCGCGGTCCCGGCCAGCCCGGCGAACGCGACCATCGGGGCCAGGGCCTCGCTGCCGCTCCCCTGCCGCAGCCGGCGCAGCAGGCCGGCCGCGAAGACGAGGAGCAGCACGGCGCTCACCAGCGCGAGGCTGTGGAACACGAACGCCGCCTCGCGCTGGGTCGCGAGCCGGTCGGCGATCGCGGCGGCGTCGCCCTGGAGGTCGGGGTCGTAGACCGCGTCCACGAGGCCGGAGGCGACGATCGCGCCGATGCCGGCGAGGCCCGCGCCGACGCCGGCGAGCGCCCAGTGGCGGGTGGGACGGGCGCCGCTGCGGCCGTCGTGGTCGGGGGTGGCCGGCACGGAGCCCCGGTGGAGGTCGGTGCGGACCGGGTGGGTGGTGGTGGTGGTGGTGGTCGTCATGCCGGGAGGTTCCCGGGCCCGCTGTCCCGCGGCCCAGGGACAAGCGGGCAGACCCTGTCCCGGCCCGCGCCGGCCCGGTGCCGGGACCTAGCCCAGCTCCCGGACCGCCCGGTGGGCGGAGGCGATGACGGCGGGGATGCCGACGCCGTCGTACGACGCACCGCAGGCGACCAGGCCCGGGACGGCGTCGAGGGCGGCCCGGATGCGGGCGACCCGGTCGAGGTGGCCGACGGCGTACTGCGGCAGTCCCCCGCCCCAGCGCTGCACGTGCACGTCGACGGGGGCGGCGGCCAGGCCCGTGGCGTCGGCGAGGTCGGCCAGCGACCAGGCGACGAGCTCCTCGTCGGAGGCCTGCAGGGCGACCTCCTCGCCGTGCCGGCCCAGCGAGGTGCGCAGGTGGACGAGGCCCTGCTCGGCGCCGGCGGCGCGGACCCAGTCCCACTTGGCGAAGGAGAACGTCGAGGCCTTGATCCGGCGCCCCTCGACCGGCGGCACCAGGAAGCCCGACGAGCCGGCCCCGACGACCGGGGCGGCGTCCTGGACGCGGTAGGCGAGGGTCACCACGACCACCGACGCGGTCTCCACGCCGGCGAGCTCGACGGACGCGACCGGCGCGACCGCGGCGAGCAGCCGGGACGCCGGGGCGGCCGGGGTGGCCAGGACCACCGCGTCCGCCTCGACCCGCTCGGGCGCCGTGGTCGGGCCGCAGGTGAGCACGAAGCCGCCGTCCGGCCGGCGCTCGAGGCCGCGCACCGTCACCCCCAGCCGGACCGGGAGCCGGGCCGCGAGCGCCTCGGGGAACCGCCCCATCCCGCCGGCGATGCCGGCGAAGACGGGCGCGTCGTACGTCGTGGGGACCCCGGCGGCCTGCTCGAGGACCGAGCCGCGGGCGGCGTAGGTGACCAGCTGCGGGACGGCGGCGCGGGCGGAGATCTCGCGGGCCCGCCCGGCGTACACCCCGCCCAGCAGCGGCTCGACCAGGCGGTCGGTGACCTCGGCGCCGAACCGGCGGTCGACCAGGTCGCCGACGGAGACGTCGCCCTCGAGGGCATCGGGCCCGAGCGACGGCTCGGCGCGGACCCGGTCGAGGCCCTGCTCGCTCAGCACCCCGGAGGCGGCGAGCTGGTCGAGGTCGAGCGGGACGCCCATGAGGGAGCGCGGCAGCGGCCGCAGGTCGCCGCGCGTCCAGATCCGGGACGCGGCGAGGGCGGGGTGCTCGACCTCGAGGCCGACCTCGCGGGCGAGGTCGACGCCCTCCGGTCGGCGGTTCAGCATCGCCTCGGCGCCGACGTCGACGGGCGTGCCGCCGACCTCCTGGCGGCGGATCTTGCCGCCGACGGCGTCCGAGGCCTCGAGCACCACGACCTCGTCGCCGGCGGCGACGAGGTCGTGTGCGGCGGTCAGGCCGGCAATGCCGGCCCCGACGACGACGGTGCGGCGAGGACTACCCACGCCGCTAGGCTATGCCGGGGCGGGGACCGCTCAGGCGCTGGCCTCCAGGCGCCCGAAGGCCGAGCGGTGGAAGACCAGCGGGAGCGAGGTGTCGGCGTTCTCGACGGCGTGCAGGCGCAGCAGCACCAGGGTGTGGTCGCCGGCGACCACCTCCTCGTGGATGGAGCAGTCGAAGCGGGCCAGTCCCTCGTCGAGGAGCACCGCGCCGTCCTCGGTGGTGTGCAGCCCGACACCGGCGAAGCGCTGCTCCACCGGTCCGGCGAGCTGGCGGCAGATCGTGCCCTGGTGGGAGGCCAGGATCGTGACGCCGAGGTGCCCCGCGCGGCGCAGGGCCGGCCACGTCTTGGAGGTGTTGGCGACCGAGAACGACACCAGCGGCGGGTCGAGGCTGACGGAGGTGAACGAGCTGGCGGCGAGGCCGACCGGCTCCCCGTCGACCTCGGCGGCCACCGCGACGACGCCGGTCGGGAAGATCCCGAACGCCTCGCGCAGCCGGGTCGGGTCGAGGTCCTGGTTCGTGGTCAGCGCGGTGACGCTGGCGAGCGGGTCGGGGGTCGCGGTCATGCGGGTGCTCCTGTCCGGGTGAGGGCGGCGGCGACGCGGGGGCGGGCCTCGGCCAGCCACTCGGCGTACGCCGCGGGGTCGTCGTGGAGGTCGTCGAGCACGTAGAGCGCCCGGGTCGGCACGGTGCCGCCGATCTCGGCCAGCAGCGGCCGCAGCGCGAGCTCGGGGGCCAGCGCGTGGGCCGGTCCGGCGCCCAGCATCAGCGGCACGGCCACGCCCCGCAGGCCGGTGGTCGAGAACCGGTCGAGGAACAGCTTCAGCAGCCCGGTGTAGGTCGCCTTGTACGTCGGGCTGGCGACCACGACCAGGTCCGCGGCGCCGACCGCCTCGACCAGGCCGCGCACCTCCGCGTCGGACCAGTCGAGGAGCGCCGGGCCGAGGACCGCGAGGTCGACCACGAGGTCCGGCTCGGCGCCGGACAGCTCGCGGGCGACGTACGTCGCGGCGGTGAGGGTGCGCGACGCCGGCTTGGGGTTGCCGACGACGACGGCGACGGTCACGACGCGGCCCTGCTGCCGCCGGCCGCACCGAAGGGCACCGCGGCGGACGCCGTCGCCTGCGGCGCCGGGTGCTGCCAGAGGCCGCGGCGGGTGAGCTCGGGCAGGACGCCCTCGCCGAACCAGTAGGACTCCTCCAGGTGCGGGTAGCCGGAGAGGACGAACTCCTCGATCCCCACCGCGGCGTACTGCTCGACGAGGTCGGCGATCTCGCTGTGGCTGCCGACCATCGCGGTGCCGGCGCCGCCGCGGACCAGGCCGACGCCCGCCCACAGGTTCGGGTGGATCTCGAGGCCCTCCTTGCTGCCGCCGTTGAGCTCGAGCATCTTCTGCTGGCCCACGGACTCGCTGCGCCTGAGGCCCGCCTGCACCTTCGCGATCTGCTCGTCGTCGATGCCGGCGAGCAGCCGGTCGGCCTCGGCCCAGGCGGCCTCGGAGGTGTCGCGGGCGATGGTGTGGAGGCGGATGCCGAACCGCAGCTCCCGGCCCTCCTCCTTGGCCAGGCCCTTGATCCAGTCGATCTTCTCGGCGACGGCGGCCGGCGGCTCGCCCCAGGTCAGGTAGACGTCGGCGTGCTTGGCCGCGACCCGGCCGGCGGCGGGCGAGGACCCGCCGAAGTAGATCTCCGGGAGCGGGTCGGGGCGCTGGGCGAGGACGGCGTCCTCCACCGAGTGGTGCTTGCCGGTGAAGTTGACCGTCTCGCCGCGCCAGAGCGCGCGGACGATGTGGAGGAACTCGTCGCAGCGCTCGTAGCGGCCGTCCTTGTCGAGGAAGTCGCCGAACATCCGCTGCTCGTGGCTCTCCCCGCCGGTGACGACGTTGAGCAGCAGCCGGCCCCCGGAGAGGTTCTGGAACGTGCCCGCCATCTGCGCGGCGAGGAACGGCGCGGTCAGGCCGGGGCGGAACGCGACGAGGAACTTCAGCCGCTCCGAGAGGCTGCTCAGCATCGCCGTGGACACCCAGGCGTCCTCGCACCAGGCGCCGGTCGGGGTCAGCGCCGCCTCGAAGCCGAGCTGCTCGGCGCTGCGCGCGATCTGGCCGAGGTACGGCACGGTCGCGGGCCGGCCGGAGGCGCCGGCGGACACGCCGTGACCGCCGCCGACGACCTGGCGGCCGTCGCCGCCGTTGGTGGGCAGGAACCAGTGGAACTTCAAGGACATCTCGTCACTCCTGTGCGGTGCGGGGGCGGTGCGGTGCGGGGGCGGGGGCGGGGTGGTGGGCGTCAGACCTGGCCGTGGTTGGGCGGGAACACCCCGTCGAGGGCGTGCCGGCCCAGGTGCTGGACCTTCCAGGACGCCGGGTCGTGGAGGGTGTGGGTGCGGGCGTTGCGCCAGTGGCGGTGCAGGTTCAGGCCGTCGAGCGCGGACCGGGTGCCGGCGACCTCGAAGAGCCGGCTCGACACCTCGACCGAGGCCTGCGTGGTCGACGCGCGCGCGGCGGCGACGGCGAGGCTGGCGTGGCCCGCCGACGCCTCGGTGAGGTCGGCGTCCGCGCGGTCGACGGCACGGGCCGCCTCGGCGACGAGCGCCTCGCAGGCGCGGACCTGCACCTCCATCTCGCCGAAGGCGTGGACCACCAGCGGGTCGTCCGCGTGCCGCTCGACGCCGGCGTCGGGGTAGGGCCGCGACCTCGTGGTGACGAACTCCGCGGCCTCGGTGAGGGCGGCGCGCGCGATGCCGGCGTCCAGCGCGGCGTGGAGCACCTGCGCGAACGCGCCGTACGTCTGGGGCCCCTCGAAGGTGAGGTGGTACGGCATGACCCGGGCGTCCTCGACCGCCACGGCCTCGAGCCGCACGGTGCCGCTGGCGGTGGTGCGCTGGCCCATGCCGTCCCAGTCGTCGACGACGGTGACACCGGGCGCGGACCGCTCGACCCAGGCGACGTGCATCGGGCCGTCGACGTCGAGGTGGGCGAGCACCGGGATCCAGTCGGCGAAGAGCGCGCCGGTGCTGTAGCCCTTGGTGCCGTCGAGAAGCCAGCCGCCGCCGGTCGCCGGCGTGAGGGTCGTGCGGTGGTCGCGGACGTGCTTGGTGCCGACCTCCGACTGGGCGTTGCCGAACCGCTTGCCGGCCAGCACCTCGCCGAAGAAGAACGCCTGCTGCGCCGGCGTCCCCTGGTGGCGCAGGGCGTTGACGTAGACGAAGTGGCTGTGCGGGACCTGGGCGATGCTCGGGTCGCCGGTGGCGAGCAGGCGGAAGACCTCCGCCACGACGCTCGTCGGCAGGCCCGGCCCCCCGTGCTCGCGGGGAACGGTGAGGGCGAGGAGCCCGGACCCGGACAGCAGGTCGACCTCCTCGGCGGGGAGCACCCGCTCGGCGTCCCGCTCGGCGGCGCCGACCGCGAGGCGTCGGGCGATCGTGGCGGCCACCTCGAGGGCAGCGGCCTCGTCGAGCACCGGCACCCGGCCGGTCCCGACCACCGCGAAGGAGCCGGTCCCGGGCGCCTCGGACGTGAGCGACGTGGACACGTCGGCCTCCCTTCCGTCGTGGACATTGGTGTCTATGTCGATGAGATTGGTCCAAATAAGAGGTGAGTGCAAGCCGACGTGGCGCGCGTCGCGCGAGGAAGGCGTGAGTGGGTGACAGGCAGCGCCTCTCACCCGTCCCTCAGCCGCGGGTCGTCCCGCGCACTCGGGGAGTGGCGCCCCGCGCCGCCGAGTCCGGTAGCGTCGGCTCCACTTAAGTAGACATTGTCGCTCTACTTAGCCGATACCTACCAGGAGGACGCGTGCGCATCGAACAGCTGGAGTACCTCGCCGCGGTCACCCAGCACGGCTCGCTGCGCCGGGCCAGCGAGCGGCTGCACATCTCCCAGCCGGCCCTGTCCGAGGCGCTGACCAAGCTCGAGCGCGAGCTGGGCGTGACCCTGCTGGACCGCCGCCGCTCGGGCGCCCGGATCAGCCGCCAGGGCCGCGACCTGCTGCAGAACATGGTCGACGTGCTCGAGGCGGTCGACCGCCTGCGCCAGGCCGCCGGCGACCAGGGCACCGCGACCCGGCTGCTGCGCATCGGCACCGTGAACGCCGCCACCTCGACCCTCCTGGTGCCGGCCCTGCGGCTCTTCCAGGACCGGCACCCCGGCGCGACCGTCGAGGTGCTCGACACCCAGCAGGCCGAGATCCACCAGGGCGTCCTGGAGGGTTCGCTCGACCTCGGCCTGGTCAACGTCCTCGCCGGCGACGACGCTCCCGCGGACCTCGCGGGCACCGCGCTGGTCCACGGACGACCGGTCGTCGTGCTGCCCGCCGACCACCCGTTGGCCGCCCAGCCGTCCGTGACCACCGACCAGCTGCGCGAGGAGCGGTTCGTGGCGATGCGCGCCGGCTACCTCATGCACCGCTTCGCCCATCGGCTCTTCGAGGGCCGGATGCCGCAGCGGTGCCACACCACCGACGGGGCCGAGATGGGCAAGCTGATGGTCGCCGAGGGACTCGGGGTCACCGTGCTGCCCGACTACAGCGTCGTCGGCGACCCGCTCGAGCGCACCGGGCTGCTGACGTGCCGTCCGATCGCCGGCGACGAGACCGCCGTGACGCTGGTCCTGCGGCACCGTGAGGGCCAGCTCCCCGGCCGGGTCCGCGACCTGCGCGCCGCCCTCGTGGAGGTGGCCCGCGGGCGACGTACGCCGGCGGCCGTCGGCGGAGGAACCGTGATGGAGGTCGTGCCGTCCCAGACGGCATGACCCCTCCGTCCCGCACGGCCCACCGCGCTGCCGCCGCCTGCCTCGTCGCCGTCGCGGCCGTCACCACCGCCTGCTCGGGCGGCTCCTCGGACGACTCCTCCGCCTCCGGGGGTTCGGCCACCTCCGCGGAGGCACCCCGAGCCGCTGCCGTGGAGGAGGACGGCGCCGTCCTGGACCAGGCGGGCACGGCCTTCACCGCCAACAAGGCGGAGGCGCCCGAGGGGCCTGACCGCAAGGTCATCTCCACCGGCAACGTCGCGCTGCGCGCCGACGACGTGGCGAAGGCACGGTTCGACGTGCAGGAGGTGGTCGACGAGCACGGCGGCGAGGTCGCCGAGGAGCGCACGGCCACCGACGACGACGGCGAGGTCGAGCGCTCACGCCTCGTCCTGCGCGTCCCCTCCGCGCGCTTCGACGAGGCGGTCGAGTCGCTCACGGGTGTCGCGGAGCTCGTCGACGCCAGCACGACCAGCGAGGACGTCACCACCCAGGTCCTCGACGTCGACATCCGGGTGCGGGTGCAGCGCCGCAGCATCGCGCGCATCGAGCTGCTGCTCGACCGCGCCGAGTCGATCCGCGACATCGTGGCCATCGAGGCGCAGCTCTCGCGCCGCCAGGCCGCGCTCGCCTCCCTGGAGAAGCAGCAGGACTACCTCGCCGACCAGACCTCGATGTCGACGATCACCGTGTCCCTCGAGCGCACGCCGAAGGCCCGCACCGTCGCGGAGGAGGACGACGACAGCGGGTTCCTCTCGGGTCTCGCCGCCGGCTGGGACGGCCTCTCCGCGACCACCGTCGCCGCCGCCACCGTCGTCGGCGCACTGCTCCCCTTCGCCGCCGTCGCCCTGCTCGTCGCCGTCCCCGCCTGGCCGCTCCTCAGGCGGCTGCGCCGGCGGCGCCTGGCTGCGGAGTGAGCGGGGCGCTGCTGCGGGAGTCCCCGGTGCACCGTCCCGGGCAGGCGGCCGGCCGTCGCTTCATCAAGGGATGCAGGTGGACCACCGGTTCCCTGCTGGAGCTCACCGGGGGAGGTGCGAGGTCGTCCGCATACCTTGATGAACCGTCATCCCGAGGCGCGACGCGACCCGGCGCTCGCCGCCCACCACCGCGGGCGGGGACGCTCAGAGCGGGTAGGACTGCACGAACTCGGTCAGCCGCTTGAGCTGGTCGGGGTCGGTGGAGGGGATGACCCCGTGGCCGAGGTTGAAGATGTGGCCCTTCGCGGCGCGCCCGGCCTCGATGACCTCCGCCGCCCGCGCGGTCATCACGTCGGTGGGGGCGAAGACGAGGGTGGGGTCGAGGTTGCCCTGGACCCCGCGGTCGCCGACGAGCGGGATGGCGGAGCTCAGCGGCGTGCGCCAGTCGACACCGACGACGTCGGCCCCGGCCTCCCCCATCAGCGTGAGCAGGTTCGAGGTGCCGACCCCGAAATGGATCCGCGGCACGCCGAGCTGCCCGGCCGCGGCGAGCACGCGGGCCGAGTGCGGCATGACGTGCTCGGCGTAGTCGGCCGGCGTGAGCGCCCCGGCCCAGGAGTCGAAGAGCTGGACGGCGGAGGCGCCGGCCTCGACCTGCACCGCGAGGTACGCCGCGGCGATGCCGGCGATCTTGCGCATCAGCGCGTCCCAGACGTCCGGGGCGCTGAACATCATCGCCTTCGTCCTCGCGTGCTCCTTCGACGGACCACCCTCGACGAGGTAGGAGGCGACCGTGAACGGCGCGCCGGCGAAGCCGATCAGCGGGGTGGGCCCCAGCTCGCCGACCAGCGACCGCACCGCGGCGGTGATGAAGGGCACCTGGTCGGGGGTGAGGTCGGGGATCGCCTCGACGTCGGCGAGCGTCCGCACCGGGGAGGCGACGACCGGCCCGACGCCCGGCTTGATGTCGAGGTCGACGCCGACCGCCTTGAGCGGCAGCACGATGTCGGAGAAGAAGATGGCCGCGTCCACGCCGTACCGCCGGACCGGCTGCAGGGTGATCTCGGTGACCAGGTCGGGGTCCATGCAGGACTCGAGCATGCCGACGCCCTCGCGGACGCGGAGGTACTCCGGCAGCGACCGGCCGGCCTGCCGCATGAACCACACGGGCGTGTGCGGCACCGCCTCCCCGCGGGCGGCCTTGAGGAAGGCGCTGTCGGCGAGTCCGGGGTGACGGTCGCCGGGGGTGTCGTTCGTGGTGCTCACGGCGACAAGCCTCCCACCCGCTCCGGCGTGTTCGCACATCGGTTCGAGCGCCCGCGACCTACTGTGGCCCCATGGTCGTGCGTCAGGAGACGCACCCGGGCACGGGTGCGGCGGCGAGCCCCCCGGAGTTCCGGGACGCGGTGTCGAGCATGCACGGCGCACGCCTGCGCCCGGAGGTCTTCTGCGAGGAGATGCCGGCGCCCCAGCGGATCGCGCCGTACGCCGCCGCGCTGAGCGCCGACGTCACCGTCGAGGGCACCGACGTCGGGACCGGCCGGATCATCCTGCTGCACGACCCGGACGGCAACGACGCGTGGGACGGCACGTTCCGCTGCGTGGCCTACGCCCGCGCCGAGATCGAGGTCGACATGGTGAGCGACCCCATGCTCGCCGAGGTCGGCTGGTCGTGGCTGACCGAGGCCCTCGAGGCGCACGGCGCGACGTACGCCATGGCCTCGGGGACCGTGACCCGCGTCGCGACCGAGAGCTTCGGCGGCATGGCCGACGAGGGCGGCACCGCCCAGCTGGAGGTGCGCGCGTCCTGGACGCCGCTGGTCCCGCAGGGCGCCGCCCCCGGCACCCCGCTCGACGTCGCGCCGCACGTGGAGGCGTGGGGCGAGCTGCTCTGCACCGCCGTCGGGCTGCCGCCGGTGCCCGAGGGGGTCAGCGTGATGCCGAGCCGTCGCGGCCAGCGGGGCTCGGGGCGCTGATGGTCGACGAGACACCCGAGCCCCCGTCCCCCGAGCACGATCCCGCCCCCGAGGCGGACCAGCCTCAGGGGACGCCCGAGCCGCAGCCCGAGCCCCCGCCGCTGCTGACCCTGCGCGACGGACTGCCGCCCGTGGTCGCCAGCGCCGCGGCGCTGGCCGAGGTCTGCGCCGCGATGGCCGCCGGGACCGGGCCGGTCGCGATCGACGCCGAGCGGGCCTCGGGCTACCGCTACTCCAACCGCGCCTACCTCGTGCAGCTGCGCCGCGAGGGCGCCGGCACCGCGCTGGTCGACCCGATCGCCTTCGACGACCTCGCCCCGCTGCAGGAGGCGCTCGAGGGCACCGAGTGGATCCTGCACGCGGCCACCCAGGACCTCCCGTGCCTCGCCGAGATCGGCCTGACCCCGACCGCGCTGTTCGACACCGAGCTGGCCGGGCGGCTGCTCGGCTACCCCCGGGTGGGCCTGGCGACGCTGGTCGAGACGGTGCTCGGGTTCGGCATGAAGAAGGAGCACTCCGCGGTCGACTGGTCGACCCGCCCGCTCCCCCAGCCGTGGCTGGAGTACGCCGCGCTCGACGTCGAGGTGCTCGTCGAGCTCCGCGACGCGCTGGCCGTCGAGCTGGTCGAGCAGGGCAAGGACGAGTGGGCTCGGCAGGAGTTCGACCACCTGCGCAGCTTCGAGGTCGTCCCCCGCGTCGACGCCTGGCGTCGTACGTCGGGCCTGCACCGGGTCCGCGGACGGCGGTCGCTCGGCGCGGTGCGCGCGCTGTGGGAGCTGCGCGACCAGCTCGCCGAGCAGCGCGACGTGACGCCCGGCCGCATCGTCCCTGACTCCGCGATCGTCGCGGCCGCGACCGCGATGCCGCAGGACCGGACCGCGCTGCTGGCGACCAAGGGCTTCCACGGCCGCGGCGCCGAGCGGTACGCCACCCGGTGGGTGGCGGCCCTGCGCGAGGTGGCCGAGATGGACGAGGCCGACCTGCCCGCGCGCGCCCCGCGCGGCGACGGCCCGCCGCTCCCCCGCGCCTGGGCCGAGAAGGACCCGGTCGCAGCGGTCCGGCTGCAGCTGGCCCGCGAGGCGATGACCGCCCTCGCCGAGGAGCACGGGCTCCCCGTGGAGAACCTGCTGACCCCCGACTACCTGCGCCGCACCCTGTGGACGCCGCCCGCCACGCGCGAGCCCGGTGAGCTGCTCGACGCCGTCGCCGGCGTGCTGCAGGGGTACGGCGCCCGCTCGTGGCAGGTCTCCCTGGCCGCGCCGGTCCTCACCCGCGCGATCCTCGACGCCGACACCCGCGCCGCCGAACCGGCGCCCGAGGCCGTCGCGGGGACGGACCCCCTGGTCGACGGGTGACCGCGCCGGCCTGACCGGCCGAGCCCAGCACCAGCCGAGCACCAGCCGAGCACCGAGCCGAGCCGCTCCCCGAGGACCTCCCCGGGGCGGCGGCTACTCCTCGTCCGGGCTCTCCTCGTCGGAGGCGTCGTCCGAGGCGTCGTCCGAGGCACCGTCCGACGGCGACTCCGACTCCAGCGACTCGGGGTCGAGCACGGTCCGGGAGTCCAGGTCGATCTGCTCGGTGACCGCCTCGAGGTCCAGCTCGGGGGCGGCGGTGACGAGCGAGCGCAGGTCGCCCTCGAGCGCGGCCTCGAGCTCGTCCCAGGTGTCGAGCAGCGGCGGCAGCCGCAGCGCCCGGATCGAGTCGGTGAAGACCGCTCCGTGCGAGGGCTGGCGGTCGGGCTGGAGGAAGTCGTCGGAGTAGGCGACCTCGAGGTTGGCCGGCACGAGGTAGCCGGCCCGGACGACCCGGGTCACGGACTCGGTCGAGGTCGCGTGGACCAGGAAGTCGGCGCCCTCGGCGGTGCTCGCCGCGGAGCTGGACAGGCAGAGCCCGGTGATGTCACCGACGGTGGCGTAGGTGCCGAGCGTCGGGATGGGCATCACGTCGAACTGCAGGCCCGGGACCTTCCGGAGCTCGGGCACCATCGACCGGAAGCCGGTCATCATCCCGAGCCGGCCCCGCTCGAACCACTCCTGCGGCGTCGCGCGCTGCAGCTGCTTCTCGGTGAGCGTGAGCTGGGGGTTGCGCAGCAGCTCGAGGGTGCGGGTGAGCGCCTCGCGGCTGCCCTCGCTGGCGAAGGCCGTCGAGGTGGGGTCGGTCTGGTCGTCGAAGACCTCGCCGCCGCCGCTGTAGACGAACGGCGCGAGACCGGCCAGCGTCGGGTCGACGTGCACCCCGCGCGTGCGCAGCCTCGGCCGGGTGGAGAAGTCCGCGGAGGCGACGAACTCCTCGAAGGACCAGCGCTCGTCCTCCGGGCTGCTCGGCGCCGGCAGGTCGCGGTTGCGCATCCGCTCGAAGTCGACGAGCTCGGTGTTGTAGAAGACGACCATCGGGGAGATGCCGTACGGCATGCACTGCAGGCGCGCGTCGGCGGAGAACGCCGTGAGCGCGTCGCGGGAGTAGTTGTCGCCGAAGGCGGTGCCGCGCTCGTCGAGCAGCTCGTCGACGGGCTGGGTCAGCCCCTCGTCGACCAGCCACTTCAGGTCGCGCCGCGAGGCAAGGAAGACGTCGGGGACCTTGCCGCCGGCCTCCAGGGCGTCCTCCAGCGCGGCCCGGTCCGGCCAGCTGCGCAGCTCGACCTGGCTGTCGTCGGCCTCGGCGTTGTAGGTGTCGACCATCGCCTGGTACGCCGCGACCTCCTCGTCGCTGCCCCAGACGCCGAACAGCAGCTGGGTGGGCGCCGCCCTGCGCGTCGGCTCCGGCGCGGGCTCCTCGCCACCGTCGCCGGTGCAGGCGACCGCACCCGTGCTGAGCACCATCGCGAGCGCCGCCAGGGCTGTCCGCCGTCCCCGTCGCAGCCTCACGGCAGCCCTCCTCGCTCCCGACCGCCACAGCGGCCCACGTCACACCACGCGCCCCGGCGTCCCGGGGCGCGCCGTCACCCTACCGACCTCCACCGCTGCCTACGATGCAGCGTGGTCCGACGTCCCCGAGCACTGCTCCTGCCCGCCCTCCTCACGCTCACGCTGGGCGCGACCGCGTGCGGTGGCGACGACCCGGCCGCCTCGCCGGCGCCGGCCCCGAGCAGCACCGCACCGGTGTCGCCGACCGCGTCGGCCAGCCCGCAGCCGTCGGCTACCCCGACGATTCCCGCCCCGACCGGCGGGTCGAAGCCCTCCCGCCGTCCGAACCGGACCCTGGCACCGCTCCCGCCCCAGCAGCTGCTCGCCCGACCGGTCGGGTCGCACCTGCTCGACGCCGCGCGGATGCCGACGCTGGCCGAGGACCTCCCCTGGGCCTCGACCGCCGAGGCCGAGGGCGACGAGCCCGTGGGCGCCTGCCAGAAGGCCTCGCTGTTCGACATCGGCGCCCTGCGCACCGTCGAGCGCCGCTTCGTCACCGCCGACGGCTCGACGACCGCCACGCAGGTGGTCGGCCGCTTCCCCGACGGGGCGTCCGCGTGGCGCGCGGCCGAGGTGCTCCTGGCCTGGCGTGCCGACTGCGCCGAGCGGCTCCAGCACCCGCGCACGGTCGTGGGCGAGGTGCGCGACGTACCGGTGTCGACCGGGACCGGCTCGGTCTACCCGGCGTCGTACGGGCCCCGCAAGGGCGACGGCGGTCGCGCCACCGGCTTCGGCCTGGTGCGCAAGGGCAGCTGGCTCAGCGTCGTCGAGGTCGCCACCGACGAGGCCCGGTGGCCCTCGGGGCGGAACCCGGCGCGCCAGGCCGTGCGCCGGATCGCGGCGACCTTCCGCGGCTGAGGTACGGCGCGGCCGCGGCCACGACCGCGTCGAACGTGCCCCGGTCCAGCGCGGCGCCCTCGCGGCGTACCGAGGCCGGGTCGAGCTGGAGCAGCCGGTCCAGGCGCACCTCGCTGGGCCGCCGCTCGCGGTCCCAGCCGCCGGACCCGACGTCCATCCAGTGCCGGCCCCAGCGGGCCTCGTCGGCGGCGTCGCGGTCGTGGTCCTTGCTGGTCAGCATCAGCGCGAGCAGCCGCTCGCCCTCCGGCGCCTGGACGCGCGCGATCACCAGCACCGGGCGGTCCTTGCCCTGTCGCGGGTCGTCCTCGTAGGGGACCCACGCCCAGACGACCTCGCCGGGATCGGGGCGACCGTCGGCCTGCGGCGCGTAGGAGGACCGGGCGCGCGGGCGGCGCAGCCTGCGACCGAGAGTGGTGAGCACGCCGGACCGGGAGCGCCTCACGGCGCGTGGCCGCTCGTGGCGGCTAATTGTGGGACCCGGGGCTGCCGCGGTCCGACGTGCTCGATGTCCATTGTAACGACCTACTGGAGCCGGTGGGCCAGCTCGAGGTGACCGGCCGCCTCGAGCTGCTCGGCCATCACGAGCATCCGCTGGACCGACGCCTCGTCGGACTCCGGCAGGTGGGCGCGGCCGGTGGCGACGACCCGGGCGAACGCCGCGGCGCGCAGCAGGACGTCGGCGAAGTCGCTCGTGACGATGCCGCGCAGCACCTCGTCGACCATGGTCTTCAGCTGCTCGGGTCCGGGCGGGTCGGCGACGCCGGCCACGACCCGCGCCACCTGCGCGCGCACCCGCCCGGCGTCGTACTGCCGGGCCACGGCGACCGGCTCAGCGTGCACCCAGGAGCGCAGCAGGTAGAGCCGCCACAGCGAGCCCGCGAGGGACTCCGCCGGCGCGCCGGACCACACCTCCGCGATCGTCTCGATGCCCTCGGTGTCGGCGAGGTGGAGCAGCCGCTCGGCCACCGCGGCGTCGCCGCTGGCCCGCGCCCCGCGGACGAGCAGCTGGGCGGCGCGGTCGGCGGCCTCGGTGACCAGCGCGGGGTCGGTGCCTCCGACGATCTCCGCGAAGAACCCGGCGCCGGGCGTCATCGGTCGGTGGTGCTCTCGGCTCACCCGCCCGAGGCTACGCCCGCCCGCCCGAGCCACCGCGCGAGCCACCGCCCGGGCCCGAGCCGCTGGCCTGCTGCAGCGCCTTGCGGATGCGCTGGTCGCTGACCGGGGTGGCGGTGCCCAGCTGCTGGGCCCACAGGGAGACGCGGTACTCCTCGAGCATCCACCGGACCTGGCGCAGCGCGGCGCCCGGCGGACGTCCCGGCGCCAGCGCGTCGGTGGCGTGCTGCCAGGCGTCCTGCAGGTCCGCGACCTGGTCCATCAGGCGCCGGTCGCGGTCGACCGCGGCCCAGCCCTCGTCGAGGCGGGTCCGCCGCTGCAGCAGCGCCTGCAGGTAGCGGGGGTAGGACCGCAGCTGGGCGGCCCCGGCCTCGCCGACGAAACCGGGGTGCACCAGCCGCGCGAGCTGTGCCTTGAGGTCCGACAGCGCGGGCAGCATCGTCATCTCCGCGCGGCCGCTCAGCGCCTTGTCGGCCTGGCGCCACAGGTCGAGCACGCGGATCACGTCGGCCACCACGGCGCGCAGCCGCGCCTCCTGGTCGGCGGCCGCCAGCGTGCGGAGCGCGTCGTACGCCGCGCGGTCGCGCACCGTGGGCCGGGCGTCGACCAGGTCCACCACGACCGCGCGACGGCAGTCCTCGAGCAGCGCGCCGACCGACGGGTACGGCGAGCCGGCCAGCGCGAGCTTCTCGTGGTTGGTGAGGGAGTCCAGGACCGCCTTGACCGGCGAGGGCGTGTCGAGGAGCAGCAGCCGGACGACGCCGAGGCGGTGCCGGGCCTCCTGCTCGTCGGCGGACCCGAAGACCTGGAGGCCGACCGTCGACCCCTCGTCGACGAGCGCGGGATGGGCCTTGACCTCGTGGCCGGCGCGCTTCTGGGTGAACGAGGCGTCCACCGTCCCGAAGTCCCACGTCGTGGCGCCGGTGCGGGTCAGCCCGCTCTCGGTGGCGACCTCCTCCAGCGCCCGGCGGAACCGCGGCCGGAGCGGGGCCTTGAGCGCCTCGAGGTCCTTGCCCCGGGCCTGCTCACGACCCTGCTCGTCGACGACGCGGTACGTCGGGCGCAGGTGCTCGGGGACCTTGGACCAGTCCCACGCCTCCCGCGGCACGACCACCCCGGTCGTGGAGCGGCACCACCGCTCGAGCGCGTCGAGCAGCGGCTCCTCCCCCGGCGGCACCGCGGCGAGGAACTCCCGCGCCTTGTTGGGTGCCGGGACGAAGCTGACCCGCAGGTTCTTCGGCAGGCTGCGGATCAGCTCGGTGACCAGCTCCTCGCGCAGGCCCGGCACGTTCCAGGAGAAGTCCTCGGCCGCGACCCGGTTCAGCGTCGCGACCGGCACGTCGATGGTGAGGCCGTCCTCCACCGTGCCCGGCTCGAAGTGGTAGCTGATCGGGAAGGTGAGCCCCTCGGCCTGCCACTCCTGCGGGTAGTCGGCCTCGCGGACCTCCTCGGCGGTGTCGTGGGTCAGCATCGAGGGGTCGAACGTCAGCAGCTCGGGGCGACCCTGCCGCTCCCGCTTCCACCACTGGTCGAAGTGCGCGCCGCTGACGACCTCGGCGCCCACCCGGGCGTCGTAGAAGTCGAACAGCGTCTCCTCGTCGACGACGATGTCGCGGCGCCGGGCGCGGTGCTCGAGCTCCTCGGCCTCCTCGAGCAGCCGCTTGTTCTCGGCCAGGAACCGGTGCCGGGTGTGCCACTCGCCCTGCACGAGCGCGTGCCGGATGAACAGCTCGCGGGAGACGACCGGGTCGACCTTGCCGTAGGACACCAGCCGGTCGGCGACCAGCGGCACGCCGTACAGCGTCGCCCGCTCGTAGGCCATCACGGCCGCGCGCTTCTTGCTCCAGTGCGGCTCGCTCCAGGTGCGCTTGACCAGGTCGCCGGCCAGCCGCTCGGCCCACTCGGGCTTGATCGCGGCGTTCTGCCGGGCCCACAGCCGGCTGGTCTCGACGAGCTCGCCGGCCATGAGGTACGTCGGGTTCTTCCGCGCCAGCCCGCTGCCGGGGAAGATCGCGAACCGCGCGCCGCGGGCGCCGAGGTACTCGCGCGGACCCCGCCGGCGCTCCCCCGCCTTCTCCTTCTTGTCCCGCTCCTCGAGCAGGCCGATGTGGGAGAGCAGACCGGAGAGCAGCGCCTGGTGGATCCCGTCGGCGTCGGGGACGTCGGCGGGGTGGCCCACGTCGATCTTCATCTCCTTGCACACCTGCCGCAGCTGGGACTCGAAGTCCTGCCACTCGCGGACGCGCAGGTAGTTGAGGTGCTCGGCACGGCACAGCCGACGGAACGCGCTGCTGCTGAGGTCCTTCTGCTGCTGCTTGAGGTAGCGCCACAGCTCGAGCCAGGTGAGGAAGTCGCTGCCCTCGACCTTGAACCGGGCGTGCAGCTGGTCGGCCCGGGCCTGCTCGGCGGGGTGGTCGGGGCCGGGCCGCTCGCGCGGGTCCTGCAGCGACAGCGCGGCCGCGATCACGACCACCTCGCGCACGCAGCCGAGCCGCTCGGCCTCCAGGACCATCCGCGCCAGGCGCGGGTCGATGGGCAGCCGGGCCAGGCGGCGGCCGAGCCGGGTCAGCCGCTGGCCGGCCCGGCCCTCGTCCTCGGTGCCGGCCTGCACGGCCAGGGCGCCGAGCTCCTCGAGCAGCTGCACGCCGGCGGTGATGTTGCGGCGGTCCGGCGGCTCGACGAACGGGAACCGGCCGAGGTCGCCGAGGCCGAGGCTCGCCATCTGGAGGATGACGCTGGCCAGGTTGGTCCGCAGGATCTCGGGGTCGGTGAACTCCGGGCGCCCGGTGAAGTCCTCCTCGGAGTACAGCCGGATCGCGATGCCCGCGGCGACGCGGCCGCAGCGGCCGGAGCGCTGGTTGGCCGAGGCCTGGCTGATCGGCTCGATGGGCAGCCGCTGGACCTTCGTGCGCAGGGAGTAGCGCGAGATCCGCGCGACGCCGGTGTCGACGACGTACCGGATCCCCGGGACGGTCAGCGAGGTCTCCGCGACGTTGGTGGCCAGGACGACCCGGCGGCCGGTGTGCGGCGCGAAGACGCGGTGCTGCTCGGCGGCGGAGAGCCGGCTGTAGAGGGGGACGACCTCGGTGCCGCCGCCGCGGGTGGAGCCGGCGAGCTCGGAGAGCGCGTCGGCGGTGTCGCGGATCTCCCGCTCCCCGGGGAGGAACACCAGGATGTCGCCGGGTCCCTCGGCGGAGAGCTCCTTGACCGCGTCGACGACCGCCTCGGTCTGGTCGCGGACGATCGGCTCGCCCTCGTCGTCGTTCTCCGGCAGCTCCAGCAGCGGCCGGTAGCGGACCTCGACCGGGTAGGTGCGGCCCGAGACCTCGATGATCGGTGCGGGTCGCCCGCGGCCGTCGGAGAAGTGCTCGGCGAACCGCTCGGGGTCGATGGTGGCGCTGGTGATGACCAGCTTGAGGTCGGGGCGCCGGGGCAGCAGCCGCTTGAGGTAGCCGAGCAGGAAGTCGATGTTGAGGCTGCGCTCGTGCGCCTCGTCGATGATGATCGTGTCGTACCTGCGCAGCATCCGGTCGCGCTGCAGCTCGGCGAGCAGGATGCCGTCGGTCATCAGCTTGACCCGGGTCGCCTTCGAGGTCCGGTCGGTGAACCGGACCTGGTAGCCCACCGGGCTCTCGGGCCCGCCGAGCTCGGTGCCGAGCTCGCCGGCGATGCGCTCGGCGACCGACCGGGCGGCGATCCGCCGTGGCTGGGTGTGCCCGATGAGCCCGCCGCCCTCGCCGGGACCGCGGCCCCGGCCGAGCTCGAGGCAGATCTTGGGCAGCTGGGTGGTCTTGCCGGAGCCGGTCTCGCCGGCCACGATCACGACCTGGTGGTCCCGGATCGCGGCCGCGATGTCGTCGCGGCGCTGGGTGACCGGCAGCTCCGGCGGGTAGGTGATCTCCACAACCGCTCCATCATCCCAGCCCGGTGGTGGCCCCCGCACCCGAGATCGCCACGCGGCTGGGACGGCCCGTTGCGTAGAACACGTTCTACCGCGACGATCGCCCGGTGATCGGCACCGGTGAGGACAGCCAGGAGTACGACGTCGTCGTGGTCGGGTCGGGCGGTGGCGCCCTGACCGGGGCGGTCCTGGCGGCGCGCGCCGGCCTCTCGGTCGTCGTGGTCGAGAAGACCGGCTTCCTCGGCGGGACCTCGGCGTACTCCGGCGGCGCCTGCTGGCTGCCCGGCAGCGACGTGCAGCAGCGCGCCGGCCTGCCCGACTCCACCGACGGCGCGCGGGCCTACCTCGGCGCGATCCTCGAGGACCCTGACCAGGACCGGGTCGAGGCGTTCCTCGCCCACGCCCCGGAGCTGGTCGCGGAGCTGGAGTCCGACGAGCTCATGGAGTTCGAGTGGACCCCGTTCGCGGAGTACTACGACGCCCCCGGCCGGGTGCCGTCGGGCCGCTCGATCCAACCGTCCGGCATCCGCCGCGACGACCTCCCCGAGCAGGTCGCGGCGTGGGTGCGGCCTCCCGTCGAGCGCGACCGCGCGGGCCAGCCCGGCCGCCGCACGCTGACCGGCGGCCAGGCCCTCGTCGCGCGGCTGGCGGCGATGCTCGTCCGCGAGGGTGGTGCGGTGTCCACCGGCCTGCCCGTGACCGGGCTGCTGACCGACGGCGAGCAGGGCACCGGGCGCGTCGTCGGCGTGGTCGGCATGAGCCCCGAGGGGCCGGTGCAGATCCGGGCGCGCCGCGGCGTGCTCCTGGCGGCCGGCGGCTTCGAGGGCAACGCCGCGGCCCGGGAGGAGCACGGCGTGCCGGGATCCGCCGCGTGGACGATGGCGCCGACCGGCACCAACACCGGCGAGCCGATCGCCGCGGCCGAGTCGATCGGCGCCGCGAGCGACTACTCGGGCCTCGGCTGGTTCTGCCCCGGGCTCGAGCAGCCCGACGGCACCGGCGCGTTCACGCTCGGGTTCCGCAGCGGGCTCATCGTCGACCAGACCGGCCACCGCTACGGCAACGAGTGCCTGCCCTACGACCGGTTCGGCCGGGTCATGGCCGAGGCCCCCGAGCGCATCCCCTCCTGGTTCGTCTTCGACTCACGCGAGGACGGCCGGCTGCCGGCGATCGCGATCCCCGAGGGCGACCACGACGCGCACTTCGCCGCGGGGACGTGGGTCCGCGCGGACACCCTCGAGGGCCTGGCGGAGGCGACCGGCCTCCCGGTCGACGCGCTGACCGCGACGGTCGCGCGCTTCAACGGCTTCTGCGAGTCCGGGGTCGACGAGGACTTCGGCCGCGGGGAGGACGAGTACGACACGTTCTTCGCCGGCGGCACCGGTCCCAACAAGGCGCTGACGCCGTGCGACCGGCCGCCGTACCTCGCCGCCCGGGTGGTCCTCTCCGACCTCGGCACCAAGGGCGGCCTGGTCACCGACGCCGCCGCCCGGGTGCTGCGCGAGGACGGCACGCCGGTGCCCGGCCTGTACGCCACGGGCAACTCCGCCGCCTCCCTCTTCGGCAGCGTCTACCCCGGGCCCGGGGCGCCGCTCGGGTCGGCGATGGTCTTCGCCTCGCTCGCCGTGCGGGACCTGCTGCGCGCCTGACCCGGCTCCGGGAACCCACGACAGCGGGCCGCCGGTCGGCCTAGGGTCGCGCCGTGCCCCCAGCGCGAGCCGTGGACCTGCCGGGTCCGGCGACCCGTCACCTCGCGCTCGTCGCGGCCGGCGTCTCCGCGCTCCTGCTGCTCACCGCCGACCGCTACGGGCCGCACCGCGACGAGCTGTACTTCGTCCTCGTCGGCGGTCACCCCGACTGGGGGTACGTCGACCAGCCGCCGCTCGTCCCCGTGCTCGCCCACGCGTGGGACGCGGTGACCGGCGGCCGGCTGTGGCTCTTCCGGCTCCCGTCCGCGCTCGCCGCGGGTGCGGTCGCCTGGCTCACCGGGCTGCTCGCCCGCCGGCTGGGCGGCGGAACGGGGGCGCAGGTGCTGGCGGCGGTGGTGATGGGGCTCGCCCCGGTCACCCTCGCGGTCGGGCACCTCGTGTCGACCTCGACGTACGACCTCCTCGTCCAGGTGGCCCTCGTGCTGGTGGTGCTGCGCGCGCTCGAGGACCCGCGCTGGTGGTGGGCGGCCGGCCTGGTGCTCGGGGTCGGCCTGCAGGTCAAGTCGCTGCCGCTGCTCCTCGCGGCGTCGCTGGTGGTCGGCCTCCTGGTGGCCGGGCCGCGCCACCCCTTCCGCTCGGTGCACCTGTACGCCGGCGGGCTGGTCGCCCTGGCCCTGGGGGCCCCGAACCTGCTCTGGCAGCGGGCCCACGGCTGGCCGCAGCTGGAGCTGGCCGAGGCGATCGCCGCAGGCGGCTCCGGCACGAGCACCGGGCTGGTCGAGCTGTGGGCGACGCAACCGGGCCTGGTCGGCCCGCCGGTCGGCGTGGTGCTCGTCGTCGTCGGCGCGGTGCGTCTCGCCCGGTCGCCGCAGCTGCGCGACCGACGGTTCCTGCTCCTGTCGTGGGGCGTGCTGGCCGTCGTCGTGACCGTGACCGGCGGCAAGGCGTACTACCTCGCGGCGGCGTACGCGCCCCTCGTCGGCGCCGGCGCGGTCGCGGTCGTGGCCTGGGTCGGACGCGGCCGGGCGCGGGTGCGACGCACCGCCCTGGTGGCGGGGACGGCGCTCGGCGCGGTCGTGGGGGCGGTGCTCTTCCTGCCGGTCCTGCCGGCCGACCGGCTGGCCGGGACCCCGGTGGTCGCGGTGAACTACGACGCCGGCGAGACCGTCGGCTGGCCGGCGTTCGTCGACGCCGTCGAGGCGGGCCTGGACGCCGCGGGCCCCGGTGCGGTCGTGGTGACCGGGAACTACGGCGAGGCCGGCGCGGTCGCCCGCTGGCTGCCCGAGGTCCCGGTGCACAGCGGGCACAACTCGCTGTGGGACCTCGGGCCGCCGGCCGACGACGACGCGACGGCGGTGGTCGTCGGCTGGCCGGCCGCGCGCGTCGAGGAGTGGTGCGCCTCGACGGAGCAGGTGGCGCTGGTCGACAACGGCGTGGGCCTCGACAACGACGAGCAGGACCGTCCCGTGCTGGTCTGCCGGGGCCCCCTCGGCGGCTGGTCCGACCTCTGGCCGCGGCTGCGCCGCCTGGGCTGAGGCCCCCGCGAGCGGGTCAGGTGGCGTCGCCGCTGGTGCCGTCCGGCACGGCGTCGGGCTGCACGTCCTCCTCCGGTGCCGTCCCCTCCGGTGCACCGGGCGGCGGCCCGCCCGGGGCGTCGCGGTCACCGCGGTCGGGCCCGTGCTCGCGCACGTCCGCGAGGTCCGGGCGACCGTGCCGACCACCGTCGTCGACGGCCGCGTGCACCAGCGCCCCGCCGGCACCACCCACGAGGAGCGCGGCGAGGGCGACGACGACCAGGACCCACGTGCCCACGGTGCGCCGGCCCAGCGCCCGCAGTCGTGCGCGGGCCGCCGCCCCGCGTCCGCGTCGGATCTCCTCCACGGGAGTCTCCGGCGGGTTCTCGTCCACGTCCTTCTCCACGTTCTTCTCCACGTTCTCCTTCATGGCCCCCAGGCTGGGCCCGGAGCCTGTGCGCGCGCTGTGCTCCCACCCAGGGGTGAGGATGAATCGACGCGCGAGGGTCACCGGAACGGGGCACACCAACCCCATCCGGGAGGACACAGATGACGACCGACACCAGCGCGACCGATCGTGCCCAGCAGGCCGCGTCGACCGCCGCCGAGGAGGGGCGCCACGTCGCCGGGACCGCGGCGGGCGAGGCGAAGCAGGTCGCCGGCCAGGCGGCCGAGCAGGCCCGCAACGTCGTGAACGACACGCTCGGCCAGGTCACCACCCAGGCCCAGGACCAGGCGCGCACCCAGCGCGACCGGCTGGTCACCACCCTCAGCACCCTCGGTGACGACCTCGACGGGATGGCCGAGCAGGCCCCGGGCGGTCTCGCCACCGACCTCACCCGCCAGGCGGCCCAGCAGGTCCGTTCGTTCGGCAGCCGTCTCGACGGACGCGAGCCGACCGAGCTGCTCGACGACGTACGCCGCTTCGCGCGGCAGCGTCCGGGCACCTTCCTGCTCGGCGCCCTCGCGGCCGGCGTGGTCGCCGGCCGGCTGGTCCGCGGGGCCGGTGACGGCATCGCCGGCGCCACCGCCGCACCCAGCACGCCGACCTACGGCACCACGCCGACCTACGGCAGCACGCCCACCACCCCGGTCGCTCCCCTGTCGACCGGCACGGGCTCCCTGGGCACCGACGTGGGGGTGACCGGCACGACGTCGACCGAGCCGGTCGGCACCGCCACCACCAACCCGCCGATGCCGACCTCGACCCCGGGGCAGCCCACCCAGCCGCCCCGTGACGAGCTGTCCGGCAACGAGACCGGCTACAGCGGTGGCGGCCTGAGCTCGGAGGACCTGCGGTGACCCAACCCACTCACCAGCCGCTGCACGACCCGGGCGCCCAGCCCAAGGGTCAGCCGAGCGGCTCCACGCCGGTGGAGGGCCGTGAACCCGGCCAGCCGGCCGACGGCCGCAGCCTCGGCGAGATCGTCAGCGACGTCACCAACGACCTGACGACCCTGATCAAGCAGGAGATGGACCTGGCCAAGGTCGAGATGAAGGAGGAGTTCGCCAAGGCCGGCAAGGGTGCCGGCCTGCTCGGCGGTGCCGGCCTCGCCGGTTACTTCACGCTCCTCTTCCTCACCCTGACCCTGGTGTTCCTGCTCGACAACTGGATGCCCATCGAGGTCGCCGCTCTCATCGCCACGGCGGTGTGGGCGATCGTCGCCGGTGTCCTGGCGCTGACCGGCCGCAAGGCCCTCAAGGAGAGCAACCCCCAGCTGCCGCAGACGCAGCAGACCCTGAAGGAGGACGCCCAATGGGCCAGAGCACAGAAGAGCTGAACAGCCAGATCGAGGACACCCGGGCCCGCATGGCCGGTGACCTCGACGCGTTGCAGGACCGGGTGAGCCCCTCCGCGATCGTGGAGCGGCGCAAGGAGGCCGCGCGCAGCAAGGTGCTCGGCGTCCGTGACCGGATCATGGGCACCGCGACCGACGTCCGCGACACCGTCAAGGACAAGGCCAGCAGCGCCGGCGACTCCATGCCGAGCACCTCGGGCATGTCGGCCCCCGACGTCCGCGGCGCCGCCTCCTCGGCGGTCGGCACGGCGAGCTCCCAGGTGCAGGGCTCGCCGCTCGCGGCCGGCCTCGTCGCCTTCGGTGCCGGCCTGGTCATCGCCTCGCTGATCCCGGCCAGCAAGGCCGAGGCCGACCTCGCCCACCAGACCATCGAGACGGCCAAGGAGAAGGGCCAACCCCTCCTCGAGGAGGCCCGCGGCGCCGGCCAGTCGCTCGCCGCCGACGTGAAGGACCAGGCCGCCCAGGCGGCCCAGGAGGTCAAGCAGTCGGCGACCGAGTCGGCCCAGAAGGTCAAGGAGGAGAGTCAGTCCTCTGCGGAGTCGGTCAAGTCCGACGCCCAGGGCTGAACCCACCCCGACACGCGAGCGGCGGTGCCCTGCGGGGCACCGCCGCTTCGTGCGTCCACCCCGACCACCCCAGGAGGACCAGATGAGTGAGAGCAGCAACGAGACCGGCGACCAGCGCAACCCCGAGCAGCAGGAGATCGCCGAGGTCCAGGAGCAGCTCGACGAGCAGGCCGACGGCGACGGCCTGGCCGCCGAGGCCGGCTCCGGCGACGAGACCGGCCTGACCGAGGGCTGACCTCCGCGGCACCACCCACGACGAACAGGGTCGTGTGCCTCCCGACGCGCTGCGGCGCGGCGAGGGGCACACGACCCTGTGGTCGTGGCGGAGGCGTACGCCGGTCAGCGGCCGCGGACCACCCGGCGGACCCGGCGGTGGACGACGGCGGCGCGGGCGGCGTTCATGCCGCAGGCCCCGTGCACGCCGCCACCGGGGTGGGCCGAGGCCGAGCCGAGGTAGAGCCCCTTGACCGGCGTCTCAGAGCGGCCCAGGCCCGGCACGGGGCGGAAGACCAGCTCCTGGTGCAGCTGGGAGGTGCCGCCGTTGAGCGCACCCCCGATCAGGTTGGCGTCGCGTGCCTGCATCTCCCGGGGGCCGAGGACGCGCCGGCCGACGACCTTGTCGCCGAACCCGGGCGCGAGCTCCTCGATCCGGGCCTGCATCCGGTCGGCGAACCGCTCGCAGTCGTCGCGGTCCCAGGTGCCGCGCACCGGGTCCTCGCCGAGGTCGCGGGCGATGTCCTGCGGCACGTGCGTGTAGGCCCACAGCGACTCCGTGCCCGCCGGGGAGCGGGTCGGGTCGGCGGTGGTCATCTGGCCGGCCAGCATGAACGGCCGGGCCGGGACGGTGCGGCTGTTGACGTGGTGCAGCGCCTCGGCCATCTGCTCGACGGAGTCCGCGACGTGGAAGGTGCCCGGCGCGTGCGGCGGCTCGGTCTTCCACGGCACCGGGCCGTCCAGCGCCCAGTCGACCTTCACGGTGCCGGGGTCCATCTCGAAGGACTCCATCTTGCGCATCGTGCTGGCGGGGAGGTCCTCGGCGGCGACGAGCCCGCCGTAGAGGTGCGGCGCCGCGACGTCGGCGACGACCGCGTGCTGCGCGGCGTACCGCTCGCCGTCGTGGGTGCGTACGGCGACCGCCCGGCCGCTCTCGACCTCGACCTTGACCACCTCGGCGTCGCAGCGGATGGTGCCGCCGAGCGCACGGACCCGCGTGGCCATCGCCTGGGTGAGCATGCCGGCGCCGCCCTCGGGGACCGGGTAGCCGACGGTCTGCCCCAGCATCGTCAGCAGGATGCCCATCAGGCCCGACCCGGGCGCGCTCAACGGGATGTCGGAGTGGCCGGCGTTGCCGGCCAGCAGGATGCGCGGGGCGAACCCGCCGAAGCGGTGCCGACCGATGTCGATGACCGGCGTGAGCATCTCGCGCACGAACGACAGGCCGCCGACCTTGGGCAGGCGGGCGAGCGCACCGACCGCGGGCCGCACGGGCGGGAAGGGGGTCAGCAGCGCGCCGACCACCTGGTCGCCGATGGTGTCCCAGGTGTCGCAGAGCCGGAGCCAGGCGTCGCCGTCGCCAGGGTGCTGGGCCTCCATCAGCGACGCGGTGACCGTGCGGTCGCGGTGCAGCGTCGCCCACTCCCCCGAGGGCAGGCAGTGGCCGAGCACCGCCGGGCTGTGCACCCAGCGCAGGCCGTGCTCCTCGAGGCGGAAGGACCGGATCGTCGGCGACCCGGCCGCCAGCGGGTAGAACGCGCTGAAGGTGTCGTGGACGTAGTCGGGGTGCAGCTCGCGGTCGCTGCGGACCGCCCCGCCCACGTCCGGCTGCGCCTCGAGGACGAGGACCGACCAGCCCTGGTCGAGCAGGTGGTTGGCGGCGACCAGCCCGTTGGGGCCGGCCCCGATGACGACGGCGTCGTAGGTCTCGGTCACCGGGTCACCTGCGCAGCTGGCCAAGGACGTTGCGCGCGATGCCCGCGATCGCGTTGCCCTGGTCGCCGTGCAGCTTGTTGCCGCTCTGGCGCGGGGCGAGCACGTTCCCGGTGGTCGGCCCGGTCGGCCGGAGCCGGTCGATGGCGCCGTACCGGAAGAACGGCCCGATGATCGCGTCGTACACGAACGGCACCGCGCTGAACCCGAAGCGGATCACCTCGTTGCTCACCAGCAGCTGTGCCCGGGCGCCCTCGCGGCCGATCCGGGACAGGACCTGCGTCGCGACGCGCTCCGGGCTGGCGACCGGCGGCGGCGGGCGGCCCTCGAAGCCGTCGTAGTTGGCGGCCTGCTGGTAGATCGGGGTGTCCACGCCGCCCGGCGCGACGTAGGAGATGGTCACGCCCTTCTTGTCGGCGTTCTCCAGCTTCAGCTGGCGGGCCAGCGACCGCACACCCCACTTGCTCACCGCGTACGCCGTCATCCCCGGCACCGCGATGTGGCCGATGACCGAGCCGACGAGCGTGAGTGTGCCGGAGTCCTGGCCGCGGAGGACGGGCACGACGTGGCGCGCGACGTTGGCGGCGCCCAGCAGGTTGGTGCGCAGCACGCCGTCGAAGACCTCCTGCGGCACCTCCTCGGTGCGGCCGTAGGCGACCACGCCGGCGGAGCTGACGAAGACGTCGATGCGCCCGTGGCGGGCCAGCACCGCCTCGACGAGGGCAGCGACCGCGGCGTCGTCGCCGACGTCGGTCGGCACGACCGTCGTCGAGGCGGCCCCGGCGTCGTCGCACTCGGCGGCCACGAGGTCGAGCGAGCCGACCCCCCGTGCCGCCAGCACGAGGTGGGCCCCCTCGGCGGCCGCGGCGAGCGCCGTGGCGCGGCCGATCCCGCTGGAGGCTCCGGTGATCACGACGACGTCCCCGGGACGTGGGTTCTTCATGGCCGCCCGATACCCGGGCTGCTGCCGCCATATCCGCTCCACACCCTGCGCTGCGGGCCTTCACAGCAGGCTCACAGGTAGCGTCGGCACGGTGGGTCCCATGGATGCTGCTCGTCCCGCCGGCCCCGCTGCCGCCCCCGCCCTCACCCGGCCCGACGGCTCCCCGCTGCGCGTCCTCGTCGTCGACGACGAGGTCAACCTGGCCGAGCTGGTCGCGATGGCGCTGCGCTACGAGGGGTGGCAGGTCGAGGTGGCGCACACCGGCTCGAAGGCCGTCAGCACCGCCCGCGAGCAGCGCCCGGACGCCGTCGTCCTCGACATCATGCTGCCCGACCTCGACGGCCTGGAGGTGCTGCGCCGGATGCGGGTGACCGCTCCCGACCTCCCCGTCGTCTTCCTCACCGCCCGCGACGCCGTCGAGGACCGGGTCGCCGGGCTGACCGCCGGCGGCGACGACTACGTCACCAAGCCGTTCTCGCTCGAGGAGGTGGTCGCCCGGCTGCGCGGCCTGGTGCGACGCGCGGGCGCCCGGCAGGCGGCGACGTCCTCGGTGCTCACCGTCGGGGACCTGACCCTGGACGAGGACAGCCACGAGGTGTCCCGCGGGGGCGAGGAGATCACGCTGACCGCCACGGAGTTCGAGCTGCTGCGCTTCCTGATGCGCAACCCGCGCCGCGTGCTGTCCAAGGCCCAGATCCTCGACCGCGTCTGGAACTACGACTTCGGTGGCCAGGCCAACGTCGTCGAGCTCTACATCTCCTACCTGCGCAAGAAGATCGACGCCGGCCGCGCCCCGATGATCCACACCCTGCGCGGCGCGGGCTACGTGCTGAAGCCGGCCCCCTGATGACCCGGCTGCGGTCGCTGACCGCTCGGCTGGTGCTCACGACCACGGCGATCGTGCTGCTCGTCTCGCTGCTGGTGGGGACCGCCACGACCTTCGCCGTGCGGTCCTACCTGACCGGCCAGCTCGACCAGGACGTCGCGCGGGCGCTCGACCGGGCGCAGCACGACCGGCGCGCGATGCCCTTCCCGAACGGACCGCTCCGCGACGACGGAGAGCTGCGCGGACCCGGCGACGAGATCGGGACGGTGCTCGCCTGGCGGTACGCCGACGTCGCGCCGCCGTGGCAGGGCACCGTCCCGACCCAGGGCGACGACGGTCGCGTCGTGGTCGAGGACCTCAGCGAGGACGCGTCCGAGCAGCTCGACGCGGTGCCGCAGGACGGCGAGCCGCACGACGTCGACCTGGCCGGACTGGGCGGCTACCGGGTGCTGATGAGCGACGACGGGTCGGTCGCCGCCGGTCTCCCAACCGAGGACGTCGACGACGCGGTGGGCAACCTCGTCGTCTGGGAGGCGGTGCTGGTGCTGGCCGCGCTGCTCGCCGGCGGCGCTGCCGCCCTGCTCGTCGTACGCCGCCAGCTGCGGCCGCTGCGCGAGGTCGCCGCGACCGCGCACACCGTCGCCGACCTGCCGCTGGCCAGCGGCGAGATCGACCTGGCCGAGCGGGTCCCCGCCCACCTCACCGACGAGCGCACCGAGGTCGGGCAGGTGGGGGCGGCGCTGGACAGCCTGCTGTCCCACGTCGAGACGGCGCTGCGCGAGCGGCACCGCAGCGAGCAGCAGGTGCGCCAGTTCGTCGCCGACGCCTCCCACGAGCTGCGGACGCCGCTGGCGACGATCGCCGGCTACACCGAGCTGGCCCGCCGGCACCCCGACGACACCGCGACTGGGACGGCCGCGCTGGCCAAGGTGGAGGAGGAGTCGGCGCGGATGACCGCGCTCGTCGAGGACCTCCTGCTGCTGGCCCGTCTCGACGCCGGCCGCCCGCTCGCCCGGGAGCCGGTCGACCTGACCCGCCTGCTGCTCGAGGCCACCGAGGACGCGCGGGTCGTGGCACCCGACCACCGCTGGCGCCTGGAGCTCCCCGAGGAGTCGGTCGAGGTGCTCGGCGACGAGCTGCGGCTGCACCAGGTCGTGACGAACCTGCTCACCAACGCCCGCAAGCACACCCCGCCGGGGACCACGGTGACGGTGCGCGGCACGGACCACGGGTTCGTGGTCGCCGACGACGGTCCGGGCTTCCCTCCCGGGCTGGTCGACTCCGCGTTCGAGCGGTTCGCCCGCGGCGACTCCTCCCGCTCCCGCGACGGCTCCTCCGGGGGCGGGGCGGGCCTGGGGCTGGCGCTGGTCCGGGCCATCGTTGGGGCCCACGGCGGCCACGTCGGTTTGGCCAGCCGTCCGGGCCGCACCACCATCGAGGTCGACCTGCCACGGCCCGGGCCGAACGACCCGGGCCCCGCCGATGCGGACGTTCGTCAGATTGTCTGACAATCTGGTGTACGACCCGAAGGAGGCACGATGACCACCCTGACCGAGACCGCCCGCACGCCGTTCCAGCGCGCGGAGGAGCGGACCGCGCACAACTACCACCCCCTGCCGGTGGTCGTCGAGCACGCCGAGGGCGCGTGGATGACCGACGTCGACGGCAAGCGCTACCTCGACCTGCTCGCCGGCTACTCCGCGCTCAACTTCGGCCACAGCCACCCCGGCCTGCTCCGGGTCGCGCACGAGCAGCTCGACCGGCTCACGCTCACCAGCCGCGCGTTCGTCCACGACCGGTTCGCCGACTTCTGCGCCGCGCTCGGCGACCTGTGCGGCAAGGAGCTCGTGCTGCCGATGAACACCGGCGCCGAGGCCGTCGAGACCGCCATCAAGGTCGCGCGCAAGTGGGGCTACGAGGTCAAGGGCGTGACCCCGGGCCAGGCCAAGATCATCGTCTTCACCGGCAACTTCCACGGCCGGACCACCACCATCGTCGGCTTCTCCGACGACCCCGACGCCCACGACGGCTTCGGGCCCTTCGCCCCCGGCTTCGTGCAGGTGCCGTACGGCGACCTCGCCGCGGTCGAGGCCGCGATCGACGACGACACCGTCGCGGTGCTCGTCGAGCCGATCCAGGGCGAGGGCGGCGTCGTGCTGCCGCCCGAGGGGTTCCTCAGCGGGCTGCGCGAGCTGTGCACCCGCACCAACGTGCTGATGGCGGCCGACGAGATCCAGGCCGGCCTCGGCCGGACCGGCAAGACGTTCGCCTGCGACCACGAGGGCGTCGTGCCGGACATCTACGTCCTGGGCAAGGCCCTGGGCGGCGGCATCGTCCCGGTCTCGGCCGTCGTGGCCGACCGCGACGTGCTCGGCGTGCTCCGGCCCGGCCAGCACGGTTCCACCTTCGGCGGCAACCCGCTCGCCTGCGCGGTCGGGCACGCCGTCGTTGAGATGCTCGCCACCGGTGAGCACCAGGCACGGGCCACCGAGCTCGGCGTCGTGCTCCGCGAGCGGCTCGAGTCGCTCGTCGGCCGCGGCGTCGTCGACGTACGCGTCCGGGGGCTGTGGGCCGGCGTCGACATCGACCCCACCATCGGCACCGGCCGCGAGGTCTGCGAGGCGCTGATGGCCCGCGGCGTGCTGGCCAAGGACACCCACGGCTCCACGATCCGCCTCGCGCCGCCGCTCGTCGTCAGCCGCGAGGACCTCGAGTGGGGCCTCGACCAGCTCGCCGACGTCATCTCCTCGGGGCCGCTCGGCACCTGAGGCGGCCAGTCGCGGCTTGCAACGCGCTGTCCGACCATCTGCCGCGCCGTTCCACCGGCGCGGTAGATGCGCGGACGGCGCGTTACAGCCCGCAAGGGCCTGGGCCGCCCGTCAGGAGCCGGCCGACTCCACGAGGGCGGGCAGGGAAACGGCGGCGAGCTCGAGCAGCCGCTCGCGGGGCACGTCGGCGGGGTCGGCCACCCAGGCGAGGACCAGCTCCTCGACCATGGCCGACCAGCCGCGGACGAGCAGCCGGTTGACCGGGGTGTCGGGCACGACGTCGCCCCAGGGGTCCTCGGTGAAGATCCGTCCGGTGAGCGCGGAGCGGGCGTCCTCGTAGATCTCGCGCAGCACGTCGTTGCCGCTCGCGGCCGCCTTGACCAGCGACTGGTAGCCGGCGTGGTTGGCGACGACGTAGTCGACGTACGCCGTGACCGACGCGAGCAGCCGCTCGAGCGGCTCGCCGCCCTCGGGCGGCGCGGTCTGCGCGATGAGGTCGTCGGCGGCGTGGCGGACGACGGCCTCGTGGAAGGCCTGCTTGCCGCCGAAGTAGTGGTAGAGCAGGCCCCGGCTGATCCCGGCCTCCTCGGCCAGCACGTCGATCGACAGCTCGTCGAGCGACCGGGTCGCCAGCAGCCGCACGCCGAGGTCGAGCAGCTGGGTCCGCCGCTCCTCGGGCGCGAGGCGGGTGCGTGTGGGTGGCGTCACGACCCCCATCCTATTGACGCTCGTTCAATAGTGCCAATAGCGTCGGGAGCATGAGCACCACCGCCACCGACCCAGCCCACCCGGCCGCGCAGGCCGAGCAGGCCGACCCGACGGTCCGGCACGTCGACCACCTCGTGATCGGCGCCGGCTTCGCGGGCCTCTGCGCCGCCATCAAGCTGCAGGAGGACGGCGAGCACGACTTCGTCGTCATCGAGAAGGGCGACGACGTCGGCGGCACCTGGCGCGACAACACCTACCCCGGCGCCGCCTGCGACGTCCCGAGCCAGCTCTACTCCTTCTCCTTCGCGCCGAACCCCGACTGGACCTCGTCGTTCTCCCCGCAGCCGGAGATCCAGGCCTACCTGCGGCGGGTGGCCCGGGAGTCCGGCACCCTCGACCGGTTCCGGTTCGGGACCCGCGTCGAGGACGCCACCTGGGACGACGCCGCCGCCCGGTGGACGGTGCGGACCTCCACCGGCACCTGGTCCGCGGGCAGCCTCGTCGTCGGCGCCGGCGGCCTCTCGGAGCCCAAGCTCCCCGACATCGAGGGCATCGGGGACTTCCGCGGGCACCTGTTCCACTCGGCGCGCTGGGACCACGACGTCGACCTGGCCGGCAAGCGGGTGGCGGTGATCGGCACCGGCGCCTCGGCCATCCAGATCGTGCCGGAGGTCCAGCGCGTGGCCGCCCGCCTCGACGTCTACCAGCGCACCGCACCGTGGGTGATCCCCCGCAACGATCGGCGCTACTCCGCGCTCGAGCGCGCCGCCCTGCGCCGCGTGCCCGGCCTGCAGCGGGCCTACCGGACGGCGGTCTACTGGGGCCGGGAGACCTACGTGCCGGCGTTCACCCTCGAGCCGGGCATCGCGTACCCGGCCCGCAAGCTCGCCGAGGCCAACATCGCCCGCGGCATCGGCGACCCCGACCTGCGGGAGAGGGTCACCCCGCACTTCGCGCTCGGCTGCAAGCGGGTGCTGATCAGCAACGCCTACTACCCCGCGCTCGCGGCCGGCAACGTCGACCTGGTGACCGACCGGATCGCCCGGGTCACGCCCACCTCCGTCGTCACCGCCGACGGCACCGAGCGCGAGGTCGACGTCATCATCGTGGCCACCGGCTTCCACACCACCGAGCTGCCGATCACCGAGCACCTGGTCGGCCGGCGCGGCCGCACGCTGGCCGAGCGCTGGCGGGAGTCCGGCATGGCGGCGTACAAGGGCACGACGGTGCCGGAGTTCCCCAACCTCTTCCTCCTGGTCGGCCCGAACACCGGCCTCGGGCACTCCTCGATGGTCTTCATGATCGAGTCCCAGGTGCAGTACGTCCGGCAGGCGCTGCGCACCATGCGCCTCAACCGGTACGCCGCGCTCGAGCCGCGCGAGGACGTCGCCGCACGCTGGAACGACCGGCTCCAGCAACGGATGAAGCGCACCGTGTGGCACCGCGGCGGCTGCTCGAGCTGGTACCTCGACGAGCACGGCCGCAACACGACGCTGTGGCCGCGGACGACGTTCGGCTTCCGCGCCGCGCTCCGCGAGTTCGACGCCGCGGCGTACGCCGTGCGCGGCGAGCCCGCTCCCCTACCCACCGGCACCACCCCACCCACCCCCCACCAGACGGAGGACGTACCCGCATGAAGACGCTCGAGAACAAGGTGGTCGTGATCACCGGAGCCGGCTCCGGCATCGGCCGGGCCCTCGCCCTCGACTGCGCCCGCCGCGGGTCGCTGCTCGCGCTGTCGGACGTCGACGAGGCCGGGCTGGCCGAGACCGCCGACCAGGCGCGCGCCGCCGGCGCCCGCGAGGTCCGCACCGACCGCCTCGACGTCGCGGACCGCGACGCGATGACGGCGTACGCCGCGTCCGTGGCCGACCAGTTCGGCCGGGTCAACGTGGTGGTCAACAACGCCGGCGTCGCGCTGGCCGGGGACCTGGTCGACCTGGACTACCCCGACATCGAGTGGATCGTCGGCATCAACTTCTGGGGCGTGCTGCACGGCACCAAGGCGTTCCTCCCGCACCTGATCGCCTCCGGCGACGGCCACGTGGTCAACCTGTCCTCGCTGTTCGGGCTGGTCTCGATGCCGGGCCAGTCGATCTACAACGCGACGAAGTACGCCGTGCGCGGGATGTCGGAGGCGCTGCGCATCGAGATGCTCTCCGCCGGCCACCGGGTCGGCGTCACCGTCGTCCACCCGGGCGGCATCAAGACCGCGATCGCGCGGAACGCCCGGGTCTCCTCGCGCGAGGACCAGGCCAAGACCGCGTCGTTCTTCGACAAGAAGCTGGCCAAGACGACCCCGGAGAAGGCCGCCGAGGTGATCATCGCCGGTGTGCTCGGGGACAAGTCGCGCGTCCTGGTGGGCAGCGACGCGCACGCGCTGCACTGGTTCGGCAAGCTCACCGGGGCCCGCTACCAGGACGTCGTCGCGCGGGTCTCGAAGAAGGTCCTGCCGGCGAAGACCACCGTCGTCTGAGCGGCGGACCGCCGGGCCGGACTTCCGCTAGACGGAGGTCTCGGCCCGGCGGCGGGCGCTGCGCCGGGTGCGCTGCGACCCGTCGGGGCGGGTCCGCAGCGGACCCACCAGCCGGGGGCCGGCCAGCCGGCTCTCCAGCCGGGCCGCCTCCCGCTTGACCGGCTGCGCGACGTACTCGCCGAGGATCACGCCGGCCGACAGCGCCATCGCGACCGAGCCGGCGGTGACCATCGCCAGCAGCCCGGCGCTCGTCGACCCGCCGCCCTCGGCCAGCAGGGTGAGCCCGCGGTAGATCGAGAGGCCGGGCAGCATCGGCACCACCGCGGAGACGACCACGACCAGCGGCGGGACCCGCAGCCGGCCGCCGACGGTGTAGCCCACGAGCCCCACGAACAGCGCCGCCAGCGCGACCGACCAGGCCCGCCCGATCCCGGGCGCCGCCACCGACTGCGAGATCGCCATCGCCACCGCGGACACGAGCGCGATCGGCGCCAGGCTGCGCCGCGGCGCGTAGGAGGCGAACGCGAAGGCCCCGGCGGCGAGCGCGGAGCCGAGGATCATCAGCCCGACCCCGGAGAGCGTGCCGCTGCCCGGGTCGAGCTGGGGCACCTCGACGCCGACCGCGTAGGCGAGGCTGATGCCGCCGCTGACGCCCGCGATGATCCCCGACGTCGCGAGGATCGCCTCGGTGAGCCGGGCGCCCGCGGTGATGTAGAAGCCGGTGAGCGCGTCCTGCAGCGCCCCGAAGAAGCCGATGCCGGCCAGCAGCATGACGATGTTCGCCGTCACGACGAGCGAGGGGTCGAGCGCGAGCGGGGTCGCCGCCGCCAGCAGGGCGATGACCGTGGCCAGGCCGCCGCCCGCGACCTGCTGGTAGAAGACCGGGTAGCGGCGACGCGACATCCGCAGCTGCAGCCGGTCGATCGCCATCGCCGCGAACAGCGCGATCACCACCACGGCGATGTCGCCGCCGAGCTGGAGGCCGACGCCGCCGCACATCAGGCCCCAGCCGACGGTGATCGCCCACCGCGGCCGGTCGTGGCCCGAGGAGGTGATCCGGCCCAGCTCGGAGCGCGCCTCCTTGAGGTCGAGGTCCTGGCGCAGCAGCGCCCGGACCAGGTGGTCCACGCGGGTGAGGTGCTCGTAGTCGATCGCGCGCTGCTTGACGTAGCGCAGCTGCACGATCGCGGGCTCGTCGCTGACCGGCTGGTGGCTGATCGACATCGAGGTGAAGGTGATGTCCACGTCGACGTTGCGCAGGCCCAGGCTGCGGGCCACGGCCTGCATCGTCGCGGTCACGTCGGCGGCCCCCGCACCGGAGGCCAGGAGCAGCTCGCCGATGCGCAGCGAGAGGTCCAGGGTCTGGGTGATCGTGCGGACCGAGGACTCCTCCGACGCCGACATGGCGCCGATGCTAGACAGGGCCCATGTCGCTCTCGGAGGCTCCCCCGGCCGGCTCCCGGGTCGCTGTGACGATGACCAAGTGGGGCGCTGTGCCGCACTGGACCTTCGAGGCCGTCGTGCTCGGCACGGACGTCCACGGCGACTGGTTGGGGCTGCGCGCCGGCACCCCGATGTCACGGCCCGGGGCGTCGTACGTCGCCCCCACCGACCAGGTCGTGCTGGTCCCGCCGGCCGGTCCCGAGCTGGGCCGCGCGTGGCTGGCGACCTTTCACGGGGAGGGCGGACCGCTCGACGCCTACGTCGACATGACGACGCCGCCGGTCTGGGACGGCACCGTCCTGCGGGCGGTCGACCTCGACCTCGACGTGCTGCGCGGTCCGACCGGACGGGTGTGGGTCGACGACGAGGACGAGTTCGCCGAGCACCGGGTGACGCTGGGCTACCCGCCGGAGGTCTGCGACCTGGCCGTCGCCTCCTGCGAGCGGGTCCGCGCGCTCGCCGAGGCCGGCGCCGCGCCGTACGACGGCACCGCCCAGGGGTGGCTGGCCCGGCTCTGAGCGCCGGCGGGGAGCGCGCCGGCGCCCGGCGCCCGCCGGTGTGCTTCGCTGGTGCCGTGCGGATCGACTTCCGGCCCTCGCCCGAGCCCACCATCGGGGTGGAGTGGGAGCTCGCGCTGGTCGACCGCGGCTCCCGCGACCTGGTCAACGCCGCCTCGGAGCTGATCGACGCCGCCCGGCCGCGGATGGCCAGCCCCGAGCAGCTGCACAAGGAGCTGCTCCGCAACACCGTCGAGGTCGTGACCGGGGTCTGCCGGACCGTCGACGAGGCGGTGACCGAGCTCCGGCACGCCCTCGAGGCGGTGGTGCCCGTCGCCGACGAGCTGGGTGTCGACCTGTACGGCGGCGGCACCCACCCGTTCGCGTCCTGGACCGCGCAGCAGCTGACCGAGGGTCACCGCTACGAGGAGCTGATCAACCGCACCCAGTGGTGGGGCCGGCAGATGCTGATCTGGGGCGTGCACGTCCACGTCGGCCTGCCCGAGCAGGAGCGCGTGATGCCGGTGTTGTCCTCCCTGCTCAACCACTACCCGCACCTGCAGGCGCTCTCGGCGTCGTCGCCGATCTGGGCGGGCGTCGACACCGGCTACGCCTCGAACCGCGCGCTGATGTTCCAGCAGCTGCCGACCGCGGGGCTGCCCTTCCAGTTCCAGCATTGGTCGGAGTTCGAGTCCTTCGCCGGGGACCAGCTGCACACCGGTGTGATCGACGAGCTCAGCGAGATCCGGTGGGACGTGCGGCCCGCACCCCACCTGGGCACCCTGGAGAACCGGGTGTGCGACGGCGTCTCCTCCTTCGAGGACCTCGCCGCCATCGTCGCCCTCTGCCAGTGCCTGGTCGTCGACCTCGACACCCGGGCGGCCGCCGGCGAGCAGCTGCCGACGATGCCGCCGTGGCACGTGCAGGAGAACAAGTGGCGGGCCGCGCGGTACGGCCTCGACGCCATCGTCATCCTCGACGCGGACTCCAACGAGCGGCTCGTCACCGACGACCTGGTCGACCTCGTGGCGCGGCTCGAGCCGGTCGCCGAGCGGCTCGGGTGCTCCGCGGAGCTGGCGTCGGTCGCCGACGTCCCCGGGCGCGGGGCGTCCTACCAGCGGCAGCGGGCCGTCGCGGAGGAGTCCTCCGGCGACCTCGTGGCGGTCGTCGACTCGGTGGTCGGCGAGCTGCGCCAGGGCCTGGGGCGCTAGCGGGCGTACCCGCCCTCGGGCGGGACCATCTCCAGCCGCACCCCCAGCAGCCGGACCGGCCGGTCCCGCTCGACCCGGTCGAGCAGGCCGGCCGCCGCGTCGGCCAGCACCTCCGGGTCGTTCGTCGGCGCCGGCAGGGTCCGGCTGCGGGAGGTGGTGAGGAAGGGCCGGAAGCGCACCTTGATGCCCACGCGCGCCGCCAGCCGACCCTCGGCGTCGATGTCCGCCGTCGCCGCCCGCGCCAGGCGACGTACCGCCTGCTCGACCTCCGACCAGTCCTCCAGGTCGGCCTGGAACGTCTCCTCGCGGCCGTGCGCCCGTGGGACGTACGGCGTCGGGTCGACCGGGCTGGTGTCGACCCCGCGCCCGAGCCGGCGGTACCAGGGACCCATCGTCGGCCCGAGCTCCGCGGCCAGCAGCGCGGGGTCGGCGGCGGAGAGCTGGGCGACGGTGTCGATGCCGAGCGCGGCCAGCCGCTTGGCCGTGCGCCGGCCGATCCCCCACAGCGCGTCGGTCGGCCGGTCGCCCATCACCTCCGACCAGCTCTCCGCCGTCAGGCGGTACGTCCCGCGCGGCTTGCCGAGGTCCGTCGCGATCTTGGCGCGCAGCTTGTTGTCGCCGATGCCCACCGAGCAGTGCAGGCCGGTGCGCTCGAGCACCGCGGCCCGGATCCGTGCGGCGAGGTCCTCCGGGCTGGTGGGGGTCCCTCCCCCCACCCCCTCCGCGGCCGGGTCGACGGCGAGGAACGCCTCGTCCCAGCCGAGCACCTCGACGACCACGGGCGCGCCGTCCCAGGTCGTGGCCCGCAGCGTCGCCATCACCTCCGCCGAGGCCTCGTCGTACGCCGGTCGGTCCACCGGCAGGAACACCGCGTCGGGGCACCTGCGCGCGGCCGCGCGCAGCGGCATGCCCGAGCCGACCCCGTGCTCGCGCGCCTCGTACGACGCGGTCGAGACGACCCCGCGCTCGGTCGGGTCGCCGCGACCGCCCACCACGACCGGCCGCCCGGCGAGCTCGGGCCGCCGCAGCACCTCGACGGCGGCGATGAACTGGTCGAGGTCGACGTGCAGCACCCAGCCGGCCCGTGGGTCGGCGGCCGCTCCCGGCGTGTCCTCGGGGTGGGTCATCGCGGCGGCGGCGGCAGAGCGTTGGTGGACTCCAGCTGGTCCATGCCGGTGATGAGCAGCAGGTCGACCACGACCGACCGGAGCTGGACGAGCACGACCTCGGCGTTCATCTCGGCGGCCCGCTCGACCCGCCCGGAGGCGTCCCCGACGGCGAGCAGTGCCGACCGGGCCGCGGCCGGCGTGCGGTCGGCCTCCAGCTCCTCGGCCACCGCGTCCGCGGCGTCGGCGAGGTCCAGGGCCAGCAGCGCGTAGGAGGAGGGGACCGGCCGGCGGTGGTAGGCCAGCACCGCCACCTGGCGCACCAGCACCCGGGTGCTGCGCAGCCCCCGGTCCAGCGGCTCGACCAGGTCGGCCATCCGTCGCAGGTTCCCCCGGTGCCGCACCCGGAACGGCGAGGACGTCACGACCGCCATGCCCTCGTCGGCGGCGGCCTGCAGCTCGCGGATCAGCCGGTCGGTCGTGCGGGCGTCGGCCAGCAGCGCCATGCCGCGGTCCGACGCCCCGTCGGTCATCACCTCCCCCGCGGCGCGCAGCAGCGTGGCGATCTTCCGGACCACCAGCGCCGCCTGCTCCCGCGGTCGCCGCAGGGGCGCCGAGGGCACGACGGTGGCCGCGAGCAGCGCCACGGCACCGCCCACCAACGCATCGGTCCACCGCACCAGGCCGGCGCCGGGATCGGGCACCAGCGTGGAGACGACGATCGACTGCACGGCGGCCTGGGTGACCACCAGCTGCCCCCCGTCGAGCAGGAAGGCGGTCGACATCGCCAGCACGACCACCAGGGTCAGCTGCCACCCGCCGGTGCCGATCTGCAGCGTGAGCAGGTCCCCGACGAGCACGCCGACGGCCACGCCGACGGTGACCTCGGCGACCCGGCGCAGGCGCTGGCCGTAGGACGTGCCGAGGCTGACCACCGCGGCGACCGGCGCGAAGAACGGCGTGGGGTGCCCGAGCAGGTCGGCAGCCACGAACCAGGCCACGCCCGCCGCGACCGCGCACTGCCCGATCTGCCATCGCTTGGCCGACAGCCGGCCGAGCCGGGCCCGCATCGAGGTCCGGCCGCGTTCGCGGAGGCGGTCGACCGGGCCGGGCTCGTGCATGCGGCCGATCGTGCCAGAGCCCCGGCGGGACGCCGACCGGTCACGACGGCGAGGCGAGCGACTGCGCGTAGTTGATCGCCCGCTTCATGTCCGCGAGGTCGCGGTACCAGGTGCGGACCTCGCTGCGGCAGCGCACCCGAGCCACCTCGGTGTCGTACTCCCGGCACTCGGCGTGCGCCTCGGAGTCCGTCGGCGGGAACTGCTCGCTGCCGTCGTACCGGAGGATCTCGAAGCCGTTGACCTTGTCCCCGGTGACCTCGACGATCGTGTGGGGAACCGGCTTGTAGGGCTTCCCGGCGACCTGCCCGGGGGCCACCGCGCCCCGATCCGTGCCCCCGTCGGCGACCGCCGCCCCTCCGGTCCACCCGCCGACGACGAGGCCGGCCACCACCCCGACCGCCGCCGCACCCGTCGCCAGGCCGTTGCCGAACCGCTTGTCCATGTCTTCTCCCGAGGTCTCGCGCACCGGCTGGTTCCGGTGACGGGAAGGACGCTAGGGACGCGGCGCGCCGGGCAGCGGGCGTCCGGCCGCCGCTGGGGAGCACCCGCCGGCGGGCCCGCCCTGTGGACGGCACCTGGGCCGGAGCGGACCCACGGCGCCCCGCCCTTGTGGCGGACGTCACCGCGAGCCACACTCACCCCCGACCGTGCTCGTGCGGCCGGTGCTCCCCGTCGCGACCGAAAGGCCCTCCGTGGTCACTCCGATCGATCCCACCTCGCTGGCCTTCCTGATGGCCGAGAACCGCAGCATGCCCATGCACGTCGGCGGCCTGCAGCTGTTCGAGAACCCGGCCGGGGCGGGGCCCGACTACACCCGCGAGATGTACCAGTGCATGCGCGACGCCGACGAGCTGTCGCCGCTGTTCCTCAAGCGGCCCTACCGGTCGCTGCGCACGGCCGGCCAGCTGGTGTGGAAGCAGGACGAGCAGTTCGACATCGACCACCACGTCCGGCACAGCGCCCTCCCCCAGCCCGGCCGCATCCGCGAGCTGCTCGACCTGTGCGGGCGGCTGCACGGCACCCGGCTGGCCCGGGAGCGGCCGCTGTGGGAGGCCCACGTCATCGAGGGGCTCGACGACGACCGGGTCGCGCTCTACACCAAGGTGCACCACTCCCTCGTCGACGGCGTCTCGGCGATGCGCCTGCTGCAGAGCGTGCTGAGCGAGGACCCCGAGGAGCGCGGCATGCGCGCCCCGTGGGACGCCCGGCCGCGCTCGGGCAGCGAGCCGCGCACCCGCGACCGCTCGCCGGTCGACCTCGCCGAGGTCCCGGTCCAGGCGCTGCGCACCGCGCTCGGCATCACCGCCGAGGCCGCCGGCCTGCCCGGCGCGCTGGTCCGGACCCTCACCAAGGGGCTGCGCAACGAGACCTCCGCGCTGTCGCTCTACGCGCCGCGCACGATCTTCAACCAGCGGATCACCGGCTCGCGCCGGTTCGCCGCCCAGGACTGGCCGATGGAGCGGCTGCGCGCGGTCGGCAGGGCGACCGGCACCACGCTCAACGACGTCGTCCTCGCGATGTGCAGCGGCGCGCTCCGCAGCTACCTGCGCGAGCTCGACGCGCTGCCGGACTCCTCCCTGGTCGCGATGGTCCCGGTCGGGCTCAACGCCAAGCAGTCGCAGGTCGCCAATCCCGACGGCGGCAACGCGGTCGGCGCGGTCATGGTGCAGCTCGCCACGAACCAGGACGACCCCGCCCGGCGCCTCGACCTGATCCACCGGTCGATGCGCGACGGCAAGGAGGCGCTGTCGTCGATGACGCCGGTGCAGATCGTCGCGATGAGCGCGCTCGGCCAGGCCCCGGCGATCCTCACCCCGGCGCTGCGGCTGCAGGGCATCGTGCGGCCGCCGTACAACGTGATCATCAGCAACGTCCCCGGCCCGCGCTCCACGCGCTACTGGAACGGCGCCCGCCTCGACGGGACCTACCCGCTGTCGATCCCCATCGACGGGATGGCGCTCAACATCACCTGCACGTCGTACGACGACAAGCTGGCCTTCGGACTGACCGGCTGTCGTCGCACCGTGCCGCACCTGCAGCGGCTGCTCGTCCACCTCGACGACGAGGTGGCCGCGCTGGAGAAGGCCGCCGGCGTCGACTGAGCGGTCCCCGACCGAGCCGGGTCACCAGCCGACCCGCTCCACCAGCCCGCCGCCGAGCAGCGCGTCCACGGCACGCAGCCGCGCCCGGGTGATGTCGGCGACCGTGCGCAGGCCGGCGAGGTCGGCGTTCGAGCCGGGCCGGGTGGGCTCGGCGGAGTTCACCGAGACGCAGGCGCGGCTGCCCCCGTCGGCGGCGTTCGCCAGCGCGACCGCGTGGCCGGTGGTGCCGCTGCCGGCGAACGGGTCGAGGACCACCGCGTCGTCGGGCATCGTCCCGAGCACGCGGCGGACCAGGCCGGTCGGCTTGGGCGACTCGAAGACGTGCCCGACCAGCTCCTTGAGCTCGGCGACCGCGGTGTCGGTCGACCCGACCTCCTCGGCCAGCCAGATGGTCGGGAGCTTCTTGCGGCGACCGCCGGGGGTGTCGCGGTCCAGCCAGTCGCGCTGGAAGACGTCGACCCGCTCCCCGGCACGGCCCTTGACCACCCGGCACACCAGGTCGCCGGGGCGCTCCTGGATCCGCGGGCGGCTCCAGCGCCACACGGCCGGCCGCCCGTCGCCGAAGACGGGACCGACCTCGACGGCACCCGCGAACGGCTCGGTCGCCACCTGCCCGCTCACGGGGTCGCCCCAGACCGGGAAGTGCAGGGTCGGCGCGGTGACCGGGTTGAACTTCTTGTTGGTGTTGCGCAGCGGCAGGTGCCGGTAGCGCCGGCCGGACGCCTCGTCGAGCAACGGGAAGTCGCGCTCGTCGACCGTCTCGGCGCTGCTCGCGTCCAGCACGGTCCGCCGCGCGTCGCGGGCGTAGGCCAGCAGGTACTCGTGGCTCGTGGCGAACCCGCGCCCGAGCTGCCGGCCCTTGGGGTTGAGGTTGACCACGACCTGGGCGAGGAAGTTCTGCTCGCCCATCACCTCGTCGAGCAGCAGCCGCAGCCGGGGCGCCTCGTTGTCGTCGATGCTCACGAAGAGGGCGCCGGTCTCGCGCAGCAGGTCCCGGCAGGCCTCCAGCCGCGGGCGCATCATCGCCACCCACGCGTCGTGCCGGCTCCCCGGTCGGCCACCGGAGTCGCGGAAGTCGTCGCGGTAGGCGAAGTCGTTGCCGGTGTTGTACGGCGGGTCCGTGCAGACCAGGTCCACCCGCTCGCCGGCCGCCGCCATCGCCCGGAGCACGTCGAGGTTGTCGCCCTCGACGAAGGTGTTCCACGGCCGCACGCGCCGACCCTAGAGGCCCCGCCCCACGGCCGCGGGGATTGCGGCGCATCCCCAGCGGTCACCGTGCGGGTGTGGACCACCGGGAGCGGCGCCGGCACGGCCCGGTCCTCCCGGGCGTCCTGGTCGCGCTCGTCCTCGCCGGCCTCGTGCTGCTGCGCGACCCGGGCAGCAACGGGGCCCGCCTGCGCGAGCTGCTCGGCACCGAGGAGCGCCGCGCCGAGGCGGTGACGGTCCCGGCCGGGCCGGGCGCCTACCGCTTCGCCGCGACCCAGCCGGGCTCGGACAAGCCGGTCTCCTGGAACCCCTGCGAGGACGTCGAGTACGTCGTGAACCCGGCCGGCGCCCCGGCCCACTGGCGCGCGATGGTCGAGCGGAGCGTCGCGACGGTCTCCGCCGCGACCGGGCTGCGGTTCTCCTACGAGGGCGAGACCGACGACCGCAACTTCACCGACCGGATCGGCGCGCTGGGCCGCGCGGCCCCGGTCCTCATCGGGTGGGCCGACGAGGACGAGGTCGAGGAGCTGGCCGGGGACGTCGCGGGCGTCGGTGGCGCGGCGTACCTCGAGACGCCGGGGCGCTGGAGCTACAGCACCGGCATGGTCGTCCTGGACACCGCCGTCTTCACCGAGCTGCCCGCCGACGGGGACTCCTACGACGACCCCGACACCCGGGCCCTCGACCTGCAGACCGCGATCCTCGACCACGAGCTCGGGCACGTCGTCGGGCTGGCGCACGTCGAGAGCCGCGAGGAGCTGATGTACGCCGACAACCTCGGCCGCACGTCGTTCGGCGCCGGCGACCTGCAGGGGCTCGCGCGGCTCGGCGCCGCCCCCTGCGCCTGAGCCGGCCGGTCCGGCGCCCCGCCGGGGCGTGACCTCCGCCCCGCTGGACCGTTCATCCAGCGCCAGCACGTCCGAGCCGGAGGACCGGGTCCCATGCGCCGTACCACCAGCACGCTCCTCGCCACCCTCGCCCTCCTCGCCGGCGGCCTGGCCGCCGCGCCGAGCAGTCCGGCCGCCGACCCGGCCGCCGCCCCGGTGGCCCCGGCCGACTCCTCGATCCGGGCCGGCGTCACCCAGCGCGACGGCTGCGTCAGCAGCGTCCCGGAGCCTGGCGAAAGTACCCCGGTCGACATCTGCTGGACCGTCTTCAAGCCGGCGGGCGCGTCGGCGAGGCGGCCCGTCCCGATGGTGCTGCACAGCCACGGCTGGGGCGGCAGCCGCGCGGCGCGGGGCGAGGTGCAGGCGTTCCTCGACGCGGGCTACGGCGTGCTCACCTTCGACCAGCGCGGCTTCGGCGCCTCGGGCGGGCACGCCCACGTCGAGGACCCCGCCCTCGAGGGCCGCGACGTCCGCCGGCTGGTCCGGCTCGCCGCTGGCCTGCCCTGGGTCCAGCAGGACGGTCCGGGCGACCCGCGGCTGGGCGCCATCGGCGGCAGCTACGGCGGTGGCTACCAGTACGTCGGCGCCTTCGAGCTGCTCCGCACGCGCGGCACGCCGGTCTTCGACGCGCTCGCCCCGCAGATCACCTGGCACGACCTGAGCCAGAGCCTGGCCCCCAGCGGCGTCGTCCGCACCGAGTGGGCCCTCGCCCTCAGCGCCGCCTCCCTGCCCAGCGACGCGCTGCCGCCCCGCGTCTACAAGGCCCTGGTCGAGGGCGCTGCCCTCGGCACCTGGCCCGACGGCAGCATCCCCGGCACCGAGGACATGGTGTCGTTCTTCCGCAGGAACGGCCCGCGCTGGCACGTGGGCCAGGGGCGTCGCCTCGACATCCCGATGCTGCTGGGCCAGGGCACCACCGACGGGCTGTTCCCGCTCGAGCAGGGGTTCCGGAACTGGCAGCAGGCGATGACGGCGGGGGCCCGCCGCCGCAGCATCTTCGTGGGCTACAACGGCGGGCACGTCCTGCCCGCCGTGCTCCCGGCCGGCACGACCGCCGACACCGACCCGTGCAGCCGGAAGCTGGCCGGTGGCGACTTCGAGAGGCTCACCGTCCGCTTCCTCGACCACGTCCTCAAGGGCCGGCGGACGACGCTGCGCGGCTTCGGGAGGATGCACCTGGCCACCCCCGGCGGCACCTGCACGACGATCCGCACCCCGCGCGCGAACACCGCCGTCGAGGTCGGCACCGTCGCCACGCTCGAGGGAGTCGGCACGCCGCTGTCCTACGAGGTCGCGCAGGGCCCGATCCGGGTCGCCGGCACGCCGTACCTCACGGGCACGATGACCGCGCTGGGCGTGCAGAACCGCGCCTTCTACGGGCTCGCGGTCGGGACCAGCCCGCTGGACGCGCGCCTGGTGCAGAACAACGTGCTGCCGATCGACGAGCCGCGTCCGGTGCTCGGCGAGGCGCGACGGGTCGCGCTGCCGTCGGTGGCGGTCGACGTGCCGGCGGGGCAGAACCTCTACCTGCTGGCCACACCCGTCTCCGACACCTTCGTGCTGATGGGCTCGCGCCTGCCCGGTGCGGTCACGATCGAGGACACGATCGTCCATCTTCCCGTGGTGGGCCGGTGATCGGCCTAGCCTTGCGCGGGTGCGCGCCCGACTCTCCCTGACCTCCGGCGCCCTCGCCTGCGCCCTCATCCTCGGATCCACCGCGGCGATCGCCGCGCCCGGCGACGACCCGGCCGCCCCACCTGGCGGTACGCCGCTCGGCGGCGCCGATCGTACCGAGCGTGCCGACCGTGCCGAGCGTCCGGGCCTGCGCGCCGAGCGCGGGCCGCAGCACACCTCCGGCGGGGAGCCAGGCCTGCTCGCCCCGGTCGTGCCGCAGCGTCTGCTGCGGTTCGCCCAGCGCTCCGAGCCGGTCCGCTCCGACGTGGCTCCCGGCGTCAGCCTGACCCGCTGGGACGAGGCCGACGCCCGGGGACCGCAGCGGTTCTCGCTGCTGACCGTCGACCCGTCGGTGCCGGGGGTGTCGCTCGACTACGCCGGCGCCCGGAACGTCTCGGGCACCGCCACGCTCCCCACGCTGCTGGCCGGGTCCGCGACGGTCGCCGGGGTCAACGGCGACTTCTTCGACATCGGTGACACCGGCGCGCCGCTGGGGACCGGCCGGGACCTCGAGCGCGGCGTCCTGCACGGGCGGCGCTCGGGGTGGACCTCTTCCTTCCTGGTCGACAAGCGCGGTCGGGCGGACATCGACGAGGTCGCGCTCCGCGCCGGCGTGCGACAGCGCCCCGGGATGAAGGTGACCAACCTCAACTCCCCCTTCGTCGAGCCCGGCGGCGTCGGCATCTACACCTCCGCGTGGGGCACCACGTCCGGCTACCGGGTCACCAGCGGCCAGCGGCGGGGCGTGCGCATGGTGCTCGTGCGCGGCGGGAGGGTCGTGCGCACCCGGGCACGGCTGTCCGCGGGCGAGAGGATCCGCGGCACGCTGCTCGTCGGCCGGGGCGCGGGCGCCCGGGCGCTCGGGAAGCTCCGCAAGGGCTCCCGGGTCGACGTCCGGTGGTGGCTCCAGGGCGGTCCCCGGATGGCGATCAGCGGCAACAAGGTGCTGGTCCGCGACGGCGTCGTCGAGGTGGTCGACGACCGGGAGATGCACCCCCGCACCGCCATCGGGATCGACCGGGACACCGGCGAGGTGCTCGTGCTGGTCGTCGACGGCCGGCAGGAGGTCAGCCGCGGCGCGACGATGGTGGAGCTGGCCGCCACCATGATCGACCTGGGCGCCGACGAGGCGCTGAACTTCGACGGCGGCGGCTCCACCACCATGGTCACCCGCCGCGCCACGGGCGGCCTCGGGGTGGTCAACACCCCCTCGGACGGCCACCTGCGCCAGGTCGCCAACGCGCTGCAGGTCCGCTACACCCCGCCGCGCGGCTGAGCCGGCCGGGCGTCCGGCGCGACCGCCAGCGCGACGGTCGTGACCGCCACCCGGCACTCGACGGTCGACCAGGGCACGACGACCTCGAAGGCGCCGCCCACCAGCCGCGCCGACGTCGCCGGCTCGCAGCCGACCGCGACGACCTGCGCGAGGACCGTCGGGAGCCGCTCCTCGGTCCCTCCCGACCGCAGCTCGCCCACCCGCTCGCGCAGCCGCGCGGCGTACGCCGGCTCGAGCCCGGCCACGAAGTCCTCCAGCGCCTCCGGCTCGGTCACCGGCACCGCCACGTCGCCCACCGACCCGCCCGCGCCGGCACCGGTGACCAGCTCGACCCGCGGCGGCGCCACACCCCCGGCGGTGGTGGTGGCGGCCGGGTCCGGCGCCTCCTCCGCCCCGCCGCAACCGGACAGCAGGACGGCAGCGAGGACCGTCGCGGCGGAGGTCGCGTGGAGGGGCCGGGGCAGCGGGCGCACGTCGGTGGGACGCCGGGGAGGCCCACGCCGTTCCCGGGCCACCTCACGAGCGGGGGGCGGCCGCTGGCATCCTGCCGCTGTGCCGTCCGCCCGCAGCTTCACCCGCGCCGAGCTGGAGTCCTTCCGGGACCGCGAGGTCCCCGACCTGCTGCCCGGGCCGGACGGGCCCGCGCTGCGGCTGCTCTTCGTCGGCATCAACCCCGGGCTGTGGACGGCCGCGACGCAGACCCATTTCGCCCACCCGGGGAACCGCTTCTACCCCGCGCTGCTGCGCGCCGGTGTCATCGAGCGCCCGATCGACCCGGCCGCCGGCATGACCGAAGACGACCGCGACCACCTGCGCGCCCGCGGCATCGGCATCACCAACGTCGTCCGGCGCGCCACGGCCAAGGCCTCCGAGCTCACCGCCGAGGAGTACCGCGCGGGCGGCGTCCAGCTGGTCGAGACGGTGCGCCGTGCCCGGCCGCGCGTCGTGGCGGTCGCCGGCATCACGGCGTACCGGGCGGCCTTCGGCCTGCCCAAGGCGGTCCCGGGCCGGCAGCCGGAGCCGATGGCCGACGCCGAGCTGTGGGTCGTGCCCAACCCGAGCGGCCTCAACGCCCACGAGACCGTCGCGTCGCTGGCCGAGGCGTACGCCGCGCCCGCGCGGGCCGCGGGCGTCCTCACCGGCTGAGGCCGCTGCCGGCTCAGCCGGGGAACGCCTGGTCCTTGCCGAGGACCACGAGCCCGTCCTCGACGTGGAAGCCGCGGGCCCGGTCCTCCTCGGCGTCGACCCCGAGCCGGGCGCCGGCCGGCACGACGACGTTCTTGTCGAGGATCGCGTTGCGCACCACCGCGCCGGCACCCACCCGGACCCCCTGCATCAGCACCGACCCCTCGACGGTCGCGCCGGCCCCGACGCCGACCGCCGGGGACAGCACGGAGCGGGTGACGGTGCCGCCGCTGACGACCGTGCCCGGGGAGAGCACCGCCTCGTCGACGCGGGCCGGTGAGCCGTCCGCGCCCTGGACCACCTTCGCGGGCGGCTGCGGGCCGTAGGAGGTGTAGATCGGCCACTCGAAGTTGTAGAGGTTGAACACCGGGAGCGGCGACACGACGTCCATGTGGGCGGCGTAGAAGGAGCCGATGGTGCCGACGTCTCGCCAGTAGCCGCGGTCCCGGTCGGTCGCGCCGGGCACCACGTTGTCCTTGTAGTCGTAGACGCCGGCCTGCGCGCGGCGCACGAAGGCGGGCACGATGTCGCCGCCCATGTCGTGCTGCGAGCCGGTCGTGGTGGCGTCGCGGGTCACCGCCTCGACCAGGGCGTCGGCGTCGAAGACGTAGTTGCCCATCGAGGCCAGCACCTCGCCCGGGGAGTCGGGCAGCCCGACGGGGTCGCCCGGCTTCTCGCGGAAGTCCCGGATCCGCGAGGGGGACGCCGGGTCGACCTCGATCACCCCGAACTGGTCGGCCAGCCCGATCGGCTGGCGGATCGCCGCGACCGTGCAGGCGGCGCCGCTCTCGACGTGCTGGGCCACCATCTGGGAGAAGTCCATCCGGTAGACGTGGTCGGCACCGACCACCACGACGATGTCGGGCTTCTCGTCCTTGATCAGGTTCAGCGACTGGAAGATCGCGTCGCCGCTGCCGAGGTACCAGTGCTTGCCGACGCGCTGCTGGGCCGGCACCGGGGTGACGTAGTTGCCGAGCATCGTCGACATCCGCCAGGTCTGGGTGACGTGCCGGTCGAGGCTGTGGGACTTGTACTGCGTCAGCACGACGACCTTGAGGTAGCCGGAGTTGACGACGTTCGACAGCGCGAAGTCGATGAGCCGGTAGATCCCCGCGAACGGCACGGCCGGCTTCGCCCGGTCGGCCGTGAGCGGCATCAACCGCTTGCCCTCGCCGCCGGCCAGGACGATCGCGAGGACCTTGGGACGGGCCTTGGCAGCAGGCGGCGCGCTCATGCCGCTCACCGTAGCCGTGCGCGGGGACCACCGGCTCCCCCACGACGCTAGGTTCGGGGGATGCGAGTCGACGTGCTGACCAAGGAGTACCCGCCCGAGATCTACGGCGGGGCCGGCGTGCACGTCGCCGAGCTGGTCCGGGCACTGCGCCGCCGCGACGACGTCACCGCCCGGGTCCACGCCTTCGGGGCCCCGCGGGACGAGCCGGGGACGGCGTCGTACGCCGAGCCGGCCGAGCTCGCCGGGGCCAACGCCGCGCTGCGGACCCTCGGCGTCGACCTCGCCATCGCCGACGCGTGCGCCGGTGCCGACCTGGTGCACTCCCACACCTGGTACGCCAACCTCGCGGGCCACCTGGCCGGTCTGCTGCACGGCGTCCCGCACGTCGTCACCGCCCACTCGCTGGAGCCGCTGCGCCCGTGGAAGGCCGAGCAGCTCGGCGGCGGGTACGCCGTGTCCGGCTGGGCCGAGCGGACGGCGTACGAGTCCGCGGCGGCGGTCGTCGCGGTCTCCCGCGCCATGCGGGACGACGTGCTGGCGGCGTACCCCGCCGTCGACCCCGGCCGCGTGCACGTCGTCCACAACGGCATCGACACCGCGCTCTGGTCGCCGGTCGACGACCCGGACCGGGTGCGTGCGCTCGGCGTCGACCCGGACCGCCCCTCGGTGGTCTTCGTCGGGCGGATCACCCGGCAGAAGGGGCTGCCCTGGTTCCTCCGCGCCGTCGCCCAGCTCCCGCCCGACGTCCAGGTCGTGCTCTGCGCCGGCGCGCCGGACACCCCCGCCATCGAGGCCGAGGTCGTCGCCCTGGTCGACGACCTGCAGGCCGCGCGCACCGGCGTGGTGTGGATCCGCGACATGCTGCCCCGCGCGGACGTCGTCGCGCTGCTCTCCGCCGCGACGGTGTTCGCCTGCCCCTCGGTCTACGAGCCACTCGGCATCGTCAACCTCGAGGCGATGGCCTGCGAGACAGCCGTCGTGGCGACCGCGACCGGCGGCATCCCGGAGGTCGTCGTGCACGGCGAGACAGGGCTGCTCGTGCCGATCGAGCAGGCCACCGACGGGACCGGCACCCCCGTCGACCCCGAGCGGTACGTCGCCGACCTCGCGGCCGCGCTCACCGAGGTCGTCACCGATCCCGACCGCGCCGCGACCATGGGCCGGGCCGGGCGGGCACGGGCACAGGCCGCCTTCGGCTGGGACGCGATCGCCGAGCGGACCCTCGAGCTCTACCGCTCGGTCGCCTGACCGGCCCACCATCCGTCCACAGGGCGCCGTCGGCCGGCCTCCTCCCCTGGTCCTGGGGAGGACCGCCTCCCCGGTCGGCGGCGCGCAGCAGGGTGGCCGTCATGACCTTCGCACCCGTGATCGTGACCCAGGCCGACGTCGAGCAGGCGTGGCGCGCTCCCTGATGCGCCCGCTCGGCTGGACGCGGACCAGCACCTGGCTGATGCTGGTCGGCTCCGACGACCGGCCCCTCCCGCACCTGACCGAGATCGAGGACTGCGGCGGCCCGCCTCCGCCGGGCGGCGCCGACCGGCTGGGTGAGCTGCTCGCCGGCCTGGTGCGGGCCTCGCCGACGACGACGACCGGGCCTGGGCACGGACGCTCCTGGCCGCGGCGCAGGTGGCCGGTCTCCGGTCCGAGGTGGTCCACCTCGCCACCGACGTCGACGTGCTCCCCCTCCCGGTGGACGAGCCGGCCCTTCCCGCGGGGGCGTGAGGCTGGCTACGGTCCGGCGGTGACCACGGTGCCCGACCTGACGAAGCTGATGTTCCTGGTGCGGGGCGAGGACGCCCCGCTCGCCGAGCTGCTCGAGGACGGCCTGCGCGGCCAGCTCGCCGCGGCCGGCGTGAGCCGGCTGCAGGTGAACCTCGACGACGAGCCCGTGGCGGCCGCCCTGCGGATCCCCGGCCCAGCCGCACCGGTGCGGGCCGTGGTGTCGGTGTGGGCCGCCGGCGGGACCGCCGCGGTGGTCGACGTCCTGGCCGCCGCCGTCGCGGGCGCGACGCTCGACGGCTGGGAGGTCGAGGAGCGGCTCCCGCTGGCGCCGCCGGAGGTGGCCGACGGCCGCCGGGCCGAGGCCCTCGCCAACGTCGCGGTGCTGCGGCGACCGGCCGAGCTCGACGTCGACGAGTGGCGGCACCGGTGGCTGGTGGACCACACGCCGGTGGCGATCGAGACGCAGGGGACCTTCGGGTACGTCCAGAACCTCGTCCTCCGCCCGGTCACCGAGGACGCGACGTACGTCAGCGCGATCGTGGAGGAGCTGTTCCCCATGGCCGCGGTGGGCGACCTGCACGCGTTCTACGGCAGCGGCGGGGACGCCGACGAGCTGCGGTCGCGGATGGAGCGGATGATGGCCAGCGTCGGCCGGTTCGGCGCCGACCGCGACCTCGACCTGGTGCCGACCAGCCGCTACGGCTGGTCGCTCTAGCGGCGGGAGCGGCGGGCGATCGCGTACGACGGGGCGCGCACCCGTCGCACCCACTCGTAGTTCGGCAGGCCCGGCAGCTCGTTGAGCACCGCGTCGAACTCCAGGTCCGGGTCGTCGGCCTGCTCGGTCCCCGGCTCGGGCGCCTCGAGGTGGAGGTCGGCGAACACCTGCCAGTCCGACCGCAGGCCCGCCACCGCGAGCTGCGCGTGGTGCTCGGCGACGTACCGCGCACCGATGAGCACCGCCCCGCGGGGGCCCCGGTAGGGGAACAGGGTGGTCAGCGGTCGCGTGGTCATGCCGGCCGACGGGAGCACGAGGAACCGGGCCACCGGCCCCCAGCCGTTGGTCGACAGCAACAGGTCCGCGTGCTGCGTGCCGCCCTCGACCGGGTCGGCGAGGAGGTCGTCGACGCCCGCACCGCCCAGCGGCACCTTGACGGCCAGCCCGTGGATGTCGGGGAGGCCCGGCGGCAGCCCGATCCCCTTGGACTCCCGGGCCACGACGTCGTCGGAACCCGCGTCGTCGACGAACGGCACGCCGATCCCCGGCTCGAGACCGTGCCGCTCGAGCCGTCCGCGGAGCACCCGGCCCACCGGGTGCATCGGCTTCTCGGCGGGGCGGGCCGCGGCGAGGCCGCGGACGGCGGTGGCGATGACGGCACCACCGACGCGGGCGGGGAGCACGGCGAGCGGGCTGGGCGTGGTCACGAGGGCCTCCGGGGAGGGAGTCGGTGGAGGACGACGTCGCCGAGGACGCCGTCCGCCACGTGGGCGGTGAGGTAGGTGCAGTGCGGCTGGCGCCGCCGGTCGGTCGGCGAGCCGGGGTTCAGCAGGCGGAGCCCTCCGGGCGTCGTGGTGTCCCAGGGGATGTGGCTGTGGCCGAAGACGAGCACGTCGAGGTCGGGGTACGCCGCGTCGGCTCGCGCCTCGCGGCCGGCCCGGCCACCGGTCTCGTGGACGACTCCGAGCCGGACGCCGCCGAGCTCGACCCGCGCGACCTCGGGGAGCCGGGCCCGCAGCCCCGGCCCGTCGTTGTTGCCCCAGCACGCGACGAGCCGGCGCGAGCGCTCCTCGAGCCGGTCCAGCGTGGCCTCGTCGACCCAGTCGCCGGCGTGGACCACCACGTCGGCGGCCTCGACCGCGGCCCAGAGCTCGGCGGGCAGGTCCTTGGCCCGCTTGGGCAGGTGCGTGTCGGCCATCAGCACGAGCTCGAGCCGTGCCGGTGCGGCGGGATCGATGGCGCTCATCGGGCTCACCCGCAGGCGACGCAGCGGCGGGCGTCGGGCCGGACCTCGAGCCGCTCGGGCGGGATGGGGCGGCCGCAGCCCTCGCACACGCCGTACGCGCCCTCGCCGAGCCGGGCCAGCGCCGCCTCGATCTCCGCGAGGCGACCGGAGGCCTGCCGCACGAGCGTGTCGAGCTGCGAGCGCTCGAAGGCGATCGTCGCGCCCTCGGGGTCGTGCTCGTCGTCGGCGTTGGTGTCTCGGGACGCCTCGACCATGCCCGAGTAGTCCCCCTGCAGCGCCTCGAGCCGGCGGGCCACCAGCGCGTGCTCGGCCCGCAGCCGCGCCTCGGCCTCGGGTGCGGACTCCGACCCGGCTGCGGACGGGGGCGGCTGGGGGTTCAGGCCGCCACCCGGTTGCTGATGATCAGGCACCCGAGCTCCTGCCACGGTCGACCCTGGCGGGCGACGGCCAGCTCGGCGGTGTTCCCGCCGACCATCCGGGCCGCGACGAGCAGCGGCTCCCCGTCGTCGGTCTCGCCCGGCGCGGCGAGCACGCCGGTCATCGTCCACTCCAGGCCGGGCTCCCCGTGCCGTACCCGGCGGCTGACCCGGCTCCAGGTGGTCGCGGCCAGCACGAGGTCGAGGTCCGGGCCCCCGACGAGCGGGACGTGGATCGTCAGCCCGTGCACGAGCGCCTGCGGGCCACGCAGGGTGGCCTCCCGGGACTCGGTGACCACCACGTCGTCGGTGCCCGGCTGGTCGAAGTACGCGTGCCCCACCGGCTCCTCGAGGCCGCGGCGGAAGAGCCTCCCGTGCACCGGCACGGCCTGCGGCCGGATCACCGAGGCGGTGCGCGTGGCCAGGGTCAGGATCGACATGACCGGCTGGTACCCGCGTCCGGTGTCGCAGACACCCGGCCCGGCGGGTGGTCCGGACTCCGGGCTAGATCACCAGCGAGAGCAGCAGCACGAACACGAGGCCGGAGACCGACAGGACGGTCTCCATCAGCGACCAGGTCCTGATCGTCTGCCCGACGCTCATCCCGAAGTACTCCTTGACCAGCCAGAACCCGGCGTCGTTGACGTGGGAGAAGAACACCGAGCCGGCACCGACGGCGAGCACGACGAGCGAGGTCTCGCCCGTCGAGAGGCCGTCGACCAGGCCGATCATCAGCGAGCTCGCCGTGATCGTGGCGACGGTCGCGGATCCCGTCGCCAGCCGGATGAGCACCGCGAGCACCCACGCCAGCAGCAGCACGGGGATGTTGCCGTCGCGGGCCCAGTCCGCGAGCAGCGTGCCGATGCCGGTGTCGACCAGCACCTGCTTGAAGCCGCCGCCGGCCGCGACGATGAGGATGATCCCGGCGATGGGCGGCAGCGAGGACTCCACGATCTTCCCGACGTCCTTCATCGGCGTGCCGAGGGCCGTGCCGAAGGTGACCATCGCGAGCAGCGTGGCGAGCAGCAGGGCGACGAGGGGCTCGCCGAGCACGTCGAGGACCTGCCGCAGGAGCTGGTCCTCGTCCTCGATGAAGATGTCGGCCAGCGCCTTGGCGAGCATCAGGGCGACCGGCGTCAGCACGGTGAGCAGCGTGACCGCGAACGTCGGGCGGCGGTCCCCCGCCGTGCCCCGTTCCTCGTCGTCGCGCACGTCGAAGCGGTCCGGCGGGGCGAGCACCACCCACCGGCCGGCCAGGGAGCCGAACAGCGGGCCCGAGACGATCACGGTCGGCACCGCGACCAGCACGCCCAGCGCCAGCGTGACGCCCAGGTCGGCGCCGAGGTAGTCGATGGCGGTCAGCGGGCCGGGGTGCGGCGGCACCAGCCCGTGCATGGCCGAGAGGCCCGCCAGGGCCGGGATCCCGACCGTGATCAGCGAGACCTGTGCGCGGCGCGCCACGAGGTAGATCACCGGCATGAGCAGCACCAGGCCGATCTCGAAGAACATCGGCAGGCCGATGAGCGCGCCCACCGCGGCCATCGCCCACGGCAGCGACCGGGGCCCGCTCCGCCCGACGATCGTGTCGACGATCTGGTCGGCGCCGCCGGAGTCGGCGAGCAGCTTGGCGAACATCGCACCGAGCGCGATCAGGATGCCCACGCCCGCGGTCGTGTCCCCGAAGCCGGTGGTGAAGGACTCCAGGACGTCGAGGATGTTCTCCCCCGCCACGATGCCGACGGTGAAGGCGCCGAGGATCAGCGCGAGGAACGGGTTGAGCTTGACGACGGTGATCAGCACGACCAGCAGCGCGATCGCCACCAGGGCGGCGGTGACCAGCTGCCACCCGGCGGCGACCGGTTCGGCCAGCTCGTCGGCGGCGAGCACCACCAGGTCGGCGGTGGCGGCGGTGACGGTGGGGGTCATCGGCGTTCTCTTCCCCAGGCCGCGTCCACGTACGCCTGCACGATCGCGTCCACGCCCTGGTCGACGTCGATGACGATGCCGTCCTCGTCCGGCTCCAGCGGCTCGAGCGTGGCGTACTGCGAGGTCAGCAGCGAGGCCGGCATGAAGTGCCCCGGCCGCGAGGCCTGACGACGCTCGATCACCTCGCGCGCCCCCTCGAGGAGCACGAAGGTGGTGGCCGGCGCGTGGTGCCGGAGCTGGTCGCGGTACTTGCGCCGGAGCGCCGAGCAGCTCATCACCCCGCCGTCGGGGTGGTCGGCGAGCCAGTCGCCGATCACCTCGAGCCACGGCCACCGGTCGGAGTCGTCCAGGGCCTCGCCGCGCGACATCTTGGCGATGTTGGCCTCGGGGTGGAAGTCGTCGGCGTCCGCGAACGGCACCCGCAGCCGCTGCGCGAGCGCGGCCCCCACCGTGGACTTGCCCGAACCGGAGACGCCCATGACGACCAGCAGGTGGCTCATGCGGCTCACCGTACGTCGGGCGGGAGCAGCGCCGCGGTCAACGCGTCGGCGGCGGCCCGCTCGAAGACGGCGGCGTGCCGCAGCATCGCGTGGCCGGCTCCGGGGACCTCCAGCCACTCGACGTCGGCCCGCCGGCGCAGCCGCTGCACGACCGTGCGCGCCCGCTCCGGCGGCGCGACCCGGTCCTCGGTGCCGTGCACCACGAGGACTCGGCGCCCGGCGAGGTCCGCATCGTCGGTGGGGTGCAGCCACGGGTTGAGCGCGACCACCGCCGCCACCCCCGGCTCCTGGCCGGCCAGCAGCGCCGCCCGGCCGCCGAGGGAGTGGCCCACGAGGCCGATCGGCAGGTCGCCGTACCGCTCCCGGACGCGTGCCATCGCCCAGCGGGCGTCGTCGACCGGCGTCCGGTCGGTGCCCCAGCCCCGGGTCGCGTTGAGGACGCGGTGGACGGCGAGGCGGCCGCGCCCGGCCCGGGCGGTGCGCGCCGCGACCGGCACCATCCGCAGCACCGAGAGCTGCCACGGGCTGACCAGCGGGTCGCCGGGGCGGGCGTCACCGCCGTGCAGGACGAGGACCGCGGCGGCCGGCGCGCGGGGCGGGCGCGGCGCGAGCGTCGGGACCAGCCTGGTGCCGCTCACGCGGCGGCCGTGCGGGCGCCGGGTCGCGCGCCGGCCGAGGCGCCGGGGCCCGGGCGGCTGTGCACGAGGTGGGCGAGCACGAGGAGGGAGGAGAGGGCGGCGTAGAGGCACCAGAACGAGGCGAAGGCGTCGCGGTAGGCGAGCGCCACGACGGTGAGCCCGACGAGGTTCACCACCCCGAAGGCCACGACGAGGCGGTGGCCGGCCACCAGGCAGGCGCCCATCGTCGCGAGCACGTAGAGGCCCGTCCACAGCTCGGGGTCGTGCAGCCCGATCCGGTAGACCAGCGCGTGCGGGTGGGCCTCCACCCGGACGCCGTTCTCGACGACCAACCGGGCGAGGTGGGCGGTGACGACGGCGCCGAGCGCGAGGAACGGCGCCACCCACCGCCTGCGTCCGGAGCGCGCGACCAGGAGGACGGCCGCCGGCACGAGCGTCGGGAGCAGCGGGAGCGCCACGACGACGTACGCCACGGCGGCCACGTGCGCGGCCTGGTCGGGGACCCGGCCCTCGACCCCTGCCCAGACGACGGCCTCGGTCAGCTGGTGGGCGGCGAGAAGCAGCGGCAACGCCGCCAGCGGCAGCTCCCGCGGCGCCCGCACCTCACGCAGTGCCAGGACCCCCACCGGCAGGACGAGGGCGCCGGCGACCAGGTCGGCCTCGAGCGAGAAGCACATGCGCGGACGGTGCCCGACCCGGGTGCCCTCAGACCAGCGTGCCCAGCCGGCGGATCTCGAGCTCGACCTGGCGCTGCTGGCGCTCGCGGAGGTGACGGAGGCGCGCCTGCTTCTGCTCCGGGGTCAGCGCACGCCAGCCGGCGCGCCGGTGCGGTCGCTCGGAGGTCGTGGTCACGGACGTCATCGTCGTGCGCGCCCCAGCGGGGTGTCGACGGATTTTCCGCGCCCCTCCGGCGCCCACCGCCCCTAGGCTGCTGCCATGGGTGAGCGGAACGTGCTGGGCGGGGAGCTGGTGCCGTGCGGGACCGACCCGTTGACGGGTTTCTACCGCGACGGGCTCTGCTCGTGCGGCTCCGACGACGTGGGTCTGCACGCCGTGTGCGCGGTGATGACCGCCGAGTTCCTGGACCACCAGCGCTCGGTCGGCAACGACCTGTCCACGCCGCGGCCGGAGTGGCACTTCCCGGGCCTGCACCCGGGCGACCCGTGGTGCGTGGTGGCCGGCCGCTGGCTGCAGTCCTACCGGGCGGGCGCGGCCGCCCCCGTCGTGCTGGCCGCGACCAACGAGCGCGCGCTCGAGGTGGTGCGGATCGAGATCCTCGAGGAGCACGCCGTCGACGTGCCGCCCGACCTCAGCTCGCTCGGCTGACCGGCGCGGCATCGCGCCAGCGCGCCGGCGCGGCTCAGTCGGCTGCGCTGAGCCGCCAGACGCCCGGCGTCCCCGGCTCGAGGACGCCCTCGTCCTGCAGCGCCCGCCGGGCCTTGCGCGCCGCGAGCTGCCAGCGGGGCTCACCGGTGGGCGAGGGCTCCCGGTCGCCCGGCCGCAGCGCCTCGCCGAGCCGCTCGTCGAGGGTCGGGAAGACCTCGTCGGCCGGCAGCTCCCCGCCGCTCTCCTGGAGCAGCGCGACGATCGGCGCCTTCAGCTCGTCGGGCGAGGTCCACTTGCGTGGGGCGCTCTTCCTCACCGGCGTGCCGGGCACGCGCGGCGTGGTCGTCCGGGTCCGCACCCGCGAGGCGGGCGGCGCCTTCTCGGGCTCCACCGGCTTCGGCTCGGGACGCCCGTGCACGCACTGGCTCAGCGGGAGGTCGCACAGCTCGCAGTAGTCCTCGGCCACGTCGACCCAATCTACGGACCCCTCCCCACCGCCGCACGACGGGTCTCGCGGACCCGCGCTGCGCGAGGCGTGCGTCACCGGCGGCCGAGCAGGACCAGGACCTCGTAGTGCCGGGTGTGCGGGAACATGTCCAGCAGCCGGCCGCGCACCGGGGCGTACGACGGCATCGCGGCCAGGTCGGCGGCGAGGGTCCGGGCGTTGCAGCTGGAGTAGAGCACGTGCGGCACGCCGGAGCCCTCCAGCCACCCGGCCAGCTGGTCCCCGATGCCGCGCCGGGGAGGGTTGACCACGACGAGGTCCGGCACGGCCTCCGGTGCGGCGTTGACCGCGTACGTCGTGGCGTCGCCGGGCAGGAACCGGACGTCGGCCAGGCCGGCCGCCGCGGCGCTGTGCTCGGCCGAGCGGACCGCCTCCTGGGAGATCTCCACCCCGGTGACCGCGCGGCCCGGCGCGGCCAGGTGGAGGGCGAACCCGCCGACGCCGGAGTAGAGGTCCCACACCGAGCGCGGCGCGAGGTCCGTGGTCCACGCGACCGCCTCGCCGTACAACGCGGTGGCCATGGCGGTGTTGGTCTGGAAGAAGCTGCGCGGGCGCAGGTGCAGGGTCACCGCGCCGAGCGGCATCGCGAGCGTGGCGGCCGGGGTCAGCACGATCTCCCGCTCGCCCTCGAGCACCGCCTTGTGCGCGGGCTGGAGGTTCACCGTGGCGACCGCGACCGGCAGCCGCCCGAGCAGCGAGGGCAGGTGCTTGCGCAGCCGTGCGACCGGCTCCTGGGACCGGCACACGAACCGCACCATCAGCTCACCGGCCGGTGACTCGGTCACCAGCAGGTGCTTGAGCTCGCCGCGCCGCTGCACCACGTCGTACGGCGCCAGGTCGGCCTGCCGCACGAAGTCGGCCAGCACCGGCAGGGCGTCGTGGAGACCCCGCGTGTGGAGCCGGCACTCCCGCAGGTCCACGCCCGCGAAGGCCGCGTCGAGGATGCCCAGCGTGGGCTCCGTCGCGGTGCCCCCGACGACCATCTTGGCCTTGTTGCGGAACTCGACCGGCGGCGACGCCACGGGCTCGGACCACCCCGCCGCCGGCGCCGGCAGGAGCGCCTCGACCTCCCGCTGCTTGTCGGCGAGCTGCGCGTCGTACGGCTGGTCGAGCAGCGCGCACGAGCGGCACCGGCCGGTGTCGAAGTAGTCGCAGCGGGCGGCGACCGACCGGGTCAGCGGCGGGGTCGGCGACGGGGTCAGCGGCGGGGCGTCCATCACTCGGTGGGGATGCCGAGGTCGACGAGCGAGTCGTAGCCGCCGCCGTTGACGACGCTGCCGAAGCCGAGGCCGCGCATCACCTCGATGGCCTGGGTCGACCGCTCCCCCGACTCGCAGTAGACGACGTAGTAGCGCCCGCGCGGGAGCTGGGCGACCCGGTCGCGGAAGTCGTCGGCGGCGAGGTCGATGTTGACCGCCCCCTCGACGTGGCCGGCGGCGTACTCGTCGGGGGTGCGCACGTCGAGCACGGCCGCGCCGCGCTCCTCGATGAGGCGCTGCACCTCGCTGGCGTCCTCGGCGCAGGCCGCGGTCAGGCCGAGGAGCCCGCAGAGCAGCAGGGGCAGGAGGAGCAGCCTCACCACTGGTGGTGGACCGCCTCACGGAAGTGGGTGTCGTAGATCCGGCAAACCCCGTCGAGGAGGTCCTGCGACAGCGGCGGGAGCGTGCCGGCCGCGGCGTTGGCGCGGGCCTGCTCGGGGTTGCGCGCACCCGGGATGACGGTGGTGACGCCGGGCTGCTGCCAGACCCACGCGAGCGCGACCTGGGCGGCGGTGGCTCCCTCGGGGCCGTGCTCGGCGACGAGCGCGGTGAACTCGCGCGCGGCGGCCACGCCGGTCGCGAAGTCGACGCCGGAGAAGGTCTCGCCACGGTCGAAGGCGCTGCCGTCGCGGTTGTAGGTGCGGTGGTCGTCCTCGTCGAAGGTGGTGTCCTCGTCGTACTTGCCCGACAGCAGCCCGGAGGCGAGCGGCACCCGCGCGATGATCCCGACGCCGGCCTCCTGCGCGGCGGGGAGCACGCGGTCCAGGGGCTTGAGCCGGAAGGCGTTGAGGATGATCTGCACGCTGGCCAGGTTCGGGCGGGCGATCGCCGACAGCGCCTGGTCGGCGGTCTCGACCGAGACGCCGTACGCCGCGATCGCACCGTCGGCGACCAGGGTGTCGAGCGCGTCGTACGTCGCGTCGTCGTCGATCGTGGCGCTCGGCGGGCAGTGCAGCTGGACCAGGTCGAGGGTGTCCACGCCGAGGTTGCGGCGCGAGCGGTCGGTCCACTCGCGGAAGGCGTCCAGCCGGTAGTTCTCCGGGACCTGGTCGACGCGGCGCCCCATCTTGGTGGCCACGGTGATGCCGTCGTGGTCGCGGAGGAAGGAGCCGATCACCTGCTCGCTGCGCCCGTCGCCGTAGACGTCGGCGGTGTCGAAGAAGGTGACCCCGTCGGCCACCGACGCCTCGAGCACGGCCCGCGCGTCGTCCTCGCTCACCTCGCCCCAGTCGGCGCCGAGCTGCCAGGTGCCGAGACCGACGACCGAGACGTCGCGGCCGGTGCGTCCGAGGGTGCGGGAGTCCATGCGGGAAGCCATGGAGCCCATCCTGACCGACCGCGCGAAATCCCCGGGCGCCGCCTCCGGGCCACCGCGATCGTTCAATTGCGCGATTCGGGCGGCACGACGCGCCCGGACCGATGATTCCGGCGCGGCCCGGGGGTCGGAGCCGGCGTACCCACCACCACCCCCGCCCGCTCGACCCCCACCGGAGGCCGCCATGCCCGTCCAGCTCAGCCCCTACCTGCACTTCGACGGCACCACCCGCGAGGCGATGACCTTCTACCGGTCGGTCCTCGGCGGGGAGCTGACCATCAGCACCTTCGGCGAGTACGGCACGGAGGGCTCGGCCGCCGACGGTGTCATGCACTCGATGCTGCGCACCGAGGACGGCCTGATGTTCATGGCCTCCGACCTCCCGCCCGGCACCACGCTCACCCCCGGCGACGCCACCGTGTCGCTGACCCTCAGCGGCGACGACGAGGCGCGCCTGCGCGGCTGGTTCGAGGGACTCGCGGAGGGCGGGGAGGTGCACGTCCCGCTGGAGAAGCAGATGTGGGGCGACGTGTTCGGCCAGCTCAAGGACCGGTACGGCGTGCAGTGGATGGTCGACGTCGGCTGACCCTGCCGCACGCCGCGGCCTGCCGGTGCCCGCCCCGAGCGTCCGCTCGGGCCGCAGGACTACGGTGGCACCCGCGCGGCGAGACGGCCGCGCCGCCGAGCCGGGAGGGTTGCCGATGCAGCTGGAGCTGTCCGCCGAGGACGCCGCGTTCCGCGACGAGATGCGGACGTTCTTCACCACCGAGGTCCCGCAGGAGATCCGCGACGCCGTCGCGAACCGCCGCGAGCTGACCAAGGACCAGATCGTCGAGAGCCAGCGGGTGCTCAACGCCCACGGCCTCGCGGTCCCGAACTGGCCGGTCGAGTGGGGAGGCAAGGACTGGTCCCCGCTGCGCCGCCACATCTGGCACGAGGAGATGCAGCGCGCCGACGTGCCCGCTCCGCTGGCCTTCAACGCCTCGATGATCGGGCCGGTGATCGCCCACTTCGGGTCCCAGGAGATCAAGGAGCGGTTCCTGCCGGCGACGGCGAACCTCGACATCTGGTGGTCCCAGGGCTTCTCCGAGCCCGACGCCGGCTCCGACCTGGCCTCGCTGCGCACGACCGCGGTCCGCGACGGCGACGAGTTCGTCGTCAACGGCCAGAAGACGTGGACGACGCTGGGCCAGTACGGCGACTGGATCTTCACCCTGGTCCGCACCGACCCGGACGTGAAGAAGCAGGCGGGCATCTCGATGCTCCTCATCGACATGACCTCGCCGGGTCTCACCGTCCGCCCGATCGAGCTGATCGACGGCGGCCACGAGGTCAACGAGGTGTGGTTCGAGGACGTCCGCGTCCCGGCCGAGAACCTCGTCGGCGAGCTGAACTCCGGCTGGACGCAGGCCAAGTTCCTCCTCGGCAACGAGCGCGTCGGCGTCGCCCCGGTGGGTGGCACGAAGCGGGTGCTGGCGCAGGCCAAGGACTGGGCCCGCGAGACCGGCCAGCTCGACGACCCGCTCACCAGCAGCCGCATCGCCGAGCTCGAGAACGAGCTGCTCGCCCTGGAGCTGACCGCGCTCCGCGTGGTCGCCCACTCCGCCGACGGCAAGCCCCACCCGGCCTCGTCGGTGCTCAAGCTCAAGGGCACCGAGCTGCAGCAGGCGGTCTCCGAGCTGGTCGTCGACCTCGCCGGGCCGGCCTCGCTGGCCACCGGCGCCGGGGACGACTCGGACCTGCCGTGGTGGTCGCGCCGCGCCACCCCGGCGTACCTCAACCTCCGCAAGGCCTCGATCTACGGCGGCTCCAACGAGGTGCAGCGCCAGATCATCGCCAAGACGATCCTCGGACTCTGAGCGGGACGGGAAGGGACTTCTCATGGACTTCACCTACGACGAGGAGCAGCAGGCGCTGCGCGAGGCCGTCCGCGGCCTGGTCGGCAAGGCCTACTCCGACTACGAGCAGCGGCGGCAGACGGTCGCGACGGACCCCGGCTTCGACGAGGCGCAGTGGGGCCGGATGGCCGAGATGGGCCTGCTCGGCCTGCCCTTCAGCGAGGACGACGGCGGCGTCGGCGCCGGCCCGGTCGAGATCTCGATCGTGGCCGAGGAGCTCGGCCGCGTCGTCGCCCCCGAGCCCTACCTCACCTCCGTGGTGTGGGCCGGCGGGCTGGTCAGCGCGGTCGGGACCGCGGAGCAGCGGGCCGAGGTGCTCGGCGCGCTGAGCGCCGGCGAGAGCCTGCTGGCGCCGGCCCTCGCCGAGCCCGGCCGGCGCTGGACCAACGACGCGACCGCGGTCACCGCGGCCGAGGACGGCGGCGCCTGGACGCTGACCGGCACCAAGGAGCCGGTCCCCCAGGGCGCCCGCGCCGACGTGCTGGTCGTCAGCGCGCTGCTGCCGAACGGAGGGACCGGGCTGTTCCTGGTGCCCGGGGACGCCGACGGGCTCACCCGCACGGGGTACGCCACGCACGACGGCGGCCGGGCGGCCAAGGTCACCTTCACGGGCACGCCCGCCACCCCGCTCGGAGAGCCCGGCTCGGACGCGGCGGCCTCCATCGCCACCGTCACCGACATCGCCCGCGTGATGGCGTGCAACGAGGCGGTCGGCGCGATGGAGACCGCGCTGCGGACCACCTCGGCGTACCTCACCTCGCGCAAGCAGTTCGGGGTCACCCTCAACACCTTCCAGGCGCTCACCTTCCGGGCCGCCGACATGTACATCTCGCTGGAGCTGGCCAAGTCCCTGGCCGTCTGGGCGACGATGGTCGTGGCGGCGGGCTCGCCCGCGGAGGTCGCCGAGGCGGCCGGGCGCGCGTCGCTGCAGGTGGCGCGGGCCGGTCGGCACATCGGCCAGGAGGCGATCCAGCTCCACGGCGGCATCGGCATGACCGCGGAGTACTCCATCGGCGCCTACACCAGCCGGCTCACCGCCCTCGACCACCTCCTCGGCGACGCGACGTTCCACCTGCGCACGCTCGCGGCGACGGTCGGGGACCACGCCGAAGTGGACCCGCTGCCCTGACGGTCGCCGCGCCGCGGGTGGTCCGGGCCGGCTTCGCACCGGTCAAGGGCACCCGCCACCAGTCGTACGACGCGGTCCGGCTCGACCGAGCCGGACCCGTCGGCGACCGCTCCTGGTGCGTCGTCGACGTCGACCGGCAGCAGGTGCTGCGCACCGTGCAGCACCCGTCGCTGGTGGCCGTCTCGGCCGTCCCCTCCCCCGACGGGCTGTCCCTGGCCCTGCCCTCCGGGAAGACCGCCGGGGGACCCGTCGCGGCCTCCGGTGCCACCGTGACCTGTGACTACTGGGGCCGCTCGGTGGCCCTCGACCTGCTCGACGGCCCGCACGCCGAGCTGCTCTCCTCCCACCTCGGGAAGCCGGTGCGGCTGGCGGCCGCACCGCGCGGCGGGGTGGTGTACGCCGGCGCCGTCACGATCGTCTCGACCGGCACCCTGCGGGCCCTCGCCGAGCGGGTCGGCCTGCCGGTCGAGGAGCTGGCCGCGCGGTTCCGGCCGACGTTCGTGGTGGAGTCCGAGGAGCCGCACGCCGAGGACGGCTGGGTCGGCTCGGAGGTGCAGCTGGGCCCGGCGCGCGTGCGGGTCACCTCGACCGTGCCGCGGTGCGCCGTGGTCGACACCGACCCCGTCACCGGCGAGCGGGGCGGCCGCGTGCTGGCCGCCCTCGCGGCGTACCGCCCGCGGGACCCGGCCTCCGGCGACCTCGTCCTGGGCGTCGACGCCGAGGTGGTCGTGCCCGGCACGGTCGCGCGCGAGGGCGTCCACCAGGACCGGTGAGGCCGCCGAAGTACTGAACCAACGGCCCTCCGACGGCCGTGGCTGAGCGTGCCGCGACCCCGCGGAGGCCGGTTCGTTCAGCACTTCGGCAGCGGAAAGTGCCGGCCGTGCTGCCCCGGGGTCAGGCGGTGAGCGCCGCCGGCTCGGGACGGGCCAGCTTGCGCAGCTGCCGGCCGAGGTTGCGCCGGTTGGTCTCGGCCAGCCAGCCGTTGGGCAGCGAGAGCCGGACGACCTTGTGCCAGGCGCTGGCGACCTGCTGCGGGAGCGGCCGGGCGTTGTAGGTCAGGCCGTACCTGTCGAAGACCGCCCGCATCCGCGGCGCGATCTCGCCGTACCGGCGGCTGGGCAGGTCGGGGAAGCAGTGGTGCTCGATCTGGTGGGAGAGGTTGCCGGTCATCAGGTGCATGAACTTGGAGCCGGAGATGTTCGCCGAGCCGAGCATCTGGCGCAGGTACCACTGCGCGCGGGTCTCGGACTCGTCGAGCTCGGGCTCCTCGAAGGTCTCGACGCCCTCGGGGAAGTGGCCGCACATGATGACCGAGTGGCTCCAGATGTTGCGCCCGAGGACGGCGACGGCGTTGGCCGCCAGCGTGGCGCGCCAGCCGGGACCGCTGAGGATCGGGTGGACCACGAAGTCCTTGGTGACCTGCTTGCGGACCTTGTGCAGCGCGGCGACGACCTCGTCGCGCTTCTCGGGGGGCATCTTCTTCTTCGCGCGCAGGTGCTCGCCGAAGTCGAGGTCGTACATCGCGATGCCGTACTCGAAGATGCACGCGGTCACGAAGTTCCACAGCGGCTGCACCAGGTGGCGCGGGCGCCACTGCTGCGACTCGTCGACGCGGAGGATGCCGTAGCCCAGGTCGTTGTCCTGGCCGAGGATGTTGGTGTAGCGGTGGTGGACCTCGTTGTGCGCCCGCTTCCACTGCGCCGGCGGGGAGGCGTGGTCCCAGTCCCAGGTCGAGGAGTGGATCTTCGGGTCGCGCATCCAGTCCCACTGGCCGTGCAGGACGTTGTGGCCGATCTCCATGTTGTCCAGCGCCTTGGCGGTGGTCAGGCCGACCGTGCCGACCACCCAGGCGAGCTTGTTGCGGCCGGCGGCGAGGAGCACGACGCGGCTGCCGAGCTCGAGCGCGCGCTGCGCGCGGATGACCCGCCGGATGTACGCCGCGTCGACCTCGCCGCGGTCGTCGAGGACCTCCTGGCGGATCGCGTCGAGCTCGCGGCCGATCTCCTCGACCTGGGCTGCGGTCAGCCCTCCGGGGTACGTCTTCTCGACGGCCGCGCGCGGCGTCGCGGTCGACGGCCCATCGGTGGTCGCCGGAGGGGCGGTCGTGAGGTCGTCCCGAGTCAGCGTCATGGTCCTACGGTGCCCGATCCCTGGGCACCACAGCGCCACCGGGTCGACATTTGACCCTTGACAGTGGCGGCGCGCACCCGGTCCGTGCAGATCAGCCGGGGTGGCGGGTGGGCCCGTGCTCCTCGAGCCGTTGGCGCTGCGGGACGACGGTGTACTTCGGGTCCTTGGCCGAGGCCTGGCCGGCCTCGAAGACGCCGAAGCGCGTGCAGGCCGACCCGGCCAGCAGCGCGGCACCCGAGAGCACCGAGAGGGTGCGGCTGCGCCCGGCCAGCAGCGACCCGGCGGCTCCGGCGGCCGTGAGCGCCTTGGCCGCCCGCATGAGCCGGCCGGCCGTGCCGTGGTGCAGAGGCTCGGCGGTGACGCCCATCGTCTGCTCCATGCGGTGCTCCATGACCAGCTCGAGCGCGGCGCCCGCGACGGCGAGCCGGCGGGCCGGACCGGCCTCGGCGACCGGGGCGGTGATCATCGCCATCCCCGACGACGCGGCCGCGGCGGAACCCACGAAGACGAACGGCAGCTCGCGGTAGGCCGAGTGCCAGGACGGGGTGGCGGTGTCGGAGAGCAGCACGGCGGTGTACGACGCGACCGCGGGCGCGATGACCGCCGCCAGCACCCCGGCCGGCCGGTCGACGTACGGCAGCATGGCCAGCGGCCGGCGCAGCGGCCCCGAGGAGCCCCACCGCGGCGGCAGCATCCGCGCCACCTCGGCCGCCGTCGCGGCGCCGGCGAACGCGCCGTAGCCCGACAGGATCCATGTGCCCATCGACATCGGCGACGTCGGCTTCGCCACGCGCAGCATGTTGTAGAACCGGCTCGGCGTGCCGAGGTCGTGCACCAGCGCCACCATGGAGAACCCGAGGGCGCCGATCGAGACCAGCCGCCCCGAGCGCCGCATGACCGGCCGCCCGGTCAGGTCCGCCCCGGCGGCGAGGAGCGAGGAGCCGGCGGCGAGCCCGCCGGCGAAGAGGTACGCCGGGATGTCGGCCTCCCACGGCGACGGCTTGACGATCGGCCGGCCGTAGTAGGAGGTGAACTCCGCCTCCGGCACCATCGACCGGTCGCCGCCGCGACCACCGCCGCGGCGACCACCCCGTCGGCGACCGGAGCCGCCCTCACCGCTGCCGCGCGCACCGCCGCGCGTGCCGACCGTGGCGGTCGTCTGCGACCGCACCCCCTGCGGGCCCTCGCGGCCGACGGCGTTGTCGCCCTCGGCGCCGAGCGGGTCGCTCGCGGCGTTGACCTGGTCGTGGGTGTGCGCGTCCTCGGTCGGGTCGCCCTCGGGCCCGGTCGGGCGGCCGGTGGTCATCCGCGCCTCCCGACGAAGGCGAGCGCCGCGCCCGCGAGCAGCGTGCCCGCGGCCGCGATCGCGCGCTTGTACATGTCCGGCAGGTCCTTGGTGGTCACCACCGGGTCCGGCGGGAAGCCGTAGACCTCCGGCTCGTCGAGGAGCAGGAAGAACGCGCCGGTGCCGCCGACGCCGTCCTCGGGGTCGTTGCCGTAGAGCCGGGCGTCCATGATCCCGGCGTCGTGGAGCTGCTCCACCCGCTTGTTGGCCCGCTCGCGCAGCTCCTCGACGTCGCCGTACTGGATCGACTGGGTCGGGCAGGCCTGCGCGCACGCCGGCGTCTTGCCCGCGTCGAGCCGGTCGTAGCACAGCGTGCACTTCTGGGCGATGCCGACGTTCTTGGCCCCGTCGGGGGCCTTGCGCCGCTCGATGACGCCGTACGGGCAGGCGGGCACGCAGTAGCCGCAGCCGTTGCAGATGTCGTCCTGCACCACGACCGTGCCGAACTCCGTGCGGAACAGCGAGCCCGTCGGGCACACGTCCAGGCACGCCGCGTGGGTGCAGTGCTTGCAAACGTCGGAGGACATCAGCCAGCGGAAGTCGGGCCGGTCGTCGGCTCCGTTGGCCAGCTGCTCGGGGGCGCCGGTCGGCGGCACGGTCGGCATCCCCAGGTCGACGGTCCCGCGCAGCCCGGTGTCCTGCCCGGCACCCTCGGTGACCAGCCGCTTGGGCTGCTCGATGAAGGCGACGTGGCGCCACTGGTTGGCGTTGAGGGAGTGGCTGTTGTCGTAGGACGTGCCCGTCATGTCGAAGTGGTCCGACGGGACGTCGTTCCACTCCTTGCAGGCGACCTCGCACGCCTTGCACCCGATGCAGATGCTGGTGTCGGTGAAGAAGCCCTTCCGCTTGGGCCGGTCCTCGGGGTAGCCGGCGTCGGCCGCCGGGTCGAGCGGCCCCCAGAAGGAGTTCTCGCTGATCGTCCAGCTCACTGTGCGCCTCCCCCGCCGCCGGTCGGGTCGCCCTCGTCGTCGCCGGCCGCCCCCGGTCCGGTCGTGACGATCGGGACGGTGTGGTCGTCGTGGACGCCCGCGCGCCGCTGGTAGGACGTCACGAGGTCCACCACCGCTCGGCCGGTCGGGCGACGGCCCGGAAGGACGTCACAGGTGCCCACCTTGCTCTCCTGGATCAGGACGTTGGGGTCCAGCGAGATGCCGAACAGGTCGTTGGCCGAGTCGCCGGTCACCAGGCCACCCGTGCCCCAGTGGTAGGGCAGCCACACCTGGTGCACGGTGCGCCCCTCGACCCGCAGCGGGCTCAGCCGCTCGGTCACCAGCACCCGCGCCTCGATCGCCGCGCGCGCGGTCACCACGTGGCACCAGCCGCCGTTCTCCAGCCCGCGCTCCGCGGCCAGCTCCGGGCTGACCTCGACGAACATCTCCGGCTGCAGCTCGGCGAGCCGCGCGACGTACCGGCTCATGCCGCCCGCCGTGTGGTGCTCGGTCAGCCGGCTGGTGGTGAAGACGTAGGGGAAGACCTCGCTGCCGTCCTCGGGCGGGCTCGGGTTCAGGCGGTTGTCCTGGCGCGGGTACTCCTTGCGCGTGGGGTTCGCCTGCTGGCCGTAGATCGGGTTGCGGAACGGCGACTCGACCGGCTCGTAGTGCGTCGGCATCGGCCCGTCGATGAGCCCCTGCGGCACGTAGAGGCTGCCCTTCCCGTCGCCCTGCATGATGAACGGGTCGTCGCCGGCGATGCCCTCGATGCCGTCCGCTCCCTGCTCGGGTCGGTACGTCGGCGGCTTGGTCACCTCGAAGTCCGGCACGTCGTGGCCGGTCCAGCGCTGCTGCTCCTCGTCCCACCACACGTAGGCCTTGCGCTCGCTCCACGGGCGGCCCTCGGGGTCGGCCGAGGCGCGGTTGTAGAGCGTGCGCCGGTTCGCCGGCCAGGTCCAGCCCCACTCGGCCGCGACCCAGTCCTGCTCGCGGCCGGGCTTGCGGCGGGCAGCCTGGTTGACGCCGTCCTTCATCACGCCGGTGTAGATCCAGCAGCCGCCGGCGGTCGACCCGTCGTCGGTCATCTCGGTGAAGGTCGAGAGCGGGCGACCGGTGGCGACCTCGAAGCCGTTGATCTCCTTGAGAACCGCCTCGGCGTCGGGGTCCTGGGTCTCTCCGAGCAGCGGGTAGTCCCAGGTGAGCTCCAGCAGCGGGCGGTCCCGCTCCTCGGTCGAGCCGGCCAGCCGCTCCCGGATCATCCGGCCGAGGTGGAAGAAGAACCACAGCTCGCTGCGGCAGTCGCCCGGCGGCTCGACGGCCTTCTCCCGCCACTGCAGCATCCGGTGGGTCTGGGTGAAGGTGCCCTCCTTCTCCACGTGGGAGGCGGCCGGCATGAGGAAGACCTCGGTGCGGCACTCCTCGGGCACGATCTCGCCGGTCGCGACCTCGGGCGAGTCCTTCCAGAACGACGCGCTCTCGATCTCGAACAGGTCGCGCACGACCAGCCAGTCGAGGTTCGCCATGCCCAGGCGCTGGGCCTTGCCGTGCGCGGAGCCGACGGCGGGGTTCTGCCCGAGCAGGAAGTAGCCCTTGACCTTGCCGTCGATCATGTCGAGCACGGTGCGGTAGGTGCCGTGGTCGCCGGTGATCCGCGGCATGTAGTCGAAGCAGAAGTCGTTCTCGGCCGTCGCGTGCTCGCCCCACCAGGCCTTGAGCATGCTGACGCCGTACGCGCCGGCCTTGGACCAGAAGCCCTTCGCGCCGGGGTGGCGCACCGCGTCGACCCACTGGTCGAGGGACTGGTGCTCCTCGGCGTTCGGCATCGGCAGGTAGCCGGGGAGCAGGTTGAACAGGGTCGGGATGTCGGTGGAGCCCTGGATGCTCGCGTGGCCGCGCAGCGCCATGATCCCGCCGCCGGGGCGGCCCATGTTGCCCAGCAGCAGCTGGAGGATCGCGCCGGTGCGGATGTACTGCACGCCGACGCTGTGCTGGGTCCAGCCGACGCTGTAGACCAGCGCGGTGGTGCGGTCACGGGTGGAGTTCTCGGTCCACGTCTTGCAGACCTCGAGGAACTGCTCCTCGCTGACGCCGCACGTGCTCGCCACGACCTCAGGGGTGTAGCGCGAGAAGTGCCGCTTGAGGACCTGGTAGACGCAGTTGGGGTGCTGCAGGGTCTCGTCGCGCTGCACGTCGCCGTCGACGCTCATCCCGTGCGTCTCGTGCTGCATGCCCGCGGCGGTCTCCCGCTGCATCCGGTGGTCCTGGCGCTCCTGGCCGTCGTCCTCCTGCGTGGCGTACTGCCAGGACTCCGGGTCGTAGGTGCGCGTCTCGGGGTCGAAGCCGGAGAACAGCCCGTCGAGGTCGTCGGTGTCGCCGAACTCGTCGCTGACGATGGTCGCGGCGTTGGTGTACGCCACGACGTACTCGCGGAAGTCCAGCTCGTTGGCCAGGACGTAGTTGATGATCCCGCCGAGGAACGCGATGTCGCTGCCCACGCGCAGCGGCACGAAGGTGTCCGCGAGCGCGCTGGTGCGGGTGAACCGCGGGTCGACGTGGATGACCTTCGCCCCGCGGGCCTTCGCCTCCATGACCCACTGGAAGCCCACGGGGTGGGCCTCGGCCATGTTCGAGCCCTGGATGACGATGCAGTCAGCGTTGGACAGGTCCTGGAGGAATCCTGTGGCGCCGCCGCGCCCGAACGAGGTCCCCAGACCGGGGACCGTGGCGGAGTGTCATATCCGCGCCTGGTTCTCGATCTGGATGGCGCCCATCGCGGTGAAGAGCTTCTTGATGAGGTAGTTCTCCTCGTTGTCGAGGGTCGCCCCTCCGAGGCTGGCGATGCCCATCGTCCGCCGGACCTTGCGGTCCTGGTCGTCGAGGTCCTGCCAGGTGTCGTTGCGCGCCTTGACGACCCGGTCGGCGATCATCTCCATCGCGACGTCGAGCTCGAGGTCCTCCCACTCCGTGCCGTACGGCCGGCGGTAGCGGACCTTGGTCTGGCGCAGCTCGCTGGTGACGAGGTTCTTGCTGGCCGCGCCCTTGGGGCACAGGCGGCCGCGGTTGACCGGACTGTCGGGGTCGCCCTCGATCTGGACGACCTGCTCGTCCTTGACGAAGATCTTCTGCGCACAGCCGACGGCGCAGTAGGGGCAGACGCTCTTCGCGACCCGGTCCGCGGTCTCGGTGCGGGCGGTGGTGGCGTCGGTCTGCCGCGAGCGGGCGGCGACGCCGCGGCCGAGCGGGTCGGAGCCGAGCAGCTGGCGGAGCACCGGCCAACCCAGGTGCGTCCTGCCCATGCCGCGCCTCCCTCGGTCCCGATCTCGCTGGTGCCGCGACAGTACCCCGCTCCCCCGACACTCACGCACCACCCGCGCGGGCGGTCCGAGCGGACCAGACACTTGCCAATCCGGAAAGTGATCGGATAACTTTCCACCATGGAAACGAACCCGGACCAGGACCTGCTGCGCGAGCTCGAGCGGGCCGAGGCGGCGCCGTACGTCGACTACCCGCCGACGCCGGCGTGGTACTTCCCGGCCGCCGGTGCGTGGTTCGCCGGGATCACCGGCATGCAGGGACTGACCGAGGACCACCTGCCGAGCGCGCTCGTGCTGCTCGTGGTGCTCATCGGGGCGCTCGGGACCTTCTGCGCGTGGTATGCCGGCTACCGCGGCGCGATGCCGTCGATGCTGCGTCGCGCCCCGCGCGGGATGGGGCCGATGTTCGCGCTGTACTTCGTGGGCGCGGCGCTGATCTTCGGCGCCGTGTGGACGACCGGCCACGCCGCCGGCTGGGGCTGGGCCTCGGCACTGATGTTCGTGCTGGCGACCACCGGGCTGTGGCTGCACGAGAAGTCGTACGGCGCCGCCGCGGCGCGTGTGCGGGAACGGCTCTCGTGACCAGCGGCCTCGACGAGCTCGACCCGGTCATCCACGCCCCGAAGCGGCTGGCCGCCATGGCGGTCCTCTCGACGGCCAGCACGGTGACCTTCCCGTTCCTGCGCGAGCACCTGCAGGTCAGCGACTCCGACCTGTCCAAGCAGATGTCGGCGCTGGAGAAGGCCGGCTACGTGGCGGTCACCAAGGAGGGTCGCGGACGCGGGGGCACCACGTCGTACCGGATCACCCGCGCCGGCCGCGCGGCGTACACCCGGCACCGCAAGGCGCTCACCGCGATCCTCGGCGGCTGACCCGGGCTAGCTGTACTGACCACGGACGTTAGGTACGGCGTGGTTGCTGGACCATGACGAAGACCTCCGGGTGAGGTGTGAAGCGACCAAGCATTCGCATCTCACA